>NZ_CP050902.1:2717768-4076652 GCF_012272695.1 Nocardioides sp. JQ2195
GCTGAAGATGCCCAGGTCGACACGACCGGCCCACTCGCGCACGAACTCGACGAGACCGTTGTCGGTGTTGGCCTCCAACGCGTAGCTCAGCGCGCCCAGGGCCAGCACGAGTGCGAACAGGACGCACACGATCCACACCACCTGGGCGACGCGGGTCCGCACCGAGGCGACGCTGATCTCGATCGGCGCCCGACGGGAGCCGTCACTGTCAGCCTTGGTCCCGGACTTGCCCTTGGTCTTGTCTTCCTTGTCGGCCACAGCCGTCCTTCCACTCGTCGCACACCGGTCACGGCACGATATACGGACAACGCACCGGTCGCCGGTGAGTCACGCTGCGGGTCCTCGACGTGCAGCCAGCACGTGCGAGCCGGGTCAGGCGCCCTTGAACTGCGCCTTGCCCGGGCCCGCCTCGACGAACGAGCTCATGCCGATGCTGCGGTCCTCGGTGGCGAAGAGCGCAGCGAACTGCACCCGCTCGATCTCCAACCCGGTCTCGAGGTCCACCTCGAGGCCCCGGTCGATCGACTCCTTCGCCGCGCGAACGGCGTACGTCGCGGCGCTGGCGAACTGGGAGGCCCACTTCACCGCCTCGGCGTACACCTCGTCGGCCGGCACCACCCGGTCGACGAGGCCGATGGCGAGCGCCTCGTCGGCCTTCACGAAACGGCCGGTGAGGATGATGTCCTTGGCCTTGCTGGGTCCGACCAGCCGGGTCAGGCGTTGGGTGCCACCGGCACCGGGGATGATCCCGAGCAGGATCTCCGGTTGACCCAGTGTGGCGTTGTCGGCTGCGAAGCGGACGTCGGCGCACATCGCCAGCTCGCAGCCGCCACCGAGCGCGAAGCCGGTGACCGCGGCCACGACGGGCTTCGGGATCTTGGCCACGGCCGTGAAGGCCGACTGCAGCCCGGCAGAGCGGTCGACCATCTCCGTGTAGGTCATGTCGGCCATCTCCTTGACGTCGGCACCCGCCGCGAAGACCCGCTCCCCGCCGTAGACCACCACGGCCTTGACGTCGGCGCGCTCCGTGGCCTCCTGGGCGCAGGACCGGATCTCCTCCTGGACCTGCAGGTTGAGTGCGTTCATCTTGGGACGGTCGATGCGGATCGTGCCCACACCGTCCGCAACCTCGAGGTTGACGAACTCTCGAGCCGAGTCGGAATTGCCCATGATCTTGCCGCTCCTGTCGCGTGGGGTGGTGTCGGTTGCGACTCTAGTGGGGCCGGTCGTGGACAATGACGCGGGTGACACCAGGAATCTGGACCCACCCAGGACAACACTCCCCCATCTGGCCGGGGCGGAACCATCCGCTCGGCGCCACCTGGTCGGAGGAGGCCACCAACTTCGCGGTCTACGCCCCCGAAGCGACCGGGATGACCGTCTGCCTCTTCGACGAGCACGGTGGTGAGAAGCAGCACGCCCTCACCGAGCAGTCCCTCGGCATCTGGCACGGCGCGATCCCCGACGTCGCGGTGGGCACCCACTACGGCTACCGGGCCGACGGCCCGTGGCTGCCGGCCGACGGGCTCCGCTTCAACCCGGCCAAGCTGCTGATCGACCCGAATGCCCGGGCCATCGCCGGTGAGGTCACGCACGACCCGGCGATCTACGCCCACGTGCTGGACGCGCCCGACGAGATCAACCCGACCGACTCCGCGCCGTACGTGCCACGCAGCGTCGTGGTACACGACGAGTTCGACTGGGGTGACGATGCACCGATGCGGCGCCGCTGGCGCGACAGCGTGATCTACGAGCTGCACGTCAAGGGCATGACCGCCCTGCACGACCGGGTGCCCGCGGAGCTGCGCGGAACGTACGCCGGCCTGGCCACGCCCGCCGTCACCGACTACCTGCGCGATCTCGGCGTGACCGCCGTGGAGCTGTTGCCGGTCCACCAGTTCGTCTCCGAGCCGCGGTTGATGGAGAAGGGACGGGTGAACTACTGGGGCTACAACTCGATCGGGTTCTTCGCCCCGCACAACGCCTACTCCTCCTCGGGTGACAGCGGCGAGCAGGTCACCGAGTTCAAGGCGATGGTCAAGGCCTTCCACGATGCCGGGCTCGAGGTGATCCTCGACGTGGTCTACAACCACACCGCCGAAGGCGGGGCCCAGGGGCCGAGCCTGTCCTTCCGCGGCCTCGACGACCGCGGGGTCTACCACCGGGTGCGCCCGGAGCCCCACGAGGACGGCACCCCTGCGGGCTTCGACGACACCTACTGGGACGTCACCGGCTGCGGCAACACCGTCGACGCGTCCAATCCCCAGGTGCTGCGACTGATCCTCGACTCGCTGCGCTACTGGGTCACCGAGATGCACGTCGACGGCTTCCGCTTCGACCTCGCCTCCGCCCTGACCCGGGTCCGCCACGAGGTGAGCATGGACTGCCACCTGCTGACCGCGATCGGCCAGGACCCGGTGCTGCGTCACGTGAAGCTGATCGCGGAGCCGTGGGACGCATCGATGGACGGCTACCGGGTCGGCGAGTTCCCGCCACCGTGGGTGGAGTGGAACGACCAGTACCGCGACACCATCCGCGACTTCTGGCGTGGCCGGTCCTCCGGGATCCGCACCGTCGCCACCCGGCTGGCCGGATCCTCTGATCTGTACGCCGACGACGACCGCTCGCCGTACTCGACGGTGAACTTCGTGACCGCGCACGACGGGTTCACGCTGCGCGACGTGGTCAGCTACGACACCAAGCACAACGAGGGCAACGGCGAGCACAACCGCGACGGCTCCGACGACAACCGCTCGTGGAACCACGGAGTCGAGGGCGAGACCGATGACGACGACATCCTGGCCCTGCGGCGTCGTCAGGCGGCCAACCTGATGGCCACGCTCTGCCTCTCCAACGGGGTGCCGATGCTGACCGCGGGCGACGAGCGGGGCCGCACCCAGGGCGGGAACAACAACGCCTACAGCCAGGACGACGAGACGTCGTGGATCGACTGGCGTCCCGACGACGCCTGGTTGGACGTCTACGAGATCACCAAGGCCGCCCTGCGACTGCGTCGCGAGCATCCCGCGCTGCGCCAACGGCACTGGTTCGAGGGGCGGCCGGCGATCCAGGACGGACCCAAGGACCTGGCCTGGCTGCACGCCACCGGCCGGGAGATGACCGCCGACGACTGGTTCGACGAGTCCCTTGCCGTGGTGGGGATGTTCGTCTCCGGGGCACCGCTCCGCTCCCCCGGCCCCCGCGGCGAGCAGCAGGTGGACAACTCGTTCATGATCTGGCTCAACGCTTCCGCCGAACCGGTCCGCCTGACACTTCCCGAGAACGCCTGGGTGCAGTCCGGCGAGGTCGTCCTGTCCACCGACCCGGAGCACGGACCGGGCTTCCCCGCGAAGGCCGGCGACACCCTCGAGCTCGCCGCCCGCGCCGTCCTGGTGCTGCGCGAGACCTGAGGAGCACGAAGATGTCGCACTGGATCCAGCTGACGCGTCAGCACCCTTCTGCGGTGCTGCTGTTCGTGCAGCTGCTGGGCATCGTGGTCTACCCGTTCCTCGGCGAGCAGCCGGTGGGCCGTGCGGCGTTCAGCACCTTCGCCCTGATCGTGCTGGTGATCGCGGTGATGGCCATCCGGATGACCCCAGCACTGAGCTGGGTGGCCGCGACGATCGGCGTACCCGTGACCGTGCTGACGATTCTCGAGGCCTCGATGCCGGGCAACGAGGGCGTGGCCCTCTGGTCGGCCATCCTGCACGCGGTCTTCTACTTCTACACGGCCTATGCGCTGATCCGCTACATGTTCTCCGACGACGTGGTCACCACGGACGAGGTCTTCGCCACCGGCGCCACCTTCACCGTGGTGGCCTGGGCGTTCGCCTACGTCTACGCCGCCACCCAGATCATCTGGCCCGACTCGTTCACCGCCGCGGTGGACGCGGACTCGGCTCGCAACTGGACCGAGATGCTGTTCCTCTCGGTGACCACGCTGACCTCCACCGGGCTCTCCGACATCGTGCCGATCCAGCCCCAGGCACGATCATTCGTGATGCTCGAGCAGATCGCAGGGATGCTCTACCTCGCCCTGGTCGTGGCCCGGATCATCGCCCTGCTGAGCGCCCGCGCCGCACGCAAGACCACGAGGGACGAGTCGGCCGTGATCGAGGCCAGCACCTGGGAGCCTCCCGCCAACGAGCCCATCGCGAAGCAGGTCGCCGAGGATCCCGGTCGCGACGTGTGACCCGCCTCGGACTCACCCGCGGGCTCGCACGCGAGGAGAACAGTGCAGGGGTTGCTCAGTCCGGCAGCGTGACGAGTCCGAGCTCGGCTCCGGAGGCCAGCTGGGCGTGCTTCGGGAGCACCCGCACCGAGTAGCCGAACGGGCCCGGGCGGTCCAGGGCGATCGCGCCGTCGAAGCGGTGGCGCCCACCCTCGTAGGACTCCACGGCCCGCAGCTCCTCGACCTGCACGGCGCTGAGCGCATCATCGACTCCGGTGGTGCCGTGCACCACCTGCACCGAGACGTCATCGGGCCCGAGCCCACCCAACGCGACGAAGGCGCGCACCGCCAGCGACGACCCGACCGCGGGTGAGTCGGCCACCCCCCGGGACTCGACGTGCTCGACGCGCACTGCGTGCCACTCGGCGTGGACGCGATGCTTCCACGCGGCCAGGTCACGCGCGACCGAGTGGTCGCCGAGTGTGCGGGCGGACCGGGCCGCGGGGACGTAGAGCTGCTCCACGTAGTCACGCACCATCCGTGTGGAGAGCACCTTGGGCCCCAACGACTTGAGGGTGTGGCGAACCATCTCGATCCATCGCGACGGCACCCCCGACTCGTCCAGGTCGTAGAACCGGGGCGCGATCTCGGTCTCGACCAGGTCGTAGAGCGCGTTCGCCTCGATGTCGTCACGACGATCGGGATCGTCGATCCCGTCGGCCGAGGGGATCGCCCACCCGTTGCGACCGTCGTACCACTCGTCCCACCAGCCATCGAGGATCGACAGGTTCAGGCCGCCGTTCAACGCTGCCTTCATGCCGGACGTGCCACAGGCCTCGTAGGGACGCAGCGGATTGTTCAGCCACACGTCGCAGCCCGGATAGAGCGGCTGGGCCATCGCGATGTCGTAGTTGGGCAGGAAGACGATCCGGTGCCGGACCTCCGGATCCTCGGCGAACCGCACGATCTCCTGGATCAGGCGTTTGCCGCCGTCGTCGGCCGGGTGGGACTTGCCGGCGATGACCAGCTGCACCGGGCGCTCGGGGTCGAGCAGGATCCGCTTGAGCCGCTCGGGGTCGCGCAGCATCAGCGTCAAGCGCTTGTACGACGGGACCCGGCGCGCGAACCCGATGGTGAGCACGTCGGGGTCCAGCGCGGAG
Source organism: Nocardioides sp. JQ2195 (assembly GCF_012272695.1). Taxonomy (NCBI): domain Bacteria; kingdom Bacillati; phylum Actinomycetota; class Actinomycetes; order Propionibacteriales; family Nocardioidaceae; genus Nocardioides; species Nocardioides sp. JQ2195. Next base: position 2,723,100 of record NZ_CP050902.1, read on the forward strand.
TCGATCCAGCTGAGCTCGGCGGCCGCGGCGCCGCGATGTGTCCACGACGCGTGCATCCGACGACGCGCGTCCTGGACCAAGATCTCGCGCAGCTGGCGCTTGACGTCCCAGATCCTGCGTGCCGACACCTGGTCGACCGCGTCCCAGACCTCAGGGCTGTCCGAACCGACGTCGGCGCCGGCCTCCTCGGCCAGACCGAACACCTCACGGGCCACCCAGGTGGGGGCGTGCACACCGTTGGTGATCGAGCCGATCGGCACGTCGGCCTCGTCGAAGCCCGGCCAGAGCCCGTTGAACATCCCTCGGGAGACGTGCCCGTGGAGCTCGGAGACCCCGTTCGCGCGCTGCGCGAGCCGGAAGCCCATGACGGCCATGTTGAAGACGCCCGGGTCCCCGCCCTCGTAGTCCTCGGCACCGAGGCCCAGGATCCGATCGACCGGCACGCCGGGAACCGGCCCGCCCGAGTCGTGGAACCCGCCGAAGTACTGGCTGACCAGGTCCCGCGGGAAGCGGTCGATGCCAGCCGGAACCGGGGTGTGCGTCGTGAACACGGTGCCGGCACGCGAGACCTCGAGGGCGGTGTCGAAGTCGAGCCGCGGACCCGATGCGTCGACGGTCAGCTCCCGGATGCGTTCCAGCCCGAGGAAGCCGGCGTGGCCCTCGTTGGTGTGGAAGACCTCGGGATCGGGGGCGCCGGTGAGACGGGAGTGGGCGCGCAGGGCCCGCACTCCTCCGATGCCGAGCAGCAGCTCCTGGAGCAGGCGGTGCTCGGTGGTGCCGCCGTACAACCGGTCGGTGACGTGGCGGAGCTCGCCACCGTTCTCCTCGATGTCGGTGTCGAGCAGCAGCAGCGGGACCCGGCCGACCCCGGCGACCCAGATGCGCGCGCGGAGGGGGACGTCGCCGGGCACCGAGACGCTGATCAGCGCCGGGCTGCCGTCGGCCTCCCGGAGCAGCGACAACGGGAGCCCGTCGGGGTCCATCACCGGGTAGGACTCCTCCTGCCACCCCTCGCGCGACAGCTGCTGGCGGAAGTAGCCGTGCCGGTAGAGAAGTCCGACACCGACGACCGGGACACCGAGGTCCGAGGCGGTCTTCAGGTGGTCGCCCGCGAGGATCCCCAGGCCGCCGGAGTACTGCGGCAGCACGGCAGTGATGCCGAACTCGGGCGAGAAATAGGCCACGGAGGCCGGCCACCCGGTCCGGTCCGCCGACGCCTTCTGGAACCACCGGTCCTCGGTCAGGTACTGCTGGAGGGCCTCGTGTCCGGTGCGTACCCGGGCGACGTACTCCGCGTCGGCGGCCAGCTCGTGGAGGCGATCGGGTGTGACGGCCCCGAGCAACCGCACCGGGTCGTGGTGCACCGTCTCCCACACGTCGGCGTCGACCTCTCCGAAGAGGTCCTGGGTCTCCGGATGCCAGGACCAACGCAGGTTGGTGGCCAACTCACCCAACGGGTGGAGTGCCTCGGGCAGGACGGGCTGGACGGTGAACCTTCGAATGGCACGCACGCCATGACCGTAGCCCACCGCCCGGAACCACGCGCCGGACAATTCGCCGGCAGTGAGCAGACCGCGAAGGGCTTCGCCCGGGAGCTCGGCCCTGGACGAAACCACCGTCTCCGGGTGAGGCGTTTGCGCGCAACCCGCTGATCGGCAAGTCTGATGCCATGGTCGGACGCATACCCGTGATGGACGTGACCCCGGTTGTCGACCTGGGTCGCCAACCAGCCAAGGCAACGCTGCACGAACCGTTCCCGGTGACTGCGTCGGTGTTCCGCGAAGGTCACGACAAGCTGGGCGCCGAGGTGGTCCTCACCGATCCCACCGGAAGGCGCCGGGCGCCGGTGAGGATGGAGCTGAGCCCCCACCTGCCCGACCACTGGAGTGCCTGGGTGACTCCCGACCTGGAAGGACCGTGGACCTTCGAGATCCACGCGTGGTCCGACCTGATCGCGACCTGGCAGCACGCCGCCGACATCAAGATCCCGGCGGAGATCGACACCGAGCTGATGTTCACCGAGGGGCGACTGCTGCTGGAGCAGGTGCTCACCCAGCTGGGCTCCACCGACACGCGGGCGACCGCGCTCGTCACGGCCGGGATCGAGGCGGCCGGCGACACGGCACGCCCCGCCCCTGCCCGGCTGGCCGTCCTCCAGACCCCCGAGCTCCGTGCCGTCCTCGCCGCGAACCCGTTGCGCGAGCTGGTCACGGTCGAGGGTCCCTACCCGGCGTACGCCGACCGTCCGCGCGCACTGTTCGGCAGCTGGTACGAGTTCTTCCCGCGCTCCGAGGGGGCGGTCCGCGACACCGCCACCGGCCGCGTCACCAGCGGCACCTTCCGCACCGCTGCGAAACGCCTCGACGCCGTCGCGTCGATGGGCTTCGACGTCGTCTACCTGCCACCGATCCACCCGATCGGCACGATCAACCGCAAGGGTCCGAACAACACGTTGACCCCGGAGCCGCACGACACCGGGTCGCCGTGGGCGATCGGCTCGGCCGACGGCGGCCACGACGCGATCCATCCCGACCTCGGTGACTTCGACGACTTCGACGCGTTCGTGGCCCGGGCCGAGCAGCTCGGGCTCGAGGTCGCCCTCGACCTGGCCCTGCAGGCCGCCCCGGACCACCCGTGGGTGGAGGCGCACCCCGAGTGGTTCACCACCCGTGCCGACGGCACCATCGCCTACGCCGAGAACCCCCCGAAGAAGTACCAGGACATCTATCCGATCAACTTCGACAACGACCCGGTCGGCATCTACGCCGAGGTGCTCCGCGTCGTGCGCCACTGGATGTCGCACGGCGTCCGCATCTTCCGGGTCGACAACCCGCACACCAAGCCGCTGGCCTTCTGGGAGCGGCTGCTCGCCGAGGTACGTCGCCTCGACCCCGGGGTGCTGTTCCTGTCCGAGGCGTTCACGCGTCCGGCGATGATGCACGGTCTCGGCGCGATCGGCTACCACCAGAGCTACACCTACTTCACCTGGCGCACCGGCAAGCAGGAGCTCGGCGACTACCTGCTCGAGCTCTCCCACGAGTCCGACCACCTGATGCGTCCGAACCTCTTCGTGAACACCCCCGACATCCTCCACGCCTACCTGCAGTACGGCGGTCCGGCAGCGTTCAAGGTCCGGGCCACGGTGGCGGCCATGGGCGCCCCGAGCTGGGGGGTCTACGCGGGCTACGAGCTCTACGAGCACGTGGCGGTCAAGCCCGGCTCCGAGGAGTACCTCGACTCCGAGAAGTACCAGATCCGGATCCGTGACTGGGCGGCCGCGGAGGCCGAGGGACGCACCCTGGCGCCGTACCTCACCAAGCTCAACGAGCTGCGCCGGTCCCACCCCGCGCTGCAGCTGTTGCGCAACGTGACCGTGCACCGCACCGACGACGACTCGATCCTCTGCTTCAGCAAACACACTGTGTCCGGTGGTTTCGAGACGCTCGTTCCTCGCTCCTCAACCACCGACCCGACGGTGGTTGAGGAGGGCGCACAGCAACCGTCTCGAAACCACCGCGACATCGTGATCGTGGTGGTCAACCTCGATCCGCACGCCACCCGCGAGAGCATGGTCCACCTCGACCTCGTTGCGCTGGGACTGGACCCGCACGAGTCCTTCGTCGTGCACGACGAGCTCACCGACCAGACCTGGAACTGGACCGAGCACAACTACGTCCGTCTCGACCCGTCCGTCGAACCTGCGCACATCCTGACCGTGAGGAGTCCCCGTTGACAGAGAGCCTGACCGACGCCATCGCCGGGGACCAGCCGGAATGGTTCAAGACCGCGGTCTTCTACGAAGTCCTGGTGCGCTCCTTCCGCGACTCCAACGGTGACGGCACCGGCGACTTCAAGGGGCTGACCGAGAAGCTCGACTACCTGCAGTGGCTGGGGGTCGACTGCCTGTGGGTGCCGCCGTTCTTCACCTCGCCGTTGCGTGACGGAGGCTATGACGTCGCCGACTACACCAACATCCTTCCCGAGGCCGGATCGGTGGAGGACTTCCACGAGTTCCTCGACGAGGCACACAAGCGCGGCATGCGCGTGATCATCGACTTCGTGATGAACCACACCAGTGACGCGCACCCGTGGTTCCAGGCCAGCAGGGAGGACCCGGAGGGTCCCTACGGCGACTTCTACGTGTGGTCGGACACCGATGAGCTCTACCAGGAGGCCCGGGTCATCTTCGTCGACACGGAGCCGTCGAACTGGACCTGGGACCCCGTGCGCCAGCAGTACTTCTGGCACCGTTTCTTCAGCCACCAGCCCGACCTCAACTTCGACAACCCGTTGGTCCACGAGGCGATGTTCGAGGCGATGGCCTTCTGGCTCGACATGGGCCTCGACGGCTTCCGGCTCGACGCGGTCCCCTACCTCTACGAGCGGCCCGGCACCAACGGCGAGAACCTCCCTGAGACCCACGAGTTCCTCAAGAAGTGCCGCCGGTTCGTCGACGAGAAGTACCCCGGACGAGTGCTCCTGTGCGAGGCCAACCAGTGGCCCAGCGACGTCGTCGACTACTTCGGCCCCGAGGACGACGGCCACGGTGGCAGCGTCGGCACCGAGTGCCACATGGCCTTCCACTTCCCGGTGATGCCGCGCATCTTCATGGCCGTGCGCCGGGAGTCGCGCTACCCGATCTCCGAGATCCTGGAGCAGACGCCCGCCATCCCGAGTGACTGCCAGTGGGGCATCTTCCTGCGCAACCACGACGAGCTCACCCTGGAGATGGTCACGGACGAGGACCGTGACTACATGTGGGACGAATACGCCAAGGACCCGCGCATGAAGGCCAACATCGGCATCCGCCGGCGGCTGGCTCCCCTGCTCGACAACGACATCAACCAGATGGAGCTGTTCACCGCCCTGCTGCTGTCGCTGCCGGGCTCCCCCGTGCTCTACTACGGCGACGAGATCGGGATGGGCGACAACATCTGGCTCGGTGACCGCGACGCGGTGCGCACGCCGATGCAGTGGACGCCCGACCGCAACGCCGGGTTCTCCGCGGCGACTCCCGGCAAGCTGCACCTGCCGGCGATCCAGGACCCGGTCTTCGGCTACCAGGCCGTCAACGTCGAGGCCCAGATGGAGAACTCGTCGTCGCTGCTGCACTGGACCCGGCGGATGATCCACGCCCGTCGCCAGCACGACGCATTCGGGCTCGGCACGTTCGTCGACCTCGGCGGCTCCAACCCGAGCGTGCTGTCCTACGCGCGCGAGCACGGCGACGACGTCATCGTGTGCGTCAACAACCTCTCCCGCTTCCCGCAACCCGTCGAGCTCGACCTGCGAGAGTGGGAGGGACGCCGCCCCATCGAGCTGCTCGGCGGTGTCCCGTTCCCCGCGGTCGGCGAGCTGCCCTACCTGCTCACGCTCGGCGCCTACGGCTTCTACTGGTTCCGGCTGCCCAAGGAGGAGACCGCACCATGACTGCCCTGGACCAACTGACCGAGTTCGTCGGAACCGCACGTTGGTTCGGCGGCAAGGGCCGCACGTTCACCGTCACCGGCACCCGCCGGGCGGGCGTGCTGCCGAGCACGGGCGACGGTCCCCGGGTCGCCATCGACCTGGCCGAGATCACCTACGACGACGGCGACCAGGAGCTCTACCAGGTGCCGCTGGCCTTTCGGTCCGAGGCCGACGACCGCCTCGAGCACGCTCTCGTCGGCACCTGGGACGACCCCGACTTCGGCCCTTCGCACGTGTACGACGCGGTGCACGACCGCGACGCGATGGGCCAGTGGCTGAGCGCGTTCGCCGAGGCCGAAGGCGGTTCCTCGACGCAGCAGGACCAGCTCGTCTTCCACCGGCTGCCGGGCCACGAGCTCGACCTCAGCGTGCACTCCACGCTGTTCAGCGGTGAGCAGTCCAACTCGTCGGTGGCGTTCGGTGACGACTCCCTGATGAAGGTCTTCCGCAAGGTCACTCCCGGAGTGAACCCCGACATCCAGATCCACCACGTGCTCACCGAGGCCGGGTCGGACCACGTGGCCGCCCTCTACGGCTGGCTGGACACGGTCGACGAGACCTCCGACTCGATCATCCAGCTGGCCATGCTGCAGCAGTTCCTGCGCACCGCCAGTGACGGTTGGGAGCTGGCCCAGTCCAGCGTCCGCAACCTGTTCGCCGAGGCCGACCTCCACGCCGACGAGGTTGGGGGCGACTTCGCCGCGGAGAGCGAGCGACTCGGCGTGGCCCTGGCCGAGACCCACCACACCCTGGCCGAGGCGTTCCCCACCGAGACGTTCGACGAGGTCGGGCTGGCGGCCCTGGCCGCGGCCATGCAGGACCGGCTCACCGAGGCCATCGAGGTGGTGCCGGAGCTGGCCGAGCACGCCGAGCGGCTGCACGAGATCTACGGCCGCCTCGTCTCGCTCGCCGACGTGGCCGTGCAGCGCATCCACAGTGACCTGCACCTGGGCCAGACCCTGCGCACCGTCAAGGGCTGGAAGATCGTCGACTTCGAGGGCGAGCCCGCCAAGCCGTTGGCCGACCGGCTGCTGCCCGACTCCCCCTGGCGTGACGTCGCCGGCATGCTGCGCTCCTTCGACTACGCGTCGGCCGTCGTGCAACGCGCGTTCCAGGGCTCCGACGACACCGGCGGCCGTCAACGCGCCTACCGCGGTGCCGAGTGGACCGAGCGCAACCGCAATGCGTTCGTCTCCGCCTACGCCGGCCGGCAGCTGTCCTCCGACGAGCAGCTGCTGCTGGCCGCCTACGAGGCCGACAAGGCCGTCTACGAATGCGTCTACGAGGCCCGCAACCGGCCGTCCTGGTTGGCCATCCCGCTGGCCGGGCTCACCCGGTTGACGGCCTGAGGAAGGGGTTCACCGTGCCGGTCAAACCGATCGAACCATCCGAGCTCGCGCTGCTCGTCGGAGGTGGGCACGGCAACCCGCACTCCGTGCTCGGCGCGCATCCCCACGAGGGCTCCGTGACGGTGCGCGCGCTGCGCCCACTGGCCTCCTCCGTCGAGGTGCTGCACGGCCAGCAGCGCACGCCGCTGACCCACGAGCACGAAGGAGTCTGGGTCGGCGAGCTCCCCGTCTCCGAGGTGCCCGACTACCGCCTCGCGGTCGCCTACGACGGGGACCCCGCGTCGTACGACGACCCCTACCGCTATCTGCCGACCCTCGGCGAGACCGATCTCCACCTGATCAACGAAGGGCGTCACGAGCAGCTGTGGCACGTGCTCGGCGCGCACCGGCGCACCTATGACAGTGGCGTCACCGGCACGTCGTTCGCCGTGTGGGCCCCCAACGCACGCGGCGTCCGGCTGATCGGAGACTTCAACAGCTGGGACGGCCGGTCCACGCCGATGCGCCAGCTCGGCACCTCGGGGGTGTGGGAGATCTTCCTGCCCGACGTGCTCGCCGGTGTGTCCTACAAGTTCGCACTGCTCGGTCCAGACGGCCACTGGCGCGAGAAGGCCGACCCACTCGCCTTCGCCACCGAGGTGCCGCCGCAGACGGCGTCGCGCGTCACCGAGTCGGCGTACGCCTGGGGCGATGACCTGTGGCTGCGCCAACGCATGCAGCGTCGACCCACCGAGAGCCCGATGTCGGTCTACGAGGTGCACCTGGGTTCCTGGCGCCGGAACGGCTCCGAGCCGCTCGACTACGCCGAGCTGGCCGAGGAGCTCGTCGACTACGTGAGCGGCCTGGGCTTCACCCACGTCGAGCTGATGCCGGTGATGGAGCACCCCTACGGCGGCTCGTGGGGCTACCAGGTGACCTCCTACTTCGCGCCCACGGCACGATTCGGGGACCCCGACGGCCTGCGCCTGTTGGTCGATCGCTTCCACCAGGCGGGCATCGGTGTCCTGCTCGACTGGGTGCCGGCGCACTTCCCGAAGGACGAGTTCGCGCTCGCCCGGTTCGACGGCACACCGCTCTACGAGCACCCCGACCCGTCCCTGGGCGAGCACCCCGAGTGGGGCACCTACATCTTCGACTTCGGTCGCAACGAGGTCCGCAACTTCCTCATCGCCAGCGCGCTCTACTGGCTCGAGGAGTTCCACGTCGACGGCCTGCGGGTCGATGCCGTCGCGTCGATGCTCTACCTCGACTACTCGCGCGAGCCCGGCGAGTGGACTCCCAACGTGCACGGAGGACGGGAGAACCTCCAAGCCGTGCAGTTCCTGCAGGAGCTCAACGCCACCGTCTACCGCCGGGTGCCCGGGGTGATGATGATCGCTGAGGAGTCGACCGCCTGGGACGGTGTCACCCGCGCCACCGACCAGGGCGGCCTGGGCTTCGGCTTCAAGTGGAACATGGGGTGGATGCACGACTCGCTGGCCTACGTCCAGCAGGAGACCGTGCACCGGGTGCACCACCACGGCCAGCTCACCTTCCCGATGGTCTACGCCTACGCGGAGAACTACGTGCTGCCCCTCTCCCACGACGAGGTGGTGCACGGCAAGGGCTCGTTGCTGCGCAAGATGCCCGGCGACCGCTGGCAGCAGCTGGCGAACCTGCGGGCCTACCTGGCCTGGCAGTGGGCCCACCCGGGCAAGCAGCTGCTGTTCATGGGCTGTGAGCTGGGCCAGGAGTCGGAGTGGGCCGAGGCACGCCAGCTCGACTGGTGGCTGCTCGACCACGTGGAGCACCGGGGCATGCAGGACCTCGTGCGTGACCTCAACGCGATCTATCGCGACACCCCGGCCCTGTTCGTCGCCGACCACGACCCGTCGGGCTTTGCGTGGATCGACGCCAACGACGCTCAGCGCAACGTCTTCTCGTTCGTCCGCCGGGCACCGGACTCCCCCGATCTCGTCTGTGTCGCCAACTTCTCGCCACTGCCCTACGAGAACCACACCATCGGCATGCCCGGGGTCGGCTCCTGGGAAGAGGTGCTCAACACCGACGCCACCGGCTACACCGGCTCCGGGGTGGGCAACCTGGGCCGGGTCGAGGCCGAGGCCGGGGAATGGTCCGGACAGCCGGCCCGGGCCACGATCACCGTCCCGCCGCTCGCCACCGTCTGGCTGCGCCACGCCCGGGCCGAGTGACCTTGCTCGACGCAGGACTGGTGCCGCTCGAGGGCGGGCACAGTGGTGAGACGTTCCTCGGGACGAGCGGCGACGAGCAGGTCGTCGTACGCATCCATGCGGGGCGTTCGGCCGCGCGGGGCGACGATGCCGTCGACATCGATGCCGCCGTGCTGCGCCTGGTGCGCGGGCTGTTGCCCGTCCCGGAGGTCCTGGAGGTACGCCGCCCCGACCCGGCTTCTGACCTGCCGGGGATCCTCGTCACGTCGTTCCTGCCCGGGCAGCGACTCGACCTCGTGCTGCCCGACGCCGATGCCGAGCTGGAGGCTCGCATCGGCGCCAACCTGGCGGAGCTGCTCACCCGGCTGAACCGCATGCCGTTCCTGAGCGGCGGTCCGTTCGTCGATGCCTCGTTGCGGGTCGGCTCGTTCGGACCGGAAGCGGCCGACCTGCGGGCCTTCGCCGAGAGCCTGCTGTCCGGGCCCGCCCTGTCGGCCTGGGCGACCACCGACCGGGACGCCCTGCTCGACCTGGCCGACCGCAGCCAGGACCTGCTCGACCCCGTCGACCGGCACTGCCTCGTGCACAGCGACTTCAACCCGAAGAACCTGCTCGTCGATCCCCGGAGCGGAGCCGTGACCGGGGTGCTCGACTGGGAGTTCGCGCATGCCGGGCTGCCGGTGGCCGACCTCGGCAACCTGCTCCGCTTCGAGCGCTCTCCCGCCTTCGTCGCGGCGGTGCTGGAGTCGGTCCGGGTGGACGGCGTCGGCCACGACGGCCCCGACGGTCTCCTCGAGCTGGCGCGGGCGGCGGACCTGTGGGCCCTTCTCGACCTCGCCTCTCGAGCGGGTGAGAACCCGGTCGCCGGCCGGGCCCACGACCACCTCCTCGCCCTCACCCGCAGACCGGGATGACCCCGGGGCGTGTCCCCCGGTCACGGCCGTCGGCGGGGGTGTGCGGCCGGCGACGACGTGGGTGACATGGCCTAGGGTGGCGGCCGTGACCGAGCAGCCGAGGACCGTGCCCGTGTCCGTGGAGCCCAGCCCGGACGGTGCCGCGCGAGTCTCGTGGTCCGGCGACGTCGGCGAGGGCTCCCTGCGGGAGGCGATCGGGCTGGTCGCCACGGCCGTCGAGTCCGCACTCCACGACCACGCTCGCGTCGAGGCGTTCGTGCCGGTCGACGACGAGGTCGGCCAACGCATCGCCACGTGGGCGGGTCTGCGGCGAGAAGGCGTACGCCGCGATGCCTCCGGCGACTGCGTCGTGCTGGCCCGGTTGCGCGACGACCCGCCGTTGTCCGACGGCCAGGGCTTTCGCGCGATGCTCAACTCCTTCCTGCCACGCAAGCGGGCGATCGGGCAGATGCTGGTGCGTGACGACCGTGATCGCGTGCTGATGTGCCGGCTGACCTACAAGAAGGACTGGGACCTCCCCGGAGGTGTGGTCGAGGTCGGGGAGTCACCGCGTCTGGCCACCAGCCGGGAGCTGGCCGAGGAGCTCGGGGTCGACCTGCCCGCCGGCGAGCTCCTGCTGACCGACTGGTTGCCGCCGTGGTCGGGCTGGGACGACGCGGTCTGCCTGGTCTTCGACGGTGGCCAGCAGGACGCCTCACTCGTCGACGAGATGGTCTTCGAGGAGCGCGAGATCCGCGAGGCTGCGTTCCTGACGCTCGACGAGATCGGCGAGCGGGCAGCCGACTTCACCCACCGTCGGGTGGCGGCCACTCTCGCCACGCTTCGCGGCAACGGCACGGCGTACACCGAGTCCGGGCAGGCCTGACGGACTCCTCCGCCGTCAGTCCTGACCCGCGAGTGCCCGCTCGCAGGCCAGCGGGACGCCGGCGTTCCGGCTGCTCAGGGGCCGGCGTCCCGACCTGCGCTCAGAAGAGCGCGGACGCGAGGTTCTGACGGCCGCGGATCACGCGCGAGTCCTCGTTGCCGACCGCAGCGAACAGGCCGAGCAGATGGGTGCGGGCCTTGTCGCGGTCGTCGCCCGACGTACGCCGGACCAGCTCGACGAGGCGGTTGAACGCGTCGTCGACGTGGCCACCGGTCAGGTCCAGGTCGGCGACGAGGGTCTGGGCCTCGACGTCGTCGGGCGCCTGGGCGGCGGCTTCGCGCGCGGAGTTGAGGTCGACGTCCTGGACCCGCCGCAGCACCTGCGCCATCGCCAGGCCCCCGGCGGCCTCCACATCGGCAGGGTTGGCGTCGACGAGCTTCTGGTACTCGGCGACGGCCAGGTCGATGTCGTTGGCTGCCAGCGCGTCCTGGGCGGCCGCGTAGCGCGGATCCATCTCGGGCTCGGCGTTCTCGTCGCCCTGGGCACCACCGGAAGCGAGGGGCTGGTGCCGGCCGGCGATGCCTTGGGCGGTGAGCTGCTGGCCCAGCTGGTTGAAGAGCGTGCGCAGCTCGTCCTGGCTGAGCGCGCCCGGGATCGGCTGGCTCGCGGGTCGACCGTCGATGATCACCAGCATCAGCGGCACCTGGGGGATCTGCATGGCCTGGGCGATCTGCGGCGAGGCGTCGACGTCGACGAGGCCTGCGAGGTAGCGCCCTTCGTACTCGTCGGCGACGGCGGCCACGTCGCGAGCAAAGGTGCTGCTCTCCGGGGACTGGGTGGGCGAGTGGAAGACCAGCACCACCGGAGCAGTCATCGACGACTCGATCACCGTCTGGAAGGACTGCTCCGTGACGTCGACCGAGTAGGCGCCGGTCGCCGCGCCGCCTCCGGCACTCGCCGGGGAGCCGCCGGCGGAGGGCGCGGCGGCAGGCTGGGACGCCGGACGACGCAGTCCGGACAGGTCGATGGCACCAGGACGGGAGAACGGCTGTTGGCTCATGCCCCCATCCTCCCCGATGGTCGCAATCGGGCCGGAATCACCCCTTGATCGCTTCGGGTGACACGACTTCGCACCCACTCCGACCAGCGTGCCCCGGCACCCGTGCCGGACTCCCGGACGACCTCGATTCATGACATGATGCTCCTCGGCTCGATGGAACATCAGTCAGCCCCGACGCCTCGTCCCCGTCGGTGGCGGTGATTGTTCTCGACCGGAACCTGAAAGCGCGCGCAAAAGTACCAGTCTCGGAGGGAGTTCTGTGGCGAATCCGTCGTACGACTTCACGCACCGCCGTGTGCTCGTGGTCGGAGGCACTCGCGGTCTCGGCAACACCATCGCGCGACGCTTCGCCCGTGCGGGGGCATCGGTGACCGTCACCGGCACGCAGTCGCTCCGCTCGGCCTACGACGCCCGGCTGCAGGACTACGACTACCAGCGGCTCGACCTGACCAACCACGACTCGATCGTGCGGGTTGCCGAGCAGGTCGGCCCCGTCGACATCCTCGTCAACGCTGCCGGGGCCCGGGTGCCGCACACCGCCGACGCCCAAGAGCAGGAGTTCGTCTCCCACTCGGTGCGTCTCGGACTGCTCGGCCCCACCCAGCTGGCCCATCGCCTGCGCCACCGCCTGGCCGAGAGCCAGATGCGCGGCGGTGGTGCGGTGATCAGCACCCACCACCTGCGCCGCTGGTGCGAGATGGCGGTGGGCGGGGCCAACGCCCACACCGAGATGCTCAACACCACGTCCCGGCTGGCCGCTGCGTGGGGCAGCAACGGCATCCGGGTCAATGCGGTGGCCTCCACCGTCGTGGTGCCGCGCCAGGCCCCCCAACGTGGCGACCTGGACAAGGAGTCCGGCCCGGTGCTGACCCGCACCCGGACCCAGCGCACCGGGACCCTCCACGACGTCGCCGAGGCCGCACTCTTCCTGGCCAGCAGCGGCGCCGCGTTCATCACCGGCCAGACCCTGATGGTCAACGGAAGCGGCGCCGGTGGCGCACGCATCGCCCACTGACATGGGCCGGGGTTCCGTCCGTGGGTGAAGTCTTCGCCGGCCGCTACGAGCTGCTGGACCCCATCGCGATGGGCGGCATGGGCACGGTGTGGTGTGTCCTCGACCGCTCCGACAACCAGGTCAAGGCCGCCAAGATCCTGCGGCAGTCCGATGCCTCCTCGCTCCTGCGCTTCGTGCGCGAGCAGTCGATGCGCATCGACCACCGCCACGTGGTCACTCCGCAGTCCTGGGCCGGCATGGACGATCGCGTGCTGTTCACCATGCCGCTGGTCCGCGGCGGATCGGTCGCCGGCCTCCTCAAGGAGCACGGCGCACTCCCGGTGCGATGGACGGCCCTGCTCGTCGACCAGACCCTGCAGGCTCTCGAGGCCGTGCACGCCGCCGGCATCGTCCATCGTGACGTGAAGCCCGCCAACCTGCTGCTGGAGCCGACCGGTGCGGGTCGGCCGCACCTGCGCCTGACCGACTTCGGCATCGCGGCCCCGTTGGACGAGCCGCGGATGACCAGGGCCTCGATGGTGATCGGCAGCCCCGGCTACATGGCTCCGGAGCAGTGGCGGGGCTCGGACCCCGACTTCCGCTCCGACCTCTACTCGGTGGGCCGGGTCGGTCTCGAGATGCTCACCGGCGTGCGCCCCACCTCCGACTCCCCCGTGTCGGACTTCCCGGTGTCGGGCTCCCCCCTCTCGGGCTCGCCCGCGTCCGGCACGGACGCGTTGCACACCGACGACCCGGCACGCAACGCGTTGACCGACCTGCTCGTCCGCGCCACCGACGAGGACCCGCGACGTCGCCCGGAGTCAGCAGCCCAGCTGCGCTCCGAGCTCGCCTCGCTCCAGCTGGAGACGCTGCCTCCCGAGCCCGGGGAGCGCATCGTGATCCGCGACGAGTTCGCCTCTCTGGAGCTTCCGGCGCTCCCGGCCAGTGCCCCGGCGCCCGCTCCGTCGAACCATCCGGCGACAGCGGCCGCCACCCGTGTCGAGCACGGAGCAGCGACCCGGGTGCAGACTGCTCCCTCGACACACCCGGCCCGACCCTCCGGCCCCTCGCGGCTTCCCGCGTTCCTGCTGTTGCTGGTCGGGGTGCTCAGCCTGCTCGGCGCCGGCTACCTGTTGCTCGCCTGAGCCGGCACGACTGCTGCTCGTCCGAGCCACCCACGCCCGTGGGCCGCCGGCGCGAACGCCCCTCGGATGGTCCCCGACCGGCGGAGCGGGCGGGCCCGTGGCGCGGTCGGTTCAGGATGACCGGCGGCGCAGCAACAGGCCGCCCAGGCCCAGGCAGACCAGCCCGAACGCACCGAGACCCAGCCCTGACAGGTGCCGTGCGTCGATCCAGCCGGAACCGTCGGGCTCGGGCGGCGGGTTCCCCGAGGCCGCACCGGACCGCACTCCTTCGCCGACCAGGAACGGTTTCTCGTCGACATACGTCGGCTTGCCGGCGACGTCTCCCTGGACCTCGACCGTGAGGGTGAACGCGACGTCGACGGTGGCTCGGTCCGAATAGGGTGTCTCCGCACGGACGGAGACGTAGTAGTCGCCCGGCAGGTAGGCGTTCAGGCCGTCGTAGCGATTGAGGTAGCGCACCGGGCCGACCCCGGAGGTCAGCTCCAGGGCCTCGTCCCCCGTGCTCCCGGACGAGGTCGTGTCGTCGAACGACGAGTCCACGTCCCGACGCATCGGGCTGTAGAGCTCCACCTCCAGGTCAGGCGCGAAGGGACTCATCTCCTCGAGCTCGGACTCCCCGTACGCCGCGACGTCCACCTGCGCGGCCAGGGTCTGGCCCCACTCGAGGTGCACGCGATAGAGACGCTGCTCCCCTTCGTGGACCGTGCTGGTCCAGGTGCCGGACTCCAGCAGCGGCGCGTCGAAGGACGTGCTGCCCTCCACGTCGCCCCGGTCCTCCCCGGTTCCGGGAGCCCGGAACGGCGGCTCGGCCTCGGGCACCTCGGGAAGCTCTTGGTCGGGGTTGGTGAGTGGGCTCTCCTCCACGATCTTGATGGTCATCGGCAGGTCGGAGTCACTCGCGCGTGGTGACGTCGTGGGACCGACCTCGAAGCGGATGACCTCGTCGGTGAGGCAGGGCGAGTTGCGGTCGCCGAACGCCTCGGGTCCGACCTCCAGGTCGGCACCGACCGCCGACCAGGCGTCGTCGGAGTGGGCCGAGGCGGTGTCGCTGCCGCAGGAGGTCCCGTCCTGGGCGAACGCCTCGACCTTGAGCGTCTCACCGGGCTCCCCCGGGGTCGCGGTGACCGAGACGTGCACCGAGGTGTCACCGTCGGTACGCCGGTAGGCGAACTGCCGGGGCAGCGACTCGCCCCGGTCCATCGTGAAGCTCCACAGACCGGCCTCCACCATCACCGGGTTGCCACCGTCGGTGCTGGTCCCCGTCGGGGTGCCGCCCAGGTCGATCGGGTTGCCGCCGTCGTCGGAATCCGCGTGGGCACCGGGTGAGAGGGCCACCACGACGACCAACGCCAACGCGGCTGCTCGGCGTACGACGGGGCCCGGGATCGACGTCACGAGCGCACCCTACCCAGCACGGATCAGAAGTCACCCGACGCCTGGCGCACCGGGCGCAGCAGGTCCGAGAGGCGGGCCAGTGAGTCGTCGTCCATCGAGTCGAGGGCGAAGCCGTGGCTGGTCAGGTCGACGGTGGCCGCCTCCACCACGGCGCGCCCCGACTCGGTGATCTCGGCCAGGACGGTGCGCCCGTCGTCGGGGTGGCGCCGTCGGACGACGTGGCCGGAGTCGACCAGGCGACCGATGATGGAGGTGATCGAGGTCGGGTGCACCTGCAGCCGCTCCCCCATCTTGCCCAGTGGCAGCGAGCCCCGGGACGAGAAGACCAGCAGCACCAGCGCTTCGTAGCGGGCGAACGTCAGGCCGTGCGGCTTGAGCAGCGCGTCGAGGCGTCCGAGCACGAGCTGGTGCACCCGCATCAAGGAGGTCACCGCATGCATCGCGGTCGCGTTGTCCCAACGCTGTGCCCACTGGCGCGCGGCCTCGTCGATCGGGTCGAAGTCGAGGGTCATGGGTGTGTCGTGCCTCCTTGCCGCGACGCTCGCGACGGCCCGGACGTGAGAGACATACCCTAGTTGACCCGAGGTCCGCGCAGGCCCGAGCGCTGCACCACGCGCTGGATCGAGAGGTCGCGCTGGTCGGGCCTGCCGACGTAGCGGATGTCACGCAGGCCCTGCTCCTGCGCGGCCGACTCGAAGACGAAGTGCCCGAAGCCCAGCAGCCGACCGTGGAAGGGCTTGACGACGGTGATGTCGAGGATGCGGCTCAAGGGCATCGTCGCGAGGTGCTGGCTGAGCACGCCGTTGACCCGGAACACCCGCATGTTGGTGATCACGAACCGGTCCCGGAAGTTGGCCAGGACCTTCCACCCGGCGTGTCCGAGCAGGGCGAACGCCAGCAGGAACGGGAACCAGGCGAGGTCGAGGTCGACGAACGGGAAGACCACCAGCAGGGCGAGGGCCGCGGCGACCTCGAGGACCGGCAGCGCATAGACCAGCCAGTGGTGCATGACCTCGTCGACGATCACCTCGCCCTCGTCGCGGAGGAGGTGCTTGCGGATGTTCGGGTCCGTGAGGGCCCTGACCAAGCCCATGCCGCCCTAGAACAGCTCGTTGAGGAAGCGGATCGTCGCGTCGAAGAGCTGCGTGGTCAGCGACCAGCCTTCACCTGCTCCGGCGCTGGCCAGCTCGGCCAGTCCACTCGGGTCCTTGAACATGTAGAACCCGACGAAGAGGATGACGACGGCGAGCACGCCTTTCTTGGCGTTCATCTCAATCTCCATCCGTGGGGGGAAGTGTTCGGGGCATGGCTCTGCTGGCGCCTGAACGCATGCCCGACCATTGTGGCAATTCTCGCCGCGAGAGTCCCGGAGGCGCGCCCGGGCGCCGGCGATTCCGCGCATCGGGGCGATTCAGCCCAGATGTGTGCGCAGCAACGCCTCGGCGGCGGCCCACGGGTCGGTCTCCCCGCGCACCACCCGGTCAGCGAGGTCGTCGAGCTCGGTGTGCTGGCTGAGCCCGGTCCACCGCTTGCGCAGACCCGTCACCGCGATGGCCTCGATCTCGTCACGGGCACGGCGGGTACGCCGACGCAGCAGCTCGCCGTGCTCCTCCAGCCAGGCGTGGTGTGCTTCGATCTCCAAGGCGACCTCGGCCACTCCCTCGCCGTTCTGGGCGGTGGTCATCAGGATCGGCGGCTTCCAGGCGTCGTCGGCGCGTTGCGACAGGGCGAGGGCCCCTCGCAGGTCACGACGGACCGTGGTGGCACCCTCGCGATCGGCCTTGTTGATGACGTAGAGGTCGCCGATCTCGAGGATCCCGGCCTTGGCGGCCTGGATGCCGTCACCCATCCCGGGAGCGAGCAGGACGATGGTGGTGTCGGCCAGGCCGGCGATCTCGACCTCGCTCTGACCGACACCGACCGTCTCGATGATGACCACGTCGTAGCCGGCGGCATCCAGCACCCGGATGGCCTGCGGGGTGCTCCAGGCCAGCCCGCCGAGGTGACCGCGCGAGGCCATGGACCGGATGAACACGTCCTTGTCGAGGGCGTGGTCGCCCATCCGCACCCGGTCGCCGAGGAGCGCGCCACCCGAGAACGGCGACGACGGGTCGATGGCCAGGACGCCGACCCGATGCCCCTGCGCCCGCAGCTCGGTCACCAGCGCGTTCGTGGAGGTCGACTTGCCCACCCCGGGCGAGCCGGTGATGCCGACGATGCGCGCCCGGCCGGCGAACGGCGCCAGCTGGGCCATCACCTCGGGCAGCAGCGGCGACTCGTCCTCGACCAGCGAGATCAACCGGCCGACCGACCGGATGTCGCCGGCGCGCGCCCTGTCAACGAGGTCGGGAACGGCGACGGCCGACCGACCCCTGGGTCGGTCGGCCGTCGCTGCGTTCTGCTCGGTGGCCAAATCAGGCCTTCGCGGGGACCTTGACGATCAGGGCATCGCCCTGGCCGCCGCCGCCGCACAGGGCGGCCGCGCCGGTGCCACCGCCCCGACGCTGGAGCTCCAGCGCCAGGTGCAGCACGATGCGGGCACCCGACATGCCGACGGGGTGACCGATGGCGATGGCGCCACCGTTGACGTTGACCTTGTCCTGGTCGACGCCGAGCTGGCGGGCGGACTCGATGCCGACGGCGGCAAAGGCCTCGTTGAGCTCGAACAGGTCGATGTCGGAGACCGCGATGCCTTCCTTCTCGGCTGCCTTCGCGATGGCGTTGGCCGGCTGCAGCTGCAGCGTCGAGTCGGGGCCGGCGACCTGGCCGCTGGCACCGATCTCGGCGAGCCACTCGATGCCGAGCTCCTCGGCCTTGGCCTTGCTCATCACGACGACGGCGGCAGCACCGTCGGAGATCTGCGAGGACGAGCCGGCGGTGATCGTGCCGGACTTGTCGAAGGCGGGACGCAGGCCGCCCAGCGACTCGGCCGTGGTGTCGCCGCGGATGCCCTCGTCCTGGCTGACGATGACGTCGCCCTTGCGCGAGGAGATCGTGACCGGCACGACCTCGTCGTCGAAGACGCCGTTCTTCCAGGCAGTCGCGGCCAGCTGGTGGGAGCGCGCCGAGAACTCGTCCTGCTCCTCACGGCTGAGCTTGGTGCCGACCGCGTTGCACGACTCGGTCAGGTTGCCCATCGGCTGGTTCGTGAACTGGTCGTAGAGGGCGTCGTAGGCCATCGAGTCGACCAGCGACACGTCGCCGTACTTGAACCCCTCGCGGGACTTGGGCAGCACGTGGGGCGCGTTGGTCATCGACTCCATGCCGCCGGCGACCACGATGTCGTGCTCACCGGCACGGATCAGCTGGTCGGCCATCGCGATGGCGTTGATGCCGGAGAGGCACACCTTGTTGATGGTGATCGCAGGGACGTTCATCGGGATGCCGCCCTTGACTGCTGCCTGGCGTGCGGTGATCTGGCCGGCACCGGCCTGGATGACGTGGCCCATGATCACGTAGTCGACCTGGTCGCCGGCGACGCCGGACTTCTCCAGGGCGCCCTTGATGGCGACGCCACCGAGGTCGGCGGCGCTCAGGCTCTTGAGGCCACCGAGAAGGCGACCGACCGGGGTACGGGCCCCAGCGACGATGACGGATCCGCCGGACGTGGACGACATGGGGGTTCCTCCTGCAGTTTCACGAATGGAATGCTTTCGAGCCTAACCCCGCGGTCGTATCGAGCAACACGTGTCCCGGATGTGGACGTCATCACTCAGGTTCGGGCGGACGTTGGACGATGGGGCCATGACCGCACCTCTCGACATTCCTGAGCACCTGTTCACCGCCATCGACCACGTCGGCATCGCCGTCCCCGACCTCGATGTCGCCATGGCCTTCTACCGGGACGCGTTCGGCCTGACCGTCGTCCACGAGGAGATCAACGAGGAGCAGGGGGTCCGCGAGGCGATGGTCGCCGTCGGCGACTCGGACGCCCGCATCCAGCTGCTGGCTCCGCTCAACGCGGAGTCCACGATCGCGAAGTTCATCGAGCGCTCGGGCCCGGGCATCCAGCAGTTGGCCTACCGGGTCACCGATGTCGAGCAGGTCAGTGCCGTGCTCAAGGAGCGGGGCCTGCGCCTTCTCTACCCCGAGCCCAAGCGCGGCACGTCGAACTCGCGCGTCAACTTCATTCACCCCAAGGATGCCGGCGGGGTTCTCGTCGAGCTGGTCGAGCCGGCCGCGGACGGACACGCCTGAGACCTCCGTCTCATCCCCCACCACGGCCGGCTACCGGCCGGTACGTTGTGCCCAATCACCACGCAACTGAACTGATCAGGGAGTTCCTCCGTGCAGCAGATTCTTGACGCAATCCTCGCCGGCGACACCGCCTCCGAGGACTTCGCCAACCTCGACCTTCCCGAGTCCTACAAGGCCGTGACCGTCCACAAGGACGAGGTCGGCATGTTCGAGGGCCTCACCACCAAGGAGAAGGACCCTCGCAAGTCCCTCCACGTGGAGGACGTCGCCCTTCCCGAGCTCGGCCCCGGCGAGGCGTACGTCGCGGTGATGGCGTCGGCGATCAACTACAACACCGTGTGGACCTCGATCTTCGAGCCGGTCTCGACCTTCGGCTTCCTCGAGCGCTACGGCCGCCTCTCGCCGCTGACCAAGCGCCACGACCTGCCCTACCACGTGGTCGGCTCCGACCTGTCCGGCGTCGTGCTGAAGACCGGCCCCGGCGTGACCAAGTGGAACCCCGGTGACCGGGTGGTCGCGCACTGTCTCTCGGTGGAGATGGAGAGCGCCGACGGCTACAACGACGCGATGCTCGACCCCGAGCAGCGCATCTGGGGCTTCGAGACCAACTTCGGCGGCCTGGCCGAGATCGCGCTGGTCAAGTCCAACCAGCTGATGCCCAAGGCCGAGCACCTCACCTGGGAGGAAGCCGCCTCCCCCGGCCTGGTGAACTCCACGGCCTACCGTCAGCTCGTGTCCCGCAACGGTGGTGGGATGAAGCAGGGTGACAACGTGCTGATCTGGGGTGCCTCCGGCGGTCTCGGTGGTTTCGCCACGCAGTACGCGCTCAACGGTGGCGCGAACCCGATCTGTGTCGTCTCCAACGAGGAGAAGGCCGAGATCTGCCGGAAGATGGGCGCCGAGCTCATCATCAACCGCTCCGAGGAGCAGTGGCAGTTCTGGAACGACGAGGGCACCGAGCAGAACCCCAAGGAGTGGCTGCGCCTGGGCAAGAAGATCCGTGAGCTCACCGGTGGCGAGGACATCGACATCGTCTTCGAGCACCCCGGCCGCGAGACCTTCGGCGCCTCCGTGTTCGTGACCCGCAAGGGCGGGACCATCACCACCTGCGCGTCGACGACGGGGTACATGCACGAGTACGACAACCGCTACCTGTGGATGAACCTGAAGCGCATCGTCTCCTCGCACTTCGCCAACTACCGCGAGTCGTGGGAGGCCAACCGCCTCATCGCGCAGGGCAAGATCCACCCGACGCTGTCGCGCACCTACGCGCTCGACGAGGTCGGCCAGGCCACCCTCGACATGCACCAGAACAAGCACCAGGGCAAGGTCGGCGTGCTCGCCCTCGCCCCGGAGGCCGGGCTCGGGGTGCTCAACAACGAGCTGCGTGAGAAGCACATCGACCAGATCAACGCCTTCCGCGGCGTCTGACCTGACCCAAATCACACCCCGGTTCGCACAAGTTGTGCGAGCCGGGGTGTGTTTGTTTCGTCCATCCGCAACACTGGGTGATGCAACCGGGACGCACGTTCGAGAATTGACGAGGGAACACACAGATGAGTGACGACGGCCTGTCCATCTTCGATGAGGAACCGACCACTGGAGGAGGCACCAAGGGAGCTGACGACGCCACCCAGGTGATGCCCGCGGTCAAGGACGAACCCAAGCCGACCCGGGAACCCAGCTCCTCGGCCACGAAGCAGTCGCCGGCCGCGAGGCCGACCCGTCCCGCCGCCCAGTCCGCGGCCCAGCCCACGACTCGCCCCTCGACGCAGTCGCAGGGCCAGTCGACGGCCCGGCCCGCAGCCCCGGCCGCACCGTCCACCAACCACTCGGCCGCTGCCCCCGCGCCACGGGTCGCTGCCGCCTCCGCTCCGCGACCCGGCCAGCAGACCCAGCTGCCCACCCTGCCCGTCGTGCGACGCAACGGCTACGACAAGGACGCCGTCGACCGGTTGCTCTCGCAGCTGACCAACGAGAAGGCCGGGCTGGGCAACAGCCTGAGCGCCTCCGAGAAGCGCGTCATCGAGCTCGAGTCCGAGGCCGCCGACCTGCGCAAGCAGGTCGCCGAGGTGGAGACCCCGTCCTACGCCGGCCTCGGTGGCCGTGCCAACGAGCTGCTCCGCCTCGCCGAGGAGGAGGCCGAGGACATCCGGCTGCAGGCGGTCAGGGAGGCAACCGAGATCCGGGCCCAGGCGAGCAAGGACGCCAAGGCGATCCGCGCCGATGCCACCCGCGAGGCCGAGGACATGCGGGTGGTCCAGCTCAACGAGCTGGAGGAGCAGCGTGCCCGGCTGATCGCCGATGCCGAGCAGGAGCGCGCCCTGGCCCGCAACGAGGCCAACGACCTGCGCGCAGCAGCCAAGCGTGAGGCCGACCAGCTGCGCCTGGCTGCCGAGCAGGAGAGCAACGACGCGAAGGTCAGCGCTGCCCGTGAGGCCGAGAAGTCCCGGGCCGCCGCCGACCGCGAGGTCCAGGAGGCTCGCCGCACGCTCGCTGTCGAGAAGGAGCGCCTGGCCAAGGAAGCGGCTGACCACCACTCCAACGCCACCGCCGAGACCCGTCGCCTGGTCGAGGAGGCCGAGCAGCGCGCCGCCGCTGCCGAGGAACGTGCCACGGAGGCGATGGGCCAGGCCACCACCCACCGGCAGCAGGCCCAGTCCGAGTCCGACGCCCTGCTCACCCGTGCCCGCCGCGAGGCCGAGCAGATCGTCGCCTCGGCCCGCAGCCAGGCCGAGAGCCTCACGGCCTCGGGCCAGGCCGATGCTGACCGTGAGCTGGCCGCCGTCCGTGCCGAGGTCGACCGGATGACCAAGCGGCGTGACGCGATCACCGCACAGCTGGGTGCCCTGCGTGACGTGGTCGCCGGCTTCGGCGACGACTGAGCGAGCAGATGAGTGAGCGCGGTGGGCAGTCACCCGAGCCGAGCGTGGCGCCGTCGGCGGACGGCGCACTCGACGAGGCCGCCGACGATGCGGAACGCTCTGCCGGTGGGGCCGGCGATGGCACCGAGCACCCGGAGGAGGGCGTGGACTCGGCGCCCGACCACCACGACGACGGCCTCGGGCAGCCCGGGCCACCCATCAACCACTCGCCCTACTACATCGGCTTCTTCGGCGGCCTGGGTGCACTGACCGCATTCTGGTTGGGCCAGCAGGTCCTCTCGATCAGCGGCGTCCTGGTCCTGATCGTGGTCTCGATGTTCCTGGCCGCCGGGCTCAACCCGCTCGTCGAGTGGCTGATCCGACGTGGCCTCCCGCGCTCCGTCTCGGTGATCGCGGTCATCGTCCTCGTCCTCGGTGCCCTCGCCCTGTTCCTGTCGGCCATCGTGCCGGTGATCACCGAGCAGGTGGCAGCACTCACCAAGAACGCCCCCGGCTGGCTCGACATGCTGCTCGAGAACAAGCGGGTCCAGGAGTGGAACGCCGACTACGACCTGATCGGCAAGGCCAAGGAGTACATCGAGGACGGCGACCTTGCCCAGAAGGCGTTCGGCGGCGTGCTCGGCTTCGGGGTGGCCGTGCTCTCGGCACTGGCCAACACCTTCATCGTCGTGGTACTGACGCTCTACTTCCTGGCCTCGCTGCCCGCCACCAAGAAGGCGATCTACCAGCTCGCGCCGGCCTCCCGCCGCCCCCGCGTCACGGCGCTGGGTGACGAGGTGCTGCGTGGCATCGGCGGCTACGTCTCGGGCGCCTTCGTCGTGGCTGTCTGTGCCGGGCTCACCTCGCTGGTGTTCCTCTTCGTCGTCGGCCTCGGGGAGTACGCCGTCGCCCTGGCGTTCGTGGTGGCCCTGCTCGACGTCATCCCGATGATCGGCGCCACCATCGGCGCCGTGATCGTGACCCTGATCGGCTTTGCCACCGACCCCAAGATCGGGGTGGCCTGCCTGATCTTCTACGTGGTCTACCAGCAGGTCGAGAACTACGCGATCTACCCCAAGGTGATGTCACGCTCGGTGGACATCCCGGGTGCAGTGATCGTCATCGCGGCGCTCGTCGGCGGTGGCCTCATGGGCGTCCTCGGCGCCCTCATGGCCGTCCCGACCGCCGCCGCCATCCTGCTGCTGACCCGCGAGGTCTTCATCCGGCGCCAGGACCACCGCTGACCCCTGCCCCTTCCGGGTGCCGGGGCGAGCTTCGCGTCGCGCTCCGACCTCAGGCGGCGTGCACGGCGTCGCCGGCGTTCGGGAAGTCGGGCGCGCGGGGCTCCCCCAGCTTGACGATGACCACGCCCGCCAGCAGGAAGACCCCGCCGACCAGCTGGATCCAGCGAGGCAGCTCGTCCAGCAGCAGCCACGCGAAACCGAGTGCCGCGACCACCTCGGTCAGCGCGACGAACGACGCCAGCCGTGACCCCAGGCGGCGCCCGGCCGCGATGCCGGTGGTGTAGGCCAGCGCCGCGGTCACCAGGCCCAGCAGCACGAGCGGGACCCACCACGTGACGCGCGCCCCGGCGTACGCCGCGTCGGTGGTCGACGCCGCCATCGGGACCAGTCGGAGCAGGCCGGCCACACCGAGGACGACGGTGCCGACCGTGAGGCCCCCGGCGGCCAGCACGAGCGGCGGCAGGCCGTTGTCCTCGTCCGCGGAGAGCACGAAGTAGGTCGCGGCCCCGACCATCGCGCCCAGCGCCCACAGCACGCCGACCACGCTGAGGGAGGCGCCGGAGACGATGTCGAGCACCAGGAGCAGGCCCACTGCGGCGACCAGCGCTCCGAGCAGCGTGAGCCGCCCCGGGGTGTGGCCGTGCCTCAACCACATCCAGACCACGACCGCCACCGGTGCGGTGTACTCGATCAGCAGCGCCACACCGACCTGCATGTGGGCCACCGCGTAGAAGTAGCAGAGCTGGCACCCGGCGACCGCCACCACACCGTACGCCGTGATCAGGAACGTGTTGCGGCGCACGAGGGCCCAGCGACCGCGCAGCACGACCAGGGCCGGGACGAGCAGGACCAGTGCAGCGAGGCCGATGCGCACGGTCACCGCGGCCCCGGCCGACCAGCCGGAGTCGAGCAGACCCCGCGCGAGCGAGCCGGAGAGGCCGAAGGAGGCGGCGGAGGCGAGGGCGAAGATCAGGCCCGAGCCGGTCCGCGACGACGACACCACCGCCGCGTCATGTGTCACTGTCGTCATGACAGATGACACTACGAGTCCGCCATGTAAGGTGTCAACATGTCATTCACTCATGACACCGAGCTGTCGCTCCAGGCTGCGGTCGCCCTCGTGAACAGCGCTGTCGACGCCGACACCATGACGACGATCGATGAAGCAGACGCGTTCTGGAGCACGTGGGACTACACGGGTCGCCGCGACCGCACCGGCGCCGAGCTGCAGGCCGTCCGCGAGCTCCGGCCCGTCCTGCGCACCCTGCTCACCAGCGAGCGCGATCGGACGGTCGAGCTGGTCAACGCGCACCTCGCCGACGCGCGGGCCCTCCCCCAGCTCGTCCGGCACGACGAGTGGGACTGGCACCTGCACGCCACCTCGCCCGAGCAGCCGTGGGCCACCAGGATCCTGGTGGAGACGGCGATGGCGATGATCGA
The DNA here is from genome assembly GCF_012272695.1 of Nocardioides sp. JQ2195. Lineage (NCBI taxonomy): Bacteria > Bacillati > Actinomycetota > Actinomycetes > Propionibacteriales > Nocardioidaceae > Nocardioides > Nocardioides sp. JQ2195. Next base: position 2,748,207 of record NZ_CP050902.1, read on the forward strand.
CGTGATCCGCGGCGACGAGCTGTCCCGCATGGGGATCTGTGCCGACACCGACTGCGAGGGTCTCGTGCTCGACCTCTCTCGCAACCGGTCCCGCCGGTTCTGCTCCACCGCCTGCACCAATCGCGCCGCCGTGGCCGCCTATCGTGCCCGCCGGGCCGACACTCCCTGACTCACCCGGCCTGATCCCGACGCGCGCGCCGATGGTCCCTCACGTGGCGCAGCTGACGCCGTCCGGCTCGGATGGGAGGCATTGGGGCCCTCGGGTCAGGGCGCAGCGAGGAACCGCTCCAGCACCTGCTGGAAGACCTCGGGCTGTTGCGAGTGCACCCAGTGGCCCGCCTTCTTGATGGTGATCCGCGACGTCCGCGGGAACCAGCGCACCATCGCCTCCGCGTGGTCGTCGGTGATGTAGGCCGACTCGGTGCCCGCGATCCACAGCACCTTGCCGTCGTACGCCGGCACGCCCTCGAGCTGGTCCTCGGGCCAACGCCCCAGGACGGCGTTCTCGTGGCCGAGGAGCTCGAGGTTGGGTTGCCAGCGCCAGCCCGCGTCGTCGTGGCGCAGGTTCTGCAGCAGGAAGCTGCGCACCGTGCGGTTCGGCACCGCCTCGAACAATGCTGCGTCCGCGTCCGAGCGGCGCTGCAGCGCGTCGAGGTCCATCGCCTGCATCGCCTTGATGTAGCCGGCGAACTCACTGGTGCTCGGGTAGGTCACGGGCGCGATGTCGACCACGACGAGTCGCTCGACCAGGTCGGGGTGGCGCAGGGCGAGGACCATCGCGATCTTGCCGCCCATCGAGTGTCCGACCAGGCGGACCGGGTCGTCGGCGGAGAAGAGCTCGGCCAGCTGGTCGGCGAACGCGATGTAGTCGAGGTGCTCGGTCCAGCCCGAGCGGCCGTGGTTGGGCATGTCGACCAGCGTCACCCGATGGTTGCCGGCCAGCTGCTTGGCGGCATGCGTCCAGTTCTTGCCCTGGCCGAAGAGGCCGTGGAAGAACACCACGCGTGGGCCGGCGTCACCCAGCTCGGTCAGGTGGAGGTCGCTGGAGGTCACGTCCGACATTGTGCCTGTTGCTCCCGGCGCGCCGGGCGTGGGTAGGGTGAGCGACGCCTCGGCGTGGCCCCTGCTCAGGCCCTCGCCCAGGGCCGACACCGATCAACTCCCGGGAGCCTGCATGCGCCGATCGATCCGCACCCTCGTCGCCGGCAGCGCCTGCGCGGTCCTCATCACCGCCTGCGGCACGGACGAGGCGGACGACGGCGGCACGGCCGATGCCTGGCGGCCGGATCCGGCCGTGCCCACCGAGGTCGGCCCGGACGGGTTCACCCCGCCGGACGCGGTGCTCTCCCCCGGCGACACCGCCTCAGTGCCGTGGCTCAAGGAGGGGAGCTTCGACGCCCCGGACGTGACCGGAGCCCTCGAGGTGACCGTCACTGACGACCCCATCGCGGGCTCGATGGACGACCTGCCCACGGACAGCCCCTTCGCAGATGAGCGGGAGGGGACGCCCTACTACGTCACGTTCACGGTCAAGAACGTCGGGAAGACCTCCCTCGAGGGCCTCCTCGTCCGCCTGACCGGCGTCGACGTCGAGGGCGCCGATCTGGACTCCTCGGCCTTGTCCGAGCTGGCCGAGTGCCCCGGCGGGATTCCGCTGAGCTTTGCTCCCGGGGAGTCGGCGACGGCCTGCTCGGTGGTCTTCGTCGAGGACGCCGCGCTTGCCGCCGTGGGCTATGAGGGGGCCGCCGACTACGAGGACGACCCGGCGCTGTGGGACCTCACCTGACCTGCATCCGCCCCTCGTCCGACTCCCGCCGGTCATTCACTGGCGGCGGCCCCCCCGGGTCCGGCACAGTGGACGGATGACCGAGTCCGCAGCCGACTGGCACGCCCGAGTCCATGCCCGCCTGGCCAGTGACGGCCCCCGCGAGGCCCCCTGGACCTCCTGGCCGACGTGGCCCTTCGAGGAGGACACCCTCACACCCCGTCCACTCGAGCCACTCGGTGACGAGCAGCCCCGACGTGGAGCAGGCGGGATCGACTGCGAGCAGTGCTCGCGCAGCGACGACCCGTCCTACATCTTCTGGCGCGACGACCTGATGATGCTGGGCGCGCCGTTCGAGCCGACATCACTCCCGTTCGTCGCGTTCCCGATGCCCCGTCGCCACGGCGACCTGAGCGACCTGACACCCGACGAGGCGGCCCGGATGGGGCAGCTGACGGTGGCCGTCGAGCGGGCCGCGTGCGAGGTGCTCGACATACCACGGCTCCAGGTCTTCCGGTGGGGCGACGGCACGGAACACCTGCACTGGTGGCTGATGGCCCGACCGACCGGCACCAACCAGCTCCGCGGCACCTTCCTGCCCCTGTGGGACGACCTGCTGCCCATGCGTGAGCAGTCCGCTCTGCGCGCGGACCTCGACGCGGTCGCCGTACGCCTGGTCGACCTGGCGGGTGGCGAGACTCCCTGAGCCACGATCGATCGTGCGTCGCCTGCGATGGCAGACAGTTCCTGACCGCAATCTGCGAGAGGCTCAGGGCACACCAACGAGAGGACACACCATGCCCGCCCAGGCTCCCCCGGTCGTCGACGAACGTGACGGCCTCCGCGCCTATGTCATCCAGCAGCAGGACGCCTACCGCGCCGTGATCCACGGGTTGACGGACGAGGAGGCTGGCCTGACGCCGACCCGCAGCTCGCTCAGCGTCGGAGCCCTCGTCAAGCACGCCACGCACAACCAGCTGGTGTGGGGTGCCACCGTGCTGGCTGCGCCAGCACTGGCCGTCGACGACCGACCGCTGGAGGAGCAGCACGCCGAGCGCGAGCGGATGATCACCTGGCTCGAGGACGACACCGTGGACGCCGTGCTCAGCGCCTTCGACGAGGCCAGTGCCCGGGTCCTCGACGCGATCGCCACCATCGACCTGGACACCCCGGTGCCGGTGCCGCCCGCACCGTGGAACCCGCCGGACGTCGAGTCGTGGTCGGTTCGTTGGGTGTGGTTGCACCTGATCGAGGAGCTGGCCCGCCACTCCGGTCACGCCGACATCATTCGTGAGTCCATCGACGGCGCCACCATGTTCGAGCTGATCGCCGGCCGCGAGGGCTGGCCCGAGACGCCGTGGATCAAGCCGTGGCGCCGCGCCGAGGCACAGGAGGCGTGATGGGCGACGTTCGCCAGGTGCAGATCACCTTCGACTGCGCCGACCCGGAGGCGCTGAGCCGCTTCTGGGCGGCCACGCTGGGCTACACCAACCCCGGACCACCGGGACAGGAGACGAGCGACGGCCAGGACGTCTTCGGTGCCTGGCACTCCTTCCTGGCGTCCGTCGGCGTCCCCGAGGACCAGTGGAACTCCGCCTCCGCGGCCCAGGACCCCGACGGTGTCGGCCCGCGGCTGTTCTTCCAACGCGTGCCCGAGGGCAAGTCCGCGAAGAACCGCGTGCACCTCGACGTACGCGCCGCTCCGGGGCTCGAGGGCGACCAGCGGATGGCGGCCCTCGAGGCCGAGTGCGAGCGCCTGGTCGCGCTCGGCGCCACGCGTGGCGAGCGGTTCGAGCCCGCTCCCCCGATGAGCGCCGGCTTCATCGTGATGGCCGATCCCGAGGGCAACGAGTTCTGCCTCGACTGAGCGATAGTCCCTAACGTCTCGCAGGTGAATCCGGCCGACCGCCTGCGTGAGGTTAGGGACTATCGGGGGAATCAACGGGAGGAGTAGTCGCGGAAGCCGCGCTTGGTCTTGCGGCCGAGGTAGCCCGCGGTGACCAGGTGCTCCAGCAACGGGGCCGGTGCGAAGCCGGGCTCACGGAACTCGAGGTAGAGCTCCCTCTGGATCGCCAGGGAGACGTCGTTGCCGACGACGTCGAGCAGCTCGAACGGTCCCATCGGCAGGGCACAGCCCTGCTTCATCGCGGTGTCGATGTCGTCGGCCGTGGCGTAGTGGGCCTCGAGCATCCGCACCGCGTCGTTGAGGTAGGGGAACAACAGCGCGTTCACGATGAAGCCGGCCCGGTCGCCGCACGAGACCGCGACCTTGCCGACCCTGTCGCACAGCGCGCGCGTGGTCTCGGCCACGTCGTCGGAGGTGGCGACGGTGCTGACCACCTCGACCAGCTTCATGATCGCGGCGGGGTTGAAGAAGTGCATCCCGATTACGTCCTGCGGACGCGAGGTCGCCTTGGCCATCGCGATGATCGGCAGCGACGACGTGGTGGTGGCCAGGATCGCCCCCCTGCCCGCGTTGCCGTCCCGGCAGATCTCGTCGAGGTTCTCGAAGAGCGTGGTCTTGATCGACAGGTCCTCCGCGATCGCCTCCACCACGATGTCGACGCCCGCGAGGTCGTCGAGCGAGGTCGATCCGGTCAACCGGCCGAGGACCTCGGCCTTGGCCGACTCCTCCATCTTCCCGCGCTGGATCGCCTTGTCGAGCGAGCGCTCGATGGTGGCGCGGACGCCGTCGACCTTGCCCTGCGAGCGACCGACACAGATGACGTCGTACCCGCTCTTGGCGAAGACCTCGACGATGCCGGAGGCCATCGTGCCGGTGCCGACCACGCCCACCTGCTTGATGTCGTGGCGCAGCTGCGGGGCCGTGTCGGCCGACGGGGTCGTCGCGTCGGGGACGACCTTGGAGCTGTCGGGCCCCTCGTAGGTGTAGAAACCGCGACCGGTCTTGCGGCCGAGCATTCCGGCAGTGACCATCTGCTTGAGGATCGGCGCCGGCGCGTGCAGCCGATCACGGCCCTGCTTGTACATCGTGTCGAGGATCTCGTACGCCGTGTCGAGGCCGATCAGGTCGAGCAGCGCCAGTGGCCCCATCGGGTAGCCACAACCGAACCGCATGGCGGCGTCGATGTCCTCACGTGAGGCGTACTTGCCCTCGAAGAACGACACCGCGTGGTTGAGGTAGCCGAACAGCAGGGTGTTGGCGATGAAGCCGGCCTTGTCGCCGCAGACGACCGGGTTCTTGCCGACCTGCTCCACCAGGGCCTTGACCCGCTCGAGCACGTCGGCCTCGGTGACGACGGTGCGCACGATCTCGACCAGGTTCTGCACCGGCGCCGGGTTGAAGAAGTGGACGCCGACGACGCGACCGGGCCGGGAGTTGGCGGTGGAGATCTCGGTGACCGACAACGACGAGGTGTTGGTGGCGAGGATCGCGTCGGGGGAAACGATCGTGTCGAGCTGGGCGAAGATCGACTTCTTCACCTCCAACGACTCCACCACGGCCTCGACCACGAAGCCGGCGGGCGCCAGGTCGTCCATCGAGGTGCCGAGGGAGATGCGACCCAGGAGCGCCGTCGCCTCATCCTCGGAGAGCTTGCCGCGGGCCACCGCTCGAGCAGTGGAGTGCTCGAGGTGCTGACGCCCGCGAGCGACGCCCTCCTCGTCCTGGTCGACGCCGAGGACGGTGAACCCGTTGCGGGCGAACACCTCGGCGATCCCGGCACCCATGGTGCCGAGGCCGATCACCCCGATCGTGGTGATCTCGGGCGAGGCAGCATCAGGAAGGGACTCGGGCGCTGAGGTCGTCATGCGACCGATGATCGCACGATTCGCTCAGCGCCCGAGCTGCTCCCTCTGGCAGACCGCCCACCCGAGGAGCGGCGTGGTTCGATCAGCTGTAGTCGTGGAAGCCCCGACCGGTCTTGCGGCCGAGGTGGCCGTCGGCGACGACCTTCTCGAGACCGGTGGCCGGAGTGAAGCCGGGCTCCTTGAACTCAGCGAAGAGCTCCTGCTGGATGGCCAGGGACACGTCGTTGCCGACCACGTCGAGCAGCGCGAACGGACCCATCGGGAAACCGGCCTGCTCCTTGATCGCGGCGTCGACGGCCTCGATGTCGCCGCGGCGCTCGTCGACGAGCTTGACGGCGTCGTTCAGGTAGGGGAACAGCAGAGCGTTCACGATGAAGCCCGCGCGGTCGCCACAGGAGACGGCGACCTTGCCCACCTTCGCGGTGAGGGCACGCACGGTCTCGTCGACCTCGGGGTCGGTCAGCTCGGTGGTGACCACCTCGACCAGCTTCATGATCGCGGCCGGGTTGAAGAAGTGCATCCCGATGACGGCGCCGGGACGGCCGGTCGCACCGGCCAGGTCGGTGATCGGCAGCGACGAGGTCGTCGTGCTCAGGATCGCGCCCTGCTTGCAGATGCGGTCGAGGTCACGGAAGAGCTCGGTCTTGATGGCCAGGTCCTCCGCGATCGCCTCCACCACGATGTCGACGTCGGCCAGGTCCTCACGCGAGGTGGCGCCGGTCAGCCGCGCCAGCACCTCTGCCTTGCCGGCCTCGTCGAGCTTGCCGCGCGAGACTGCCTTGTCCAGCGACGTGGTGATCGCCGCGACCACGGCGTCGGTCTTCTCGGTCGAGCGACCGACGACCACCACGTCGTAGCCGGCCTTGGCGAAGACCTCGACGATCCCCGAGGCCATCGTGCCGGTCCCGACCACACCGACCTTGGCAATCTCGTGGCGCAGCTGGGGAGCACTGTCGGCCGACGGGGTCTCCTCGTCACCGACGACGGCGCCGCCGGCGTAGGTGTAGAAGCCGCGGCCCGCGGCTGCCCCGAGGCGACCGTCCGCGACGAGCTTCTCGAGCAGGTCGGCCGGCTTGTGCAGGTTGTCGCCGGTCTCGGCGTAGCGAGCGGCGAGCGCATCGCGGACGACGTCGAGGCCGAGCTCGTCGAGCACGGTCAACGGACCCTTGGCGTAGCCACAGCCGAAGCGCATGGCCGCGTCGATGTCCGCACGGGTCGCGTACGACGTCTCGTACATCCGAACGGCGTGGTTGAGATACGGGAGGACGAGCTCATCGTGGATCTGCTCGTTCGTGGCTGCGGTGTCAGTCATGCCGAAATGCTGACACGTGTCCTACCGGTCAGTAATGAGCGTTCAGTCCGTGATACGCCGGCCATGCCCACCCGGCGGCACCACGATCTGCTCCAGGTGCGCGGCGCCGCCCTCCTCCAGGACGTGCGCGAATCCGACGACCGGATCCCCGGCCGCCAACAGCAATCCGGTCGCGCCGCCCGTTCCTCCCCACTGCCGGGATCGCCCCAGTCGACACCGCCGAAGAGGTCGTCGAACCGTTGGCCGCCCTCGCCCCCGCCCTCGACCTCGAGCTCGGCGAGACCGGCCAGGTCGCGCTGCGCAGCCGTGCGAACGACGTCGCGTCATACGTCATGTTCGCGAGTCCGGCACGGGCCGGTAGCCTCACCTTCCGTGAGACTCGTCGTTGCGCGCTGCCAGGTGGACTATGCCGGCCGGCTCTCGGCCCACCTACCAATGGCCACCCGTGTCCTGATGATCAAGGCCGACGGATCCGTGCTGGTGCACAGCGACGGCGGTTCCTACAAGCCACTCAACTGGATGTCGCCGCCGTGCATCCTGCGCGAGGGCGTGAACGACGACGGCCAGATCGAGTGGACCGTCACGTCGCGGAGCACGGCCAAGGGACCGGAGGACACCCTCCGGATCCTCCTCGAGGAGATCCACCACGACTCCGAGCACGAGCTGGGCGTCGACCCCGGGTTGCAGAAGGACGGCGTCGAGAAGCACCTCCAGGAGCTGCTCGCCGACCACCCGGCGACGATCGCCCCCGGTCTGAAGCTCGTACGCCGGGAGTTCCCCACCGCGATCGGCCCGGTGGACCTGATGTGCCGTGACGAGAACGGCGCATCGGTGGCCGTGGAGATCAAGCGGCGCGGCGACATCGACGGTGTCGAGCAGCTGACCCGTTACCTCGAGCTGCTCAACCGCGACCCGTTGCTGACTGCGAAGGGCCCGGTGCGTGGCATCTTCGCGGCCCAGGAGATCCGCCCCCAGGCCAAGGTGCTGGCCGGCGACCGGGGCATCCAGTGCGCGACGGTCGACTACAACGCACTGCGCGGCCTCGACGATCCCACCGAGCGGCTCTTCTGACGTCTCCCCCGAGCTCGGGACTCCGGGGCCCCGGGCACCGGGGGCCCGAGCCGCGGACGCTCCACGGCTGAGATGATCACCGGCATGCAGATCTTCCACATCGCCGAGAAGTCACGCTGGGAGGCCGCCAAGCTGGCCGGCTCCTACGCGCAGTCGACGTACGGCCGCTCGCTCGAGGACGAAGGCTTCATCCACGCCTCGCGGGAGGACCAGTGGGAGGCGGTGCTCGAGCGCTACTACTCCGAGGCGACCGAGCCGTTGGTGCTCCTGGTGATCGACACGGACCTGCTGACCGCACGCTGGAGCGAGGACCGGGTCGGCGAGACCACCTACCCGCACGTCCACGGGCCGATCAACCCGGCGGCCGTGGTGGCGGAGCGACCGATCCCGCGCCGGGCAGCGCAACCGACGCAACCGACGCAACCGACGCAACCGACGCAACCGGCGCAACCGGCGAGCCAGAGCTTCGCCCGGCTCTTCCTCGGCGAGGTCGTGGTGCGCATGGTGGCCGGGGTCGTCCTGATGGGCCTGGTCGTCGGCGGCTACTACGCAGCCCGGGCCGTGTCCGGCACGAGGTGGGCTCCCCTCGGGCTGCTCGTCGGCCTGCTGGTCGGCCTGGCGATCGTCATCCCGGCCATGCGATGGCGCGGGCGGAGGATCGAGACCCGCGAGGCCTCCCGGCCCTGATCGACTCACCGCCCCGCGAGCAGGACCACCTCGTCGGCGGTCCCCCAGGACATCGTGACGCCGGCTCCGCCGTGTCCGTAGCAGTGGATCACCTGTCCCACCTGCTCGACGCGAACCGCGGGCCGAACGGGTCGGAGGCCGACCTTGTGCCGCAGGACGCGGGCACCTTCCAGCTCCGGCACCAGTCGGCTGGCGCGTTGCAGGATCTCCCGGGCGGTCTCGGGCGACGGCGTACGGCTCCAGTCGCCCTCGTCGGCGGTACCACCGACCACGACGTCCTTCGACCGCGGTATGACATAGGTCGGCCCCGCGTCGTCGATCGTCCACCGGTCGATGCCGACCTGATCCACGACCAGCACCTGCCCACGCACCGGCACCACCGACTTGTCGCCGGCGAAGTGACGGGCGCCCAGCCCCGCGCAGTTGACCACCAGGTCCGCCCCCGTCGGGAGTGACTGCAGGTTCATCCGTGTGATCGTGCCGCCGAGCGCCTCGACCCGCCCGGTCAGCCAGCGCAGGTAGACCGGCATCTCGACGATGGGCGTGGTGAACGTCCAGCCGTCGGCGTACCCGCTCGGCAGCGCCGTCTCGCGATCCAGCGACGGAACGGCGCTGCGCCACCACGGGTCGGCCTTGCGCTCGGCGAAGACCTCGGTCCCGGTCACCATGCGTACCCCGGTGCCCGTCTCCCCCGCGAGCCCGACGAACTCGGCGTACGACGCACCGGACCATGCCGTGACTCGGTCCTGCGGGAGGGCGCGGTACGGATACCAGATCGCGGCCGCCACGGCGCTCGTCGTCTCCAGCGGCAGGTCTCGGGCCAGCAGGTCGACCCGGTGGCCGGCCTCGAGGAGGCGCACCGCACAGGTGAGTCCGACGACTCCCGCTCCCACGACGACCACGCGTGCCATGGGGAGAGTCTGCCGTACGTCGCCCCGCGTCGGCGGGCGACGCACGCCCAGCGGGCCCAGGACCGAGCTCAGGCGGCCTTGGCGAGCTTCTTGGCGTCCTTCTTCTTGACCTTGACCAGCTTGCGCTTCTTCACGGTGTAGCCAGCGGGAAGGGTGCCGTCCTTGAGCATGCGGATGGGGCAGCGCTTGCAGCGCTCCTTCGACACGCAGCACTCACTCTTCGGCTTCTTGCCCTTGCTCACCCATGGAGAGTAGCAAGCCAGCTAAGGCTTGCCTCACCTACTGTGACGCAGATCGCACTGGGCGGCCCGGCCGGGCTCCGACGGGACTCAGTCGAGCCCGTTGGCCGAACGGATCACCTGGACGATGCCACCCATGATCTCGGTCAGGCCGAAGTCCTTGGGCGTGTAGACCGCGGCGACCCCGCTCCTGATCAGCGCCTTGCCGTCGGAGTCCGGGATGATGCCACCCACGATCACGGGGACGTCACCCATGCCGGCCTCCTCGAGACCCTTCAGGACCGCCGGGACCAGCTCCATGTGCGAGCCCGACAGGATCGAGAGCCCGACGCAGTGCACGTCCTCGGCGACGGCAGCCGCCACGATCTGCTCGGGCGTCAGCCGGATGCCCTGGTAGATCACCTCGAAGCCGGCGTCCCGGGCGCGCACGGCGACCTGCTCGGCGCCGTTCGAGTGGCCGTCGAGGCCGGGCTTGCCGACCAAGAGGCGCAGGCGTCCACCCAGCTCCTCGCCCGTGGCCTTGACCCGGTCGCGCACGGCGGCGAGCTCGGCACCGGCGTCGGCAACGCCGACCGCGCCGGAGACACCCGTCGGCGCACGGAACTCGCCGAACACCTCGCGCAGCGTGCCGGCCCACTCGCCGGTGGTGGCGCCGGCGCGGGCAGCGGCCAGGGTCGACTCCATCAGGTTGGCGTCGGACTTGGCATCGGCGGCCAGCTCGGCCAGGGCGTCGGCGACGGCCTGCTCGTCGCGCTCGGACTTCCAGGCCTCGACCGAGGCCTTGGCGGCCGCCTCGGCACCCGGGTCGGCGGTCATGATCGCCTCGTCCAGGTTCGCGGTCAGCGGCGATGGCTCGGTGGTCTCGAAGCTGTTGACCCCGACGATCTTCTCCTCGCCCGACTCGATCCGGGCGCGGCGGGCGGCGTGGGCGGAGACCAGCTCGGACTTCATGTAGCCCGACTCGACGGCAGGGATCGCCCCGCCCATCGCCTGCACCCGGTCCATCTCGGCCTTGGCACCCTCGACCAGCGCGTTCACCTTGGCCTCGATGACGTGGGAGCCGTCGAAGATGTCCTCGTACTCGAGCAGGTCGGACTCGAAGGCCAGCACCTGCTGCAGCCGCAGCGACCACTGCTGGTCCCATGGCCGCGGCAGGCCGAGCGCCTCGTTCCACGCAGGGAGCTGGACGGCGCGGGCGCGGGCGTTCTTGGACAGCGTCACGCCGAGCATCTCGAGCACGATGCGCTGCACGTTGTTCTCCGGCTGCGCCTCGGTCAGCCCGAGGGAGTTGACCTGGACGCCGTAGCGGAACCGTCGCATCTTGGGGTCCTGGACGCCGTAGCGCTCGCTGGTGATCTCGTCCCACAGCTGCACGAAGGCCCGCATCTTGCAGGTCTCCTCGACGAAGCGGACACCGGCGTTGACGAAGAACGAGATGCGACCGACGACCTTCTCGAAGTCGTCGTCGGAGACCTGGCCCGAGTCCTTGACCGCGTCGAGCACGGCGATCGCGGTGCCGAGGGCGTAGGCCAGCTCCTGTGTGGGCGTGGCCCCGGCCTCCTGCAGGTGGTAGCTGCAGATGTTGATCGGGTTCCACTTGGGGATGTGGTTCACCGTGTAGGCGATCATGTCGCTGATCAGCCGCAGGGAGTGCTCGGGCGGGAAGACGTAGGTCCCCCGGGAGAGGTACTCCTTGATGATGTCGTTCTGGGTGGTGCCGGCGAGCTGCTTGGCGACCTCGGCCGGGTCGAGCTCGGGGTTCTGTTCCTCAGCGGCGACCTGGTACATCGCGAGCAGCCACATGGCCGTCGCGTTGATGGTCATCGAGGTGTTCATCTCCGTGAGCGGGATGTCCTTGAAGAGCTTGCGCATCTCCCCCATGTGCGGAACGGGCACCCCGACCTTGCCGACCTCACCGCGGGCGAGGGGCGAGTCGGGGTCGTAGCCGGTCTGCGTGGGCAGGTCGAAGGCCACCGACAGGCCGGTCTGGCCCTTCGAGAGGTTGTTGCGGTAGAGCGCGTTGGACGCCTCGGCGGTCGAGTGGCCGGCGTACGTGCGCATGACCCAGGGACGATCCTTGGCCACCGGGTTCTCTCCAGAGTTGCTCATGGGAGGAGCCTAGAGCGAAGTCCAGCCTTCGGACACTGATCTCACGTGTGGGCCTGGCTACATCGCCCGGGTGGCCGTGTGCGACCAGGACCCGGGGGGGCCGACGACCGAGCCGGATCGTCTCTCCGTCAGGCGGAGATCGGCTCACGCTCCACGTCGACGAGACGGAAGAGGTGCGACAGGTGGAGCAGGCGACGCACTGCCGGGCCGCACCCGCGCAGGCGCAGGTGTCGCCCGTCGCGCGCGGCCGATCGCGTGGCCACCGCCAGCACCTTCAGCGCGGTGAGGTCCACAGTGGTGACCTCGGTCAGATCGACGACGACGTCGTCAACCGTGGACGCGAGGTGGTCGTAGATCGCGGCCCGGACCTCCAAGGTGCTCCGGACGTCGAACTGGCCAGCAAGAACGAGCGTGGATCCGTCGCTGACGATGTCCATGTTCGCCTCCTCATTGGTGACCCCCGATGGTCACCCTCGACAACTGCTGCTCACTGACTGTGACGCATGGTTCCACTGACCATGACGTGTGACACACCCAAAGCGTTGTCCCAAAACCGCGGGAAATCCACTTCTTTCCGCCAGTACCCCTTGGGCGGACGTTCAGTCCGGAAGGCGTCCGGTATGTGACACATGAGGCTGGTGTGACTACCGGTCCCGGAGCCCGCTCGGCCCGTCGATCCCCGGCACGGGCGAGCCCACTACCCTCGTCAGCATGGTCAACCTCACCCGCATCTACACCCGCACCGGCGACGCCGGCCAGACCCGACTCGGCGACATGAGTGTCACCTCGAAGAACGACCTGCGTCTCGAGGCCTACTCGACGGTCGACGAGGCGAATGCGTTCATCGGGGTCGCGCTGGCCCAGGGCAACCTCGACGAAGAGGTGACCACCGTCCTCACCACGATCCAGAACGACCTCTTCGACGTCGGCGCCGACTTCTGCACCCCGATCGTCGAGAACCCGGAGTACCCGCCGCTGCGCGTCGAGCAGGAGTACGTCGACCGGCTCGAGGGCTGGTGCGACCACTTCAACGAACCGCTCGAGAAGCTGCGCTCCTTCATCCTCAACGGCGGCACCCCCGGCGCGGCCCACCTCCATGTCGCGCGCACCGTCGTACGCCGTGCGGAGCGGGCCGGCTGGCTGGCCTTCACCGAGCACGAGGACACCATGAACGTGCTGGCGATCAAGTACCTCAACCGTCTCTCGGACCTGTTGTTCATCCTGGCCCGCCACGCCAACCGGGAGAACGGGGACGTCCTCTGGGTGCCCGGCGGCGAGCGCTGACGCGAACCGCGGGTTCCTGACGCCCGACCGGGCGCGACCGACACAACCGGCTCGTGCGCCGGCGGCTGGCGAACCCGGTCAGACCAGGCCCCGGTCAGACCAAGCCCCGGTCAGACCAGGCGCCGGTCAACTCAGGTGACGTCCTTGCGCAGGGTGGTGAAGCGCCCGATCAGCGCGAACAGGACCGCGTAGGCCACCAGGACGACGGCACCGGGCCAACGACCCAGCAGCTCCAGACCGGATGCCGCATAGAACGATGACCCGGCGAGCGCCTCCGCAGCCGCGCCGGGCAGGAACTTGGCTGCCTCCGTCAGGGCCGCGAGATCAGCCGCCTCACCACCGGCCGCCAGCCCGATCCGCAGAATGGGCTCGACGAACTGGGTGAAGGCGAGGATCACCACGATCGCGGCCACCTGGTTGGGCAGGAGGGTGCCCAGTCCGACCCCGATGACCGCCCAGATCGCCAACGCGATCACGGAGAAGAAGATGTTGCCCAGGACCTCGCTGTTGTCGAGGTAGAGACCGTCACCGATCGTGCCCAGCAACGGTGCGCCGCCCGCGATCGCGCCGAGCGTTCCGACCACGCCGTAGAACAGGCCCATCGCAAGGTTGACCAGCAGCTTGGCGCCGAGCAGAACCGAACGCCGGGGTTGGAACAGCAGGCTCGGGGTGATCGTCTGGTGCCGGAACTCCCCCGTCATCGCCAGCGCGCCCGCGATCAACGGGAACACGTAGCCGAGCGACGCACCGATGGTGTAGGTCGCCTGCGCAGCCTCGAGCCCAGTCATCACGCCGCCACCCCCTGCGCCGCCGGTCGCCTGCTCCGGGGACTGCACGAAGGAGAAGCCGAGGACACCGCCCAGGAACGCCATGTAGACGAACATCACCAACGCCAGCACCCACCACAGCTTGGTGGTGAGGACCTTGCGCCACTCGCTCTTCAGGGTCGCGATCATGCTGCCACCTCTCCCCGCCGTGGGTCGGTCAGCTTCAGGAAGACTTCCTCCAGGCCCATCCCCTCGCCCGAGAGCCCGTGGATCTCCAGGCCGTCGCCATGGGCTGCGGCCCCCACCTCGGCGGGGCCGGGCCCCGTCACCATGAGCCCGCCGCTGACCGTCTCGTGGGCCCATCCGCGGGCCCGGACCAACCGCACGAACCCCTCGACGTCGGGCGTGACCACCTTGACCTTGTTGGCGGCCATCGCGACCAGGTCCGCCAACGGAGACTCGTGGACGAGCCTTCCCCCGGCGATCACCACGACGTTGTCGACGGTGGCCTGCACCTCACCGAGGACGTGGCTGGAGACCAGGACCGTGCGCCCCTCGTCATGCGCCAGGTGACGCAGGAACCCCCGGAGCCACACGATGCCCTCGGGATCGAGGCCGTTGGCCGGCTCGTCGAGCACGAGTACGCCGGGGTCCCCGAGCAGCGTGGTGGCCAGCCCGAGGCGTTGCCGCATGCCGAGGGAGAAGCCGCCGACCCGGCGATCGGACGCCGCACCCAGCCCGACATGGCCCAGAACCTCACGGCACCGTCGGTCCGACACCCCGACGAGCGGGGCATGCACTCGCAGGTGGTCCAGGGCGGTGCGTCCCGGGTGGAAGCTGGCGGCCTCGAGCGCCGCGCCGACCGTCGCCGCGGGGCGCTCGATGTCGGCGTACGCGTGACCGCCGATGGTCGCCGTGCCGCTGTCGGGTGCCACGAGCCCGAGGAGCATGCGGAGCGTGGTCGTCTTGCCGGCGCCGTTGGGCCCCAGGAATCCGGTGACCACCCCCGGCTCGACGGTGAAGCTCAACGTGTCGACCGCCCTGACGGAGCCGAAGTCCTTGGTGAGTGCGTTGATCTCGATGGCGGAGCCCTGCATGGTCGTCCTCGCTGGTTGACGGCGTCCGGAGTCGGGTTCGAGGCGACCCTAGCGGACGCCCTCAGGGACTCCGGAGTGGCGTGGCCAGCAGGGCCGTGCCCGCGACGTGGACCTCAGCGGCGTGGCCGCTTGTGGGTCCAGTCAGCGCCGGGTGGGGCCGCCTCCAGCCAGGACTGGAAGCCCATCAGGGAGCTCTGGCTCATCGCGAACTCCAGCGGCCCGGTGTCGGTCTCGACGGCCACGATGAGGTGGTCGGCGTAGAGCGACATCTGCTCGATGCCCTCGGCATCACGGCGACCCCGGTAGACCAGCTGGTTGCGCGACCAGCTGTGCCGCGGGCGCGGCGACAGGGAGAAGATCCGGAACCACTCGAGGGTCTCGCCTGAGTAGCGACCGAGGCCGAGAACCCAACCGCGCCCGGTCCTTGCGGACCGGGCGCGGTGACTGAGCTCAAATGTGCCGCCGTTGCGGGACAGCACGCGACGGCGTACGACGAGGGCGACGCCGAAGACCACGACAGCGAGGAGGACAACGCCGAGCACGTCGACGATCCACTGCCACAGTGGCATTCATCCCTCCTCAGAAGTGCCGGGTGGCGACACTCTAACGGTCGGGATCATTGAGTTGTCAGGAGGCCCGTTCGGCTGCGTTGATGCGAGCCTCGGCCCACGCACTCTCGAGCGCGTTCTCGGCGTCCTCGAGCAGCTCCCCGGACTTCTTGACCCGCTCCAGATCGGCCTTGGCCTTCTCCAGATCGATGTCATGAGCCATCTCGGCGTGCTCGGCCAGGATCGAGATCCGGTTGTTGGCCACCGAGAGGAACCCGGAGTCCACGGCCGCGACCCAGGTCTCGTTGTCGGTCGTGGTGACGTCGACGACGCCGTGGACCATCAACGCGAGCACGGGAGCGTGGTTCGGCAGGATGCCGACGTCGCCTTCCGTGGTGCGGGCGCGGACCTGGCTGGCCTCGCCCGACCACACCAGGCGGTCGGCTGAGACCAGCTCGACCTGCAGGGTGTCGTCACTCATCACAGGCTCTTCTGGATCTCGGCCCACTTGGCTTCGACGTCATCGAGGCCACCGCACATGAAGAAGGCCTGCTCGGCGACGTGGTCGTACTCGCCGTCGGCAATCTTGGTGAATGCCTCGATGGTGTCGCCGATGGAGACGGTCGAGCCCTCGATGCCGGTGAACTGCTTGGCGACGTAGGTGTTCTGCGAGAGGAACCGCTGGATGCGACGGGCCCGCGAGACGATGACCTTGTCCTCCTCGGAGAGCTCGTCGACACCGAGGATCGCGATGATGTCCTGCAGCTCCTTGTTGCGCTGCAGGATCTGCTTGACGCGGACCGCGGTGTTGTAGTGGTCGTTGCCGATGTACTGCGGGTCGAGGATCCGCGAGGTGGACGTCAGCGGGTCGACGGCCGGGTAGATACCGAGCGAGGCGATCTCTCGCGAGAGCTCGGTGGTGGCGTCGAGGTGCGCGAACGTCGTGGCCGGGGCCGGGTCCGTGTAGTCGTCAGCCGGCACGTAGATCGCCTGCATCGAGGTGATCGAGTGACCACGCGTCGAGGTGATCCGCTCCTGGAGCTGACCCATCTCGTCGGCGAGGTTGGGCTGGTAGCCCACGGCGGACGGCATCCGGCCCAGCAGGGTGGAGACCTCGGAGCCGGCCTGCGTGAACCGGAAGATGTTGTCGATGAAGAGCAACACGTCCTGGTTCTGCACGTCGCGGAAGTACTCCGCCATCGTGAGCGCTGACAGGGCGACACGAAGACGCGTGCCCGGCGGCTCGTCCATCTGGCCGAAGACGAGGGCGGTCTGGCCGATGACGCCGGCCTCCTCCATCTCGACGATGAGGTCGTTGCCCTCACGGGTGCGCTCACCGACACCGGCGAACACCGACACACCACCGTGGTTCTTGGCCACACGGGCGATCATTTCCTGGATCAGCACGGTCTTGCCGACACCGGCACCACCGAACAGGCCGATCTTTCCACCCTGGACGTACGGCGTGAGCAGGTCGATGACCTTGATCCCGGTCTCGAACATCTGGGTCTTCGACTCCAGCTGGTCGAAGGCAGGTGCCTTGCGGTGGATGCCCCACCGCTCGTTCACCTCGAGGGTCTCGCCCTCTTCGAGGTTCAGGCAGTCACCGGTCGTGTTGAACACGCGACCGAGCGTGACGTCGCCCACCGGCACCGTGATGGACTCACCGGTGTCGATGATCTGGCCGCCACGGACCAGGCCGTCGGTGGGCTTCATCGAGATGGCACGGACCATGCCGTCACCGATGTGCTGGGCGACCTCGAGCGTGATGGTCTTGGTCTCGCCGTTCAGCTCGAACTCGCACGTGAGCGCGTTGTAGATGCCGGGCATCGAGTCGGTCGGGAACTCGATGTCCACAACCGGGCCGATGACGCGGGCAATGCGCCCGACACCACCCGCGGTGGTCTCAGTGGACTCTGTGGTAGTCGCAGTCATTTCTCTCACTTCTCCGCTTCAGTCTTGGCCGGCGTTGGCGTCGGCGAGGGCATTCACGCCACCGACGATCTCGCTGATTTCCTGGGTGATGCCGGCCTGACGGGCCTGGTTGGCAATACGGGTGTACTTCTTGATGAGCTCGTCCGCGTTGTCGGTTGCGGCCTTCATCGCCTTCTGACGTGCTGCCAGCTCGGAAGCGGCGGCCTGCAGGTGGGCGAAGAAGATCCGGCTCTGGACGTAGCGCGGGAGCAGGGAGTCGAGGACGTCGGAAGGCGACGGCTCGAACTCGTAGAGAGGCAGCAGCTCGGACTCCTCGGGAGCCTCGACTCCCTCGACGACCTCCAGGGGCAGCAGCCGCACCGCGGTGGGCTCCTGGACCAGCATCGAGCGGAACCGGGTGTAGACCACGTGCACCTCGTCGGCACCGGGGGCCACGCCTTCGTCCGCCACGGTCTCGTCGTCGTTGAGGAACGCCTGGATCAGCGTCTCACCGATGTCGTGCGCCACGTCGTACGTCGGCTGGTCGGAGAAGCCCGTCCAGCTCTGCACGATCGGGCGACCGCGGAACTTGAAGTACGCCTCACCCTTGCGTCCCGAGATGTAGACGTCGATCTTCTTGCCTTCGCCGCGCAGCTTCTCGATGAGGCGCTCGGCCTCCTTGAGGACGCTCGAGGAGTAGGCCCCGGCCAGACCACGGTCGCTCGTCACGATGAGGACCGCGGCCTTCGTGGGGTTCTCCACCTCGGTGGTCAGGGCGTGGTCGACGTTCGAGAACGACGCCACCGCCGAGACCGCACGGGTCAGCTCACGGGCGTACGGCGCTGCCGCCTGCGCCCGCTGCTGCGCCTTGATGATGCGGGACGCAGCGATGAGCTCCATGGCGCGCGTGATCTTCTTCATCGACTCCGTCGACTTGATCCGCGCGCGGTACTCACGCACTGAGAGAGCCATCAGAGATCACCTCCGCCGCTCGTCTGAGGATCGATGTTCACGTGCGGTCAGCCCCGCTTCTGCTTGACGATCTGCTCCTGCTCGACGTCCTCGTCCTCGAGGGCTTCGTGCGTCTCGGTGCCGGCCTTGATGGACTGGCCGTCCGAGGTCTCGAACTGGTCGAGGAAGGAGTCGTACGCCGCAGCGAGCTGGTCCTCGGTCGAGTCCTCGAACTTCTGGGACTCGCGGATGCCGGCAAGGATGCCGTCGTGCGAGCGACGCAGGTAGTCGAGGAACTCGTTCTCGAAGCGCAGCACGTCGTCGGTGGGCACCTTGTCCAGGCGGCCCGACGTGCCCGTCCACAACGAGACGGTCATCTCGTCGATCGGGTAGGGCGAGTACTGCGGCTGCTTGAGCAGGGCCATCAGGCGCTGGCCACGGTCGAGCTGCTGGCGCGAGGCCGCGTCGAGGTCGGAGGCGAACATGGCGAACGCCTCCATCGCGCGGAACTGCGCCAGGTCGACCTTGAGCGAACCGGTGACGGCCTTGACGGCCTTCGTCATCGCGGCACCACCCACGCGGGAGACCGACACACCGACGTCGATGGCCGGGCGCTGGTTGGCCGCGAACAGGTCGGACTGCAGGAAGATCTGGCCGTCGGTGATCGAGATGACGTTGGTCGGGATGAACGCCGAGACGTCGTTGGCCTTGGTCTCGATGATCGGAAGGCCGGTCATCGAGCCCTTGCCCATCTCGTCGGACAGCTTCGCGCAGCGCTCGAGGAGACGGCTGTGCAGGTAGAACACGTCACCCGGGTAGGCCTCACGGCCCGGCGGGCGACGCAGCAGCAGGGACACGGCGCGGTAGGCCTCGGCCTGCTTGGTCAGGTCATCGAAGACGATGAGGACGTGCTTGCCGTCGTACATCCAGTGCTGGCCGATGGCCGAGCCGGTGTAGGGGGCGAGGTACTTGAAGCCAGCACTGTCGGACGCGGGGGACGCGACGATCGTCGTGTACTCCAGCGCGCCGGCCTCTTCGAGGGCGCCACGCACGGAGGCGATGGTCGAGCCCTTCTGGCCGATGGCGACATAGATGCAGCGCACCTGCTTGTCCGGGTCACCGGACTCCCAGTTGGCCTTCTGGTTGATGATCGTGTCGATGGCGATCGTGGTCTTGCCGGTCGCGCGGTCACCGATGATCAGCTGGCGCTGGCCGCGGCCGACCGGGGTCAGCGCGTCGATCGCCTTGATGCCGGTGGCCAGGGGCTCGTGCACCGACTTGCGCTCCATGACGCCGGGCGCCTGGAGCTCGAGGGCACGGCGACCGCTGGTCTCGAGGTCACCCAGGCCGTCGATGGCGTTGCCCAGCGGGTCGACCACGCGGCCGAGGTAGCCGTCGCCGACGGGGACCGAGAGGACCTCGCCGGTGCGACGCACCGTCTGGCCCTCCTCGATGCCGTCGAAGTCACCCAGCACGACGACACCGATCTCGCGGGTGTCGAGGTTCAGGGCCAGGCCACGGGTGCCGTCCTCGAACTCGAGCAGCTCGTTGGCCATGACAGAGGGCAGGCCGCTGACGCGGGCGATGCCGTCGCCGGCTTCGGCAACGAGGCCGACCTCTTCACGGCTGGCGGTCTCGGGCTTGTAGTCCGACACGAAGCGCTGCAGCGCGTCCCGGATCTCGTCCGGACGGATCGAAAGCTCCGTCATCACACTTCCTTATCTTGAATCTGCTCGGTTCGGTTCAGGTGCCGCACTGGGTTCAGCCGGCGAGCTTGCGGCCGGCGTCACTGAGCCGGCTGGAAACGGTGCCATCGATGACGTCGTCACCGATCTCCACGCGGAGACCGCCGATCACGTCGGGGTCGACGACCTCGTTCAGGTGGATCTCGCGGCCGTACTGGCGGGCCAGGGCGGCGCTCAGTCGCGTGCGGTCGGCCTCGGAGAGTGGTCGAGCCACGCGCACCTCGGCCACGCTCTGGCTGTGCACCTCGGCGGCGACCTGCTGGTACTGCGCCAGCGCAGCCGAGACGGTCCGGTAGCTGCCACCCAGGGCCTGCTTGGCCAGGGTTGCCGTGGCCGGCAGCGTCTTGCCCCCGAGGAGGTTGTCGATCAGCGCCGACTTGTCCTCGGTGCTGCGGGCCGGGTCGGACAGTCCGTCACGGAGGTCGGAGTTGTCCCTGACCAGCTGCCCCACGGCGAACAGCTCGTCGCTGAGGCGACCGCTGTCGTTGCCGGCGGACCGCACGATGGCGATCTCGCTGAGGCGCTCGATGGCGTCGGCAAGGTCGCGGTTGAGGGTCCAGCGACGACCCACGGCGCTCTTGACGAGCTGCAGTGCGGCATCGCTGGCCTTGCCACCGAAGAGGTCCTGCGCGAGGCCCTGCTTGGCGTCGGCGGGAAGCGACGGGTCGGTGGCGACCCGGCGCAACGCACCGTCCTGGCGGACCAGGCGAGCCACCGCAAACAGGTCGTCGCCGACCCGTACGGCGTCGGCGTCACCGGAGAGCAGGCTCTCCAGCTCCGTCGACAGTGCGGCCAGTGCATCGGCCGAGGCTCCACGCATGGACATCAGTTGGCTCCCTCGAGCTCGGCGAGGAAGCGGTCGACGACGCGGCTCTGGCGAACCTCGTCATCCAGGCTCTCCCCGACGATGCGACCGGCCAGGCCGGTCGCGAGGGTGCCGACCTCGGCCCGGAGCGAGGTGACCGCCTGCTGGCGCTCAGCCTCGATCTGTGCCTTGCCGTGCTCGACGATGCGGTTGGACTCAGCCTGGGCCTGCTCCCGCATCTCCGCCACGATCGTGGCGCCCTGCTCACGTGCCTCCTCACGGATGCGCGCGGCTTCGTGCCGGGCCTCCGAGAGCTGGCGGTCGAGCTCGGCCAGCTTGGCGTCAGCCTCGGCCTGCTTGGTCTCGGCGGCCGCGAGGCCACCTTCGATCGCCGACGTGCGCTCGGCGTACGTCGCCTCGAAGTTCGGCACGACCCACTTCTTCACGGCGAAGAAGAGGAGGCCGAAGACGACCAACGAGAGCACGATCTCGATCGGGTGAGGGATGAGCGGGTTCAGCTCACCTTCGCCCGAGGCGAGGATGGTCAGTGTCTGCATGGGCAGGTCCTTCTTCCGGGTCCTACGTCAGTCTGGGTCAGAGGACGAACGCGAGGGCGATACCGATGATCGCGAGTGCCTCGGCGAGCGCGAAGCCCAGGATGGCGATGGTCTGCAGGCGGCCCTGGGCCTCCGGCTGACGGGCGACACCGTTGATGTAGGCGGCGAAGATCAGACCGATACCAATACCGGGGCCGATCGCGGCGAGGCCGTAGCCGATCATGTTCGCGGAGCCTTCGATAGCCATAGCAAGCACGGCTTGTTCCTTTCGGTTATTTCCTTGTTGGAAAACTGGGGTGGGACAAGTGCTGGGTGGTGCGGGTGAACCGGAGGTGGATCAGTGCTCGTCGGCGAGCGATCCCTGGATGTACATCGCGTTCAGCAGGACGAACACGTAGGCCTGCAGGAACTGGATCAGCAGCTCCAGGAACGAGATCACGATGAACAGCACCCAGGCAAGCACGCCGACGACCGAGTAGGCCCCGGCCATCTCGACGATGAGGTATTCACCGCCGAGGGCGAAGAGGATCAGCAGCATGTGACCGGCGAACATGTTGCAGAACAGACGGAGGGCCAGCGTGACCGGGCGGACCAGGATGTTCGACATGAACTCGAGCGGGATCAGCAGCGGGTACATCGCCGGGCTGACGCCGGAGGGCACACACATCAGCTTGAGGTAGCCGAGGAAGCCGTGCTTCCTGATGCCGACCAGGTTGTAGACCAGCCAGCTCATCGCCGCGAGGCTGTAGACCAGCCCGGCGCGGGAGAACGTGGGGAACTGGAAGAACGGGATGCTGGCCAGGAAGTTGTTGATCAGGATGAAGAAGAACAACGCGAAGAGGTATGGCGTGTAGCGCGCGAAGTCCTTGCTGCCGATGATGTCGCGGCCCATGGAGTTGCGGACGAAGCCGTAGCCCTGCTCCCCGATGAACTGGAGGCGTCCGGGCACCATGGCACGCTTGCGCGAGGCGGCCCAGAAGAAGAGGAAGACGACTCCGGCCACGAGCACGAGCTGGATCATCGGCTTGGTGACGCCGAGGAACATCTCCTGCCCGAGGAACTCGAACGTCTTGTCCGGACCGATCGGCGGGAGGTTGAAGTCTCCCGGGCCCGGCGGCGTGAAGCCGTCGGCGCGAGTCACGGACGTCGCGATAGAACTCACGGTGTCTCCTGTGTCGGCAGCTCTGCTACTTCTGGTCTGTTGGCGGTGGTCTGAATCGGGCCCAGGTCATGTAGATCCCGAACACTGCTCCGAGCAGGATCCCGATGGCCACCAGGTAGGTGGTGCCCAGCCAGCGATCCAGGCCCCAGCCGAGCGCTCCGTAGACGAACACGCCGGCCACGATGTATCCGAAGGCGTGCCACGGGTCGCCCTGTGGCTGATCGGAGGTGTTGGCGGGGTGCGCGGTTGGAGGTTTCTGCTGAGCCATCGCGAACCGGACAATAGCAGTCGTGGAAGTTCATCGCGCACCCGCATCCGTCAGTTCGTAGGCCGGCAGGCGCAGACGGGTGGTCAGGACGATCTGGCAGAGCATCCAGCCGACCGTTCCGACGATGACGGCACCGGCCAGCCAACCCGCAGCCAGCACGTCACCGACGAGTCCCGACTCGGCGATGGCGAAGAAGATCATCCCGATGAGCAGCACCTGCAACGCATAGGTGAGCAGCGCGATCAGGAGCGACGCCGCGGGGTTGATGCCCGCCACCAGGTTGACCAGGGACGCTCCCCCGGCGAACACCAGGACCACGATCACGGTGCCGGCCAGGGCGCCGTACGCCGCGGCGGAGCCGGACACGAGGGCACCGACCAGGCTGGCGAGCACGCCCAGCGCAAGGGCCCCGGCTGCCGCCCCGAGGAGCACAGATCCGCCACTGGCGGTGTTGCGCTTCGACTCGGTCGTCATGATGGCGGCCGTTCTCTAGGAATCAGGGCGTTGGGAATCAGGGCTTTTCGAGCGCTCTTCGAACGCTTGTGAAAAGTAGCACAAAGTCCCGACGGGGCGCCAACCGGGCTACTCCACCACCGGGTCGAGGCCCTTGACCCGCGGCACCACGAAGGTCAGCCCCACCGTCGAGACGAACCAGATCACCAGCCCGACCCAGGTCCACGTGGTCGCGTAGAGGCTGGCCAGGACGGTGCCGAAGCCGATCAGCCCGGTCCACAACCAGATGATCAGCACGGCTCGTCGGTGCGAGTGGCCGATCTCGAGCATCCGGTGGTGCAGGTGCTGCTTGTCCGGTTGGTAGAACATCTCGCCCCGGCGGGTGCGTCGGATCACCGCGAGCACGAGGTCGGCGAAGGGCACGATCAGGATCGAGAGCGGCACGATGATCGGGAGCAGCGTCGGCAGCAGGCTGGCCTGGGCTCCCCCCCCTCCCCGGGTCACGTCGGTCGCCGAGAACTGCCCGGAGAGGGTCAGAGCGGACGCCGAGAGGAAGAGCCCGAGCAGCATCGACCCGCTGTCGCCCATGAAGAGTCGCGCCGGGTAGAAGTTGTGGGGCAGGAAGCCGAAGCAGGCCCCGGCGAGCGCGGCGCTCAGCAGGGCACCGGTCACTCCCAACGACTGCCCGTTCAGGTTGGCGATCTGGTAGCAGAAGACGAACAGCGCGCCGGCGCCGATGCCGACGACCCCCGCAGCGAGCCCGTCGAGACCGTCGATGAAGTTGACCGCGTTGACCGTGGTCAGGATGGTCAGCACCGTCAGCAGCGCCGACTGTGACTGGTCCACCGAGAACTGGCCACCGCCCGGAGCCGGGAAGAAGAGGTACTGCACGCCGAAGGCGATCAGGAAGCCGGCGGCGAGCACCTGGCCGCCCAGCTTGGTGAGTGCATCCAGCTCCACCAGGTCATCGAGGACGCCCACCATGCAGATCAGGGCACCGGCCACCAGCACCACCCCGGCGTCGCGGAACACGTTCGGGGCGCTGAGGGAGAGGAACGGCAGCTGCTTCGCGACGAAGTACGCCGCGGTCAGCCCGCCCAGCAGGGCCAGCCCGCCGAAGTACGGGATCGGGATGACGTGCATGTCGCGGTCACGCACCCGCGCGACCGCACCGAGGCGCAACGCGATCTCGCGGGCGATCACGGTCAGCAGGTAGGTGACCGAGGCGGCAACGAGGAAGACCAGGAGGTACTCACGCATCAGCCACGTCTCCCGCAGGGCCGTGGCCCGACAGCGCGGAGGAGGGCGGCATGCCCTCAGCCCTCGTCCGTGATGGACGCGCCGAGCGGTTCGAGCACCTCGTTGAGCTCGTCGAGCGAGATCGCGCCACGCCGCAGGATGCGGCCCTGCTCGCCGGTCGCGTCCACGATCGTCGACGGCACCTCACCACGCGAGCGACCGCCGTCGATGATCACCGCGACCTTGTCCCCCAGCATGTCATCGGCACTGTCGGCGTCCAGCGCGGCCGGCTGGCCGGTGAGGTTGGCCGAGCTCACGGCGAGCGGGCCGGTGCGCTCCAGCACCGCCAGGGCCACTGCCTCGTCGGGCATCCGCACCGCCACGGTGCCGCGGGTGTCACCGAGGTCCCACCTGAGCGACGGCTGCTGCTTGCAGACGACGGTGAGCGGGCCGGGCCAGAAGCGTTCGACGAGGGCCTTCGCCCAGGCCGGCACCTCGACCGCGAGCGCATCGAGGGTGGTCGCCGTGCTCACCAGGACGGGTGGCGGCATTTCGCGACCACGACCCTTGGCGGCCAGGAGCGACCGCACCGCCTCCTCGGAGAAGGCGTCCGCGGCCAGTCCGTAGACCGTGTCGGTCGGGAACACGACGAGGTCCCCGTTGCGTACGGCGACCGTGGCAGCCTCGACTGCTGACTCGCGCTCGGACTCGTCGGTGATCGGGTACTTCACGGGGCTATCGTGCCAGCCTCGCCGTGACGAAGCGCGCACGACCTGCCAGGTCGGGGTGATCGCGCACCTCGCTCCACCGTCCGGTCGCGGTGAACACCTCCGGGGCGGAATCGCCCTGCACGTCGGCATGCTCGGCGCCGACCACACCCCCGCTGCGCAGCAGCAGCGCAGCACGCCGCTCGAGCACACGCATGGCCACCAGCCCGTCGTCACCGGAGAAGAGGGCCAGGTGCGGGTCGTGGTCACGCGCTTCCTGCGCCACCGACTCCCATGCCTCCAGGGGAATGTACGGCGGGTTGCAGACCACCACGTCGACGGTGCCGACCAGGTCGTCGAACGCATCGGCCATGTCGCCGTGGCGCAGCTCCACCCCGGTGCCGTCGAGGTTGCGTTCGGCCCACCGGTGGGCGCCCTCGTCGAGCTCGACGGCGTACACCCGGGCGGTGGGTACCTCGTCGGCGACGGCTCGCGCGATCGCGCCGGAGCCGGTGCACAGGTCGACCACGACCGGGGGTCCCGACACGCCGGCTGGTTCCTCGCCGGCCACTCGACCGACGAGGGAGCGAGCCTGCTCGATGGCCCACCCGGCGAGCAGCTCGGTCTCCGGGCGGGGGACGAAGACGCCCGGCCCCACGGCGAGCTCGACGTGACGGAAGGCCGCGACACCGGTCAGGTGCTGCAGCGGCTCGCGACGGGCACGGCGGGCGACCAGGTCGGCGTACTGCTCGAGCTGGGCGGGAGTCGGCTGCGGAGCACTGATCAGCAACAGTGCTCGGCGGGTGTCGAGCACGAACGCGAGCAGCTCTGCTGCGTCGAAGTCAGGGCTCGCCACGCCCGCGTCCCGCAGCGTCGCGGTGGCCTCGTTCAGGCTCTGCCGGACTGCACTGCTCACTGCTCGAGGGCCTCGAGGCGCGCGGCGAGGTCGGCCTGGACACAGCTGTCGATCACCGGCCCGAGCTCCCCGTCGAGCACGGTGTCGAGGTTGTAGGCCTTGTATCCCGTGCGGTGGTCGGAGATGCGGTTCTCCGGGAAGTTGTAGGTGCGGATCCGCTCGGAGCGGTCCACCGTGCGGACCTGCGACTTCCGGGCCTCGCTGGCCTCGGCGTTGGCCTCGTCCTCCGCGGCCGCGAGCATCCGGGCCCGCAGGATCCGCATCGCGGACTCCTTGTTCTGCAGCTGCGACTTCTCGTTCTGGCAGCTGACCACGATGCCCGTCGGGAGGTGGGTGATCCGCACCGCGGAGTCGGTGGTGTTCACGCTCTGGCCGCCGGGGCCGCTGGAGCGGAAGACGTCGATGCGCAGGTCGTTGTCATCGATGGTGACGTCGACCTGCTCGGCCTCGGGCATCACCAGCACGCCGGCAGCCGAGGTGTGCACGCGTCCCTGGGACTCGGTGACCGGGACCCTCTGCACCCGGTGCACACCCCCCTCGAACTTGAGGAGCGCGTACGGCGCCTCCCCCGGCTCGGGCGTGCCCTTGGCCTTCACCGCGACGGTGACCGACTTGAAGCCGCCCAGGTCGGACGGGGTGGAGTCGAGGACCTCCGTCTTCCAGCCACGCTGCTCGGCATGGCGGGTGTACATGCGGAGCAGGTCCCCGGCGAACAGCGCGGACTCCTCGCCACCCTCGCCGGACTTGACCTCGAGGATTGCGTCCTTGGCATCGCTGGGGTCCCTGGGCACCAAGAGGTGGCGCAGGTGCTCCTCGACCTTGGTCCGGCGCACGGTGAGCGCCTCGGCCTCCTCGGCGAAGGCCGAGTCCTCAGCGGCCAGCTCGCGCGCGGCCTCGAGGTCATCACCGAGCTCGTGCCACTCCCGCCAGGTGCGCACGATCGACGACAGCTCGGCG
Organism: Nocardioides sp. JQ2195; assembly: GCF_012272695.1. Lineage (NCBI taxonomy): Bacteria > Bacillati > Actinomycetota > Actinomycetes > Propionibacteriales > Nocardioidaceae > Nocardioides > Nocardioides sp. JQ2195. The sequence continues at coordinate 2,775,442 of NZ_CP050902.1, forward strand.
TAACGCTGGTTGAGCTGCTTGGCGAGCCGTTGGTCGGCATGGGTCTCGGGAGCAGCCAGCTGCGACTCGATGGCAGTGTGCTCGGCGAGCAGACCCTCGACGGCCTCGAACACGGGCGGACTCCTCTGGGCAGGGACGGAAGGGCGACAGTCAGACAAATGCAGGACGCCGGTCACCCGCACGCATGCGGGGACCGGCGTCCTGTGGAAGCTACTTGTCGGCCTTCTTGGCGGCCTTGGCGTAGCGGGCCTCGAAGCGGGCCACGCGACCACCGGTGTCGAGGATCTTCTGCTTGCCCGTGTAGAACGGGTGGCAGGCGGAGCAGACGTCGGAGTGGATGGAGCCGCTCGTGACGGTGCTGCGGGTGGTGAACGAGTTGCCACAGGTGCAGGTCACCTGGGTCTCGACGTACTCGGGGTGAATGTCCTTCTGCATGATGCCCTCACTCTTTGACAGTCGCCGGGTCGCCACCACCGGATGTGGGACGTGAACCGGAACCAGCGCACAAGTGTGCCACCGTGGTCAACCAACCCGCCAATCGGGCTATTCCCCCGAGGCCGCCGCAGTGGCCGTTGCCGGTGTGATGGGCTCCGACCCGGCGGTGGGTCAGTCCCGCACCGGCTCCGTCCCGTCGTACGACCCCCCGCGCACGGGGAGCTGGATCGTCACCACGGTGTACTCGTCCTGGACGGAGTCGATGCTGACCCGTCCGCCGTGCTTGGCCACGATCGTCTGGACCATGCGGATCCCCAGACCGGTGCCACCGATCTGGAGGTCGACCGCATTGGTCCCCCGGAAGAAGCGTGACCCGAGGCGGGGAAGCTCGCCTGCGGGGATCCCGATGCCGTTGTCGCGGACCGTCAGCGTCGCCTCCTGCCCGTCATTGACCAGGCGCACCTCGACGCGGCCCCCGGCCCGGCAGAACTTCACCGCGTTGGAGACCACGTTGAGGACGGCGCGCATGACCTGGATCTTGTCGGCCAGCACCGGCACCCGCGAACCGGGGAGCTCGAGGACGAAGTCGATGTCGCGGTTGGATGCCGCGATGCGCAGATCGGTCACCACGTCGTCGACGACCTCGTCCAGGTGGACCTCGGTGAGGGTGGTGTCACGGGACTCGACGTTGGCCAGCGCGAGCAGGTCCTCGATCAACAACCCGAGGCGGTGCACGTTGCGGTTGACCACGAGCCACATCTGCTCGGTGCCCTCGACCGGCCCACACGTCTCCTGCAGGAGCTCGAGGTAGCCCTTGATGCTGGTCAGCGGAGTGCGCAGCTCGTGGGAGACGTTGGAGACGAAGTCGTCCTTCGCGTGATCGAGCTGGAGGAGTCGTGCACTGGACTCGGTCTCCACTGCTTGGGCCCGCTCGTTCTCCTCGGCCAGGACGTTGAACGCGGTGGCGACAGCGGCCACCTCGCTCGGGCCGAACACCCGGGCCCGGGCCGAGATGTCCCCTGCGGCCTGCAGGTGGACGGTCCTCTCCAGCTCCCTGAGAGGATCTGCGACTCGTCGTCTCAGTCGTCTGGCCAGCACCCAGCCGACCAGGGCGGCCAGCACGGTCAGCACGACGACCGCGACCACCGCCCGCCGGTAGGCGAGGCGTGCGGTGTGGCGCGCCTCATCCGCCTCGTCGTCGAACGAGGCGTCGATGCGCGCGTTCGTGGCGCGCAGCTCGTCGAAGGCACGCTTGCCCTGGACGAACTTCCTCCGGTCGTAACCGTCGTCGCCGGGCTCGGCGGCGAGACGCGGGCGCGCGTAGACAGTCAACCAGCGTTCGCTGAGCTCGCTCTGCCTGTCGATGAGCTCACCCAGGCCCGGTTTCAGGTCCGCGAAGCCCTGGAGCGAGGCAGTGACCTCGGGCAACCTCACCAGCGCACGCCGATAGGGCTGCAGGGCGCTCGGCTTCCCCTGGATGACCCACCCGCGCACCCCGGTCTCGGCATCGGTCATCACCTGGAGGTACTCCCGGTTGGCTGCGATGCCCGGCGCCACGTCATCAAGGACGTGGTTCACGGTGGCGTTGGTCCGGTAGACCCCGATGACACCGAGGACCCCGAGGACGATCATGAGGAGAAGGATCGGGGCGAGCGCTCGGGTGACGAGTGAGGCCACGGTGCTCGGCTTGTCGGCCATCAGTCCGAGCCTCCGAATCCGCGCCGCTTCATGTCGCCCCAGTCCGGCGTGGACTTGCGAACCGCCTCCATCGCACCCCCGACTCGCCACCAGGCGGTCAGCTGGCGATAACCGAAGTTCTCCTCGACGGCGCCCCGGATCGAACGCAGCAGGTCGCGCACCCCGCTGTAGCGGCGGTAGGACACTTCCTCGGCCAGCAGCGCCACCAGGGTGAGCAGGAACGCGTAGAGGATCGACACCGCCAGCAGCAGCACCACCAGCCACAGATCGACCAGGTCGTGTCCTCCCAGCCAGTCCAGGTGCTCCAGCCCGAGCAGGCCCAGGACGACCAGGAAGTAGGCCAGCCCGAAGAGCTCGAGGAACGGTGCCAGCAGCTCGAAGAGGACGAACCAGGGCATGGTGATCATCCCGATCACGCCGTACTTGGGGCGGAGCAACATACCGCGGTGACGACCGAGGATCTCGGCCAGGCCTCGGTGCCAGCGCCGTCGTTGCTTGGCCAGGACGCTCCGGTCCTCGGGGGCCTCGGTCCAGGCCACGGGCTCGGAGACGAAGACCACTCGGCCGTCGTGGTCGATGTCGCCCATCCAGCGATAGATGCGCACCACCAGCTCGGCGTCCTCACCGATGCAGTCGGTCGCGAGTCCGCCGACCTCGAAGAGGACGTCCTTGCGGAAGATGCCGAAGGCACCCGAGATGATCAACAGTCCGCCGGTTGCCGACCAGCCGGCGCGACCGATCATGAACGCGCGGAGGTACTCGACGACCTGCACCCTGGCCAACCACCGGCGCGGCATGCGGACGTCGGTGACCCGTCCACGCCGGACGCTCGAACCATTGGCCACCCGGATCACTCCCCCGGCGGCGACCACCTTCTCCGGATCGTCCGCGAACGGGCGGGAGACGTGCAGCAACGAGTCCGGGTCCAGGAGGGAGTCGGCGTCGACCATGCACACCAGCTCCTTGCGGGCCAGGTTGATGCCCACGTTGAGCGCATCGGCCTTTCCGCCGTTGGTCTTGGTCACCAGCACGAGGTTGTTGTTGCCCTGGCGTGAGAGGTAGGTGGCCTCGACGACGCTCTCGGTCGGCACCGCGTCATCCACGACGAGCGGCACCTCGACGAGGTCGAACGCCTCGATCAGCACGGCGACGGTTGCGTCCTTGGAGCCGTCGTCGACGACGACGATCTCGAAGTCGGGGTAGCGCATCGACAGCATCGCCCGGACCGACTCGACGATGGTGGCTTCCTCGTTGTAGGCCGGCATCAGGACGGACACGCCCCGCGCCAGCGGCTCGCCGAAGGACTCGTCGTACGCCGCGAACTCGGCCCGCCGTCGATGGCCGATGAAGTCGGAGACAGCCAGCACGGTGAGGACCAGGAAGCTGGTGTTGATCATCAGTGAGTAGGCGATGAAGAACCAGCCCATCGCCTCGACGAGAGCAGGGAAGACCTGGAGCCAGCTCATCGGGCGGCACTCCTCAATGCGTCCACGGCGAGGGCTTCGCCGGCGTAGGGCGACGTGTGGGCCCGCAGCTCCGCACGACCGGCCTCCCCGAGGCGCAGCAGGGCTGCTGCGATGGCGCGGGCGGCCAACCGCGGCGAGGCCATCAGGGCTCGGGAGAGGGCGGCTGCGGCCCGCACGTCACCGATCTCGCCGAGGGCCCGCGCGGCGACTTCGCGCAACCGGTCGTCGTCACTGTCGAGCTGTTCCACCAACGCCGGAACGGCGACCTGGCTACCGATGGCGCCGAGCGCCGTCGCGGCAGCGACCCGGACCGCACCGTCGCGGGCCGCGAGAGCCTGCACCAGCAAGGGGACCGCGACGGTGTCACCGATCAGCCCGAGCGCGATGGCCGCGACCTCGGCGACACGATCGTGGTCGTGGTCGGTCCGGAGCGCCGTCTCGAGCTGGCGGCGCAGCTCGGGCGACGCCTCGATGCCCATGCGTTGCAGGGCGGAGACGACGTCCCTGGTCATCGCTGGCTCGTCGGCGCACGACAGCACGGCTGGGACGCGCGTCGGGTCTCCGATGCTGCCCAGCGCCCGCAGCGCCACTCGTCTGACCAGGAACTGCCGGTCGTCGAGCAACGTGGCCAGCACCGGTCCGTCGCCGGGGTCGCGGAGCGCGCCCAGCCGGTGGGCCCCACGACAGCGGATCACGGCCGACCGGCTTCGCACCAGCTGCCGAGCCCGTTGTGCCGCCCCGCGCTCGCGCACGACGGCGACCAGCCGCTCACGCGTCTCCCCGCGCACCTTGGGCAGGAGACTGAAGATCTGGGACTCCGTGCGGTCCCACTCGCCACCCCGCATGCCGACGATGCGGTCCCGGGCCCTCTCCACCTCGTCGTCCTCCCCCATCACGAACGACAGCACGACCTCGCGCACGACGGCATGCTCCTGCTGGAGCCGGGCCGCCCGACGATCCGTGGTCACCCGCAGCACCACGAGGGCCACCACGGCGACGATCGACGCCCCGAGGAACCACACGACCGTCCAGAGGAGGAACGTCACCTACCGCTCCGTGCCAGCACTGCGGCCACCCGGGATGCGAGCTCCCGCGGGGAGAACGGCTTGGTGATGTAGTCGTCGGCGCCCACCGCGAACCCCTGTTCCACATCGGACTCCTGCGCCCGCGCGGTCAGCATGATGATCGGCAGCCGGGCCGTCGCCTGCTCCTGGCGGAGCGCACGAGCCGCGTCGAGCCCACTCATGCCCGGCATCATCACATCGAGCAACGCGAGGTCGGGGAGCTCCTGGAGACAGGCGGTCACGGCCGCGGCCCCGTCACCGACCGATCGGACGTCGTGTCCGTTCTGCCTGAGCTTGAAGGCCACGAGCTCACGGATGTCCTCGTCGTCGTCGGCCACCACGATCTTTGCCATGACGGCAGCCTAGCCGCGACGAATCACCCGGTCGTTCCCAACACCCCATGCGCCTCGAGGCGGGTCACCCGGACCGAGTGTCAGCCGCCGGTGCCGGTGGCGGGCGTCGACCTTTGCAGACGGGTGAGGAGCTCGATGTTGTTCCGGGACTTCTTCAGCCGCTGCAGCAGCGTCTCCGCAGCCTCCTCGACTGCCATCCCGGAGAAGGATCGGCGCAGCTCCGCGATGATCTCGACCTCCTCCTCACCCAGCAGCAGGTCCTCGCGTCGGGTGCCCGACTGCACGACGTCGATCGCCGGGAAGACCCGCCTCTCGGCGAGCTCCCCGCGCAACCGCAGCACCATGTTGGCGGTGTCCCTGATCTCCTCGAAGATCACGTCGTCCATCTTCGAACCGGACTCGATCCGCGCGGCCGCCACGATGGTCAACGAACCGCCGCCCTCGATGTTGCGGGCAGCGCCGAAGAACGCCTTCGGCGGGTGGAGTGCTGCCGAGTCACCGCCTCCCGGGAGCACCCGACCGCTGGTCGACGTCGACATGTTGTAGGCACGGCCCAGTCGAGTGATCCCGTCGAGCAGCACGACCACGTCGTGCCCGAGCTCCACGAGGCGCTTGGCTCGTTCGATGGCCAGCTCGGCGACCGTGGTGTGGTCGCTGGCCGGACGGTCGAAGGTCGACGAGATGACCTCGCCCTTGACCGAACGCTGGAAGTCCGTGACCTCTTCGGGCCGCTCGTCGATCAGGACCACCATCAGGTGGCACTCCGGGTTGTTGGTCGTGATCGAGCTGGCGATCGACTGCAGGACCGTCGTCCTGCCGGCCTTGGCCGGCGACACGATCAGGCCACGTTGTCCCTTGCCGATCGGTGCCGCGATGTCGACGATCCGCCCGATCAGGTTGCTCGCGTCGGTCTCGAGGCGGAGTCGCTCGGAGGGGTGGACAGGAGTCAGCTGGGAGAAGTCGACCCGGTTGCGCACCGACTCGGGGTCGGCACCGTTGACCGCATCGATGCGGACCATCGGGTTGAACTTCTCCTTGCGCTCGCCCTCACGCGGCTGGCGGACCTGGCCGACGATCGCGTCTCCGCGACGGAGGCCGAACTTGCGCACCATGGAGAGCGAGACGTAGACGTCGTCGGCTCCGGGCAGGTAGCCGCTCGTGCGGACGAAGGCGTAGTTGTCGAGGACATCGAGGATGCCCGCAGCCGGCACGAGGACGTCGTCCTCGAGGATCGTGGTGTCGGGCTCGTTGCGGGTGCGACCGCCACGCTCGTTGCGCTCGGAGCGGTCACGCCCTCGGCGGCGACGGTTGCGACTCGTGTTGCCCTGGTCGTCGTGGTCCTGCTGGTTCTGGTTCTGCTGGTTCTGGTTCTGCTGGTTGTCGCGCCCCTGGCCGGCCTGCTGCTTGTCGTCCTGCCCGCTGTCCTGCTGGTCCTGCTGCTTGTCACGGCCCTGCTGACCCCGGGCGTTCTGCTGGTTCTGCTGGCCCTGCTGCTGGCCGCGCCCCTGCTTGTCGCCGCCCTGTTTGTCACGGCCCTGGCCGGACTGCTGCTCGCCGCCCTGCTGGTTCTGCTGGTTCTGCTGGTTCGGCTGGCCCTGCTCCTGGTCGCGCCCCTGCTTGTCCCGGCCCTGCTTGTCGCGCCCCTGCTTCTCGCCGCCCTGCTTGTCGCCGCCCTGCTTGTCACGGCCCTGGCCGGACTGCTGCTCGCCGCCCTGCTGGTTCTGCTGGCCCTGCTCCTGGTCGCGCCCCTGCTTGTCGCGCCCCTGCTTGTCGCCGCCCTGCTTGTCACGGCCCTGGCCGGACTGCTGCTCGGAATCCTGCTGGCGGCGGCCACCTCGGTGGTCCTGCTTGTCGTTGCTCGCGCCATCAGCACGAGGAGCCGACCCGTCGCGGGTGGCAACGTGGTCGCCCGCCTGCTGCGCCGACGAGTCCTGCACCGTGCCCTGCGTCGCGTCCTGCGTCGTGTCCTGCGTCGTGTCCTGTGCCTGGGCTGGGTCCGACGCCCGCTTCGAGGGGGCCTTCGCGGCCGCCGCACCCTTGGTGGAGTTGGCGTGCTCGGTCTGGACGGCCTTGATCGCCGCGACCAGCTGGGCCTTCTTCATGCTCTCGGCGCCGCTGATGCCGATGGCACCCGCCATCGCCTTGAGGTCGGCGATCAGCATGGAGTTGAGTCCACCACTGCGCTTCTTCGGAGCCGAGGCTGCGGCGGTGGTCGATTCGGTGGATTCCGTCACGTGAGGTCCTTACCACGTATCTGTGCCGATGCGGCTCGAGTGCCGTCGACATCTCGTGTGTGTGCCTCGTCGCCTCCGGAGGCGGGATCACCGTGGGTGACGGTCGACTCACGACGGACGAACAAGGAGAGGTGCACCGCGCCGGGCGAGCCGGGTCAAGTGCGAACGCCGAATGATCATGGCGCGCAGTCAGCCTAACACCGGCGTCGACGACTCCCGGGCGGGACCACCCCGACCGGCGCGGCGACGACAACGCCGCCACGCGGGGATCCCCGGTCAGCCGGCGAGGCGTGCCCCGGTCGTCTCGAGGTCCAGGTGCAACGCGGTCCAGCCTTCCGGGCAGCGTGCCACCAGTGCCGCAGCCCCGGTCGACCAGTCACCCAGCGGCTGCATGGGTCCGTCGGTGAAGACGAGGACCGTCGGTCCGGCCCCGGAGATGATGGCGGCGTGCCCGTCAGCACGCAGCGCACGCATCAGCGCCCAGGACTCGGGCATCGCCGACTCGCGGTAGTCCTGGTGCAGGTAGTCGCGAGTGGCGAGCGGAAGCAGCTCGGGCTTTCCGGCGAGGCTGGCCACCAGGAGCGCCGTACGCCCGGCATTCGCTGCCGCGTCGGCGTGGGGAACCGACTCCGGCAACAGGCCCCGCGCGGACTCGGTGGAGACCGGTGTGGGCGGGATGAAGACGACCGCGGACACCCGGGGATCGAGGGCGGACGTCGCGGCCCAGAAGTCGTTGGCCTCCCGACCGGAGATCACGAACCCTCCGTGGAGCGCGGGCGCGACGTTGTCGGGGTGACCTTCCAGCTCCGCGGCCAGGCGGAACACCGCCTCGTCGTCCATCACCAGCTGTCCGCCGGCCACCAGCGCCCGTGCCAGGACGATGCCTCCGACGATGGCGGCCGACGACGACCCCATCCCGCGAGCGTGGGGGATCCGGTTCAGGCAGTGCAGCCGCAGCCCCCGGGGCTGGCCCTGCATGACGTCGAAGGCGGCCCGCATCGCCCGCACGACCAGGTGCGACTCGTCGCGCGGCACGTCGTCAGCACCGTTCCCCTCGATCCCGATCACGATTCCGTCATCGGTCACCTCGGCGGTCAGCTCGTCCCTCAGGGCGAGAGCCAGCCCGAGGGAGTCGAAGCCGGGCCCGAGGTTGGCCGAGGTGGCCGGGACGGACACGGTGATCGGTCCCTCGATGAAACGGACCATGTCAGACGAGGCCGGCGGCGGCCGCTGCCGCGTCGACATCGGGATCCACCACGTTGTCGACCAGCTCGCCGAACCCCTCCAGCGCTGTGGCGGTGTCCTTGAGGCCGTGGCCCGTCACGGTGATCACGACCGTCGTGCCGGTGAAGCTCTCCCCCGCCTCGAGTGCCTTGAGCAGCCCGGCGACGCCGGCCGCCGAGGCGGGCTCCACGAAGACGCCGTCACTGGAGGCCAGCTTCTGCTGCGCGGCGAGGATCTCGGCATCGCTCAGCGCCGTGAAGTGGCCGCCGGACTCACTCGCGGCTGCCTCGGCGAGCTTCCACGACGCCGGGTTGCCGACGCGGATCGCGGTCGCCTTGGTCTCCGGGTCCGGGAACGGCTCACCGGTGACGAGCGGGGCCGCGCCCTCGGCCTGGAAGCCTCGCATCACCGGTCGACGGGTGGCGTTGCCGGAGGCGACGTACTCGTTGTATCCCAACCAGTACGCCGAGATGTTGCCGGCATTGCCGACCGGCAGGAAGTGGAAGTCGGGGGCGTCACCGAGGAAGTCCACGATCTCGAACGAGGCAGTCTTCTGTCCCTGCAGCCGGATCGGGTTGACCGAGTTCACCAGCGCCACCGGGTAGTTCTCCGACAGGCCGCGGGCAATCTGCAGGCAGTCGTCGAAGTTTCCGCGGACCATGATCACCTGGGCCCCGTGCACGATCGCCTGGGCCATCTTGCCGGCCGCGATCTTGCCCTCGGGCACGAGCACCAACGGCTTGAGCCCGGCCTTGACCGCGTAGGCGGCCATCGATGCCGACGTGTTGCCGGTCGACGCGCACACCACGGCCTTGGCACCCTCGAACGCGGCCACCGAGATCGCGGCGGTCATGCCACGGTCCTTGAACGAGCCGGTCGGGTTGTCGCCCTCGACCTTCAACCACACCTGCGCGCCGGTCAGCCCGGAGAGCCAGCCCGACTCGACCAGGGGGGTGCCACCCTCGCGAAGGGTGATCGCCGGTGTGCCCGCGGGGATGTCGAGGCGGTCGCGGTACTCCTCGATCACGCCCCTCCACTGGTGGACGCCGGTGCTGCCGCTCATTCGCTCTCCCCTTCCACACGCATCACCGAAGTGACCTCACGAACCATGTCCATGTCCTGCAGGTGCGCCACCGTCGCGGCGAGCTGGGCGTCGGTCGCACGGTGCGAGACCACCACGAGCTGAGCGTCCTCACCACGGCCCTCCTGACGCACCGTCTGGATGGAGACGCCGTGCTCGGCGAACGCCTGCGCCACCGCGGCGAGCACACCGGCTCGATCCATCACGTCGATGGCGACGTGATAACGGGTCACGGTCTCGCCCATCGGCAGCACCGCGAGATCGGCGTACGCCGACTCACCCGGGCCGCGGGTGTCGCTGAGCCGGTTGCGAGCCGCCGAGACCAGGTCGCCCAGGACGGCCGAGGCGGTCGGTGAACCACCGGCACCGGGGCCGTAGAACATCAGCTGGCCGGCAGCCTCCGACTCCACGAACACTGCGTTGTAGGCCTCTCGCACCGACGCCAGCGGGTGCGTGGCCGGGATCATCGCCGGGTGGACGCGCGCCGAGACCGCACCGTCCTTCAGCTCACAGATCGCCAGCAGCTTGACCACGCACTTCATGTCGCGCGCCGACTGCACGTCGGCCGCGCTCACCTCGGAGATGCCCTCGCGATAGACGTCGGCGGCGTTCACGCGCGTGTGGAAGGAGATGCTGGCCAGGATCGCGGCCTTCGCGGCTGCGTCGAAACCCTCGACGTCCGCGGTGGGGTCCGCCTCGGCGTACCCGAGCTCCTGGGCCTCCTCGAGGGCCTCGGCGAAGCCGGCCCCGGAGGTCTCCATCTTGTCGAGGATGAAGTTGGTGGTGCCGTTGACGATGCCCAGCACACGGGTGACCTTGTCGCCGGCCAGTGATTCGCGCAGGGGACGCAGGATGGGAATGGCGCCGGCGACCGCGGCCTCGTAGTAGACGTCGCGGCCGGCCTTGGCGGCGGCGTCGAACAGGGTCGGGCCGTCCTCGGCCAGCAGCGCCTTGTTGGCGGTGACCACCGAGGCGCCGTTCTCCAGGGCGGTCAGGATCAGCCCACGGGCCGGCTCGATGCCACCGATGACCTCCACCACGAGGTCGATGTCACCGCGCGTCAACAGTCCTTCGGCGTCGGTGGTCAGCAGGCCCTCGGGCACCTCGATCTCACGCGGCGCGTCGAGGCGGCGGACCGCCACGCCCACGAGCTCGACGGGGGCGCCGATCCGGGCGGTCAGGTCGTCGCTCTGCTCGGTGAGCAGTCGCACCACCTGGGACCCGACCGATCCGCAGCCCAGGACGGCGACCTTCAGCCGCTTCCCGGACCCCATGCTGCTTGCCTGACTCAACTGCTTGCTCCATCCGTGTGCCGTGCGTCCTGAGCGGCCACGTCCGTGGCCAGCAGGTCGTCCTCAGTCTCTCGTCGTACGACGACGCGCGCGACACCGTCCCGCACAGCGATCACCGGTGGGCGCAGGGCGTGGTTGTAGTTGGACGCCATCGAGCGGCAGTAGGCACCCGTCCCGGGGACGGCCACGAGGTCGCCGGGGGCCACGTCGCCGGGCAGGAACTCGTCCTTGACGATGATGTCACCGGCCTCGCAGTGCTTGCCGACCACCCGCGCCAGCACCGGCGCCGCGTCGGAGCGTCGTGAGGCCAGGGTGCAGGAGTAGTCAGCGTCATAGAGGGCAGTGCGGATGTTGTCGCTCATGCCCCCATCGACCGACACGTAGGTGCGCCGGGGGTTGGCGTCCTTGGGGCCGTCGAGTGCGACCTCCTTGACTGTGCCCACCTCATAGATGGAGCACATGCTGGGTCCGACGATCGCCCGGCCGGGCTCGATCGAGAGCCGCGGCTCGTCGACGCCGAGCGCCCGGCACTCGTGCTCGACGATCTTGCTCATCTCGGTGGCCAGCTGTGCGGGGTCGGACGGGTCGTCCTGCGTCGTGTAGGCAATGCCGAAGCCCCCGCCGAGGTCCATCTCGGGCATGGTGACCGACAGCTCGTCCGAGACCCGGGCGTGCAGGGCCAGCACCCGTCGCGCGGCCACCTCGAACCCGGAGGAGTCGAAGATCTGGCTGCCGATGTGGCTGTGCAGTCCGAGCAGCTCGAGGCCAGGCGCCGCGAGCACCCGGCGTACCGCCTCGAAGGCGTCGCCTGCCGTGATGGAGAAGCCGAACTTCTGGTCCTCGTGGGCGGTGGCGATGTATTCGTGGGTGTGCGCCTCGACGCCGGCGGTGACCCGGATCATCACCTTCGCGCGCGCACCGATCTCGACCAGCCGGTCGATCTCGTGGAAGGAGTCGACGACGATGCGGCCGACCCCGACCTCCACGGCGCGGCGCAGGTCTGCCGTCGACTTGTTGTTGCCGTGGTAGCCGATGCGGGCCGGGTCCACGCCGCCCCTCAGCGCGACGGTGAGCTCGCTGTTGGAGCAGACGTCGAGACAGAGGCCCTCCTCGGCGATCCACCGGGCGACGGTCGTGCACAGGAACGCCTTGCCCGCGTAGTAGACGTCGTAGGCCGCGAAGGCATCGCGGAAGGCGCGGGCGCGGCCACGGAAGTCGTCCTCGTCGAGGACGTACGCCGGAGAGCCGTGCTCGGCGACCAGGTCACGCAGGTCCACTCCCCCCACGACCAGCGCGCCGTCGTCGTTCTTGTGGGCGGTCGAGGACCAGAGCTGCTGGACCAGGGTGTTGGAGTCGTCAGGCTCGCGCAACCACTGGGGCCCACGCAGGGCACCATCGGCGTGCGCCCAGCCGGACGGGTGGGCGGTGGGCACTGCGGCTCACATCCTTTCGGGAGCAGAGACACCGAGCAGGTCGAGCCCGTTGCCGAGCACGGTCCGGGTCGCGTGGACCAGCACCAGGCGCGCCTCGTTGAGCGGACCTGCCGGCTCATCACCCTGCGGCAACATCCGGCACTCGCGGGTGTCGTACCACTTGTTGAACACCGACGTGGTGTCCTCCAGGTAACGCGCGACCCTGTGCGGTTCCCTGAGCTCGGCGGCGCTCGCCACCACCCGCGGGAACTCGGCCAGGGCCCGGAGGAGGCGGCCCTCGAGCTCGTGGGAGAGAAGGCCCGGGTCGAACGAGTCGCCCTCGGGCAGGCTCATCCCCAGGTCGGAGGCGTTCTCGATCATCCGGCAGGTGCGGGCGTGGCCGTACTGCACGTAGTAGACCGGGTTGTCGTTGGAGGCCTTGGTGATCTCCTCGACGTCGAGAGTGAGCGGGGAGTCCGCGGGATAGCGCGCCAGGGAGTAGCGCAACGCGTCCACACCGATCTCGTCGGCGAGCTCAGTGAGCGTGACGATCGTGCCGGCCCGCTTGGAGAGCTTGAGCTCCTCGCCGTCACGCAGGATCTTGACCAGCTGGCCGATCATCACGTCGAGCGTCTCGGCCGGGTCGTCGCCCGCGCAGGCTGCCATCGCCCGGAGCCGTCCGACGTAGCCGTGGTGGTCGGCGCCGAGCAGGTAGATGCAGTGGTCGAAGCCCCGGGCGCGCTTGTTGAGGTAATAGGCAGTGTCGGAGGCGAAGTAGGTCAGCTCGCCGTCCGACTTGATCAGCACCCGGTCCTTGTCGTCGCCGAAGTCGGTGGTGCGCATCCACAGGGCGCCCCCCTCCTCGAAGACGTGGCCCAGCTCCTTGAGCCTGGCCAGGGTCTCGGGCACCGCACCGTCGTCATGCAACGACAGCTCGGAGAACCACACGTCGAAGTGAGTGTTGAAGACCTCCAGTGCCCGCTGCTGCTCCGCGAGCTGGATCTCGTACCCCTTCGCCCGCACCGCAGCCCGACGTTCCTCGTCGGGCAGGTCGAAGATGCCGGGACTGGCCGCTCCCACCTGGCGGGCGAGGTCGTCGATGTAGCCGCCGGCGTAGCCGTTCTCGGGCTTGGGCTCTCCCAGCGCCGAGGCGACGATGGAGTCGGCGAAGTGGTTCATCTGGACGCCGCGGTCGTTGATGTAGAACTCACGCGTCACATCGGCACCGGCCGCCGAGAGCACGCGCCCGATGGCGTCACCGAGCACGGCCCACCTGGTGTGGCCGAGGTGCAGCGGACCGGTCGGGTTCGCCGAGATGAACTCGACGTTGATCCGCTGGCCGGCCATCGTCTCGGAGGTGCCGTACGACGTCCCTGCCGCGACCACGCTCGCGGCCACCTGGCCCTGGGCCCCGGCGTCGACGCTGATGTTGAGGAATCCCGGGCCGGCGACCTCGACGCCCGCGACACCGTCGGAGTCGGCGAGCTTCGCTGCGACCAGCTCGGCCAGGGCGCGCGGGTTGGTCCCGGCCTTCTTGGCCAGCTGCAGCGCCACGTTCGTGGCGTAGTCTCCGTGGCCCTTCTGGCGGGGACGCTCGATCGTCACCTCGGTCGGGACCCCGTCGGGGAGGACGAGGGCTCCCTCGTCGACGAGGGAGGTGAGGACGGTGACGACGGCGGAGGAGAGCTGCTCGGGATTCACCCGCCCAGCCTATCGGCGGGAGTCGGTTTCCCTCACTCGAGTATCGACCGGTAGTCTTCTGCAGCGCGCCCGGTCACAGCACTGGGTGCGCATGCCTCCGTAGCTCAGGGGATAGAGCACTGGTTTCCGGTACCAGGTGCCGCAGGTTCGAATCCTGCCGGAGGCGCACAATCATCTCGGAAGAGATCGCAGGAGTCCCGGTCCCACTCGTTGGGCCCGGGACTCCTGGATTTCGGGCCGATCCGGCCTGTGTGCCGCATCACTGCGCGGCCCAAGTGGCGTGGGGCGCCCTCATCCCAGTTCTCGCGAAAGCGCCACGCCTTGCAAGAACTTGCGAAAGACTTCGTAACAGATCTGCCCCCCAAACGTTCTAGCTTAAGAGGCCACTCGGGAGCAGTCTTCGGCCGAACAACCAATTTCATTCATTCTGGGGAGAACACATGAAGACGTCCGTGCGGCGATTCCTTGCCGCCTCGACCGTGGCCGCGATGGCCGCGGCAGGCACCTTGTCCATCACTGCGGGCGCCGACGCCCAGTCGGCCCAAGCCGCGAAGCGCACCACCGACTACGTCTTCAATGGATATGCCTACGGCACCAAGGCCACCACCGGACTGGTCGGGGTCACCTCGTCCCCGACGGCGAACTCGACCGTCGGTTGCACCCGCAACACCGGCAAGCGCGACCACAAGTCGATCGCGGACACGAACGTCGCCGGGGTGCTGAAGGTCGGCACGATCACCAGCAACACCTCGAGCTACCGCAAGAACGGTCGCGTCGGCACGCTCAGCACCAACCAGGTGGCTGCGGTCACGCTGGGCGACCCGAACGGCATCCGCATCGAGATCACCGGCCTGTCCACCAAGGCGAACGCCTTTGCGGGCAAGTCCGGCAAGCTGCACGCCAAGGCCACCTTCGACGCGCTGAAGATCAACGCCAAGACCGGAACCGTCCTCGACGACATCCTCGACGGCGTGGCCAACCCGTTGAACGTCCTCCTCAAGGAGATCCAGAAGAACGGTGGGAGCCTGCCGATCCCGGGTCTCGGAGTGCTCAACCTCGGCGACAAGACCGAGAACGTCACCAAGAAGCACGCTCGTGCCCGCGCCACCAGCCTGCGCGTGAAGCTCTACGGCCCCGACGCCGCCCCCGGCGGCGGTGACGACATCTCCGTGCGCATCGGCCGGGCCAACGCCCGCATCGCCAAGGGTGTGACCTCGGGCGTGATGACCGGCAAGGGCCAGGCGATCAAGGCTTCGCTGCTCGACGGCACGGTCAAGCTCGGTCCCCTGGGCAACAAGGTCCTCAAGTGCGAGGGCACCGACGGCAAGGTCCTGAAGAACTCCACCGCCGGCGTCGACCTGCTCAACGCCAACCTGCTCAAGGTCGGCGCGGTCGAGGCCCTGACCTACGGCAAGCAGCGCTCCCGGAACCGGGCCACGGCCTGGACCATGGGCCGCGTCGCCAACCTGTCCCTCAAGGCAGGTGACACCGGCATCGAGGTCAGCGGTGTCGTCGGCCGCGCCAACGTCAAGCGCAGGGCCAACGGCAAGCTGGTCAAGTCCATCAAGGGCAGCAAGGTCGCCGAGATCCTCATCGGCGGAGAGAAGATCGCCCTGCCCGCCCCGGGCAAGGCGGTCGAGATCCCCGGAGTCGTCAAGATCTCCTTCATGGTGAAGAAGAAGTCCAAGACCTCGATCGAGGTGACTGCGCTGCGCCTCGACCTGCTCGACGGCTCGCTCGGCACGCTCAACCTCGGCTTCGCCAAGGCACGCATCCGCAAGTCCTGACCCGCTGAGATCACGGAAGGGACGGCCCCCGAACGGGACCGTCCCTTCCGTGATTTCCGAGCCCGTTCAGCCGATCCCGTTCGGCCGAGCCCGTTCAGCAGCACTCGGTTCAGCCGAGCCCGTTCAGCCGAGCCCCGTCAGCATCTGGAGATGACTGCGTCCCGGCGAGCGTCGTTGCCGTACCTGCGAGCCTGCGCCGTGAACGGCAGGACGACACTGGCTCCGCCGATGTTGCCGATGCTGCCGTTGACCACACAGCGGGTGATCCGGTCGGAGCGCACCGCTGCCACCGCCCGGGCAATCTTGAACAGTTCCTTGGGCGCCACCTGCGCGTCCATGTGCTTGAGCACCGCCAGCGCCCCGCGGTCGAGGAAGCCCGGCTCGGCGGCGCGACGGTGCACCTGCTCCTGGATCGCGCGCAGCGTCTCCTGCTGGTTGGCGGAGCGGTCGAAGTCACCGCGAGGCAGTGACTTGCGCACGCGCGAGAAGGCAAGGGCACCCATCCCGTTGAGGTGTTGCCGGCCGACCCTGAACCCACGGGGGCGGAGGTAGGGATCGCTGAACGCGTGACGTGAGTCGACGCTGACCCCACCGATCGCGTCGACCATCTGGCGCAGGCCCCAGAAGCTGGCCACCATGACGTAGTCGGCCTCGACGCCGGTCAGGCCCTCGACGGCACGGGCCATCAACTGGGGTCCGCCGTAGTAGAGGCCGGTGTTGATCCGGTTGGAGCCGTGGCCGGGGATCGAGACCCAGGAGTCACGAGGGATCCCGATGCTGGTGGCAGCACCGGTGCGGGTGTTGATGCCGACGAGCTGAATGGCGTCGGCTCGACTGCGCGTCACGTTCTGCCCCGGCCGGGCATCGGATCCGAGGGCGAGGATCCAGATGACGTCGGGCGAGAGGTCCACGGCGTGTGCCCGTTGCACCTTGACGAGGGTGGCGTCGGTCGAGTTCACCGCACCGTTCGGGACGACCAGTGCCGTGAGTGCCAGCGTCGCAGCAACGGCGACGTTGCGGATCATGCGTCGCATCACTTCTTGTCCTCCTTCCGCTTCTCCTTGGCCTTCTGGGCCTTCCGGTCCTTCTTGCGTTCGGCCCCCTGGCCGGGCTTCTTCCCGTGGGCCTTCCGGTCCTTCTTGCGTTCGGCCCCCTGGCCGGGCTCGGGTATGGCGCCCTGCGACCGGCGTACGTCGTAACCGAAGACCTTCCAGCCGTTCCCGGCCTGGGTCAGCGACAGCTGGCCGCGTACCTGGACTCGTCGTTCCACGTCGCCCGAGGTGTCGAAGACCAGGCGGAACCGAGCCGTGGCACCGGCGGCCCTGCCGTGCACCGCAAGGATGTCGACCTTCACCTTCTTGCGCACCGCCGTGACGTCATCGATCCGCGGCGCCAGCCTGGCGTTCGTCGTCTCGTCCAGGTCCTTGCGAGCCTGGACGGACAACCCCCGGGTGAAGCCGGGCCAGGCGCGACCCATGGCCTTGCGCGAGGCCTTGCGCGGGTACTCGCCACCCAGCCACGCGGCCACGAACCACTGGTCGACCCGCTTGGCCACCTTGGCGACCACGCGCCGGTGGACCTTGCGCGGCAGCGCGCCGGTCACCTTGCCGGTGCTGGCCTTCAGCTGCACGACGCGCTCGGCCCGGCTGGATCCCGGGTCAGAAGGCCCCGGTCGGGCCGGATCGTCGGCGTCGTCATCGCCGCTGCAGGCCCCCATCGACAGGACCAGCACCAGCGCCACCAGCGCTCCCAGCGGACCTCTGCATCGCTTCTTCTCCACGACTCCTCGACCTCCTCCACGGTGTGTCTCGCAACACCTTGCACGAAAGGTGCCACCGGCCTCTGCATTTGTTGCCGGGTGGGTCTAGCCTTGACGCTTGAATCGTCAACCCACAATGCCGCACTGGAAGAGGCGAACCTAGCCGTGGCTGAGTCCTCGCAGAACAACCCCCTCATCGACTTCGGAGCCAACGAGTGGCTCGTCGACGAGATGTATGAGCAGTACAAGAAGGATCCGTCCAGTGTCGGCTCGGAATGGGCCGCCTACTTCAAGGGCAAGGGCGGCTCCAACGGGGCCGGTCCTGCGGCCTCGGGTGACGCCGGTCCGGCGAGCAAGCCTGCCGCTCAGGCCCCCAAGACAGCCAAGTCGTCGTCGCCGTCCCCGGCGAAGCAAGCCGACTCCCCGAAGCAGGCCGACGCCCCGGGGCAGGCAGCGGCACAGAGCCCGGCGCCCGTGGCCAAGCCGCGTGCCGTCAGCAAGCCCGCCGAGCCCGCGAAGGGCACGTCCAGCCCTGAGCCGCGCGACCCGAAGCCGGCCGAGAAGTCGGAGGCCTCCGACGAGCCCACCTACACGGTGCTGCGTGGCATCGCCTCGGCCACCGCGAAGAACATGGACGTCTCGTTGAGCGTCCCCACGGCCACCTCCGTGCGCAACGTCCCCGTCAAGCTCCTGTGGGACAACCGCACCGTGATCAACAACCACCTCAAGCGCGCGCGAGGTGGCAAGGTCTCGTTCACCCACCTCATCGGCTACGCCCTGATCAAGGCCATCAAGTCGATGCCGGAGATGAACAACTCCTACACCGAGACCAACGGCAAGCCGACCATGGTCACCCCGGCCCACATCAACCTGGGCCTCGCCATCGACCAGCAGAAGCCCGACGGCACGCGCCAGCTCGTGGCGCCGTCCATCAAGGGCTGCGAGACGATGGACTTCGCCGGCTTCTGGACAGCGTACGAAGCGATGATCCGCAAGGCGCGTGACAACAAGCTGACGATGGAGGACTACACCGGCACCACGATCAGCCTGACCAACGTCGGCGGCCTCGGCACCAACAACTCGGTGCCGCGACTGATGGCCGGCCAGGCCGCGATCATCGGTGTCGGCTCGATGGACTACCCGCCGGAGTTCCAGGGCGCCTCCGAGGAGACCCTGACCCGCAACGCGGTCAGCCGCATCCTGACGATCACCTCCACCTACGACCACCGCGTCATCCAGGGCGCGCAGTCGGGCGAGTTCCTGCGCCGGGTGCACCAGCTGCTGCTCGGCGAGGAGGGCTTCTACGACGAGATCTTCCAGTCGCTGCGGATCCCCTACGAGCCGATCCGTTGGTCGAGCGACATCGCCACCACGCACGACGACGACATCAGCAAGCAGGCCCGCATCCTCGAGCTGATCCACGCCTACCGCGTGCGCGGCCACATGATGGCCGACACCGACCCCCTCGAGTACCGCCAGCGCAGCCACCCCGACCTCGAGGTGGAGTCGCACGGGCTGACCCTGTGGGACCTGGACCGCGAGTTCGCCACTGGTTCGTTCGGCGGCGAGGGCCGGCGCTTCATGAAGCTGCGCAACATCCTCGGCATCCTGCGCGACTCCTACTGCCGCACCATCGGCATCGAGTACATGCACATCCAGGACCCCGAGCAGCGTCGTTGGATCCAGGAGCGCGTCGAGGTGCCGCACACCAAGACGCCACGCGAGGAGCAGCTGCGCATCCTGCTCAAGCTCAACCAGGCAGAGGCGTTCGAGACGTTCCTGCAGACCAAGTTCGTCGGCCAGAAGCGGTTCAGCCTCGAAGGTGCCGAGACCACGGTCCCGGTCATCGACGAGATCTGTGAGGCGGCCGCCGAGTCCGAGCTCGACGAGGTCACGATCGGCATGGCCCACCGTGGTCGGCTCAACGTCCTGGCCAACATCGTCGGCAAGAAGTACTCCCAGATCTTCCGCGAGTTCGAGGGCAACATCGACCCCCGCACCGTCCAGGGCTCCGGTGACGTGAAGTACCACCTCGGCGCCGAGGGCGAGTTCGTCTCCGGCAAGGGTGACCGGATCAAGGTCTCCGTGGCCGCCAACCCGTCCCACCTTGAGGCCGTCGACCCGGTCCTGGAGGGCATCGCCCGCGCCAAGCAGGACGTGCTCGACCGGGGCGCCGAGTACCCCGTGATGCCGCTCCTGGTGCACGGCGACGCGGCGTTCGCCGGTCAGGGCGTGGTTGCCGA
This sequence comes from Nocardioides sp. JQ2195, assembly GCF_012272695.1. Classification (NCBI taxonomy): domain Bacteria; kingdom Bacillati; phylum Actinomycetota; class Actinomycetes; order Propionibacteriales; family Nocardioidaceae; genus Nocardioides; species Nocardioides sp. JQ2195. The sequence continues at coordinate 2,795,191 of NZ_CP050902.1, forward strand.
GACGCTGAACCTCTCGCAGCTGCGCGGCTACCGCACCGGCGGGACCATCCACCTCGTCGTCAACAACCAGGTCGGCTTCACCACCTCCCCCGGTTCGTCACGCTCGTCGCTCTACAGCACCGACGTGGCCCGCATGGTCCAGGCACCAATCTTCCACGTGAACGGTGACGACCCCGAGGCCTGCATCCGGGTGGCCCGACTGGCCTTCGAGTACCGCCAGGCGTTCCGCAAGGACGTCGTCATCGACCTGGTCTGCTACCGCCGTCGCGGCCACAACGAGGGCGACGACCCGTCGTACACCCAGCCGCTGATGTACGACCTCATCGAGCAGAAGCGTTCCATCCGCAAGCTGTACACGGAGTCCTTGGTCGGTCGTGGCGACATCACGATCGAGGAGGCCGAGACCGTGCTGCGTGACTACCAGCAGCAGCTCGAGCGGGTCTTCACCGAGGTGCGCGAGGCAAAGAACGCCCTGCCCGACGAGTGGACCACCGTCCCCGACTATCCGGAGAAGCCGGCTGGCGAGGCGACCACCTCGGTCTCGTCCGAGGTGCTCAAGCGCATCTCCGACGCCTACATCACCCCACCGGCGGGCTTCACGGTCCACCCGAAGGTGATGCCGCAGCTCCAGCGTCGTGCCGCCGCGATCACCGACGGCCCGATCGACTGGGGCACCGGAGAGATCCTGGCCTTCGGTGCGCTCCTGATGGAGGGGCGCCCGGTGCGCCTGGCCGGCCAGGACTCGCGCCGTGGCACGTTCGTGCAGCGCTTCGCCACGATCATCGACCGCAAGAATGCCGATGAGTGGACCCCGCTGAGCAACCTCACCGAGGACCAGGCCCGGTTCCACGTCTACGACTCGCTGCTCTCCGAGTACGCGGCCCTCGGCTTCGAGTACGGCTACTCCGTGGCCCGTCCGGACGCCCTGGTGCTGTGGGAGGCGCAGTTCGGTGACTTCGTGAACGGCGCCCAGACAGTGATCGACGAGTTCATCACCGCGGGCGAGGCGAAGTGGCGCCAGCAGTCCGGCGTCGTCATGCTGCTGCCGCACGGCTACGAAGGACAGGGGCCCGACCACTCCTCGGCCCGCATCGAGCGCTTCCTCACCATGTGTGCCGAGGAGGCCTTCGTGGTGGCGCAGCCGTCGACCCCGGCGTCCTACTTCCACCTCCTGCGCCGCCACTCGCTCGGCGAGGAGCACCGTCCCCTGGTGGTGTTCACGCCGAAGTCGATGCTCAAGCGCAAGGAGGCCGCCTCCCAGCCGAGCGACTTCACCGAGGGCTCGTTCCTCCCGCTCATCGGTGACGACACGGCAGACCCCAGCAAGGTGAACACGCTGCTGCTCTGCTCGGGCAGGGTCACCTGGGACCTGATGGTCGAGCGCTCCAAGCGCGACAACGGTGACCGCTTCGCGATCGCTCGTGTGGAACGCCTCTACCCGACCCCGTCGGAGCAGATCGCTGCCGAGGTGAAGAAGTTCCCGAACCTCAAGCAGGTCCGCTGGGTGCAGGACGAGCCGGCCAACATGGGTCCGTGGCCGCACTACAAGCTGAACGTCTGGGACGACCTCGGGCTCGACGTGCAGCCGGTGACCCGTCCGGCTTCGTCAGCGCCGTCCGTCGGTGTGGCCAAGCGTCACCAGGAGGAGCAGCGCAACCTCCTCGACGCCGCCTTCGAGTGAGCTGCGATGTACTTCACCGACCGAGGGATCGAGGAGCTCGAGAAGCGCCGGGGTGACGAGGAAGTCACCCTGGCGTGGTTGGCCGAGCGACTGCAGGAGTTCACCGACACGTTCCCCGAGTTCGAGGTCCCGGTGGAGCGGTTCGCCACCTGGCTCGCCCGGCTGGACGACCCGGAGGACTGAGCGCGCGATCGAGGCGGGCCCGAGGACACGTCGTTGTCCTCGGGCCCGCCTCGCTCTCGGAGCAGTCCGGCGCCACACCAGAAGGCTCGGGTGAGGCTCAGCCTCGACCCGGCGCCGTTCGGACGGTCACCTCGGGGATCGTGGCGTCCTCGGGAAGGTCGACCACGTGCAGGATGGTGGCCGCGACCGACGCGGCCGAGACGAAGGCATCCGGGTCGTAGGCAGACCCTTCCTGCTCATGGACCTTGGCCTGCATCGGAGTGGCGGTGCGCGACGGGAAGACGCTGCTGACACGCACTCCGTGGGACTGCTCCTCGGCACGCAACCCGTCGGCGAAGGCCCGGGCACCGAACTTCGAGGCGGCGTACGCCGTCCACGCGGGGTTGGCGACCCGCCCCGAGGTGGAGTTCACCAGCAGCACGAGGCCACGCGCCGCACGCAGCGCCGGCAGGCAGATCCGGGTGAGCTCCATCGGGGCGATCAGGTTGACGTCGAGCTGGTGGCGGACCTGCTCGACCCGCTGCTCGGCAACGGGTGCCAGGTCGACGGCGCCGGCAACGTGGAGGAGCGAGTCCAGTCGCTCCGGCAGATCGGACAGTGCGGCCTCGAGGGTGTCGGGCCGGGCCAGGTCGGCGACCACCGTCCGAGCGCGTGGGAAACGCTCGGTCAGCTCCGTGGCCCGTTCCTCGGAGCGGACCAACAACCACAGCTCGTCACCGCGGGCATGGAGCTCGGTGGCCACCGCCGCGCCGATCCCGGAGCCGGCACCGGTCACCAGGTGGGTGCGAGCGGTGTTCACCTGGTGAAGACGATCTTGCCGAAGACGTCGCCGCCGGCCATCGCCGCGAACCCGTCGCGGGCGTCGGTCATCGCGATCTCCCTGTCGATCAACGGCCGTGCACCGGTCGCGTCGAGCATCGTGGTCAGCGCAGCCAGCTCGCCGCGCGTGCCCATCGTGGAGCCGATCACCTGCAGCTGCAGGAAGAAGATGCGGGTCAGCTCGGCGTCGTCGAGCTGGGGTCCGCTCGTCGTGCCGCTGATCACGATCTTGCCCCCAGGGCGCAAGGAACGGATCGAGTGCGACCAGGTGGCCCGACCAACCGTCTCCATGACCGCGTCCACCTTGATCGGCAGTCGCTCGTTGGACTCGAACACCTCGTGGGCACCGATCTCCAGGGCCCGGGCCCGCTTGGCCTCGTCCCGGCTGGTGGTCAGCACCTTCAGGCCGCCGGCGCGAGCGAGGGTGATCAGGGCGGTGGCCACGCCACCGCCGGCACCCTGGACGAGCACGGTGTCACCCGGCTTCAGGTCGCCCTGGGTGAACAGCATGCGGTAGGCCGTGAGCCAGGCCGTGGGCAGGCAGGCGGCCTCGGCGAAGGACATCGACGCCGGCTTGGCCACCACGTTGCGCTTCGGCACGATCACCTTGTCGGCGAAGGTGCCCTGGTGCCGCTCGGAGAGCAACGACCGCTTCGGGTCGAACGTCTCGTCGCCCTGCCAGTCGGGGTCGGAGACCACCGCGTGCACGAGCACCTCGTTGCCGTCCTCGTCGCGACCCGCGGCGTCGCAGCCCAGGATCATCGGCAGCGACTCCTCACGCAGGCCCACGCCGCGCAACGACCAGAGGTCGTGGTGGTTGAGGGAGGCCGCCTTGACGGTCACCGTCGTCCAGCCTTCGCGAGCCACGGGGTCGGGGCGCTCCCCCACCACCAGGCCGCTCAACGGGTCATCGGACGCGAACTTCTCTGCATAGACCGCAAACATGGTGCCAAACCTAGCGAACTGAGCGAGCGACCCCGTCACGACGTGCTGCCTCGGACACCGCTGCGGCCACTGCCGGCCCGACCCGCGGGTCGAACGGCGACGGAATGATGAGGTCCTCGGCGAGCTCGTCGCCGATCAGCTCGGCCAGGGCCTCGGCCGCGGCCAGCTTCATGCCTTCGGTGATCGCGGTGGCGTGCACGTCGTAGGCGCCCCGGAAGATGCCGGGGAAGGCCAGGACGTTGTTGATCTGGTTCGGGTAGTCGGAGCGCCCGGTGGCCACCACGCGGGCGTGCCGGTGGGCGACGTCCGGGTGCACCTCAGGGGTCGGGTTGGCCAGGCCGAAGATGATCGCGTCGTCGGCCATCGTGGCCACGATCTCCTCGGGCACGTTGCCGCCGGACACACCGATGTAGACGTCGGCGCCCTTCATCACGTCGGCCAGGCTCCCGGTCCGGCCGAAGTGGTCGGCCGTGTCGCGGGCCAGGTCCTTCTTGACCTGGGTGAGGTCGGACCGCTGGGAGTTCAGCACGCCCTGTCGGTCGATGACCGCGATGTCCTTGACGCCTGCCTCCAGCAGGATCCGGGTGACCGCAACGCCTGCGGCGCCGGCGCCCGAGACGACCACACGGGTGGTCTCGGCGACGCGTCCGGTCAGCTTGAGGGCGTTCTTGAGCGCAGCCAGGGCCACCACGGCGGTGCCGTGCTGGTCGTCGTGGAAGACCGGGATGTCGAGGCGGTCCTTGAGCCGCTGCTCGATCTCGAAGCATCGGGGGGCGGAGATGTCCTCGAGGTTGATGCCCCCGAAGGACGGCGCCATCCGGGCCACGGTCTCCACGATCTCGTCGACATCCGTCGTCGCCAAGCAGATCGGGATGCCGTCGACACCACCGAACTGCTTGAACAGCACGGCCTTGCCCTCCATCACCGGCATCGCCCCGGCCGGGCCGATGTCGCCCAGCCCGAGGACGGCCGTGCCGTCGGTGACGATGGCGACCGTGTTGGGCACCCACGTGTAGTTGCGGGTCAGCTGGGGGTTCTCCGAGATCGCCTCACACACCCGGGCAACGCCCGGCGTGTAGGCCAGGGAGAGCTCGTCGGCACCGGCGAGCGCCACCTGTGAGCGGGTCTCCATCTTCCCGCCGACGTGCAGGTCGAAGACCGGATCACCCGCGAACGGGTGCTCCGTGGGTTCATTCACAGAGGCAGGCATGACGGACTTTCGCGGAGGAGAAACGGAGTGGGCAGGCCCAGTTCGACGCGTCAGAGGTGGTTCGCGGAACTTGTCGGACCAGGGGGTCTCCCTGACTCCATATTGTCACAAGCCATCGTGCCCCTCCATCCCGTCACGCGTCGCGGACAGCGAATGAGACGCGCATCACCGTCGACGCCAGGGCCACACCCGCCGGCGCCAGGGCCACACCCGCCGGCGCCAGGGCCACACCCGCCGGCGTACGACGCCCAGCACCTCGGTGGCTGGCACGACGCCTCGATGGCGCGAGTCGATGCCAGCCGCCTGGTTGTCGCTCAGCAGCCACCAGCCCGGTGCGCCGGTGCGGGTGGCACGCTCCTCCACGGCGCGCTTCACCGCGACGGTGCCGTCCGCGAAGCGGGCCACCACGACGTCACCGGCCCGAACCCGTGCGCCGTAGGAGACCAGGAGTCGGTCGCCGTCGCGCAGCCGCGGCTCCATGGAGCGCCCACGAACCACGGCAAAGCCGATCCGCTTGTGGGCACCCGGCTGACGACGGTCATCCATGCGGAGTAGTGTCGCAGCGCAGAAGGAAATTCTCCGTTTTCCACGTCGAAGAGAGGACGCCAAGCATGCTTGAGCGACTGTTCGCCCCCACCGTTGAGGTCCAGGCCCACTGCGACCTGCCCTGCGGCGTCTACGACCCCGCACAGGCCCGCATCGAGGCCGAGTCCATCAAGGCCGTCATCGGCAAGCTCGCCGACAACGACGACCCCGACTTCCGCACCCGTGCCGTGCTGATCAAGGAGGAGCGCTCCGAGCTCGTCAAGCACCACCTCTGGGTGCTGTGGACCGACTACTTCAAGCCCCCGCACTTCGAGAAGTACCCGCAGCTGCACACGCTGGTCAACGAGGCGACCAAGCTTGCCGGCGCCGGGGGCACGAAGGGCACGATGGACGTCGAGGCTGCTGACCAGCTCCTCGCCAAGATCGACGAGATCGCCGAGATCTTCTGGGAGACCAAGAAGGCCTGAGAAGGTCCGCAGGTCGCTGACCTGCATCGTTAGTCACTAGACGCCGCCTCAGTCCGCACAGAGTCCGCAAGCGGATTGAGAGCGGCGTCTAGCACGTCTCGGGTGCGATCCTCATCGCCCGGGAACAGGTGCGCGTAGGTCCGCAGGGTGATGACCGCGGACGAGTGGCCCAAGAACGTCTGCACCTGCTTGACCGACGCTCCCCCGGAGATTAGGGCCGAGGCCGCGAAGTGCCGGAAGGCGTGACTGGTCACCCCGACGCCGGTGTCTGAGAGCAGTCGCTTCCATCGTCGGTACGTGAGCGGCTCCCCGAACTCATCGCCGAACAGCGCGCCATCGGACGGGTACGCCGCAAGGTGCGCTGCCAGCTCGTCAATCACGACCTGACCGACCGGCACGGTTCGCGCCGCTCTCCCCTTCACCGGCCCGAGCTCGTTGGACTGGAGCCGCTGCCGCTCGACGCGGATCGTTCGCCGCAGAAAGTCGACGTCAGAGACCTGCAGCCCGAGGAGCTCCCCGATCCGCAGGCCGGAGCCGGCGAGCGTCACCACGATGGCCTGCCACCGCTCATCGAGAGCCGAGCGCACCGCCTGCACTTCCTCGAGCGTCGGGATCTCGACCTCTCCCCCGGCACCCTTGGGCAGGGTGATCCTCCGGCACGGCGTCGACGCGATCACGCGATCCTCGACGGCCGACGAGAACACCTGGGCCATCACGTCGTAGATGTTGCGAATCGACCCGGCCGACAGCCCCTTGTCCTCGAGCGCCTTCACGAGCGCCTGGACGTGGCTCCGGCGCACCGCGGCCAGCCGATGCGTGCCGAGCGTCGGGAGGACGTGCAGCCGTAGCGCGTTGTCGACGATTCGCCGCGTGCCGTCGCTCGAGACCTGGATGCGCTGCCACTGGTCCGCGTAGGCCTTCACTGTGGCCTTGCCCGCCTGTGGATCCACGTAGTCACCCCGGACGACCGCGGCCGTCACCGAGTCAAGCCACTGCTGGGCGTCGACCTTGCGAGCGAAGTGCCGCGCGTGTTCCTTGTCGGCCTCGTCGCGGTAGCGGGCTCTCCACTTGCCGTCGGGACGCCTCTTGACGCTAGCCATCAGAGGTACGTCGTATCCGGAGTGCCGGGCTCATACCGGAAGCCCACTTTCCCACCGTCCGGCTCTAAGGCCGCCGCCGCAATCTCAGGTACCGACATCTCGAACCACTGCTTGTATGGCCCGTTCTCCAAGAGGGCTTCTGGCAACTCATCGAAGGACTTCCCCACCGAGTCGAGGTACCTCCGCGTTCGCTCCCGGGCGGCCTCTAGTTTCACGGCCGCGAAGCCAAGGTCGGAAGCTCTCGAGCTCACGTCTCCAAGCAAGAACCGGATCGTCTGCCGATCGGTGTCCATGCTGAACTCGTCGACCGAGGTTTTCAGGATGAAGGCAAGCGATTCCGCCTCGCTGAACCTCAGCGGCCGCGTGCCCTTCTCGATCGACCACACGGTCGACTGGCTCCACTTCTCGTGACCTTCGTCAACCATTGCTGCGGCCAGCGTGGCCTGAGGCATGTCGCCACGTATCGAGCGCACAGCTCGTCCGATTTCCTCATCGCGAGTTGTCATGCGCAACAGGCTACTACCGTTTCTAGTTGCCGTCCACTAGAACCCATGGTTAACTAGATCCCAAGGTTGTAATTCACTGGGAAGGCTAGTCACAATGGAGAAGCTCCTCCGCATCGATGACGTGGCCGCGATGACGGGCATCGCAGCGAACACGCTCCGCTATTGGAGGGCCACCAACACCGGCCCTCGGTCGGCGAAACTCGGACGACGCATCGTCTACCGCGAGGCCGACGTGCTCGCGTGGATCGACCAGCAGTTCGAGGACGGAAGCCCGGCCGCCTGATGGCCGGGACCGCATTGCCTCAGCCGTTGCCGTGCATCTGCGGCAAGGTCTGCCGTCTCCACGCCTCGCACCGGCAGAGCATGAACGCCGACGAGATCCGCCGCCGCTACCAGCTGGAGCGGGTCACCCCGGAGGTTCGCTGCCCGCACTGTGGCGCAGCGCCCGGCCAGCCGTGCACCGTGGCCATTCCGACTCGGGGCCGAATCCCCGCGGCCCGGGCTCACCCGTCCCGCCTGGCGGCAGCATGAGCCGCAAGCCGAGCCCGCAGGGCGGCTACTGGTACGCCAGCGCGATCCGCAAGAGCGATCTACCGGGACCCGCGCGGCACGTGGCCCTGACCCTGGCAAGCGTGGCGGACAGCGCGAGCGGTCAGGTCCGCGTGTCACTCAGCGTGCTCACCGGCTACACCGGACTCGGACGCAGCACCGTGGCGCGGGCTCTCAACGTCCTCGAGGCCGGCGACTGGATCGAGAGGGACAGGCCCGCGACGTGGGAGCAGATCCAGCACCGCGAGATGACGACGTACACGACCACGATCCCGGCCGGATACCCGACCTCCACTAGTCCCGCTCTGACACTAGACAACCTCTCCACTAGTCCCAGAGCGGGACAGGGACCTGTCCCAGAGACGACCTCGACTAGTGCCAGAGCGGGACACAGATCTATAGATCTAAGGGCGCGGGCGTCCGCTGGCGCTCCCGCTGCCGCCCGGACAAGCAGCGAGGCCCCACACCTCGAGGTCGTCGTGCCCCAGAACCTGCGCAACGCAGGACAGCCCTGCACCTGCGATCAGGCCATGACAGCCAAGGACGACCCGAGCGAATGCATCCGCTGCGCGGGGAGGGTCGCATGACCTACGACCGCTACGGCGAGCCCGTCGAGGACGAGACCGGCCAGGACGACACGCACACCTGTGACAACGGATGGCTCGGTGAGGACTACGCCGGCCGCCCGATCCCCTGCCTGACCTGCAGGCCCCACCTCCAGAAGGGCTACACACGATGAAGGTCCAGATCCGCCGCGTCAGCAAGACGACCCGACGCCACAAGGCTGACGGCAAGGGCAGCACGCTCGACAAGGCGTTCGTTCAAGGCTTCGTCGACGGCTACTCCGTCATCTGCCGGGCAGGCAAGGGATGGGACTGCTCGTGCCTCGACGACGAGTGCGAGCACCCCGACGCGATCGCCGACCTGCTGCACCCCGAGATGCTCGCCGAGCTCGAGGACGTCGCCGAGTGAAGCCCTGCCTATCGTGCGGTGAGCCGAGCGAAGAGACCCGTTGCCCTGACCACCAGCGCCCCGACGAGCGCGGCACACCGGCAGAGCGCGGCTACGACTGGACGTGGCAGAAGCTCAGCAAGAGGGCACGTGCCCTGCAGCCGTGGTGCTCCGACTGCTTCACGACCGACGACCTGACCACCGACCACAGCCCGCAGGCCTGGGCACGCAAGGCAGCCGGCAAGGCCATCCGCCTCCGCGACGTCGACGTCGTGTGCCGCTCCTGCAACGCCAAGAGAGGGAGGGCCAAGCCGCTGGAGACCCAGGGGACGGGCCCCCTCGAGTCAGGTTCCACACCCGTGGGTAAGGCGCAATCCCCGTTACACACGAGAACGGTTCTCAAGTGAGGGCCGGTCCCAAGGCCGCGGTCGACGGGTCAGCGCTCCCCTGGGCACCGCGCTCTGTAGGTGCTGCTCGGTTCGGGAAGTTCTGCGAGAGGTTCATCGTCACGCCCAAGGGGACGGGCGCTCGCAAGCCGATGAAGCCCCGGCCGTGGCAACTCGAGCTCGTGGGCTCGGTGCTCGACGCCACACCTCGACCGCGCACCGCTGGATGGATGATGCCGCGCGGACAGGGCAAGTCGACGCTGGTCGCCGCCCTCGGTCTCTACGACCTGTTCGAGGGTGAAGAGGGCGCGTCCGTCGTGGTCGCCGCCACCGACGAGCGCCAGGCCGGCATCGTGTTCAAGACAGCCGCCCGCATGGTGGAGCTGAACGAGGACCTGCAGAGCCGCTGCCAGGTATTCAAGGACCGGCTCTACATCCCCGAGCGCGGTGCCTCGTTCGTCTGCCTGCCGGCCGAGCCCAAGCGCCTCGAGGGACTCGACTACACGACGGCCATCCTCGACGAGATCGGCGTCGTCTCGCGTGACACCTATGAGGTTCTGGCCCTCGCACAGGGCAAGCGTGAGACCTCGACCCTGATCGGCATCGGCACCCCCGGCCCTGACCCGACGAACAACGTCCTGGCCGACATGCGCCAGTACGCGGCTGAGCACCCGGACGACCGCACGTTCGTCTGGCGCGAGCACTCCGCGGCCGGCTTCGAGGATCACCCCGTCGACTGCGCTCACTGCTGGGAGCTCGCCAACCCCGCGCTGGATGACTTCCTTCACCGCGACGCGATGCAGGCCCTCCTGCCGCCGAAGACCCGCGAGGCCACGTTCCGCCGCGCCCGCCTCTGCCAGCTCGTCACCGACACCGACGGCAAGTTCCTCCCGGCCGGCGTCTGGGATGGCCTGTCCACCGGGGCCGGCGTGCCCGACGGGCGAGAGGTCGTCATCGCCCTCGACGGCTCGTTCAGCGACGACACGACCGCGCTCCTGGTGGGCACCGTGGCCGCCGAACCTCACTTCGATGTCGTGAACGTCTGGGAGCGCCCGGCCGGGGACGACTCCTACCGCGTGCCGGTGGCCGACGTCGAGCAAGCCATCCGCGACGCCTGCAAGCGCTGGCAGGTCGTCGAGATCATCGCGGACCCGTTCCGCTGGACGCGGACCCTGCAGGCGCTGGAGTCCGAGCGGCTGCCCGTCGTGGAGTTCCCGCACTCCCCGTCACGCCTCACGGCCGCGACGACCGACCTCTACAGCGCCGCGACCAATGGCCTGATGACGCACTCAGGAGATCCCCGGCTGACCGCTCACGTCGGCGCAGCCGTCATCACCGAAGACGCCCGGGGGATGCGCCTTGCCAAGGCGTCCCGGTCCCGCAATGCCCGCAAGATCGACCTGGCCGCGTGCCTGGTCATGGCGCACTCCCGCGCCACGTGGCGAGCTACTCGCCGAGCCCGCAAGAAGACTAGGAGCTTTGCCTCATGACCGACCTGACAACCACTCTCCTGCAGAAGCTGGACGAGTCCACCGCGGCCTATGCCGAGCTGGACGGCTACTACTCTGGCACGCAGCCGCTGGCCTTCCTCTCCCCCGAGGCGAAGACAGCGCTGGGCACCCGGTTCGGCCGAATGGCCTCCAACATCCCGCGCCTTGCCGTGGCTGCCCTGGCCGAGCGTCTGCGGATCACCGGCTTCACCGGGGCCGACGTGTGGCCCGATTGGATCCGCAACGACCTCGACCAGCTGGCCGGCGTCGCGCACCGCGAGGCGCTCACCCTGGGCAAGTCCTACGTGATCGTGTGGGCCAACCCCGACGGCTCCCCGCGCGTCAGCATCGAGTCTGCCCGCCAGGTCGTCGCGCTCCGCGACCCCGGCACGCGCCAGATCGTCGCCGCGATCAAGCGCTGGGAGACCGGCACGACCACGGAGGCCGTGCTCTACCGTGCGGACGGGATCACCCGCCTGCGCTCCAACAGTCCCGGCGCGACCACGACCGGCTTCCAGATCGTCGAGGAGATCGACAACCCGCTCGGAGTCGTGCCCGTCGTGGCGCTGCGCAACTCGGATCGTCTGCTCGAGGACGGCGTGAGCGAGATCGAGGATCTCAAGCCCTTGGTCGACGGGCTGAACAAGTCGCTGGTCGACCTGATGACGACCTCGGAGTACGTCGGCCGCCCGCGCCGCTGGGCTACCGGCATTGAGCTCGAGGAAGACGACGAGACCGGCGACGCCGTGAACCCGATCCCCGAGGGCAACCGGGCCATGATCTCGGAGAACCCCGACGCGAAGTTCGGGCAGCTCAACGCCGCCGACCTGGCCGGTTATGAGGCATCGGTGCGCGTGATCCTCGGTCAGATCATGGCCGTCTCCGCGCTGCCGGCGCACTACGTCGGCGTGTTCTCCGACAACCCCGCCAGCGCCGACGCGCTCCGCGCTGCAGAGGCATCCCTGACCGCACGCGCCGAGGCACGTCAGGCGACGTTCGGCCGATCGTGGGAGGACGTGGCCCGCCTCATGGTGGCAGTCCGCGAGGGCACCGACCCGACGACTGTCGAGGCGCGCGTCCGTTGGGCCGACGCCGCTACCCGCTCGGTGGCACAGGAGGCCGACGCGATCGTGAAACTGTTCGGTGCCGGGCTGCTCCCCGTCTCGACCGCGCTGGCCCGCCTGGGCTACGACACGGACCAGATTGCCGAGATCCGCAACGCTCGCCGCGGTGAGGCCCTCGACGGCGCAGGGCTCAACCTCGACGGGCTGCTCCAGGCGGAGGGCACGCCGACCAGCGGTCCCACCGAAGGCGCTGACCTCAAGGCCAAGGCCGACGCGCTGGGCATCCTGATCCGTGCCGGTGCCGAGCCCAAGTCTGCCGCCGCTCTCGTCGGCCTCTCCGGGGTCGACTTCACCGGAGCCGTGCCGGTCTCGCTGCGCCTGCCCGAGTCCGAGGCCACCGAGCTCGAGGACGCCTGATGGCCTACCGCGACACCCTCAAGGCGCTAGCCGCCGAGACAGAGGCGCAGGTGCTCGCCGCCTATGCCAGCTACCTGGCCGGCCGGATGAACGAGGATGCGTTCGTCGCGATCCTGGCCGCCTACATCGCGGCCGGCAACGTCAAGGCCTACGCGCTCGCGGATCTCTCCCTCGCCATGTCCCTCTCCGTCGAGCTGGGCACGCCCGTGGCCGCGCTCGGAGTGAGCCCGCCGGCCGATGACGCCGACCGGCTGACCAAGGCCGCTCACACGCTGCTGGCCGTCGACGAGCTCGCCACCGGCCGCGTGGGCAGGCTGGCCCGCTCCGAGCCACTGGAGTCCGCAGCACGCGCCTACAGCGCGGCCATGAAGGAATCCCCGCACGTCGCCGGATGGGTCCGCAACGTCTCCGGTGGAGCCTGCCAGCTCTGCACCTGGTGGTGGCGCGAGGGACAAGTCTGGCCGGCCGATCACGAGATGCCCACACACAAGGGATGCACCTGCACCCCTGAACCCGTCACCGCCTGAAAGGAAGAACCATGACCGAACAGATTGCCGAGACCGAGGAAGCCCCCGAGGTCGAGACCGAAGAGACCGACACCCCCGAGACCGACCCGGAGACGTTCCCGCTCGAGTACGTGCAGAAGCTCCGCGACGAGTCCGCGAAGTACCGCACCCGAGCACAGCGGGCCGACGACCTCGCGCAGCGGCTCCACGTCTCACTGGTGGCCGCGAGCGGCCGCCTTGCCGACCCCGACGACCTGCCGTTCGTCGAGGCCCACATCGACGACCCCGAGGCGCTCACGGCCGCGATCGACGACCTGCTTGCCCGGAAGCCTCACCTCGTTTCGAGGACGCCTGTCGGTGACGTAGGGCAAGGTGCCACCCAAGGGGAGGCAGCCGTCGACCTCGCCGGGATGCTCCGGCGTAACGCATGACGAAAGGGAGAACCGTGGCAACCAGAGCGGAATTCGAGCAGACGATGCTCGACAAGCTGACCAAGATGGCGGAAGGCGCGAGCAACTCGACCCAACTCCTGAAGCTGGCAGAGACCTACGCCTGGCTCGTGAGTCCCGGACAGCCGCACGGCGGGGAAGTTCACGTCACCAAGTAGTTAAACCTCACTTGAGGTATGCTGAGAGGGACGGTCCTGGCGGCCGTCCCTCTTCGCTTCGCGGTCCTGGCGGCCGAGCGTGACAACTTCCGCTCTCACCAAAGGACGCCATCATGGCCGTAGACACCAGCAACGCCGCAGAACTCACCGCCGAGCAGGTCCAGAAGGTTCTGGTCCAGCCGCTCGAGGCACAGTCCGCATTCCTCGCAGCCGGCCCCCGGATCATCGACACCGCTGGCCCGCTCCGCCTCCCGAAGATGGGGCCGGCGACCAGTCCCGGCTGGTTCGACGAGAACGCGCAGATCACGCCCGAGGTCGACCCGACGTTCGACGAGATCATGCTCCTTCCCTCGACCATGCAGAGCGTGAAGACGCTGACGCGCTTCTCCAACGAGCTGGCTCGCCAATCGGTCATCGCGCTCGACCAGGCGCTCCGTGACCGGATCGTCAAGGACGTGGCCGACACCCTCGACAAGCAGTTCCTGGGGCTCACCGGAGACGGCGTGACCAAGCCCAAGGGTCTGTTCGTCTACGCCGGCCAGTCGCTCGCCGTCGACGCCGCGGTCGGTCTCGACGACCTCCTCGACGCCGAGGCCCTCGCGCTCGGTGCGAACGTCAACCCGGACGCGCTCAAGTGGGTCATGACCTCGCGTGAGTTCATCGCGCTGCGCAAGATCAAGGCCGCGACCGGCTCGAACAACTACGTGCTGCAGCCCGACCCCACCAAGGCCGGCGGCTACACCATCTTCGGCAAGCCGGTCATCGTGACCAACCACCTGACCGACACGACCGGCACGCCGAACACCGGCAACATGGCGCTGGTCGACTTCTCTCAGATCGTGGTTGCCCGCGACCTGGCCCCGTCGGTCAAGGTGCTCGACCAGACGTTCGGCGACTACGACCAGCAGGCCATCCGCGTGGTCGCCCGCTACGACGTGGCCGCCCTCAACGACGACGCCGTGATCGAGCTGACCGGCATCACGATCTGATGACTGCGCCCACGGCGCAGAGCGTCGCGGACTTCCTTGGCCAGGGTGATGACGTGGGTTTCATCGCCCTGGCCGAGGAACACCTGCCGATGGTCACGCACATGGTCAACGCCTACACGCGCGGGAAGGGCTTCACCGACGGCATCCCCGACGATGACGTCGCGGCCGTGATCGTGTCCTCCGTGGCTCGACTGGTGGTCAACCCGGAGCAGTACGACCTCGACACCGCTGGCCCGTTCACGACGCGCTACCGCGTGTTCGACGGCTGGTCCCTGCCCGAGCTCGCGATCCTTCACCGCTACCGCAAGAGGGCGCTGTGAGGCGCATCGTCGTCACTCACGTGCAGGTCACGGAGACCACTGACGACTACGGGAACACGGTCACGGTCGAGACGCCCGTAGATGTCCCGCGCTGCCTCCTGGCCCCGCGCTCGTCGACCGAGCGCACCGACCCACACTCACCGGCCGTCATCAGCGGGTCACAGCTCTACATGCCCGCACGCTCCACGCCCCCGGCCCCCGCGGACTACTTCCTCATCGACGGGAAGCGGTACGACGCCGAGGGAGAGCCCGGCGTCTGGCCGGGCCGAGGCATCGAGGTAGCCGTGAAACACATTCCCTGACCCGGCGTCAACGTCACCCCGACGTGCTCCTATCTCGCGTCCGGGAACGATGGTGGCGAGCGGCCTTTGCGACTTCTTTCACCGCACAGACCCACCAGCGCCAGACACAGCGAGACCCCCGGAGTAGTGATGTCCTCCGGGGGTCTCCTGCTGCTCTGGGTCGGATCAGGCAGTCGCCGGGCGGTACTCGGCGAGCTTGTTGCCCAACTCGCGCGCGACCTGTCCGGCCTGAGCCCAGGTCATGTTGTCGTCGATACCCTCGATGGTGAAGCCGCTCATCTCAACCATCGATCGCAGCGTGCTCACGGCGAGCGGGCCCGCGGGGTTCGATGCCTCGGGGATGAACCAGCGACGGCCGATCTTGGTGCCCTGCATGCGGCCGGCCCTGAGCTCGCCCCGGACCCACTGCGCCGACACTCGGTCGTGCTCGGTGGAGAGCCGCTCTGCCATTTCGGCGGGGTCGAGGTAGTTGGTGGTGGATACTGCGGTCATGGTGCTCAACTCCTACTAGTTGGGTTCCTAGGCCCTGTCCGGTGCTCAACCACCGGGCGGGGCCGACTTGCGTCTGTTCTATCCCGAGCCACCGACACCTGTCAGCGGAACGGCAACTCCTGCATGTTCTGTGCATGCTCGCAGTCCGCAGGGAGTCCGCGAGAAGTTCAGCCGGGACCGTTGGCGGCCCACGACTGCCAACGCATCGCCGCAGGTCAACCGGCATTTGCCAATCAGGGCACACAATTGCCGTCAAGCGTGGCCCACAAGGAGACCAAGAAGGCCTGACGTCTCGACGGAGTCGCGCCCTCGGGGCGACGCCGTCCCGAGGAAGGGTGTCGCGCACCAGCGCGGCACCCTTCCCTGATTTCAGGCACGGCGCACGCACGAACGGCGTACGCCGGAAACGTCGCGGTGCCTCGTCCGCAGCGCATCAGTGGCCGGCCTTCGACCGTCAGGAGCCGACGCTCAGCACCTCGGTTCGGGACACCTCGTGGCCTGCGGCGAGCGATCGCGGAGAAGCGATATGTTGGAGCGCATGCGACCCGATGTCGAGCTCAGGCTCCCCGTAGACAGCGCCTATGTGTCCGTGCTGCGGGCCACGACCGTGAGTCTGGCCGCCAGGCTCGACTTCACCATCGATGACATCGAGGACCTGCGGATGGCCGTGGGCGAGGCCTGCGCCATGGTGCTGCCCTCCGCCGAGGAGGGATCCGACCTCGTGTGTGCGTTCTTCATGAAGAACGGGGAGGTCACCATCACCATCACGGTGCCCAGCACCCAGACCGAGCTCCCCGAGGAGGACGGCTTCGCCTGGCAGGTGCTCAGCGCACTGACCACACACGCCGAGTTGGCGTCGGGCGACGGAGCCCTTTCCGTCTCCATGACGATGCACTCGACGGTCGCGGCCTGAGATGAGAGCCGAGAGCGGGGGAGCTCCCGACCGCATGCCACTGGCGGAGATCAAGGCGACCAGTGCGCTCCTGTTCGAGCAGGTGACGGACGAGGAGGCCAGCGAGGCGGCACGCTCCGTCGCGCGCGACGACCTGGTCCGGCTGCACCTGCCCCTCGTCGAGCACTGTGCCCGACGCTTCCGCAACCGGGGGGAGCCGTTCGAGGACCTGGTCCAGGTCGGCACGATCGGCCTGATCAAGGCGGTCGACCGTTTCGACACCGACCGGGGCGTCGAGTTCTCGACCTATGCGACCCCCACGATCATCGGTGAGATCAAGCGGCACTTCCGGGACAAGGGCTGGGCCATTCGGGTACCGCGCCGGCTCCAGGAGCTGCGCATGCAGATCAGCTCGAGCACAGCCGACCTCAACCAGTCCTTGGGCCGCTCCCCCACACCGTCGGAGCTGGCGGACGTGATCGGGTGCACGGTCGAGGAGGTCATCGAGGGGATCGAGTCCGCCAACGCCTACTCCACGCTGTCACTCGATGCCGGCAGTGACAGCAGCGACGACGGCTCGCTGAGCATGCTCGACACCATGGGGGTCGACGACGACGGCATCGAGCACGTCGAGCTCCGGGAGTCGCTCAAGCCGCTCCTCGAGCAGCTGCCGCCGCGCGAGAAGAACATCCTGATGCTGCGGTTCTTCAAGAACATGACCCAGTCGCAGATCGCGACCGAGGTCGGAGTCAGCCAGATGCATGTGTCGCGGTTGCTCACCAAGACCCTCGAGCACTTGCGCCAGGCACTGGCTGACGAGGCCCACTAGCGTCAAGATCCGCGGTTCGCGCATCGAGCACCCGCGGTTCGCGCAGGGTCAGGACGGGTCCACGGTTCCTTCGTCGGACAGGTAGTCCATGCTGGCCGGGTTCAGCACGCCACCGAGCACGACCACCGCGACCACGGCCAGCCCGATGGCCACCGCCGTCGTCTCGCCCCCGCGAAAGCTCCAGGCCAGGCCCAGGGCCATCAGCTGGGTGAACACGACCGGGCTGCGGGCCCAGGACTCGCCCGCCCGCATCGACCAAGTGGCCCACGCGAGGAATCCGCCGTACGCCGCGAAGAACAGCGCCGTGCTCAGTCCCATGACGAGTCGACCACCCGAGAGGTGGAACAACTCGAGCATGGCGTAGGTCACAAGGCCCAGTGACTCCAGGGCCGCGAGGCCGACCGCGACCTTCAACAGCGCCGGAATCGGGGTTTCAACAGGGGTGCTCACGAGGAAAAACAGTACTTGTGACCAAAGTGACGTCGGTAAGGGGTTGTCACGGGGTTCACTTCTTGAAACTCTGTTCCGTGCGCTCGTGAACGGGTTCGCTTGACCCTGCGCGCGTACTAGAACTTTTACGTGACGGCCCACTGGCCGCCGACGACACTGAGAAGAGGGAGTCCCCCGCCATGGATTGGCGCCATCGCTCCGCGTGCCTCGACGAGGACCCGGAGTTGTTCTTCCCGATCGGCAACACCGGTCCGGCCATCCTCCAGATCGAGGAGGCCAAGCAGGTGTGCCGACGCTGCGAGGTGCGCGAGCAGTGCCTTGCCTGGGCCCTCGAGGCGGGACAGGACCACGGCGTCTGGGGCGGACTCGGGGAGGACGAGCGTCGCGCGCTCAAGCGCCGCAACGCCAGGGCGCGCGTCCGCACGGCCTGATCCGGACGACTGAGCCTGCGAGGTCGCACGGATCGACGGTGGTCGAGCGAGGCGCGCCGGCTGAGGAACGAAGCCGCGACCGCCGGGTCGAGACCCAGTGACACGGGAGCAGACCGCCGGCAGCGACGAACGCGGGCCTCAGTCCACCGGAATGTCGAGGTCGACGCGGGTGCCGTGCGTCAGCGGCGGGTGCGCAGCTCCCATGGAGAGAACGCCCTCGAGCTCCGACTCGATCAGCGTGCGCACGATCGACAACCCCAGGTTGATCTCGCCGTCCAGCGAGAATCCGTCAGGGAGCCCGCGACCGTCGTCCTCGATCGAGACGTGAAGACGCCCCACCAGTCGCCGTGCCTCCACCGTGATCCGTCCGTCGTCCCCGGTCACGTAGCCGTGCTCGACGGCGTTCTGCAGCACCTCGGTGACCACTATGGCCAGCGCCGTGGCCGTCTCCGAGCTGAGCACCCCGAAGCTGCCTGAGCGCACCACACGGACGGTCTCCCCCACGGCGCTCACGTCGGTGACCATCCGCCCGAGCCGGTCGGCGATCTCGTCGAAGTCGACGTGCTCCTCGACTGCTTGGCTCAGGGTCTCGTGGACGATCGCGATCGACCCCACCCGGCGTACCGCCTCCTCCAGGGCCGCCTTCGCATCCGGGGTGTCCATGCGGCGAGCCTGCAGGCGCAGCAGCGCCGCGACCGTCTGCAGGTTGTTCTTCACCCGGTGGTGGATCTCCCGGATGGTGGCGTCCTTGGTGACCAGCTCGCGGTCGCGACGACGCAGGTCGGTGACGTCACGCAACAGGATCAGTGCGCCGATCCGCTCCCCCTGGGGCCGGAGCGGGATGCTGCGAGCGATCAGCGCCACCCCGTCACCGGTGATCTCGGCATCCTTGTGCACGTGGCCACCCAGGACCGCGCTGAGCGTCTCCTCGTCGGGCCGCTTGCGGGGCGGCACCAGGTCGCGGGTCAGGTCCGTCAGCACGTGACCGGTGAGGTCCTCCGCGTGCCCGAGCCGGCGGTAGACGCTCAATGCGTTGGGCGACGCGTAGGTGACCAACCCGGTGACACCGACCCGGATGAACCCGTCACCCACCCGGGGCGTGTCGGCGTGGTCGCTGCGGTCCCCCGGCGCCGGGAACAGGCCCCTGCTGATCATCTGGGTGAGGTCCGCGGCCGTCTGCAGGTAGGACAGCTCCAACCGGCTCGGGGTGCGTACGCCGAGGAGGTTGGTCTTGCGCGCCACCACCGCGATCACCCGGTCACCCCGGCGCACCGGGATGGTCTCCACGCGGATCGGGACGTCGTCGCGCCACTCCGGGTCGCCCTCACGGATCACCCGCTCCTGGGCCAGCGCCATGTCGAGCGTCGGCCTCCGGTTGATCGGCACGAAGCTGCCGATGACGTCGTCCAGCAACGCGGTCGGCCCGGTGGTCGGGCGCATCTGACCGCCGGCCCAGAAACCCTTCCCCTCGAGATCGGGCAACCAGAGCACGAGGTCGGCGAAGGACAGGTCGGCGATGATCTGCCAGTCGGCCATCAGCCGCTGCAGCCAGTCGAGGTCCGCGGCGTCGAGATCCGTGTGCGCCTTGGCCAGTTCGTCGAGTGTGGGCACGGCGACACCCTATGCCTCCGCGACGCAGGCACTCGGCTGGCATGCTGGGGACATGCCTGCGTCGATCTGGGACCACGTGCTTGCACACGACCTCGAGGTCCCGACCGACCGACCGCTCGACGAGCTGACCACCGAGCTGACCATCATGCTGGGCAGCGCGGACGCCCATCGCCGTGACGAGACCGCGCTCCGGGTGCTGGCCACCTGGATCCGCCGCGGGGTGTACGACGACCTGCTGGCCGGCCTTGGCGACGGCATGGTCGCCGGCCTCGCCATCGGGCTGGGCGAGGTCGGCACCGACACGGTCTTCCGCCGGAGCTGTTCCGCCCTGGTCCTGGCCGTGTGCCTCGACCGGAACCTGGAGGTCGCGGAGCTCTCCCCGGAGAAGGTCCTCGAGTGGGGTGACCGGTTGACGGGCTGGTTCGTCCGCGAGCAGGACCTCCGTGGCTGGGTGCCCGGCAAGGGCCGGGCCCACGCGATCGCCCACGGGGCCGACGCGGTCGGCGCCCTGGGACGCTCACCAGGTCTAGGCGTCAACGAGCTGACCGTGCTCCTCGACGTGCTGGCCGACCGGATCCTGGCCACCACCGAGCAACGACTGGTCCACGGCGAGCCGGACAGGCTCGCGGTCGCCACGTTGGAGATCCTGGGCCGTGACCTGGTGCCACTCTCCGTGCTCGAGCCCTGGGTGGCGAGGATCGGAGCGTCCGCAGGCGGCCACGACGAGACCGCCATCGGCTTCAACGCCCATGCCTGCCTGCGCGCCCTGCACCTGCACCTGACCCTCGGGCGGCGACACCCCGCCGTTCGCGCGGACCTGGTGCTCGCGCTGGTCGACGTCCTCCGCGACCTCAACGCTGCCTACTTCGACGCCCACTGACCCGCGTCCGCGCCGCGGGACGGCTCCGCCGCCTCCCGAACCGACTTCGGCCCCGTGGTTGCCGCGGGTGGTTAGTGTGACGCGCATGACAGAAGCAGCGGAGCCGTCGCTCTCCGGCCACGCCGGAGAGCACGCCGTCCACGTGGCCCGGGCCCACGGCGTCGAAGCGATGTTCACCCTCTCGGGTGCGCACGTGTTCCCGATGTATGACGGGGCGGTCAAGGCCGATCCGCCGATGCGCATCGTCGACGTACGCCACGAGCAGACCGCCGCCTTCGCCGCCGAGGCGACCGGCAAGCTGACCCGGGTGCCGGGACTCGCGGTCCTGACCGCAGGGCCGGGCGTCACCAACGGCGTGAGTGCCGTCGCGCAGGCGCAGTTCGCCGGCTCCCCCATGGTCGTCGTCGGTGGGCGGGCTCCGCAGGGCCGCTGGGGCACCGGCAGCCTCCAGGAGCTCGACCAGCCGCCGATCCTCGCGCCCGTCGCGAAGCTCGCCAGGACCCTCCCCACCGCTGCCGACGTGGCCGGCGGCATGGATGAGGCGTTCACCGTCGCGGGCTCGTCCCACCGCGGACCGGTCTTCGTCGACGTCCCCATGGATGAGTTCTTCAACACCGCCGACGTCGACTGGCACGGGCCACGACAGGTCGCGACGCAGCAGCCGGACCCGGACTCGATCTCGGCCATCGCCGAGCTGATCGGCCACTCGCGACACCCGGTCATGGTGCTCGGCACCGATGTGTGGGCCGATCGGGCCGAGCACGCGGCGCTCGCCTTCGTCGAGCAGATGGGGATGCCGACCATCACGAACGGCATGGGTCGCGGCGTGGTTCCCGGCGGCCACCCGCTGCTGGTGACCAAGGCCCGCGGGCAGGCGCTCGGACAGTCCGACCTGGTGATCGTGGTCGGCACTCCCCTGGACTTCCGCCTCGGCTACGGAGTGTTCGGCGGCAAGGACGGTGCCCAACCCGCCGAGGTGGTGCACATCGCCGACTCCGAGCGGCAGGTCTCCGGGCACGCCACGCTGGCGGCGTCGGCCTTCGGTGACCTCTCGTTGACGTTCGAGGGGTTGGCGCGGGCCGTCGACCGCGTGGTCCGCAAGCCGGACTGGACACCGTGGGTCACCAGCCTCCAGGACACCGTCCGGGCCACCGTCGAGCGCGACAGGACACTTCTCGGCGCCGAGGCCGATCCGATCCACCCGGCCCGCATCTACGGTGAGCTGGTCCCCCGGCTGGCCGACGACGCCGTGGTGATCGGGGACGGCGGGGACTTCGTCAGCTTCGCCGGGAAGTTCGTGGAGCCCCAGCGTCCGGGCGGCTGGCTGGACCCCGGGCCCTACGGTTGCCTCGGCGCGGGCCTTGGGTCGGCGATGGCGGCACGCATCGCCCGTCCGTCCTCCCAGGTGGTGCTGCTGCTCGGTGACGGTGCGGCCGGCTTCTCGCTGATGGATGTCGACTCGCTGGTGCGGCAAGACCTCCCGGTCGTGATGATCTGCGGCAACAACTCCGCCTGGGGCCTCGAGAAGGGCCCGATGCAGATGCTCTACGGCTATGACGTCGCGGCCGACCTCGCCCCGCGCACACCCTACGACGAGGTGGTCAGGGCTCTCGGCGGCGCCGGGGAGACGGTGACCGACCCCCAGCAGATCGGTGCCGCGATCGACCGGGCCTTCGCCTCCGGCGTGCCCTACCTCGTCAACGTGATCACCGACGTCGATGCCGCCTACCCCCGCAACACCTTCGGAATCTGAGCGTGGAGATCCGACTCGCGCGATCCGACGAGCTGGTCCGCATCGGCGAGATCACGGAGACGGCGTATGCCGCGTTCACGTTGGGGCCGGCAGATCCCTACGTCGCGAAGCTGCGTGACGCAGCGAGCCGCGCCACGGAGGCCCAGCTCTGGGTCGCGGACGACACCGGCGCCGTCCTGGGCAACGTCACCTGGTGTCCGAACGGCTCCATCTGGCGCGAGATCAGTCGTCCCGACGAGGGGGAGTTCCGAATGCTCGCCGTTGCCCCGGAAGCGCAGGGGCGTGGCGTCGGCGAGGCGTTGGCCAGGCACTGCATCGCCCTCTCCCGGGCGGCCGGACACCGCGGCATGGTGTTGTCGTCGTTGGAGGACATGACGGCCGCGCATCGCCTCTACGGCCGGCTCGGGTTCTCCCGGCGGGCCGAGCGTGACTGGTCCCCCGCCCCGGGGGTGCAGCTGATCGCGTTCGAGCTGCCCTACGCCTGACCCACGACCATCCGGGACCACGCTCAGAGCCGGGACAGGAACTTCTGCGTGTCGACGACGACCCGGGTCACCTCACCGCTGCCGACGAGCTTGCCGTTCATCCGGGCGGACACCGTGAAGCGCACGAGACGCCCGTCGACGTACGACGAGGCCGCAGCCACCACGACCTCGGCACCCACCGGGCTCGCTGCCAGGTGCTCGAGCGACATCCGGGTGCCCACCGAGGTCTCTCCCTCGCTCAGCAGGGACTCGATCGCGACGCAGGTGACGGCTTCGCACCATGCCAGCAACCGGGGCGTGCCCAACACCTCCAACGTCCCGGACCCCACCGCCAGCGCGGTGTCGGCCGCGGTGACGGCGAAGGTGCGGGTGGCGGTCATCTCGGAAGGGGCCATGCCGTGATTCTTCCCCATCACTGCCCCGTCCCCACGAAATGACGGAACCCCCTCGCCCAGGGGGCTCGGGGGTTCTGCTGGCCCGAATGCTCAGGCGTTGGGGCGCTTGCCGTGGTTCGCGCCCTTCTTCTTGCGATCGCGGCGCTTGCGGCCTCGCTTGCTCATGTGTCCTCCTGGAGATCTTCGGCGGCCATTGTCGCAGCAAAGCGGCCGTCGCCGCCAATCGGCTCGGTCAGCGTTCGGTGATCTCGATCTGCACCTGGCGCAGCTGCACCAGCACGCGGTCACGCAGGCTGTTCGGCGCGGACTCGGAGCACGAGCGGGCAACGAGGGCCTTCACGGTGCGCTCGAGGTCGTACTTCTGGAGGCACGGGGCACACTCCTCGAGGTGGTGGCGCACCACCGAGCAGTCGGCCTCGTCGAGCTCGTTGTCGATCAGGTAGACGATGCGTTCGAGGTAGTCGGCACAGTCCTCGGCGGAGTTCGGGTCGTTCACGAGTCCGCTCCCTTCGAGGCCGGGCGCACCAGGTCGTTGTCGCGGACGTAGCCGGACAACATGTCCCGCAGCTGACGGCGGCCACGGTGCAGGCGGGACATGACCGTCCCGATCGGGGTGTCCATGATTTCTGCGATCTCCTTGTAGGGGAAGCCCTCGACGTCGGCGAGGTAGACGGCCAGGCGGAACTCCTCGGGGAGCCGCTGCAGCGCGTCCTTCACCTGCGAGTCAGGGAGGTGCTCCAGCGCCTCCATCTCGGCGGACTTGAGGCCCGTCGACGTGTGCGACTCGGCACGAGCGAGCTGCCAGTCCTCGACATCCTCAGCCATCGACTGCTGCGGCTGGCGCTGCTTCTTGCGATAGTTGTTGATGAACGTGTTGGTGAGGATCCGGTAGAGCCAGGCCTTCAGGTTCGTTCCGGGCTTGTACTGGCGGAAGGCGGAGAATGCCTTCGCGAAGGTCTCCTGGACGAGGTCTTCGGCATCGGTCGGGTTGCGGGTCATCCGCATGGCCGCTGAGTAGAGCTGGTCCAGGAAGGGCAGCGCGTCGCGCTCGAAGCGCAGTGAGCGTTCGGCGTCTGTTTCGTTGGCGAGGTCGACCTCGGACATGTCGACGTCGCTGGTGAGGGATTCAGTCATCGCCTCCCAGCCTACGCGGGTCGTGGGACGTTCGAGTAGTGCGAGCACGTCTGGTTCAACCGGAGGAGCGTCCCAATGATTCCCGGGACCGGGCCTCAACGCCCGGTGACCTCGCGCACGATCCACTCCAGTGTGGCCTCGACGACCATCGCCGTGACGTCGGAACCGGACAGCGGGGCCGTCCGCGGGACCTTCAACGAGTGATCGGCGAAGGGCACCTCGATCAGGTTGGTGCCCTCGGGAAATTCCTCGGGCCTGCCCATCGGGTCCCGCGCCCCCTGCACCACGAGCAACGGCACCCCGACCCCCGCGAGCTCGGAACGCCGGGTCTTCTCGGGTCGGCCCGGCGGGTGCAGCGGGAACGAGAGGGCGAGCACGCCGGCGGCGGCGAGGCCGTGCGCACAGCGGGCCGCCGAGCGGGCACCGGCCGACCGCCCACCCACGATCAACGGTGTGCGCGGCCGGATCACCCCGGCTGCCGCCCG
The DNA here is from genome assembly GCF_012272695.1 of Nocardioides sp. JQ2195. NCBI lineage: Bacteria > Bacillati > Actinomycetota > Actinomycetes > Propionibacteriales > Nocardioidaceae > Nocardioides > Nocardioides sp. JQ2195. The sequence goes on from NZ_CP050902.1 coordinate 2,820,066, forward strand.
CAGCGCCACGTCGAGCGTCGGCGGCGCCGTGGCCACCTTCTTGCCGGCCACCTTCCACGGCTGCTCGAGCCGGTGCACCGTGATCCCCTGCCCCGGCAGCGACGCCGTCAGCGCCTCCAGGTCAGGCGTGTCGATTCCCGCACCGGCTCCGTGGCTGAGCAACAGCGTGGCCACCGGACGGCGAGACCGTGAGGAGACCAGCCGCGCGTCGCCGTACGGCGTGGCAACGATGCGCTCGACGTTGACCATCAGGGTGCCTCCTCCAGCGGAAGCGGCTTGATGAGGTCGGGTCCGTTGTTGCGGACGTTGCTGACCAGGGTCGAGACCGGATAGGCCTCCAGCTGGCCCGGGACCGCCGGTTCGAGCAGCGACAGCAGGTCGTCCCGGGACTTCTGCGTGGGATCCAGCCAGTCGGATCGCCGGTCCACGGGAACCATCAGCGGCATCCTGTCGTGGATGTGGCCCAGCGAGTCCTCTGCGTCCGTGGTGATCACCGTGCACGTCCACCGGAAGCGGGCCGGGTCGTCGTCGGCCTTCGTGGGATCGCGCCAGATCTCGTAGAGGCCGGCCATCGCCAGCACCTCGCCGTCCTTGGGTCGGATGAAGAACGGCTGCTTCTTCGGCTTTCCGGCCTTGGTGAGCTCCTGCGTCGGGTACCACTCGAAGTAGCCGTCGGCCGGCAGCAGGCACCGTCTGGCCGCGAAGGCGCGACGGTAGGCCGGCTTCTCCGCCACGGTCTCCATGCGCGCGTTGATCATCCGGTTGCCGATCGACGGATCCTTGGCCCACGAGGGCACGAGCCCCCAGGTGAGCACCCGCAGCTGGCGCTGCTGCGGCCGGTCGTCCTTCTCGGGGCGCTCGAGGACGGCGTAGACCTCCTTGGTGGGCGCAACGTTGAAGTCAGCCTCGAGCGGCGCGGGAACCAGCGACTCCTGGACCTCGAACTCCTCGACCAGGTCCTCAGGCTGACGCGACGAGGCATAACGACCACACATGCGCCGAGCCTAACTGTGCACGACGAAGGAGTGCACAGTCAGGACCGAGGCGGGTCGAGCGAGCCGCGCGACCGAGAACGAGGTCGCGACCGGCGGGTCGAGACACCCGGGACCGACGCAGGGCAGCAAGGCCCAACTGTGCACGACGAAGGAGCGCACAGTCAGGACCGAGGCGGGTCGAGCGAACCGCGCGACCGAGAACGAGGTCGCGACCGGCGGGTCGAGACACCCGGGACCGACGCAGGGCAGCAAGGCCCAACTGTGCACGACGAAGGAGCGCACAGTCAGGACCGAGGCGGGTCGAGCGAACCGCGCGACCGAGAACGAGGTCGCGACCGGCGGGTCGAGACACCCGGGACCGACGCAGGGCAGCCAAGGCAACCAGCGCCTCCGGCTGCGCGATCAGCGTCAGTGGCGGCAGAGCTCGTCGAGGAGCGAGGCCGCACCTGCGTCGGTCGGCGGCAGCCCCTCGATCCAGACCCGGGTCGGGTGGCCGGTCGTTGCCAGCATCGTGCGTATGAGCGCCACGCGGCGCCCCAGCCGGGCATCTCGTTCGACGACCACCACGACGCGGTTGGTGCCGGATCGGCCGATGGTCTCGGTGCCGTTGAAGACGGTTCTCACGACTTCCCCCAAGCGGGTCAGCCGGAGGGCACGTGAGAACTGGTCTTCGCCCCGGGCACCTCGACCCGGCCGATCGTCAGGGAGCTCCACGACCACGAGGGCATGGGTCTCACCCAGGTCCGCGGACCGGCGGCCGAGCTGCCCCCTGTACAGCTCGGACAGACGGCTGCGGATGTGCGCCAGGCTGGCGAGACCCGTGAGGGGATCCTCGCAGGACAGCTGGTGCAGATAGGCCAGCGTCGACTCGCTCCAGGCCATGGACAGCGCCCGGACGTCCACGAAGGCCGGTTCCCCTCCCGTGACGAGGTGGGTCGTCCGGCTGAGCAGCTCGAGGGCCTCGTCGAGCGAGGCCCCGTCCCTGGCCAGCAGTCGTCCCGCCACCTCACAGGCCTCGGCAGAGCCAGATCCCGAGGCAAGGGCCTCCCCCACTGCCTCGAACTGAGCCGGCAACCCCTGCCGTGTCAGCTCGGACAGCTCAGCCCTTGCCCCGGAATCGTCCGTGGTGCTCCGTCGCGTCTTGGTTGCGAAGAAACCCACGGCCCTGCCCCTCCCGGTGTCATGCTCCACGTCTCGTGACCATGGAACGGAGCCCCCGTGGGTTCATGACGCGACTTCGCAGATTTTCTCCAGAATCTTTTTCCTGCAGCCGATCGACGTGACCGAGCTCACCTGCCGGCCAGCGACTAACCTGTTTCGTGGAGCGCTTCCTGCGTCATCAATTGCCGGTTGGATCGTTGGAGACATGTGAGCACCACACTCCCCGAAGTCGAGGAACCGGGCGACGCCGAGCTGATCTCGGCCGTCCGAGGTGGTGACGTGTCCGCCTACGGCGACCTGTTCGAGCGCCACGTGACCGCTGCCCGGCGACTCGCGCGTCAGCTCACCACTCCCTCGGACGCCGACGACCTCGTCTCCGACGCCTTCACGAAGGTGCTCAAGGTGCTGCAGGGCGGAGGCGGACCGGATGTCGCCTTCCGCGCCTACCTGCTCACCGCCGTACGCCGCCTGCACGTCGACAGGATCCGCGCCGGTTCGCGACTGCACACCACCGACGACATGGAGGCGTTCGACCCCGGCGTGCCGTTCCGGGACACCGCGGTCGAGGGCTTCGAGAACGAAGCAGCCGCCAAGGCGTTCGCCTCGCTGCCCGAGCGCTGGCAGCTGGTCCTGTGGCACACCGAGGTCGAGGGTCAGAAGCCGGCCGAAGTCGCGACGATCCTCGGCATGAGCGCCAACTCCGTGTCGGCCCTCGCCTACCGGGCCCGCGAGGGACTGCGGCAGGCCTTCCTCAACTCCCACGTGGAGGAGCTCGACAAGCCCGAGTGCCGGTGGACCCATGACCACCTCGGCGCCTACATCCGCAACGGGGTGTCGCGACGAGACGCGGCCAAGATCGAGAAGCACGTCGACGAGTGCCGCAGCTGCATGGCGATCTACCTGGAGCTGACCGAGGTGAACTCCAACCTCGGAGCACTGCTGGCCCCGCTCCTCCTCGGCACCTCCGTCGGCGCGGCCTACCTCGCCGGGGCCGGATCGTTGGCGGCCAAGGGAGCCGTGCTGCTGTTCTTCGACCGGGCCAAGGACTTCGTCGCGGCGAACACCCAGATGGCCGCCGTGGGCGGGGTCGCGACGGTGGCCGCGGTGGCCGGTGTCTCGATCGCGGTGGCAGTCAACCAAGGAGATCGGCCGAACCAGCCCCCCGCCGCACAGATCGCGGCCCCTGACTCCACGGCACCGGCATCGCCAGGCGCCGACGCGCCCGCCAAGCGGAAGCCGAAGCCGAGCACCCCGCGGCCAGCCGTCCCGGCGGCGCCCGCCCCCGTCGCGGTGGACAGCCCCTTCCCGGTGGACAGCCCCGCCCCGGAGCCCGCCCCCACCCCGACCCCGACTCCCAGCCCGACCCCCACTCCCAACCCGAGCCCGACTCCCAGCCCGACGCCGTCACCGAGCCCGACCCCGAGGCCCACGCCCACCCCCACGCCGACGCAGGACCCCGAGGCAGACCTGACCGTCACCGCCTCCGCAGAGCAGATGGGAAGCTCCACCCTCTGGAAGGTGGCCGTCACGGTCAGCCACGGCCCCGCCACGCTGGACATCACCAGTGACAACCCGGTGGTCGTGCTCGACCTGCTCGATCCGCGGTGCAGCAGGATCGGGATCGGCACCCTCACCTGCCGGATCGACGGCGCCGGCGGCGAATCCTTCGACCTCACGGCGATGAAGGTCCTCGCTGACACCAGCCTCACCTTCACCGTCACCCCGGGTGACGGGACCGACGACGCCGACCCGGCCAACAACAGCCGAACCGTGCTGCTGTCCCGGTGATCACCGAGCCACTCGATACCCTTCGACCGTGACGACACCTGATCCCTGGCCAGCACCTCGAGCTCGCGAGCCCGTGCACGCGACGATCTCCCTGCCCGGCTCGAAGTCGCTGACCAACCGGGCGCTGATCCTGGCCGCCCTGGCCGATGCTCCCTCCGTCGTACGCCGCGCACTCGTGTCCCGCGACACCGTGCTGATGGCACGTGCCCTGACCTCGTTGGGAGCCGCGATCGACACGTCGGCCGAGGACTGGCGCGTCACGCCCGGAGCGTTCACCGGGGACGTCGACGTCGACTGCGGCCTGGCCGGAACCGTCATGCGCTTCGTCCCTCCCGTTGCCGGGCTGTCCGACGGCTCGGTCTCCTTCGACGGTGACGCCCACATGCGCAACCGGCCGGTCGGTGAGGTGCTGACCGCCCTTCGCGGCCTGGGGGTCGACGTCTCCGAGGGGAACCGACTGCCGTTCACCATCACCGGCCACGGCCGGGTGCGGGGCGGGCGTGTGGTGGTCGACGCGTCGGCGTCCTCGCAGTTCATCTCGGCCCTGCTGCTGGCCGGCGCCCGCTACGACGAAGGCGTCGACGTCCGTCACGACGGCAAGCCGGTGCCCTCTCTCCCCCACATCGACATGACGGTGGAGATGTTGCGTGCCCACGGCGTCGACGTGGCCGACAGCGACGCCAACCGGTGGGCGGTCGCTCCCGGCCCGATCCGAGCGGTCGACCACGTCATCGAACCCGATCTGTCCAACGCGGCCCCCTTCCTGGCCCTGGCCGCGGTCACCGGCGGATCGGTCACCGTGCGCGACTGGCCCCGGAGCACGACCCAGGCCGGTGACGCGCTGCGCGACATCCTGACCCGCATGGGGTGCACCGTCGCGCTCTCGCCGGACGGACTGACGGTCACCGGCAACGGCCCGCTCCACGGAGTCGACCTCGACCTGCACGACGTGGGCGAGCTGACCCCCACGGTCGCCGCCCTGTGCGCCCTGGCCGACTCTCCCTCACACCTGAGGGGCATTGCCCACATCCGCGGCCACGAGACCGACAGGCTCAGTGCCCTGGCCACCGAGCTGACCGGCCTCGGAGCCGAGGTCACCGAGCATCCCGACGGGTTGTCCCTGCGTCCGACGCCCTTGGGCCCCGGTGTGTTCCACACTTATGCCGACCACCGGATGGCCCATGCGGGAGTGATCATCGCCGCCGCGGTCGACGGTGTCGCGGTGGAGGACATCGGCACCACCGCCAAGACGTTCCCCGACTTCGCCACCTTCTGGTCCGGCCTGTTCCCCGCCTCCGCCGAGGCTCCATGAGCGGCCGCTACACCGAGCACGACCTCGAGCACTACGACCGGCCACGCCGTCGGACCCGTCCGCGCACCAAGGACCGGCCGTCGTACGACGACGCGGTCGAGGCCGTGGTGATCACGGTCGACCGCGGGAGGTTCACCCTGCGCTACGACGGCCGCCGGGTGATGGCGATGAAGTCTCGGCCGCTCGGCCGCAAGGGCGTCGTGGTCGGCGACCGGGTGCGCGTGGTCGGTGACATGTCCGGCGACGACGGCAGCCTGGCGCGCATCGTCGAGGTCAAGGAGCGCACCACCACCCTGCGACGTACCGCCGACGACGATGACCCGGTCGAGCGGGTCATCGTCGCGAACGCCGCGCAGCTCGTCGTGGTCGCCGCTCTGGCCGACCCCGAGCCGCGCCCGCGCCTGATCGACCGCGCGCTGGTCGCGGCCTACGACGCGGGCATGCAACCGATCCTGTGCCTGACCAAGGCCGACCTCGCGGACCCGGAGACGCTGCTGTCGACCTATCGCTCCCTCGGTGTGCCGTACGTCGTGACCCAGCGCGGCGGCGACGTGGCAGCGGTGCGGGAGGTCCTGCACGGCACCACCAGCGTGCTGGTGGGCCACAGCGGCGTCGGCAAGTCCACCCTGGTCAACGCCCTGGTCCCGGACGCGGGGCGCGAGGTGGGCGTGGTGAACGCCGTGACCGGTCGTGGCCGGCACACCTCGACCTCGGCCTACATGCTGGCGCTCCCCGGGGACGACGGCTGGATCATCGACACCCCGGGCATCCGGTCCTTCGGCCTCGCCCATGTCGAGCCGGGCGACATCATCGGCGCCTTCCCCGATCTCGAGGAGATGACCGCGACCTGCTCCCGCGGGTGCACGCACGGCAGCGGTGAGCCCGAGTGCGGGCTCGACGAGGCGATGACGACGGGTTCCCTGGACCCCGAGCGGGTCGAGTCGTTCCGACGACTGCTCGCTTCCCGCGAGAGCGGCGACTGACGCCGACCGCAGGGGCAGGGCAACGAGGCCGGGTCAGCCCCACACGAGGCGTGCCCCGGCATCACCGGTCTGGAAGGTCATCAGGATCAACGCCACCGCGAAGATCACCAGCATCACCATCAGGGTCCACTCGATCAGTGGCGCGTGACGCCCGCGGGCGCCGCGTCCTGAGGCCATCGCGGACGGACCGCCGAGGGCGAAGGCACTGATCAACACCACGCCCATGAAGACGATCGTCAGCCAGAACAGGATCTGGGCACGCTCTTGGTGCGGCTGGATGATCGGCTCGAGCTCGGGGCGGCTCTCGAGGAAGTCCTTCCCGGAGAAGTAGGCGAACATCACGGCGGCGAGAGCACCCGCGGAGAAGCCCACCATCGGCCAGCGGGTGTACCAGCGCCACCGCGGAACAACGGCATAGAAGGCCGACAGTCCCGCAGCGATCGGGATCAGCACCACGGCCACGTGGATGATGAGTGGGTGCGCCGGCAGGCCGTTGATCTCCATGCCTGAACCCTAGGGCACGGCGCAGTCGATCCCGCAGAGGAATAGCCTGTGTCCATGGCCACCGACTACACCGACGACCTTCGCCTGGCGCATGTCCTGGCCGATGATGCCGACTCGCTCACCCAGGCTCGCTTCAAGGCGCTCGACCTGCACGTGATGAGCAAGCCCGACCTCACCCCTGTCACCGACGCCGACCAGGCCGTCGAGGAGGGCATCCGGCGGACCCTGTCACGCGTCCGTTCCCGCGACGCAGTGATCGGCGAGGAGCAGGGCACCACCGGGCACAGCCAGCGACGCTGGATCGTGGACCCGATCGACGGCACCAAGAACTTCGTCCGCGGCGTCCCGGTCTGGGCCACCCTGATCTCCCTCGTGGTCGACGACGAGGTGGTGCTCGGCGTCGTCTCGGCGCCCCAGCTGCAGCGTCGCTGGTGGGCCTCGAAGGACAACGGCGCCTGGACCGGGCGATCACTGCTGAAGGCCACCCAGATCCACACCTCGGACGTACGCCGGCTCGACGACGCGTCGCTGTCCTACTCCTCGCTGTCCGGTTGGGACGAACGCGGCCGACTCGACGACTTCCTGTCGCTGGCCCGACGCTGCTGGCGCACCCGCGCGTACGGCGACTTCTGGTCCTACATGTTGGTCGCCGAGGGGGCGGTCGACATCGCCGCCGAGCCGGAGCTCGAGGTCTACGACATGGCGGCCCTCGACATCATCGTGCGCGAGGCAGGCGGGCAGTTCACCTCGCTGTCGGGCACGCCGGGCCCGTTCGGTGGCAACGCCGTGGCCAGCAATGGCCACCTGCACGAGGCGGCTCTGGCCTTCCTCGGCTCCAGCGAGGCCACCGACCCCGACACCGAGGCCAGGACCGGCGGCTCGGTGCACGACCTGCGCCAGCGACGTCGCGAACCCGTCGACGAGCCCCCACTGGGCTGACCCGGGCGCCTGCTTCGTTCCCTCCTGCCCGGCTGCTGGACAACGACCTACCAAAGCGCGCCGTCGCGCACTAGCGTGATTCCTGTCACATGAACCGACCGGGAGGTCCGCATGCGCATCAACGACGTCATCCACGGCAAGCCCCGACAGGACGTGGTCACCATCCGTCCCGACGCGACCGTCCGGGAGCTGATCAGTCTGCTGCGAGACCACAACGTGGGCGCACTCGTGGTCAGCACCGACGGCTCCTCCGTCGACGGCATCGTCTCCGAGCGAGACGTCGTACGCCGCGTCCTCGACGACGCGGACATGCTGGAGGCGCCGGTCTCGTCGATCATGACCACCCAGGTGCAGACCTGCGAGGGCACGGCCGCCGTCACCGACTTGATGCAGGTGATGACCGAGCACCGCATCCGCCACGTCCCCGTGCTCACCGACGGTGCGCTGACTGGCATCATCTCCATCGGCGACGTGGTCAAGAGCCGCATCGGCGAGCTCGAGTTCGAGCGCGACCAACTCGACAACTACCTGCACAAGAGCTGAGGAGACTTACCTGTGAGCACCGAGAAGCCCGAGGTCGACTTCGTCGACCCGACGCCCCCGACCGACCTCGTGGTGACCGACCTGACCGAGGGCGACGGTCCCGAGGCGAAGTCCGGCGACACCGTCTCCGTGCACTACGTGGGCGTGGCCCACTCGACGGGTGAGGAGTTCGACGCCTCCTACAACCGGGGCACCCCCCTGCAGTTCCGCCTCGGCATCGGCCAGGTCATCTCCGGGTGGGACACCGGCGTCCAGGGCATGAAGGTCGGCGGCCGACGCCAGCTGGTCATCCCGCCCCACCTCGGCTACGGCGACCGGGGCGCCGGCGGCGTCATCAAGCCGGGCGAGACGCTGATCTTCGTCGTCGACCTCCTCGGGGTCTCCTGACCCCACCCCGTGCGCAACGGGCCACCATCACGCAGACCGGGACGCCGGCGCCGAGAACCGCAGGTTCGCGACGCCGGCGTCCCGGTCTGCGCGTGTCACCACGTCACGTCACCAAGGCAGGCCGTCGTCCGCGTCCGGATCACCAGCGGCGACTCGGGCCGTCTGGCTCGTCAGCATCACCACGTCACCGACCTGCAGCTGTCGGCCCCGCCGGGTCTCGACCTCGTCGTTCACCCGCACGAGTCCCGCTGCGATCACTGACTTCGCCTCCGCGCCGTCCTCCACGAGGTTGGCGAGCTTGAGGAACTGGCCGAGTCGGATCGACTCGTCACGGATCGGAACGTCGATGGTCATGCTGCGATTGTCCTCCACGTGTCGGAGGCGGTCGACCCGGAGGTCAGGGAATCAGGATCGTTGCCATGTGGATGAGCACCCCGACGAGGCCACCGACGATGGTGCCGTTGATACGGATGAACTGCAGGTCCCTTCCGACGTGCAGCTCGATCCGCTCGGCGGCCTCCTTCCCGTCCCACCTCTCGATGGTGTGGGTGATCACCGTGGTGAGCTCCGTGCCGTAACGCGAGACTCCGAAGACGACAGCGTCGGACAGCAGCCCGTCGAGGCGGCGTTGCAGTCGTTCGTCCGTGCTGAATCGAGCAGCGGTCCTCTCCAGCTCCGCCTGCAGACGCACCTTCAGCGGGCCACGCGGGTCCCGCAGCGCGTCCAGGAGCGCGTTGCGCAGGGCCTTCCAGAGTGAGATGCCGGTGGCGGAGAACTGGGGGTGCTCGAGGAGCCGCAGCTTGAGGTTCTCCGCGCGCTGCTGGGTCTCGTCGTTGAACAGCAGGTCCTGGCCGAGCTGCGCCAGCATGGAATCGAGGGCCGCGCGAGCACGGTGTCGTGGATCGTGCCTGATGTCGTCCAGCCAGCGCAGGGCCTCCGTGTGGATCCGCGTGGTGACCGCGTCGTTCAGCTTGGGAGGAGCCCACCAGGGCGCGCGCTCGCCGAGCACCTCGACGAAGGTGTCGTGATTGTGCTCGAGCCAGCCCGACAGCTCCTCGAGGGCCAGGTCGACCAGCCCGTGGTGCAGGTCGTCACGGACGGCCTCGACCAGGAAGGTGCCCAGGATCGGAGCGATCGGCTCCTCGCGGAAGCGGGGCACCAGGATCGCCTCGACCAGGTCGACGATGTGCTCGTCCCTGACCCGCCCGAGCGCGATGGTGGCCACGTCGGTGACCTCCTCGACGACGCGCGCGGCGTTGGCGGGCTCGGCGGCCCAGTCACCCACCCGTCGCGTCACCTCGGCGGACGCGACGCGTTCGCGGATGATGTCCTCCTGGAGGAAGTTCTCGCCGACGAATTCCTCGAGACCACGACCCAGCTCGTCCTTGCGCCTCGGGATCAGCGCGGTGTGCGGCACCGGGACCCCGAGCGGGTGCCGGAACAGCGCCGTCACCGCGAACCAGTCGGCCATCGCACCGACCATGCTCGCCTCGGCGCCCGCGTTGACGAAGCCGAGCAGCCCGTCGTGGTTGCGGGTCAAGAGGTAGACAACTGCGGCGAGGAGCAGGAGACCCAGGGCCAGCCCCTTCATCCGGCGTAGGGCCCTGCGTCGTTCGTCGTCGGCCTCGGGAGCGGGAGTGATCAATGGCATCGTCATGGCGCGTCGATTCTGTCAGGTGTTGGCCGAGCCCACCGGTAGCATTCGCGCCATGCCTCGCACCGTGATCACCTTCGGCACCTTCGACGTCTTCCACGTCGGCCACCTGCGCGTCATCGAGCGCGCCGCAGAGCTGGGCGACCGTCTCGTCGTGGGGGTCTCCGCGGATGCGCTCAACGAGCGCAAGAAGGGTCGTTCCCCCGTCTTCAGCCAGGCCGAACGACTGGCGATCGTGGCCGCGCTCCGTGACGTCGACGAGGTGTTCGTGGAGGAGTCCCTCGAGCTCAAGCGTGACTACATCGTCGAGCACGGCGCCGACGTGCTCGTGATGGGCGATGACTGGAAGGGCCGGTTCGACGAGTTCTCCGACGTCTGCGAGGTCGTCTACCTGCCGCGGACGCCGGCGATCTCGACCACGGCCCTGATCGAGAAGATCTCGGGCACCGCGTGACGTCGGAGTCGCGCCGTCCGCCCGCACCGTCCCCGCACCGGTCCCGCACTCTTCGCGGGCTCCTGTGCGTGGCGACGCTCGGCGCCCTCGTCCTGCCCGTCGGCCTGGCCGCCCCGGCCGGGGCCGCAAGCACCGCCTCGGCATCGGCCGCTCCGGTGATCATGCCCGACGACGATCGGGGCCAGCACGCGAAGCAGGCACTGGACCAGGCCGAGGCCACCCTCGACGGCGGTGGCAGTCTCGACGCCACCCTCGCGCTCGTCGAGGTGCAACAGACCAAGCACGACCTGTCCGGGACCGACCGCGAACGCGCCGCCAGCCTCCTGGCCCGCCCCACCGACGACGACAACCGGCCCACCGAGATCAGCTACGACGGAGAGCCGTCCGAGAGCCACTGCACGGAGCACTTCTGCATCCACTGGGTGACCGAGGGCAAGCACGCTCCGGCCTCGGACGACGCCGACCACGACGGCCTTCCCGACTACGTCGAGACCGTTGCCACCGCGATGGAACGCGTGTGGGCCACCGAGGTGGACACCCTCGGCTATCGCTCGCCGATCAGCGACGGGACGAAGGGGAACCCCGACGGCGAGAGCCGCAAGGGACTGGTCGACGTCTATCTGGGCAACACCGGCGCCCAACAGGTCTACGGCTATGCCGTTCCCGAGGACACCACCTCCACCTCGTCCGCCTACCTCGTGCTCGACAACGACTTCGCGGAGTTCTCCGGTCGTCCGATCGACGCGCTGAAGGTCACCGCCGCCCACGAGTTCTTCCACGCCGTGCAGTTCGCCTACAGCACCATGGGTGACCGCTGGTTCATGGAGTCGACTGCGGCCTGGGTCGAGGAACGGGTCTACGACGACATCGACGACAACCGTCAGTTCCTCGCGGGCAGCACCGCTGTGCGACCCGGCAAGCCGCTGGACAGGGCGGCCAATCTCTATGCCAACTGGGTGTTCTTCGAGGCGTTGTCGCAGCGGCACGGGCCGCGAGTCGTTCGCGCCGCCTGGCACCAGGTTGCCGTCGGACGGAACTCCATGACGGCGGTCAACACCGCCCTCACCAAGCGGGGCAGCAGCCTGGCCACCGAGTTCTCGCGCTTCGCCAGTGGAAGCAACGTGCCGCGGTTGTTCTTCGAGGAGGGCAGCAACTACGCCCGGTCGGCGGTCACACGCGCCTTCCGCCTCGGGCCGACCCGGCACAGCACGGGGACCCATTCCTTCCGCCAGGACCACATGTCGTCACGCAACTACGTGTTCAGGCCGAGGCGGGGCACCCGCGACGGGACCAGATTGCGGATCCGACTCGCCACGGAGTCGCACCGGGTCCGTGCCCGCCTGCTCGTGAAGTTCACGGACGGCGCCGTCAAGCGGCGCACCATCGACTTCGGCGATGCCGGTGTCGCCCGGGCCGGCGTCGCGTTCTCCCGATCCAGCGTCTCGCGCGTCGTGCTCACCCTGTCCAACACGTCGTTCCGGTACCGCTGCTTCGAGGGCACAGCGCTCACCTGCCAGGGAATCGCGCGCGACGACGACACCCTGTTCACCTACCGGGCGACGGTGCGGCGCCGATAGGCCCTCCTGGTCCTCGGGACCCAGCCGACGGCGTACGACGGAACACGGACGTCGGGCGACCTCAACACTGGACTGGCCCTCGAGTGATCCCTAGAGTGCCTGTTGGGGAGCGGAACTGACTCATTGTCGACCCCAGAGGTGCTCCTGATGTCCCCCCGCAGAATGTTCTCGGTCCCCGTTCTCCTCCTCATGGTCATCGGATTGTTCGCTGCCCCGTCCCAGGCCGAAGCCCCGGCGAACGCTTCGCGCGGCTACGCCTACTACTCCGCCGCCGGCGGCACGATGGTGCGTGCGCTAGGCACCACGATCTCCTCCGACCTGACCGCACAGTCGACCATCGCCGGCCAGGACCTGCCGAGCGCGAAGCGAAGTGCGGTCGCCGCGGTCGACGTCGACAACCTCGTGGACGTGGGAGCGGTGCACACGAAGACCCGGGCCGAGAAGGCCGGCGCCAAGGGGATCAAGCTGATCTCCACGGCCCGCACCGCGAACGTCTCGCTGCTCAACGGGCTGATCCGCGCCGAGGCCGTCGTGACGAAGAACGTCACGAAGGGCACCCCGCGGGGCCTCAAGGCCACGTCCCGGACGCGGTTCGTCGACCTCCGCATCTCCGGAGTTCGGCTGCCGGTCGACATCCCGAAGAACTTCCGGGTCCAGATTCCCGGCGTCGCCGCCGTGGTGCTCAACTCGTCGGTGACGGGCCAGAAGGACGGCGTGGTGAGCAGTCAGGGCTACGCCATCGGCGTGTGGTTGCTGAAGGACCGCGGCCCCGCACCGCTCGGCAGCTCGATCATCCTGAACCCGACCATGTCCGCGCTCTCCGTGCCGGTGCCCGGCGATGCTCCCGCAGTGGGGGGCGACGCCTACGGCACCAGTGCACTGATCAAGGCGACCTCGAAGGTGCGTGGGGAGGTGGGCCGCACCGGAGAGGTCGCGACTCCCCCGATCAGCACGGGCGGACGGACCAACCAGAACCGGACGGCCGACGTCGACATCCCGGGCATCCTCCACGTCGGCGCGATCAGCTCGACGACGACGTCGACCTCGTCCGCCCACCGGGGAGAGGTCACCAACACGAACCGGATCGCCGGGCTCAACGTGCTCAACGGCCTCATCCGTGCCGACGCGATCTTCGTCAAGGCCCACTCGAAGCTGCGCGGTGAGCGTTACCGCAAGGACGAGAAGATGACGTTCGTGAACCTGGTGATCGCCGGCCAGAGGATCCCGATCGACGTCGGCAGGAACACCACCATCAAGGTGGGCAACGTCGCCAACGTGGTCGTCAACCAACGAGCCCGCACACCCAACGGCAACAAGATCCGCGGCCTCTTCGTGAAGTTGCTGCAACCGCGCTCAGGTCTCGAGGCCGGGGCACGCATCGAGATCGCCGTGGCCTCCACCAGGATCTGGCACTGATCTCCGCACCCCCAGGGTGGAAGCGGTCGGCCCCGGTCGAGCTACTCGACCGGGCCGGCCGCCATTCTCGTCGAGCGGACGAAGTGCTGCTCGAGCTGGGGCGCGGCGTCGTGCAGTCGACCGCGCTGCCAGAGGTGGTGGACCAGCACCGCCGCGAGCACGGCCCCGATCGTGCCGAGGGCGAGGTCGCCCAAGGTGTCGGTGTAGGCGGCCCGGCGCTCCCACGACTTGCTCAGGAACGCGGCGTACTCAGCCAGCTCCCACACCACGGCGCCCGTCACGCCGACGGCCAGTGACCGCTCGATCGTGGCGCCCAGGCCGGAGGTGTGGTGCATCGTGAGCAGGATGACGGCGGCAGTGATGACGCCGGTGTTGAAGAAGTGCATCCAGTCGTCGAACCAGACGATCGTGTCGTAGAGATCCATCCGGTTGCCGAGGATGTCGGAGAAGCAGGTGAGGGTGATCATCAGGTCGGCCAGCCAGGGGAACGATGCTCGTTCCTTCCACCAGACCGACCAGATCACCGGGACCGTGAAGGCCAGCATCGGGTAGGCGATCGCCCGCGCTCCGGCCCCCTTGTCCTTCATGTTGCCCATCTCGGGGTCGATGAACGCCACGACCAGCATCAGCAGGAGGGCGGCCTTGGCCGCGACGTCCAGGCCACGAACCAGGCCGGGCGTCTCGTGCCGGGTCACCGTCGAGGTCGCGTCCATTCCCACGATCCTATTCGGTGCTCCGCGACGTGGCCGACTCACCCTTCGGTGCCCCTCCCGCAAGGGTCACCGGCCGCTGGTCACGCCCACGCCGACACTCAGCGTCGGGTCGCCCGGATCACCGAGTCACGCACGGTGACCGGTTGCCGGTCGGGCCCCTCGACGCTGCGCTCGCGGACCTCGGCCAGCACCGTCCATGCCTCCGGGTCGAGCGCTGGCACGAGGTCGTCCGGGGTGAACATCGCGTCGTTCATCCGCCAGCGCAGACCGGTCTCCGCGTCCTCCGGGTGATGTCCGACGACCAGCAGCGTGCCACCCGGGGCGACCGTCTCGGCAAGGCGGCGGGTCACCTCCACCATCCCGCCGTCGGGCTGGTGCAGGAACTGCGAGGTGACCAGGTCGTAGTCCGAGCCGAGGTCGTCCTTGCGTACGTCGGCATGCAGCCACTCGATGCGATGGGCGACGGCTTCGTTCTCGGCGTGGGCGGCCGCACGGGCCAGCCCGAGCACCGAGAAGTCGAGCGCGGCGACCTGCCACTTCTGCTGGGCCAGCCAGATCGCGTCTCCGCCCTCACCACAACCGACGTCGAGTGCGCGTCCGGGGGCGAGGCCGGATGCCTCGGCCACGAGCTGTGGATTCGGGTTGCCGCTCCACAGGTCGTCCTTGGCGCCGTAGCGTTCCTCCCAGGAGGGCTGCTCGAACAGCTCTCGGAACTCCTCGTCGGTGAGTGGTTCCCGGTGGTCGTGTCCGTGCCCTGCCATCTCGTCTCCTCCTCGATCGCCGCGGGTCATTCACTTCGCCGGCAGTGTGCCGGCGAAGGCCCACCCCTCGTCCACCCAACGAGCCAGGTCCTCGGCTCGTTCCAGCGCGACGGCGTCGGCCTCCACCCAGCCGTTCAGCTCCCGCGCCTTCATCACCATGCGTCGAACGCCGGGGGCGGTGATCAGCTCCTCGGCGCGATCCGGGTCCACACGCACCATCATCTGTCCGTGGTTGGTCGCGGCCACGGCCATGTTGCCGTTGCGGAGGAAGGCGAGCCCGCCGAACATCCGTTTCTCGCTGCAGCCCTGTGCTCCAGCAAGAGCGTGCCGGATCCGCTCGGCCAGCTCCTCGTCGTACGCCATCGTGTCTCCCTCATCCGGTCCGCGTCACGGGGCAGCCGGGTCTCCCCCGACGCTAGCGCGTCACACCATTCCGCTCGAGCTGACGCGCAGCCGCTAGCCTGCCACCGTGCCGATCCTGCGAACCCTCCTGAGCCCATCGCTCCACGCCCTTCGACGTGCCGTCGAATGGGTCGGCGAGATCACCCCCGGCACCAGGGCGGCGAGCCGGTTCGCCAGCTTCGGCGAGGCCAGTCTGATTGCGTTCCCGCAGGCCACCATCTTCGGCGAGCGAGGCATCCACATCGGCAGCAGGACTCTGATCGGCCGCTCCTGCACACTCACCCTGGGGTATGGCCCCGGGAACCACGAGCTGCCCTCGCACGGGCTCGTCATCGGCGACCGTTGCGTGTTCGGCACGAGGAGCACAGTCACCGCCCACGAGAGCATCGCGATCGGTGACGACGTCTGGTTCGGCCAGGGGGTGTTCGTCTCCGACGCCAGCCACGGCTACCAGGACCCCGAGACACCGATCGGCAACCAGCTGGGCCAGCACCAGCCGGTCTCGATCGGCTCCGGCTCCTGGATCGGGCACCAGGCGATCATCCTGCCCGGCGCCTCCATCGGTCGCAATGTCGTGGTCGCCGCAGGCTCCGTGGTGCGAGGCGACGTCCCCGACCACGCGATCGTCGCAGGCGTGCCTGCCCGCGTCGTACGCCGCCTCGAGCCGGGCATCGGCTGGGTCGGCAAGGGCGACGACGTCCGTCCCGCCTGGTCCACCGAGGACGTGACACGAATGCTCGCCGGCGAGGTCTGACGCGCTGGACCGGGCTGCTGATCGCGGATCCCGTGCACGGCCTGCACGGTGGTCGTGGATCCGCCCAATGAGAACCGGCCCCGACCTGCGTCTCCGCAGCTCAGGGCCGGCTTCCTTCGGTCGGGCTGACAGGATTTGAACCTGCGACCCCTTGACCCCCAGGCATCGGCAGCGTGTCCGCTGATGTTCGCCAATATCTCCAATCCCCTTACAGGGTTGACGATTGGACGTTCACGGACTTTGGCGAATATCAGCAATCTGGGTCGATAGGGTGACTCATAAGGTGACTTCGCGGAATATGCAGAACATGCAGAAGGTCCGATTCCGCTGACAAGCGTCGGCGGCTCGGGGTAGAACTAACACAAGCGGCCCCGCCCGGTGCTACCAACACCGGACAGGGCCTAGGCACCCAACTAGTAGGAGTTGAGCACCATGACCACATCATCTATCACCACCACCGCGCACGACCGCGATTGCGGAGATTGGGACTCGTGCCCGCGGCACGGCAGCACCAGGACGCACACACCCACCGAGTACGGCACTGCCGGCTCGGCGTACAGGGTTATCCGTGAGGTGCTCGAGCTCACGATCGAGGACGTCGCCAGTATGTGCGAGAGCAACGAGCTCGCAGGCTGGGCGACCGTCGACGGCCTGACTCGCATCGAACAGGGTGCCGTTCCGGTGCCTGCCTTCTCTGCGGCTCTCTGTCAGTTCTACGCGGACCAGCTCCGGGCTGCTCACGACCGAGCGGACGACTGACCGCTCCCAAACGCAGCAAGACCCCCGGAGGACATCACTACTCCGGGGGTCTCGCTGTGTCTGGCGCTGGCAGGGTCTCTGCGGTCGAAAGGTTAAGAGCCGCTCTCCTGCCATCGTTCCGAGCCGCTGCACTCAACGGTCGGTGACGTTCACGCCGGGTCAGGGAATGTGCTTCACGGCGACCTCTATCCCGCGGCCGGACCAGACGCCGGCCTCTCCCTCGGCCTCGTACCGCTTCCCGTCGATGAGGAAGTGATCCGCGGCGACAGGGGGTGTGGAGCGTGCGGGCATGTAGAGCTGTGACCCGCTGATGACGGCCGGTGCATGCGGGTCGCTGCGCTCGCTCGACGCGCGCGGGGCCAGGAGGCAGCCGGGGACGTCGACGGGGGTCTCGACGGTCTCGGTGTTGCCGTAGTCGTCGGTGATCGTGGTGACCTGCACGTGTGTCACCACGAGCCGCCTCATAGCGCCCTCTTGCGGTAGCGGTGGAGGACTGCCAGCTCAGGCAGGGACCAGCCGTCGAACACGCGGTAGCGCGTCGTGAACGGGCCAGCGGTGTCGAGATCGTACTGCTCCGGGTTGACCACCAGTCGAGCCACGGAGGACACGATCACGGCCGCGACGTCATCGTCTGGAATGCCGTCGGTGAAGCCCTTCCCGCGCGTGTAGGCGTTGACCATGTGCGTGACCATCGGCAGGTGTTCCTCGGCCAGGGCGATGAAACCCACGTCATCACCCTGGCCAAGGAAGTCCGCGACGGTCTGCGCCGTGGGCGCAGCCATCAGATCGTGATGCCGGTCAGCTCGATCACGGCGTCGTCGTTGAGGGCGGCAACGTCGTAGCGGGCAACCACGCGGATGGCCTGCTGGTCGTAGTCGCCGAACGTCTGGTCGAGCACCTTGACCGAGGGGGCCAGGTCGCGGGCAACCACGATCTGGGAGAAGTCGACCAGTGCCATGTTGCCGGTGTTCGGCGTGCCGGTCGTGTCGGTCAGGTGGTTGGTCACGATGACCGGCTTGCCGAAGATGGTGTAGCCGCCGGACTTGGTGGGGTCAGGCTGCAGCACGTAGTTGTTCGAGCCGGTGGCGGCCTTGATCTTGCGGAGAGCGATGAACTCACGCGAGGTCATGACCCACTTGAGCGCGTCCGGGTTGACGTTCGCACCGAGCGCGAGGGCCTCGGCGTCGAGGAGGTCGTCGAGACCGACCGCTGCGTCGACGGCGAGCGACTGGCCGGCGTAGACGAACAGACCCTTGGGCTTGGTCACGCCGTCTCCGGCGAGGCCCAGGAACTGCTTGTCGAGGGTGTCGGCCACGTCCTTGACGATCCGGTCGCGGAGCGCCTGGTCGAGCGCGATGACGGACTGGCGGGCCAGCTCGTTGGAGAAGCGCGTCAGCGTCTTCACGCTCTGCATGGTCGAGGGGAGCAGCATGATCTCGTCGAACGTCGGGTCGACCTCGGGCGTGATCTGTGCGTTCTCGTCGAACCAGCCGGGACTGGTCGCGGGGCCCATCTTCGGGAGACGGAGCGGGCCGGCGGTGTCGATGATCCGGGGGCCGGCTGCGAGGAAGGCGGACTGCGCCTCGAGCGGCTGGACCAGAACCTTCTGGACCTGCTCGGCGGTGAGTTCTGCGGCGGT
Organism: Nocardioides sp. JQ2195; assembly: GCF_012272695.1. Classification (NCBI taxonomy): domain Bacteria; kingdom Bacillati; phylum Actinomycetota; class Actinomycetes; order Propionibacteriales; family Nocardioidaceae; genus Nocardioides; species Nocardioides sp. JQ2195. Next base: position 2,838,807 of record NZ_CP050902.1, read on the forward strand.
ACTGGTGTCTACGGCCATGACGGCTGTCCTAACGTGAGAGCGGAAGTTGTCACGCTCGGCCGCCAGGACCGCGAAGCGAAGAGGGACGGCCACCAGGACCGTCCCTCTCAGGGTATCACACTTGAGAACGATTCTCAGGTGCGAGTCGGGAAGCCCCAGCCGTTGCGCGTGGTCCCGTCATCGTCGCGAGTCGTGGTGTTCTGCGGATTGAGCCTCGAGAGCTCCTCGGAGATCGAGAGCAGCGCCAACACCTCGGCCGCCTTCAATCGTTGGTCGACCGTCAACTCGTCGAGGTGGTCACCGATGTAGTCATCGCCGGTCACGCTGTTGAGTACGGGCCACACATTGTTGTAGGTGCTCATGGTTTCCCTTTCGTCATGCGTTGCGCCGGAGCATCCCGGCTAGGTCGACGGTCGCCTCCCCTTGGGTGGCACCTTGCCCTACGTCACCGACAGGTGTCCTCGAAACGAGGTGAGGCTTGCGGGTCAGGAGATCGTCAATCGCGGCCGTGAGCGCCTCGGGGTCGTCGATGTGGGCCTCGTTGAACGGCAGGTCGTCGGGGTCGGCCAGCCGGCCGCTGGCGGCCACCAGTGAGACGTGGAGCCGCTGCGCGAGGTCGTCGGCCCGCTGGGCTCGGGTGCGGTACTTCGCGGACTCGTCGCGGAGCTTCTGCACGTACTCGAGCGGGAACGTCTCCGGGTCGGTCTCGGGGGTCTCGGTCTCCTCGGTCTCGACTACCGGCTCGGTGCTGAGCTCGATGACTTCCTCGGTCTCGGCAATCTGTTCGGTCATGGTTGCTTCCTCTCTCAGGCGGTGACGGGTTGTGGGGTGCAGGTGCATCCCTTGTGTGTGGGCATTTCGTGATCGGCCGGCCAGACTTGGCCCTCGCGCCACCACCAGGTGCAGAGCTGGCAGGCTCCACCGGAGACGTTGCGGACCCAGCCGGCGACGTGCGGGGACTTGTTCATGGCTGCGCTGTAGGCGCGCGCTGCGGCCTCGAGCGGCTCGGAGCGGGCCAGACGTCCTACTCGCGCGGTGGCCAGCTCGTCGACGGCCAGGAGCGTGTGCGCGGCCTTGGCGAGCCGGTCGGCGTCATCGGCTGGCGGGCTCACTCCGAGAGCGGCGACGGGCGTTCCCAGCTCGACGGACAGCGACATGGCCAGCGAGAGATCCGCGAGTGAGTACGCCTTGACGTTGCCGGCCGCGATGTAGGCGGCCAGGATCGCGACGAACGCTTCGGCGTTCATCCGGCCGGCCAGGAAGGCAGCGTAGGCGGCGAGCACCTGCGCCTCGGTCTCGGCGGCCAGCGCCTTGAGGCTGTCGCGGTAGGCCATCAGGCGTCCTCGAGGCCACTGGTCGGCGTGCCCTCGGTCTGGAGCAGTCCGTCGAGGTTGAGCCCTGCGCCGTCGAGGGCCTCCGCGCGGCGGGCGTTGCGGATCTCGGCAATCTGGTCTGTGTCGTAGCCGAGACGGGCCAGCGCGGTCGAGGCAGGCAGGAGACCGGCACCGTACAACTTAACGATGGCGTCGGCCTCCTGCGCCACCGAGCGGGTGGCAGCGTCGGCCCACTGGACGCGGACGTCGACGGTCGTCGGGTCGGTGCCCTCGCGGACTCCCACCATGAGGCGGGCCACGTCCTCCCAGGCGCGGCCGAACGTCGCCTGACGGGCCTCGGCGCGTGCGGTCAGGGATGCCTCGGCGGCGCGGAGGGCGTCGGCGCTGGCGGGGTTGTCGGAGAAGACGCCGACGTAGTGAGCGGGCAGAGCGGAGACTGCCATGATCTGACCGAGCAGCACTCGAGCGGAAGCCTCATAGCCGCCGAGATCTGCGGAGGGGAGTTGTCCGAACTTCGCGTCGGGGTTCTCCGAGATCATCGCCCGATTGCCCTCGGGGATCGGGTTCACGGCCTCCCCGCTCTCCTCGTCCTCTTCCAGCTCGATTCCCACCGCGAAGCGTCGAGGGCGACCGACGTACTCCGAGGTCGTCATCATGTCGACCAGCGACTTGTTGAGTCCGTCGACCAGCGGCTTGAGGTCCTCGAGCTCGCTCACGCCGTCGTCGAGGAGCCGGTCGGAGTTGCGCAGCGCGACGACGGGCACCTGACCGAGCGGGTTGTCGATCTCTTCCACGGTGTGGAATCCGGTCGTGGTCGCACCGGGGTTGTTCGATCGCAGGCGGGTGATCCCGTCCGGGCGGTACAGGACAGCCTCGGTCGTGGTGCCGGTCTCCCAGCGCTTGAGGGCGGCGACAATCTGGCGGGTGCCGGGATCGCGGAGGGCGACCACCTGGCGGGCGGACTCGATGCTGACTCGCGGTGAGCCGTCCGGGTTGGCCCACACGATCACGTAGGAGCGGCCCAGCGTGAGGGCCTCGCGGTGCGCGACGCCGGCCATCTGGTCGAGATCATTTCGGATCCAATCCGGCCACACGTCGGCACCGGCAAACCCGGTGATCCGCAGGCGCTCGGCCAGGGCAGCGACGGCAAGGCGCGGGATGTTCGAGGCCATCCGCCCGAACCGGGTGCCCAGCGCTGTCTTCGCCTCGGGAGAGAGGAAGGCGAGCGGCTGCGTGCCGGAGTAGTAGCTGTCAAGCTCGGCATAGGTGGCTGTGTTCTCGTCCAGCTTCTGCAGGAGAGTGGTCGTCAGGTCGGTCATGAGGCGAAGCTCCTAGTCTTCTTGCGGGATCGGCGAGAGGCTCGCCAGGTGGCGCGGGAGTGCGCCATGACCAGGCACGCGGCCAGGTCGATCTTGCGGGCATTGCGGGACCGGGACGCCTTGGCGAGGCGCATCCCTCGGGCGTCTTCGGTAATGACGGCTGCGCCGACGTGAGCGGCCAGCCGGGCGTCTCCTGAGTGCGTCATCGCGCCATTGGTCGCGGCGCTGTAGAGGCTGGTCGTCGCGGCCGTGAGACGGCTCGGGGAGTGCGGGAACTCCACGACGGGCAGCCGCTCGGACTCCAGCGCCTGCAGCGTCCTTTGCCACCTGAACGGGTCCGCGATGATCTCGACGACCTGCCAGCGCTTGCAGGTGTCGCGGATGGCCTGCTCGACGTCGGCCACCGGCACCCGGTAGGAGTCATCCCCGGCCGGACGCTCCCACACGTTCACGACATCGAAGTGAGGTTCGGCGGCCACGGTGCCCACGAGCAGCGCGGTCGTGTCGTCGGAGAACGAGCCGTCGAGGGCGATGACGACCTCTCGCCCGTCGGGCACGCCGGCCCCGGTGGACAGACCATCCCAGACGCCGGGCGGGAGGAACTTGCCGTCGGTGTCGGTGACGAGTTGGCAGAGACGAGCACGACGGAACGTGGCTTCTCTTGTCTTCGGCGGCAGGAGAGCTTGCATCGCGTCGCGGTGCAGGAAGTCATCCAGTGCCGGGTTGGCGATCTCCCAGCAGTGAGCGCAGTCGACGGGGTGATCCTCAAAGCCGGCCGCGGAGTGCTCGCGCCAGACGAACGTGGGGTCGTCGGGGTGCTCGGCTCCGTATTGGCGCATGTCGGCCAGCACGTTGTTCGTGGGGTCGGGGCCCGGGGTGCCGATGCCGATCAGGGTCGAGGTCTCTCGCTTGCCTTGTGCGAGGGTCAGAACCTCATAGGTGTCGCGCGAGACGACGCCGATCTCGTCGAGGATGGCGGTCGTGTAGTCGAGACCCTCCAGGCGCTTGGGCTCGGCCGGCAGGCAGACGAACGAGGCACCGCGCTCGGGGATGTAGAGCCGGTCCTTGAACACCTGGCATCGGCTCTGCAGATCCTCGTTCAGCTCCACCATGCGGGCGGCCGTCTTGAACACGATCCCGGCCTGGCGCTCGTCGGTGGCAGCGACCACGACGGACGCGCCCTCTTCACCCTCGAACAGGTCGTAGAGACCGAGCGCGGCCACCAGCGTCGACTTGCCCTGTCCGCGCGGCATCATCCATCCAGCGGTGCGCGGTCGAGGCGTGGCGTCGAGCACCGAGCCCACGAGCTCGAGCTGCCACGCTCGGGGCTTCATCGGCTTCCGAGCGCCCGTCCCCTTGGGCGTGACGATGAACCTCTCGCAGAACTTTCCGAACCGAGCAGCACCTAGAGAACGCGGTGCCCAGGGCAGCGCAGAACCGTCGACCGCGGCCTTGGGACCGGCCCTCACTTGAGAACCGTTCTCGTGTGTAACGGGGATTGCGCCTTACCCACGGGTGCGGAACCCGTCTCGAGGGGCTCCCTCCCCTGGGGTCGCGCTCGTCCCCGCTTGCTGTTGCAGGGGCGGCAGAGCGTGCCGCCGGTGTGCTTGGGCAGGATCGGCAGGCGTGCCTCGTAGCGTCGCCACGTCTCTTCGGTGTGCTCGACGGTCAGGTCTTCGGTGCTGCCACAGTCACCACAGAAGGGCATCATCCTGCGGACTCGTCGGGAGAGCTTTTCCCAGGCGTATCCGTAGCCGCGCTCTGCTCGGGTGCCGCGCTCGTCGGGGCGCTGGTGCTCCAGGCAGCGGGTCTGCTCGCTGGGCTCACCGCAGATCAGGCACGGCTTCATCGGCCGGACTCATCCCGCGGCGCTGACACTTCGGACTGTAGGCACTTGAGGAACAGGTCGACGCGTCGCGGGTCGTGGGCAACAAGCTCCATGATGTTGGCGATGTAGAGGCTTGCGAGTGCCTCCACCATCTCCACGGGCTCGCAGGCCATCGCCACGGCGGTTAGTCCGTCAGTGTCATTGTTCAGCCGGCAGCGGGTGAAGGCGATCGCATCGAGGAAGGCGTCCCGGTTGATGTCGGTGGAGCTGGTCATGAGGCGGGCCTTTCGGGTGCAGGTCGTTGGGTGGTTGCGGGGGACAGAACAAGAGAGAGGGGGTTACGCTCCGAACGGCTCACTGAGTGAGGGGTTTGGGCCTCGAACGGCTCACTCAGGGTTGAAGAACGAGAGTCGAACGGCTCACTGAGTGAGTTGTTTGCGTTCTTCCGGCGTCGCTTGACGTGGATCGGGCAGGGGCTCGCGGTGCCGTGTGAGCCCTTCTTGATCGCGTGTGCCGGGACGACGAGACAGCCCCAGAACGAGTCAGCGGCCAGCCACCCGTAGGCGATCGCTTCACCGATGACGCGGGCCACGTTGCGGTGTGGCTGGATCTCTCCGGTGGTCGCGTCGACCCGACCAAGGATGAGCGCGACCTCACCACGCTTGAACCGTGCGTGACCGTTGTCGGTGTGGCTGGAGTAGGCCAGTGCCGTGACGCGCAACCAGTGAGGGAGTCGCGGGTCTCCGGCACGGGATGCCCACTCGTCCTGATAGTGGCGTGCCCACGGTCGGGACTCGGTGGTTGGCGGTGGTCGCTTCACCAGATGACCCCCTGCCGCTCGGTCCTGTCGACGTTGGCGGGCTCGGTCTCGGTGAGGTCGAGCTCTTCCTGGTCGTGATGCTCCACCGGAACGAAGACGTTCCTGCCCTCGAGCTGGTCAAGCACGCGGTTCCCGACATCGGTCGAGGTTGCCCAGGCGTCGCGGAGCTTGGACCAGACCGGCGACGAGTCACCACAGACAGCGAGACGACGACGGGCCTCGTTCTTCGGGCCGATCAGGTACGCCGTTTGGTGGTCAAAAATCACGCGCCAGGTCACGCGGCACCGCCGTAGGCCGGGTGCCCTGCGATATGCCAGCGCACGGCCTCGCGCTTGCAGAGCTGCCCAATCTCGAGCGTCGAGCACGGGCAGTGCGATCCAGTCGGCGCGGGCTTGTCGGTGATGCAGTCCTCACCGTCAGCGGGGCGGCACCCGCACGGACAACCGATGCGGGCGGTCATCAGAGCCCCGCCTTGGTTACCTTGTGGATCGCATCGTTCGCCGTGGGGTCGGGGTGCTCGGCCTTCCACGGCCCGCGCTCGTCCCGCTGCTCGCGTGAGCGGCGCGCCTTGCGAGCCTTGCGAATCACGGCCGGGTGCAGGCCGGTGGTGGTGACGAGCTCGTCGAAACTCGGGGATTGCGCGGGCACCCGGCCCGCCTGCGAGGTCAAGATGCCACCTGCCGCGCAACGAAGGCGACCAGGGAATCGTGAGTGACCAGACGACGCCGGCCGATCTTGATCCCCTTGATCTCGTCCGTCTCGAGCAGCTTGTAGACCGTCGAGCGACCACACCGGAGCCAGTCGGCGGCCTCGGGGATGTCATGCACAAGCGGCGGCGCGGGGGTTGTGCTGGTGCTGGGGTGGTCGGATACCGTCATGGCGGTTCACTCCTAGTAGTGGATCGGAGCGGGATGAGGGCGTTCGTTCTTGGCGGTTCGGCCGCCTTCATCTCGCGGAACTCGGTTCGTCTGGTGCTGCCGACGTCCGGTGGTGGTTACACGGTTGTGGTTCTCATTAAGGATGCACACCGTTCCCGACAGTGGGAAGCCCGCTTCCACAGGGCACTTGGGGATAACTCACGTTTCCGCAGGTCAGAGCGCATGTGCAGATTGTCGACGTAAGGGGCTACGGGGCTGTTGTCCCCAACTCACTTGGGGATAACTCACGTTTCCGCAGGTCAGAGCCATATGCAGATTCGGCGTCCATCTTGATCCGGTTGACTCATTTGTGGACAGGCGTCTGTGCAGATTGTCGACGTTCTTGTAGTCGGCGTACATCTTGATCCGGTGTACACATTGCGCAGGGCGTTGAGGTACGTGTCGAGACTTCGCCAAATGACCCCGGGAACAGGTCAAGGGGTCATACACTGGCGAACATGACCACACAGTCACGACGACCCAAGGGCGAAGGCAGCATCTTTCAGCGGGCGGACGGAAGGTGGATCGGCCGCATTACCTACGACGACCCGGCGACCGGACTCCGGAAGCGTTCCCAGGTCTCAGGCGACACGAAGAAGGCGGCGTCGGATGCGTTGAAGAAGATCCGTGAGCGCGTCGAGAAGAAGCAGCCACCGAGGGACGATACGGCCACGTTCGGATCGTTCGCGGAGCAGTGGATCTCGTCGTCCCTCGAGGTCTCCGACCGGAAGCAGTCGACCAAGACGTTGTACGCCGGTCTCACCCGCTCGCACGTCATCGACTCCGATCTCGGCCGCTCCCCCATGAACAGGATCAAGGCGTCGACCGTCGAGCGGTTCATCACCCAACTACGCGGCAAGGGGTTGTCGGACTCGACCGTGCGGCAGGTCTACACGGTGGCTCGCGGCATCGGGGACGCGGCCGTGCGGGATCGGCTGATCACCGAGAACCCGTTCGGCCAGGTGAAGCGGCCCAAGGTCGAGCACCGGGAAGCGGCAGTCCTGACCGTCGAGGAGGCTCGCGTGCTCGTCACGGAGGCGGGCGGGTCGCGCTACGCGCTGCTGTTCGAGCTGCTGATCAACACTGGCCTACGACGCGGAGAGGCTCTGGCGCTCAAGTGGTCGGACGTCGACCTCGAGGGGCGAACCGCTCGGGTGCGGAAGACGCTGGTCCGCCAGGGCGGCGACCTGATCCGCACGGCTCCGAAGTCGAAGAAGTCTGATCGGACAATCCCTCTCTCGGCAGCGGCCCTCGACGTGCTGCGACGGACGAAGAAGCGCAACGCGGAGGACAGGCTCAAGGCGGGCAGCAAGTGGCACGAGACGGGCTACGTGTTCGTCACCGAGTTCGGGGAGCCGTGCGACCCTCGCAACGCGCTACGGGCTCTGCAGGTGGCAGCAGAGCGGGCGGACCTGCCGGGTGTTGGCCTGCACACGCTCCGGCACACGGCGGCAACGATGATGCTGAACGCCGGCATCCCGATGGCGACCGTCTCGCGGATCATGGGGCACGCCTCGATCGCCGTCACCGTCGACCTGTACGGCCACGTCTCCCCCGACGTCGCGCGGGATGCGTTCGACGCTCTCGGGGCCGCTTGGACGGCCAGCGCGGACGGATAGGGTGACTCATAGAGTGACTTACGCGAAAGAGGCGGCTCCGGATTTCTCCGAAACCGCCTCTGACCTGCGTCGGGCTGACAGGATTTGAACCTGCGACCCCTTGACCCCCAGTCAAGTGCGCTACCAAGCTGCGCTACAGCCCGAAGCTCGCGTCGATCCGTGCGAGCCGGATGAACACTATCGCAACCCTGCGCCGACATTGAATTCGGGTGACCCACGGCGATCCGGTGCGGCCACCGAACCGCGGGCCACCGGTCTAAAGTAGAAGTATTCCTACGATAGAGGGCAGCATGGTCACTGCATTCGTCTTCTCCGGCGGCGGGAGCTTGGGCGCCGTCCAGGTGGGGGCGCTCCGCGCACTCACCCAACGTGGCATCACCCCTGACCTGCTGGTCGGGACCTCTGCCGGCTCACTCAACGCGGCGTTCGTGGCCATCCACGGCACCAGGGAGCCGGCCCTCCTCGAGCTCGAACGACTGTGGACCGGCCTGCACCGTCGAGATGTCTTCCCGCTGCAGCCGGCGCGCGGGTTGATGGCCGTGCTCGGGCGATCTCCGTCGGTGTTCTCCCCCGCCCCGCTCGCCCGGTTCCTCCGGGCCCAGCTGGGCGAGGCCACCTTCGACGGGACCGCCATCGACCTGCACGTGGTCACCGCCGATGTCCTCTCCGGTGAGACCGTCCTGATCTCCGACGGCAGCGTGGCCGAGGCGTTGCTGGCCAGCTGCGCCATTCCAGGCGTCCATCCCCCCGTGCTGCGGGGCACACGCTGGCTCTGTGACGGTGCCGTGGCCAACGACTCCGGCATCTCCCAGGCCATCGCTCTCGGCGCACACCACGTCTATCTCATCCCCGGTGGAACCAGCTGTGCCCTGGCGAGGCCCGAGACCCATCCCGTGGGCGCAGCCCTGCACGCGCTCACGCTGCTGCTGCACCAACGCGCGTTGCTCGAGACCCAGCTGTTCAGCACGGCGACCGATCTGCACGTGCTTCCACCCCTGTGCCCGCTGCACGTGTCGAGTGCCGACTTCAGCCGGGCCGAGTACCTGATCGAACGATCCGCCGCGGCCACCGGGAGGTGGCTCGACGAAGGAATGGACCAGCTGCCGGGCTCCCGGGTGTTGTCGCTGCACACCCACCCGGAAGCGATCAGCCCGGAAGAGATCAGCGCTTGCGCTTCTCGCGCGGACGGACCGACAGCTCGATCGGGGTGCCCACGAAGCCGAACTCCTCGCGCAGGCGACGCTCGATGAACCGCTCGTAGCCCGCATCCAGCTTCCCGCTGGTGAACAGGATGAACGTCGGCGGCGCGGTCTGGGCCTGGGTGCCGAACAGGATCTTCGGCTGCTTGCCGCCACGCACCGGGTGTGGGTGCTCGGCCACGAGACGCCCGAGGAAGGCGTTGAGCTGTCCGGTGGAGATGCGGGTCTCCCAGCCCTCCAGTGCTCGGTCGAGTGCCGGGACGAGCCGGTCGACGTGCCAGCCGGTGCGGGCGGTGATGTTGATCCGCGGTGCCCACTGCACCTGCACCAGCTCACGCTCGATCTCGCGGTCGAGGTAGTAACGACGCTCCTCGTCGACCAGGTCCCACTTGTTGAACGCGATCACCAACGCCCGGCCGGTGTCGCGGACCGTCTGGATGATGCGGACGTCCTGCTCGGAGAGGGACTCGGAGCCATCCACCACCAGCACGGCGACCTCGGCGCGCTCGATGGCGCCGGCGGTGCGCAGGGACGCGTAGTACTCGTGGCCCGAGGCGGACTTCACGCGCTTGCGGATGCCCGCGGTGTCGATGAAGCGCCAATCGCGGCCACCGAGGGTGATCAGCTCGTCGACCGGGTCGACGGTGGTGCCTGCGACGTTGTCCACCACGACCCGTTCGGAGCCGGCCAGCTTGTTGAGCAGCGACGACTTGCCGACGTTGGGCTTGCCGACCAGTGCGATGCGGCGCGGGCCGCCCATCTCGCCGTACGACTCCTCAGGGGTCTCCGGCAGCGCCTTGAGGACCGCGTCGAGCAGGTCGCCCGAGCCGCGCCCGTGCATGGCCGAGACCGGGAAGGGCTCACCCAGGCCCAGGTTCCACAGCCCGAAGGCCTCGGCCTCGGTGCGCTGGTCGTCGACCTTGTTCGCGGCCAGCACCACGGGCTTCTTCGACTGGCGCAGGATCTTCACCACGGCTTCGTCGGCATCGGTGATGCCCACGGTCGCGTCGACCACGAACAGCACCGCATCGGCCAGCGAGACGGCAATCTCGGCCTGCGCGGCGATGCGCTCGGCAAGCCCACGGGCGTCGGGGTCCCAACCACCGGTGTCGACCACGGTGAAGGCGCGCCCGTTCCAGGAGGCGTCGTAGGAGACCCGGTCACGGGTCACGCCGGGACGGTCCTCGACGACGGCCTCACGACGGCCGATGATGCGATTCACCAAGGTGGACTTGCCGACGTTCGGGCGTCCGACCACGGCGAGCACCGGCACGGGCCCCAAGATGTCGGGGTCGCCGGGGGCTGGTGCGTCGTACTCGCTCATCATGCTCCTTGTTCGACCACGCCGGTGGGCGGGTCGTCATCGATGTTCTGCTGCCCCACGGGCAGCGGCCCGGGGAGGTGCCGCCCGGTCAGGGCCAGGGCGTCGTCCAGCTGGGCGATCATGTGCTGCCGTAGCAACAACGAGGACCGCGTGACTTGTTCCCGGGTGCGCGGCCAGGGCACCTGCTCGACCCGGAACGGTTCACCGTAGACGATGTCGACCGTCGCTCCCCTGGCTGGCAACGCGCTGCTCCCCGCACCCGGCGCGCGGGTGCCGATCATGCTCACCGGCACGATCGGCGCCCCTGACACCAGTCCGAGGTACGCGGCTCCCGCGTGGAAGCGCCTGAAGTCGCCGGGTCCGCGGCTGCCCTCGGGGAAGATGCCGGCGGCCCGTCCCGCGCGCAGCACGGCCAGGCAGGTCTTGATCGCCGACGGGTCGGCGGTGAACCGGTTCAACGGGATCTGGCCCGCGCCGCGCAGGAATCCGCCGAGCCTCCCCTCGAACATCTCGACCTTGGTCAGCGCGTGCACGGGGCGGGGGCTGAAGATGGCGAGCAGCGGGCCGTCGGCCACGCCCACGTGGTTGGAGGCGAAGATGACGGGGCCGCTGACCGGCGCCCGGTCCGCGTGGTGGACCCGCACCGCGAAGCGACGCCTGACGATGAAGCTGGCCAGTGGCCGCAGCCCGTGCAACATCAATCGACGTGGCAGGGCCACCGCCGTCGTGTCAGGCAGGAACGAGCGTGTCATCACACCTGGCCCTGGGCTGCCCCCACCAGCTCGACCACCTGGTCGATGACCTCGTCGAGGGTGAAGGGCGTGGTGTCGATGTGGCGCGCACCGTCGGCCATCACCAGGGGTGCAGCGGCTCGCCCGGAGTCGATCCTGTCGCGAGCCAGCAGGGACTGCTCGGTGGCGGCCAGGTCGGAGCCGCCCTCCTCGGCCGCACGGCGCATGGCGCGGGCGGCCGGGTCTGCGGTCAGGTAGAGCTTGACCTCGGCCTGCGGCCACACGACCGAGCCGATGTCGCGGCCCTCGACGACGATCCCGCCGGTGTCGATGGCCTCACGCTGCAACGCCAACAGACGTGCGCGCACCTCGGGGACTGCGCTGACCGGGCTCACCGAGCCGGTGACGTCCTCGCCGCGGATCGCCTCGGCCACGTCTGTGCCGTCGACGCTGATGGTCGGCGCCGACGGGTCCGTGCCGGACACGATGTCCGGCTCCTGGGCGTGCGCAGCGACCGCAGCGACGTCATGGACGTCGATCTCGTGCTCGAGCATCCACCACGTCATCGCCCGGAACATCGCACCGGTGTCGAGGTAGCGTAGGCCCAACCGGGCCGCGACCCCGCGCGAGGTGCTCGACTTGCCCGACCCAGAGGGTCCGTCGATGGCGACGACGACGGTGCTGCTCACGGGATCCCGCTTCCTTCTGGTCGATGTGGGCCGGGAGTAGCCTACCGTTCAGCAGCACTGGACGGGCTATCGGTGAATGTCCCACTTGCGCTCGGCCAGGGCGTCGGCCAGGTGCTCCGCGCGGGCCACGCTGACCACCAGCTCGACCAGACCGACCGGGCGGCCCGGGTCGTGGTCGATGCGGATGTCCTCGATGTTGACGCCGATCTCACCGGCGTCGGCGAAGAGGCGGGCCAGCTCGCCCGGGTGGTCGGGCACGGCGACGAAGACGCTGCTCATCGGTCGCGGCGGGCCACCGTGCTTGCCCGGGATCGCCCGGGTGCCCGTGACACCCTCGGCGAGCAGGGCACCGAGCGCACTGCGCTCCCCCGACGCGATGGCGTCACGGAAGGCGCCCACCCGGGCTTCGACCTCGTCGAGGAGCGCCAGGACGGCGGACGAGTTGGCCGCGATGATCTGTTGCCACAGGCGCGGGTCCCCGGCCGCGATGCGGGTGACGTCTCGCACGCCCTGTCCCGACAGCGCGAGGTGTCCGTCGGGTGCGTGGACGAGCCGCTCCGCCACGATCGAGGCCATCAGGTGCGGCAGGTGGGACGTGCGGGCCACGGCCTGGTCGTGTTCCTCAGGCGTCAGCTCCAGGGGCACTCCGCCACACGCCTCGACCAGCTCGCGCACCAGGCCCACGGCGTCGGCATCGGCCTGCTCGTGCACGGCGATCGCCCAGGGACGGCCCTCGAACAGGGTGGCCGACGCAGCCAGCGGACCGGAGCGCTCGCTGCCGGCCATCGGGTGGCTGCCGACATAGCGGCGAACGTCGGCCGGTGCGGTCGCCAGCACCTCCGCCAGCGGCTGTGACTTGATGCTGCCGACGTCGGTCACCACGGCGTCCATCGCACGCAGCTGTTCGGCGATCAACGTGCCGAGGTGGTCGGGCGGCACGGCCACGACCACGAGCTGCACAGGTTGGCCGTCGTACGCCCGTCCCGCGCCGAGCCCACTGGCGGTGCGGAGGTGCTCGGTGGAGGTGTCAGTGAGCAGGACCTCGAGTCCGGCCTTGCGGCAGGCGAGGGCCACCGAGGTGCCGAGCAGCCCGGCCCCGACCACCAGGACCGGCCCGCGCAACGACGGAGCGTCAGTCATCCGCACCGGACTCGTCGGGCACCTCGCGCACCCGGGTCAGGTCGCGACGAAGGTTCGCGGCGCCGTGCAGGTAGACATGGGTGATGTCGGCACGAGGCAGGTCGGTCTCGATGTGCGCCATCATGCGCACCACCCGCGGCATGGAGCCCTCGATCTCGAGCTCGCGGGCGCAGATCAACGGGATCTCGCCGAAACCCAGGCGCCTGGCGGCATACGCAGGGAACTCGGAGTTGAGGTCGTCGGTCGCGGTGAAGATGACCGAGATGAAGTCGTCGACGACGAGACCGTTGGAGGTCATCACGTCCTGGACCATCTCGGCGACCCGTTCGAGCATGTGGTCGCGGACGTCCTCCTCGAGCTGCGTAGCTCCACGCACGGCTCGTACGGCCACGATGATGTCCTCTCCAGAGCGAATCCTTGCCCGCACAGGCTAGTACGCCGCCCACCCCGTCACGTCGGCTGGTAGCTGCCGAACGACCACATGTTGCCCTCGGGGTCGGCCACCGTTCCGCCACGCCCGCCGTAGTCCTCGTCCTTCATCTCACGGATGACGGTCGCCCCGGCGGCGACGGCGGCGTCGAAGAGTGCGTCGGGATCGTCGCTCACCAGGTAGCAGGCGGCCATCCCCGGCTGTGAGGATCCGACGGAGTCGTCGCGCACGGCACCGAACATGATGCCCCCACCACCCGACCAGAGCCATTCGGCGTGCACCACGACCGGCGGGTCGGACTCGTCGCGGTAGGTCGCGTGCTCGGTGAACCCGATCGCGCCCAACCACGCCATCATCGTCTCCGGGTCGCGCAGGGTCAGGGTCTGCCAGTGCTTGATGTCAGCTGCTGAGGTCATCACGCTCTCCTGGGTCGTCGGACCCTCAGGTTGCCGCAGTCTCCAGGGCCACGTCTTGGACGAATGGGAACTCCTCGCGAGCCCATGCCGTGGGGGTGCACCCGGCCAGCGCCACCCACTCCCGGGTGAGGTGTGACTGGTCGGCGTATCCGCACTCGCTCGCCACCCGGGCCAGCGAGCCGTCACCCGTGGCCAGTCGCCGTCCCCATCGCTGTCGGCTGGCCGCGAAGCGAGCGATCCGCTGGAACTCCTTCGGTCCGATGCCGCACTCGGCCCGGAACAACGTGGACAGTCGACGTCGGCTGTAGCCGGCCTCCTCGGACACCCTGCCCACGGGTGCCCCGCGAGTCAGGGCGGCGAGGGCAAGGCCCACCTCTGCGCGGGGCGCGGGCGCGCCCGTCTCGACCAGTGCCTCGACCAGGCGTCGCTCCACCAACCTGCTCCGTTCACGTGCGTCAAGGATGCCGTGCAGCTCCTCGGGAAGCCGGGAGAGCGGCGCGGGCAGGTCGCTGCCGAGGTCGTCGAGGTCGAGCAGCTCCCCCGACACCTCACCGATCGGTAGGCCGAGCAGGGCCCGGCTGCCGAGCGGCGTGATGGCGATCTGGATGCCCGCTTGGCGCAGGCCGTGATGGATGTGTGCCGGGCCGGTGTGCAGGCCCGAGACCGACGACCAGCCGCTGCGGTGGGTCTCGGGGGCGTCGGCCCAGGAGACCTCGAGCGGGTCGCCCACGGGCAGCACGAACGTCAAGGTCGGCGCAGGAAGCCCGCGGTGGATCCCGGGCGCCGGCATGGTGATGTCGTACGCCGTCAGCGAGGCGACGTACGGCTCCAGGACCTCGGCAACCATGTCCCCCACGCTACGCCGCGAGAGCGTCGCCCGGCGAGGCACGAGGCCGCCGGTGGGGGTCACCTGCGGGCATGGGCGGGGCGCGCACCCGGTCTCGACGTGGGCGACCACGCAGACTGGGTGACGCCGGCCCCGGCTCGGGCTACAGCTTGGCGGCGTCGAGCAGGGCCCCGAGCTCGTCCGGCGTGAGCTCGCGCATCGTGCCGAGCTTGAGGGTCTGCAGCAGCACCGGTCCGATCGCGGTCCGGGTCAGGTTGCGCACGGGATGCCCGAGGTGGTCGAGCAGGCGCCGCACGATCCGGTTCCGACCTTCGTGAATCGTCAGCTCGATGATGCTGCGCCCCTTGGCACCACCCTGCCCGGTGCGCATGATGCGCGCCCGCGAAACCTCCACGGGCCCGTCGTCGAGGGTGACTCCGGCCAGCAGCTGGGTGATGGTCTCCTTGGTGGCCTCGCCCTCGACCTCGGCGACGTAGGTCTTCTGCAGCTCGTACGACGGGTGGGCAACCTTCTGGGCGAAGTCGCCGTCGTTGGTCAGCAGGATCAGGCCCGAGGTGTCGGTGTCGAGACGACCGACGTGGAAGAGCCGCTCCGGGCGGTCGGCGACGAAGTCGCTCAACGTCGGGCGACCCTCGGGGTCGGACATCGTGGAGACGATGCCCCGGGGCTTGTTGAGCACCAGGTAGACATTCGGGCTGATCGGAGGGAGTCGTCTCCCGTCGACACGGATGACCGCGGTGCGCGGGTCGACCTTCGTGCCCAGCCGAGTGACGACCTCGCCGTCGACCTCGACCAGACCGTCGAGCATGATCTCCTCACACTTGCGACGCGAGGCGACACCCGACTGCGCCAGGTGCTTCTGCAGCCGGACCAGGCCGTCGTCACTCACCGGGCGTCACCCGGGCACCGTGCGCACTGTCAGCCTGCCCGTCGACGTCCGGGGCGGGCTCGACGTCCGGGGCAGCCCCGGGCTCTCGTCCGGCAGCGCCGTCCGGCTCCGCGACGGCGTCGGTCTCCATGCCCAGCTCGGCCAGCTCGACCTCCACCGCGGGCTCGGGTTCGGGTTCGACCGCAGCATCGGGTTCCACCGCAGCATCGGGTTCGACAGGAGCGTCCGGTTCCCCGAGGACATCGACTGCTGGGTCGACGGTTGGCTCCGCCGCCGGCCCGACCGGAGTGGCAGCAACCGCTCCGGCCGTCTCAGCCGGGTCGCCGCCACCGGCCAGCGCAGCCAGGTCATCCTCCATGTCGTCCATGTCGGGCAGGAAGGGCGCCAGCTCGGGCAGGTCGGTGATCGCGGTGATGCCGATGCGCTCGAGGAAGTACGAGGTCGTCTGGTAGAGGTTCGCACCGGTCTCGCCGTCCTGGCCGGCCTCCTCGACCAGTCCGCGGGTGAGCAGGGTCCGCATCACGCCGTCGACGTTCACGCCACGGATCGCGGAGACCCGGGCCCGCGAGATCGGCTGCTTGTAGGCCACCACCGACAGCGTCTCGAGAGCAGCCTGGGTCAGGCGAGCCTGCTGGCCGTCGAGCACGAAGCCCTCGACCACCGAGGCGTACTCCTCCCGGGTGTAGTACCGCCACCCGCCTGCGACGTTGCGCAGCTCGAAGCCGCGGCGCTGCTCGCCGTACTCCCGAGCCAGGTCGTCGAGCGCCGCCCGCACCTCGCCCACCGGGTACCCGACCGCGCTGGCGAGGGTGACCTGGTCGAGCGGTTGGTCGGCAACCATGAGGATCGCCTCCAGGGAGGGCCGGAGCTCGGCCAGCGGAAACGCCTCGTCCTCGGACGCGGCCTCGCCCTCGACTGCTTCGGCGTGAGCGCCCTCGGTCCCGACGTCGCCTGTCTCGCGATTCCCGACCTCCGGCTCCACCTCGGTGTCGGCCTCGTGCTCGTGGGGCTGCTCGCTCATGCGTCGTCCTCGCTGCTCTCGGGCGCCGGCGCGGCCTCGGGCGGCGCTCCGTCGAACTCGTCGTTGATCTCGATCTCGTCGTCGTCGCCACCGGTCCAGCGCACGGTCAGCTCACCCAGCGGGGTCATCTGGTCGAAGGCGACCGCACCCTCGCGGAAGAGCTCCAGCAGCGACAGGAACCGGGCCACCGTGGTCAGGGTGTCGGGCGAGTCACCGCACAGCGCCCGGAACGTCATCGTGCCGGACCGGCGCAGCCGCTCCACCACGAGCGCAGCCTGCTCCTTGACCGACACCTGGGCCGCGTGGATGTGCTGCAGGTTGACCTCGAGCACCGGCTTGGGCTCGAGGGCACGGGCCGCGAGCTGGGCGAACTGCTCGAGCCCGATGCCGATCAGCACCTCCGGCAGCAGGGTCGCGAAGCGCTCCTCCATGCCGACCGCGCGCGGGAACCGACGGGACTCCCCGGTCAGGCGCTCCTCGAGCACGCCTGCGACCTGCTTGAACGCCTTGTACTGCATGAGTCGGGCGAAGAGCAGGTCGCGAGCCTCGAGCAGGGCCAGGTCCTCCTCGTCCTCGACGTCGCCCTGGGGCAGCAGGCGAGCGGCCTTCAGGTCGAGCAGCGTCGAGGCCACCAGGAGGAACGACGTGGTCTGCTCGAGGTCCCAGATCGGACCACCGGCCTTCACGTAGGCGATGAACTCGTCCGTGACCGCAGAGAGCGCCACCTCGGTGATGTCCAGCTTGTGCTTGGCGATCAGGTTGAGCAGCAGGTCGAAGGGGCCCTCGAAGTTGGCGAGGTGGACCGCGAACTCAGGAGTCGCCTCGACGGGCGGCGAGGACAGGTCCGTCACGAGTCGCGCAGCCGTGAGACCAGCACGGAGTCGTCGCCGTTCTGCTCCAGGTCGGCCAGCGCGATCGCGATCGCCGAGCGCACCAGTCGGCCACGGTCGACCGCCTTGCCGGTCGTACGTCGCAGCGTGAGGCGGGCATGCTCGATGTCGAGC
Organism: Nocardioides sp. JQ2195; assembly: GCF_012272695.1. Lineage (NCBI taxonomy): Bacteria > Bacillati > Actinomycetota > Actinomycetes > Propionibacteriales > Nocardioidaceae > Nocardioides > Nocardioides sp. JQ2195. The sequence continues at coordinate 2,856,334 of NZ_CP050902.1, forward strand.
AGCTCGTCGGAGGTGACGTAGACCGTCATCTTCTCGTCGTGCCGGATCCGTCCGCTGGGCTTGCGGGGCTCCTTCGCCGCGGTCGTGGACTCGCCCGGCACGACGGCCGCGTCCTCCGCCACCGCCGCGAGGGGCGTCTTCTCGGCCTTGTCCGCGGTGGTCCCGGAGCGATCGGCGGTGGGACGGAACAGGTCGTCAGCTGCGGGCAGGCTCACCCGTCTCGACACGCGCCAGCACCTCCTTGGCCAACTGGCGGTAGGAGTCGGCACCAGCCGACGAGGAGGCGTACGTCGTGATCGGCTCACCGGCAACGGTGGAGTCGGAGAACTTGATGGTGCGGCGAATGACCGTGTGGAACACCTTGTCACCCCAGGCGTGCACGAGTCGCTCCATGACCTCGCGGCTGTGCAGGGTGCGGCCGTCGAACATGGTCCCGAGGACGCCGTCGATCTCGAGCTTGGGGTTCAACCGCTCCTGGACCTTGTCGATGGTCGTCTTCAGCAGGGCGACCCCACGCAGCGCGAAGTACTCGCACTCCAAGGGCACGATCACGCCGTCGGAAGCGGTCAACGCGTTGACCGTGAGCAGGCCCAGGGAGGGCTGGCAGTCGATCAGGATGACGTCGTAGTGGTCGAGCGCGGGCGCGAGGATCCGCTGCAGGGTCTGCTCGCGGGCGACCTCGTGCACCAGCTGGACCTCGGCCGCGGAGAGGTCGATGTTGGAGGGCAGCAGGTCCATGCCGGGCACACCGGTGGGCACGACGACGTCCTCGTAGTTGACGTCGCGCTCCATGAGCAGGTTGTAGATGCTCAGGTCCATCTCGTGCGGGTTGAGGCCCAGGCCCACCGAGAGGGAGCCCTGCGGGTCGAAGTCGACCAGCAGCACCTTGCGGCCGTACTCGGCCAGCGACGCGCCGAGGTTGATGGTCGTGGTGGTCTTGCCCACACCACCCTTCTGGTTGCACATCGAGATCACCCGGGCGTTGCCGTGGGTGACCACGGGACGCGGCTCGGGCAGGGTCGGCATCGGCCGACCGGTCGGGCCGAGCTCCGCCTGCGGCTGCACGTCGACCAGGTGGTCGGACGCCTCCGAGGCCTCGGCCGTGGGTTCCGAGGCGGGTTGCGAGGTGGGTTGCGAGGTGGGGAAGGGAATCGGGTCGCTCACGCGGTGGTCATCTCCGGGGGAAGTGGGTGCGACGGGAGGTCGGAGCAACGGTGGCATCTCGGGAGCACCGCTCCCGGACTGCCCGGGAAGGCCGGAGAACTGTCCGCCACCGCTCATCTGCCGCTCCTCATGCTTCCTGTGCAATGTCGACTCGGCGACAAGTGCCCGAGCCTGCGGGCGACTCTATGGCCACCCCTCCGGCGGGAACAAGACGAGGGTCCAGATCCGTGCCCCAGCAGGGAAATCTGTGCACAACCGCCCGCTCAGTTGCACAGGGCAACCTGCGCCTGTGCACAAGCCTGTGGATAGATCGGCCCGCCCAACCGGTCGACGTGGCACCGGTCGACCTGGCACCGGTCGACCTGGCACCGGTCGACGAGGCAGGGCTCAGAGCCGGCGCATGGCCCGTGAGGTGACGATCGCCTGCCCCAGCTCGTCCGAGGCATCGAGGTCGACCACGGCCTCGATCACCCAGTCGTGGTGGCCCTCGGGGTCGTGGATCGTCTGTCGCGCCTCCCATACCCGACCGAGCTCGGGGTCGGTGCCCGGTGTGATCCGCAGCAGGTCGGGTCCGCGCGCGTCCCCGTCGGTGGCGATGGAGTCGTGCTCGTCGAAGTACTCCTCCAGCGCCTCGTCCCACGCCGAGCGGGTCATCCCGATCTCGCGAGCCGGGTCGAAGAGGTCGGCAGTGGCCCGTTCCATGCGCATCAGTCCGTCGAGGTCGTCGCGGGCGCAGAGCTCGACACGACGGAACATCGCGTTGCGGATCATCACCCGGAACGGTCGCTCCTGCATCGACAGCGGTCGCGGCGGGGGCGGGGGTTCCCCGGCAGCCGCACGGGCCACGAGGTCCGGGTCGGTCAACGCCTCCCACTCGTCGAGCAGCGACGAGTCGGTCTGGCGGATGGTCTCCCCCAACCACTCGATGAGCTCCTCCAGCTCGGGGGTCCGATGGGTCTCGGGCACCGTGTGCCGCAGCGTGCGGTAGGCGTCGGTGAGGTAGCGCAGCACCAGCCCCTCGGAGCGGGCCAGCTGGTAGCGCCCGACGAAGTCGGTGAAGCTCATCCCCTGCTCATACATCTCGCGGACGATGGCCTTGGGCGCCAAACCGTCCTCGGGCAGCCACGGGTGGCTCTGCCGGTAGATCTCGTACGTCGCCTCGAGCAGCTCGGCGAGCGGCTGCGGCCAGGTGATCTCGTCGAGCAGCGCCATGCGCTCCTCGTACTCGATGCCGTCGGCCTTCATCTCCGCGACCGCCTCACCCCGTGCCGCCTTCTGCTGGGCGAACAGGATCTGTCGCGGTCCTTCGAGCACCGCCTCGACCACGGAGACCAGGTTGAGCAGGTGCTCGGGGTCCTCGGGGTCGAGCACGTCGAGTGCGGCCAGGGCGAAGTGGGCCAGCGGCTGGTTGAGCGCGAAGTCGTCGGCCAGCGACGTGGTGAGCACGAACCTGCGGCCGAGCTCGTCGGGCTCCTCGAGACGGGTGAGCACCCCGGAGTGCACGAGGGAGCGGGCCAGTCGCAGCGCCCGTCGGACCAGGCGCACCTGGTTGCGGGGGTCCTCGTGGTTGTCGCGGAGCAGGTCACGCATCACCGAGAACGCGTCGGTCTCGCGAGCCACCACGTTGAGCAGCATCGAGTTGTCCACCCGCATCCGCGAGACCAGCGCCTCGGGCTGGCCGCCGACGAGCCGGTCGAAGGTCTCCTCGGTCCAGACCACGGACCCCTCGGGCGCCTTCTTGAGCTGTGCCTTGGACTTCTTCCTGGCCAGCTTCGCCTCGCTCATCGCGGCGTTCTTGGCGGCCGCCTTGGCCTTGGCCTTCTCGTTCTCGATGACGTGCTCGGGAGCCTGCACGACGACGTACCCGGCCGTGTCGTAGCCGGCGCGACCGGCACGCCCGGCGATCTGCTGGAACTCGCGGATGCGCAGCGTGCGCTGCCTCGTGCCGTCGAACTTGGCGAGCCCGGTGAACAGCACCGTGCGGATGGGGACGTTGATGCCGACCCCGAGGGTGTCGGTGCCGCAGATGACCTTGAGCAGCCCGTCCTGGGCGAGCTGCTCGACGAGGCGACGATACTTCGGCAGCATCCCCGCGTGGTGCACCCCGATGCCGTTGCGCACCAGCTTCGACAGGGTCCTCCCGAAACCGGCGCCGAACTTGAACGCGCCGAGGCGGTCGGCGATGGCGTCCTTCTCCTCGCGGCTGACCAGCTTGTTGCCGAGCGAGCCCGGGGAGAGCAACTGGTTGGCGTGCTCGATCGCGTCCTTCTGGGTGAAGTGCACGACGTACGCCGGCACCTGGCGGGTGCTGACCAGCTCCTCGAGCGTCTCGGCCAGCGGGGTCATCGCCCAGCCGAAGCTCAGCGGCACCGGGCGCTCGGCGTCGTCGACGAGCACGGTCTCCCGGCCGGTGCGGCGATCCAGGTCGGCGATGAACGGCGAGACGTCGCCCAACGTCGCCGACATCAGCAGGAACTGTGCCTGCGGCAGCGTCAGCAGGGGGACCTGCCAGGCCCAGCCACGGTCGGGCTCGGAGTAGAAGTGGAACTCGTCCATCACGACCAGTCCCACGTCGGCGCTGGCCCCTTCACGCAGGGCGATGTTGGCCAGCACCTCTGCCGTGCAGGCGATGATCGGTGCGTCGGAGTTGACCGACGCGTCACCGGTGAGCATGCCGACGTTGTCGGCCCCGAAGATCTCGCACAACGCGAAGAACTTCTCGCTGACCAGCGCCTTGATCGGCGCGGTGTAGAAGCTCACCTGGTCGCGATTGAGCGCGGCGAAGTGCGCAGCCAGGGCCACCATCGACTTGCCGGACCCCGTGGGGGTGGCGAGGATGACGTTGTTGCCCGAGAAGAGCTCGATGACCGCCTCGTCCTGGTGCGGGTAGAGCGGCAGGTTCCGCTCGACCGCCCAGCCGGAGAACGCGTCGTACAACGTGTCGGCGTCGTGAGCACCCGTCCAGGTGCCCAGGTTGATCCCCATCAGCGCAGTTCTCCCTGTGCGGTCTCCCGCGGTCGCGCGCCCATCAGCTGCGGGCCCTCGGGTGGGCGGTGGCAAAGACCTCGCGCAGGTTGTCGACGGTGACCAGCGTGTAGACCTGTGTGGTGGTCACCGAGGCGTGGCCGAGCAGCTCCTGGACCACGCGCACGTCGGCACCGCCGTCGAGCAGGTGCGTGGCGAACGAGTGGCGCAGGGTGTGCGGCGAGACGTCTCGGGTCACTCCGGCACGCTCCGCCGTCCGCACCAGCACCGCCCAGGCACTCTGCCGGGACAGCCGGCCACCACGCGCGTTGAGGAACAACGCCGGGCCACCCTGGCCATTGCCGACGAGGTCGCGACGCCCGCGTTCGACGTACGTCCTGACAGCGTCCCTGGCGAACGATCCCACGGGGACGATGCGCTCCTTGCTGCCCTTGCCGCGCAGCCGGATCACGCCGTCCACGAGGTCCAGGTCGTCGACGTCGAGGCCCACGGCCTCCGAGATGCGGGCGCCGGTGCCGTAGAGCACCTCGAGCAGGGCCTTGTCGCGGCTGGCCAGCGCCGTGCCCGCGGACCCGGCGGCCTCCAGGATCGCCTCGACGTCGGAGAGCGGCAACGCCTTGGGCAGCCGCTTGGCGGGGGTGGGCGGCTTGACCGCAGCCGCGGGGTCCGCGGTGGCGAGTCCGTCACGGACCGCGAACTTGTGGAAGCCGCGCACCGCGACCACGGTGCGTGCGGCGGAGGTGGAACCGAGGGGCTGGTGGTCGAGGTCGCCCTCGCGCAGGCTGACCAGGAAGCCGGAGACGGTTGCCTCGGTGACCTCGTCGAGCTCCTCGAGCCCGGCCTTGGCCAGGTGTTCCTGGTAGCGGCGCAGGTCGCGGCGATAGGACTTGAGGGTGTTGTCCGCCAGCCCACGCTCGACGGAGAGATGGTCGAGGTAGGTGCGGACCGCGCGGCCGATGCCGTTCAACCCGCTCAGCTCGATCGCCTCGCGTCGTGGGTGAAGATCGCGAGGGCGACCGGGCCGTCGGTGACCCGGCCGTCCAGGACCGCCTTACGCAGCTCGTCCAGGGGCACCCAGAGGGTCTCCATGTCGGCCTCCTCCGCCTCGAGCTCGAAGTCGCCGCGGTCGCACGCGGAGAGGCCGCGGGCCAGGTAGTAGTGGTGCTGCTCGGCCGAGATCCCCGGTGATCCCCACACCGAGATCAGGTGGGTCCACTCGGCCGCCTCGAACTCGACCTCCTCGCGCAGCTCGCGGACGGCCACCTCGAGCGGGTCCTCCCCCGGGTGGTCGCAGATGCCGGCCGGCAGCTCGAGGAACCTTCGCTGCGCCGGGTGGCGGTACTGCCGCAGGCACAGCACCCGGTCCTGGTCGTCGATGGCCAGCACGAACGCGGCACCGGGATGCTCGAGGACCAGCCTGCGGAAGGTCGGTCCCTCGGGATCGTCCGGGTGCGCCACCTGGTCGGAGCGGAACGCCACCACCCAGTCGTCGCGGTGCAGGTCGGTCGACGACCTGACCGGCCAGGACTCCGGGGTGTCTGCTGTCAGCGCCATGGCACGAAGGTTAGCCCGCCCTGCGGCGGTGGTCGCGTGGGGTGAGGACTGAGCGTGGCTCAGTCCTCCTCCCGCCGGCGCAACTCCTCGTCGATCGGGAAGCGCAGCTCCTTCTGTCGCTCGATGGCTGCACCGATCAGGCCGGCGAAGAGCGGGTGCGCCTTCGTCGGTCGGGACTTGTACTCCGGGTGCGCCTGGGTCGAGACGTAGTAGGGGTGCACCTCGCGGGGCAGCTCGACGAACTCGACCAGGTTGTTGTCCGGCGACGTACCGGAGAAGACCAGGCCGGCTGCCTCGAGCTGGTCGCGGTACTCGTTGTTCACCTCGTAGCGGTGACGGTGGCGCTCGTTGATCTCGGCCTCGCCATAGGCCTCGCGGACGACGCTGCCCTCCTTGAGGCGTGCCGGGTAGAGGCCCAGCCGCATCGTGCCGCCGAGGTCCCCGGCGCCCTCGACGAAGGACTTCTGCTCCTCCATCGTGGCGATCACCGGCTCGATGGTGTCGGGGTCGAACTCCGTCGAAGCAGCCTTCTCGAGACCGGCCACGGAGCGCGCGTACTCGATCACCATGGACTGGAGCCCCAGGCACAGTCCCAGTGTCGGAATGCCGTGGGTGCGCGCGTAGGTCAACGCGCCGAGCTTGCCCTCGAGACCGCGGATGCCGAACCCACCGGGGACACAGATGGCGTCCACGTCGGAGAGGTTCTTGGCGGCGCCGGCCTGGGTCGCGCACTCGTCGGATGCGATCCAGAGGATGTTCACCTTCGCCTCGTGGGCGAAGCCACCGGCACGGAGTGCTTCACCGACGGAGAGGTAGGCGTCGGGCAGGTCGATGTACTTGCCGACCAGGGCGACGGTGACCTCCTCGGCTGGGTGGTGCACGCGGCGGAGCAGGTCGTCCCACACGGTCCACTCCACGTCACGGAACGGCAGGTTCAGCCGGCGCACGAGGTAGGCGTCGAGGCCCTCGGAGTGGATCACCTTCGGGATGTCGTAGATGGAGGGTGCGTCGGCGCAGTTGATGACCGCCTCGGTGTCGACGTCACACATGAGGGAGATCTTGTTCTTGATCGACTGCGGAACCTCGCGGTCCGAGCGCAGCACGATCGCGTCGGGCTGGATGCCGATCGAGCGCAGGGCGGCGACCGAGTGCTGGGTCGGCTTGGTCTTCAGCTCACCCGACGGGCCGAGGTAGGGCACCAGGGACACGTGCAGGAAGAAGCAGTTGTCGCGACCGATGTCGTGACGCACCTGCCGAGCGGCCTCGAGGAACGGCAGGGACTCGATGTCTCCCACGGTGCCGCCGATCTCGGTGATCACCACGTCGACGTCGTCTCCCCCCATGGCGCGGACACGGTCCTTGATCTCGTTGGTGATGTGCGGGATCACCTGCACGGTGTCACCGAGGTAGTCGCCGCGGCGCTCCTTGGCGATCACCGACGAGTACACCTGGCCAGTGGTCACGTTGGCGATCTGGTTGAGATCGGTGTCGAGGAAGCGCTCGTAGTGACCGACGTCGAGGTCGGTCTCGGCGCCGTCGTCGGTCACGAAGACCTCGCCGTGCTGGAACGGGTTCATCGTGCCGGGGTCCACGTTGAGGTACGGGTCCAGCTTCTGCATGGTGACCCGAAGCCCGCGGGACTTCAGAAGATTGCCCAGGCTCGAGGCGGTGAGCCCCTTGCCGAGCGAGGATGCGACGCCTCCGGTGACGAAGACGTGCTTGGTTGGCGCCGATGAGGCCAAGGAAACTCCCGTGGTCAGACTGGTCCACACAGAATGCATGGTCTGCTACGGGGTTCTAGCCTACCAATCGATCGCCGTTCTCGGGGAATCAGCCGCGCGGAATCGCCCCGTCATTTCCGTGGGCGCCGTAGGAGCCGGGCTCACCGCTGCGCTCGGCGGCCAGGGCCGAGACGGTGGCGAGCTGGCCGGCACCGCTCTGCACGGAGTCCACCGTGGAGACCACGCTGGTGACCTCGTCGTGTCCCCGCAGGGCAGCGAGGGTCGCGGAGTCGGTGTCACCGGCGACCACGGTCCCGCCGGAACCCTGGGCCAGGCCCGTGACCAGGCCGCCCAGGATCTTGTCGGCGCCGTCACCCTTGAGGTCGTCTCCCAGCACCACCAGCACCAGGTTGCTGCGCTTGGTGCCCCCTGATGACGTGCTGAACAGCTCGGCCGCCTCGAGGCCGGAGAGGATGTTGCTGGCACCCTTGTCGACGGGTTCGCCACCGGGTCCGGAGCTGCTGATGGCGCGGCTGATCAACTGGCCCATCCGGGCGTACGTCGTGGCCGCGTCGTCGACCCCGGAGTCCGTGGTGGTCTCGACGAGCTGTGCGCCGAGGTTGTCGACCAAGGAGCTGCCGTCGCTCGAGAGCAGGGCCTGCGACATCGCAAAGGTGCCGGTCATGGCACCACCCGAGCGCTTGACCTGGTTGACCAGTGCCGAGACCAGCTTGGGGTCGACGCCCGGGGTGGTCACCATGGCGACGGTCTGGCCCTTCAGGGCGGCGCTGCTGCTGGAGGCGGCCAGCGACTCGGTCACCTGGTCCTGGAAGCCCGCCACGAGCTCGGCCTCCTCCAGGTCGTCGGAGAGTCGCGCGTTGTCCTTCTCGGCGGACTGGGTCGCGTCGTCACCCCGGCCGATCTCCGACAGGGGGCCGCCGCCGAGGGCGATTCCGACGGCGAGCGCGACGAGAACCGCGACGAGCGAGACGACGTGGTAGCGGAACGTGATCAAGAGAAGAATCCTCCAACGCGGTGGAACAGGTCGTTGATGTGGGGGCGAAGGTCGTCGATCCACTGCTGGCCGACGGGGGTCACCGCGATCGCGGCGGCCACGGCGAGCAGGCCCACGAGCAGCACCAGCCAGATGTGCCAAGTGCGCACCCGGCCGGCGTAGAGGGCAGGCAGGGCACGCGCGTCGACGAGGGTCGACCCGACGCGGAGCCGGGTCAGGAAGGTCGAGGCGAGGTGGCCGCGCTGCCGGTCGAGGAAGTCAGCAAGGTTGGCGTGTGCCCCGACCGCGACGATCAGGCTCGCGTCGCCCAGGCTGGCCAGCATCAGGCCCGCGTCCTCGGCGGTGGCCCCGGTCTCGAACCGCAGCGGGCGGACACCCAGGCGCTCGAGGGAGTCGGTCGGCGACCTGCCGTCACCTCGGTCGACGAGCACCACGACGTCCTTGGCTCCCCGGAGCGCCCTGGCCGACACCCGGGTCTCGTCGGCCTCGGCGCTGGTGGTCGAGCTGAGCACGACGACATCGGGCTTGAACCCCGCGGCCAGGAGGACGTCGGCGCCCGAGTCGACGCCGACCAGGACCGGCTTCTGCTCACGCAGGTAGCGCCGGATCCCCTTGAGCTCGGCCTCGTGGTCGGGCCCGGGCACGACGACCACGACGGGTCGGGCCGCGATGCGGGTGCCGAGACGGGGGGCCCCGGCGCCGTGCAGCAGCAGGTCCTCCTCGTGACGGAGGTACTCGGTGCTGTTGCGGGTGAAGCTCTCGAGCTGGGTGCCGAGCCCACCACGGGCGGCAGCCAGCTCGTCCTCGAGCCGCTCCCGGTCGAGCACCGCGCCGGTGGCCACCGTGTCGTCACCGGAGAAGACCTCACCCCGGTGCACCCTCAGCGTGCGGCCGTCCTTGACCGCGGAGAAGGCATCGGGACCGACCCCGTCGAGCAGCGTGATGCCGGCGTCGATGAGCACCGCCGGACCCTGGTTGGGGAAACGGCCCGAGACGAACGGCGAGGCGTTCACCACGGCTGCGACTTCGGCGTCGACCAGTCGCTGGGCCGTCGATCGGTCCATGTCGAGGTGGTCGAGCACGACGATGTCGCCGGGTTCGAGCCGGGAGATCAAGGTGCGGGTCCGGCGATCGACGCGCGCGGTGCCGACGACTCCGGGCGGGGCGGCTTCACGGGGGTGACGAGTGGGCAGCTTCATGACCGATTCATCGTGGCACGCCGCCTCCGCCTATTCGGTAGGCCACGCGGGCCGTGGCACGAAGCACAGTCCGCTCCCGGGCTGCGCCGGGTTACGGACCGGGTCGCTCCCCCACGCGACCTGGGTGCGACTGCCGCGTCTGTCAGGAACGAGCAGCGCGGGCCGTCTCCAGGAGTTCCTGGGCGTGTGCCAGGGCAGTGTCGGACTCCTCCATGCCGGCCAGCATCCGGGAGAGCTCACGCACCCGGTCGGTCTCCTCCAGCACGGTCAGGCCCGAGGTGGTCACCGTGCCGTCGCTGGACTTGGCCACCACGACGTGCCGGTCGGCGTACGCCGCGACCTGGGGCAGGTGCGTGACGACCAGCACCTGGGCGGTGCGGGCCAGGGTGGCCAGTCGGCGACCGACCTCGACCGCAGCCTTGCCGCCGACCCCGGCGTCGACCTCGTCGAAGACGAAGGTGGGCACCGGGCTGGTCTCGGCCAGGGCGACCTCGAGGGCCAGCATGACCCGGGACAGCTCGCCGCCCGATGCCCCCTTGTGGAGCGCGCGGGCATCGGCCCCCTTGTTGGCTGCGAGCAGGATCTCGACGTCGTCGACACCGGTCGCGGAGTAGCGCAGCCAGCGCTTGCCGACCCGCAACGGGGCACCTGCGCGTTCCTCGGACTCGGGTGCCTCGGCCTCGTGCTGGCGTACGTCGACCGCGACGGTGGCGTGGGGCATGGCCAGCAGGGTGAGCTCGTCGGAGACCACGTCCCCGAGGCGTCCGGCGGCCTCGGTGCGGGCCTTGGACAGCTTCTCCGCGACCTTGCCGAGACCTGCGCGCAGCTCGCGGCGCCGTTCACGCAAGGTGCTGATCCGGTCGTCCGTGCCGTCGAGCTCGGTCAGCTTGCCCGCGGCCTGCGCCGACCAGGCCAGCACCTCGTCGATGGTGTCGCCGTACTTGCGCGTCAGCGCGGTCAGCGCGGCTCGGCGCTCCGAGACGACCGAGAGCCGATTCGGGTCGGTCTCGAGCCCGGAGGCATAGGAGGCGACGTCCGCGGCCACGTCGGAGAGAAGGTAGCTCACCTCCGCCAACCGATCGGCCAGCCCCGCGGCCTCGCTGTCGTGCTCACGCACACCCTCGAGGAGGCGCCGGGCCGCTGAGGTGGCCCCCAGGGCGTCCGGGCGGTCGTTCTCCGAGGAGAGGGCCTCGCGAGCCTGCTCGGCCGCGGTGCGCAGGGTGTCGGCGAAGCCGAGACGGGTCTCCTCCGCAGCCAGTGCGTCGTCCTCGCCCGGCTGTGGCTCGACCGCACCGATCTCCTCCAGCCCGAAGCGGAGCAGGTCGGCCTCTCGCGCTCTCTCACGCGCAGTGGCGACCACCTCGGTCAGCTCCGCCTCGACGGAGGCCAGCTCCGTGTGGAGGGTTGCGTAGCTTCTCGCCAGGTCGTGCAGTGCGCGGCCACCGAAGAGGTCGAGAGCGTTGCGTTGAGCCGCGGGCTTGAGCAGGCGGTGCTGGTCGGACTGTCCGTGCACGGCGACGAGCCCGTCAGCCACCTCGGCGAGCTGGGAGGCCGGAACGGACGCCCCGCCGACGAACGCGCGCGAGCGGCCCTCACCGGCGATGTTGCGGGCGAGGACGACACGGTCGTCCTCGGCCACTCCCCCGAGCTCGTCGACCCGGGTCACGAAGTTCACCAGACGGGTGGCGTCGACGACGCCCTCGACCCGGGCGGACCTGGCTCCGGAGCGCACGGCACCGGAGTCGGCGCGTCCACCGAGCAGCAGCCCGAGCGCGGTCACCACCATGGTCTTGCCGGCTCCCGTCTCACCGGTGATCACGGTCAGGCCGGGTCCCAGCTCCAGTGTCGAGGAGTCGATGACGCCCAGGGACTGGATGCGGATCTCCTCGATCACGCCGGGTCACCGCCATTGCGTCGACGTCGCTCCGAAGCACCGCGCCAGCCCTCGACGGACAGCCCGAACTTGGCCACGAGACGGTCGGTGAACGGCGCCCGGTGCAGGCGGACGAGGTGGACGGGCGAGGCACCGCGGCGCACTTCGATGCGTGCTCCCGGCGGCAGGTCGACGGTGCGACGCCCATCGCACCACAGGACACCAGCGCCTTCGGTGCGGGCCAGCACCTCGACGGCGAGCACCGAGGTGGGGGCCACGACCATGGGGCGCGCGAAGAGTGCGTGGGCGCTGATCGGCACCATCAGCAAGGCCTCGACGGCTGGCCACACGACGGGGCCGCCGGCGGAGAAGTTGTAGGCGGTGGAGCCGGTCGGGGTGGCGCAGACCACGCCGTCGCATCCCCAGCGGGACAACGGGCGGCCGTCGATCTCGACGACCACCTCGAGCATGCGCTCGCGGGCGGCCTTCTCGACGCTGGCCTCGTTGAGCGCGAAGGTGCTGGCGACCAGCTCCTTGTCCTGGTAGACCGACACGTCGAGGGTCAGGCGTTCCTCGGCGGTGTAGGCACGCTCGATGATCGCTTGGATGGTCGACTCGACGTCGTCGTACTCCGCCTCGGCGAGGAACCCGACATGTCCGAGGTTGACGCCCAGGAGCGGGGTGGAGGTGCCGTGGGTGGCCTCGGCGGCGCGCAGGATGGTGCCGTCGCCGCCGATCACGACGGCCAGCTCGCAGCCGGTGGCGGTGTGCTGGTCCTCGGCCACCACCTCGATCGCCGGGGAGAAGGATCGCGGGTCCACCTCGAGCTCGCTCGCCTCGGTGGCGATCAGCCGCACGACGATGTCGTGGGCGGTGAGTTCCTTGCAGAAGGCGCGAGCCACTTCACGGGCGTCTTCACGTCCGGTGTGTGCGATGAGGAGTACGCGTCGGGGCTCAGTCACGGGTCAACCTTCTCACCAGCCACCCCCGGATCCGGGTCGTGCCCGTCGGACCCGGTCCCGAGACGGGCCGAACGGTGCACCTCAGCGGTGATCTCGTCGTCCCCGATGGCGGCGGTTCCCTTGCGCAACCACAGGAAGAACTCCACGTTGCCGGACGGCCCGGGCAAGGGACTGGTGGTGACGGCCTGCGCGCCCCACCCACGTCGTACGGCGGCCGCGGCAACCGTGGAGACCGCCTCCGCCCTCAGGGAGAGGTCACGGACCACGCCGCCCTTGCCGACCCGGTTCTTGCCCACCTCGAACTGGGGCTTGACCATCAGCGCCAGGTCTCCGTCGGGGTGCATGACGGAGAGCAGGGCGTCGAGGACGAGCTCGAGGGAGATGAAGGACAGGTCGCCCACCACCAGGTCGACCGGCTCCCCGATGATCTCCAGGCTCAGCTCACGAATGTTGGTGCGGTCGTGCACGGTGACCCGCTCGTCCTGCTGGAGCCGCCAGGCAAGCTGGCCGTAGCCGACGTCGACCGCCACCACGTGCCCGGCACCGTGGCGCAGCAGGACATCGGTGAATCCACCCGTCGACGCACCCGCGTCGAGGCAGCGACGACCGCTGACGGCCAGGCCGAGCGGCGTGAAGGCGGCCAGTGCCCCGGCGAGCTTGTGCCCGCCCCGGGACACGTAGTCGGGCCGGTCCGGGTCCTCGATCACCACGAGTGCCACATCGGTGGTGACGCCCGTGGCGGGCTTGGCTGCGATCGCTCCGTTGACCTTCACCCGACGGGCTGCGATCAGCTCACTGGCGTGCTCGCGCGAGCGGGCCAGCTTGCGCCGAACCAGCTCGGCGTCCAGACGAAGTCGACGTGGAGGCACGAGATCAGGGGCGGGGCAGGCGCGGGCCGTCGAGAGCTCCACGCAGTTGCTCATGGGCCCGCTCGAACACGGCGACGTGCTCCTCAACCGGCCTGTCAGCGATCCCGTCGAGGCTGTCCAGCACACGGTCGACGGCATGGTTCCCGGTGCGTTCGGCACTCGCGGGGTTCGAGGCATCCTCCGCGGGGAACGTCGCTTCGTCGTACTCCTGGTCGGCCCCCGCCTGGTCCGTCACCGGCGCCATCTCGACCTCGTCCGTCACCGGCGCCGTCTCGACCTGGTCCGTCACCGGCGCCATCTCGACCTCGTCCGTCACCGGGGCCTCCCCGGCATCCGCGCCGGATGCCGGCTCGGTGCCGGCGCCTTCGAACTGTTCGCTCATGTGGTCACCGTACCGGCTCGCCGGTCTCGTCCAGGTGCGCCCACGCTGCCGCGGCGACGGTGCGCAGGCGGTCGTCCGGGCTCCCGGCGCCCTCGACGACCAGGCGTCCGTCGCGGGTGTGGGCCGTCCACCCGGCCAGCTCGAACCGACCGTCCACCTGTGCGGGCACCGGGTGTGGCACGAGGAGGCCGTTCAGGTCGGTCGAGATGTAGGTCGGGCGCAGCTGCTCGGGCGCACGGACCAGGTCGTCCTCGTTCGTCACCCCGGTCATCACCAGGAGCGAGTCGACGTCCGCGGCGTTCGCACCCTCGATGTCGGTGTCCAGCCGGTCACCGACCATCAGTGGACGCGTCCCGCCGACCCGGCGAATGGTCTCGTCGAGCAGCGGACGCCTGGGCTTGCCGGCCACCACCGGGGTCACCCCCGAGAACTCGCTGAGCATGCGGACCTGCACCCCGTGCCCGGGACCCAGGCCGTATTCCGTGGGCACGGTCAGGTCGGTGTTGGAGGCCACCCAGGGCAACCCATCGCGAATCAGGACGGCTCCCTGCATCAGGCGTCGCCAAGGCAGGTCGGGGTCGTAGCCGCTGACCACGGCGACCGGGTCCTCGTCGAGGCTGCCGACCGGCTCGAGCCCCTCGGCCTCCAGTGCGGACGCAAGGCCCGCGCTGCCCAGCAGGAACACCCGTGCACCCGTGGGAAGCGACTGGGCCAGCAGGTGGGCTGCCGCCTGCGCGGAGGTCACCACGTCCTCGGCGGCAGCGTCGATCCCGAGCTGGTTGAGGTGCTCGGCCACATGAGCGGGAGTCCGGGAGGCGTTGTTCGTCACGAAGGCGAGGTGCATCCCGGTCGCGCGGGCTCGCGTGAGGTGCTCAGGCGCACCCGGCACGGCGGAGGCACCGACGTAGACGACTCCGTCCAGGTCCAGCATCGCCACGTCGTACGCCGCGTGCAACGGATCCTCGGCCACCTTCAACATGGTGTTCAACCCTCCGCTGGCTACGATTGTTCGAATGGACATCCCGGATCAGGCACGCCCCCGTCTCGGGTTGGTCCCGTTCCGTGCGCTCCGCCTCGCCGACAGCCGTGTCGGCGACCCGGCATCCCACCGGGTCTTCGCCCGACCCTATCGATCTGTGCCCGCGCGCCTGCGTGAGTGGCGGCGCAAGCGCCACCTGACGCTCGACTCGACCCCGGCCATCTACGTCCACGAGTACACCTCGGCGGGAGTGACGATCCGGGGCCTGGTGGCCACGGTCGACCTGCTCGAGAGCAAGGACGCGATCTTCCCTCACGAGGGAACCCAGGCCGCCCAGGTCGAGCAGCTGGCTGGTCGGATGATCGAGATGAACCTCAACCCGGCTCCGATCCTCCTGATGTACCGAGGCACCGAGGCAGTCCGCGAGTTGATCCGTTCGACCACGGCCGAGGAGCCCCAGCTCGTCTACACCGACCGCGGATCCCAGCTCCAGCGTGTCTGGCGCATCACCGACCCGACGGCGATCGACCTGCTCGCTGCCCAGCTCGCGGACGCCCATGTCGTCATCGCAGACGGCCACCACCGGTATGCCGCTGCCCGTCAGGCTTGGCTGCAACACCCGGACAGCGGCTGGACCCGGACCTTGGTGATGCTGGTCGACCAGTCAGACACGCCCCTGCAGCTGTGTGCCATCCACCGGACGGTGCCCCGGCTCTCGCTCGACGCGATCGAGAAGTGCGCCGCCCGCAGCGGGGACACGTTCCGTCGTCACGACTCGAGCCACCAGGCCCTGGCCAAGCTCGAGCACGCGCTCGTGCTGCACGACGGCACGGCCTGGGCGACCCTGGCGCCAGCGGATCCCAACGAGCTCCTGGTGACCTGGTTGCACGAGCGGCTGCTCCCGTCATGGGACAGGGACGAGGACAAGCTGGTCTTCCACCACTCAGCCACCGAGGCCATCGAGCGGGCCGGGCTGGGCGTGAGCGTGCTGCTCCCGGCCCCGACCTTCGACGACGTGGATCGCTCCGCGCTCTCGGGTCACCTGCTGCCCCACAAGGCCACCTCCTTCCAGCCCAAGCCCCACTTCGGCGTCCTCATGCGGGACTTGAGCGACGAATGAGTCGGCCACCCGTGGCCTCGACCTCGAGCCGCGAGACGGGCGCACCGCCGACTCTGAAGAACCGACGTCGCAGGACACCACGCACCTCGACCACGTCTCCCTCGTGCCACGAGGCAACCGAGAGTCTCAGGCGGCCGGTCCAGACCGAGCAGTCGACCCAGTCGACGCCGGGCCGATCACCGTCCGGGCGCGGCACCACCACGCGCACCGTCCACAGCGCGTCACCGCTGGGCAGCACCTTCTCCTCGGGCGCCCGCGAGAGCCGTCCTTCCAGCACCACTGTGTTCGTCATGGGATCCACCTCCGGGACAAGCCTCGTCGAAGGCGTGCGGACATGGAACTGCCGGCGCTCTCGCTGTGGAGAACACCGGCAGTCGGTGGACGTGTGGGCAACAACCGGGCGGTTCAGCCCTTGGAGCGCTCGATCTCCAGGGCACGCGCACCGGCATCGGTCAGCTCATCGCCGTCGATGGCCTCCGTCCGGTGGAACCACTCGAGGGCGTCCTCGGTGCGCCCCGCTGCCAGCAACGTGTCAGCGTAGGTGTAGCGCAGACGCACCACCCACGGGGCACGGGTGTTGGAGTTCAGTGGCGCGTACTCCAGGGTGCGCAGTGCGGCGTCGAACTCACCCATGTCTCGCCGGGCACCTGCCTCCACGATGGTCATCTCGGCCTTGGCCTCGGGTGAGAAGTTGGCGACCGAAGGGCTCTTGGCCAGCGCCAGTGCCCGTTCGGGTCGACCCAGCGCGCGCTCACAGTCGGCCATGATCGGCAGGTAGGCGGTGGCCCCATTCATCCGCTTCGCAGCTCGGAGCTCTGAGAGGGCCTCGGTGTACTCGCCGGCCGCGTAGGCGGCTTCGCCACACGCTTCGCGGACCACAGCGAGGCGCGACGCACGCGCTCGAGCGGCCAGGGTGTGCTTGTAGGCAGTCTCCGGATCGGACTCGATCAGGAGTCCGGCGGCCGCCAAGTGACGAGCAACCCGGAGCGCGAGCTTCTCCGGCAGTCCGCGCAACTGGGCGGAGACTGAGCGGTCGAGCTCCTTGCCGGTGATGTCCTCGGGAATCTCGGGCCCGTCGTAGCGCGCCTGGTCCTCCGAGCGAGGACGCTGGTCGTCCCGGGGCCGGCTCCAGTCGCCCTTGCGCGACGAACCACCGCGACCAGTCGGCTTGCCGCCCTGTCCACGGCGATCGGCGGAACCACGGTTGCTGCGGCGCTCCTCGGACTTCCCCGAGGTACGACGCGGAGCGGACCCAGAACGGCTGGCGCCACGTCCGTCCGACCCCGATGATCGTCCAGACGAATTGCGGCGTGGGGTGTTCTCAGCCATGACGGATCCTTTCGGCGGTGGACCTGGGTTGTTCGACCAGATCATGTGGACAAAAGCGTAGCGGCCACCTCGTATGAGGTGGCCGCTACTGAAGTTATGTCCGGCGACGTCCTACTCTCCCACAACCTCCCGGTTGCAGTACCATCGGCGCTGAAAGGCTTAACTTCCGGGTTCGGAATGGAGCCGGGTGTTTCCCTTTCGCTATGGTCGCCGAAACTCTATGGAGTTAGATCAAACCAACTCTAAGTCTCGTGACTTATCAGCTGGTTCCCGACCGTAACTCGGGAACCACACAGTGGACGCGCAACATCTTTGAGGGACAAGCCCTCGGTCTATTAGTACCGGTCGGCTAGGCATTACTGCTGTACACCTCCGGCCTATCAACCCAGTAGTCTACTGGGGACCTTACCCGGTTAACCCGGTGGGAAACCTCATCTTGAAACGTGCTTCCCGCTTAGATGCATTCAGCGGTTATCACTTCCGAACGTAGCTAACCAGCCGTGCTCCTGGCGGAACAACTGGCACACCAGAGGTTCGTCCATCCCGGTCCTCTCGTACTAGGGACAGCCTTTCTCAAGTTTCCTGCGCGCGCGGAGGATAGGGACCGAACTGTCTCACGACGTTCTAAACCCAGCTCGCGTGCCGCTTTAATGGGCGAACAGCCCAACCCTTGGGACCTACTCCAGCCCCAGGATGCGACGAGCCGACATCGAGGTGCCAAACCATCCCGTCGATATGGACTCTTGGGGAAGATCAGCCTGTTATCCCCGGGGTACCTTTTATCCGTTGAGCGACGCCGCTTCCACATGCCGGCGCCGGATCACTAGTTCCGACTTTCGTCCCTGCTCGAGTTGTCACTCTCACAGTCAAGCTCCCTTGTGCACTTACACTCGAAACCTGATTGCCAACCAGGCTGAGGGAACCTTTGAGCGCCTCCGTTACATTTTAGGAGGCAACCGCCCCAGTTAAACTACCCATCAGGCACTGTCCCTGATCCAGATAATGGACCTAGGTTAGATATCTAATACGACCAGAGTGGTATTTCAACGTTGACTCCACCTGAACTGGCGTCCAAGCTTCACAGTCTCCCACCTATCCTACACAAGTCGAACCAAACACCAATACCAAACTATAGTAAAGGTCCCGGGGTCTTTCCGTCCTTCCGCGCGTAACGAGCATCTTTACTCGTACTGCAATTTCGCCGAGTCCACGGTTGAGACAGCGCCCAAGTCGTTACTCCATTCGTGCAGGTCGGAACTTACCCGACAAGGAATTTCGCTACCTTAGGATGGTTATAGTTACCACCGCCGTTTACTGGGGCTTAAGTTCTCCGCTTCGAACCGAAGTTCTAACAGGTCCCCTTAACCTTCCAGCACCGGGCAGGAGTCAGTCCGTATACATCGTCTTACGACTTCGCACGGACCTGTGTTTTTAGTAAACAGTCGCTTGGGCCTGGTCTCTGCGGCCATCAACGCTTTGTGCAGCAAGTGCACTAACGAATCCGGCCCCCCTTCTCCCGAAGTTACGGGGGTATTTTGCCGAGTTCCTTAACCGTGGTTCACTCGATCGCCTTGGTATTCTCTACCTGATCACCTGAGTCGGTTTGGGGTACGGGCGGCGCATAGCTCGCTAGAGGTTTTTCTCGACAGCATAGGATCATCCACTTCGTCCATACGGACTCCCCGTCAGGTCTCAGGCACATGAGAGACGGATTTGCCTATCTCTCGCCCTACACCCTTAGCCGTGGGCAACCATCGCCACGGTTGGACTACCTTCCTGCGTCACCCCATCGCTTGACTACTACTAGTTCGGGTCGTGCGCTCTGCCACCATCGTCCCGAAGGATCCCGGTGGTTTCGGGCACTTAGCATCACTAGGTTCGTCATGGGCGCTATTTTGCCGGTACGGGAATATCAACCCGTTGTCCATCGACTACGCCTGTCGGCCTCGCCTTAGGTCCCGACTTACCCAGGGCAGATTAGCTTGACCCTGGAACCCTTGATCATTCGGCGGACTGGTTTCTCGCCAGTCATTCGCTACTCATGCCTGCATTCTCACTCGTGTGGCCTCCACGACTGGATCACTCCGCCGCTTCACTGCCCACACGACGCTCCCCTACCCATCCATGCAACTGGACCACGAAGGCCTGTCTTACGCATGAATGCCATAGCTTCGGTGGATAACTTGAGCCCCGCTACATTGTCGGCGCGGAATCACTTGACCAGTGAGCTATTACGCACTCTTTCAAGGGTGGCTGCTTCCAAGCCAACCTCCTGGTTGTCTGTGCGACTCCACATCCTTTTCCACTTAGTTATCGCTTAGGGACCTTAGCTGATGGTCTGGGCTGTTTCCCTCTCGACTACGGAGCTTATCCCCCGCAGTCTCACTGCCGCGCTCTCACTTACTGGCATTCGGAGTTTGGTTAACGTCAGTAACCGTGTAGGGCCCATCGGCTATCCAGTGCTCTACCTCCAGCAAGAAACACGCGACGCTGCACCTAAATGCATTTCGGGGAGAACCAGCTATCACGAAGTTTGATTGGCCTTTCACCCCTATCCACAGGTCATCCCCTCAGTTTTCAACCTAAGTGGGTTCGGTCCTCCACGCGGTCTTACCCGCGCTTCAACCTGCCCATGGATAGATCACTTCGCTTCGGGTCTTGATCGTGCTACTCAGACGCCCTATTCGGACTCGCTTTCGCTACGGCTTCCCCACACGGGTTAACCTCGCAACACAACGCAAACTCGCAGGCTCATTCTTCAAAAGGCACGCTGTCACAGCTCAAAGAGCCGCTCCAACGGTTTGTAGGCACATGGTTTCAGGTACTATTTCACTCCCCGCCAGGGGTACTTTTCACCTTTCCCTCACGGTACTTGTCCGCTATCGGTCACCAAGGAGTATTTAGGCTTAACGGGTGGTCCCGCCAGATTCACACGGAATTTCAGGGGTTCCGTGTTACTTGGGGTGACGTCTCAGAGCCATCGTCTTACGTGTACGGGGGTATCACCCTCTACGCCAGGACTTTCCAGTCCATTTCGACTTCAACGACGGTTTCTAACTCTGTGCCGGATCGGCAGATCCGACGTGACGGCCCCACAACCCTCGAACAGCAACGCCTGCCGGCTATCACACTGCTCAAGTTTGGCCTCTTCCGATTTCGCTCGCCACTACTCTCGGAATCACTTTTGTTTTCTCTTCCTGAGGGTACTGAGATGTTTCACTTCCCCTCGTTCCCTCCAACTGTCCTATGTGTTCAGACAGAGGTAACTGGACATGACTCCAGCTGGGTTTCCCCATTCGGAAATCCCCGGATCACAGCTTGGTTACCAACTTCCCGGGGCTTATCGCAGGTTCCTACGTCCTTCATCGGCTCTTGGTGCCAAGGCATCCACCATGTGCCCTTAGTAGCTTGTCTTGCTACAAAGATGCTCGCGTCCACTGTGTAGTTCTCAAGATACGGGCGGTACCACCACAAGATCCGTGCCTACCAGGAGACCTGGCGGTTCAGCGGGGTGATGGCCCACGAGAGACTGAGTCAAGACTCGATCCCTCAGGACCCAACAGTGTGTCAAGTGAAACCCAGCCTCACACTCGAATTTCCACGCCCCAAAGGAGCAGTACTGACGAGCACTCAACCGAGCACCACCAACTAATCGACGTTCCACTAGTGAGCGTTGTCTGCCGCGACACATTCGGCCACGAAACAGACGACATGGACAGCTCAAGGCTGCCAATTGCTCCTTAGAAAGGAGGTGATCCAGCCGCACCTTCCGGTACGGCTACCTTGTTACGACTTCGTCCCAATCGCCAGCCCCACCTTCGACGGCTCCCTCCACAAGGGTTGGGCCACCGGCTTCGGGTGTTGCCGACTTTCGTGACGTGACGGGCGGTGTGTACAAGGCCCGGGAACGTATTCACCGCAGCGTTGCTGATCTGCGATTACTAGCGACTCCGACTTCATGGGGTCGAGTTGCAGACCCCAATCCGAACTGAGACCGGCTTTTTGGGATTCGCTCCACCTTGCGGTATCGCAGCCCTTTGTACCGGCCATTGTAGCATGCGTGAAGCCCTGGACATAAGGGGCATGATGACTTGACGTCATCCCCACCTTCCTCCGAGTTGACCCCGGCAGTCTCTTATGAGTCCCCACCATTACGTGCTGGCAACATAAGACGAGGGTTGCGCTCGTTGCGGGACTTAACCCAACATCTCACGACACGAGCTGACGACAGCCATGCACCACCTGTATACCGACTAAAAGGGGCTCTATCTCTAGAGCTTTCCGGCATATGTCAAACCCAGGTAAGGTTCTTCGCGTTGCATCGAATTAATCCGCATGCTCCGCCGCTTGTGCGGGCCCCCGTCAATTCCTTTGAGTTTTAGCCTTGCGGCCGTACTCCCCAGGCGGGGCGCTTAATGCGTTAGCTGCGGCACGGAACTCGTGGAATGAGTCCCACACCTAGCGCCCAACGTTTACGGTGTGGACTACCAGGGTATCTAATCCTGTTCGCTCCCCACACTTTCGCTCCTCAGCGTCAGGTAATGCCCAGAGAACCGCCTTCGCCACCGGTGTTCCTCCTGATATCTGCGCATTTCACCGCTACACCAGGAATTCCGTTCTCCCCTGCATACCTCTAGTCTGCCCGTATCGGAAGCAGGCCAGGTGTTAAGCACCTGGTTTTCACTCCCGACGTGACAAACCGCCTACGAGCCCTTTACGCCCAATAATTCCGGACAACGCTCGCACCCTACGTATTACCGCGGCTGCTGGCACGTAGTTGGCCGGTGCTTCTTCTGCAGGTACCGTCACTTGCGCTTCGTCCCTGCTGAAAGAGGTTTACAACCCGAAGGCATTCATCCCTCACGCGGCGTTGCTGGATCAGGCTTTCGCCCATTGTCCAATATTCCCCACTGCTGCCTCCCGTAGGAGTCTGGGCCGTGTCTCAGTCCCAGTGTGGCCGGTCACCCTCTCAGGCCGGCTACCCGTCGAAGCCTTGGTGAGCCATTACCTCACCAACAAGCTGATAGGCCGCGAGCTCATCCTTCACCGCCAGAACTTTCCACAACCACCAGATGCCTGGAGCTGTCGTATTCGGTATTAGCCACCGTTTCCGGTGGTTATCCCAAAGTGAAGGGCAGATTGCTCACGTGTTACTCACCCGTTCGCCGCTCGTGTACTCCCGAAGGAGCCTTACCGCTCGACTTGCATGTGTTAAGCACGCCGCCAGCGTTCGTCCTGAGCCAGGATCAAACTCTCCGTTGAAGTTCAAACGACACCCACCAAAAAGGCAGACATCAAACTCAATTGAGATATCCCGGCAAGAGACCGAATCACTGACATAGTTGTCAGAATCATCGTTTTCCTACCAAAGGAACCGTACGACAAACACACCAGCAAAACTGGCATGAAGCCGGACGGGCATATCAAACTAATTCGTCGACTTTTGACACACTGTTGAGTTCTCAAGGATCAAGCGCGCACCACACCAGCCTCACGACCAGCGCTTGGGGCAACCTGACAAAACTTACCGAAGTCGACCCGCTCTGTCAAACTGAGCAGTTCCGCTCCGATCCCCCGTCCGAGTATCGACTCCAGGTCATCTTCGGCCGCATCGTGGCGCACACTCAATGACCCTCGATCGAGCTCCTGAGGGAGGTTCGGCCGCCGGGTGGGGCCAGGACCCGGAACCGAAGGCTCCGACTTTCCCGGCCGCTCTTGGCGACAGACAGAACATTAGGTGAACGCCGGCCACCGGGTCAAATCGAGGAGGAATCCACGCTCATCGCGGCGCTCCCGCTCCCCGCCCAGGGCCGAGTTCACCCGGGAATCCCCTGACGCAGCAGTGTTGACCTGGGTCCGGAGGGCAGGCTGGCTCCAGGGAGCGTAACGGGGCCTGGAGGCCCAGCCGGCGCGGTCGCTCCGGGCAGCGTCGATGACGGCCCACGTGAGCTGGTGCCCGTCGAGACGGCCCGGTCGCTGTCGGCCGTGTGGGAAAGATCTCCGGCAGGGATCACGGTGCACCCGGACCGGCTGGTCGACCGAGGACGGGCCGGAAGACGTTCGGCGACCTAGAGGGAGTCACCACCCCATCGCAAGGACGTCCTGCGCGGTCTTCTCCACCGCGGACCCTCGAGCAAGCCTCCACGCCGAAACCGGGAGCAGAAGCACACGAGCCCCGTATCGCTTGCGCGATCGGGGCTCGATTCAGAATGGCGCTGGACCTGGGTTGTTCGACCAGATCATGTGGACAAAAGCGTAGCGGCCACCTCGTATGAGGTGGCCGCTACTGAAGTTATGTCCGGCGACGTCCTACTCTCCCACAACCTCCCGGTTGCAGTACCATCGGCGCTGAAAGGCTTAACTTCCGGGTTCGGAATGGAGCCGGGTGTTTCCCTTTCGCTATGGTCGCCGAAACTCTATGGAGTTAGATCAAACCAACTCTAAGTCTCGTGACTTATCAGCTGGTTCCCGACCGTAACTCGGGAACCACACAGTGGACGCGCAACATCTTTGAGGGACAAGCCCTCGGTCTATTAGTACCGGTCGGCTAGGCATTACTGCTGTACACCTCCGGCCTATCAACCCAGTAGTCTACTGGGGACCTTACCCGGTTAACCCGGTGGGAAACCTCATCTTGAAACGTGCTTCCCGCTTAGATGCATTCAGCGGTTATCACTTCCGAACGTAGCTAACCAGCCGTGCTCCTGGCGGAACAACTGGCACACCAGAGGTTCGTCCATCCCGGTCCTCTCGTACTAGGGACAGCCTTTCTCAAGTTTCCTGCGCGCGCGGAGGATAGGGACCGAACTGTCTCACGACGTTCTAAACCCAGCTCGCGTGCCGCTTTAATGGGCGAACAGCCCAACCCTTGGGACCTACTCCAGCCCCAGGATGCGACGAGCCGACATCGAGGTGCCAAACCATCCCGTCGATATGGACTCTTGGGGAAGATCAGCCTGTTATCCCCGGGGTACCTTTTATCCGTTGAGCGACGCCGCTTCCACATGCCGGCGCCGGATCACTAGTTCCGACTTTCGTCCCTGCTCGAGTTGTCACTCTCACAGTCAAGCTCCCTTGTGCACTTACACTCGAAACCTGATTGCCAACCAGGCTGAGGGAACCTTTGAGCGCCTCCGTTACATTTTAGGAGGCAACCGCCCCAGTTAAACTACCCATCAGGCACTGTCCCTGATCCAGATAATGGACCTAGGTTAGATATCTAATACGACCAGAGTGGTATTTCAACGTTGACTCCACCTGAACTGGCGTCCAAGCTTCACAGTCTCCCACCTATCCTACACAAGTCGAACCAAACACCAATACCAAACTATAGTAAAGGTCCCGGGGTCTTTCCGTCCTTCCGCGCGTAACGAGCATCTTTACTCGTACTGCAATTTCGCCGAGTCCACGGTTGAGACAGCGCCCAAGTCGTTACTCCATTCGTGCAGGTCGGAACTTACCCGACAAGGAATTTCGCTACCTTAGGATGGTTATAGTTACCACCGCCGTTTACTGGGGCTTAAGTTCTCCGCTTCGAACCGAAGTTCTAACAGGTCCCCTTAACCTTCCAGCACCGGGCAGGAGTCAGTCCGTATACATCGTCTTACGACTTCGCACGGACCTGTGTTTTTAGTAAACAGTCGCTTGGGCCTGGTCTCTGCGGCCATCAACGCTTTGTGCAGCAAGTGCACTAACGAATCCGGCCCCCCTTCTCCCGAAGTTACGGGGGTATTTTGCCGAGTTCCTTAACCGTGGTTCACTCGATCGCCTTGGTATTCTCTACCTGATCACCTGAGTCGGTTTGGGGTACGGGCGGCGCATAGCTCGCTAGAGGTTTTTCTCGACAGCATAGGATCATCCACTTCGTCCATACGGACTCCCCGTCAGGTCTCAGGCACATGAGAGACGGATTTGCCTATCTCTCGCCCTACACCCTTAGCCGTGGGCAACCATCGCCACGGTTGGACTACCTTCCTGCGTCACCCCATCGCTTGACTACTACTAGTTCGGGTCGTGCGCTCTGCCACCATCGTCCCGAAGGATCCCGGTGGTTTCGGGCACTTAGCATCACTAGGTTCGTCATGGGCGCTATTTTGCCGGTACGGGAATATCAACCCGTTGTCCATCGACTACGCCTGTCGGCCTCGCCTTAGGTCCCGACTTACCCAGGGCAGATTAGCTTGACCCTGGAACCCTTGATCATTCGGCGGACTGGTTTCTCGCCAGTCATTCGCTACTCATGCCTGCATTCTCACTCGTGTGGCCTCCACGACTGGATCACTCCGCCGCTTCACTGCCCACACGACGCTCCCCTACCCATCCATGCAACTGGACCACGAAGGCCTGTCTTACGCATGAATGCCATAGCTTCGGTGGATAACTTGAGCCCCGCTACATTGTCGGCGCGGAATCACTTGACCAGTGAGCTATTACGCACTCTTTCAAGGGTGGCTGCTTCCAAGCCAACCTCCTGGTTGTCTGTGCGACTCCACATCCTTTTCCACTTAGTTATCGCTTAGGGACCTTAGCTGATGGTCTGGGCTGTTTCCCTCTCGACTACGGAGCTTATCCCCCGCAGTCTCACTGCCGCGCTCTCACTTACTGGCATTCGGAGTTTGGTTAACGTCAGTAACCGTGTAGGGCCCATCGGCTATCCAGTGCTCTACCTCCAGCAAGAAACACGCGACGCTGCACCTAAATGCATTTCGGGGAGAACCAGCTATCACGAAGTTTGATTGGCCTTTCACCCCTATCCACAGGTCATCCCCTCAGTTTTCAACCTAAGTGGGTTCGGTCCTCCACGCGGTCTTACCCGCGCTTCAACCTGCCCATGGATAGATCACTTCGCTTCGGGTCTTGATCGTGCTACTCAGACGCCCTATTCGGACTCGCTTTCGCTACGGCTTCCCCACACGGGTTAACCTCGCAACACAACGCAAACTCGCAGGCTCATTCTTCAAAAGGCACGCTGTCACAGCTCAAAGAGCCGCTCCAACGGTTTGTAGGCACATGGTTTCAGGTACTATTTCACTCCCCGCCAGGGGTACTTTTCACCTTTCCCTCACGGTACTTGTCCGCTATCGGTCACCAAGGAGTATTTAGGCTTAACGGGTGGTCCCGCCAGATTCACACGGAATTTCAGGGGTTCCGTGTTACTTGGGGTGACGTCTCAGAGCCATCGTCTTACGTGTACGGGGGTATCACCCTCTACGCCAGGACTTTCCAGTCCATTTCGACTTCAACGACGGTTTCTAACTCTGTGCCGGATCGGCAGATCCGACGTGACGGCCCCACAACCCTCGAACAGCAACGCCTGCCGGCTATCACACTGCTCAAGTTTGGCCTCTTCCGATTTCGCTCGCCACTACTCTCGGAATCACTTTTGTTTTCTCTTCCTGAGGGTACTGAGATGTTTCACTTCCCCTCGTTCCCTCCAACTGTCCTATGTGTTCAGACAGAGGTAACTGGACATGACTCCAGCTGGGTTTCCCCATTCGGAAATCCCCGGATCACAGCTTGGTTACCAACTTCCCGGGGCTTATCGCAGGTTCCTACGTCCTTCATCGGCTCTTGGTGCCAAGGCATCCACCATGTGCCCTTAGTAGCTTGTCTTGCTACAAAGATGCTCGCGTCCACTGTGTAGTTCTCAAGATACGGGCGGTACCACCACAAGATCCGTGCCTACCAGGAGACCTGGCGGTTCAGCGGGGTGATGGCCCACGAGAGACTGAGTCAAGACTCGATCCCTCAGGACCCAACAGTGTGTCAAGTGAAACCCAGCCTCACACTCGAATTTCCACGCCCCAAAGGAGCAGTACTGACGAGCACTCAACCGAGCACCACCAACTAATCGACGTTCCACTAGTGAGCGTTGTCTGCCGCGACACATTCGGCCACGAAACAGACGACATGGACAGCTCAAGGCTGCCAATTGCTCCTTAGAAAGGAGGTGATCCAGCCGCACCTTCCGGTACGGCTACCTTGTTACGACTTCGTCCCAATCGCCAGCCCCACCTTCGACGGCTCCCTCCACAAGGGTTGGGCCACCGGCTTCGGGTGTTGCCGACTTTCGTGACGTGACGGGCGGTGTGTACAAGGCCCGGGAACGTATTCACCGCAGCGTTGCTGATCTGCGATTACTAGCGACTCCGACTTCATGGGGTCGAGTTGCAGACCCCAATCCGAACTGAGACCGGCTTTTTGGGATTCGCTCCACCTTGCGGTATCGCAGCCCTTTGTACCGGCCATTGTAGCATGCGTGAAGCCCTGGACATAAGGGGCATGATGACTTGACGTCATCCCCACCTTCCTCCGAGTTGACCCCGGCAGTCTCTTATGAGTCCCCACCATTACGTGCTGGCAACATAAGACGAGGGTTGCGCTCGTTGCGGGACTTAACCCAACATCTCACGACACGAGCTGACGACAGCCATGCACCACCTGTATACCGACTAAAAGGGGCTCTATCTCTAGAGCTTTCCGGCATATGTCAAACCCAGGTAAGGTTCTTCGCGTTGCATCGAATTAATCCGCATGCTCCGCCGCTTGTGCGGGCCCCCGTCAATTCCTTTGAGTTTTAGCCTTGCGGCCGTACTCCCCAGGCGGGGCGCTTAATGCGTTAGCTGCGGCACGGAACTCGTGGAATGAGTCCCACACCTAGCGCCCAACGTTTACGGTGTGGACTACCAGGGTATCTAATCCTGTTCGCTCCCCACACTTTCGCTCCTCAGCGTCAGGTAATGCCCAGAGAACCGCCTTCGCCACCGGTGTTCCTCCTGATATCTGCGCATTTCACCGCTACACCAGGAATTCCGTTCTCCCCTGCATACCTCTAGTCTGCCCGTATCGGAAGCAGGCCAGGTGTTAAGCACCTGGTTTTCACTCCCGACGTGACAAACCGCCTACGAGCCCTTTACGCCCAATAATTCCGGACAACGCTCGCACCCTACGTATTACCGCGGCTGCTGGCACGTAGTTGGCCGGTGCTTCTTCTGCAGGTACCGTCACTTGCGCTTCGTCCCTGCTGAAAGAGGTTTACAACCCGAAGGCATTCATCCCTCACGCGGCGTTGCTGGATCAGGCTTTCGCCCATTGTCCAATATTCCCCACTGCTGCCTCCCGTAGGAGTCTGGGCCGTGTCTCAGTCCCAGTGTGGCCGGTCACCCTCTCAGGCCGGCTACCCGTCGAAGCCTTGGTGAGCCATTACCTCACCAACAAGCTGATAGGCCGCGAGCTCATCCTTCACCGCCAGAACTTTCCACAACCACCAGATGCCTGGAGCTGTCGTATTCGGTATTAGCCACCGTTTCCGGTGGTTATCCCAAAGTGAAGGGCAGATTGCTCACGTGTTACTCACCCGTTCGCCGCTCGTGTACTCCCGAAGGAGCCTTACCGCTCGACTTGCATGTGTTAAGCACGCCGCCAGCGTTCGTCCTGAGCCAGGATCAAACTCTCCGTTGAAGTTCAAACGACACCCACCAAAAAGGCAGACATCAAACTCAATTGAGATATCCCGGCAAGAGACCGAATCACTGACATAGTTGTCAGAATCATCGTTTTCCTACCAAAGGAACCGTACGACAAACACACCAGCAAAACTGGCATGAAGCCGGACGGGCATATCAAACTAATTCGTCGACTTTTGACACACTGTTGAGTTCTCAAGGATCAAGCGCGCACCACACCAGCCTCACGACCAGCGCTTGGGGCAACCTGACAAAACTTACCGGTTTGATCGGCGCCGGTCAAACCGGGCTTCTCGTCCAGCCACCCCGGGCAACTCAAACTCGCCGGGTTCACCGGAGGCCACTGCTGTGGGCACTCTTGAAACCTCGGACGAGGATGAAGCTTGGGGTGGTCACCCGGGGCCGGAGACCCGGCCGACCGGCCTTGTCTCCCGCCGCTCCCTGGCGACGAACGGAACATTATGCGAGTGCGCACAGCGGGTCAAATCGAAGTGACGTGAGCCGGACCACATGGTGCATATGGGCAGGTCAGGGGCCGAATGGGGGCTTCGGAGCGAGCACTCCGACCGCTTGGGACGGGCTGCTGAGCCCCGCCAGCCGGGTCGCCTCAGTCAGCTGCGCCGCCAGTGTCCTGTGCATGGCCAGGACCCGTTCCTCCCCCGCGGCCAGGCACCAGAGCGGTAGCCGGCCGAGAAAGGCCGCGTCCGCACCGAGTGCCATCGCAGCCAGGACGTCACTGCCCGACCGCAGGCCACCGTCGACGTAGACCTCGGCGTCCCCGCCGACGGCGGCAACCACCGATTCGAGGACCTCGGCACTGGCCACTGTCCGGTCCAGCTGCCGTCCCCCGTGGTTGGACACCCAGACGGCAGCAGCGCCCGCCTGCACACAACGACGGGCGTCATCGGGCCGCAGCACTCCCTTCACGACGACCGGCAGTCCGGTCGTGCTCGACAACCATTCGATGTCATGGGGACCGAGGTCGAGCGCCTTCTGCGCGCCGGGCAGGTCGTCGTACCCCGCATCGAAGTTGACCCGCAGCCACCCAGGGTCGGTCGTCTCCCAGACGGTCGGCCCGTCGTCGTGCTTCGTGCCGACCACCGGGGTGTCCACGGTGAGCACCACGGCTCGGGCGCCCGCGTCGACCGCGCGGCGCAGCAGCGGTTCGGTCAGCGTTCGGTCAGCGGACAGGTAGGCCTGCAACCACCACGTGACTCCCGTGCCGGCGATGTCGACGAAGGTCGATCCGGCGTTGCTGGACACGACCATCACGGACCCTGCGTCGGCCGCGGCCCGTGCCATGGCGACCTCGCCGTCGGGATGCGCCGCACGCTGGAAGGTGGTGGGTGCCACGCCGATCGGCGTCGACAGGTCGCTCCCGAGCAGAGTCGTGCGGAGGTCGACGTCAGTCACGTCGCGCAGGACGTGCGGGGCGAACCGGATCCGGTCCCAGCTCCGTCCTGCCTCGGCCGCCGTGACCGAGGCTCCGGCCCCCTGCCGGATGTAGCGATGGACGGGGGCGGGCAGCGCATGGCGCGCGGCCTCCTCGACGCCGTCCAACCAGTTCGCGTCCATCCCCGGTCCTCCCGCAGGTCTCAGTCGGTCAATCGCTCAGTCCAGCGCCTCGACGCCGGCCATCGTCTTCTTGCCCTTGCGCAGCACCAGCCAGCTGCCCGCCACGAAGTCGGCGTCGGTCGGGACGTACTCGGCGTCCTCGATGCGTTCGTTGTTGAGGTAGGCGCCACCCTCCTTGATGGTGCGCCGGGCATCGCCGTTGCTCTTGGCCAGGCCGGTCTCGACCAGCAGGGCAACGATGTCCGGGGTGCCCTCGGCCCGTCGGAACGACGTGGAGCCGGCCTCCCTCAGCGCGGCACCGAGCGTCGCACCGTTGAGCGAGGCAAGGTCGCCCCGGCCGAAGAGCGCCGCCGCGGCCAGCTTCGCCTGCTCCGTCTCGGCAGCACCGTGCACCAGCGTCGTGACCGCGTCTGCGAGGGCCTTCTGCCCCGCGCGCAGGAACGGCTTCTCCTCGGTCTGCGCCTCGAGGTCCTCGATCTCCTCGTGCGAGAGGAAGGTGAAGACCCTCAGCAGCTCCCCGACCTTCTCGTCCTCGACATTGAGCCAGAACTGGTGGAAGGCGTACGGCGACATCATCTGCGGATCGAGCCAGAGGGCCCCGCCCTCTGTCTTGCCGTACTTGGTGCCGTCGCTCTTCGTCATCAGCGGCGTCGCGATCGCGTGCGCCTTGCCGCCGTTGGTGCGCCGGATCAGCTCCACGCCTGCGGTCAGGTTGCCCCACTGGTCGGAGCCACCGAACTGCAGCACGACACCGTGGTCGCGGAAGAGGTTCAGGAAGTCCATCGACTGGAGCAGGACGTAGCTGAACTCCGTGAAGCTGATCCCGGACTCCAGGCGGGTCCGCACCACGTCACGAGCCAGCATGCGGTTGACCGGGAAGTGCTTGCCGATGTCACGCAAGAAGTCGATCACCGACATCGAGGCGGTCCAGTCGTAGTTGTTGACCATGGTCGCGGCGTTCGGTCCCTCGAACGAGAGGAACGGCTCGATCTGGCCGCGCACCCGCTCGACCCACTCCTTGACGGTGTCGAGCGAGTTCATCACCCGCTCCCCCGACTCCTTCGGGTCGCCGATGCTGCCGGTGGCTCCACCGACCAGGGCGTACGGCGTGTGCCCGGCCAGCTGCAGACGCTTGGCCGTCAGGATCTGCACCAGGTGACCCATGTGCAGGCTGGGCGCGGTCGGGTCGAAGCCCACGTAGAACTTGACGCTCCCCTCGGACAACGCTTCTCGAAGCATGTCGCGGTCCGTCGAGTGGGCGATCAGTCCGCGCCACTCGAGGTCGTCGAGGAGATTCGGGTCGGTGGACAACGTGTTTCCTTCCGGGAGACGTGCACGAGGTGGACGGACTGCCAGGTCCAAGCCTGCCCCATCATCGCGCCATGACGGTACGCGGTTTCACTGCGTGGTGTCGGAGAGCCACGCGCCGAAGGCCAAGGGCTCCCGCGTCACGACGTAGGTCGCCCAGTTCATCTTCGTCACCCGGCCCGTGCTGTCGCGGGTGACCCGGAGCAGCTCGCCGGCCTCCCGGCCAGACTCCGTTCGATAGAGGTCATCGCCCTCCTTGACGAACACCGAAGGCCCCTTGTGCGCGGGCGCCGTGGGGCTGTGCGCCTCGAGTCGACCCGCACGGACGACGAAGTCGAACGGCGCACCCTCGGAGTACCAGCGACCGATGATGCCGACGTACTCCTCGGGCACGGTGCTGCCGGGCATCCACGGGACGCGGGTGTGTGGCTCCTTGGAGATCACCTCTTCGGCGAGCTCGACCGCGAACTGGGTCGGATCGGGGGCCGAGGTGGAGTTCATCAGCACCATGCCACCGGTGCCGGACTCGCGGTGGGTGAACAGCCCGGTGACGTGGCCCGGCATCCCACCGGTGTGCCCGACGAAGAAGCGCTCACCCTTGCGGTGCAGCATGAACCCGAGCCCGAAGGCCAGGGTCCAGCGTTCGCGATCGACCATGATCTGGGGCTGCAGCATCTCCTCGAACGTGTCGGGGCTCAACACCTCCTCGACCGGGTCCGCCACGAACAACAACCACTGCGTCAGGTCTCGGGCGGTGCTGGCCAGTCCGCCGCAGGCGGCCATCGCCGCGAAGTCGAAGGTCGGCTCGAGGATCGGTACGTCGTGGAAGGGCGGCACGTAGTACCCGGTGACTGGGTCGTGCTGCAGGCCGAGCGTCGTGCGCGTCATGCCCAACGGGTCGAGGATGCGGGCCTTGATCGAGTCGAACCACTCGCGACCGTCGAGCCTGGCGATCACCTCCCCCAGCATCGCGTAGACGAGGTTGGAGTAGTGCCAGTGGTGGTGCGGCCGGAGCACCCGCTCGGCCTGCGCGAAACCCTCCACCAGCTCACGCCGATCGGGTTGCTGCAGCGTCTCCCACACGTCGGTCACGGGCTCTCGCTGCATCCCCGAGCAGTGGGCCAGCATCTGGCGGACCGTGACACCGGCGTGCCCGCACTCGGGCACGAATCGCTCGAGCGTGTCGTCGAGATCCAGCTTGCCCTCGTCCCGCAGCGCCATGATCGCCACTGCCGTGAAGGTCTTGCTGTTCGAAGCGATCAGGAACTGCTGGTCGACGGTGGGCGGCTCGCCCGAGCGGGCGACGTCAGCAGTGCCCACGCCCTCCCCCCAGAGCATGGCGCCGTCGCGCACCACCGCTCCGACGACACCGGGGACCCTTCCCTCGGCCTGCTTGTCGGCAACGATGCGTCGGAGGGACTCCGCGGTCTCTGGGCGCAGGCTGGTCACTCGACGACCTCAGTCCGTTCCAGCAGCCTCGCTCGAACGCCTCGGTCCCCGGCCGCGTCGCGCTCCGCGAGTCGGCTCGCGATGGCCGTGCGTTCCTCCACCGACTTGTTGCCGCCGTACTTCTGCTTGGCCCGCACGTCCTGGATCCGGATCCTCAGACCACGGATCGCGGGCAGCTGACGACGGTCCGACTCGACGTCGGTGGTGGGCGTGACGCGCGTCGAGCCCTCGGGCTCGAAGTGCAGCAGCTGCCGCGCCAGGATGGCGGCCTTCGCTTCCGGGTCGTCGACGACGGTCGCGCGTCCCCGCAGCTGCAGGGCGGTGTAGTACGACGTGGGCACGCCGAGATCAGGATCGGTCCCGGGGCCGGCGTTCATCGACGCATCGACGTAGGCGTAGTCGCCGGTCATGGCCATGACGACGCGGTCGTCCTGCGCGAGCGCTGCCCACACGGGGTTCGGACGGGCCAGGTGGAGCAGGACCTCGTCGCCCTCGACCACGAAGTGGGTGGGCACGATGACCGGCCAGCCGTCGACCTCACCCACGGTGACCAGCTGACCGAAGTCGTTGCCGGGCACCAGCCCGCGCCAGTCCTCGACGGAGTCCCACGGATGGATCAGCACGGATCCAGTCTCCCGCATCCATGTCCCACCGCAACAACAAGTGCCTGTTCGCGCAACAACAAGTGCCTGTTCGCGCAACAAGAACCGCCCGTTCGCGCAGCAAGAAGTGCCCGTTCGCGCATCAGGGATCTGGGGTGCGGGGGGAATTGCGGGGCTTGCGGGGCTTGTGGGGGCGGTAGGTCGACACGGTCGGGTCGCCGGTCAGCCAGAACCGCCACGGCCAGTCGGGGGCGGCGCGAAGCCCGACGCGGGGACCGCTGCTGATCGCCTCGGGGGCCACGGGGTCGTCGAGCCGCAGCGTGATCGGACCGGTGGACAGGTCGGTGCCGTCGGCGTCGAGCGCGATGCCCATCGCCCTGCACAGGCGGGCCGGTCCCCGGGCCAGGTCGCGGTCGCTGCTCCCGGGTCGACGCGAGCGGGCCGTCCCGATCCCCTCGACGACCTCGCCGGCGCGCAGCAGGACCGCTCCCGCCGTGCCGTCCTCGCGGCACACGACGTTGCAGCACACGTGCATCCCGTAGGTGAAGTAGCAGTAGAGATGGCCGGCCGGACCGAACATCACCTCGTTGCGTCTGGTGCGCCCCCGGTACGCGTGGGAGCCGGGGTCGTGCGCGCCGTCGTACGCCTCGACCTCGGTGATCCGGAGCGCGACGTCGCCGTGTCGGAGGACGGCGCCGAGCAGCAGTGGCGCCACCTCCAGCGGGGCGCCGTCGAGGGCGGTCAGGTCAGTCGCCCGGGGCACGGGTCGAGCTCACTCCCCGGGAACGTCGAGCCGGGCACGGTGGGCGGAGGCAGCGGCCGCGAGCTCCTGGAGCTGCTCGGCCACCCGGTCGGGGGCGGTGCCACCGCGGCCGTTGCGGGAAGCCACTGACCCCTCGGCGGTGAGCACCTCGCGGACGCCCGGGGTCAGGTGCTCGTCGATCGCGGCGAACTCCTCGTCGGTGAGCTCGTCGAGCTCGACGCCGCGCTCCTCGCAACGGCGTACGCACGCACCGGCGACCTCGTGGGCGACCCGGAACGCCACGCCCTCGCGGACCAGCCACTCGGCGATGTCGGTGGCCAACGAGAAGCCCTGCGGCGCCAGCTCGGCCATCCGCTCGGTGTTGAAGGTGAGGGTGGCGACCATGCCGGTGAAGGCGGGCAGCAGGACCTCGAGCGTGTCGACGGAGTCGAAGACCGGCTCCTTGTCCTCCTGCAGGTCGCGGTTGTAGGCCAGCGGCAACGCCTTGAGCGTGGCCAGCAGGCCACTGACGTTGCCGATCAGACGGCCGGCCTTGCCGCGGGCCAGCTCGGCGATGTCGGGGTTCTTCTTCTGCGGCATGATGCTCGACCCCGTCGACCAGGAGTCGTGCAGCTTCACGAACTCGAACTCGCGGGTCGACCAGAGGATGACCTCCTCGGCCAGACGACTCACGTCGACGCCGATCATCGCGGTGACGAACGCGAACTCCGCCACGAAGTCGCGCGACGCCGTGCCGTCGATCGAGTTGGCGCTGGAGCCGGTGAAGCCGAACTCGGCTGCCACCTGCTCCGGGTCGAGGCCCAGGCTCTGCCCGGCCAGGGCCCCCGAGCCGTACGGCGAGTCCGCGGCGACGCGGGCGTCCCAGTCACGCAACCGCTCGACGTCGCGCAGCAACGGCCAGGCATGAGCCAGCAGGTGGTGAGACAGCAGCACGGGCTGTGCGTGCTGCAGGTGGGTGCGCCCGGGCATGATCGCACCGAGGTGCTGCTCGGCCTGGGCCTGCAGCGCCTCGACCAGGTCGAGCACCTGCGCCGCGATCACCCGGGCGTGGTCGCGCAGGAACACCTTGAACAGGGTGGCGATCTGGTCGTTGCGGGACCGTCCCGCACGCAACCGGCCGCCGACCTCGGGGCCGACCTCCTCGAGCAGCAGTCGCTCGAGGGCGCCGTGCACGTCCTCGTCGGAGGGATCGGGGGCGAGTGAGCCGTCGGCGTACTCCTGGCCCAGCGCGTCGAGGCCACGCAGGAGCTCGGCGTGGTCGGCGTCGGTGAGCAGCCCGGCCGTGTGCAGCACGTTGGCGTGGGCCCGAGAGCCGGCCAAGTCGTAGGGCGTCAGCCGCCAGTCGAAGTGCGTGGAGCGCGAGAGCGCGTCGAGCTCCGGGCTGGGGCCGCCCTCGAAGCGTCCGCCCCAGAGCTTGCCGGTGTTGGTCGTGCTGTTCTCGGTCACGAGGTCCTTCGTATCAGTCAGGGGTGGGCTCAGGCGGTGCGCGGGTCGTTCGCGAAGCCCAGGAAGCGTTGGGCGAGGTCGTCGCCACCGTCGGGCTCGCGGCCGATCACCAGCACGGTGTCGTCGCCGGCGATCGTGCCGAGCACGTCACCGATCTCGGCCTTGTCGAAGGCGGAGGCCAGGAACTGGGCGGCACCCGGTGGGGTGCGCAGGATGACCATGTTGGCACTGGACTCGGCGCTGACCAGCAGCTCGGAGCAGAGCCGGGCCAGGCGGGCGTTGGCCGCCGCGCTCTCCGGGGCGGTGGCGGGCGTCCGGTCCCCGCCCTCAGCGGGAACCGCGTAGACCAGTGCCCCGCTGCTGGCACGCACCTTGACCGCGTCGAGCTCGACGAGGTCGCGCGAGAGCGTGGCCTGGGTGGCGTGCACGCCCCGGGCGGCCAGGTGCTCGGCGAGCTCGACCTGCGACTTCACCTCACGCGTGGTGAGCAGATCGATGATCAGCTGCTGGCGTGCGCTCTTGGTCAACGGGGTGAGTGCCGACTCGTTCATCGTCGCTCCTCCAGGAATGCCATCACGGCCTTCTGCGCGTGACGGCGGTTCTCGGCCTCGTCCCACACCACGCTGTCGGGGCCGTCGATGAGCTCGGCCTCCACCTCCTTGCCGCGGTAGGCCGGCAGGCAGTGCATGGCGATCGCGTCAGGGTGCGCGGCCGCGACCAGGGCGCGGGTCAGCGCGTAGGGCTTCAGCGCGGCGAGCCGGTCCTGCGACTCTGCCTCCTTGCCCATCGAGACCCAGGTGTCGGTGATCACGATGTCGGCGTTCGCGACGGCGGCCACCGGGTCGCGGTCCAGCGCAACGGACCCACCGGTCTCGGCGGCGATCTTCCCCGCTGCCGCCACGATCTCGCCGCTGGGCTCGTAGCCCTCGGGTGAGCTGATCACCACGTGCATGCCGGCGGTGGCGCCGGCCAGCAGCCACGAGTTGCCCATGTTGCAGGCACCGTCGCCGACGAACGTGGCACGCAGACCCGCCAACGGCCCCTTGCGCTCGATCACGGTGAGCAGGTCGGCCAGCAGCTGGCACGGGTGGAAGTCGTCACTGAGCGCGTTGATCACCGGGACCCCGCCCCACTGCGCCATCGACTCGAGCTTGTGCTGGTCGTTGGTGCGCCACACGATCTGGCTGGCCTGGCGACCGAGCACCCGGGCCACGTCCTCGACGGACTCGCGGACACCGATCTGGGCCAGGTCGCCGTTGATCACCAACGGATTGCCGCCGAGCTCGGCGATCCCCGCGGAGAAGGAGGACTGCGTGCGCAGGGTCGGCTTGTCGAAGATCATGGCGACGGTGCGCGGCCCGGCCAGCGGCTTGTGCTGGAACGGCGCCGCCTTCATCTTCACGGCGAGGGCCAGCACCTCGGCCTGCTCGGCCGGGCTGAGGTCGTCGTCGCGCAACAGGTGCCGGGTCATGAGGGTGGCTCCACACCGGCGCGGTCCAGGATTGCCGGCCAGGCCGACAGGAACGACTCCACGTCGTCATCGGTGAGCACCAGCGGTGGCGCCAGTCGGATCCGGTTCGGCGTCGGGTTGTTGATGATGAAGCCCAGCTCCAGGGCTGCCGCGGTCACGTCGGCCGAGGCGTCCGCGGACAGGTCGAGGCCGATCAGCAGGCCCTTCCCCCGCACCTCGGTCACCCGGGGGTCGGCGGCCAGCCCGTCGCGGAGTCGTTCGCCGATCGCGTTCGTGCGCTCGAGCAGGTCGTCCTTCTCGATCACGTGGAGCACGGCGAGCGCTGCCGCGGTCGCGACCGGGTTGCCGCCGAACGTGGTGCCGTGGTTGCCGGGCTCCAGCAGGTCGCCGGCCGCGCCGAGGGCGATGGTGGCCCCGATCGGGATGCCGCCACCGAGGCCCTTGGCCAGGGTGATCACGTCAGGGGTGACACCCGACTCGGCGTGGGCGAACCACGCACCGGTCCGGGCGATCCCGGTCTGGATCTCGTCGAACCAGAGCAGCGCCCCGTGCTCGGTGGTGATCTCACGGGCCCGTGCCAGGTAGCCGGCAGGAGGCACGTTCACGCCGGCCTCTCCCTGCAGCGGCTCCAGGAGCACGGCAGCTGTCTCGTCGGTGACCGCTGCGGCGAGCGCCTCGGAGTCGCCGTACGGGACGAAGGTGACGTCGCCGGGCAGTGGCTCGAAGGGCGCGCGGTAGGCCTCCTTCGAGGTCAGCGCCAGCGCACCCATGGTGCGGCCGTGGAAGGAGCCCTCGGCCACCACGACGTGGGTGCGGCCGGTGCGGCGGGTCAGCTTGAAGGCGGCCTCGTTGGCCTCGGTGCCGGAGTTGGAGAAGAAAACCTTGCCGGGGCTTCGAGACGGGCGCTGCGCGCCCTCCTCAACCACCGAAAGAAGGTCGAGGAGCTTCTCCGCGAGCTCGATCTGCGGCCGGGTGGCGAAGAAGTTGGAGACGTGGCCCAAGGTCTTGAGCTGGTCGGTCACCGCCTCCACGAGGGCGGGATGGCCGTGACCGAGGGCGTTGACGGCAATGCCGCCGAGCAGGTCGACGTACTCCCTGTCGTCCTCGTCCCACACGTGGGCGCCCTCGCCGCGGGTCAGCACCAGCTTCGGCGGGCCGAAGGTGTTCATCAACGACGCGGCGTAGCGCTCGGGCCAGGTGGCAGTCATCAGGACTCCTTCACGACGGGAGGGTTCGTGGCCTGCCGGATCTTCGTCTCCACCCCGGGCAGCACCTGGGTGCCGACGCCCTCGTCGGTGAAGATCTCCAGAAGGACGGCGTGCTCGGCGCGACCGTCGACGACCGTCGCCCGCGGAACGTCCCCCTGCACGGCGTTGAGGCAGGCGGCCATCTTGGGCACCATGCCCGAGGCCAGCGACGGCATCAGCTCGGCCAAGGACTCCGGGCTGATCTCCTTGATCACGTCGTCGCTGTCGGGCCAGTCGCGGTAGAGGCCCTCGACGTCGGTGAGGACGAGGAGCTTCTCAGCCTTCAGCGCGACGGCCAGCGCGGCTGCCGCGGTGTCGGCGTTGACGTTGTGGACCCGTCCGTCGACATCCGGGGCGACGGACGAGATCACCGGGATCCGGCCCGCCTCGACCAGGTCGAGCACGGACTCGGGGCGGACCTTGGCGACCTCGCCGACGAGGCCCAGGTCGACCTCCTCGCCGTCGACGATGGTGTTGGTCGGCTCCGCGGTGAACAGGCCGGCGTCCTCACCGGAGAGTCCGACAGCGATCGGCCCGTGCTGGTTGATCAACCCGACCAGCTCGCGCTGCACCTGGCCGACCAGCACCATGCGGACCACGTCCATGGCCTCGGGGGTGGTCACCCGGAGGCCGCCCTTGAACTCGGACTCGATGTCGAGCCGGTCGAGCATCTTCGAGATCTGCGGGCCACCGCCGTGCACCACGACCGGCTTGAAGCCGGCATAGCGGAGGAAGGCGATGTCCTCGGCGAAGGCCTGCTTGAGACGGTCGTCGGTCATGGCGTTGCCGCCGTACTTCACCACGATCACCTTGCCGTGGTACTCCATCAGCCAGGGCAGGGCCCGGGCCAGGACGTCGGCCTTGACGGGGTCAGGTTTCACGTTGTTCTCGCTCATGAGGAGTAGGCGCTGTTCTCGTGGACGTAGGCGTGGGTCAGGTCGTTGGTCCACACCGTGGCTCGCTCGTCGCCGGACTTGAGGTCGATGGTGACGGTGACCTCGCGGGCGCTCAGGTCAACACCGGCCGGGTCCTCCGCGGGGGTGGAGCTGCGGCACACCCAGACGCCGTTCATCGCCACGTCGAGGTCGGCCGGGTCGAAGACCGCGTCGGTGGTGCCCATGCTGGCCAGCACCCGGCCCCAGTTCGGGTCCTTGCCGAAGACGGCGGCCTTGAACAGGTTGGAGCGGGCCACCGAGCGACCGACCTTGACCGCGTCGTCCTCGGACGCCGCGTTGAGCGTGGTGATGGCGATCTCGTGGTCGGCGCCCTCGGCGTCCTTGAGCAGCTGCATGGCCAGGTCGGTGCAGGCCTGGGTCAACGCATCGGTGAAGTCGTCGAGCGGCGGGGTGATGCCCGAGGCGCCGCTGGCCATCACGGTCACCGTGTCGTTGGTGCTCATGCAGCCGTCGGAGTCGAGCCGGTCGAAGCTGACCCGGGTCGCCGCGCGCAGCGCCTTGTCGAGGTCAGCTGCGGGGACCACGGCATCGGTGGTGATCACCACGAGCATCGTGGCCAGCTGGGGGGCGAGCATGCCGGCCCCCTTGGCCATCCCGCCGATCGTCCAGCCGGCGCCCTCGATGACGACCTTCTTGCTGACGCTGTCCGTGGTCATGATCGCCTCGGCCGCGTCGGCACCGCCGTCGTCGCTGAGCGCGGCGTGGGCCGCGTCGACACCGTCGAGCAGGTTCTGCCGCGGGTTGGCCAGGCCGATCAGTCCGGTGGAGCAGACCACCACGTCGCCGGCCCCGATGCCGAGCTTGCCGGCCACCTGCTCGGCGACCGCGTGGGTGGTCTGGAAGCCCTCCGAGCCGGTGTAGCAGTTCGCCCCACCGGAGTTGAGGACGACCGCGCGCACGACGCCGTCCTTGACGACCTCCTGGCTCCACAGGATCGGGTTCGCCTTGCAGCGGTTGGCGGTGAAGACGGAGGCCGAGTCGAACGACGGCCCCTGGTTGACGACCAGGGCCAGGTCGAGGGGGGCCTTGGCTTCCTTGGCGCTCTTCAGGCCAGCGGGCACGCCGGCGGCGAGGAAGCCAGCGGGAGAGGTGACGGTCATTTCTTCTTGCTCTTTCCTGACGGGGAGACGGGGACGGCTGCGGCAACGGTGTGCCCCTGTCGTCGCCATGCCTCGGTCGCCTCGTCGGCCTTGGCCTGGGGGACGAGGATCCAGTCGGTGTCGAAGGTCGAGATCGTGAAGACGCTGATCTTCGCCTCCGCCAACGGTTGCAGCAGCGTGACCAGCACGCCGTACAGCTCGAAGTCGAGCGGGCCCTTCACCGCGAACGCGGTGAACGGCTTCTGGCTGGGCACCTTCGTCGGGACGGTGCGGGTGGCACACACCAATGACGTCTCGGTGGCGGTGGCGGTGATCGAGAACAGCGACGACGCCTCGGCCCACTGCGGCACCTCGGCGCCCGGGGCCAGTCGAACGACGGCCAGCTTCTCGGGGAACTGCTGGAGGGTGAACGTCTGGGGCTGGTTGGTTGCCTCGGGGATCTCGTTCATTCCGTCGTGGTTCCCTTCGCTCGTGGGGTCAGCGCTCACGGTGCCAGTCCGATCGTGGTCAGGCCCGCGGACTCATCGAGCCCTAGAGCGAGGTTCATGCACTGGACGGCGGCGCCGCCGGTGCCCTTGGCCAGGTTGTCGACCGCTCCGACGGCGATCAGCTGCCCGGCCTCCTCGTCGACGGTGACCTGCACGTGCACCGCGTTGGAACCGATCACCGACTTGGTCTGCGGCCACATGCCCTGGGGCAGAACGGTGACGAACGGCTCGTCGGCGTACGCCTCGACATAGGCGGCGTAGGCCTCGTCGGCCGTGAGCGGCGCGGCCAGCGGTGCGGTGACGGTGGCGAGGATGCCGCGGGGCATGGCCACCAGCAGCGGGGTGAAGCTCACCTTCACCTTGGCGTCGGTGAGCAGGTTCAGGTTCTGGATGATCTCGGGGGTGTGCCGGTGGACGCCACCCACGCCGTAGGCACTGGCGTTGCCCATCACCTCGCTGCCGAGCAGGTTGGTCTTGGCTGCCTTGCCGGCTCCGCTGGTGCCGCTGGCCGCGACCACGACGATGCTCGGCTCGACCAGGCCCTTGGCAATGGCGGGGGCCGCGGTGAGCGTGGAGACGGTCGGGTAGCAACCCGGGACGGCGATCCGCTTCGCACCGCGGAGCTGGTCCCGCTGGCCGGCCAGCTCGGGCATGCCGTAGGGCCAGGACCCGGCGTGCGGCGAGCCGTAGAACTTCTCCCACAGCGCGGGGTCGTTGAGCCGGAAGTCGGCACCGCAGTCGATGACCACGACGTCGTCGCCGAGCGCGTTGGCCACCTCGGCGGAGGCACCGTGTGGCAGGCCCAGGAAGACCACGTCGTGACCGGCGAGGACTTCGGGTGTGGTCGCTTCGAGGGTACGGTCGGCGAGTGGGCCCAGGTGGGGTTGCAGTCGTCCGAAGTTCTCACCGGCGTTGGACCCACCGGTGAGCGCGCCGATCTCGATGTTGGGGTGGGCCAGGAGCAGGCGGAGGACTTCGCCACCTGCGTATCCACTGGCACCGGCGACTGCGACTGAGATCTTGTCGGACATGTGCATGACTATACATTCCCCTGCATGAACTCGCATAATGGGTTTCGCTCGGTGGGCGGGCAGCCCTAGCGTGATCTCCATGACCCGACTGCCGGACGATGCCTACCTCGACCACCTTCGCAGCGAGTCAGCGCGCTTCCGCGACGTGCTGGCCGCCACCGACCCGACCGACCGGGTGCCGAGCTGCCCCGACTGGGATGCTGCCGACCTCCTCTGGCACCTCACCGAGGTGCAGCACTTCTGGTCCCGCATCGTCGCCGACCGGCCCACCGGCCCCGACGCCTTCGAGGAGCCCCCGCGCCCGACGACGTACGCCGACCTGCTGACCGCCTTCGACGACGCCTCCGCCGGACTGGTCGAGGCCCTGAGGGTCGCAGACCCGAAGGAGCAGGCCTGGACCTGGGCACCGGAGCAGACGGTCGGGTTCATCCTCCGCCGCCAGGCCCACGAGGCACTGATCCACCGCCTCGATGCCGAGCAGGCCGCCGGAACGGTCACCGACCTCGATGCCCGGCTGGCCGCCGACGGGGTGGAGGAGGTCCTCGCCGTGATGTTCGGGGGCACGCCCGGGTGGGGTTCGTTCACCGGCAGCGAGACCTTCGTCCGCGTCGACTGCATCGACACCGACCACCACGTCTGGGTGGAGCTCGGTCGTTTCACGGGCACCGATCCGGAGGACGGGGTCGCCCACGACGAGGACGACATCAGCGTGGTCACCGACCCGGGCCGCGAGCCCGATGTCGTCGTCTCCGGCACTGCCGCCGACCTCGACGCCTGGCTGTGGCGCCGAGGCGACGACGGTGACCTCACCGTGGCCGGCGACCGCACGGCCCACGACCTGTTCCTGACCTGCGTCAACCACCCCATCGACTGATGGAGGTCGTGAGCACGGGCCCGGAGCGGGCGATGCTGGTCAACATGCTCGACCTCAACCGTGAGTCGTTGATCGAGTGCGTTGAGGGGCTCAGCGAGAGCGAGGCCCGTCAACGACTGGTGCCCTCGCTCACCACTCCCCTCGCCCTCCTCAAGCACGTCGCGGCGGCGGAGCGCAGCTGGTTCCAACGTCGGGTGGCGGCTCTGCCCGAGGACCAGTGGGACGGCTACGCCTTCGGTGACGACGCGAGCTTTACGGTCTCCGACGACGACACCGTGGCCTCCGCCGTCGCCGCGCTGCGACGCGCGGCGGTGCGCGGCCGCGAGATCGCCGACCCGCTCGACCTCGACTTCACGATCGACCACGACCACCACGGCGTGCTGTCGCTCCGGTGGATCTACCTCCACCTGATCCGGGAGGTGGCCCGCCATGCCGGGCACGCCGACATCCTGCGCGAGCAGATCGAGGCCAGCCGTTGAGGCTCCGGGACGTCAGTCGATCCGGGTGATGCCGCTGCGGTGTCGTCGGGCCAGCTCGGCGTAGTACGGCGGGTTGGCCTGCACCCAGAACTCCGCGGACGTGCCGGCCAAGGGTGGCGGTGGGTGCGATGAACGCCTCCGGGTGGTCGTCGGGACGCTTGCCTTCGAACTCGAACAGGGGCATGTCCGCAGGCTGGCCGCACGCCGGCGCCGATCCGGGAACCTCCCCGCCGATGTCTCGGCCGGGAGGTTCCACGTCCCCGGGCGCCGGGGAGACGGGCGGTACCTCGAGCGCGCGCGACGGGCCGGATCAGCGCTGGACGGCGCCGTTCCGCTCGACGGCGAGGGCCACCGCGGCGTCACGAGCGGCACCGGCCTCGCCCTCCTTGAGGGTGCGGTCGGGTGCCCGGAAGCGCAGCGCGAAGGCCAAGGACTTCTTGCCCTCGCCGACCTGGTCGCCGGTGAACACGTCGAAGAGGCGCACCGACTCGAGCAGCTCGCCGGCTCCCTCGCGCAGCGTCGCCGCCACGTCCGCCGAGGGAACCGAGGCGTCGACGACGAGGGCGACGTCCTCCTTGGCGACCGGGTAGGAGCCGAAGGTCGGGGCCGGCGTGGTCACCCGCGCCAGGCCCAGCAGCGCGTCGAGGTCGACCTCGGCAGCGGCCGACCGGGACGGGACGCCGTACGCCTTGCAGACCTTCGGGTGCAGCTCGCCGGCGTGGCCGAGCACGGTCTCGCCGACTCGGATCTCGGCACAGCGACCCGGGTGCCACGGCGCGACGGCCGCAGCCGCCATCTCGACCTCGACGCCCAGGGCGGCGGCGACCTCACGGACGGCGCCGATCGCGTCGGCCCACGAGCCCTGACGACCTGGTCCCCACCAGCCCTCGCGCTCGCGGTGGCCGGAGAGGGCCAGGGCGAGGTGCTGCGGCTGGCGCGGGACCGCCTTCTCGATCGCGGCCCACTCCTCGTCGCTCGGACGACGGTCGACCCCGAGGATCGGGGCCAGCTCGTTGCCGGTCGGCAGGAACACCAGGCCCGTCTCGAACAGGGAGGCGTCGGCGTTGCCGCGGCCGACGTTGAGACCCAAGGAACGGAGCAGACCGGGGAGCAGCGTGGTGGCGAGCTGGGGCTCCTCCGCATTGAGCGGGTTCGCCATCCGGATCGTACGACGGCGCTCGTCGTCGTCGGCAAGGCCGAGGTCGGACCAGTCGGAGTCGCCCACGAACGGGTAGCTGATCGTCTCGGTCCAACCGGAACCGGCCAGCACCAGGCCCACCCGGCGGCGCAGCTTCTGCGCGAGGGGAAGGCCACCGCCGGACGGGGCCGGGGGCAGCACCGAGGGCACCTTGTCGTAACCGACGATGCGGGCCACCTCCTCGACCAGGTCGAAGGGGTCGCTCATGTCCGGGCGCCACGACGGCACCGTGGCCGTGAGCTGGTCACCGTCGACGACGACCTCGCAGCCGACCAGCTCGAGGTTCGCGACCGTGGTCGCTGCATCGATCTCCATGCCGGTGACCCGGGCGGGCAGGTCG
The DNA here is from genome assembly GCF_012272695.1 of Nocardioides sp. JQ2195. Classification (NCBI taxonomy): domain Bacteria; kingdom Bacillati; phylum Actinomycetota; class Actinomycetes; order Propionibacteriales; family Nocardioidaceae; genus Nocardioides; species Nocardioides sp. JQ2195. The sequence continues at coordinate 2,901,278 of NZ_CP050902.1, forward strand.
GTGGCAGCGGTGACGGTGCGACGTGCCGGGGCCCGGCCCACCACGGTCACCCCCGCATCCGCGGTGGCGCCGCCGAGCTCGACCATCAGCTCGACGACTCGGTCCGCGGCAGCAGCCGGTAGCTCGGGGTCGACGCCGCGCTCGAAGCGCTTGGAGGCCTCGGACGGCAGCTTGTGCCGGCGCTCGGTGCGGAAGATCGAGACCGCGTCGAAGTGGGCCGCCTCGATGACCACGTCGGTGGTGGTCTCGGAGAGCTCGGTGGTCTGCCCACCCATCGTGCCGGCGATGCCGATGGGACCGGAGTCGTCGGTGATCAGCAGGTCCTCGGTCGAGAGCTTGCGCTCCTGCCCGTCGAGGGTCGTCAACCGCTCACCCTCATGGGCACGCCGCACCCGGATCGCACCGGAGAGCTTGGCGCGGTCGTAGCCGTGGATCGGCTGGCCGAGCTCGAACATGACGTAGTTGGTGATGTCGACGCCGAGCGAGATCGGGCGCATCCCGCAGGCGCCCAGCCGCTTGACCATCCAGTCGGGGGTCGGTGCCGAGGGGTCGAAGCCCGTCACCGAGCGGGCCACGAACACCGGGCAGCCGTCGGCGTCGTCGACCACGACAGGCTGACCTTCGTCGTTGGCAGCGGGCACGTCGCGCAACCCGGGGTCACGGAAGGGCGCGTCGAAGCCGGTGGCGGCCTCGCGGGCGATGCCGCGCAGGGACAGTGCATAGGCGCGGTCGGGGTTGATCTCGAACTCGATCACGGAGTCGTTCATGTCGAGCACGTCGAAGGCGTCGTCGCCGGGCTGGCCGGCATCGGCGGGCAGCACGATGATGCCGCCGTGGTCCTCACCCAGTCCCAGCTCGCGCGAGGAGCAGATCATGCCGGCGGAGACGTGCCCGTAGGTCTTGCGCGCGGAGATCTCGAAGTTGCCGGGCAGCACGGCGCCGGGCAGGCAGACCACGACCAGGTCGCCCTCGACGAAGTTGTGGGCACCGCAGATGATGCCCTGAGGTTCACCGGTGCCGTTGGCGTCTGCGACGTCGACGGTGCACCAGTTGATGATCTTGCCGTTCTTCTGCGGCTCCTTCTCGATGGTCAGCACACGACCGACCACGAGGGGGCCGGTGATGGCATCGGCCGGCGTCTCGAGCGCCTCGAGCTTGAGGCCGAGCATGGTCAGCCTGGCGGCGAGCTCGTCCGTCGAGACCGCCTCCGGCAGGTCGACGTAGTCGCGGATCCAGGAAACAGGGGCTTTCATGTGGGTGCTCGGACCTCTCAGATCTCGATGCCGAAGGGCTGCGTGAAGCGCACGTCACCCTCGAAGATGTCGCGCATGTCCTCGACGCCGTGGCGGAACATCAGGGTGCGGTCGATGCCCATGCCGAAGGCGAAGCCGGTGTACTTCTCCGGGTCGACGCCGCAGGCGACGAGGACGCGCGGATTGACCACGCCGCAGCCGCCCCACTCGATCCAGCCCTCGCCACGGCAGGTGCGACAGGTGTCGCTGCCCTCGTCGTCGTGACCGGTGCCGCGGCAGACGAAGCAGATCAGGTCGACCTCGGCCGACGGCTCGGTGAACGGGAAGTACGACGGCCGGAACCGGGTGGTGATGCCCTCGCCGAACATGGCGGTCGCGAAGTGGTCGAGCGACCCCTTCAGGTGGGCCATCGTGATGCCCTCGTCGATGACCAGGCCCTCGACCTGGTGGAAGACGGGCGAGTGCGTCGCGTCGATCTCGTCGGTGCGGTAGACCCGGCCGGGGCACACGACGTAGATCGGCGGCGTGCGGGTCAGCATCGTGCGCGCCTGCACCGGCGAGGTGTGCGTGCGCAGCACCAGGGCGGCCTCCGCAGGCTCGAGCCAGAAGGTGTCCTGCATGGTGCGGGCGGGGTGGTCGGCGCCCATGTTGAGGGCATCGAAGTTGAGCCACTCGGCCTCGACCTGCGGCCCCTCGGCCACCTCCCACCCCATGGACACGAAGACGTCGGCGATGCGCTCGGACATCATCGTGATCGGGTGGCGGGCACCGGTCAGGGCACGGTCGGTGGGCAGCGTGACGTCGACGGTCTCCTCGACCAGCATCCGCTCCTCGTGCTCGGCCTCGAGCACGGCCAGCCTCTCCCCCAGCGCCTGGTTCACCTGGCCGCGGGCCTTGCCGACACGGGCACCGGCCTCCTTGCGGGCCTGCGGGGGCAACGCACCGATCTCGCGGTTGGCCAAGGCCAGCGGGGACCGGTCACCGGCGTGCTCGAGGCGGACCTGCTTGAGGGCATCGAGGTCGGTCGCCCCGGCGATCGCGGCGAGCGCTGCGTCGCGTTGGGCCTCGACCTCGTCGGCGCGCAGGGGCGTGACCTCGACGGGGTCGTAATCAGTGTTCGGTCCCGACATGACTGCCTTCCGGGAAGTGGGATGTGCCAGGGCAAGTCTAGGAACTGCGCCGCGGCGCCCGCGACCGGGTTTGTCCTAGTCGCTCCCGAGTGGTTCGCCCTGGGGCCAGGCGGTGGTGATCCGAGCGCCACCCGATGGTGAGCTCGAGATGGTGAGGACCCCGCCGTGAGCGCGCACGAGGCCGTTGACGATGTACATCCCCAGGCCCGAACCCCCACGTTGGCCATGGGTCCAGAACTTGGTGAAGATGCGCCGCCGCATCTCCTCGGGGATCCCGGCGCCCTCGTCGTCGACGGTCACCAGGGCGCCCGGGAAGTCTGCCTCGCCTGCGATTGCCCGCACGGAGACGTCCACCTGGCCCTCACCGTGACGGATGGCGTTCTCGATCAGGTTGGTGATCACCTGGGTGAACTTATCAGGGTCGAGCTGGGCCTCCGGGACGTCACCACTGACCTCGAGGCTCACCGAGCGAGCGGTTCCTGCGTTGACGGAGTCGACCACGCGTTGCACCAGCACCCCGACGTCGGCCGGTCGCGGGAAGAGCGAGAGACGCCCGGTGTCGATCCGCGCCACGTCGAGAAGCTCGGCGATGAGCCGGCTCAACCGATCGGCGTCCGCGTTGACGGTGGTCAGCATCAGCTTGCGCTGGTCGTCGTTGAGCTTGTCCCACCGGTTCAGCAGGGCCTGGACGAAGCCCTTCACCCCGGTCAGCGGCGAGCGGATCTCGTGGGCCACGGTGGCCACCAGGTCCGAGCGCTCCCGGTCCAGGCGCGCCCGCCCCCTGCCGGACCGCAGGCTGATCGCCACCCACGCGACCGGCTCCGAGAGACTGGGCCGCTGGATGCGGGCGGTGACCACCACCTCCGTCCCGTTGGGCAGGACCCACGACTGCTCGGGCACGCCGGTGCGGGTGGACAACCCGCGGTAGGGCTCGTTGTGGTCGCACCAGGTGTCACCGGACTGGTTCTGCAGGCGCAGGGCATCGTCGAGCCTGCGGCCGACCAGCTCATCGGCGGACGCCGCGCCGAGCATGCGCGCCGCCTCGGAGTTCGCCACCGCGATGACGTGGTCTGCCCCGGCCACGACGACACCGTCGGGCAACAGGTCGAGGCTCGCGCGTGCGGTCAGGTCCACACGCAGCAACCTACCGCCGGATCTCCCTCGACCCACGCCGGGTGCGCGAACCAGTCGGGTCAGGCCCCGTCGGGGCGCCGGGTGGCGCGCCGGGACGGACGCTGGGCCCGCGCCGAGGCATAGAGACACACGGCGGCGGCCGTGGAGAGGTTGAGGCTCTCGGCTCGCCCGTGGATGGGGATACGCACCCGGTGGTCGGCCAGGGCCGCGAGCTCCGCCGGCAACCCCCATGCCTCGTTGCCGAACAACCAGGCAGTCGGCCCGGCCAGCAGCCCGTCATCGATCGCGTCGTCGAGGTCGATCTCGCCGGCACCGTCGGCCGCCAGCACCACCAGTCCGGCGGCCTGTGCCCGGCGTACGGCGTCGCTGGGGTCCTCGACATCGGCGATCGGCACGTGGAACAGGCTGCCCACCGTGGCCCGAACGGTCTTCGGGTTGTGCGGGTCGACCGAGTGGCCGGCCAGGACCACCGCGTCGGCGCCGGCGGCGTCACTGGTGCGGATCACGGTCCCGGCATTGCCGGGGTCTCGCACGTCGGCGCAGATCGTGACCAGGTGGGGGCGGGCTCGAGACGGCTCGTCCCTCGCCTCCTCGGTCGCCGACGGTGCCAGCACATGGTCGACGGGGCGGTCGACGAACCGGCACACCGCGATCACACCGGCCGGGGTGACCGCATCGGAGAGGGAGGCCAGGGCGCGATCGTCGACAAGCCTCCAGTCGATCTCCGTGGCAGCCACCGCGTCACGAAGGTCGGTGTGCTTGGCGGTCGCCTCGACCGTGGCGAACACCTCGACCACGCAACCGGGCAGTGAGAGCGCTCCTTCGACTGCCTTCGGTCCATCGGCGAGGAACAACCGGTTCTCGGCCCGAAATGAGCGACGGGCGAGCTTCCGCGCGTTCTTGACCCGAGTGTTCCCACTTGTCAGCGGGGTCGGGTCGTCGCGGAAGCTCGCCACGTCAGCAGCGATGCGCTCAGGCAGTCGCGTCGGCACGCGGCGCGTTGACGTCCGCGGGGAGCGCGCCCTTGGCCAGCTCGACGAGGGCGGCGAAGGCCGGGGCGTCGTTGACGGCCAGGTCGGCGAGGATCTTGCGGTCCACCTGGATCTCAGCGGCCTTGAGGCCCTGGATCAGGCGGTTGTAGGTGAGGCCGTTCTGGCGGGCAGCAGCGTTGATCCGCTGGATCCACAGACGACGGAACTCGCCCTTCTTGGCCTTGCGGTCGCGGTAGCTGTAGACCAGCGAGTGGGTGACCTGCTCCTTGGCCTTGCGGTACAGGCGCGAGCGCTGTCCGCGGTAGCCGGATGCGCGATCGAGGATTACCCGGCGCTTCTTGTGGGCGTTTACCGCCCGCTTGACGCGTGCCACTGTGTTACTCCTTGTTGCTCGAAAAGTTCAGGGGGGAAGGTCTCAGAGACCAAGCATCTTCTTGGCGCGCGCCTGGTCGGCCTTGGCCAACTCGACCGTGCCGGTCATGCGGCGCGTCACCTTGGACGGCTTCTTCTCGAGGTTGTGGCGCTTGCCGGCCTTCTCGCGAAGGATCTTGCCGGAGCCGGTCACGCGGAAGCGCTTCTTGGCACCGGAGTGCGTCTTGTTCTTCGGCATCTCTCTGCTCTCTATCTCTGGAACAACTGAACGTGCGGGATGGCCTGGATCAGGCGTCGATCTCGGGGTCGAGATTCTCGGAGCGCTTGCGCTCCTTCTTCTGGGCCACGGGCTTCTTGCCGGCGGAGGCCTTGCGGAAGTCTGCGTCCTGCGCCTCGGCCGCGTCGCGCTCGGCGGCCTTGCTCTCCTTCTCGGCGAGCATCTCGACCTTGGCGTCAGCCTTCTTGCGGTGCGGACCCAGCACCATGATCATGTTGCGGCCGTCCTGCTTGGGCGAGCTCTCGACGAAGCCCAGCTCCTCGACGTCCTCCGCGAGGCGCTGCAGCAACCGGAAGCCCAGCTCGGGACGGTGCTGCTCGCGGCCACGGAACATGATCGTGATCTTGACCTTGTCGCCGGCCTTCAGGAAGCGGACGACGTGACCCTTCTTGGTCTCGTAGTCGTGCGCGTCGATCTTCGGCCGAAGCTTCATCTCCTTGATGATGACGTTCGACTGATTGCGACGGGCTTCACGGGCCTTCTGGGCGTTCTCGTACTTGAACTTGCCGTAGTCCATGAGCTTGCAGACGGGCGGCTTTCCCTGCGGGGCGATCTCGACGAGGTCGAGGTCGGCTTCCTGGGCAAGGCGCAGCGCGTCGCCGGTCGGCACGATGCCGACGGTCTCGCCATTGGGCCCAACGAGGCGAACCTCGGGAACCCGGATCCGATCGTTGATGCGCAGCTCTGTGCTGATGTGTCCTCCTGGGAACGATGGTGCAAAGCTTCGGAAACAATCCACCTGCAAACGAAAAAAGGCTTCCGCTCATCACAAGCGGAAGCCAGTCTCCAGATGCACGGATGCACCACGCTTCTCCACGATTCGAGCAACGGCGTACGCCGCACAGATCGGGATCTGCGGACCGGACCCGACGACCTGGCGGTCGATGCGGGTGAGAAGTCGAAACCTCCGCTTGATTGATCCCTCCCACCACTGGGTCGTGGCAGTTCGGATCGGTCGAGGGACAGACTACTCGCTCGCGGGCCCCTGCCCCAAATCCGTCTGGTTGGATCCTCCCTGGTCGGATCCTGTCGGGCTGGATCTCCTCTGGTCGGATCGCGTCCCGTCCGACCGCGCCCGGTCCGCGGCCGCCTGGCCGTGGGGCTCCGGACGGAGCCACGCCGACTGCCCGTCGACCTCGACCAGCTGCCACCCGCTGGCCAGTCCGAGCAGGTCGTCGCCCTGCACCACGAACGTGACCGGCCCGGCGATGTCGATCACCAGCGCTTGTGCCTTCTCCTGGATCGCGGACTGGGCCGCCGCCGGCGCGGGCACCGCCACCGGCCGGGCCTCGGCGTTCCACGCGTTCAGCTGGTCGGTGCCGGTGAAGGCGAGCAGGGCCATCCGTCCGTCGGCTCCCTGCATCAGGACGGCCGCCATGTCGCTGGACTTGTCGTGGGCCAGTCCGTTGTCGTCGTACTCGACCTCTCCGAGCACCGCCACGACCGGCACCATCAGCCGCGAGGACTGCACCGTGGCCAGCGCGGCGGCGTACGCCCGGGGGTCCTGGGCATAGGCCGACAACCCGGCAGCGACCTCCGGGAACTGGCTGCCGTCGTCGTTCGGGAAGGAGGACTCGAGCAGGCGGGCGCCGGCGAATCGATCCGGATGCGGGTTGCTCATGGTCCACCCAGCCTAGGCCACATCGCGGTTGTCCCCGGTCTCGGCAGCCATCCCGACCGTCGATGTGAAATGCTGAGGACATGTCCGATGTGAGCTGGCTGGCCCTGGCCTTGGCGCTGACCGTGTGCGGAGGGCTGTGGACGTGGTACGCCGCCCGCAATCGGGGGGTGGCCTCCGGTGTCCGCGGCGCGGGAATCACCCTGCTCCCGTTCGCCGCCTACTTCACCGGGACCCTCGAGATGGCCGGTGAGATCGGCTCGGCGGTGGCCGACTGGGCCACGGGCTTCGTGTTCAGCCCGTTCGTGTGGGTCGGGCTGGGACTCTTCGTGCTCTCCGTCGTGCTCTTCGGTGTCTCCGGCCGCATGGGCGGTCGGACGGCCGGGGAGACGGACGAACGGCCCGCCTCGCGGAAGTCCAGGAGGGCGCGCAAGCAGCTGCCTCCCCCGTCCTCGAAGGGCGGGCCGGTCATCGACGACGACCTCTCCGACATCGAGGCGATCCTCAAGAAACGCGGCATCAGCTGATGGGAACCGAGGAGATGCTGGGCAACATTGTCCGCAACCGGTTGCGCGCGCGTCTCGATGCCGCGGTCGCCGCCCTGCCCGCACCCCTGCGCACCCCTGCCATGCTGGTCGACCTCGATGCCTTCGACGCCAACGCCGCTGACCTGGTCCGGCGGGCGAACGGCACTCCCCTGCGGGTGGCCTCGAAGTCCCTCCGTGTGCCGGCCCTGTTGCAGCGGGCACTCAGCAGGCCGGGCTTCCACGGGGTGCTGGCCTACTCGTTGAGAGAGGCACTGTGGTTGCACGACCAGCTCATCACCGACGACATCGTGATGGGCTACCCGAGCGTCGATCGAGGCTCGCTCTCGACCTTGGTCGCGTCTCCTTCGGCCGCATCGTCGATCACCCTGATGATCGACTCGGTCGACCATCTCGAGGTGATCGACTCGGTGCGTTCGTCCAAGGCCGTGTCCATCCGGATCGCGATCGACGTCGACGCCGGCCTGCGGGTGAGCGGGCAGCACGTCGGACCCAAGCGCTCTCCCCTCCATGACACGTCCGCGGTCGTGGACCTGGCCCGCGCCGTCGTGCAGCGTCCCGGTTTCACCTTGGTCGGTGTGATGACCTACGAGGGCCAGGTGGCCGGCGTGCCCGATGACGTTCCGGGCCAACGCGCGAAGTCGATGATCGTGCGTCGTCTCAAGGCAGCGTCGGTCGAGCAGCTGAAGGTCCGCCGCCACGCGATCGAGGCGGCGTTGCGCCAGGTTGCTCCGTTGGAGTTCTGGAACGCCGGCGGCTCCGGCTCGGTGGAGTCCTCGGCGTCCGACCCCGTGGTCACCGAGGTCGCGGCCGGCTCGGGGCTGCTCGTGCCCGGCCTGTTCGACAACTACCAGGCGTTCCGGCCGCGGCCGGCGGCCTTCTTCGCGGTCCCCGTCGTACGCCGTCCCTCGCCGTCCGTGGTGACCGTGGCCGGTGGCGGGTTCATCGCGTCCGGGCCGGTCGGCGCGGACCGGGCGCCGATCCCCTGGGCTCCGCCCGGACTGCACCTGAGCGGCGTCGAGGGTGCCGGCGAGGTGCAGACACCGCTCACCGGCCACCCGGCCTCGACGTTGAAGGTGGGCGACCTCGTGTGGTTCCGCCACGCCAAGTCCGGGGAGCTCTTCGAGCACACCAACAGCGTGCACCTGCTCTCCGGCGCGGAGATCGTCGACGAGGTGCCGTCCTACCGCGGCACCGGCAACTCCTTCTGACATGGACGAGGTCGTCGCGGACGTGCTCGACCACGCCCGCTCCGCGGACGGACGGCTGGCGGGTGGGCGGTTGATCTGCATCGACGGCCCCGCCGGCTCCGGCAAGACGACGCTCGCGACAGCCCTCGCGGAAGCCGTGCCGGGCGCCGTGTTGCTGCACATGGACGACATGTACGAAGGGTGGAGCGGGCTCAACGATGACCTCGGTCCCCGACTGCGCGACCAGGTGATCGCACCCCTGGCCGCGGGAGAGCCGGGCCTCTTCCGACGATTCGACTGGCACCTCGACCGCTTCGCCGAGCTGCACGTGGTGCCGCCGAGCGACCTGCTGGTGCTCGAGGGCGTCGGCTCCGGCGACCTGGCACTCGCGCCGTACCGCTCGACTCTGGTCTGGGTCGCGGCTCCCGACGAGCTGCGGTTGCGACGAGGCCTGGCCCGCGACCGCGACCGCTACGAGCAGGATGCGGCGGTCTGGGACGAGCCCGCCCAGCGAGCCAGGTGGGACGCCTTCTTGGCGGACGAGGCCAGGTTCTTCGCCGAGCACCGGGTCCGCGAGTCCGCTGACCTGGCGGTGGACGGGAACAGACCGCTGCCACCCCTAGGGTGAGAGGCATGGTTGCACCGTCGGGAGAACAGTTCGAGATCCGTGCCGCGGGACACCGCGCGGTGGTCACCGAGAGCGGTGCTGCCCTGCGACACCTGTCCCACGACGGCCAGTCGCTGATCGACGGTTTCGCCGAGGACGAGATGGCCTCCGGCGGGCGCGGCCAGCTGCTGATGCCGTGGCCGAACCGGATCGAGGACGGTCAGTACTCCTTCGGCGGCCGTGACCACCAGCTGGCACTCACCGAACCCGCCCGGCACAACGCATCGCACGGGTTGGCCAGGTGGGCCGCCTGGACGGTGGAGGAGCACACCGCCAACTCGGTGTCGCTGGTCCTGCGGGTGATGGCCCAGAAGGGATACCCGTGGACCGTGGACCTGCACGTTCTCTACGACCTGTCGGCTGACGGGCTCACCGTCACGCAGACCGCCACGAACATGTCCGACTCGCCGGCGCCCTACGCCTCCGGCGCGCATCCCTACCTCACCGTCGGTGACGGACCGGTCGACGACTGGGAGCTCACCCTGCCCGCGTCCCGCAGGTCACTCGTCACCCCCGAACGGCTGCTGCCGATCGGCTCGGCAGACGTCGCCGGCACCGACTTCGACTTCCGCGTCGCCCGGCCGATCGCCCGCACGTCCCTGAACGACGCGTTCACCGATCTCGAACGGGACGAGGACGGCCATGCGGAGGTCGTGGTGCAGGGCCGCGAACGTGGCGTCGTGATGTGGGTCGACCAGAACGTCCGATGGTTGCAGGTCTACTCCGCGGACGACGCCGGGCCGACGGCACGACGATCGTTGGCGGTCGAGCCGATGACGGCGCAGGCCAACGCGTTCCGCAGCGGCGAGGACCTCATCATCCTCGCTCCCCATGGTGGCGAGCACTCCGTGTCCTGGGGGATCCGAGTCCGCTAGGACGCAGGCGCCGGGGACCGGCTCAGCGGAGCAGTGTGCGGATCTGGCGGATCGCCCGGACGGCCCGGTCGCCGTCGGTGGACTGCAGCGCCAGCACCGAGCAGGTGGTGCCGTCGGAGAGGTCGAGGGTCGCCCAAGGTGCGCCCGTGGGCATGTGGATGGCCACCACCTGCGCCCACTCGAACTCATGGGTGCGGTAGCCGTTGACGATGGTGAGGCCTCGCTCGGTGACCACCACCTTGGCACGCACCAGCGCATGGACGCACGCTGCCATCATCGCGCCGAGCAGCAGGGCAAGGATGCGCTCGATCAGGGTGAACGTGGCCCGGATCTCCGGCGAGAGCAGAAGCCACGCCGCGACCACGGCCACCAGCACGATCACTCCCCCGGCGATGCCGGCCATCCGGACGCCGAGGGGGCGGTAGGTGTGGGGCAGCTCGAGCTCAGACACGGCAGGCGTGGATGTCGGTGAGCAGGATGCCGCGGGCACCGATGTCGTAGAGCTGGTCCATCAGCTTCTGGGCACCGTCGCGGGGAACCATGGCACGCACCGCGACCCACCCTTCCCGATGCAACGGCGAGACGGTGGGGCTCTCGATGCCGGGAGTCAGGTCCACGGCCTTCGACACGCTCTCGCTGCGGATGTCGTAGTCCATCATCACGTAGGAGCGGGCCACCAGCACGCCCTGCAGGCGGCGCAGGAAGACCTCGAAGCCGGCGGGGCGCTCACCGTTGCGCGAGATCAGCACCCCCTCGGACTCGAGCACCACGTCACCGAAGGTCGCGAGTCCGGCGGCACGCAGGGTGCTGCCGGTCTCGACCACGTCGGCGATCGCGTCGGCGACGCCCAGCTGGATGCTGGTCTCGACGGCACCGTCGAGCCGGGTGACCGTGGCCGCGATGCCGCGACGGTCGAGGAACTGCTGCACCACCCCGACGTACGACGTGGCGATGCGCTTGCCCTCGAGCTCGGCGATGTCGGAGAAACGTCCGGAGGGGCCCGCGAACCAGAACTTCGAGCGGCCGAAGCCGAGTCCCCGGACCTCGTCGGCGCTCGCCCCGGAGTCGAGCAACAGGTCGCGACCGGTGATGCCGAGGTCGAGCGTGCCCTCACCGACGTACAACGCGATGTCGCGGGGGCGCAGGTAGAAGAACTCGACGCCGTTGTCGGCATCGACCAGCGCGAGTTCCTTGGAGTCACTGCGTTGGCGGTAGCCCGCCTCGCGCAGGATCTCGGTGGCGGACTGGGACAGCGAGCCCTTGTTGGGCACGGCGATCCGGAGAAGCTTGGTCATGAGGAGTCCTCAGAGGTGTGCGTAGACGTCGTCCAGGGTGATACCAGTGGCGATCATCAGCACCTGTGCGTGGTACAGCAGCTGACTGATCTCCTCAGCCGTGGCGTCCTTGCCCTCGTGCTCGGCAGCCATCCAGGACTCCGCGGCTTCCTCCACCAGCTTCTTGCCGATGGTATGGACGCCGGCGTCGAGCTCGCGCACCGTGCCGGATCCCTCGGGTCGGGTCTGGGCCTTCTCGTTGAGCTCGGCCCAGAGTTCCTCGAACGTCTTCACGGGCACCAAGCCTACGGCGTACGGCGACCGCGGTCGGCGCCGGTCTCAACCACCGTCACTCTGCGGTCGCGCAGGTCTCGATACATCGCTCGTTCCTCGCGACACTCGACCACCGAATCATCTTTTCGGTGGTTGAGGAGGGAGCGCCAGCGACCGTCTCGAAACCACCCCCGTCAGCTGTGCTGCTCCCGGTGGTTGAGGAGGGAGCGCCAGCGACCGTCTCGAAACCACCCCCGTCAGCTGTGCTGCTCCCGGTGGTTGAGGAGGGAGCGCCAGCGACCGTCTCGAAACCACCCCCGTCAGCTGTGCTGCTCCCGGTGGTTGAGGAGGGAGCGCCAGCGACCGTCTCGAAACCACCCCCGTCAGCTGTACTGCTCCCGGTGGTTGAGGAGGGAGCGCCAGCGACCGTCTCGAAACCACCCCCGTCAGCTGTGCTGCTCCCGGTGGTTGAGGAGGGAGCGCCAGCGACCGTCTCGAAACCACCCCCGTCAGCTGTGCTGCTCGAGGATCCGGGCAGTGGCCAGGGCGGCGGCTGTGGCCTCCCAGCCCTTGTCCTCGCTCGAACCCGGCAGACCGGCACGATCGAGGGCCTGTTCGTCGGTGTCGCAGGTGAGCAGCCCGAAGCCGATGGGGGTGCCGTGGTCGAGCGCGACCCGGGAGAGCCCGTCGGTCGCGGCATTGCAGACGTAGTCGAAGTGGGGTGTGCCGCCCCGGATCACCACGCCGAGCGCGATCACCGCGTCATGGTGCGGTGCCAGTGCGTTCGCCACCACGGGCAGCTCGAAGGCACCGGGCACCCGGATCACCGACGAGTCGACCACCTGGTGGGCCTCGAGTGCCCGAACGGCCCCGGCCACCAGGCCGTCCATGACCTCCTCGTGCCAGCTGGAGGCCACCACGACCACCCGCAGGTCGTGACAGTCCGTGGCCTGCTGGTCGGGGGCTCCTGCACCACTCATCGTGACTGTCCTTCCAGGTCGGGCTTCGCCTCGAGGTCGGGCAGCTGGTGCCCCATCCGGTCGCGCTTGGTCATCAGGTAGGCGAGGTTGTGGTCGTTGGGGTGGGGGGTCAGCGGCACCCGCTCCGCGACCGCGATCCCGAAGTCCTCGAGGTTGTTCACCTTGTCGGGGTTGTTCGTCATCAGGCGGACCGATCCGACGCCGAGATCGCGCAGGATCTGGGTCGCCGTCCCGTAGTGGCGGGCGTCTGCGGGCAGGCCCAGGTCCAGGTTGGCGTCGACGGTGTCCCGCCCGCCGTCCTGCAGCTGGTAAGCCTGCAGCTTGGCGACGAGGCCGATGCCGCGCCCCTCGTGCCCACGCAGGTAGATCACGATGCCGCGGCCCTCGGCGACGACGGCCTCGAGGGCCTCGTCGAGCTGGGGGCCGCAGTCGCAGCGGTGGCTGCCGAAGACGTCGCCGGTCAGGCACTCGGAGTGCACACGGGTGAGCACGGCCTCGTCGCCGCTCACGTCGCCGTGGACCAGCGCGATGTGCTCGCTGTCGTCGATGGTGATCTTGTAGCCGAACGCGGTGAAGTCGCCGTACTTCGTCGGCAACCTGGTCTCGGCGACCCGCTCGACCAACACCTCGGTGCGTCGGCGGTGGCGGACCAGGTCCTCGATCGAGATCATCTTCAGGCCGTGCTCGTCGGCGAAGGCACGCAGCTCGGGCGCGCGCTTCATCGTGCCGTCGTCGTTGACCACCTCGACCAGCACACCGGCCGGCGTGAGCCCGGCCAGCTTGGCCAGGTCCACGGCTGCCTCCGTGTGGCCGCGCCGGACCAAGGTGCCGCCCTCGCGATAGCGCAACGGGAAGACGTGGCCGGGTCGGGTGATCTCCCACGGCTCGGTCGCGGAGTCGGCCAGGACCCGCGCAGTGTGCGCCCGGTCGGCGGCGGAGATCCCGGTGGAGACGCCGTCACGGGCATCCACCGAGATCGTGTACGCCGTGCGCAGCTTGTCCTTGTTGTGCGGCGTCATCAGCGGGATCTCGAGCCGGTCGAGCATCGCCGCGGGCATCGGCACGCAGATCACGCCGCTGGAGTGGCGAATGGTGAACGCCATCAGCTCCGGGGTCGCCTTGCTGGCCGCGAAGATGATGTCGCCCTCGTTCTCCCGGGTCTCGTCGTCGACCACGACGACTGCCTTGCCCGCGGCGATGTCGGCGATGGCGTCCTCGACGCTGTCCAGCCGGACGCGGTCGTGGGCCTCACTCATGCCCTGCTCCTTCATTGGTGCTGTCTCCTTGGTTGATGTAGCCACTGGCCAGCAGCTTCTCGACGTGCTTGGCGATGACATCGGCCTCGAGGTTGACCCGGTCACCGGGCGCCCGGAAGCCGAGCGTCGTCCGCGCGAGGGTCTCGGGGATGAGGCTGATCGTGAACGTGTCGCCGCGGGTCTCCACGACGGTCAGGGAGATGCCGTCGACGGTGATGGACCCCTTGTCGACGAGATAGCGCCCCATGCCGTCGGGCATCGTGATCTCGACCAGCTCCCAGTGCTCGCTGGGAGTGCGGTTGGTGACGGTGCCGACGCCGTCGACGTGGCCCTGGACGATGTGGCCGCCCAGCCGCTTGTCGACGGTGACGGCGCGCTCCAGATTGACCTTGTCGCCCGGCCGCGAGCCGAGCAGGGAGGTCTTGTCGAGGGTCTCCTGCATGACGTCTGCGGTCCAGGTCCCGGAGGGTTGGATCGAGGTGACCGTGAGACAGCAACCGTTGACGGCGATCGAGTCACCCAGGCCGGTGCCCTCGAGGACCAGCTCGGAGCGGATGGACAGGCGGATCGCGTCACCTTGGGGCTCGATCGCCTCGATGGTGCCGAGTTCCTCGACGATTCCGGTGAACATTCAGGTCTCCTCCGTGGTGTACCGGGTGGGTGGTTTCGAGACGCTCGCTGGCGCTCGCTCCTCAACCACCGGGGTCTGCTCAAGCACCGGAGCGGGCAAGGACATGGTCAGGCGGACGTTGGTCTCGGGCCCGGTGCCGAGGACGGTGACGTCGACGATCGCGAAGTGCAACGCCTCGGAGATCGTCGCGATTCCGAGGTCAGCGACCGCGTTGCGTCCGGAGCCGAGGAGCATGGGCGCGACGTAGGCGACCACCTCGTCGACCAGGCCGGCTTCCAGGAAGGCGGCCGCCAGCGTCGGTCCTCCTTCGAGGAACACGTGTCGACGACCGAGCGCGTGCAGGTGGCCCAGTGCCTCGAGAGGGTCTCGGGTGCGCAGGCGCAGGGTCTCCGCCCTGTCGTTGAAGACCCGCTTGGTGTCGGGCAGGTCACGCATCCCCATCACCACTCTCAGCGGCTGCGTGTCGACGGGTTCGTCGACCTCGTCACGCACCGTGAGCTCGGGGTCGTCCACCTCGACGGTGCTGGAGCCGACCATCATCACGTCGCACTCACCGCGCAGTCGATGCGTGTCCAGTCGCGACGGCCGGGAGGAGACCCAGCGACTGGTTCCGTCAGCGGCCGCACTGCGGCCGTCCAGGGTGGTGGCGAACTTCCAGGTGACGAAGGGACGTTCGTGCTCGACGGCAAAGGTCCACGCCCGGTTGAGCCGACGCGCCTCCGTCTCGAAGAGTCCTCGGGCGACCTCGATGCCAGCCGAGCGGAGGGTCTCCGCTCCCCCGGCTGCGACCTGGTTCGGGTCGGCCTGGGCGAAGACCACACGTCGTACGCCGGCATCGATCAGGGCCTGCGCGCACGGCCCGGTCCGGCCGGTGTGGTTGCACGGCTCGAGGGTGACCACGGCCGTGGTGCCGCGAGCCAAGGACCCGAGCCCACGTGGCTCGCCGCCGATGCCGGCCGCGGCCTCCGTGAGGGCGGCGGCCTCGGCGTGCGGCGTGCCGGCACCGCGATGGAATCCCTCGGCGACCTCCGAGCCGTCATCCGCGAGCAGCACGCAACCCACCCGAGGATTCGGTCCCAGCGGAACGCCCGGCGTCGCGGCCAGCTCGAGGGCACGCAGCATCGCGCGCTGCTCGGCAGCGGAGAAGTTGCTGATCGTCACCTTGCTGGCCCTCACGGTCCGGTCGCGGACTCCGGGGGCACCGTGCGGGTCGATCTGCAGGGGGTCAACTCGTGCAGCCTGCCCGACCGGCGGGGGACCGCAGAGTGTCAACCGCTGCGTGCACTTCCCATCCGGACTTTGACCGTCGGTCCAGGAATCCCACCTGGTCAACCGGTCACTGGCTGTGACCGGGTCGCGGACTTCTGGGCAGATTCACCCAGTCACCGCCGGCTCGGATTTTCACCGACCCCAGAGCACGCGAGTTGAAAACTCGACATGCTCATCCTGCCACAGGCTCCCCCGGTGGCCGACGTGACATCTCCCTCAGCGAGACGGGGCCGCAGACCTCGGGACACGGCGCCGGCGCTCACCGCCGGGGCAGGCTCAACCGGCGTTGGCGGCGACTTCAGCCTTGGCGCGCAGCTCGTTGACCATCGCGTCGGGGTCGTCGGCGGAGTAGACCGCGGAGCCGGCCACGAACACGTCGGCACCGGCCTCGGCACAACGCTCGACGGTCTCGAGCGAGACCCCACCGTCGACCTGGAGCCAGGTCTCGACGCCGTGCTTGTCCATCATTGCCCGGGCACGACGGATCTTGGGCAGGCAGAGGTCCAGGAACTTCTGGCCACCGAAGCCCGGCTCGACGGTCATGATCAGCAGCATGTCCAGCTCGGCGAGGAGGTCCTCGTAGGGCTCGATCGGAGTGGCCGGCTTGAGGGCCATGCTCGCTCGGGCCCCTTGGCCACGGATCTCACGAGCCAGCCGGACCGGCGCGGCCGCCGCCTCCACGTGGAAGGTGACCGAGCCGCACCCGGCCTCGGCGTACGCCGGTGCCCAGCGGTCCGGGTCCTCGATCATCAGGTGCGCGTCCATCGGCAGCTGTGTCGACTTCGCCAGCGACTCGATGACCGGTAGTCCCAGGGTCAGGTTCGGGACGAAGTGATTGTCCATCACGTCGACGTGCACCCAGTCGGCACTGCCGATGCGGCGCACCTCGTTCGCGAGGTCGGCGAGGTCGGCGTTGAGGATGCTTGGCGTGATCTGGATTCCCACGACGCAGACCTTACTGTGCGAGTCGGAACCGGCACTGGTCGCCGGCCCTCATGCCAGCAGGCGCAGGACCGATCTCTCGATGCGTTGTTGGTCGGCGACCGATGGTGACCCTGCTGCTGACCTGCGGACAGTGACCGTTCGGCCCTCCTCGAAGCGGTCGAGGACGCGCGGGTCGACGTACGAGGTGCGGGCAACGGTCGGGGTGTTGCCCAGGAACTCGCCCACCTCGACCATCGCAGCCCCGACGGCGCGCTTGCGCGAGGCCTTGCTGTCCCCCGCTTCCTCGCTCCCGGCCAACGCGACCGCAGCGCGGACGGTGCCGTGCCAGGTGCGGAAGTCCTTGGCGCTGATCTCGAGCCCGGAGACGTCCCCGAGGTACTGGTTCACCTGCGCCGCACCCAGCCGACTCCAACGACGTCCGTCCTTGAAGGCAAGGAACTCACTGAAGCCGCCTCGCCGTCGCCGCAACTTCTGGATCGTGGCGAGACAGAGCGCGTCGTCGACGACCACTTCGCGCTCGATGTCGGACTTCCCGTTGAAGGAGAAGGTCGCCGCGCCGGCACCGAGCCGCACGTGGCTCCGCTCCAAGGTGGTCAGCCCGAAGCTCCCGTGCTCATCCGTGTAGGTGTCGCTGCCGATCCTGAAGAAGCCGACGTCGAGGAGGCGGACGGCAAGGGCACAGGCCCTCGCTGCGGACAGGTCTGGCTCTGCCAGGTCGCGCGCCAGGTGGTCCCTGACCTTCGGCAGGGCTCGGCCCAGAGCCCGCGCCCGATCGAACTTCTCGGCGTCCCGCCGGGTCTGCCATGCCTGGTGGTAGATGTACTGCCGCCGACCCGCTCGGTCCGTGCCCACCGCTTGGAGGTGCCCGTTCTCGTGAGGACAGATCCAGACCTCCCGCCAGGCTGGAGGGATGGCCAGGCTTCGAGCACGGTCAGCGTCGGTCCGCGCGAGGCGGGCGCCGTCGGAGTCGAGGTAGGTGAATCCACGACCCGCACGACGCCGCGTCCAACCTGCCTCGGTCGGGGAGCTCCGACGCAACCGCGTCACGGGGATCCTCCTTCACACCCAGCGTGGGGCCCCCACACGACCTACGGGAGGGCCCCACTGCTGGACCTGGCCGTCGAGGCCGGGTGCAACCGGCCTCGACGTGCCGTGGAAGTACCCCCGGTTCGAGGATTCATACCCTGCTCTCGAGCCCCACCAGGTCGAGGATCTGCCCTGCGGGAGACTCGGGCGGAGCGACCAGGCTGAGCGAGGAGCCGGACCGCTTCGCACGCCCCAGGAACTCGAAGAGCGACTGCACGCCGGGGCTGGACAGGTGGGTCACACCGCTCAGGTCGATGACCGCGTCAGCCGTGCCGGAGCGGGTGGCCTCCTCCATGGAGGCGTGGAACAGTTCGACGGAGACCTCGTCCACGGGCCCCACAGCGGTGAGCAGGCCCGGGGACGCCTCCGCGTGGAGGTCGGCCACGGGGTCGTTGGTGCGAGGCATCCCGTTCATCGCCACCGACTGCAGCATGTGCACGGGGCGCGACAGCAGGAACCGGAGGTCCACGCTGGTCCCCCGGCTCTCGCGACGAACCGTCATGGAATCAGCGAGACCGGCAGCCATCATCAGGCCTTGTCCGTCGGACGCTCGCTCGAGCCACTGGCCTCGATCGGAGACAGTGACCGCAACCGCACCGTCCTCGTCGAGCGCGCCCACCACGTGGACCATGGCCCCGTCGGAACCTGGCGGGTAGGCGTGCTGCACTGCGTTGGCGACCAGCTCAGTCACCGCGTGCGTGAGCCCTATGTGGTCGAGCAACCCCGCACCGAGACCGTCGAGCCAGTCGTTGAGGGAAGTGCGGACCTCGGAGACGGCCGCAAGATCGGCCGGCAGGGTGATGCGGAGGACATCGGGCTGCGGCGCACGGAGGGCCACCAGCAGCACAGCGTCGTCCAAGGCACCGTCGGGGGGTGAGACCTCCCCGAGGATCTGGCTGCACAAGTCCTCCGCGCGCTGCGCAGGAGGGGCCGGACTGTCCAGCGACCGGGCGAACGCCTGGGCGGCCACCTGCACGAGGAGCTGCCTCGCCTCGAGAAGGTCACGCCCGGGCGAGCCGTTCAGGCCGTCGGTGTAGAGGACCAGCGCATCCCGGGGTCCCATGCTCACTCGCCCCGACCGGAAGTCTCCGCCCGTGCCGAGTGGTCGACTGCCGAGCCCCGGCAGCACCTGCGTCCGGCCGGCGGCGCTCAGCCAGAGCGGCGGCAGATGGCCCGCACAGACGTACTCGGCCTCGCCCGAGGCCTGGTCGAGCGCCACCAGGCACACGGTCGTGGCACAGGTCTCCGGGAACTCCTCGGCGTAACGGTCGGCGTCACGCAGGGCATCGAGCAGCCCCACGCCGGTCGAGAGCCTCTGCCGCAGGATGGCGCGGACCTGGGCGATCGCCACCACCGCGCCCACACCGTGGCCCACCACGTCGGCGACCAGCAGCGCCGTCCGCCCGTCAGGGAGGAGGACGGCATCCAAGGTGTCTCCCCGATTGATCGGCTCCGACACGGTGAGCAGATAGCGCCCCGACAGCACGAGGCCCGGGAGAATGGGCAGGCGTGACGGCAGTTGAACGTCGGTCGGCGTGTTCACCATGATTTCCCGCAGATCTGTGGGTCTTGGTCCGTTCTATCAGGTAACCACGCCGGCGATCGTCAAACGGGTGCTCAGATGGGCGTTCCCTGACCCTCCTCGAGGGAGCAGCGAAGATCGCGCAGCACCCGGCTGAGCAAACGGGAGACCTGGGTCTGCGTCACGCCGAACTCGTTCGCGATCTCCTGCTGGGTCAGCTCCTCGAAGAACCTGAGACGCAGGAGCTCACGATCGCGCGAGGACAACTGGCGCACGACGGGCTGGAGCATGACACGAGCCTCCGCTGCGTCGCTGTCCTCGCCGGAGTGCGAGTCGGCGAGGGACTCACCGACGGTGGCGCCCCCCTGCTCCGACAGCTGTGCGTCGAGCGAGGAGGGGGTGAAGCATCCCTCGGCGCGCAGCGCCTCGGTGACGTCCGCCTCCGGCACTCCCAGCCGCTCCGCGATCTGGGCATCGGTCGGGGTTCGCCGCTCGCCGGCTTGGTGTCGATCGCGTTCCTCGATGACCTCGGACTGCAGCTCCTGGACCCGGCGCGGCGGTCGAACCACCCAACCGTGGTCACGGAAGTAGCGGCGGAGCTCGCCGCGGATGCTGGGCACCGCGAAGGACAGGAAGTCGCTGGCACGGTCGCCGTCGAACTGGTTGACGGCTCGCACGAGCGCGGCGTTCGCCACTTGCTCGAGATCTTCTGACGCGACCCCGCGGGAGCGATAGCGCGAGGCAATGCTGCGGGCGACGCAGATGTTGGCCAGCACGACCTCCTCGAGCAGATGGGCGCGCAGCTCGTCGTCCTCTGCCTGTGCTGCTTGTCGCAGCAGACAGGCGGTCAGGCGCCGGCGTTGCTCACGGGGAAGTTCTCTGGACGGAAAGGAACCGGGTGTCATCGCGTACTCCGAAAAAGAATTCGCTCGATGCCCGCCGTTGTCTTCAGCGAGAGGTTGGCAAGAAGTTCTGCCGTTCCTCGAACCTAGCCCACCTGGGCGGTCACGGCTAGTCCGATCGGGCCATGAGGACTAGTCATTCTCGCTTGGCCGGGCGTCAGCAACACCGGAGCACATGGCCGCGTCCGCGGCGCGCACGGCCTGCTGCGACTGCTGGGCGAAGCTCGAGCTCGCGTGCTCGGCGTTGCGCCACAGGGGCGTGCCGGGCACCCCGGACAACCTCGTGCCGGCGGGCTCGGCGCGACTCCCGGGCCCGCGGACGCCGGCCCGGCTGGCGCACGCGTGCACCGCGTACCCCGCGACCATGGCCGCGGCCACCGCCGGCCACCCCGGACCACTGCCCGGCACCGCTTCTCGGTTCCTGCCCATGGCTTGTTCGTACCCACTGGCTCGGCTCCGTATGCAGGCATGAGGGCCAGTCCTTTGGGTATCGCAGGAGGACGAGGAACACCACGGAAAGGACGCACCGACGCATGAGCGAGACCTCCACCGGCGAGGAGCAGCCACCCATCGACACCGTCGTCCTCGACGTCGACGGGACGTTGGTCGACTCCGTCTACCAACACGTGGCCGCCTGGCAGGGAGCGTTCCACGACGTGGGGCTCCAGGTCTCAGCTGCTGACGTGCACCGGGCGATCGGGCTCGGCAGTGATCGCATGGTCAGCCACCTCGCGGGAGACTCCGCGGAACGGGCGGTGGGAGACGACGTACGCCAGGCGCACGACGCTCGCTTCATGTCCCTGCTGCCGCACGTGCGCGAGCTTCCGGGGGTCACCCCGTTGCTCGAGTGGCTGGCACAGCACCACGCGCTGGTCGTCGCCACCTCCGGGGGCGCCGAGATGACCGAGGCGCTGTTGGCCCTGGTGGAGGCGCGGGGGCTCCTACGTGATGTCGTCTCCGGCTCCGAGGTGGAGCAGAGCAAACCGGCACCCGACCTGATCGACGCCGCGATGCAGCGCGTCGAAAGCGTTCGGGCCGTCGTCCTCGGCGACTCGGTGTGGGATGCCCAGCCTGCCAAGGCCCGGGGCCTTCCGTGCATCGCGCTGCGCTGCGGCGGTACCGACGAGGCCGTGCTTCGGGAGGCCGGGGCGAGCTGGGTGTACGCCGACCCGCAGGACCTCTACGACCGTCGCGCGGACAGCCCCCTCCAGGTGTGACCGCTGGTCAGTGGTCGCGCAACGCCTTGACCAGCTCGTCCTTGTTCATCTTCGAGCGTCCCTCGATCCCGATTT
Organism: Nocardioides sp. JQ2195; assembly: GCF_012272695.1. NCBI lineage: Bacteria > Bacillati > Actinomycetota > Actinomycetes > Propionibacteriales > Nocardioidaceae > Nocardioides > Nocardioides sp. JQ2195. The sequence continues at coordinate 2,922,761 of NZ_CP050902.1, forward strand.
CCCGGGCCCTGTCCTTGAGGTCGGCAACCTTCCAGTCCTCGTAGGAGCCGGACTCGCCGCCCTTGCGTCCCACCGAGGAGCGCGAGCTCTTGGCGGCCTGGTTCGCGATACGAGCGGCCTTCTCCTTGCTGGCCCCGTCATCACGGATCTCCTCGTAGAGCTCCGGATCCTTGACGCTCGGCCCCGGTGTGCGCTTCGCCATCTTGTCCACTTCCTCTCGTTCCGGTCGGGTGCGGCTGCGGTACCCAGTCGGTCACAGGACACACGTGCCCCGCGCACCGAGGCAGTCTGGATCCCCGCGGCGTGGGTACTGGCGAGTCCCGCCGAGGAACGAGAGGACGACCGGGTTCCATGAACAGGCTCGAAGGCCCCTTCGATGCGGTCCTGCACCTCCAGGACCGTCAGGTCGTGGACGTCGACGGTCTCCTGGTCTGCAAGGTCGACGACGTCGAGCTGACGGAGAACGCCGACCATTCCTTGGCCGTCACGGGGCTGCTCGTGGGAGCCCCGGTGCTGCTGCCCAGGTTCTCGGGCCACCTGGGTCGCTCCCTGCTCCGGCTGTGGCACCGGCTCGGGGTGGAGGACGCCGACCGGGACCAGCCGTGGCGCATAGACCTCCGTCAGGTGCGCGAGCTGCAGAGCTGTGTGCGTCTCTCGGTGCCGCGTGAGGGCCTCCTGGTGCGCGCCGACGAGCCCGCGGAGGGACACACCCGCCCGATGGACCGACTCCTCGGGATGGACGTTCGGCGCGACGGCACGTCGCTGGGCCGGGTGACCGACGTACGCCTCGAACCGCGGCGCACAGGCCGCACGACCAAGCTTGCCTGCACCCATCTCGTCGTGGGGCGTGGTCGTCCCGGGACCATGCTGGGCTACGACCGACAGCCGCAGATGGGGCCTGTCCTGCTGGGGCGGTGCATCCGCTGGATGCACCGTCACACCGGGCAGGTCGCCCTGTCGGCGGTCGACATCGACTGGCAAGGCGGGACGATCACGTGTCAGGGCGAGCTGGAGAGTCTCACCGCGTCGGGCTGACCGAGCTCACAGGGTCCCCATCCTGGTGATCACCATCAACGGAATGGCCAGCAGTGCGGCGATGAGGACCACCACGAGGTAGACGGAGCCCATGGCGTTCGCCAACCTGCCGTTGGTGTGCCGGCCCATGTAGTCAGGGTCGTTGGCGACCACGAGGATCGGGAAGTAGGTCAGCGGCAGGGCGACGGCCGAGAACACCACGGAGACCTCGGTCACGAGGATGGGATCGACCGTGGTGAGCAGGACGCCGACCCCGAGCAGTGTCGACATGATCAGGACCAGGTGGAACCTCGCGGCCTGCTTGACCCGGACGAACTTCCCCCACTGCCACCCGCGGTACTGCGCGATCGAGTACCCGACGGACAGCCCGGTCTCGCACGCCGCACCGAACGTCGCGGCCACGAAGCCGACGATGGCGACCGCGAGGCCGATCTTGCCCAGCGCCACGGCGACCGGCAGGCCGACCTGCCCGAGCGTGCCGACCGTGATCCCGGCCGGCCCCAGGGCGACCCATGCGGCTCCGGCGATGGACAGCGAGAGGAGACCGCCGAGGGGGAATCCGATGAAGACGTTGGCCCGCATCAGCGGGATGTCCTTCTCCGTCCACTTCTCCTCGATGCCCCCCGACGAGAAGAAGAAGACCTCGTACGGCGTCATCGCGGCACCGAAGAGCGCCACGGCGTAGTAGGCCCAGGTCATCCAGGTTTCGTCGACGGGCTTGTCGACGGTGGCGAGCTGGTGGGTGAGGCTCGCCCAGTCCGGGCCCAGGCGCCACAGGGCAACCGTGAAGACCACCAGGCAAAGCCCCAGGAGACCGAGCACGTTCTCCAGCACCGAGAAGCGCGCTCTCCACAGCACGGCCCACACGAGCAGGCCGATGAAGGGCACCAGCAGGACGGGGCTGACCGAGGTGACCAGTGCGAGCGCGAGCGCCACACCTCCGATCTCGGCGATGAAGGTCAGCAGGGTGACCCCGAGCGAGCCGACGAGGTTGAGCAGGGCCATGCGTGGGCCGAGTCGCTCCCGGATCAGGTCGAAGGTGGCCCGCCCGCTCACCGCAGCGACTCGACCGGACATCTCCGCGAACACGCAGATCCCGACGACTCCGAACACCACCACCCAACCGAGGGAGAGCCCGAACCGTGCGCCCACCTGGGCGTTGGTCACGAGGTCGCCGATGTCGACGAAACCACCGATGGCGGTGAGGATCCCCAGTGCGATGCCCAAGAACTTCTTCATCGCAGGACCTTCCTCATCGCAGGGCTCCGGCCAGGTCCTTCAGGTCCTTCTCCTCGCGGCGCAGCTTGGCCTCGAGGTCCGGAAAGGACGTGTCGTCGTTCGCGACGGCTGCGGCGCGCGCCTCAGTGACCAGGCTCGACGCCTCGTCGATCTCCGACGTGACCTTGTCGTACTGCCGGGCACGGCCCCGGGGAGCCTGCGTCGACGCGAGGTCGTCCGAGGTCTTCCCGAGGGACTCCTCGGCATCGACCAGCATGACCACCGCCGCCTTGCCGAGCAGGTCGTCCTGCCGGTGCTCGCGCAGCACGATCCGGGCGGTGGCGACCTCGCCGGCCACGGAGTCGAGGGCGCGGCTCGCCTGCCCCGTCCAGTCCGACGGGGTCGGGGTGGAGGGCACGCATCCCGCCGCCAGGAACCCGAGGAGCAGCCCGGCGGCGAGACGGCTCAGGTTCATTTGTCCGCGTGCTTGTCCAGCTCGGACTCGAGGGCCTGCTTGTCGCGGTCGCCCACCGGGATGTCGGCATTCGCCGCCTGCTGGCGCATCTCCTCCATGGTGATGTCCTGGGGCATGTCACCCAGGTGTGACTGACGGCTGCGCAGGAATGCCTCTCCCAGTGCCGCGCGGCGCGTCTCGTCCAGACCGGTGCGCATGTCCGGCAGGACCGTCGACTCCTCCTCCTGGACGTGATGGGTCACGGCGTCGACGACCTCCGCCAGCTTCGCGTCGTACGCCGAGCTGGTCGGATCACACTCCGAGAGCTCGGCGAGCAGCCGATCGGCCAGGAGGTGCTCCTCCTGGCTGTGCTCCACGTCCTCGGCGGCCCCGGCCTCGTCACGCGCTGCCGGATAGACCTCGGCCTCCTCCGCACGGCTGTGTGCCGCGAGGAGCGTCACCAGCACGGGGGTGAGGCCCGCTCTGGAGTCCGGCTGGGTCTTCAACTGCTCGAACATGCGCTCCACCTCACGGTGGTCCTGCATGATGAGGTCGATCACGTCCTGGGACACGGCATTCTCCTTCGCTCGACGGGAATCGCTGAGCCAGTACCCCGCGAGTGGGAATGCATCCGTGCACGGTCGTGCGGGTCAGGTCTGGCTGCTGACGTCCTCGTAGTTGGCGGGCAGCTCACCCGCCTCGATCACCAGCCTGGCCACGTCGCGCAACTTCACGTTGCTGTTCGACGAGAAGCGCTGGAGCGCCTCGAACGCCTGGTCCAGGTCGAGTCCGTAACGGTTCATCAGCAGGCCTTGGGCGACACCGATCTGGTGCCGACTCTCGACTGCTTCCGCGAGGCCGGAGACCAGGTGCGACATCGACAGGGCGTTGGCGGCATGGACGCCGAAGACCAGGGCCCTCTCGACATCCTCGGCGGCGAAGGCATCCACCTTGCGTGCGTAGAGGTTGATCGCACCCAGCGGGTCGCGGTCCGGGTCGAGCGTCTCGGCGGACAGCTGGACACTGACCAACGAGTGGACCCCGTGCTCCGCGACCCTGGGCCCCCACTTCGGCCAACGGTCGTCGTGGCCCGTGGACCGGACCAGGAACGGCTCGTCCTCGATGGCGGAGCTGATGCACGGCCCCTCTTCCAGCGCATACTGCAGACGGTCGCAGTCCAGGGCGGCCTCGTCGGTCCAGGCCAAGGTCTCCAGACGTCCCCTCCTGCGACGGACGGTGATCGCGCAGAAGTCGGCCGCCGGAACCACTTCGAGGGCCCGATCGCAGATGCGGTCCAGCGTCGCCACGACGTCCTGGTCCGACATCAGCTGCTTGCTCAGCCCGGCGAAGTACGGCGCGGTGTCGGCGAGCGCTTCGCGCGACGTGTCTTCGGTCATGCCCCGACACTACTGCCGACGAATGCGATCCACACCCCGGGTGTCAGGCGCGCAGCACCGGCAGCACCGACTCGGCGTACATGTCGATCATCTGCCGCCAGTGCGGACCCATGTTGGCGACGTACACCTCCTCGAAACCTGCCTCCACGAAGGGGCGCAGGGCCTCCCGGTGGCGCTCGGGATCGGAGCCGCACACGACGCTGTCCCGCGTCTGCTCCGGCGTGACGAGCTGTGCGGCCTGCTCGAAGTGGCGCGGCGACGGCAGGACCTGCGCGAGCTCTCCGGGCAGGCCGCTCGTGCCCCAGAGGCGATGGGCGATCTCGACTCCCTCCTGCTCGGTCTCGGCCCAGGAGACCTTGGTGCCGGCCTGCGCGGGCTTGCCTCCCGAGCCCTTCCGGAACCGCTGCAGCAGGTCGGTGTCGGGCGACGTGGTGATGTAGCCGTCGCCCTTTCGAGCAGCCAGGTCGGTGGCCTCCGGCCCGAAGCCGGAGACGAAGATCGGAGGAGGCTCGTCCGGGAGCGTGTAGATGCGCGCCGTGTCGGCCGTGTAGTACCGCCCACGGTGATTGACGAAGCCGCCGTCCCACAGCTCGCGGATCAGGTCGATGGCCTCCGCCAACATCTCCTGGCGGACCTCGGCCGTCGGCCACCCGTCACCGAGGATGTGCTCGTTCAGGGCTTCACCACTGCCGAGGCCGAGGGTGAATCGTCCCTCCAGCATGACCGCACTGGTGGCCGCGGCCTGGGCGATCACCACCGGACTGATCCGGACCGTGGGACACGTCACTGCCGTGGTGACGGGAAGCGAACACGCCTGGGAGAGGGCGCCGATGACCGACCACACGAACGGGCTCTCGCCCTGCTCGTCGTTCCACGGATGGAAGTGATCGCTGATCCACAGGCTGTCGAAGCCGGCCGCCTCCGCGTGCACCGCCTGCTCGACCAGCTCGGCGGGGCCGTACTCCTCGCAGGACAGGAAGTATCCGTACTTGGTCATCGCTGGGCGCCCTCGAGCTGCTCGAGCAGCGCTCGGTTGAAGGCAGGGATGTCATCGGGCTTGCGACTGGTGACCAAGTTGCCGTCCACCACCACCTCGTGGTCCACCCACTCGCCGCCGGCGTTGCGCACGTCGGTCTGCAGGCTCGGCCACGACGTCACCCGTCGCCCGTCGACCCCGGCCTCCACGACCGTCCAGATGGCGTGGCAGATCGCTGCCACGGGACGGCCACTCTTGATGAAGTCCCGGGTGAACGCCACGGCCTTCTCGTCGGTGCGCAGCTGGTCGCCGTTGGCGACCCCGCCCGGCAGCACGAGGGCGGCGTAGTCGGCCAGCTGCGCGTCCGCGACACGGACGTCGACGTCGAACGTGTCACCGGGGTCCAAGTGGTTGTAGGCCTGCACAGTGCCTTCGTCAGGAGCCAGCAATGTGGGCTGCCAACCAGCCTGCTCCAAGGCCTGCCACGGCTCGGTCAGCTCAACCTGCTCAATGCCTTCGGCGGCCACCATCACGGCGACCCTGCGTGTCGTTGCGTCGGTCATGGGCTCCGACCTCCTCCCGAGGGAAACTGGGCGGGCCCGGTACCCACCGCCACGACATGCACACTCCCCCGATCCGGGGATGAACCGCACCGGCAGGGGTACAGGAGCGCAACCCACGAGGAGGACCGCGTGAGCGACGCAGACGAGACGACCTCAGATCGCGACGAGACGGACGGCGAGCGTGCCGATCGCAACTGGAACGAGCTGCTCCAGGAGTTCCGGGTGCTGCAGACCGGTGTGCAGATCCTCGGGGGCTTCCTGCTGACCCTTCCGTTCCAGTCAGCGTTCGGCGACCTGGACGACCTGCAGCGTGGGCTCTACCTCGCGCTGGTCCTGGTCGCGACCCTGTGCACGACGCTCATGCTGGCGCCGATCGCCCTGCACCGGCGGTTGTTCCAGCAGCAGCAGAAGCTGCGACTCGTGCACGCCGGCCACCGTCTGGCCCAGGTGGTGATGGTGTTGATCGGTTGCCTGGTGACCGGCATCGCGGTCTTCGTCTTCGACGTCGTCCTGGACCGCCCGGCTGCCCTCATCGTCGGGGCGGTCATGGCGGCCGTGGTCGTCTCGGTCCTGGCCGTCCTGCCGCGCGTCGTGGAAGGGCCCCGGACGGACAGCTAGCCGTTCACTCCTCGACCACGTGGACCGCGGCCTCCTCGGCCGAGGCGCCGGCTCCGTCGATGCCCTCGTCCTCGGCGACGAGCTCGGAGTCGACGTCCTCCCCGGAGCCCTCGTCAGGCGCCACCAGGCGGCCGGCGCGGGCCGTGCCCACCTCGCCACCGACGGGGCCGTCCAGGATGTCGGCGTCCCGGGTCTCCTCGACGTCGGCCCACACCTCCGGCTCCTCTTGGTCCAGCCGTTCGTCGATGGTCTCGCCCTCGAGCTCCTCACGCGCGGTCACGCCCTTGGCGGTGACTCCTCGCGGCCGCTCGGGAGGGGAGATTCCCTCGTCCAGGATGTCGTCGACACCCCGGTCGTCCAGAGTGTCCTCGGGTTGCAGCTGGTCGCCGCTCATCACAGCGCCTCCTTCTGCGGGCATGCGCCCGCCTCGACTGGGTACCGCTCCGGCATGAATGAACGCGATCCCGCAGGCCAGAGCGGACGAGGCTTCATGGTTGCCAGTGTGGTGCTCGTCATCCTCCTGGTCCTGTTCCTGATGTTCGCCATCGCCCAGTTCAGGTGAATGTTGTCCTCCACGACTCTTCGAGGGTGGCACTGACCCGGGGTGCGTTCGTGCCGTGCTGGCGGAGCGGTACCCACTGACCACAGCGTCACACGCCCGTCTCCGCCGTGGATCTGTCGCGCGGCTGGTGCCTACTGGCCGGAGTTGACGGCCCACTCCACGAGGTCGCGCGCGGGACCCGCGGGCAGGCTCGGGCCTCCGGTCCACACGGCGTGCAGCCGACGCGAGAGGTCCAGCCCGGTCACCCCGACCTGCACCAGGCGACCGCTGGCCACGTCGTTGCGCACCGCGTGGGCACTGAGGGCCGCCGGCCCCGCACCCGCGGCCACCGCGGCACAGACCGCTGCCGTGCTGGAGAGCTCGAGGACCGGGGCCGCGGTGTCGAAGCCGGCCAGGGCTCGTTCCAGCACGGTGCGGGTCCCGGACCCGGTCTCACGCACGACGAGGGCGGTGGAGGCCAGGGTCGCAGCCGTCACCCGACGGCTGGAGCGAGCGGCCCACGGATGGTCACGGCCGACCACCACGACCAGCTTGTCGATCCCGACGAGGCGGTGCTGGAGGTTCTCCGGAGTGTCGGGCCCCTCCACGAACCCGAGGTCGACCACTCCGGCTTGGACCAGTGCGGCCACGCGCTCACTGTTCGTCGCTGTCATCGTGAACTCGGTCGGAGGCAGGCCGAGGCCGTGCTGGCGCGCGCGCACGGCGACCAGCCACGAGGGCAGCAGGTATTCGGCGATCGTCAGGCTCGCTGCCACGGCCAGGTGTCCACGTCGTCCCTGGCGCAACGCTGCGATGCCCGCATCGAGCTGCTCGGCCGCATCGATCACGCCACTCGCCCACTGCACCACGAGGTCCCCGTGTGCGGTGAGCTTGGAACCCTTCCGCGTGCGGGCCACCAGGGAGGCCCCCACCACCGATTCCATCGTCCGCAGCCTCGAGGAGGCGGCCTGCTGGCTGATCCCGAGCTCCTGGGCGGCCGAGCTCAGGCTGCCGGTGCGAGCCAGCACCACCAACAGCTCCAGTCCGCGAAGGTCAGGGATGTGTGAGCTCAGCATGGCCACAAGCCTACCTTGTGACACCACAAGCCCATTGTCGTTCCGGCGGTGACGTCTTCTGCGCAGACTGGTCACATGACTCTTCGTGTGGCAATCGTGGGTGGCGGTCCGGCCGGCATCTACGCGGCGGACCTTCTGACCAAGTCCGAGACCGACGTCTCCGTCGACATCCTCGAGCGGCTGCCCGCGCCGTTCGGCCTGGTCCGCTACGGCGTCGCCCCTGACCACCCGCGCATCAAGGAGATCGTCAAGGCTCTCCAGCGCGTGCTGGCCAAGCCCGAGGTGCGCTTCCTCGGCAACGTGACCTACGGCGTCGACGTGAAGCTCGACGACCTGCGCGACTTCTACGACGCTGTGGTGATCGCCACGGGGGCGATGGCCGACCGCGACCTCGACATTCCCGGAGAGGACCTGCCGGGCTCGTTCGGGGCCGCTGACTTCGTCTGCTGGTACGACGGCCACCCCGACGTGGCCCGCGACTGGCCGCTGGAGGCCCGGAGCGTGGCCGTCGTCGGCGCCGGCAACGTCGCTCTGGACGTGGCACGCGTGCTCGCGAAGACCGGTGACGAGATGCTCACCACCGACATTCCCGCCAACGTGTACGCCGGGTTGAAGGCCAAGCAGGCCACCGACGTCCACGTCTTCGCCCGTCGCGGGCCGGCGTACGCGAAGTTCTCCCCCCTCGAGCTCCGCGAGCTGGCACACTCCCCCAACGTCGACGTGGTGGTGCACCCGGAGGGCTTCGAGGTCGACGACGCCAGCATGGAGCACATCGCCAGGAACAAACAGGCCAAGATGGTCCTCAACACCCTGTCGAACTGGGTCGGCCGCGAGCCCAGCGGAAAGCCGCACCGCATCCACCTGCACTTCCTGGAGCAGCCGGTGGCGATCGAGGGTGACGGACAGGTGGAGCGCTTCCGCACCGAGCGCACCCGACTCGTGGGCGACGGCGGCGTCGAGGGAACCGGCGAGATCACTGACTGGGACGTCCAAGCGGTCTATCGAGCGGTCGGCTACCGGAGCACGCCGATCACGGACCTGCCCTTCGACACCCGCGCGGCGGTCATCCCCAACGACGAGGGTCGAGTTCTCGACCTCGAGGGTGAACCGATGGCGGGCACCTTCGTCACTGGATGGATCAAGCGGGGGCCGGTCGGGCTGATCGGCCACACCAAGAGCGACGCCGCCCAGACGGTCGCCCACCTCCTCGAGGACACGGTCGCCACGGCCGCCGAGCGCGACCCCGCAGCGGTCGACGCCTACTTCGCCGAGCGCGGCGTGGAGGTGGTCGAGTTCGCCAACTGGGAGAACCTCGACAACCACGAGGTCTCCCTCGGCGAGGCCGACGGTCGCACTCGCATCAAGGTCGTCGACCGCGACGAGATGCTGCGCGTGGCCCGCTGAGAGGTCCCTCCACCTGTCCTGCCGGCCCGCGCCCGGACGCTCACCCCGACCGGGCCACCAGCTCTCGTCATGGTCAGCTCGCCACGGGGTACCGGTCGCGTCATGACCACACCAGAGAACTCCCAGTCCTCCCACGATCGTCCCGTGGAGATCGAGGGCGTGCCCGACGAGGAACACATGGAGACAGCCGATGCCGCCGAGCGGGTCAAGCTGGATCCCGAGGAGCAGCCGAACTTCACCGAACGACCTGCCGAGGAGTCGATCGCGGACTCCAAGCTTCCCGAGGATCTCTGACCTCCCGGCAACCGCAGGCCTACTCGGTGCCGCTCCTCCTGGGGGCCGCTCGGACGTGGGCCCGCTCGCCCTGCTTGCCGACCAGGCTGAGGAACTCGACGGGCCCTGAGCTGGTCGCTCCGAACCAGTGCGGGGTGCGGGTGTCGAACTCGGCTGCCTCGCCGGGCTCGAGGACGAGGTCGTGCTCGCCGAGCACGAGCCGGAGCTTCCCGTAGAGCACGAAGGCCCAGTCGTAGCCCTCGTGGGTCCGCAGCTCGGGCTCGGCGTCGTCACGACCGGCGGGGAGGATGAACTTGTAGGCCTGGATGCCCCCGGACCGGCGGGACAGGGGCAGGATCGTCCGACCGTCACGGGTGGGGATCGGACGTAGGTTGACGCGAGGGTCGCCGGTGGGTGGCGCGTCGACGAGCTCGTCGAGGGTGACGCCGTGCACCCGCGCCAGGGGCAGCAACTGCTCGAGCGTCGGACGGCGAAGTCCTGCCTCGAGCCTCGACAGCGTGCTGACCGAGATTCCCGTCTCGTCGGCCAGCTCATTGAGCGTGATGTCGCGGCGTTGGCGCAGGCCCTTCAGCCTCGGGCCCACCGCGTCGAGCGTGCGGTCGGTGTTCTCCATGCGGTCGAGTTTTCCATTTGGCAACATCCTTTGCAATTCTGGTCCTTGAGAGTCATTCTCAATCTGTGGGCCACCGAACGGGTGGTCCGACAGACGCCAGGAGGCTCGAACGATGGCAGGAATTGATGCTCCGATCAGAGACGTGGTGATCGTGGGAGCCGGAGCCGCCGGCCTGAGCGCGGCACTCACGCTGACCCGCGCCCGGCGTACGGTGACCCTCGTGGACGCCGGCGAGCCGCGCAACGCACCCGCGAGTGCGGTCCACGGGCTGCTCGGGCACGAAGGCATCAACCCGGCAGCGCTGCTGGCCAAGGGCCGCGAGGAGGTCCGCGGATACGCGCTGAGTTCGTCTGCGGCGACGTCGCCGACGTCAGCTGCGCGTCGTACGGCTTCGCGGTCGCACTGCGCGACGGGAGCCAGGTCCACGGCCGACGCCTGCTCATCGCCACCGGGTTGGTGGACGAGCTGCCGGAGATCCCCGGCGTTCGCGAGCAGTGGGGCCGCGGCGTGCTCCACTGCCCCTACTGCCACGGCTGGGAGGTGCGCGATCGCCGCATCGGAGTGCTGGTCACCAGCCCGATGGCGGTGCACAAGGCGTTCCTCTTCCGGCAGTGGAGCCCGCAGGTCATGCTGTTCTCGGGGGACCACCAGGTCAACGACGAGGAGCGGCTGAAGCTGCGGGCCCTCGAGATCCCGGTGATCGACGGCGCCGTCTCGAGCCTGGAGCTCGAGGACGAAGAGGTCACCGGCGTGCGGCTCCGGGACGGACGGGTCATCGCGGTCGATGCCGTCGTCGTCGCCACCCCGATGGTCGCCCGCATCGAACCCTTCGCCGGGATCGGTCTGGAGCCGACCCTCCACCCGGCTGGCTCCTACATCGAGACCGACGCCTTCGGACAGACCGCCGTGGAAGGTGTCTGGGTGGCAGGCAACGCCACGGACATCGGCGCACAGGTCAGTGGCGCCGCAGCGGCTGGAGCCCTTGCCGCCCAGCACATCAACACCGACCTCATCGACAAGGACCTCGACCGGGCGGTCGCCGAGCTCGATGACGCCCCCACCGGAAGGAACAACGGATGACCCACTCATTCGACAAGGACTACTGGGACCAGATCTGGACCGGCGACCGCGCCACCGCCATGAGCAGCAGCGATCCCAACCCCCACCTGGTCGAGCAGGTCGGTGACCTGACGCCCGGAACCGCGATCGATGCGGGCTGTGGCGCGGGAGCCGAGGCCATCTGGCTCGCCTCACAGGGCTGGAAGGTCACCGGTGCGGACGTCGCACAGGCGGCGCTGGCCCTTGCCGAGGACCGGGCGGTCGAGGCCGGCGTGGAGGGGCAGGTCGACTGGGTCCGGGCGGACCTCTCGACCTCGGAGCCGCCCGTCCGCTACGACCTGGTCACCACGCACTACGCCCACCCTGAGATGTCGCAGCTGGACTTCTACGACCGCATCGCGTCGTGGGTGGCACCGGGGGGCACGTTGCTCATCGTCGGCCACCTCCACCACGACTCCCCCGGCTCCCCGGCGCAAGCGCACGACCACGGGCACGGCCACGGGCACGGCGGGGAGCACGGGCACGACTCGTCCCAGCCGCCCGCGGAGGCATCCGCCACCGCCGCCACCATCACCGATCGCCTCGACACAGCTGTTTGGAGCATCGACACCGCCGAGGAGTCCCAGCGGACCATGGCCGGGCCGAACGGTCGGCAGACCACCATCCACGACGTCGTCGTGCGAGCATCCCGCCGCAACTACGACCGCCCCACCAGCGCCAGCCACAAGGGGGCCACGGCGCCTCCTCAGCCTGCCCTCCTGAAGGTGGAACCTCGTGAACACCAGCCCATCGCCGCTGGTCGGCGACAAGGTCGATCCGACCATCGCTGCGATGATCATGCCGGCCATGCGTGCTGTCATCCCCTCCCCTTCTCCGAGGGCGATGCGCGCGGCGGGCCAACTCCACGGATCGCGTGGGTGGATGGGCGACTTCACCGCCATGGGTCCCCCTCGGTACGTACGAACGTGGTCCACACGTAGCGCCATGGGATGACCGCGATGATGACGACGACGAGCGCGTTTCTAGCCACCATGTCGGATGTTCCGCTGTTGAGTCCGCCGTCAAGCGTCTGCGGAAGCGCGACGATCCCGAACCACAGCACCTTCCACGCAGCCTCGAACAGAAGGATTGGCAGCAGCTTGACGGGGTAGCGCAGGCCGAGGAACGCCAGCAGGGACATGGCGGTCAGCAGGCAGAGCGTCACTGCTTCGTACACCGGCATGGTGTGCGCGTCTGGGAGCTTCGGCCACTTGACCAGGACGAGACCGAGGCCCATGAACAAGTAGCCGCCGCGCATGATGTGCAGGCGGGTCAGCGAGAGCGAGGGGGTGCTGGTGCGTGGGGTCTCGACGGTGGTGACCATCGTTCCTCCTTCTATTGGTTGTGCGGTTGGTTCGTTGAGTACGGAGGCTTACCTGCGAGCGTTCTCGTGGACCCACTCCTGGGCGAGGAGTGCGTAGGCCACGGTGTCCAACCATTGCCCCGATCGGTGCAGGGACTCCCCGACCGCGTGGGTCTCGCGACGCATGCCGACGCGTTCCATCAGACGCCAAGAGGCGTCGTTGCCGAGGAAGCAGTTGGCGACGACTCGGTGGACGCCGAGGTCTGTGAAGCAGTGACGGAGCATCGCGTGCACGGCTTCGGTGGCGTAGCCGCGTCCGCTGTACGTGGGGTCGAGGACCCAACCCAGTTCGGCCTGTGCGCCGACCGCTTGTTCTGCGACCTCGAGCTGGGCCCAGGCGTCTTCGCGGCGGAGCATGAAGTCTCCGATGATGGTGCCATCGGACAGCTCGACGATGACCGTGCTGGCGAGTCGGCCGGGCTCGTTGAAGAGGGCACGGTAGCCGTCGAGATCGGTCGGGCAGCCGGTGAGCCACTCGTTGACCGAGTCGAGACGCCGGAACGCCCAGGTTGCGTCTTGGTCGTCCGGGCGTGCTGGCCGAAGGACGAGCCGTTCGGTCTTCAGAACCCGCCCCAGGATCGGCTCCTGATCGCTCGCGCTGCTGGAGGGGATTGCGCGGGCCGGGTCGCAGTCGGTCTGTCGAACGGCGAGCAGTGTGGCGCCAATGTCGCGAACGGCGACCAGAAGCCCATGGAGCTGGGCCTGGTCGACGCCCTGACTGGTCAGAGTCGTGGTCGCGTCTTCGTTGCGGCGCAGAGTCACACCACCAAGCCAGTCGGACCAGTGGTCATCGAGGAGGCCCGCCACGTCGACGCTGTAGCAGACCGGGCGGCCAGCGTCGAGGTCAAGGTTTCGGACCGCGGTCATGACGCCACCACCGGCAACGCGGCGCGCCCGGGGGGACGGGCGTCCTGGTTGCGGCGCCGCCGGATGACCCATTCAGCGACGGCGAGGTTGATGACCCATCCGGCACCCTTGGCAAGGTCCCCCGTCAGCTCGCCGGCGCCGAAAACGGCATCGGCGATACCTTCGGTGAACGCCTGGGTGCCGGCACCGAGCCCGAGGGCGTACGCACGTGTCATCCATGCGCTGTGGGCCTCTGTCTCGCGGCGACGGATGGCGGTGAACCCCAGCACCAGACACGCGGCCATCGCCGAAGCGAACATCAGCCGGAAGGCATACAGCAGGTCGCCCGTGCCGGGTTGAGCTTCATGGAACAGGGTGAGCCAGAGCGCGGAACCGGCGACCAGAACCCCTGCGACAGCGAGGACACGCCCGGCGCGCCGGTGCCAGCTCCGGCGCCGCAGCCCGGGGACGAACTGGAACGCACCGACGAACGCGAAGATCCCTGCGCCGACGATATGAACCACGAGCGCGGCCGGGAACCCGGTGAACCGGTGGTCGGCCGGAATCACCGCAGGCCCACCTGCCAGTTGGACGAGCCGCAACGCGCCGGCTGTGAGCGGGATTGCGGACAAGACGATGAGGGCAACCGGGACCGGCCAGCTGCGTGACCGGTCCCGGTGACCGCTCGCGGGGAGCGCGGTCTGGGAGCTCATCGACTCGCCGCAACCTGCGTGGAGACGCCCGGGGTGGCTGACTTGGTCGTGCCCTGCAGGGTGGTGCGCCACAGGGAGACCCCGAGCCCGATGAGGGCGATGCCGGTGGGAACGGCCATCGGCCGGTTGAACGCCTCCGGCAGGACCGCCAGGGATGCGGTGCCGACCGTGGCGACAGCCAGCAGAGCCGAGGCCCAGCGGGCCAGGACCCCGGCGCGGAACAGGGCGATGCCGAACATGAGACCGCCGAGCATGTAGCAGGCACCCGTGATGTTGAACAGGACCTGAATGTGGCCGATGTCGCCGGTGGGCTTGCCGCCGTCGGCGGCGACGATGACGTCGGCGACGAACCGGGGCGACTTGTCGGTCAGCGCGGGGAGGAAGAACACCGCCATCATCTGGGTGGCGAACATGGTCAGGTAGCCGGCTGCGAACGTCACGAACCCGACCAGACCCAGGGCCCGCATCTTGCGGGCCTGAGACAAGTAGATGCCGGTGATGCCTGCCAGCGCGAGGGCGGCCATGACGCCCTTGGCGGAGCAGCGCATGACCCACTCGTTGGTCTCAGTCAGGTACGCGTCGGTGGCGGGGTGGTTGATCTGGACGGCGATGAAGATGACGCCGGCGGTGGCGGCGGCGATGCCGGCAGCCTTGGTCAGGGCGGTGGTGGTGACATTCATGTCGGGCTCCTGGTCCAGCCGGGCGGGGCGCCTGGCGATACCGGGAACGTACGAACGCACGTGGTGAGCCCACATCACCACCTGATGTGAGCGAGGTGGTGATTCTCAGTGCTGATTGTCAGGTCCCGGGCCTGCGGCTGAGGAGGCCGATCTTGTGGGCGCGGCTGACCGCCGCGCGACGGCTGTTGACGTCGAGCTTGGTGTAGATGTGCTTGGTGTGGGTGCGGACCGTGTTCAGCGAAACCACCAGATGCCGCGCAATGGAGGGGCCGTCGAGCTCGGAGGCTAGGAGCCGAAGCACGTCGAGCTCGCGGTCGCTGAGCGGCTCGATGAGCGTTTGGGCGCCAGGTGCAGGTGCCACCGACGCAGTGGCGTCGGGGACGAGCCGGTTGAGGAACGTCGAGTCCGGGCACTGTGCTGCCAGGTGGCCCAGGAGGGGTGTCAGCTCTGGTCCGGCGTCCACGATGTATCTCACCCAGCCATCCGGTTCAGCCAGGTCGACGGCGTGCTCGAGGGCGGCCGCTGCAGCGTCTGCGTGCTCTCCTGAGGCGTTGGCCCGGGCTCGCAAGACCTCCACCTCGATGACGGTTCCGAACCGGCGTCCGGTCTCGGCTGCGTGTAGGAGCCTGTCGAGGAGCCCGGTAGCGGCCTCGAGCTGGCCTGGAGCGCCGGTCGCCTGGTGCTGTGCGAGGAGAACCCGGGCCAAAGTCAGGTGCTCGTACTCGCGCAGGTAGGACAGGCCGTCGTCCGCAGACAGGTCATGACGGCGGGACCAGTCGACGGCGGCGTCCAGGTCACCGGATGCAAGCAGGACCCGGGCCCGAGTTGCGTGGATTGGGTGCACCTGTGGGGAGAAGTCGCCGACGTACACGCGTTCGGCCTCGTCGAGCAGGTCGAGTGCTGTGGCGTGGTCGCCGGCGGCAGCCCGTAACCGGGCCAGCGCGACTCGCCACCGGTAGGGATGTTGGGGCAGTCCTGCCGCCTCGCCGAGGTCGTCGGCGCGACCCAGAAGCTCGGCCGCCTGGTCCAGTTCGTTGCGATGCCACGCTGCACGGCTCAAGGCGACATACATGTCGGCGGTGCCACGCAGGACAAGGGGATGTCCTGGCTCCACAGCATCCTTCGGCGTATGACGGTCAGCCAGGTCCAGGGCCCGATCGAGGGTGGCCTCGGCGGCCCGGAGGCGCCCGAGAGCGAGCTCCATGTCAGCCAGGGTGAGCGAGCAGCCCAGGACGTCTGCGATGTGGTCGGCGCGTTCGAGCCCGGTGGCGCAGGTCGTGAAGGCCGCGTGGGCTTCTTGGATGTCGCCGGCCGCCCAGTGCGCCAGGCCGGCCAGGCCGGCGGCAGCC
The DNA here is from genome assembly GCF_012272695.1 of Nocardioides sp. JQ2195. Taxonomy (NCBI): domain Bacteria; kingdom Bacillati; phylum Actinomycetota; class Actinomycetes; order Propionibacteriales; family Nocardioidaceae; genus Nocardioides; species Nocardioides sp. JQ2195. The sequence goes on from NZ_CP050902.1 coordinate 2,938,999, forward strand.
GCCCGGGTCAGGTCATCATCTGGCAGTGACTTGGCCTGTGCGTCGTCGGCATGGCTGATGGCGCCAGCGAGGTCCCCAGCAACCAAGGCGAGTCCGGCTCGGTACGTCTCCACCGCCGCCGGTAGACGCGCCAGTTCGCCAGGATCGAGCACGACGAGGTCGGTGGCCGGACGGGCGAGGGTCTTCTCGATGTCGCGCAGGCGGCGGTCGACATCGGTGAAGTCGTTGCTGGCCATCAGACCGCTGACCAGCCCCACCGCGAGGACCGGCCGGTTGCGGACGATGTCGTCGGGGAGCTGCTCGGCCCATGCGCGCAGGAGGTGCTCACGCCGCTGGCGCCGCAGTTCTGGGAGGGCGTGCTCGACGAGATCGGCTGCTCCATCGAGGTCGCCGCCGGCGAGGGCGTGCCGAACTGCCTCGTCCGGTTGGCCGGCCTGGTCGAACCAGCGGCTGGCACGCCGGTGCAGCTCGGTGACGTCTCCGGGGCGTTCTGCGAGGAGGCGTGCTCGGAGGACGTCGGCAAACAGGTGGTGGTAGCGGTACCAGCGGCGTTGGTCGTCCAGCGGTACGACGAATAGATTGCGCCGGTCCAACGACTCCAGCATCTGGGCGCCCCCGCCCGTGCGGGTGACGGCGTCACACAGGGTTCCGGTGAGGCCGTCGAGCACGGACGTGTCGAGTAGGAAGGTACAAACCTCGTCGGACTGTTGGGAGAGGACTTCCTCGACGAGGTAGTCGACGACGTGCCGGTCGTCGCCGGCGAACCCTGCGATGAACGCCGACGGGTCGTCGCGGCCGCGCAACGACAAGGCCGCAAGTTGTAGTGAGGCGATCCAACCTTCGGTGCGGTGGCTCAGCGCGGTCACGTCGCCCGCGTCGAGTTCCCTGCTGGTTGCGGCGGTCAGGAAGGTCGAGGTCTCGTTCTCGGTAAATCGCAGGTCGGCGGCCCTGATCTCGACAAGCTCTCCGCGAGCTCGCATCCGAGCCAGCGGGAGAGTCGGGTCCGCGCGCGTGGTGATGATCAGACGGACCTGCGGCGGGAGACGGTCCAGGAGAAAGGCCAGACCAGGCTGCAGCGGTGGCCCGTCGGCCAGGTGGTAGTCGTCAAGAACAAGGACGACGTCATCAGGCAAGACGCTGAGCTCGTTGACGACTGAACCGATGACCACCTCGACCGGTTGTCCAGAGCTGAGAGCGGTCAGTCCTCCAGACCCGGTGCCCGGCGCGGCGCGGTCCAGTGCGGTCAGGACGTAGGTCCAGAACGTCCCCGCGTCCTTGTCGCCAGCGTCGAGCGACACCCAGGCCAGCCGAGCACCGGCGGCCGCGACCTGTCCGGCGACCCAGGAGCCGACGAGCGTGGTCTTCCCGAACCCAGCCGGTGCGGACACCAACGTGAGGCGCGCGGTCTGGCTCATGAGGTCGTCGAGGCGGGGGCGAGGGACCGCGCCGTCGCGTCGGCGAGGAGGGAAGAGCTTCGTCTCGACGAGAGCGGTCTTCGTCACCAGACCCACCTCGTCGCCGATCTAGTGCGCACCGTCACCCTGGGAGGTGCTCTTGGTGCTGGCGCGTACGTGCATCTGCTCACCCGGCCGCCCGAAGATGCTGAGCACCTCTGCCGGGCCCTCGCCGGTGCTGCCGAACCAGTGCGGCAGCTGGGTGTCGAAATCCGCTGCCTCTCCGGCCTCAAGCACGAGGTCCTGGTGGCCCAGCACCAACCGCATCCGACCGGTGAGGACGTACAGCCACTCGTAGCCGTCGTGGGTGCGCGGCTCAGGCTTGGTCTGGTTGACCGGAATGACGATCTTCCACGCCTGCACCCCGCCCGGATGCCGGGTCAGAGGAAGCACGGTGCGGCCGTGAACACGGCGCGGCTTGAGCCGGATGCGCGGGTCGCCCGATTCGGGTGCGCCGACCAGATCGTCCAGCGGTACCCGGTACAGCTCGGCCAGCGGCAGCAGCAGCTCGAGGCTCGGTTTGCGCTGCCCGTTCTCCAGCCGCGACAGGGTGCTCTTCGAGATACCGGTCCGGGTGGCCACGTCAGTCAATGTGGCCCCGCGCTGCTCGCGGATCTTCCTCAACCGCGGCGCGACACCATCCAACGCGGTCTCGATGGCCGAGCCCGTAGCCACCTTTTCTCCGTGACCCATGGAGATCATCTTCGCTGCAAGTTCCCAGGAACGGCAACGTCAGTTGTCGTTCGCTCTCGCGAGATGGACTCTCGTCACCATGAATGAGAACAGCACCCAGCCGCACATCGACGGGACCGCACAGTCAGCCCATGCTGGCACTGAGGCCACCGGGTTCGATGTGGCAGTCATCGGCGGCGGCGCGGCCGGCTTGTCCGCCGCGCTCGTGTTGACGCGAGCCCGCCGACGCGTCGTCGTCATCGACGCCGGCCACCCCCGCAACGCCCCGGCCGCCCACATGCAAGGCTTCCTCGGCTCCGATGGCCTCCCGCCCACTGAGCTGCTGGCAGCCGGCCGCACAGAGGTCGCCGGCTACGGCGGACAGTTCGTCCACGGCACCGTCACCAGCATCGACCCCGGCAGCGCAGACGGCTCCGCAAGGTTCCTGGTCCGACTCGAGGACGGTACCGCCCTGACCGCGCGGCGCGTCCTGGTCACCACCGGGCTCCGCGACGACATCCCCGGCATCCCCGGCATACGCGAACGGTGGGGAAAGGACCTCCTGCACTGCCCGTACTGCCACGGCTACGAGGTCCGCGACCAACCTCTGGGCGTGCTCGGCGGCAACCCTGAGTCCGTCACCCACGCCCTCCTGATCCGCCAGTGGTCCGACGACGTCGTCCTCTTCTCCAACGGCGCGACCCTCACCGCCGACCAACGCGAACGGCTCGTCGCCTCGGCCATCGGCATCGTCGACGAACACGTCAGCCAGCTCATCGTCGAAGACGACCATCTCACCGGCGTCGAGCTCGCGACCGGCCAAGTCGTCCCCAGGGCCGCGTTGTTCGTCCGCCCCGACTTCGTTCCCAACGACTCCCTGCTGACCGGCGTCGGCGCAGCTACCCACGCGAACGGCTGGGTCGCTGTCGACCAGACCGGCAAAACCAGCGTCCCCGGTCTCTGGGCGGCGGGGAACGCCACCAACCCCCGCGCCCAAGTCATCACCGCCGCCGGCGAAGGGTCCGCAGCGGCCATCGCCATCAACAACGACCTCACCGAAGAGGACGCCGAGCACGCGGTCACCCGCTTCCGGCTCGGACTGAACCGGAGAACTGCTCCGCGAACTCACCGTCGACCCCAGCAAGGACTACCAACCACGACCCCGAAATGACAGACACCCGAACCCACGTTTCCGTGAGTTCGGGTGTCTTCGATGTCCTGAGACATCACATTTGTAGCGGGGGCAGGATTTGAACCTGCGACCTCTGGGGAACGACGTGGCGAGGTCACCCAAGGTCACTGAAATGCACTCCGACCTGCATGTTTACGCGATCTCAGCCACCTGCAAGCCTCAGCAGATCATCGTCATTCACGACGTTTTTCGGGAGTTCTTCGTGAATAGATCGGGAACTGCGAGGGCTCAAATGTGCGCGAAGGTCGCGTCGTACTCGTTCGCCATCCGCACGATCATTGACCCGTAGTGGAAGTGGTCACCCCTCTGCGGGGCCGGCGGAGCCTCGAACAGAGTGACGGGCGAGCCGTCGTTGACCAGATCCAGGACAGTGACGCCGATGGCATCGAAGCCGGTGCCCTTGTTGTTGCTACGCCTCGGGATCTCGGCCACCTTGTTGAGTACTCGCTGAGTGTCGGCAGGTTGCTTGTGAACCGAGATCTCCGGGTCCAGGCCGCGAGCGATGTCCTTGGAGTTGATGATCGGGGAGATGAACGTCTCCGCGTGGTTCACCTGGACGTAGGCGATGGCGAGTGCCTGGACCGAGGCCCCATGCACGCACAGATGCGACGAGTTGAGTTCGTCGTAGAGCCTTGGCAACGACTTGACGTGTGCCGTCATGCACGCCTTGGCTTCGAGAGCCACCAGAACAGCACCAACGGGCGCGACGGGCATGTCAGGCAGCCCGTCGAGCATCGACTGCTCCTCGGCAGTGAGAACGATCTGGTACTGCTCCACGAGCGACTTGAACGTCGGCCCCTTGGCCGGAACGTCCCCATTCGGTCGGGCGATCACGAGGTCGAGATCCTTCTTCCGACCCGTGCCGTAGTCGCGCATCTCGTGGTTGACGCCCAGGATCACCTTGCCGCTCGCGGCATGTGACTGCATCAGAGACGACGTACGGAGGAGGTCGAACGCGACTCCCCAGCAGCCAACCTTGGAATGGCGGTCGGATCGAGAGTGGTACTGCCAGCGGACCCCGTTCTTATCGGCAGGACCCATCGCGCTCAGGTATCGCGTCAAGATCTCCGGTCCATGCACGGAGGTGACGTTAGCTCACCTTGGGCACCTGGACGGGGAGGACCCCGCTGTCGTAGTGCATTGACCACTTCGTCTCGCGGTATCGAGCCACGTCATCGCGGAAGCCCTCGAACCGGCCAAGGTTCCCTTGGGAGAGGCGGTTCTGGAAGCCGTTGATCGCCCGAGCGCTCAGGGGCGCGGCCTCGTTGAGATCCACAACAGACGACAGGTGTTCGTACGGCGCAAGGGTCGGGAACTCGGAGATCGACACCGCGTGCCGCTCCCCTGAGTCGCCCCATGCCGCCGTGGGCCAACGGTGAGTGATGCTCGGCCCGTTGAGATCCACAACAGGATCACCGGGCTTCGAGAGGCGACCTGCGACCCACTCGGCCACTCGCGTCGTGACCGCGTTGCCGACCAACTTCCAGCGAGGCCCGTTCTTGCGGGCGGTCGTGGTGACGTTGGTCCATCCACGCTCGAAGCCTTGCATCTCCTCGGCGTCTTCAACGCTCGGAGTGACGAACAGGCGGTCGTCAGGGGCACCTGGGACCCAGATGGCCGGTGGCGACGGGATGCCGACAGTAGAGCCACCCTTGAGGGTCGGAACGGCGTCTTGAGCCCACCCGAGGCCTCCACGGCCCTCTGTCCAGTAGAAGCCGAACGCATCGGACTTGAGATCGGTCTCAGGCCGCTCGCCAGCGTCATCTGCGAACAGGACACGTCGGGGATCTTCCGTGGCCGACGCCAGCAGGATCACACGACGGCGGCGCTGCGGGACACCCGTGAAGCGGGAGTCCACAACTCGGTAGGCCCATCGGTAGCCAAGCGCCTCGATCTCGTGGACGAGGTAGGCCATCGCCTTACCCTTGTCGAGCGTGAGCATGTTCGGGACGTTCTCGATCATCAGCCACGGAAGGCGGTCGCTGGCAGCCGTCAGGCGCAACGCCTCGAACACGTTTGAAACCAGACCGGAAGCTGCGCCCGTGATGCCAGCAGTCCGGCCGGCCTGCGAGAGATCGGTGCATGGGAAGCCTGCCGAGAGCAGGTCCAGGCCCTTCGGAAGGTCTCGGAGTTCGCGTACGTCCGGGTGGAGCTCGACACCCGCGAACCGGGCGCGGAGAACGTCTTGGGCAGGCTCCCACCACTCACAAAGGAGTTCGGTCTGAACATCCCGACCCAAGGCACGATGGAAGCCCTGCTCGATGCCGCCGATACCAGCGAACAACCCTGCGATCCGCACTGCGCTCTCCTACCCTTGACCTTGCTGCGAACGGTAGCCCGATCCGCCGACAAACTCGAGTTTCGCGTCTGCTCGGCGTTGCTCACTCAGGCGCATGGGGCGAGTTCACCCCCGCCAACTTCTGGCGCTCTTGCCTCAACCGTGCGTCGAGTACGGCCTTGGTGGAGACATTGACGCCTCGCTGGCGCGACAGTTCTTGTGCGACCTGGACAGACTGCCGCAGGGCCGGATCAGTCTCTGCGAGGCGCTTCAACCATGCATCCTGTACGGCTGTCCGCGTCACCTGGACCCCGTTCCGGCGCGCCAACTCTCCGACATCCCGTTGGGCATCGGCATACATAGCCAATCCGCTGGTTTCCAGGCGCTCGATCTGACCGACAAGATCCTCGATACGGTCTTCGATCTGTTCCACGTCAGCCTCGATGGCGTTCTCGACCTCCAACACGTCGAAGAAGTCTTCTCCGTAGATGAGCAGCCATGCTTCGTCAGTAAGCGCCAGCGTCCCCTCCGGCGTTGGTTCGAGGTAGTGCTCCTTGGCTCTCTTGATGTCCATGCGCCATCGCTGGGCTGAGCGGTTGCCGAACTTCTTTGCCCAGTGGCTTGCGGCCTTGTGGCCGCGCTCCTGTCCGAACGCGAGGTAGGCAGCGGCCAACTCGGCATAGTCACGTTCAGTACGAGCACTCTTGCCCCTGCGATCCACAGTGAACGCTGTGAGGAAGGTGTCGCTCGGACTGACGAACGGCGACCGTCTGGAAGATCCAGCGACCTGAACTCGCGCACGTTCGAGGAGTTCGCCCCACGGGACAGCGCGGAGTCTTGCGGCGCTGAGGGCAGACCCGTCCAGGGCCGAGACTTCAACTCCGACGACAGACCAGTCCCCTCCGCCGGGGACGCTCTCCGCGAGCGTGACGGCCCCTCGCCAAACACTCGTCTCGATCTCGACTCTGGTCGGCTCCGACGCATCCTCGGCCACCCGCAACCCCTTCCACTCGCGTAGTTGCACTGTTCGACAAACAGTGCGTTTTTCATATCCTATCAGATCATTTTCGTAGTATTGCTCCTACCACCCGCAACGACGACACCAAGGAGGAGCAGTTGAGTCATACGACAACCACAGACGCGCTACGAGGCGGCTCGGCAAGGACGACAACCTCGGCACCCATCTACCTGACCACCGAGATGCTGGCAGAACGCTGGGAGGTCTCCCCCGGCACTCTCGCCAACTGGCGAGCCCGAGGCACAGGCCCGACCTACTGCAAGATCGGCAACAGCGTCCGCTACGCGCTGGCCGACGTGGAGCAGTACGAGACCGCTGGACGGACTCAGGCGGTCGCATGAAGACACTGACCCTCACCGATGAGCAGGAAGAGGCCGTCGCGGCGATCCTGGACTGGTACGCCGACCCGGACGGCAAGCGCGTGTTCAAGCTCCACGGCTACGCCGGAACCGGCAAGACGACGGTCTTGAAGGAGGTCGTGCGACGGCTCCGAGAGGCCCGTGGTGACGACCTGCGGCTGCACTTCGCTGCACCGACCAACAAGGCCGCTCAGGTGATGCGGAGCAAGGGGCTGACTGGCGCGACGACGCTGCACAGTCCCGGTCTCATCTGGCAGCACCGCAAGAGCAAGCGGACCGGAGCGTCGTACTTCCACCCGCTCGCGAAGGGGGCGGCAGGGCTCGACAACATCGACCTGCTGATCCTGGACGAATGTTCGATGGTGTCGAAGGAGTGGGCCGCTCGGGTGCTGTACCACCCTGACTCGGGGGACCTGTTCAACGACCTCGCGACAGGTGGAGGTAGGCGGGAGAACCTGCGGGTGCTCGCTGTCGGTGACCCGGCTCAGTTGTGGCCGGTGAAGGCTGCGGAGCCGAGCCCGTGGGCGACCGAGGGTAACCACACCGCTCGCCTGGAGACGATCCACCGGAGCGCCGAAGGCTCGCGAGTCCTGCAAGCCGCTCAGGCCGTCCGAGGCCCTGACGGGCGTGACTTCGGTGTTATGTGGGAGATCGCTGGCGTCGGCTCGCGACCGGGCATCGAGGCGCTGCTCCGAGCCGATCAGGTCATCGCCTACCAGAACGAGACCCGGTGGCACATCATCAACCTGCTCCGTCAGGCGAAGGGGATGCCTGCGGGTGAGCCTGACAAGGGCGACCGGCTGGTGATGCTGGAGAACAGTGCCTTCGGCGTGAAGGGTGACCAGTTCGAGGTCGCGTGGGCGACGAGGGCGACGATGCCTGCCAGCAACAAGGGCGGGTGGCCCGAGTTCGACTACTTCGAGATCGGCTTCTCGGACGGTCGCTCTACCCGAGTGCCCGCGAGCATGTTCTCCGGGTGCGCTGCTGAGAAGAAGGGCATCTGGGACTACCGGGGAGCCGGTGTCGATGCGCTGACGTTCGCTGACGCCATCACGTGCCACAAGGCTCAGGGTTCCGAGTGGGACTCGGTGCTCGTGGTCGATGAGGGCTGGCTCTCGCACCAGTCGCGAGGCTGGCACTACACGGCGCTGACTCGGGCGCGGCAGTACGCCGGGATCGTGAGTGCTGAGCACCTGCCGAGCGCCTGGACGCTGGACGAGGCTCGGGCGATCCGTAGCAAGTGGTGGGAGGAGATCGAGCACGACCGGGAGGTCTCTCCGACCGTCGCCTACACGGCTCAGGCGATCGTGGAGGCGATCGAGGACAGCGACTCGATCCGAGCGTCGGTGGATGCCGAGGCGATCGGCCAGAAGGTCGGATCTACTGCCGGGACGGTCAACAACCACATGACCAAGCTCCGCAAGGTCGGCTACCTGTCGGGCAAGGGTCCGCTGACGATGCTGCACTTCCCTGAAGGCACCAAGAGGCCCGGAGTCGTGGCCCAGATGTACGAGCGCATGGTCAGGCAGGCAAGTTGAGAACGGTTCTCAATCGCTTATTGCGAACGACTTGAAACAACGGGTCAGTCGCAGTTGAGAACCATTCTCATGATCGTGAAAACCGGGTATAGACGCGCTACCGCGCAGTCGCAAGCTCCTGCACGCGCATCGTCCACTGCTGGCGCACGTCACACGTCGCAGGGGCTCCCCACCCGCCAGAGAGGGAAGCAAGTAGGCCTTGGACACCTGGACAGGCGACCTTGCTTGCTCCTCTCCCTCTGGTTCCCATCCCCACCCCCAAGTAGCCGTTGCTGCCACCGGCAAGGCATCGGAGGAGAACTTGGGATCGAGGTCAGGTGACCCACAGTGACTCACTCGACCTCACCGGGCTGCCTTCTCAACAGGTAGCCCGCTGGGGCCGCTGACGCGGCCCATCTCTCACAACACCCGACCAGCAACCCCGCTGGCCGGTAATCCGACAACCCCGAAGGAGATCCATAGATGAAGAACCCCCTAACCCCTGACCAGCAGAAGATCCTCCGAGAGACCGGCCTGCTGGCCGATGTCCACGAGCCGTACGTCTCTCCCGAGGGACTGAGGCTCGATGCGATGCCGAAGACCTTCGCTCCGAAGGACAACCGGCGACAGCGAGGCGACCGGGTGACCAAGCGCGATGCCGAGCGCATCGGGATCGCTGGCAAGTCGAGGCGAGGTCGAGGCAAGCGGCGATGACCAACCTCCACACATGGATCGAGGTCGGCCCAGCCCCAAGCCGAGGAGACGGCAACCGAGTTCGTCTCCGCTGCCAAGCCTGCGGCTCGCTGACCGAGGTCCGAGCACGGCACATCGCGAAGGGCTGGCTGAAGCCCTGCCTGAAGTGCCAGAACACCAACACCAACCCGAAGGAGAACCGATGACCACCATGACCACCAACTCGATCGACCAGTTCCGGGAGATCACCGACCAGATCGTGAGCCTGAAGGCCCAGCGAACCGAGGTCGCCAACAACCTCCGAGCCGAAGGCATCCGAGCCGACGAGGAGGCCCGTCAGGAGCTTTACAAGGCCGCTGACGCCGCTCGGCAGGCTCTCGCAGACATCGAGCGGCAGATCGCTGCCGCTGAGGCTGAGAAGGCTCGCCTGGACGCCGCTGTGGACGCTGGCAGCGACGACGTGGACGACATGGACCTGTTCTCTGCGACCACGACGGTTCGACGGCTGAAGGGCAAGAGGAAGCCTGCCGCTGCGGAGGTCCAGAAGGCCGAGGGTGCCCTGAGGCCCTTCCTCGCTGACGACCATCTCGCCTCCCTCGCCGTCGAGACCTTCGAGTCACTGGTTGACGTGCCTGTCCTCCTTCGCAAACGCCCCCGTGACGTGCAGGGCATCGCTGACGCAGTGGTGCTGTCCCAGGTGGAAGCCACGACCGACTACGGCACCGTGAAGCCGTCTGGTCGCCTTCGCTTCACTGAGCTCGGCAACACCGGACTCGACCTGGACGCTCTGGAAGATGCTCTGAAGGAGACCGGCTCTGAGGTCTTCGTGACTGCTGGCCTCATCGACTTCGAGCAGGCCCTCTGGCCGGTGACTCGCCTGATCCAGCCCTCCGAGGGTGCGGTCACCGAGTTCGCCCACGTGCTCGAACGAGCCTTCGACGCTGAACTGAAGCGTGGCGGCAACAAGGCGACCGAGACCTACCGCTCCTACGACGCCGTGTGGCACACCGCGGAGGCCTCCCTGAGCGTCCCCGAGGAGGGCAAGGCGAAGGGCAAAATCGTGGCGACCTTCGGAGTCGAGGACGAGCGTCCTCCGCTCTACCAGATGCAGCACTTCATCGACGCCACGCTCAGTCACTTCAACACAGGAGTCCACACGTCCGCTGGCGTGCTCGACAAGATCACCGTCGAGGAGGTCGTGGACGCGGGTCTGTGGCAGACCAGGCAGCAGGCGTTCATCGGCGTCCGAGTCCCCACCCAGAAGTTCGGGCTGACCATCTCGCTCGACTTCTCCTTCGAGAAGGTCGAGGGAGTCTGAGATGACCAACTACATCGACGGACGGATCTCCGACGAGGAGTTCATCGGCAGAGACTCCCGCCTCTCCAACAAGCGGAGCCGTGAGGACTACCTCGCGGCTCAGGCTGAGGGTGGCATCGACGCTGCCATCGCTGACAGCAAGAAGCCCGAACGCCCGGTCGTCAACGGCGACGAGGGCTGGAGGCGACCCGAGGGCATGTCCCGCTCCGGTGCACTCGCCCCGCAGGTCAAGGGGAAGTACGAGCGGCTGGAGCGCGAAGGCGCTGTCGAGATCCTACGGAACCTCTACGGCGAGATCGAGGCTTACCGACCTCTCGGGAGTGGTGATGGATGAGCACGAGATCCACATGACCCCGGAGATGCTGCTCCTGCTCCTGGAGAGCCAGCGAGCGGCTGACGCCCTCACTCCCGAGGACTGACCCCCTCACCCGCCGTCAGAGCCCACGAAACGAGTTCTGACGGCCTCTGGGCGCAGGGGCAGGCAATGAGTCCGCTGCCTGCCCTGCGCCCCTCAGACCTGGAAGGAACACTGCAATGACCAAGACCGATCTGACCAACGAGAGGTTCGGACTGCTTGTCGTCGTACGCGAGCTCGACAAGCGCGGCTACCACCGCATGTACGAGTGTCGATGCGACTGCGGCAACACGATCACGGTGCGACAGAGCGACCTGAAACGACGTACGCGGTCCTGCGGCTGCACTGGTGGTCGCCCACGCACGGATGACGGCATCGACCGTGGCTACCCGCGAGCGCACGAGCGCGTACGCGCCGCACGCGGACCCGCGAGCGAGCACGAGTGCATCGACTGCCCCGCCTGGGCAGACACGTGGTCTTACGTCAGGGGTTGTCCCGACGAGCGGTCGGGACCGACGAAGCCCTGTGACCCCGAGAGCGCCGGCTCGCCGTACTGCGAGCACATCGAGCACTACCAGCCTCGCTGCTTCTCCTGCCACTCGCGCCTGGACCGAGCGTCTGGCATGACAGTCCGCATGGCGCGGGCCATGATGCTCAACCGCATGTAACTCAACCCGCCCGAGGGCGTGGCACAGTGGAACTGGACCATGCAGGCGAGGAGGAACACCCGGTGCGAGTTGAGCTCATGTACTTCGACGGTTGCCCGAACTGGACCGTCGCCAACGAGCGCCTGACCGAGGCGCTGCGTGCCGCCAACCACAACGGCGTCACCGTGGAGCATCGCCGGGTTGAGACAGTCGAGGAGGCCGAGGAGTTGGGGTTCCTCGGGTCTCCGACCATCCGTATCGACGGCACCGACCCGTTCGCTTCGGGCACGGAGCAGGTGGGACTGGCCTGCCGGGTCTACGCCACTCCGAGCGGGCTCAGCGGCTCCCCAACCACCGACCAGTTGGTCCAGGTGCTGTCGTGAGGCGCGTCGGCCTGGTGCTGGTGGGCGGCTACCTCCTCATCGCTGCCGGGAACCGGGTCGCTGAGCACTTCGGCGCGATGCGCTGTGGCTGTGCCGAGGACTGCTGGTGTCGCCGTCCCGGTCTGAGCCTGTTCCGGTGGGTTTTCCCGTGGGGTCACCGCTCGACGTACGACGCCCAGGAGAAGGCCAGACTGGACCGCACCGCGCATTAGGGCCGTTCTTGCCCATCCCTGCGCAGCTTCCTCATCGACCTATGGACCTGCGCACGATCCTTGCTGCTATGACATGGCGGTCCCGGCCACGGCCGACCTGGGGGTCATACCCCCGCCGCCCACGGGCTCATGCTCCCGACTCTCACGGCCAGCGGCCAGCACGTGAGCACGTGAGCACGTGAGCACCGACGCTCCCCGACCTGCCCACGGGTCAGCACGTCACCGACTCGCGGGAGCACCTGCCACACGTCGCCACGTTGGCCACTGCCAGCGCGTGAGCAACTGACCTACTCCTCACCCACCGACGCGGAAACGGGCCAGCAGAACGGCATGTGACACGCCGACACGGGCGGTCATTCCACGCTCAGTTTCAACCGATCTCGGGTCAGGACTTGTGGTGTCATACACCATGAGGTAGCGTCACTCTCAGATGGTGTATGACACCAACCGATGAGAGGACGAAGACATGACCATGACCACCACGGACACGCTGGCACTGTGCGAGTGCTGCGCTCTCCTGATCGCCAACGGCGATGAGAGCGGATGCCGCGACTACTACGGCCACGACCACGAGAGCGCCGACGTGCCCGCTCACACCGTGCTCACGGACGAGAGCGATCAGCCGTGCCACGGGTTCACGTGCGACGGATGCCAGCAGAAGCAGGACGCCTACGCCTACCGACTGTGGGCCGACGTGCTGGAGGGCCAGCACCGGCACGGCTACAACGCGGCACGCGCTGACTGGTGGTGCCACGACTGCCAGACAGTCACGGACTACTGCCAGCAGATCAACCCGGCCTGACCTACCCAACCAACCGAGAGGACCACGACATGACCACCACGACCACCGACACCACTCCCCGCGTGTGGATCGGCTGCCTTGCCTGCTACAACGCCGGGCGACTAATCGGGGAATGGTTCCCCGCTACTGACGCTGGCGACGTGACCACCTACGACGTTCACGGCGCACACTCCCGCGCTGACTCTCACGATGAGTTGTGGGTGATGGATCACGAGTACCTGCCCATCACTGGCGAGTGCTCACCCGCTGAGGCTGCGGCTTGGGCGGAACTGCTGGACTCGGTAGACGAGTGGCAGCGCGATGCCTTCCGCGCATGGGTGACCGCTGGCGACTATTCCCACGATGGCGACGGGCTGCCGTCCGTGTCCGACTTCGAAGACGCCTACTGCGGAGAGTGGGAAACCTTCCAGCAGTACGCCGAAGAACTGGCCGAAGACACCGGACTTCTGGCCGGTGTGCCTGATGAGTTCGTGGGCTACTTCGACTGGCAGGCCTGGGCGCGAGATCTCGCGTACGACTACAACACCGCTGACGCCCCGAGTCACGGCGTCTACGTGTTCCGCACCTTCTGACCGCTCCCCTGAAACGGCACCGGGGAGCGGCTATCTCCCCGGTGCCTCTCGAAAGACTACGAGAGGACTTCACCACCATGTACGCACACGTCACGACCTACCGACTCGGCACGAGTTCCGAGATCTACGAAGACATCTGGCGAGCCGCTGAGACTGGCGACACGATCAGCGACCAGACCGCCCGGACCATCGCGAGTTACTGGCACTCCCCCAATGAGCGAGCCCGCAACCTGACGGCTCTGTCTCACGGGCTGCCCTTCGACACTGACGACCTTGCCCACGCGATCGCCAACGCGCTGGGAGCGCGCTCGTGGGTCTGGTCGGAGGACGAGTGATGGACATCTTCACCACGGGCGCTCACGTCGCCGTCCTGGACCCGATGCATGGGGCCGGCATCGTCGTAGCTCCGCTGACTTCTGACGATCTCCGCATGGGCGGTCCCGAGTCGCTGCACGCTGCCGACTGGACTTCCTTGGTGAGGCGACTCGCTGACTCGGCATGGACGTTCCTGGAAGACGACTGGGAAGACGTCGCCGTCATCGCCCACATGCCCGATGGGCGCAAGGTTCACGGGCTCTACCCGTTGCATGTGGCGACGAGTGACGAGACCCCGACCACTGCCGATGAGCAGGACTACGCGCTGAGGCTGGCGCGTCTCGTCACCACCTACGCTGAGCAGACCACCACGGAAACGAGAGACTGACTCCCATGACCTCGAAGAAGCCTGCCCCCCGCAAGGGTGATCGTGGCGCAACCAAGGTACGTGCCTTCCGCGTCTCTGATGACTTGTGGGACGCCGTGCTGGCGAAGGCGGAGGCTGACGCTGGAGAGAGCGTGACGACCTCTGATGCAGTGCGACGAGCCTTCGCTGCCTATGTGGGCAGGCCCGAGCTCACCGGCCTTGCTGGTTCGGAGATGGATCGCCGGAGCAGTGCCTACCGGGCGACAACGGACGAGTGACGATGCACTCCCGCTTCGAGGTCAGAAGCAAAGATGGGGAGTTGCTGGGCATCTTCCCCGCTCCGCTGACTGACCATGCCGACCAGATCAGGAGCCTGATCGGGCAGCACCCTGGAGCCGAAGTGACTCCCGTCGTGACGTTGGACAACCCATGCCCTCGGCATGACGCCTACGAGGCTGACAACTGTCCACGGTGCGGGCCAGCAACAACCCGCTGACTCCCACGACTCAGACGACCCAGGACGCGGGGCTGGCGCGCACCCGAACGCATTTGAACCGCGTTGACCGTTCACGATTTATGACCCAGGGTGGTCCATCCACCCGAGAGGCCCATGAGGGGCACCAAGGAGTTCAAGACCAATGGCACGACCGGCAAGCCCGCCGTACACGCTGGGGAAGGTCACCTACCGAGCCCACCCGACCAAGGCCGGACAGGTCCAGGCACGTGGCTTCTACCGGGACAGCAACAACAAGTCCCGTGACGTGACGGCCAGCGGCAAGACCGAGGCGGCTGCGCGTCGTGCGTTGCTGGCGAAGGTCAACGAGGTCCGTGACGAGCATCGGGGCGGGGACGGAGTTCTCCGACACGACACACGGCTCACTGTCGCGGCTGACGTGTGGCTCGATGCCAAGGCACGTGAAGACCTGTCTCGAAACACGATGCGCGACTACACGGGCTACGTGGATCGCTCGATCAAGGTTGGTGCCCTCGAAGCCCTCACTGTGATGCAGGCGAACGACGTTGCCCGGATCGAGACATGGCTGACTGGCATCGCTGACGACCGTGGTGCGACCGCTGCCAAGCAGAGCCGCAAAGTTCTCTCGGGCATCCTCGGCCTTGCTGAGCGACGAGGGGCGATCCCGTCCAGCGTCATGCACCGGGTCAAGACTCCGGGCTCGAAGCCGGGGAGCACCGGAGATCGCAAGTGCCACGACACGGACTGCGATCTGGACTGCGGCAAACGGCATCTGGATACACGGCGCGCTTTCACCCAGGACGAGGCCGCTGCGGTGCTCGACGCCGCCAATAGCGCCAAGGCCGACGTGGGAGACCTCGCCGCGTTCCTGTTCGGCACGGGAGTTCGGATCAGCGAGGCTCTGCACTGCGTCTCGTGGGATGACGTTGCCCTGGACGAACAGACTGTCCATGTGCGCGGAACCAAGACGGCGCAAGCGGATCGGGTGCTCGCCATCGGTGACGACCTCACGGAGCGGCTTCGGGAGCGTGCAGGTCTGCACGGCACTACGGGGCTTGTTTTCGGGGTCACCTACTTCACGAGCAAGCTCGGGGAGCCCCGAGACCGGAACAACGTGAGCAAGGCTCTGCGACGAGTGTTCGCCGCTGCGGGAGTCCCGTGGGCCGGCACGCACACGTTCCGCCGAACCGTCGCATCGTGGCTCGATGAGGCTGGCGCTCCGCTGGCCGAGATCGCCAACCAACTCGGTCACGCTGACACCAACGTCACGGCCAAGTACCTCGGCAGGAAGGTCGCACCCACGCGGGCAGCGTCCGTGATGGCACTGCCGATGACGGCGAAGCGGCCGAGCCTCAAAGTCATTAGTCGTGAATAAGTCGTGAATGACCCGGAGAAACAACAAGGCCTGACCTGCGTTTCCGCAGGTCAGGCCTTGTTTTTCGTAGCGGGGGCAGGATTTGAACCTGCGACCTCTGGGTTATGAGCCCAGCGAGCTACCGAGCTGCTCCACCCCGCGTCGGTGAACAGAACACTACGCGACGCGGGTGCGGGACTCAAATCGGGGTCAGTCCCCTTCGTCCCGCGCCGGTTCCTCGGCCTTCTGCGACGAGTCCTCGGCGGCTTGGTTGGCGGCGACCAGGGCCCGGCCGACGAGGGCCTCGGCTCGCTTGGTGGCCTTCTGGTAGGCCGCCAGGTCGCCGTCCTTGAGCGCCGCCTGGGCCTCCTTGAACTTGCCATCGGCCTGCTCCAGCAGGTCCAGCACCTGTTGCGAGAGCGTCCCCACGGGCTGGTCACCCTTGTCGCCCTTGCCGCCGCCGGCACCCTTGTCGATCTCGCGCCCGTTGACCTCGAGCACGTTCGCGACAGCCTCGGCGATGGTCTTGCCGACTCCCTGCTTGTCGCCGAACGAGACCAGCACGAACGAGAGCACCGGGTAGTTGGCGGTGCTGTTCCCGCTGCGGATGGAGTAGAGCGGCTGCACGTAGAGCAACCCCTCCCCCACGGGCAGGGTCAGCAGGTTGCCGTAGACCAGGCGGACGTTGACGTTCTTCGACAGCGACTGGATGACCCGTTGGACATCCTCGTCGGCGCCGAAGTTGCCGGCGATCTGACCCGGCCCGTCGATCTGGGTGTTCCCGGGCAGGGTCAGCACGCGCAGGGTTCCGTAGTCGGCCTTGGAGGCGTCCGCATCGACGGAGACGAACGCGGAGAGGTTGTTCTTCTTGTTCGGGACATAGACCGAGGTCAGGCTGAACACGGGCTCGTCACCACCGTTGGGCGTGTTGATCGAGAGCCGGTACGGCGGCTGCAGGGTCCCGCTCTTGCTCGGATCCTCCGGCACCTGCCAGCGGGCGTTGCCCTCGTAGAAGTTCTTCGCGTCGGTGACGTGGTAGGACGCCAGCTGGTAGCGCTGCACCTTGAACATGTCCTCGGGGTAGCGCATGTGCTCGAGCAGCTCGGCGGGGATCTCGTCCTTGTCCTTGACCGTGCTCGGGAAGGCCTTGCGCCAGGCCTTCAGCAACGGGTCGTCCTCGTCCCACGCGTAGAGCGTGACGGTGCCGTCGTACGCATCGACGACGGCCTTGACCGCGTTGCGCATGTAGTTGATCTCGTCGGTCGGCAGCGTACGGAACTCGTTGCCGGTGTCGAGGGCGTCGCTGGTCATGTCCTGGTAGGAGCCACGCTCCGAGAGGGGGTACTGGTCCGTGGTCGTGTAGCCGTCGAGCAGCCAGACCACCTTGCCGTCCACCACGGCCGGGAACGGGTCGGAGTCGACGGTCAGCCACGGGGCGACCTTCTCGACCATCTGCCGCGGGTTCCGGTCGTAGAGGATCTTCGAGTTCTCGTTCACCCGGCCCGAGAGGGCGATGTTGGGCTCGCCGAACTTCCAGGAGTAGAGCACCTGGCGGAAGGCACTACCGACCTCGACCCCTGCCTTGCCGGTGTAGGTGTTGCGGCTCTTCTCCGAGCCCGGCAGGTCGAGCTCGACGTCCTTGGCGTCGTCCGAGGCCTTGCCGACGATCGAGTACTCCGGGCTCTGCTCGCCGAAGTAGATCTGTCCCCGGTAACCGTCCGGGGTCAGGTCGCTCAGCACACCGGTGGGCGGGATGCTCTCCTCGGCCCACTCCGGGGCATCGCCCGTCGTCTGCGTCTCGTTGTCGGCACCGCGCTGGTTGCCGTAGGCCGCGATCACTCCGTAGCCGTGGGTGTAGACGGTGTGCAGGTTCGACCAGTTCTTGCTGTCGTCGGGCATGCCGTCCTGGTTGAGCTCCCGGACGCCGACGACGAGGTCGCGCTCCTGCCCGTCGATCGTGTAGCGGTCGACGTCGAGGACGTCGGCCACGCTGTAGTAGTTGGTCACCTGCTGGGTCTGCTCGAACGTGGCCCGGACGATCTGCGGGTCGACCAGGCGGATGCCCGGGATCGTCTTGGTGGCCAGCTCCTGCTGCTCCTTGGTCAACGTGCTCTTGCCGGCGTACGGCGTGATCACCGCGTCGCCGATGTCATAGGCCTCGCGCGTGGCGTCGATGTTCTTCTTGATGTACGGCGCCTCCTTGTCGGCCTGCGACGGCTCGACCTGGAACTGCTGCACGATGCCGGGCCACAGCAGGCCGAGCAGGATCGACGACAGCGCCAGCAGGCCCAGGCCCACCGAGGGCAACAGCCAGGTCCGGCGGATGACGTTGGCGAAGAAGAGGATCGCGCAGATCAGCGCGATGAACATCAAGATGTTCTTGGCCGGCAGCACGGCGTGGTCGTCGGTGTAGTTCATCCCGGTGACCAGTGACCCGGACTCGTTGAGCAGGTCGAAGCGGTCCAGGTAGTAGTCGAGGCCCTTGACCAGGACGAAGAAGCCGAGGAGCACGGACAGCTGGGCGGCCGCGGCCCCGGAGAAGCGGTCCTGGGAGGACTGCAGACGGATGCCGCCGTAGAGATAGTGCACGATCGCTGCGGCGAGCAGCGACACGATCATCACGGACATGGTGAAGTCGACCAGGAAGTGCAACCACGGGAGGTCGAAGACGTAGAACCCGATGTCCTTGCCGAAGTAGGGATCCGACTTGCCGAAGTCGCTGCCGTTGCGCCACAGCATGTATTCGCGCCACTTCCCCGATGCCGTGGCGCCGGCGAAGGCGCCGATGGCCAACGAGACACCGGCCAGCAGCAGGTACCGGATCGGGCGGACCGCCTCGCGGTAGCGATCGAGGCTGACCTGCTCCGGTGAGGCCGGACGGAAGATGGGCCGGTAGCGGTAGGCCAGCCCGAGGTTGAGTGCCACCACCAGCGTCATCAGCAGCCCGAAGATCAGGAACAGCCCGATGCGGGTGCGCACCAGCGTCGAGAAGACGCCGCCGTAGCCGGTCGACTCGAACCAGAGCTTCTCGGTCCAGATGGCGGTGTAGCCCGTGAAGGCCACGACAAGGGCGATCACCACCGCCGCCGTGATCCACAACCGCCGGGCCCATGACGACTTCCGGGGCTCCTCGACCTCGGGAGCGCCGCCCTCGTCGTCGAACATGTTGCTCATCTGTTGCCTTCCTCGTCGCCCTCGAGCGTTGCCCGGAGCAGCTCCACGAGCTCGGGGACCAAGTCATTGCCGCCCACGACGGACTGTTCGTCGTCGTGTGCCCGCAGCCGCAGCGCGCAGTACGTCGACCCGTCGCGGATCACTCCCGCCACGATGCGCACTTCCTGTCGGTCGGGGTGTTCCTGGGCGAAGGCGTGCGCGGCGTCCGGTTCCTCAGGGATCTGTCCGTCGGCGCTCGGCGGGAGCACCAGGCGCTCGACCACGGCTGCGCAGCCCGTGACAGCGTCGGGCCAGACGATGGAGGCCAGGACCGTCTCGAAGGGCACACTGGCGTCGAGCTCCTGCTCGATCGGGGTGAAGGATCCCTCGGCGCTCGACTCGTCGAGGCCCATGGCCGCGGCCAGGGCGGGTTCCCGGGCCACCAGGGAGGCGGTGTCCGCGAGCGCGTAGAGCCTGGACTTCTGGTCCCAGCCGTCCTGGGCCGCGTGCGACTCGATCTCGAGCACGGCCTGGGCCAGCGCGGGGTCAGGCAGGTCGGTCGGTGCCGGGGCGGGCAACTCGCTGTCGGACACGTCTACTCCTTCTCGCAGCTGGGCAGGTCAGCGCCCGGGTCCTCGGACCACGCCTCGACCGATGCGATCGCGTCCTTCAACGTCGTCACCCGGACCAGGCGTACGTCGCCGTTGTCGGCGCCCAACGCCTCGGCACAGTTGTCTGCGGGGACCAGGAACAACTTGGCGCCGGCATCCCGCACCGCCGGGATCTTCTGCTGGATGCCGCCGATCGGGCCGACGTTGCCCTTGTCGTCGATGGTGCCGGTCCCGGCGATGTGCTGGCCGTTGGTCATGGATCCCGGGGTGAGGGTGTCCACGATCGCCAGCGCGAACATCATGCCGGCGCTCGGGCCGCCGATCTCCGGATCGATCAGGATGTCGATGTCGAAGGGGAAGTCGTACTGAACGCCTTGTGAGAAACCCAGGCGGACCTGCTTGTCGACCATCCTCGGCGCGATCTGGAAGGTCTTGCGCTTCTCACCGCGGCGCACGCGCACGCTGATGTCGCGGCCGGGCTCCGAGGCACCGATCAGGTCGACGACCTGCTGGGCATCGGTGATCCTGGTGTCGTTGATGGCCAGGATCCAGTCGCCCTTGCGCAGCTTGCCGGTGGCGGGCATGTCCTTCTCGACCTCGATCACCCGTGGGCGCAGCGGCACGTCGTAGCCCAGGGAACGCAGCGCGGCCACCTCGGAGGCGTCCTGCGAGGTCACCATCTGGAGCGACGACTCCTTCTCGTTGGACTCCTCGGTCTCGCTCTCCTCGTAGACCGCGGAGTACGGCTGGACCGCGTCGTCCTCGTCGAACCACGCCTGGAGCGCCGCGAAGATGCTCACCGAACTGCCGGCACGGGTCACGGAGACGGTGGTCATCCGGAGCTCGCCGGTGTCGTAGTAGGCCTTGTGCCCCGTGATCTGGATCCGCTCGTGGCCGTCGACGCGGGAGAGCATGTCGACCGTGACGCCGGGCTGGAAGGTCACGTAGGGCACCGGGCGCAGGATCGCGCATGCCCAGAGCGCGACCAGGAGCGGGACCGAGATCGCGATCGCGACGGTACGCCGTGTCATGCGGCCAACCTTCTCACCCGACGAAAATCCGTGATCAACCAGTCTCGGACCAGCATCACCATGTCGTCAGCGTCGGACCCGCGGTCGAGCTCAGGCGGAGCGGCGGTCGTCGGTGGCCCGCGACGGGCGCACCGCGATGCCGGTGCTGCGGTCGCGGACGCGTGAAGCGCCCGGGCCGGGGCGCGCGAGGCCCGGGTGGTCCTTGCGCAGGGCACGTTCGAGCCTCTGGACGGCGACGTCGCGATCCACCTCGCCACGACCGTCACGGCCCAGCCAGGACACCCACAACATCGCCACCAGCGTCACCACCGCGGGTGGCACCAGCCAGAACAAGATCTCCACGCGTCAACTCTGCCACGGGGATGGTGCCGGGTCCGGCAACCACGCGGGAGCGGTCGTGGTCGAGGCACGCCCGGTGCTCAGGGCGAGCCGACCCACTCCTGCTCACCGTCGACGAACGACTGCTGCTTCCAGATCGGCACCTCCGCCTTGAGGCGGTCGATCAGAGCCCGGGAGGCGTCGTATGCCGTCCCGCGGTGCGCCGCGGCCGCGGCCACGACCACCGCGGCATCGCCGATGGCCAGGGACCCGACCCGGTGGACGGCGCTGACGCCGGTCACGTCGTACTCCTCGGCGACCTGCCGGCACACGTCGCGCAACCGCTCCAGGGCACTGGGGTGGGCTGCGTAGTCGAGGGCACTCACGCCGCGTCCGCCGTCGTGGTCTCGCACCCGACCCACGAAGAGGTTCACGGCGCCCGACGTCTCGTCATCGAGACTGGCCAGCACTTCGTCCACGTCGAGCCGCACCTCGCGCAGGTCGACGAGACGAACCCGGTCGCGGATCTCTGACTGCGTCATGCTCCGAGCCTAGTTCACCGGGTTACTGGTTGGCGCTCACCATTCAGCGAGTAACTTGGAGCCATGACTGAGAACCCCGGTGACGAGCCGGAGAACCCGTTCAAGGGCACCCCGTTCGAGCAGCTCTTCGGCGCCGGCGGCGGCTCCGGCATGCCCGACCTGAACGCCCTGATGGGGCAGATGCAGGCCATGATGGCGCCCCACGACGGTGCCGTGAACTGGAAGCTCGCCGGTGACATCGCCCGACGCCAGGTGGCCCAGGAGCCGGACCCGACCCCCACGCAGCGACAGCAGGATGCCGTGGCCGACGCTGTCCGCCTTGCCGACCACTGGCTCGACGAGGCCTGCGAGTTCCCCTCCGGCGTCCAGTCTGCGGCGGCGTGGAGTCGCGCCGAGTGGATCGAGTCCACGCGCGACGTGTGGAAGGTGCTGGTCGAACCCGTCGCCGACCACGTCGTCGGCGCGATGGGCAACGCCTTGCCCGACGAGGCCAAGCAGATGGCAGGTCCCCTGATCGGCATGCTCGGCCAGATGGGGGGCGCCATGTTCGGCAGCCAGGTCGGCAGCGCCCTCGGCGGGCTGGCCAGCGAGGTGCTCACCGCTTCCGACATCGGCCTTCCCCTGGGTCCTGCGGGCCGGGCCGCGGTGGTCTCGGTCAACGTCGAGGCCTTCGCCGAAGGGCTCGACGTCTCCGCGGACGACGTGCTGCTCTATCTCGCGCTGCGAGAAGCCGCCCACCAGCGACTCTTCGCCCACGTGCCGTGGCTGCGCGAGCACCTCATCTCCGCGGTTGCCGACTATGGTCGTGGCATAGCGATCGACACCTCGGGCATCGAGGAGCAGATGCGCAACCTCAACCCCACCGATCCGACGGCGATCCAGGAGGCGCTCGAGGGCGGCCTCTTCGAGCCGAAGAAGACACCCGCCCAGGAGGCGGCACTGCAGCGGCTCGAGACCACGCTGGCCCTGGTCGAGGGTTGGGTCGACGAGGTCGTCGGCCAGGCCACCTCCGAGCGGATGCCGGCCGCGGCCAAGATGCAGGAAGCCGTGCGCCGACGCCGAGCCGCCGGCGGACCCGGCGAGCAGACCTTCGCCGCACTGGTCGGCCTCGAGCTGCGCCCCCGGCGCCTGCGTGACGCGTCCACCCTGTGGGGTTCACTGCGCTCGCGCCACGGCACCGACGCCCGGGACGCGGTCTGGCTGCACCCGGACCTGTTGCCGACGGCCGCCGACCTCGACGACCCGCTGGGCTTCCGCGAGGAGACTGCCGAGCCGCTCACCCCGAGCGACGACGACTTCGACGCCGAGCTCGCCAAGCTGCTCGACGAGGGCACGAGCGGCGACGACTCCGCGACGTGACCGCCCAGGGCGTCGACCAGCTGCATGCCGACGCACTCGAGGTGCTGCGCGGCTGGAGCGCGCCCGACCGGGCTCAGGAGCTGCACCGGCAGCGCATGCTGCTCCACCTGGAGACCCACCCCGACGGCGTACGACGCCAGTGCTTCCCTGATCACCTGACCGCCGGGACCCTGGTGATCTCCGACGACGGCCGTCAGGTGTTGCTCAACCTGCATCGCAAGGCCCGTCGTTGGTTCGCCTTCGGTGGTCACTGCGAACCGGGCGACCTGACCCTGGGCGCCGTGGCCCACCGGGAGGCACTCGAGGAGTCGGGCCTCGCCGAGATGGACTTCGATCCGGTCCCGGTGCAGCTCGACGTGCACGCCGTACCGTTCTGCGACTCCCGCGGCACGGTCAACCACCTCGACGTCCGCCACGTCGCCGTCGCTCCTCCGGACGCGGCACACGCCGCGTCACTCGAGTCGCTGGACGTGCGGTGGTGGCCCGTCGACGCGCTTCCCGTCGAGCTCGAGGACGACATGCGCGACCTGGTCCGTCTGGCCCGGGCCCGGCTCGGCGTCGCCTGACTGTCAGCTGGGCCGGTCGATCCGAACGTCAACCTGGCCGGTCAGCCTGGCCGGTCAGCCTGAGCGGTCAACCTGACGCGTCAGCCTGACGCGTCAGCCTGATGCGTCGTCGAGCTCGCTGGACGGCGGGTCGATGTCGGCGGCCGCGGAGTAGCCCAGCAGGTAGCCGCGGGCGCGTTCGGACTTCGGGTAGTGGGCCACCCACGCCCAGAACTTCTCGTCGTGCCCGTGCTCGATCAGGTGAGCCAGCTCATGGACCAACACGTAGTCGACCACCCAGCCGGGCAGCCCCTGGAGCCGTGAGGACACCCGGATCGACCGGTCGCCGGGGCTGCACGATCCCCATCGCGAGTTCTGGTTGTCCACCCACCGCACGGAGTCCGGCTCCGCCAGCCCACCGAGGTAGCGCTCGGAGAGCTCGGTCGCCCGTTTGAACAGCTGCTCGTCGGAGGGCCGCCGCCGCTTCTCCTGCCGCTCGAGGCGAGCCACCATGGTCTCGACCCACTCGGCCTCCTGCGCGCGTGACATCGACGCCGGGATCAGCACGACGACCTTGCCGCCGTCCTTGTACGCCGAGACCGTGCGACGACGCCGCTTCGAGCGGCGTACCTCGATCTCGGGCTCGTCCATGACCAGCAGGCTAGTGGGTGGGGCCCAAGGTTCGTCGAATGTGACCCGGGACACCCGAGGAACGGCATGTGGCGGGAGCTACCGGTTCGCCCAGGCCAGGAGGCGGTCCGCAGGCCAGGTGTTGACGATGCTGTCGGGATCGATGCCCGCCGACTCGGCACGCTCGCAGCCGTAGTCGAGCATGTCGAGCTGTCCCGGAGCGTGGGCATCACTGTCGATGGAGAAGAGGCAACCGATGTCCCGCGCCAGCTCGAGCAGCTGCGTGGGCGGGTCCCGCCGCTCGGGGCGCGAGTTGATCTCGACCGCCACGTCATGTTCGGCGCATGCCTCGAAGACCGCCCTCGCGTCGAACTGTGACTGCGCGCGCATGCCCCGGTTGCCGGTCACCAGGCGGCCGGTGCAGTGGCCGAGCACGTTGGTGAACGGGTTCTGCACCGCGGCCACCATCCGGCGGGTCATCGGCTCCTTGTCCATCTTGAGCTTCGAGTGGACGCTCGCCACGCGTAGGTCGAGGCGGCCCAGCATCTCCTCGCTCTGGTCGAGGGACCCGTCGTCGAGGATGTCGACCTCGATGCCCTTGAGGAGGCGGAACGACTGGTCGGACAGGTGCTCGTTCACCGCGTCGACGACCGACAGCTGACGGGCCAAGCGCTCGGCGCTCAGCCCCCGGGCCACCTTGAGCCGCGGCGAGTGGTCGGTGAGCACCAGGTAGTCGTGACCGAGCTCGAGCGCGGTGAACGCCATCTCCTCCAGGGGCGAGCCCCCGTCGGACCAGTCCGAGTGGCTGTGCAGGTCACCGCGGAGCAACGCGCGCAGGTTGCGGCCGCCCTCGGCCAACGGGCCGGCGTACTCCTCCTCCAACGCCGCCAGCCGCTCCGGGACCTCGCCGCGCCAGGCCTGGCTGATCACGGTGGCCGAGCTCGCACCGATGCCGGGCAGGCCGGTGAGAGTCTGGTCCGCGACGTGTCGCGCCAGCTCCTCGGCACTGAGCGGCAGGATCGTGGCCGCCGCGCTGCGGAACGCCTTGATCTTGTAGGTGTCCTCCCGAGCACGCTCGAGAAGGAAGGCAATGCGACGCAGGGCAGGCACCGGGCCGACCGGATCGAGGCTCATCTGCTCCCAACTCCTGAAAATTCTTCTTCTCCACAGCCCGGCCTCGACAAAGACCCTGCTCAAGCGGCACTTCTCGGGACGGACCTCCGACCTCACCCACAACCGTCCGACCACTGTTCCACAGCGGCAGCAGCCAACTCCACAAGTTGTCCACAGGTTTGTCCACAGGCTGTGTGGTTCTTCCATTGACCGCGCGCCCGCAGCGCCCTAACGTCTGCTGCAGATGAGGCCCCAGGTCATCCCGCTTCGGCGGGCATCTCCACACTCGCAAGGGGAAGGCAAGTGTGGTGGTGCGATCCGGGGCCTCTTCTCCGTGCGCCTGTGACGGTGGCCCGACTGCCCGTGGGCGGTCCGGATCTTCGAGGGTGAGCAGGGCGAGGCCGGGCCGGGGGCGTGCGACACCCAGGAACTCGAGTTCTTCACTGATGACCACGTCGGCACCCCAACGGGGCGCCTCCCACGCCTGAATGCGGGCGTGGCGTAGGGTTTTTGGTGGTCAACACCCAAGCGTGAGACCCCGGCGGGCTTCCCCACGAATCCCCGTCGCGACGACCGGAGAATCAAAATAGGCAAGGAGGCCGTCATGGCGGAGACCTGGAGTGGCGAGTTCTACTGCGTGAAGTGCAAGGCCAAGCGTGAAGCCTCGGGTGAGGTCAAGGTGAACGACAAGGGCACCCGGATGGCCAAGGCTGTCTGCCCCGAGTGCGGCACCAACCTCAACCGGATCCTCGGCAAGGCATAACTCGCCCCACGAGCAATCCTCGACGGCGTCACCCCTCCCGGGGTGGCGCCGTCGCCGCTCTCCGAAGCACCCCGCGGGGCCCCTGTGGATGACGGGCACGCCGGCCCGGTGATTGTGTCAGGGTGCCGCCATGTCCTCGACACACCGGCACCCCGGCTTCCCGGCCCGTCCCCTGCTGCGGCCCGGGGTCCGGATCTGTCGCCGCGAGGACGGTCACCTGCAGGTCGGCCTGGCCTCCCACCTGGCCGTGGTCGCGCCTGACGTCGACGAGGTCCGGCAGCTCCTCGCGGGGCTGCGCAACGGAGTGCCCCCGGGGCCCGTCTCCAGCTTGTCCCCCGGTGCCCTGCGCCTGTGCTCCGACCTGTTGGACCGTGGCCTGGTGATGGATGCCGACGACTTCTTCACCTCGGTCGGCGCACGACGGGGCCAGGAGTCACGAGAGTCGCTGTCCGCCTTCTTCGCGGACAACGGATCCCTCACCCGGGGCCTGCTCGAACGACGCCGGCAGACCGCCGTCCGCGTCGAGCACCGCGGGCTCCCGCGGGCCGGTCGCAGGCTCAGCGCCCTCCTCGAGACCGGTGGCACGGGCTCGTCCGTCGACGCTCAGCCCGACCTCGCCGTGCTGGTCACCCGGGGCGAGACCGACCGCGACCGGCTCGACGACTGGGTGCGTGCCGACCTCCCTCACCTCCTGGTCAGCTCGAGCGAGGGAGTGGTGCGTGTCGGACCGTTCGTGGTGCCCGGCCACACCGCTTGCTTGCGTTGCGTCGATGCGCACCACGCCGACACGGACCCGCGCCGGCCCCTGATCCTCACGCAGTACGCCGATCCTGCCGCGCCGCGCGACGGGCTCCCCGATCCGATCCATCACGACCTCCTCGACATGGCCCTGCTGTGGGCCTCGCGTGACCTGCTCAACTGGATCGACGGCAAGCAGCCCACCACGTGGAGTGCCACCATCACGCTCGACCCCACGCTCGACCTGCGCCGGGCGCACTGGGCCCAGCACCCGGCGTGCGGCTGCGGCTGGGGTCGCCGTCACGCCGTGTGAACGCCTACCACCACTCGCTGTCGAGCTTGCTCTCCATCGCGCGCAGGTGCTCCCGTGAGCAGGTGTCACAGAAGACCTGGCTCCGGCCGTTCTCGACGGCCGTGCTCCAGGTCAACGGGATCTCGTCGGAGTCGGCTTGGCGTCCACAGAAGTCACAGGTTGCTGGCACTCCTTCACCGTACGCCGAGAGGTCACGACAAAGCCGAGCCGGCACGAGGTGAGCGTGGTGCGTCAACTCGTGCCGACTCGGCTGTGTTGATCAGAGGCGCGCGAACGCCAGGCGTGCCTGCTGGGCGGCACGTTCGGCCTTGCGGCTCATCCGGCGTGCGAGGGCCAGCTGGTGACCCTGCCGCATGCTCTGCGCCTCTCCCAGGCGCGCGGACATTTGTGCGCGTGCCATTTCTTCGTGCATGAGACTCATCGTGTTGCTCCAGTTCGTGTTCGTGTTCATGGTGGTGTTCATCGCTTTCTGTGCCGGTCGCCTTCCGCTGACCGGGTGGGTGGTGGTCAGATCAGGCTGCGGCGTTCTTGCGCGGGCGGCCCCTGGGCCGCTTGCGGGGAATGACGATCCCTTGCAGGAACAGCTCCCCTCCCCAGACGCCCCAGGGCTCACGCCGCTCGAGCGCGCCAGCGAGGCACATTGCCTGGACCGGGCAGTCCGTGCACAGGGCCTTGGCGTACTCGACGTCGCTGGGTGACTCGGCGAAGAACAGCTCGGGGTTGTTGGCCCGGCAGGGCAACAGCTCGTCATCGACGGAGTCAGCCGCCGCGTGGAGCTCTCCCAGGCTGATCTCGACCGGCTCCCGAAGTTCGCTGATGGTCATGTGTGTCACCTCCTCTGAGACCTGATCGATTGCTGATGGGTGTTGATCGGGTCCTGGCCAAACAAAAAGGCCGCGGATCCCGGTCTTCGGGTTCCGCGGCCTGGAGGCTGCCGAGCTGAGTTTCCTCAGTTCGGTGGTGGACTCCAGACAGTGGTCCCCTGGGCGGCTCCCTCGATGAGAGCGGCAGCGTGCTGGCGAGCCGGAGCATCGACTCGGGCACACGTGGACACGCCAAAGGCGTAGGTGGGCATGACGATGCGCGACTGGTTCACAGCCGTGGTGTCGGTGTAGATGTTCTTCATGGTGCCCACCTCCTTCGGTGTCATTGAGCGCCGACCTTGCCAAGGTCGTGGTGCGCAAACTTCTTGGACGAGAAGAAAACTATCGCGCCACGCCTGTAATGGGCAAACGATTTATTGGGTATTTCTTGATTTTCTTTTCTTCTGCCGCTCGTGGCGCGTGCTCAGTTGATCAGGGCGAGGAGCTCATCGCCGTAGCGCTCGACCTTGGCCGCGCCGATCCCGGAGATGCGCAACAGCTGCGCGTCGTCGGCCGGCTTCATCTCGGCCACCGCCTCCAGGGTCTTGTCGGTGAAGACGACGTACGCCGGCACGCCGTCCTCGCCGGCCCGCTCGCGGCGCCACTCCTTCAGCCGGGCGAAGAGGTCCTCGTCGTAGGTGGCGGGACAGTCGATGCAGCGCCCCACCTTGCGCTCGCCCGCCGTGGACAGCGGGCGGCCGCACGTGCCACACATGGCCGCCCTGGCCGCCTTCTTGGTGCGAGCAGGCCTGGGCTCGTGCACGTCGGGGCGCAGCGCGGCGAGGAACCTGGAGGCACTCCGGGTCTTGCGGCCCCCCGGCTTGCGGGCCAGGCTCCACGAGATCCGCAGGTGCACCCGAGCCCGGGTGATGCCCACGTAGAGCAGCCGCCGCTCCTCCTCGACCTCCGCAGGCGTCTGCGCGAAGCTGATCGGCAGGGAGCCCTCCTGGGCGCCGCACACGAACACCGCATCCCACTCGAGGCCCTTGGCCGTGTGGAGGGTGGCCAGGGTGACGCCCTCGGCCACCGGGGCGTGCTGCTCCTGGGCGCGACGGTCGAGGTCGTCGACGAATCCGCCCAGCGAGGAGCCGTCGGAGGCGGCGTACGTCTCGGCCTGGGAGACCAGGGCGTGCAACGACTCCCAACGGTCGCGCGCGGTGCCGCGCCCCGACGGGGGCTCGGAGGTCCAGCCCATGCCCGCAAGCGTGTCGCGGACGTCGTCCACCAGGTCGTCGCCGCCCGCGCCCGACCGCGCGGTGCCGCGCAGCAGGGTGATCGCCTGGCGCACCTCGGGGCGGTCGAAGAACCGGGCCGCACCGCGCACCACGTAGGGAATGTTGCGGGCGGCCAGCGCGTCCTCGAACGCCTCCGACTGGGCGTTGATGCGGAACAGCACGGCCATCGATCCGGGTGAGACACCCTCGTCCTGCAGGCGCAGGACCTCCGCCGCGACCGACTCTGCCTCGTCGACCTCGTCGGTGTGCTCGACGTAGGTGATCGCCGGCCCGGACGCCCGTTGGGCCGTCAGCTGGACGCCGCGGGAGCTGGTGCCGGACAGCAACGCGTTGGCCGCACCGATGACCTCGGGGGTGGAGCGATAGTTGCGCACCAGCTCGATCGAGGTGGTGCCGGAGTGCTTCGCGGAGAACTCACGGAGGTAGGAGGCGTTGGCGCCGGCGAAGCTGTAGATCGTCTGGGCGGGGTCGCCGACCACACAGATCTCGTCGCGACCACCCAGCCACAGGTCGAGCAGGGCCGACTGCAACGGCGAGACGTCCTGGAACTCGTCGACGACGAAGAACTTGTACTGGCGGCGCACCTGCGCCGCCACCCGCTCGTCCTCGGCGAGGAGGGCGGCGGTGAGCAGGAGGACGTCCTCCATGTCCATCCGGCCCTGACCGCGCTTGACGTCCTCGTAGGTGCCGAAGACTCGGGCGACCGTCTCCGCGTCGACGTTGTTGACCTCGCGCCCGCGCGCCGGGGCGAGCCGGGGGTACTCCTCCGGTCGCACGTTGCTGACCTTGGCCCACTCGACCTCCGAGGCGAGGTCACGCAAGGTTCCCTGGTCGACGGCGAGGCGTTGGCGGCGGGCCGCCAGCGCCATCAGTGCGAGCTTCGACTCGGTCAGTGTGGGTAGCTCGCTGCCGTGGACCGAGGGCCAGAAGTACCGCAGCTGGCGCAGCGCGGCGGCGTGGAAGGTGCGAGCCTGGACGCCCGGGGCACCGAGCTCTCGCAGCCGGGTGCGCATCTCCCCCGCAGCCCGGGTGGTGAACGTGACCGCCAGCACCTCGCCGGGCTGGTAGACACCGCTGGCGACGCCGTGCGCGATGCGGTGCGTGATCGCCCTGGTCTTGCCGGTCCCCGCCCCGGCGAGCACCCGCACCGGACCACGCAGGGCCTCGGCCACCTGCCGCTGCTCGGGGTCGAGAGCGGCCAACAGGTCAGCGGGGGTCGGCATCGGGAAGATCTCCTGTGGAATCGTTGTTCACCTCAAGCCCAGCAAACCCTAGACGCCCAAGGGGACAGTCCTGCCATGACCGACACCTTCACGATGTACACCACGCCCTGGTGCGGCTACTGCCACCGGCTCAAGAGCCAGCTCGACCGTGAGGGCATCGCCTTCGACATCGTCGACATCGAGCAGCAGCCGGAGGCGGCCAAGCTGGTCGAGGAGGCCAACGGCGGCAACCAGACCGTGCCCACGCTGGTCTACTCGGACGGCTCGGCCCAGACCAACCCGTCGATCGCCCAGGTGAAGGCCAAGCTCGCCGAGCTCGCCTGACCGACTGGCACGTGGCTGGTGGGTCACCAGGAGCCGGGGAGCGGTCCGCCGTACCAGTGCTCGACCAGGGAACGTGAGATCGAGACCCCACCGGGCAGCACGATGCTGCCGTCGCGGGCCTGCTCGGCCATCTCGGCGCGGGTGAACCAGCGCGCCTCGGCGACCTCGGCTCCGTCCACGTTGACGTCGGTCGAGGTGGCCCGGCCGAGGAATCCGACCATCAGGCTGGCCGGGAGCGGCCACGGCTGGCTGCCGAAGTAGTCGACCGGCCCCACCGCCACACCAGTCTCCTCCATCACCTCACGGCGTACGGCGTCCTCCATCGTCTCACCGGGCTCCACGAAGCCCGCGAGCGTGGAGAACCGCCCCTCGGGCCAGCTGGCTCCGCGCCCGAGCAGGCATCGTTCCTCCGACGACCCCGGCTCGCCGTGCGCGATCAGCATGATCACGGCCGGATCCGATCGCGGGAACTGCTGACGCTCGCAGTCCACGCAGGTCAGCACGTGGCCGGCCTGCTCGGCACGCAACGCTCCCCCACAACGGGGGCAGTGCCGGGTCGCCCAGTGCCACTCGGCCATCCCGATCGCGTGCATGACCAGGGGCGCCTGGACGGCGCCGTCGCCGGCCAGGGCACCGAGCGCCCCACGCAGCACGACCCAGTCGTCCTTCGGGCCGGGAGCCCGGTCGGGCGCCAGCACGAGGGCGAAGTGGGTGACGCCGTGCTGCTCGCCGAGCAGCACCCGCAGTCCCCCGTCGGGGCAGTCCGCCGGAGAGAGCCACTCGAGGGCTCCGCCGACGGGGCGCAACCGGTTGCCGGCCACCAGGAGGACCCGCGTCGCCGGGTCGGCCCAGCGGTCGTCGAGCCAAGCCTCGTCCGTGCGCTCGAAGCCGTGCCGGTTGTGGGCGTGCTCCGAGAGGGCCAGGTGCGGGAGGTCGCGATCCATCACTTCTCCTCCGGTGAGGCCTCGAGCCAGGCCCTGAACGCATCTGCGTTGTAGGGGCGGCCGAGGAAGTCCGCCACCAGGTCCGCCGCGTCCTTGCTGCCCCCTGCGGCGAGCACCGTGTCCCGATAGCGCTGCGCGGGACCGTCGGCGAAGAGGTCGTCCTGGTCGAACGCCGAGAAGAGGTCCTTGGCGATCACCTGGCTCCACATGTAGGTGTAGTACGCCGAGGAGTAGCCCTCGAGGTGTCCGAAGCCGGTGTGGAAGTGCGTGTCCGGAATCGGCTTGATCAGGTTGTAGGCGTCGTGGAGCTCGAGCACGCGGGACGTGATGTCATCGGGACGCTCGACGTGCAGGCGGTAGGAGATCGCGGCGTAGAACATCTGGGTCCGCGCCAGGAAGCCCTTGCCGAACTCCTCGCCGGCACGCATCCTGGCCACCAGGTCGGCCGGGATCGGCGTGCCCGCCTCGTCCGTGGCGAAGCTGGCCAGGACGTCGGCGTCCCAGGCCCACTCCTCCAGCATCTGGCTCGGCGCCTCGACGAAGTCCCACTCGGTGGCGACACCGGAGAAGCGCACCCAGTCGTGGCGACCGGCCAGCACGTGGTGGACGAGGTGGCCGAACTCGTGGAACAGCGTCACCACGTCGTCGTGCTCCATCAGGCCGCGCGGGAAGTTGCACACCAGCACCCCCTCAGCGAGCTGTACGCCGCGCACACCGGGCACCAGGTCGAACTGGGCGGCGTGGTTGTACTTGCCGTCGCGCGGGTGCAGGTCCAGCCGGATCCGGCCGAGCACCTCACCGCCGAGCGACACGTCGTACGCCGTCACGTCGCCGTGCCAGGACGGCGCCCCCGGCACCTCGGCGTACTCGAGGCCGAACAGGCGTCCGGTGACGTCGAGGAGTCCTTGGCGCACCTTGGTGAAGTCGAAGTACCTGCGCACCTCCTGGGCATCCACGTCGAAGTGCTCGCGGCGCACGACCTCGGCGTAGTGGCGCCAGTTGGCCACGTCGATCGCCTCGACGGCCGGGTCGTCACGACGGGCACGCTCGAGCAGGACCGCGATGTCGCGCTGCCCGGCCGCCAGGGAGTCCGCGGCGATGGAGTCGATGAACTCGGCGATCGCGGCGCCGCGCCCGATCATCTTCACCTCCGCATCGAAGTCGGCCCAGTCGCTGTAGCCCAGCAGCTGGGCGTGCTCGTGCCTGACGGCGAGCAGCTCTGCGAGGACCTTGTCGTTCTGCGGCCAACCACCGTTGAGGAAGCTGGTCATCACCGCCCGACGTGCGGCGGCATCCTGGCTGAACGTCATGAACGGCACGGTGTCCGGGTAGTCGGTGGTGAGAGTGACCCGGCCGTCATCCCCGGCCGGGTGGTCGGCCACCCAGTCGGCGGGCAGCCCCTCCAGTGCCGACGCGGCGACAGTGGTGGTGCGGTTGTCGTCGCGGATCCCCCGGGAGAACGCCTGGCCCAGCTCGACCCCCCGCTCGTTGAGGTCACGCAGCTTGGCGCGGGTCACCTCGTCGCGGTCGACGCCGGCGCGACGGAAGTCACGCAGGGACTTGTCCAGGGCACGGCGGGCAGCCGGGTCGAGGTGCTCGGTGGGTGCCGCGGAGAGCGCCGCGAACGCACCGGGGTCCAGCATCAGCTCGGTGTGGAATCGGTTGGCCTCGACCTCCACCTGCTCGGCCAGCTCACGGATCGCCTTGTCGGGGTGGACCTGGGCGATCAGGCCGGCCACCGAGAAGGCGTTGGCCAGCTCGACGTGCAGGTCGTTCCACGCGGCCAGGACGTCAGCCGGGTCGACGTCGACGAGGGTCGCGCGCATCGCTCGGGCTCGGGCCAGGGAACCCCGGCAGCGTTCGTCGAGCCAAGCCGCCCAGTCGTCGTCAGCGGCGGGCAGGGACAGGGGTTGGAGCTGCTCAGGTCCGGTCACGCTTGCAGGCTACCCACCGGCCCTCAGGCCCTACGATCGGGTCATGAGCACCCACATCGGCACAGCTCCCGGCGCCATCGCCCCGCACGTCCTGATGCCCGGGGACCCGTTGCGTGCCCAGTGGATCGCGTCGAGCTTCCTCGACGACGTCACCTGCTACAACGAGGTCCGCGGCATGCTCGGCTACACCGGCACCTGGCAGGGCGAGCGGGTCAGCGTGCAGGGGTCCGGGATGGGCCAGCCCTCCTTGGCCATCTATGCCACGGAGCTGTTCACCGAGTACGACGTGCAGTCGATCATCCGGGTGGGCTCCTGCGGCGCGCTCGTCGAGAAGGTCCGCCTGCGCGACATCGTCCTGGCGTCCGGAGCCTGCACCGACTCCGGGATGAACCGGCTGCGCTTCCACGGGCTCGACTACGCCCCCGTGGCCGACTTCGGCCTGCTGCGGGCGGCGTACGACGCGGCGACGGAGCGCGACGACGTGACCACGTGGACCGGGCTGATCTTCAGCAGCGACCAGTTCTACACGCCGCGTCCCGAGCTGATGGCGACGATGGTCGACCACGGCGTGCTGGCCGTGGAGATGGAAGCGGCTGCTCTCTACACGCTGGCAGCCAAGCACGACCGCCGCGCGCTGGCGATCTGCACGGTCTCCGACCACATCGTCACCGGCGAGGAGACCAGCTCCCAGGAACGTGAACAGACCTTCGGCGCCATGGTCGAGATCGCGCTGACCGCGGCCCTGGCCCGTCCCTGACCCCGGGTCAACCGCGACGCAGGACGAGCCGGCCGAGCACACCGACGGCGAGCACCCCCAGCCCGGCCAGCACCGAGGTCCAGGGCAGCATCACCGCCAGCACGAGGCAACCGCTGAGGCCCAGCACCTGGAGCGCACGCGGCCAGCGTCGCTGCTCGGCGGGTTGTCGGAGCGCGGAGAGGTTCGCGACGGCGTAGTAGACCAGCACCCCGAAGCTGGAGAACCCGATGGCACCGCGCAGGTCGACGGTGAGCACCAGCACCATCACCGCGGCCCCGAGGGCGAGCTGGGCGCGGTCCGGCACCCGGTGCTTCGGGTCGACGTGGGCCAACGGCGTGGGCAGGTCGCGCTCACGCGCCATCGCCAGGGCGGTGCGGGTCACGCCGGCCAGGAGGGCGAGCAGCGCCCCCAGGCACGCGGCTGCCGCACCGATCCGGACCACGGGCTCGGCCCAGGCGGCCCCGACGGCCGTGACCGCGTCCGAGAGGGGCGCCTCACTCGTCGCGAGGCCGGCACCGAGTGCGTGCACGAGAGCCGCGCCGATCGCTGCGTAGAGCACGACCGCGACACCCAGCGCGACCAGGATGGCCTGGCCCAGCACCTCAGGTCGGCGCACCTCTTCGGCCAACGTGGCGATGCGGGCATAGCCGGCGAACGCGAAGAACAGCAGTCCGGCCGCCTGTAGGACGCTGCGCACGCCGTCCGGGCCGGCCAACGGGTCGGGCAACGGGTCGGGCGACGCCGGGTCACCGACCGTGACGAGCGCCAGCGCCAGCAGCAGCACCAGGAGCGTCGCGGCGAGCAGGACCCCGGCCAGGCGAGCGGTGCGGGTGATGCCACGCATGGTGGCCAGGGTGAGCATCAGGACGGCTCCGGCGGCCGCACCCCTCTGGGCCCAGCCGTCCGACGGGACGGCGTACGCCGCGAAGGTCATCGCCATGGCCGCGCAGGAAGCGGTCTTGCCGATGACGAAGCCCCACCCGGCCAGGAAGCCCCACCACGGTCCGAGGACCTCACGGCCGAAGAGGTAGGTACCTCCCGACGAAGGGTGATGGGCGGCCAGCTGGGCCGAGGCCACGGCGTTGCAGAAGGCGATGACGGCGGCGATGCCCAACCCGGTGAGCAGTGCCGACCCCGCCGTGGCAGCGGCCGGAGCGAACGCGGCGAAGACGCCGGCGCCGATCATCGCGGAGAGCCCGACGACGACTGCATCGCCCGTGCCGAGCCGCCTGGCCAAGCGATCGGTGGTCACGGCTTCATCCTCGCACCAGCGCCGATCACCCGTTGGATCGACCGTGCGGACGTCGGGCCGAGGGACCTCGCCCCCTCGGCCCGGTCGGCCTCAGCCGTCGGGACGGACCAGCTTCTCGAGCTCCTCCCGGCCGGGCAGGTCGTCGGTGTGGTCGACGGTCCTGCCCGTGCGCACGTAGTGGAAGGCAGCACGCACCCTCTCGACGGGGACCCCGCACAGCTCGGCCCAGGCCAAGCGATAGATGCCGAGCTGCAACGGGTCTGCGGTGGCGCGTTGGTTGGTCTTCCAGTCGATGACCAGGTAGCCGCCGTCGGGCTCGGTGTAGACCGCGTCGATGCGGCCACGCACGACCTGCCCACCGAGGACCAGGGCGAACGGCGCCTCGATCGCGTGCGGCTCACGTCGTCCGAACGGGCCGTCTGCGAAGAGTGCGGTCAGCTCCTTCAGGTCGGACTCGTCGTCGATGCCCAGGTCGGCACGCCCGGGCAGCTCGTCGGGGTCGAAGAGGTTCTGCTGGCCGAACCGGGCCTCGACCCACGCGTGGAACCGGGTGCCGAAGCGGGCGGCCGGAGAGGGCTGACGGGGCATCGGCCTGGCCAGGTCGCGCGCGAAGGCATCGGGGTCGTCCCGCAGTCGGGCCACCGCGGTGGCCGAGAGCGTGCTCGGCAGCGGCACCCCGATGTCGGTCGACCGGTCCCGGCGCGCCTCGGCCAGGAGCCGGTCGAGCTCCTCGTCCCAGGTGGCGACCGTCGATCCGTTGACCAGGTCGACCTCGTCCTCGGCATCCGCGTCGACCGAGCGGACGAACTCGGCTGCCTCGAGTCGTCTCAGGGTCTCCGCAGTGTGTTCGGTCTGGGGCCACGGGGCCGTGACCGCGCTCGCCAGCAGCGGGTTCGGTGTCTCCTTGTCGGGCTTGTCGAGCCATGCCTCGGCCGACTCACCCCATTCCTGGATCGCCTCGTGCACGACGAGCTGGTAGGGGGACGGGCCCACCGGGGTCTTGCGGTTCTGGTTCCACAGGTAGGACGAGACCGAGAGCAGGTGCCGGGCCCGGGTGAAGGCCACGTAGCCGAGCCGGAGCTCCTCCTGTGCCTCCTTGGCCCGGGCCGACTTCACGAAGGCCTCCAGGTCGGGTTTCTCGTAGCCCCCCAGTGCGGCCAGGTCGTGGCGGTCGCCACGCAGGTCGTTGGGGAGGACCGCCGGACCGGAGGTCCACTGTGTGCGGGCCTGCTTGGTCGGGAACTTCTCCTCGCACACCCCGACCACGAACACGGCGTCCCACTCGAGGCCCTTGGCGCGGTGGACGGTGAGCAGCTTCACCGAGTCGGACTCGGAGGGAGTCGCCACGTCGAGACCGGTGCCCATCTCGTCCTCGGCCTCGAGGTAGGCGAGCAGCGCGGTGAGGCTGACCGAGCCGTCGATGGCCTGGAACTCGGCGACGGCCTTGACGAACAGGTCGAGGTTGTCGCGCCGGGCGGCTGCCGCCGGGCTGACCGAGGAGGCCAGCTCGACGTCGATGCCGGTGGTGTCGATGATGCGCCGCACCAGGTCGAGCAACGGCTCGCCGGCGTGGGACCGCAACGCCCGCAGCTCCGAGCGCAGCAGGGCGAAGCGATCGAGCGCTGCACGGGAGTACGCCGCCTCGCCCGGGTCGTCGAGCGCGTCGCACAACGACGCGATCTCCGTCGGGTCGGCGCCCTCGACGGCATCCGCGAGCTGCTCGTCGATGCCTTGGCCGGCGGTCGGTGTGGAGACGACACCGGCCAGCTCGCGGGCCCGCTTGCCGAGCAGTGCCAGGTCGCGCGGGCCGATGGTCCAACGTGGGCCGGTGAGCAGCGTCAGCAGCGCCGAGTTGGCGGTGAGGTCGTGCAGCAGGGTCAACGTCGCCACCACCTCGGCCACCTCGGGCAGGCGCAACAGGCCCTTGAGGCCGACGATCTCGACCGGGATCTCGCGCGACGACAAGGCGTCGAACACGTCGGCCGCGTGCTTGTTGTCGCGGGTGAGCACGCCGATCTCGTTCCACTTCGGCTCGGCCATCGCCTCGTGGGTGGCCCGGACCTGCTCGGCGAGCCAGGCCAGCTCGGCGGCATAGGTCTCGTGCACCGAGGTGCGCACGGTGCCCGGGCCGGCCTGCTCGGCAGGCTCCAGGGCCTGCACCTGGGGGAACTCGTCGAGCAGCGGCTGGGCCAGCCGGTTGGCGACCTCGAGGATGCGACGGTCGGAGCGACGGTTCACCGTCAGCGGGAAGACCCGCACGTCAGCGCCGTCGGCGCGCGGGAAGTCACGACCGAAGCCGAGGATGTTGGAGACCGACGCCCCCCTCCACCCGTAGATGGCCTGGTTGGGGTCGCCCACCGCCGTGACCGCGTGCCCCCCACCGAAGAGCTTCTTGAGCATCAGGGCCTGCGCCACGGAGGTGTCCTGGTATTCGTCGAGCAGGACGATCTTGAACTTCTGGCGTTCGAGCTCGCCGACCTCGGGGTGCTCGTCGGCCAACCGCGCCGCGAGCGCGATCTGGTCGCTGAAGTCCATCAGTCCGAGCTCGGCCTTCAGGCGTCGATAGGTGGCCACGAGGCCGAGCAGCTCCTCGCGGCGTTCCATCGCGTGGATGACCTTGCGGGGATCGGCCTTGGCCCGGGCGGTCTCCGCTGCGTGCCGGAAGCGGGGCAGCTCGCGGGCCTGGAAGGCGCGCACGTCGTCGAGGTCGACCAAGTGCTCGCTCATCGCGCCCTCGAGACCGAGGATGTAGTTGACCACGGTGTCGGGGTGGTCGCTGAGCAGCTCGATGCGCCCACTGTGACGGTTGATCGCACGCGCGGCCAGCTGGTAGCGCGATGCGTCGGCCATCACCCGGGTGTCGGGCTCGTGGCCGATGCGGAGGCCGTGCTCGGTGAGCAGTGAGCTGGCGTAGGCGTTGTAGGTGGCCACCGTGGGCTCGAGGGTCTCGCCCTCCTCGGCGCCGGGCACAGCGGCCGACGCCCCGGGGGCGTGGCCGGCCTTCTCCAGCGCGTCACGGATGCGGACCGACAGCTCGCGGGCCGCCTTGGTGGTGAAGGTGAGCCCGAGGATCTCGTGGGCCTCGACCTGCCCGGTGACGACCAGGTGGACCACCCGTGCAGCCATCAGGGCGGTCTTGCCGGAGCCGGCACCGGCGATCACCACCGCCGGTTCGAGATCGGAGGAGATCGCTGCCCACTGCTGGGGGCTGACCTGGAAGTCGGTGCCCATCACGCGCTGCAGGTCGGCGGGGCTCTCGATGCTGATCGCGCTCCTCATGACAGCACCGTCCCGGCTCCTTGGATCGGACAGATCGCGGTGAACGCGCACCGGTCGCAGTGCTTGCCGGCCCTGGCCGGGAACTCCTCGTCCCGGATGAGTTGCACCGCGGCCATCAGCTGGACCTCCACCGGGCGGTTCCCGTCGTCGTCGGCGGGTTGCTCACCCTGCCACTGGATGTTGACCTTGTTGTTGGCGCCGTGGCGCAGCTGGATCAGCTCGGCCCCAGCAGCGCGAGCCGGCGGTGTGTCGACCAGGTCGTCGACGGCTCCGTTCTCGACAGCGAGCTGGTAGAGGCCGAGCTGCGGGTGCACCTTCACCTCGTCGCCGGTCGGCTTGTACTTCCCGGTCTTGAAGTCGATCACCACGACGGATCCGTCGGCATCGACCTCGAGCCGGTCGGCGAAGCCGCGCAGGGTGACCTGCTGGCCGTCGGGCAGGGTCACGGCGGCGGTGAGCTCCTTCTCGCTGGCCAGCAGGGTGCGCCCACGGTCAGCACCGTGCCAGACCAGGAACCGCAGCAACGCCTGCCGCATCTCCTCACGCTCGCGCGTGGCCGACCACGGCGTGCGGAACGAGAGCCGCTCCCACACGGTGTCGACCTGGGCCATCAGCGCGTCGACGTGCTCCGGATCCGCGGACAGCTCCCCCGTGGCCACCCGCTCGGCCAGGGCATGCACCAGCAGGCCGAAGCCCTGGGCCGAGGTGGCGGCCGTGGAGCCACCGGCCTCGCGCTCGAGGAACCAGCGCGCCGGGCATTCCTCGATCGAGGTCAGCGCGGAGGCCGACAGGGCGACCGGCTTCTCCTCCGGCCGCACGGGGACGTCGGCAGCCGTCGCCGCACGGGTGCCCCACCAGTTGGCCGGATCGGCGGCGGGCACCAAGGGTCGTTCCCCGATGCGTTCTCGGGAGAGCCGGACCAACCGCCGGGCAGCAGCGGCACGGAGCTCGGCCGGGGTCTCGGGATCGACGACGGTGCGCCGGAGCTCGGCCACCATGCCGGCCAGGGACAGTGGTCGCACCGGTCGCCCCTGCACGTGGGCGGGCACCCGCTCCTCGTCGTCCGTGCGGGGCAACAGCTCCGCGATGAAGCGGGACGGCTGCTCACCGTCGTCGTCCGGTGACCTGACCGCGGTGACCAGCAGTCGGGACCGGGCCCGGGTGCACGCGACGTAGAACAGCCGACGCTCCTCCATGAGCTGTTCGCGTGCACTCACCGGGGGCACCAGTCCGTCGAGGCCGATGCGGTCGGCCTGCAACAGGGTGGCGCGGCGACGAAGGTCGGGCCACCCGTCCTCCTGGACGTGGGCCACCACCACGAAGTCCCACTCGAGGCCCTTGGCGCGGTGGGCGGTCAGGAGCCGGACCGCCTCGCCACGCACGCCGCGGTCGGCGAGGGTGTCGCCCGGCAGGTCCTGGGCCTGGAGCGTGGCCAGGAACGAGGCCACACCCCGGTGTCCGCGCTGCTCCTCGGCCCGCGCCGCAGTCTCGAACAGGGCGCAGATCGCATCCAGGTCGCGGTGCGCTCGACGCGCCGCCCCTCCCCCGGACTCGACCTGGGCACGGAGCCGGCGGGGCCAGTCGGTGCCGG
The DNA here is from genome assembly GCF_012272695.1 of Nocardioides sp. JQ2195. Lineage (NCBI taxonomy): Bacteria > Bacillati > Actinomycetota > Actinomycetes > Propionibacteriales > Nocardioidaceae > Nocardioides > Nocardioides sp. JQ2195. Next base: position 2,979,500 of record NZ_CP050902.1, read on the forward strand.
ACCAGAGGGTCCAGAGCACTTCCTCGGCGGTGGCGCCCGCCTCGAGGTCACTGCGCGCCCTGCGCAACAGGTGACCCAACGCCCCTGCTCGCCGGGCCGCTGACACCTCCAACCCGGCGAGGCCGTCGGGCTCGACGACGGCCTGCCTGAGCAACCACGGGGACGGCCGCGGAGCTCCGCCGTCACGGGCCACCCGCTCCTTGTCACGCAGGCGCAGCGCCCGCGCCAGCGCGCGTACGTCGGAGGCGTCGAGGCCGGCGAGGGGCGAGATGAGCAGGTCGTGGGCCCGGTCCGGATCAAGGTGGTCGGGATGGTCGGCATCGTCCTGGTCGAGGTTGACCACGGCGCGCAACGCGGCGAGCAACGGCATCACGGCGACCTCACGCACCAGTGGCGTGTCGTCGCTGGCGACCTCGACAGGAACCCCGGCGGCACCCAACGAACGACGCAGTGCCGGGATCGAGTTGCGCCCGGAGCGGACCAGGACGGCCATCCGGGACCAGGCGATGCCGTCGGCGAGGTGGGCTCGGCGCAACCGGTCGGCCAGGTGCTCGGTCTCGGCACGCTCGGTGTCGAAGGTGACCACCTCGACCCGGCCGTCGCCGAGGTCGCCGGGCTCCGCGACGGGCCGCAGGAAGGCATCCCTGGCCTCCTCGGGAATGGTCCCGGCCAGGGTGAGTCGCTGGGCCACGCGTTGGGAGGCCAGCAGCAGCCGGGAGCCGAAGCGACGGGTGGTGCGCAACGCGACCACGTCGGCAGGATCGCCGGAGACCTGGGGGAACGCCGTGGGGAACTCGAGGATGCCGCGCACCTCCGCACCGCGGAAACCGTAGATCGACTGGTGGGGGTCGCCGACCACGGTCAGGTTGCCGCCGTCGCCGACCAGCGCCTGGAGCAGCGCCACCTGGCCGGGGTCGGTGTCCTGGTACTCGTCGACGAAGACGTGCTGGAACTGGGCGCGCAGCTCCGTGCGGTGCCGCTCGGCCTCCTCGGCGGCACGGCGGATCAGGTCGGGATAGTCGATGGCGCCCTGGAAGTCGAGGACCTCGAGGTACTGGTCGAGGAAGAGCCCGGCAGCGACGAACTCGGGCAACTCCTTGGCGATGCCCAGCTCGCGCAGGTCGGTGCCGTCGAGGCCCTTCTCTCGGGCCCGCGACAGCACCGCGTGCACCTCGCGCGCGAAGCCCCGAGTCGCGACAGCGCGCCGGAGGCCCTCGGGCCAGGCCACGGACTCGGGAGCGTCGGTGAGCAGCTCCTGCAGCACGACGTCCTGCTCCGGTGCCGACAACAACCGCAACGGGGCTTCGTAGAGCTCGGCGGGTGCGTAGCGCCGGATCAGCCCGTAGGCGAAGGAGTGGAACGTCGCCGACAGCGTCGACGAGGTGGTGTGCCCCAGTCGCGAGGTGACCCGGTCACGCAGCTGCTCGGCGGCCTTGCGCGAGAAGGTCAGGGCGAGCACCGACTCCGGGGATGCCCCACGGTGGTCGATCCGGTCGACGATGGCTTCGACCAGCGTCGTCGTCTTGCCGGTGCCGGGCCCGGCCAGCACCAGGAGCGGCCCCCCGGCGTGGTCGACCACGCTGCGCTGGAAGTCGTCGAGCTCGGGGACCCGCGCCGCAGCCGCCTCAGCTGCCACGAGGTGGTAGGTCGTGTCGGTGCTCGTCGTGCTCATGGGGACAGCCAACCACCCACCACCGACGCCCTGCGTCCCTGACCCTCACGCGGCCCGATCTCGAGGGACCGGGCCGGTCCCTCGCCCTGCCCGATCAGCAACGAGCGGCTTGGTCAGCCGAGGTCGACGATGGCGGCCACGGGACCGCCGCCCTCCGGGCCCTGGTGTGCGGCCGAGACCGACACGAAGACCGCCGGGTCGCCGGTCACGGCGGCGGTCACGCCGCCGACGGCCGCCTTGATCTGCCGGTGCCAGTGCACGTCGGAGTCGTCGAGCATCGCGTTGCGGCGACCGCGGACCGTGCCGTCCTGGGAGGCCTCACACTTGAGGAACAGGTTCACCAGTCGACCGTCGAGGTCACTGTGGTGCGGCCGCTCGGGCAGCTCGAGCCCAGCATCCTTGATCGCCTCCCACAGGCCGTCCTGGTCGAGGGCGTCCTTCATCACCGAGTGGCCGATGCGGTACCGGCCACCGACACCCGGCGCGTTGCCGACCACGACGACCTGCGCCACGTCGAGCTCGACCCCCGACGAGCACGACGCCACGGCCGAGTAGAGCTCCCGGTTGTGCATGACGTCGTCGTCGGTGGGCATCTCGATCTCATCCAGGGCGACGGCGATGCCCAGCGCCGTACATCCGTTGGAGAGGTCCATCGACTCGTGGGTGTGCTCGGTCCAGACCGTCTTGCCGCGCGACTTGGCGTCGCGGATGGTGTGGATCGTCAGCAGCGGCGTCTTCGTCTGCACGTAGTGCACGTCGCCCGGGTCGGTGATGCCGGCCTTCTCCATCGCCACCTTGACCGCGTCCGCGACCTTGGTGACCATCGGCGTGCGCCCGATCTCCTCGGGCAGCAACGGCTCGCTCATCGCGAAGCCGACGGTGAGGCGGGGCTCGTCGGTGGGTATCGCGTCCTCGTCGGGAACGGTCGCGAAGATGGTGGCGTGCGGGCTGATCACTCCGTCGGTGCCACCGGACCAGACGATCGGGATCTGCTTGACCTGCTCAGCAGGTGCACCCTTGTCGACGAGCACCTCACGGAACGCCCGGTCGGAGATGATGCGGGTGTAGTCGTTGACGCCACCGTTCCCCTCGGTCTTGCCGATGATCGCGATCACCCGGTCGGCGTGCATGACCCCGTCGTCGATCAGCTTCGCCAGCTCACTGGCGTCCGCGACGGAGTGGATCGGGACCTTGCGTACTTCGATGGCGGGCATGGAGTGTTCCTTTCGTGGTGTGGTGTCGCGCAGGCTCGATCGCTCAACCACCGTTTGAGTTGGGCAGGACGACGGTGCCGGTGGTGCCGGCCACGGCGTCGAGGATGGTGTCGAGGTCGCTGATCACGGCGTAGCGACCGCCGCTCTCGACGAACCGGCAGGCGGCATCCACCTTGGGGCCCATCGATCCGCTCGCGAAGTGCCCGGCGGCGGCCATCGTCCGCAGGTCCTCGACCGAGACCTGGCCGATCGGCTCGGCGTCAGGCGTGCCGAACCGGAGCACGGCGTGGGGCACGTCGGTGGCGATCACGAGCACGTCGGCCTCGACGGTGGCCGCGAGAAGTGCCGCGCCGAGGTCCTTGTCGATGACCGCCTCGACACCGACCAGCCCGGCTTCGGAACGCACCACCGGGACACCACCGCCGCCGTTGGCGATCACGATGAATCCGGCGTCGACGAGGGCACGCACCGCCGGGCCGTCGAGGATCTCGCGTGGCTCGGGCGAGGCGACCACGCGCCGCCAGCCCTTCTCACCGCGGTCCTGCCAGGTCTCGCCGTGCTCGATCAGCACGGCCGCGGCATCCTTGTCGAGGAACCGGCCGATCGGCTTGCTGGGGTGGGTCAGCCCCGGGTCGTCGGCATCGACGAGGGTGCGGGTCACCACCGCCGCGCTGCGCCGGTCGGAGCCGTGCCGGGCGAGCTCGTCGTCGAGGGCGTCCATCAGGACGAAGCCGAGGGTGGCCTGGGTCTGGGCGCCGCACCAGTCGAGCGGGACCGGAGGGACCACGGTCGCGGCCAGCTCGTTCTTGACCAGCAGGTTGCCGACCTGTGGCCCGTTCCCGTGGGTGATCACCACGTCCACCGGATCACGGGTGCGCGTCACCAGCCGTGCCACCGCTGCCATCGCCTTCCTCGCCGCGGCGATCTGGTCACCGGGGCGGGCCCGGCCGTCCGCACTCGTCATGGCGTTGCCACCCAACGCGAGCAGGACCCTCATCGTGAGGACTCCATGAAGTCGACGTCGGCGGCGTCGGCTCCCCCGGACAGGCGGGCGTAGCCCGGCCCGCGGTCGAAGAACGCCGTGCCGGGGACCGGGCGCGAGGCACGTTCTGCCGTCGTGCGGTCCGGGTCGTGGTCGAGGGTGTCGTCCTCGACGGAGCCGGTGAGCACCACGCCGTAGTCGGCGAGCGCGGCCTCGGGCGACACCTTCTGCCACACCACGTCGCGTACGACGAGTGCCGGGTCGCGGTCGAGCGGGTCACCCCAGCCGCCGCCCCCCGTCGTACGGATCCGGATCACCTCGCCGGCCTTGACCGGCTCTGCGTCGGCAAGGGCATCGACCACGCGCTCGGCGGGGCCACCCGGGTCGATCACCACGTCGAACGGCTTGCCGGCCCGGCCGCCCCTGACCCCCCAGCACGCCAGGATCGAGCGGTCCGCGATCGACATGAAGTGGCCGTCCTTGAGCATGCGCAGGTGCTTCTCGTAGCCGAGTCCGCCGCGGAACTGGCCGGCGCCGCCGGAGTCCATGGCCAGGCCGAGCTTCTCCACGAGGAACGGGAAACGGCTCTCGGTGAACTCCGACGGGAGGTTCCGGGAGTCGGGCACCACGTGGATGGTGTCCTCACCGTCCGCGTAGTAGCGCCCACCCGACCCGCCGCCCAGGACCTCACGCATCAGGTAGGGCTCGCCCTGCCGGTCCTCGCCGTAGACGCCGGTGTAGCGGATCGTCTCCTGGTCGGCGGGCATCCGGCCGTCGACTGCCTTGGCGAGCACGCCGGCCAGCACGCCCAGGAGTCTCAGGATCACGAACGTGCGGGCGTTGGTCGGGGCCGGGAAGACCGGCGTCAGCAACGTGCCCGGCGGCGGGAAACGCATCTCGATCAGCGGCACCACGCCCTCGTTGACGTCGAGCTCGGCCATTCGTTCGGGAGACTCGGCGAGGTTGCGGAGGATCGGGGCCAGCCACTTCTTCAGGAAGTTGCCGTCGCTGTAGTCACCGCAGTGGTTGATCGGCCCCTTGGCCTGGGGCGAGGTGCCGTCGAAGTCGAGCACCAGGCGCTCGCCGTCGGGGTCGTCGGGGCCGGTGCGCGTCATCGTGATGCGTTGCGCGAACAGCTGCGGCTCGTCCACGCCGTCGTGCTCGGCGTAGTCCTCCCACACCCATTCTCCGACGGGTATCCGGGAGAGGATCTCGCGGCGGTAGGTCTGCGTGGTCCGGTCGATGATCGCGTCGAAGGCCGACTCGACCGCGTCGACGCCATACCTCTCGAACAGCTCACCCAGGCGTCGCGCGCCCATCAGGCAGGCCGAGCACTCGGCGTCGAGGTCGGCGGCTAGGCTGTCCGGCATCCGCGAGTTGCGGGTCATGATCGCCAGCGCGGACTTGTTGGGGGTGCCGGCGTCCCAGAGCTTGATCGGCGGCACCATCAGGCCCTCTTCATAGACGGAGGTCGCGCCGCTGGGCATGGAGCCGGGCACGCACCCGCCGATGTCGTCGTGGTGGCCGAAGGCCTGCACGAACGCGACCACCCTGCCGTCGTGGAAGACCGGGACCGTCACGCAGAGGTCCGGCAGGTGGCCGATGCCGCCCTCGGAGCGGTAGACGTCGTTGTGGAAGAACACGTCGCCCTCCCGCATCTCCTCCACCGGGAAGTCGCGCGCCACCGGGTGCACCAGCGCGGAGTAGGAACGCCCGGTCAGCTTGCGCAGCAACCGGTCGTGGATGCCGGCCCGGAAGTCGTGGGCGTCGCGGATCATCGGGCTGCGACTGGTGCGCCCGATCGCCGTCTCGACCTCGAGCTCCACGGCGGCCAGGCTGCCCTGGACGATCTCCACGAGCACCTGCTCGGCGCTGGCACCGGCGTCGGCGGTGAGGGTGCCGAACGGGAAGTCCGTCGGCGCCCGCCGGGACCCGGTGCCGGCGCCTGCACCCTCGGTGGTTGAGGGAGCCGCACTCTCGGTGGTTGAGGAAGGCGCGCCAGCGCCTGTCTCGAAACCACCCGCACCCGAAGATGTCGGTTCCATCAGCCCTCCCGCGTCACGATGATGTTGAGGAACGCGTCAATGCGAGCCCGGAACCCCGGGTGCAAGGGCACCGTCGAACCGAACTCCTCGATGATCGCCGGGCCGGCGAGCTCGTGGCCGGGCGCCAGGTCCGGGCGCCAGAAGACCGGCGTGTCGACGTACCCGTCGGACACCTCGAAGCACACTTGACGGGCGCCGTGGTTTCGAGACGGTCGCTGCGCGACCTCCTCAACCACCGACCATTTCTTGATCTCGGGCCGCTGGATCGGGCCCACCCCGGAGACTCGGAGGTTGACCCACTCGACCTGTTGTCGCGGGTCGTCAGCGAAGTCGTAGCCGTAAAGCGTGCGGTGCTCGGCGTGGAAGCGCTCGGCCACCTCCGCCAGCAGGGCGCTGTCGATGGCGCCCTCGGGCAGCGACACCCTGACCTCGAAGGCCTGTCCGAAGTAGCGCAGGTCGGCGGTTCGCAGGAACTGGTGCTCGGTGCCGGGAAAGCCCTCCTTGGTCAGCGCCGCACGGGCCCGGCCGCAGAGGTCGTCGTAGACCCCGGCCAGGTCGGCGGCATCGACGTCGTCGTGCAGCCGCACGTGGGTCTGGACGTAGTCGTTCTTCACGTCGACGGTGAGGAGGCCGAACGCGGACACGTTGCCGGGGTTGGGTGGCACCAGCACTGCCCGCAGGCCCAGGATGTCGGCCAACCGGCACAACAACAGGGATCCCGATCCACCGAAGGTGGTGAGGGTGAAGTCGCGGACGTCCAGCCCCCGCTTGACCGTGACCGCGCGCAACGCGTTGGCCTGGTTCCAGGCAGAGATCTCGAGCACGCCGGCCGCACAGGCCTCGGGGGTGAGTCCGAGCTCGTCGGCCAGGGCACGGATGCCGGAGGCCGCTGCCTCCGTGTCGAGTGGGATCTCGCCGCCGAGCAGGTGCGGCGGGACCCGGCCGAGGAACACGTGGGCGTCGGTGATGGTGACCTCGTCGCCGCCCTTGGCGTAGCACAGCGGACCCGGGTCGGCCCCCGCTGAGTGCGGGCCCACCTTGAGCGCTCCTTCCGGGGAGAGCCAGGCGATCGAGCCGCCTCCGGCTCCGACGGTGACGACGTCGATCATGGGGATCTTGGAGGGGAAGGCGCCCACGCTGCCCTCGGTGGTCAGGGTCGGCTCGCCGTCGACGACCACGCTGACGTCGGTCGACGTGCCGCCGCCGTCGCTGGTCAGCACCCGGTCGAAGCCGGCGACCTTGGCGATCAGGGCGGCACCGAGCGCACCCGCAGCCGGGCCGGAGAGGACGGTGCTGATCGGCTGGTGGACGACCTCGTCGGCGCTGAGCACGCCACCGTTCGACTTCATCACGTAGAACGGCACCCGCCTTTCGCCGTCGGTCGAGGCGTAGGCGTCGAGCCGGTCCTTGATGTTGGTGACATAGGTGCCCAACCGTGGCTTCACGGCGGCATCGACGAGCGTGGTCATCGCGCGTTCGTACTCGCGGTACTCCAGCAGCACCTCGCTGCTCAGGGAGACCACCGCGTCGGGGTGCTCCTCGCGCAGCACCGACAGCATGGCCTCCTCCTGGGTCGAGTCGGCATAGGAGTGGAGGAAGCAGACGGCGAGGGTGTTGATGTCACGCTGGCGGAACCAGCGCGCCACCAGCCGGGCTCCGGCCTCGTCGAACGGGCGGACCTCTGCACCGGTGTGGTCCAGTCGCCCGCCGACTCCCTTGACCAGGTGCCGGGGAACGATGCGATCGGGCTTGACCCAGAAGTAGGAGTTGCCGTAGCCGTCGGGGACCGACTGCCGGGCGATCTCGAGCATCGCCTCGTAGCCCTCGGTGGTGATGAACCCGAGGGCTCCCACCTTGCCCTCCAGGAGCTGGTTGGTGGCGACGGTCGTCCCGTGGCTGACGGCGGTCAGGGCGTCACCGCGGCCCGGCGGCAGGCCAAGCAGCCCGAGGACCTTCTCGATGCCGGCCATGAAACCGTCGGCCGGGTTGCCGGGGGTCGAGGGCGTCTTGGTGGTGACCAGCTCGCCCGTCTCCTCGTCGAGCGCCACGACATCGGTGAAGGTGCCGCCGGTGTCGATGCCGACGCGGATGCGGCGCTGCCGGGAACCCGTTGCCATGCCCCGATTCAATCCGCCCCGAGCCACTCGCTGCGACGGCAAGTTGTGCCAACGGATCGCTGATTCGTTGGCAGGTCACGATTGCCCTCGCCCGGCTGGCGGTTCCGACCGACTGTTCAGCGGTGGGGCGTCGTGATCGACTCGAACGCCGCCGCCACCTCGAGCAGCCGGCGCTCACCACCGTGCGGGGCGACCAGCTGGATCCCCACCGGCAGCCCGTCGTCGGTGGTGCCGGCCGGCACGGAGATCGCCGGGCACCCGGTGACGGTGATGAAGTAGGCCGAGCGCATCCAGTCGAGGTAGGTGTCCATGGGGTGGCCGTTGATCTCGGTCGGGAACTCCCGGTCGGCCGGGAACGGGGGCACCTGGGAGACGGGGAGGACGAGGAGGTCGCGGTCGGCGAAGAACAGTCGCATGCGTTCTGCCAGGGCGGTTCGCTGCGCGTAGGCGCGGGCCACGTCGGCGCCGGTGAGCGACTCCCCGGCCCGGATGTTGTCGGCCAGCGAGTCCTTGAAGGAGCCGGGGTTCTCGGCGAGGAGCCGACCGAACTTCGCCTGGAAGTGCCAGGCCCGCAGGGTCCTGAAGGTGTCCTCGGCCAAGCCGAGATCGGGGTGGGCGCGCACCACCTGAGCACCGGCACCGCTGAACGACGACGCGGACTCCTCCACCACCCGCGCCACCTGTGCATCGACCTCGAAGGCGCCCCCGAGGTCGACCGACAGGCCCACGCGGACACCCTCGAGCGAGCCACGCAGGGGTGGTGCGAAGGCCGAGCCGGGGTCCCCGAGGGCCAGCGGGGCCCGCGGGTCGGGACCGGCCTGGACGGACAGCAGCAGGGCCAGGTCACCCACGTTGCGAGCCAGCGGTCCACCCACCGACGTGGACTCCCACTGGTTGGCCGTCGGCCACTCCGGCACCCTCCCCAGGGACGGCCGCAAACCGACCACGCCGCAGAAGGAGGCGGGGTTGCGCAGGGAGCCGCCCATGTCGGACCCGTCGGCGAGCGGGACCATGCCGGCCGCCAGCGCACAGGCGGCGCCCCCGCTCGAGCCACCGGCCGACCTTGTGGGGTCGTGGGGGTTCAGCGTGGTGCCGAAGACCGTGTTAAAGGTGTGCGAGCCCGCCGCGAACTCCGGCACGTTGGTCTTGCCGACCACCACGACACCGGCGCGGCGTACTCGCTCGACGATCAGGTCGTCGGCCTCCGGGACGTGGTCCGCGAACAGCGGTGAGCCGTACGTCGTCCGCCAGCCGGCCACGGCGTGGGTGTCCTTGAACGCGAACGGCAGGCCGTGCAGCGGGCCGACCACTTCCCCCGAGGCCAAGGACCGATCGGCCGCAGCCGCGCCCTCCCGTGCCCGTTCCTCGTCGAGCGACACGACGGCGTTCAGCTCCGGGTTGTGTTCCCCGATGCGATCGAGGTGCAGGTCGAGCAGCTCGCGTGCGGAGATCTCGCGGTCACGCAGGGCCGCGACCATCTCCCGGGCCGTGGAGTCGACGGTGACCACGGCGTCAGCGCCGTCGGCCGAGCAGGGCCCCGGCCACCACGCCGGACAGCACCAGCCCCGCCCCGACCATGACGCCCTTGACGAAGTCGTCGCGACTCCCCGGGGCCTGGGCCGCAGCGGTGAACACCGCCCCACCCCCTGCCGCCACCGAAGCGGGTGCGGGCTCTCCGGCCGATCTTCCCGCGGACTGTTCGGACACCGTCGAGGCATCGACGGGTGGCGCCACCCCCGGGACACCCTGGGCGATCTCCCGCTCGACGTTGGTGAAGAACTCGGTGGCCATCCTCCGGCTGACCGAGGTCAGCATCCGCTGGCCGACGCCGCCGATCATCCCGCCCACGACGGTGTCGGCGTCGTAGTGGAGGGTCGTGGTGCCGTCGCCGTTGTCGTCGAACGAGACCGACACGTCAGCCGCGATCGTGCCGGGTGTCCCGGCTCCCTGCGCGGCCAGCACCAGGGACCGGTGGGGTTCCAGGTCGCGCAGCTCGCAGGTGCCGGCATAGGTGCCGCGCACGGCGGCCACCCCCGCGGTCACGGTCATCGCATAGGCGTTCTCGCCGGTCTCCTCGAGTCGCTCGCAGCCGGGGATGGTCGCCACCAGCACGGACGGGTCGAGCAACGCGTCCCACACCTTCTCGACGGGAGCGACGAGGGTGGCCTCGCCAACGATCTTCATGACGGATCCTTTCGGTGCGCTCGCCTCAGCTCGAAGAGCTGCGAGGGTGAGATCGGCATCGCGGTGATCGCGAGGGTCGAGGGATCGAGTCGTTCGGCGTCCTCGATCGCGGAGGCGAAGACCGCCGCCGAGGGGATCACACCTGCCTCGCCGGCCCCCTTGATGCCGAGCGGGTTCAGGGGCGACGGGGTCTCGAGGTGGTCGATCTCGATCTCGGCCGGGACCTCGGTGATGTAGGGCATCAGGAAGTCCATGAACGAGGCGTTCAGGAGCTGTCCCGACTCGTCGTACTCCATCCGTTCGTAGAGGGCACCGCCCACTCCTTGGGCGACACCACCGTGGATCTGGCCCTCGACGATCATCGGGTTGATCAGGTTGCCGCAGTCGTGGACGACGCAGTAGCGCAGGATGCGGACCTCGGCCGTCTCGGGATCGGTCTCCACCACGACGGCGTGCATGCCGTTGGCGAACGTCGAGCGCTCGGGCGAGTAGAAGTCCTTGCCCTCCAGCCCCGGTTCCTCCCCCACCGCGACGGGCGGCTTGTCCGGGTCGCCGACGGTGAACTGGGTGGCCGCCTGCGAGGCTTCGTCGAAGGCGTAGCGCAGGGGGTTGGACAGCACGGCGACGGTGCCCAGGGAGATCTGCGAGGACGGGGCGCCCCTGACCTGCACGACGCCGTCGGCGATCTCGAGGTCCGCGGCGTCCACCTCCAGGGCCTCGGCCGCGATCCGGAGTGCCTTGGCACGGGCTCGCCGGGCGGCCAGCGCCACGGCAGACCCGCTCATCACTGCAGCACGCGAGGCGAACGTGCCCACGGCGTACGGCATCCGACGGGTGTCGCCGGCGACCACCTCGACGTCGTCGAGGGGGACGCCGAGCTCGTCGGCCACGATCTGGGCGAACGCGGTCTGGTGCCCCTGGCCCTGGCTGGTCAGGCCGATCGCGACCTTCACCCTGCCGCTGGTCTCGATGTGCACGTGGGCGCCCTCGTAGGGTCCGACCCCGGTTCCCTCGACGTAGCAGGCCAGCCCGATGCCGACCTGGCGTCCCTCGGCCCGGGCTGCCGCGCGCACCTTCTCGAAGTCGTCCCACCCGACCAGCTGCTTGAGCTTCGCCAGGCTGGCCGGGTAGTCCCCCGAGTCGTAGGTGAGCGGCCGTCCGTCCTGGAAGACCAGCCCGTGCTCGTAGGGGAACTCGTCGGGCTGGATGAAGTTCGTCGCCCGCACGTCGGCACGGTCCTTGCCGAGGTGGGCCGCGATCGCGTCCATGGTGCGCTCCATCGCGAACACCCCCTGCGGTCGGCCGGCGCCGCGGTAGGGCGTGACGATCACCGTGTTGGTGTAGAGGCTCTCGAAGACCACCTTGTAGCTCTGCGGCTTGTAGGGGCCGAGCAGCTGGGTCGAGGTGATGATCGGCACGATCAGGCCGTACGGCGTGTAGGCGCCGTTGTCGTGCCAGAACTGCACCGAGAGACCGAGCAGCCGACCGTCGTCGTCGAACCCGACCTCGATGTGCTGCTGCTGGGCACGTTCGTGGGCCGCCGAGACGAAGTGCTCGCGCCGGTCCTCGGTGAACTTCACCGGCATCCCCAAGGCCTGGGCCGCCATCGGCACCAGCAGCTCCTCGGGCCACGGGTGCACGATCTTGACGCCGAAACCACCGCCGACGTCGGGCGTGATCACGTCCACCTGCACCAGGTCGAGACCGAGCTTGGCGGCGACTGCTGCGCGGACCCCGGTGGACGTCTGCGTGGAGGTCCACACCTGCAACCGGTGACTGTCGGGATCCCAGCGGGCCACGACTCCACGCCCCTCCAAGGGAGTGCTGGCGCTCCGTTCGACGTCGAGGTCGAGGGCGAGTCGGTGCGGTGCTGCGGCGATCGCGGCCTCGGCATCGCCGTCCTCCTGCTCGAGCCGGGCCGCGACGTTGCCGGGCACGTCGTCGTGCACCAGGCTCGACGCCTCACGAGCGGCCGGCAGACCCACGACGGGCGGCAGGAACTCGTAGTCGACACGAATGCGCGACACCGCGTCCTCGGCGAGGTAGCGGTCGTCGGCGACCACGAACGCGATCGCCTCACCGACGTGGTTCACCTCGTCCTTGGCGAGGGCGTACTGGGTCCGGCCGTGGGTCAGGGCCGGGTGCGGGATCAGCAGGGGCAGCGGGTCGGCCATGGCACCGGTGAGGTCGTCGTAGGTGTAGACCGCGTGCACGCCCTCGAGGTCGAGCACCGCCTCGACGTCGATGTCGACGATGCGGGCGTGGGCGTGCGGACTGCGCAGGACCGCGGCCTCGAGGGCTCCGCCCATCAGGTCGTCGACGTAGCGGCCGCGACCGAGCAGCAGCCGGGCGTCCTCGACGCGCTTGACCTTCTCGCCGAACAGCTTCGTGGTCACGGCGCCTCCTCCTCGGCCGCGATCGAGCCTGGCCGAGACGGTCGCCCGTCCTCGGAGCTCGATCCTTCCGCGATCAGGTCGGCGGCACGGTGGACCGCCTTGGCGATGTTCTGGTAGCCGGTGCACCGGCACAGGTTGCCGGCGACCATCTCTCGGGCCTCGACCTCGCTCGGCCGCGGGTTGTCACGCAGCCCGGCGGTGATCGTGGTGAGGAAGCCGGGGGTGCAGAAGCCGCACTGCAGCCCGTGGCAGTCCCTGAACGCCTGCTGGACCGGGCCGAGCGTGCCGTCCTCCGCGGCCAGGCCCTCCACCGTGGTGAGCTCCTGGCCGGACACGGTCACGGCGAACAACAGGCAGGACCGCACCGGGGCGCCGTCGAGCAGGACGGTGCAGGCACCGCACACCCCGTGCTCGCAACCGACGTGGGTGCCGGTCAGCCCGAGGTCGTGGCGCAGGGCGTCACTGAGCAGTCGGCGCGCCGGCACCGTCACCGCATGGGCTGCGCCGTTGACGTTCAGGAGGATGTCGTGGGTCTCCTCGGGAGCTTCCTGGGTCATCGGTCCTCCTCGTGCCGCGCCACCGCGTCGTCGTACGCCGCGCGCAGGACGCGGCGGGTGAGCACCCTGCCCAGCTGGGCTCGGTAGGCGGCGCTGGCATGGATGTCGGCGGCCGGGTCGAGCCGGGTGAGGGCGAGGTCGGCAGCGGCATCGAGCGCGTCCTCGCTCGGCTCTCCTGCGGAGAACGCCTCGGAGAGGTCGACCGCGATCGGCACGTCGCCCATGGACCAGTACGACGTGCGCGCCGAGGTCACCTGACGTGACTCGTCGATGCCCACGAGCGCTGCGACCCCGCACACCGCATAGTCGCCGTGTCGACGGGCCACCTCGTCGCAGGCGATCCCGAATCCCTTCTGCAGGGCCGGGAAGTGCGCCGAGACGGCCAGCTCGCCGGCGCGGAGCGAGGACTCGAGCGGTCCCACGACGAGGTCGGCGGCAGGGATCTCTCGCTCCCCCTCGCCGGAGAGGACGGTCAGGGCTCCGTCGAGCAGGAGCAGGACGGCCGGCATCTCTGCGGCGGCGTCGGCGTGCACCAACGACCCGACCGTGGTGCCGCGGTTGCGAATCGTGGGATGGGCCACGAGGCGCAGCGCCCGGGCGACCAGTGGCTGTGTCCGGCGTACGCCGGGGTCGGTCTCGACCTGGGCATGGCGGGCCAGCGCGCCGACACGCACGCCGTCCTCGTCGGCCCGCACCGTGGCCAGCTCCGCAAGCCCGTTGATGTCGACCAGCAGGGACGGCGAGGCGAGTCGCATCGAGAGCAGTGGGACCAGGCTCTGTCCACCGGCGAGCACCTTCGCGTGCGGGTCCGAGGCGAGCGCGTCGAGGGCTTCGTCGAGCGTCGTCGGGCGGGAGTAGGCGAAGGGCGCCGGCTTCACGGGGTCTTGGTCACCTCTTCCGGCGCCAGCTCGTCGCGACGCCCCTTCACCAGGTGGAAGTAGACGATGACCATGATCGTGCCGAGGGCGATGCCGCCGAGCTCGAAGTCGTCGGTGACCTGGAGGGTGACGCCCCCGATGCCCGCGATCAGTCCCCCGGCCAGGCCCACCAGGTTGACCGGGTTGCCGAAGTCCACCCGGTTCTCCACCCAGATCTTGGCGCCCACGAGACCGATCATGCCGTAGAGCACAACCGTGATGCCGCCCAGCACGCCGCCGGGGATGGCGTTGACGATCGCGCCGAACTTCGGGCACAGCCCGAGCAGGATCGCCACGATCGCCGCGACGTAGTAGGCCGCGGTCGAATAGATGCGGGTGGCGCTCATGACGCCGATGTTCTCGGCGTACGTCGTGGTGGGCGAGCCGCCGAAGGCACTGGCGAAGGCGGTGGCGATACCGTCCGCCCCGATCGCGCGGCCCATGTAGGGGTCGAGGTCGTCGCCGGTCATCTCCGCGACCGCCTTGACGTGGCCGGTGTTCTCGGCGATCAGCGCGATCACGCCCGGCAGCACCAGGAGGATGAAGGTGAGCGAGAAGCTCGGGCCGTGCACGACGTCCACCCCGTCGGCCAGCACGCCTCCGGGCAGTCCGATCCAGTCGGCGTCGCCGACCGCTCCCCAGGCCCAGATCCGGTCGTGGTTGAAGGCGGCCTCCACGCAGTTCGGGTTCCCGCCCGGCGGGCACGGCACCATCGTCGACTCCCCGTCGACGATGTCGTGCAGGACCAGGTTCTGGCCCGGCAGGATGCTGTTGATCGTGCCGAAGGAGAGGTCGGCGAGCCACGACACCAGGTAGCCGAAGACCAGCGCGAGGAAGACCGCGATGCGGGACCAGAAGCCCGGCAGCAGGACAGCGAAGAGGACCAGTGCGGTCGCGGTGATGATCGCGATCCACTGGTCCTGCGGCCAGTAGACGCCGGCCACGACGGGTGCCAGGTTGAAGCCGATCAGCATGACCACGGCGCCGGTGACGGCCGGAGGCAGGATCGCGTGGATCAGCCGCGAGCCGGCGAAGTGCACCAGCGCGCCGACCGCGGCGAGGACGAGACCGGCGACGAGGATCGCCCCGGTGACGTCGGCGGAGTCGCCACCCTGCGTGCGGATCGCGGCGACCGCGGCCACGAAGGAGGCGCTGGTGCCCAGATAGCTGGGCACCCGGTTGGAGACCATCAGCAGGAACATGATGGTGCAGATGCCCGAGAACATGATGGCGAGGTTGGCGTCCAGGCCCATCACCAGTGGGAAGACGAAGGTCGCGCCGAACATCGCCACCACGTGCTGGGCACCGAGCCCGATCGTGCGCGGCCAGCTCAGTCTCTCCATCGGCCCGACGGCCTCGCCGGGCGGTGGGGTCTTGCCGCCGTGGACGACCTTCCACGTGAACATGGACATGCGAACCCTCCTCGGTCGGTGGCCCACTGCCACTTCTGCCCGACGCTAGTGATCCACGTCACTCCCGGACACTGGCGAGTTCTGCCGAACGGACCAGCACGGTGCTGGCAGAGGTTGGGCGAAGCGTGGTCAACCGGTCACCTCGAGGACCTGGAGGGCCACGGCGACGTTGAGCCGCAGGTGCGGATTGCTCGTGAACGGACCGAGGATCCGCTCCAGCTTGCCGACCCGGTAGCGCATCGTGTTGTAGTGGAAGAACTGCAGACGAGCGGCCTCGGCCACGTTGACGTTGGTGTCGAGGAGGTGCTGCAGCGTGGCGCGCAGGTCGGCTGCCTCCTCGGTGTCCGAGGCCAGCTCGCCCAGCACGTCGTGGGCGAAGGCCCGGAGCTCCTCCTCGTCGGTCACCAGCGCGATCAGCCGGTGAAGGCCGAGGTCGTCGAACCAGGTCGTGCTGCGTCCACCGTTCATCCGTCGCCCGACGCGAACCGCCCGACCGGCCTGGTTGTAGGCCGCGGGCAGGTCTGCGAGGTCCGTGACCACGCGACTGATCCCGACCGAGAAGGGCCGTCGCCCACCACCACGATCCCCGGCCACCGCTGAGACCGTCTCCGACACCGCGGCCCTGAGCGCGGGGACGTCGGGCTCGCCGTCGGCGTCGAGCGGAGCGGGGAGCAGCGTCACCACCTCCGAGGAGAAGTCAGCCGATGGGATGCCCGGGTCGCGGCCCCGGCAGACCTGGCTCCACGCCGCGGAGAAGCGTTCCTGCCAGGCTCGACTGACCCGGCTGGACACCGGGGTCTCGTCAGGGTCGATCTCGGCGGCGAGCACCACCATCGGCCTGGCCAGCACCCATCCGAAGGTCTCGGCGTGCTCGAGCACGAACTCGACGGGACCTGCCCGGCCCAGGAAGATGTCGCGCAGGAAGTCACCGCGGTACTTGTTCTCCACGGCCTGGACGGCCTGCTCACGCGTGATCAGCAGGGCGGCGACCGTCGCGGCTCGCTCCAGGGCCTGCAGGTCGGCCGCGTCCAGCACCCCGGCAGGTCTGATCGACACCAGCCGGGCGAGGTCGGTGCCCCCCGCCGCGATCGCGGTCGAGCGGACCTCGCCGTCGGCCAGCGCCAACGAGCCCTTGGCCCGCTCGACCCGGATCCGTCCCGTGGGATCGACCAGGTCGGCCTCGTCGAGGAGGGTCCGGTGCCACGCGGTCGCGGCCGCTGCCCGCTCGCGACCGTCGGTCGACGTGACCAGGATCCCGACGTCGAGGGCCTCGGCCACTCGGGCCGCGATCTGGTCCAGGTCGCCGCCGTCGAGCACCAGCTGGGTCAGGCCCTGGTGCAGGGCATCGATGCGGGCGGTTATCAACTTCTGCACCTCCCTCCCCGAAGTGTTGGCAATGCTTACCATTCGTCGGACGGTATCCCAGCCGCTAGCGTCCGAGAGGTGGATTCCGTGATGCTGGCCCCGGCTGCCGACCGGGTGGCCGTGCAGGTGGCCGACCAGGTGGCCGACCAGGTGGCCGTGCAGGAGCGGCTCGGGGGCGCGGCGACCGTTCGGGTCCGCGACGCGCTCGCCGGGCCTCGGCGGAGCGCACGGGTGGTGCACTCCGGCCGCGACGCCCTCTACGTCGAGCTGCCCGCTGTCGCGGGCAGGGGGCCGGGTCTGGTCGGGGTGCTCTCCCGCCACGCCACCCACGTCCCGTGCGGCATTCGCACCCTGCTGGACCGTGTCGACGAGGTCGATCAGGGGGCCCTGCTGTCGATCAGCGACGGGGTGCTCCGACTCCCCCGCCACGACCTGGCGGTGGCCCGCATCGTCGACGCGTCCGTCCCGCGGTCCTCGGCGATCGGTGCCGCCCTCGTCGAGCAGCTCCGTGACCGCTTGGAGGGTGCCCGAAGGCTCGTGGGCGCGGAGCTGCCCGACCGCGCCCTCGACGCGTTGCGCACGGGCGACCCGTCTGCCGTCAGGTCGCTGCTCGGTCGCGGCAGCGGGCTCACCCCGCTCGGCGACGACGTGCTCGCGGGGTGGCTGGCGGTCGGACGGACCGCGCGCGTCGCTGGCTGGACCGCGGTGGCAGAACAGGTCAGACGCCTGGCGCAGCGACGTACCACGCTGCTGTCAGGGACGCTCCTGGCCGATGCGACGCGCGGCGAGGTGATCCCGGAGCTCCGCCGCCTGTTGCTCGACGGCCCACCGGCCCTGGAGCCACTCCTGCGCGTGGGCCACACGTCCGGCTGCGGGCTGGCCGTCGGCGCATTCCTGGCCCTGGCCGAACCGGAGGGGAGCCTGCGATGACCACAGATGTCGTCTCCCACGTCGAGCTGCGTCCGGGGGCGTACGCCGATTCGGTGGCGCTGCTGCGGGTGAGCCGGGACGTGGCCGCGGTGGCCGGGGTCGCTGCTGCGCAGGTGGCCATGGCGACCGAGCTCAACCTCGACGTGCTCCGCGGGATGGGGTTCACCCCTCCAGCCGGTGCCACCGCCAACGACATGGTCGTGGCACTGCACCTGGACGGTGCCGATGCCCTCGAACCCGCGCTGCTCGCCGTGGAGCGCGCCCTGTCGGCGACGAGGCGCGCGGGCACCGGCAGTCCGGGCGGCGCCGGCACGGTCGAGGTCGAGCCGCCCCGCACGACGGGGTCCGCGTTCCGCCGCGAGGGCGGCGGGCCGACCGGTGCGCTGGCACTCGTGTCCGTGCCCGGGGCCAGCGCCTTCGTGGAGGCGATGGATGCGCTCGACGCCGGCCGCGACGTGATGGTCTTCAGCGACAACGTCCCGCTCGAGCAGGAGCTCGTCCTCAAGCGCACCGCCGCTGAGCGCGGGCTCCTGGTGATGGGACCCGACTGCGGCACCGCAGTCGTCGGTGGCCTCGGTCTCGGGTTCGCCAGTGCGACCGGGCCGGGGCCGGTCGGGATCGTCGCTGCATCCGGCACCGGGTGCCAACAGCTGATGGCGCTCCTCGACCATGCAGGCGTGGGGGTGGGGTCGGCCCTCGGCGTCGGCGGACGTGACCTGTCCGCCGACGTCGGAGGGCTCTCAACGCGGGAGTCCCTGCGCAGGCTCGACGCCGACACCGAGGTCGAGCTGGTCGTCGTCGTCTCCAAGCCGCCCTCGGCCGAGGTCGCGGCATCCCTCCGTGAGTACGCCGCCACGCTCGGGACGCCCGTCGAGCTCGCCCTGCTCGGCGAGGGCGAGCCCGACCTGACCGCTGCTGCGGAAGCGGTGCTGGAGCGGCTCGGCCGGCCGGTTCCCGAATGGCCGCAGTGGGGCGCGGCGTCACCACGCGTCAGGAGCAGCCGGCCGGGCGAGGGATCCCTGCTGCGCGGCCTCTTCGTCGGCGGCACCCTGTGTGACGAGGCGATGCTGCTCGCCACCGCAGCCCTGGGCCCGATCCGGAGCAACATCCCGCTCAGCCCCGACCTCGCCCTCGGCCCCGACCTCACGGCGGACGCCCACCTGATGGTCGACTTCGGTGACGACACCCTCACCGCCGGCCGGGCACACCCGATGATCGACCCGACCCTGAGGCTCGAGCACCTCGGCCGGCAGGCTGGCGACCCACGCACCGGCGTACTGCTCCTCGACGTGGTGCTCGGGCACGGCGCCGAGGCCGATCCTGCCGCGGGACTGGCCCCGGCGATCGAGCAGGCCCGTTGCCCGGTGGTGGTCGCCCTGGTCGGGACCTCCGCGGACCCCCAGGGGCTGGACCGGCAGGCGACGGTGCTCTCCGCGGCAGGCGCCGAGGTCCACCTGTCCAACGCAGCCGCGTGCCGGCGCGCCCTCGAGCTGATCGGAGACGCCCGATGACCACACCCACGCGGGTCGTCAGCACCGGTGCCGCCCTGTTCGCGGAGACCGTCGCCGCCCAGGCCGTCCCCGTCACTCGTGTCGACTGGCGGCCCCCGATGCCCGGCACCGAGGCCGACCTCGCCATCGTGGCGGGCGACCCCTTGCGCAGGTCCGCGAACAACAGCGCGCTGGCTGCGATGCTCGGTGTGCAGGCCCTCCTCGTCGACGTCGCACCGGCATCGGAGGTGCTCGGCCTGCAACGGGGCGAGTTCCTGCACGCGGGGCCGCCGATCGAGTGGGCGAACGCATCGGGCCCCCTGCGGGGTGGTCTGATGGCGGGCGCGGCGCTGGAGGGGCTGGTCGACGACCCGGAGGACGCCGTGGCCCTCTTCGAGTCCGGAGACGGGGTCACTCTCGAGCCCTGCCACCACCGCGGCACCGTGGGCCCGATGGCCGGCGTCGTCACCCCGTCCATGTGGATGTTCGTCCTCGAGGACCCGGCGACCGGGAGGAGGACCCACTGCTCGCTCAACGAGGGCCTCGGCAAGGTGCTCCGCTACGGCGCCTACTCCCCCGAGGTGCTCGACCGGTTGCGCTGGATGTCGGCCGTGCTCGGACCGGTCCTCCGGGCGGCCGTGCGCAGCAGTGACGCGGTGGACGCGACGGGGATCCTCACCCAGATGCTGCAGATGGGCGACGAGGCGCACAACCGCAACCGCGCCGGCACCCTGATGCTGCTGCGCGACCTGTCCCCCGCGATGGTCGGCTCCGGGTTCCCGTCCGCGGACGTGGCCGCGGCCCTGCGCTTCATCGGAGGCAACGACCACTTCTTCCTCAACGTGGCTATGCCGGTCTGCAAGCTGGCGCTCGACGCGGCCCGCGGCATCGAGGGCTCCACGATGGTCGTCGCGATGGCCCGCAACGGCACGGAGTTCGGCATCCAGACCTCGGGCACCGGCGACCAGTGGTTCACCGGCCCGGCCCAGGTCGCGGACGGTCTGTTCCTCGGCGACTACGGGCCCGAGGACGCCAACCCGGACATCGGTGACTCCGCGATCACCGAGACCGCCGGCATCGGCGGGTTCGCGATGGCGACCGCACCAGCCATCGTGCGACTGGTCGGGGGCAACGTGCCCGATGCGCTCGCCACCACCCGCCGCATGCACGAGATCACCCTCGGCGAGAACCCGCGCTGGTCGGTCCCGGTGCTCGAGTTCCAGGGCGTGCCCACGGGCATCGACGTCAGCCTCGTCTGCCGCACCGGCATCCTGCCCCAGATCAACACCGGCATGGCCGGCAGGAAGGCGGGGGTCGGGCAGGTCGGAGCGGGTCTGGTGACGCCGCCCGCCGAGATCTTCCCGCAGGCACTCGCGGAGCTGGCCAGCAGGACCCGCAGCCGAAGCGCCTGACGGGTCAGGGCTGCCAGAACGCAGACTTCAGGTCCACGTTCCCGGAGGGTCGCATCGGCGTGTTCTCCTCCAGGTAGGACTGCCGCGCCTCGCCCTGGTGGCTGGGCGGGAGCGATCCGTCGGCCCGCACCACCCGCCACCACGGCACCGGGCCGCCGTGCAGGCCCATCACGTTGCCGACAAGGCGGGGTCCACCCATGCCGAGCTGCTCGCCCACCACGTCGGCGATCGCGCCGTACGTCGTCACCCGGCCGCGCGGGATCCGCTCGACGCACCGCAGGACCGCTTCGACATACTCCTCGTGCACGGTCCCAGCGTAGGTCAGAGCACCGGCCGGAACGGCTCGGTGCCCCGGACCGGGCGCACCCCGCGATGCCTGCGTGGTGCTGGGCGCGGCCCTGCGCCTCCACGAACCCCGAACCCGGGTCGCCGGGAGCGCCCGGGGTCACCGTGCAGACGTCGTGGCTCCAACCACCCCACTGCGTGCCCCCGGGTGGTCGCCGCCATCCAGGGCGGCGAGGGGAACGGTGTGGCGTCGATGCACACCTCGGCAACGCAGTCGGTCCCGTCCGGCATCGCGCCGAACGGGACCGAGCTGTGCTTCAGGCGTGACTCAGAGTGCCGGCGAGAACGGCTCGGTGCCGGGCACCAGGCGCAGGCCGGAGATGCCGGAGTGGGCCTGGGCGTAGGCCAGCTCGTGGGCCAGGTCTCCGATGTTGTTCGACAGCGGGAGCGGGGCCAGGCCCAGCGTCGACAAGGTGCCGACGGCGTTGCCGTTGGCATCGAGGAACGCGCTGCCCGAGTCACCGGGAACACCCGGCGTCAGGGTGTAGAGCGGGTGGGTCCAGCCGCCGTCTGCCGCGTTGTCGCCGAGGCTGATGCCGGTCTTCGGCGAGAGCTGCGTGAGGCCGCCGCGCAGGCTGGAGTTGCCGTAGGAGTACACCTTGTCGCCGGCCTGGGTCCCGGTCGTGTTGATGGCGACCGGACCGCCCCAGAACGGCACGGACGGGTTCACCTTCGCGACGTCGGCAGACGACACCTTGACCAGCGCAAGGTCGTTGTAGGCGCAGGTGTTGGCGTCGGTCTCGCCGCGGGCCTGCATGGTGTTCCAGCTGCTGTAGGCGATGCTGCCCGTGCCGACCTGGGTGCCTTCGGAGATCAGGCTGCCGCCCTCGTTGAAGGTCACCTCGGTGCCCAGGGGCAGGGTCCCGGCGTCGCAGCCGTTGGTGTCGGTGGCCTCGCCGGTGCCGGAGCAGTGCGCGGCCTGGCCGACGTACACGTTGCCGGCATCGTCGGTGAAGACGAAGTTGGCGGTGCACTGGCCGCCCGAGGTGTAGGTCTGGACACCGGGGTGGATCGCGGCGGTCTCCGCCGGCGCCAGGTCTCGGCGTCAGCGGTGGCGGCCTGGGCCGGCAGCGCGCCGACGCCCAGGGCGAGACTGCCGATCGTGGCGACGGTGCCGAGCAGCAGGCGGGACGGGCGGGAATTCGGGATCAAACGCATGGGGTGCGTCCTCCAGTCGAGTGGGTGCGGTGACCGACTCAACGACGAATGACCCGAAAGGGTCACGCCCCATGGCCCGGACGGGCCATGGGGCGTGCGGTGCAGACCTGGCTGCGGTCGGTCAGTACGACGGCTGGCTGGGGTCGATCTGGTTGACCCACGCCACCACGCCACCACCGACGTGGACCGCGTTCTCGTAACCGGCGCCCTTGACGATCGCGAGGCACTCGGCCGAGCGGACACCCGACTTGCAGTGCAGCACGATCTTCTTCTCGGCGGGCAGCTGCTCGAGCGCGTTGCCGTTGAGGAACTCACCCTTGGGGATCAGCACGGCGCCGGGGATGTTGTTGATCTCGGCCTCGTTGGGCTCGCGCACGTCGACCAGGAAGAAGTCGTCGCCGCCGTTCTCCTTCTCCTTGATCATGTGCTCGAGCTGGGTCACCGAGATCGTGGAGCCCACCGCTGCCTCGGCGGCCTCGTCCGAGACCGCACCACAGAACGCGTCGTAGTCGATGAGCTCGGTGACCGTGGCGTTCTCGCCGCACAGGGCGCAGTTGGGGTCCTTGCGCACCTTGAGCTTGCGGTACTCCATCTCGAGTGCGTCGTAGATCATCAGCTTGCCGACCAACGGGTCGCCGATGCCGGTGAGGAGCTTGATGCCCTCGTTGACCTGGATGGAGCCGATCGCGGCACAGAGCACACCGAGCACGCCGCCCTCGGCGCACGAGGGCACCATCCCCGGCGGCGGGGGCTCCGGGTAGAGGCAGCGGTAGCAGGGCGCGTCGGCGGACTCGCCGTTCTCGAGCGTCGCGTTGGGCCAGAAGACCGAGGCCTGGCCGTCGAAGCGGTAGATCGAGCCCCAGACGTAGGGGATCTTCAAGAAGTACGCCGCGTCGTTGACCATGTAGCGCGTGGCGAAGTTGTCGGTGCCGTCGAGGATCAGGTCGTAGCCCTCGAACACGCCCATCACGTTGTCGTTGTCGAGGCGGCCCTCGTGGATCACCACGTTGACGTGCGGGTTGATCTCCTTGATGGAGTCGCGCGCGGACTCGGACTTGGGGCGGCCGATGTCGGACTGGCCGTGGATCACCTGGCGCTGCAGGTTGGACTCGTCGACCTCGTCGAACTCGGCGATGCCGATCGTGCCGACGCCCGCCGCGGCGAGGTAGAGCATGGCGGGCGAGCCGAGGCCGCCGGCCCCGATCACGAGGACCTTGGCATTCTTCAACCGCTTCTGACCGGTCATCCCGACGTCGGGGATGATCAGGTGCCGGCTGTAGCGGCGTACCTCGTCGATGGTCAGCTCGGCGGCTGGTTCCACGAGCGCGGGATAGGACACGGAAGTTCTCCTCAGCGGCAGCTTGGTCTGGTCACGGTGGAACACCGTCACCGGACCCATTGTTCCCGCGCCGTCCCAGCACCTGGGCTCGACGTCCCGTCATGCGGACGGTCACGAATCGACAAATGTTTGCCCGGGGGCTTGCCTGAACCGCAAATACAGGTCAAAAGTCATCTTCGGACCGTTGGTCCCGCTCCTCTCCCCCGCTGGTGACAGGAACGGACACTCCCCCCGGAAGGCAGAAATGTGAAGAAGTTGCCACCCGGCCTCCTCGCCGGAACCGCCGCGCTGGCACTGAGCGTCTCCATGCTCCCCGCTGGCAACGCCGCACCGAACCCCAGCCCACAGGCATCGGACTCGAGCGCGAAGACGAAGCACGACAACCGTCACGGGCCCAAGACGCGCCAGCAGAACAAGATGCGGGCCAAGGCCCTCACCATGCTCGACAACGGCACCGCCCGCCTCCAGCCCCAACCCGGTGGTGGATCCACGGTCAAGCTCGCCGACGGAAGCTACGTCGAGTTCCCGATCGAGAAGGAGGACAAGATCTTCACTGTCCTCGCCGAGTTCGGCACGGAGGGCTCCGGCCGCTTCGGCAGGACGCCCGGGCCGCTGCACAACGAGATTCCCGAGCCCGACCGGACCCAGGACAACTCCACGATCTGGACCAACGACTTCAACCAGGCCCACTACGAGGAGATGTTCAACGGCGACGGTGAGTCGTTCAAGAACTACTACTCCCAGCTCTCCAGCGGCCGCTACACCGCGATCAACACGGTCACCGACTGGGTCACCGTCCCCGGCAACGCGTCGTCGTACGGCGACAACGCCGTCGAGGACGACGGCGGCTCGTGGGCCTTCATCCAGGACAGCCTCGACGCCTGGTACGCCGACCAGGTCGCCTCCGGGAAGACCGCCGCCGAGATCGACACCTACCTGTCCCAGTTCGATGTCTGGGACCGTTACGACTTCGACGGCGACGGCGACTTCAACGAGGCCGACGGCTACCTCGACCACTTCCAGGCGGTGCACGCCGGTGAGGGCGAGGAGGCCGGCGCCGACCCTGACGCGATCTGGTCGCACCGCTGGTTCGTCAACGCCACGGACTACGGCACCACCGGCCCCTCCGTGGACGGGACGCCCAACCTCTACGGCGGCGCGCAGGTCGGTGACTCGAAGTACTTCGTCGGTGACTACACCGTCGAGCCCGAGAACGGCGGCCTCGGTGTGTTCGCGCACGAGTTCGGCCACGACCTCGGCCTGCCGGACTACTACGACACCGCCGGCGGCGAGAACAGCACCGCGTTCTGGACCCTGATGTCCTCGGGCTCCTGGCTCGGCCACGGTGGAGACGCTGACGGCATCGGCGGAACGCCCGGCCTGATGGGCCCGGAGGAGAAGCGCTTCCTCGGCTGGCTCGACTACTCCGAGGTGAGCTCCGGCGAGTCCGGCACCTTCGACCTGGGCCCGTCGCAGCACACCTACGACGGAGCCGACCAGGCGGTCAAGGTGAACCTTCCGAACGCGACCGTCACCAACGAGTACACGACCCCGCCCGAGGGCACGCACGCGTGGTACTCCGGCAGCGCCGACCAGCTCAACAACACGCTCACCCGCACGGTCCCCGGCGCTTCGCGCGTCACCGTGAACACGAAGGCCTGGCACCAGATCGAGGCCGGCTACGACTTCCTCTACGCCGAGTACTCCCTCGACGAGGGGGCCACCTGGAACCAGATCGGGAAGCCGATCTCCGGCAACTCCCGCGACTGGACCAAGCTCAGCTTCGCCTACCGGCCCGCCGGCCAGGAGTCGCTGTTCCGGTTCCGCTACCAGACCGACGGCGGCGTGAGCGAGGCCGGCGCGTTCCTCGACGACATCGTGATCAAGGCCGGCAAGGCCTACACGTTCACCGATGGCGCCGAGGCCGGCGACAACGGCTGGACCGCCAAGGGCTGGTCCACCTCCACGGGCACCGAGTCGCAGGACTCGACGCGCTACTACCTGCTGGAGAACCGTGCCTACGTCGGCTACGACTCGACCCTCCAGGTCGGGCCCTACCAGTTCTCCGAGGGCCTGACCCGTCCCAACTGGGTCGAGCACTTCCCGTTCCAGGACGGCATGCTGGTCTGGTACGTCGACAACCGCTACAAGGACAACAACGTCGCCACCCACCCGGGTGCCGGCTACGCCATGGTGGTCGACGCCCGACCGGCACCGATGACGTTCGGTGACGGGACCAGTCCCACGAACCGCCGTCAGCCGTTCGACGCGACGTTCGGGCTCGAGGCCACCGACGACGTGTGCCTGCACAAGCAGGACGCGGAGGGCACGACGTACGAAGCGTGTGCGCCGTCGTCGCCCGGCATCCCGACCTTCGACGACAGCGATCCGGAGGCCTACTGGAGCGCTGACAACCCCCAGGGCTCCGTCAAGGTGGCCGGTGTCGGCGTGACCGCCACGGTCACGGCTCGCGACGGTGATTTCCTGTCCGTCCAGGTCGACAACCCGTGACCTGAGCTCGACCGACGAATCCACGGACCCCGTCGCGCCCGTTCACCCGGGTGCGACGGGGTCCGCCCGTTTGGACAGGTAGGCTGCCAAGCCGGATCAGGAACACGATGGGAGCGGCGCGTTGAGCGGTGGGCAGGACGGACTGGGCGGACTCCGCCCCCGTGGAGGGCGCATGCCTCGCAAGGCGCGCCGCGCGCAGCTCCTCGAGGCCGCCCTCGAGGTCTTCGTGGCGCAGGGCTACCACTCCGCGGCGATGGACGACATCGCCGAACGTGCGGGTGTGTCGAAGCCCGTGCTCTACCAGCACTTCCCCGGCAAGCTGGAGCTCTACCTCGCCCTCCTCGACGAGGCGTGCGACACGATCATCTCCAACGCCCGCGCCGCCCTCGGGTCCACCGACGACAACAAGCTGCGGGTCGCTGCGACGATCACCGTGTTCTACGACTACGTGGCTGCCGAGACGGGCGCCTTCCGACTCGTCTTCGAGTCCGACCTCAACAACGAGCCCGCCGTCCGGGGCCATGTCGAGCGGGTCACCCAGGAATGTGCGGCCATGATCGCCGACGTCATCCAGGACGACACCGGGCTTCCCGCGGAGGCCTCCCACCTGCTCGCGGTGTCCTTGGTCGGCATGGCGCAGGTGAGCGCCCGCTACTGGCTCAACGACTCCTCCAGCATCACCCGCAGCGACGCCGCGAACCTGATCGCCGGCCTTGCCTGGCGGGGCATCCGCGGCTACCCGCTCACGGACTGAGCCCACCTTCTTCGCACCACCGAACAGAGAGGACGGCCCCCACATGGAGGTCAAGATCGGAATCCAGCAGGCCCCCCGCGAGCTCATCGTCGACGTGGACCTCGACGCTGACGCCGTCGAGAAGGCGATCAGTGAGGCACTGGCCTCCGAGGGGTTGGTCTCCCTCACCGACACCAAGGGTCGCCGGGTCCTGGTTCCCTCGCAGCGGATCGCGTTCGTCGAGGTCGGCACCGGTGCCGCGGGCCAGGTCGGCTTCCGCTCCTGATGCCCTGACGGTCGTCGCGAGAAAGGACACCCATGGTCATCATCGACATCCTGTGGGCACTGGTCGGCGGCACGGTCATCGGAGTCCTGGGCAAGATGCTGGCCCCGGGAGACCGTGACAACATCCCCCTCTGGCTCACCGTCATCTGCGGCGTCGGCGGCGTGCTGATCGGCACGTGGGCCTACACCCGCATCTTCGGCGAGCCCCCACCCGGCTTCGACTGGTGGCGCCACGCGTGGCAGATCGCCACCGCCACCATCCTGGTCATGGTGGCGGCCACGCTGACCAGTCGTCGCGACTGATTCCTCGTCATTGCCGATAGTCCCTAACGCCTCGCATCCCCCAGCCGTGGATGGGATGCGAGGCGTTAGGGACTATCGAGGAGTAAGAAGGGGGCGGGGGCGGTGACGGGGGTGCGGCCACCCGGTCAATCGATGGCATGCTCGAGCCCGAGGGCGTCCTCCTTCTCCAGCTTGCGCACGGTGGTGCGCAGCTCGGTGACGGGCATCCGCCAGATCGCGACCAGCGAGATCACCGCGATCGCGCCGGCCACCATGAAGATGTAGCCGGTGCTGTCGCCGTACGCATGCCGGATGATCGTCAGGAACGGTTCCGGGACCTCGTCGAGGTTCAGGTTGCCCCCACCGGTTGCGTCCTTCGGCACCGGGAGTCCCTCGGCGGCCAGACCGGTGGCGATGTGCTCGCTCACCCGGTTGGTCAGGATCGCACCCAGGACCGCGATGCCGACGGTTCCTCCGAGCGTGCGGAAGAAGCTGACCACGCCGCTCGCCGCCCCGATGTCGCGCACGTCCACGGTGTTCTGCACGACGAGGACCAGGTTCTGCATCAACGTGCCCTGGCCGAGGCCCATCATGATCATGTAGACGCTCAGGTGCCACACCGGCGTGGAGTGGTCCGTCGGTCCCATCAGCATCAGGCCGGCGATCAGCACGACAGTGCCCACGAGCATGTAGGGCTTCCAGGTGCCGGTGCGGGTGATCAGCTGCCCGGAGACGGTCGCGCCGACCATGCTGCCCAGGATCAGTGGCAGCATCAGCAGGCCCGCCTCGGTCGGCGAGAAGCCTTGGGCCACCTGGAAGAACTGGCTGAGGAAGACCGAGGTGCCGAACTGGGCGATGCCGACGGCGATGCTCGCCACGATGGCCAGGATGGTGGTCTTCTCGAGGAGGATCTTCGGCGGGATCAACGGCTCGGGATGACTGCGCTCGACGAAGACCAGCGCCGCAACGGCCAGCACCGCCGGGACCAGGAGGTACGCCGTCTCGCGGGAGGCCCAGTCGTACTCGCGCCCTGCGAACGACACCCACACCAGCGGCAGGCTGGCGGCGACCGCGATCAGCCCTACGCCCCACCAGTCGATGTGGACGTCACGACGCACCGTTTCCAGGTGCAGGAACTTCTGCAGCACGCCGAGACCGGCGAGCGAGATCGGGACGGCGGCCCAGAAGCACCAGCGCCAGCCCGCCGTGTCCACGAGCAGCCCCCCGAGGAGCGGACCGGAGACGGTGGCGACCGCCATCGTCGCGGCCATGTAGCCGCTGTAGCGACCACGCTCGCGGGGCGGGATGATCGAGCCGAGGATGGCCTGCGCGAGGGCCATCAGACCGCCCACACCCAGTCCCTGCAGCGCACGTGCACCGAGCAGCTGGGGTACGTCGTGCGCGAATCCCGCGGCCAGTGAGCCGAGCAGGAAGATCACGCCCGAGACCTGCACCAGCAGCTTCTTGTCGAACAGGTCGGCCAGCTTCGACCAGATCGGGCTGGAGACCGTCATCATCAGCAGGGTGATCGTGACCACCCAGGTGTACTGGGTCTGGTTGCCGTGCAGGTCTCCGATGATCGTCGGCAATGCCGTGCTCACGATCGTCGAGCTGACCATGGCCACGAAGAGCATCGACAGGAGGCCCGCCAGGACCTCCATGATCTCATTCCGGCTCAGGTTCGGCTCGGCACGGACGGACTCGGTGCTCATGCAGGTTCCTTGTCGTTCAACTGGTTCGTGGCCCGAGCGCTGTCGCGCCCCAGGGCTGGTGCGATGTGGTCGGAGATCTCCTCGAGGAGGGCGGCGGCGGCACGCACCTTGGCCTCGTCCCAGTCGGTGAACTGCTCCTGCATCCCGGCCACGTAGGCCTCACGCATCGCGTCGAGGCGCTCCCTTCCGACCGGGGTCAGGGCGATCAGCTCGGCGCGACCGTCCACCGGGTCCCGACGGCGTACGACGAGCTCCTGCTCGCCGAGGGCCACCAGCTGTCGGCTGATCACGGAAGGGCCGACACCCATCACCTCGGCGATCGAGCTCGGCCGACACTCGCCGTGGTGGGAGAGCGTGCGCAGGATCGTGACGTCCGACCGCTTGAGCCCGCCGGGGAGCTGGACCCACAGGGTGGAGGTGGAGCGAATCGTCCGGGTGAACCTGAAGAGGCTGACGGCGAATTCCTCGAAGGCGACGGCGTGGGCCGACGGGTCGCTGACCGTCGAGGATTGGTTGACCATGTCAACCATTACACATCGATTGATTTCATCAAGCAACTATTCACGGCGTGACGTCGACCACCGTCCCCTCCCCGGGGTGTGAGCGCCCCCAAGTGGGTCAGTGCGCCAGGCCGAGGTCCTCCATGCGCATGGCGTGACGTTCGGTGAGCCGGTTGAACATCCGGCCGATCGCGGCCAGGTCCATCCCGGGGCGGTCCACTCCCCCTGCCAGCAGCGCGGAGAGCGCATCGCGCTCAGCGGCAACCCGTTGGGCCTGCGAGAGCGCCTCGCCCATCAGGCGCCGACCCCACAGGGCCAACGGCCCACCGATCCGGTGGTCGGCGGCGATGCCCTCCCGGACCCGCTCGACGACGAACTCGCTGTGGGTGGTGCGCTCGAGGGCTCCCAGGATCAGGTCGCGGGTGTCCACGTCGACGAACGCTGCGATCTCGGCGTAGAAGTCGCGGGCCAGGCCGTCACCGACGTAGGCCTTGACCAGGCCCTCGAGCCAGTTGGACGGGGAGGTGTGCGCGTGGAAGTTGTCGATGGCGGGACGGAACGGCTTCATCGCCTCGAACGGATCCGCGCCCAAGGACTCGAGCCGGGCACGGAGCAGGGTCACGTTCTCGAACTCGGCGGCGGCCATCGTCGCCAACGCCACCTTGTCCTCCAGCGACGGCGCCAGCTTCGCGTCCTCGGCCAGCCGCTCGAAGGCCGAGATCTCGCCATAGGCGATCACGGCGAGCAGGTCGACGACGGCGGCACGGTAGGACGGATCGTCGAAGGCAACGCCCTGCCCGGCGAGGGAACCATCGGTCGGGGATTCAGTCATGGCTGCAGCGTACCGATAGACTGAGGGCGATTGCGTGGCGCGAGCCCGTCTCGAGCCCCTTGCTCGGCACCGCCACCGGAGCCCTCCGGAACAGCAGGTGCCGGCGCATGTGCGCGGCAGATCCACCTCCCGGAGTCGGCCGCACAGACCTACTCACGGAAAAGACTTCACAACTTGACCACCTTCAGAGAACTGGGCGTCCTGCCCGAAATCGCTGACGCCCTCGAACGCGCCGGCATCACCGAGCCCTTCCCGATCCAGGAGATGACGCTCTCCGTCGCCCTGCTCGGCACCGACCTCATCGGACAGGCCCGCACCGGCACCGGCAAGACCCTCGCCTTCGGCATCCCGATCCTCCAGCGCACCGTCGCCTCCCATGACGCCGACTACGCCGAGCTGGCCCAGGGCAAGCCCCAGGCACTCATCGTGGCCCCGACCCGCGAGCTTGCCCTCCAGGTCTCCAACGACCTGCACCTGGCCGGCTCGGACCGCGGCATCCGCGTGCTCACCGTCTACGGAGGCGTGGGCTACGACCCACAGCTCGACGCCCTCAAGTCGGGCGTCGACGTGGTCGTCGGCACCCCCGGCCGCCTCCTCGACCTGGCCAACCGCAAGGCCCTCGACCTGTCGCACGTGAAGTCCGTCGTGCTCGACGAGGCCGACGAGATGCTCGACCTCGGGTTCCTCCCCGACGTCAACAAGCTTCTCGCGATGACCCCCGAGACCCGGCAGACCATGCTGTTCTCGGCCACCATGCCGGCCGCGATCATCGCCCTGGCCCGCACCCACATGCGCCACCCGATGAACATCCGCGCGGAGTCCTCGACCGACGAGCAGACCGTGCCGGCCACCGCCCAGTTCATCTACCAGGCCCACGACCTCGACAAGCCGGAGATCATCGGCCGGGTCCTGCAGGCCGACGACGCCGACAAGGTCATCGTCTTCACCCGCACCAAGCGCCAGTCGCAGCGGATCGCCGACGACCTCACCGAGCGTGGGTTCAACGCCAGCCCCCTCCACGGCGACATGCAGCAGACGTCCCGCGAGAAGGCGATGGCCAAGTTCCGCGAGGACAAGATCAAGGTCCTCGTCGCCACGGACGTCGCCGCTCGCGGCATCGACGTCGCCGGCGTCTCCCACGTCATCAACTACACCTGCCCCGAGGACGACAAGACCTACGTGCACCGCATCGGTCGCACGGGTCGCGCGGGCGCCTCCGGTGTGGCCATCACCTTCGTCGACTGGGCGGACCTGACCCGGTGGAAGGTCATCAACAAGGCCCTCGACCTGCCCTTCGACGAGCCGCAGGAGACCTACTCGACCTCGGAGCACCTCTTCCACGACCAGGGCATCCCGGTGGGCACGAAGGGACGCATCAAGGACCCGGCGCCCGTCGAGCGCAAGCCGGCCGGTCAGGGCCGCGGTGGCGACCGTCGTCGCGGTGAAGGTCGTTCGGGCGGTGGCGACAAGTCCACCGAGGCTCCGCGCCGCAACCGGAACCGGAACCGTCGTCGCACGCGCAACGGCGAGTCCGTCACCTCCAGCGCCAAGCCCGCGTCGAGCACCAGCCAGGGCGACTGACCCAGGACATCGTCAGGTCGGCCCGGACCATCCTGCAGCGCAGGTGGTCCGGGCCGTTCCATGCCACGACGCGTGTCGGAGCCGCGGTGGGCACACGGCGGTCCGTGATGGCACTCCGCCTGAGGTCCTCCACAGCCGGGCCGAGACGCCCTGCCGCAACCGGGGATCAGATCACGACGACAGTGGTGCCGATGGGAGCGAACTCCCACAGCGCCTTGGCGTCGACGGGGCGCTGACGGATGCAGCCGTGCGACCGCGGAGTGCCGAGCTCGTCCGCGGTCTGCACCCGCTGACCGTCGTCGACCGGGATGTCGTGGAAGCCGATCGCCGCGTTCGGTCCGTGGGCGAACCGCACGAACCAGTTCATCGTGCCGGAGTCGTCGATGCCCCACGCCTTCTCGGAGCGGGAGTACACCGCGAACGTGCCGGGGTCGAGGTTGTCGTAGACGCTGCCCGAGACCAGGTAGGTGCGTTCGACGGTGTCGTCCTCGTCGATCAGCCACACGCGTTGGGCAGCCTGGCTGAACACCACGCGCCTGCCCTCGCCCGAATCGGCGGGAGCCTCCGTCGGGTCGACGGGGATGACCGTCGGGTCGGCAACCTGCTTGGCCACCGTCGTTCCCTGCTCGTCAGGCTCGGCACCATCCTTGGCCGAGCCGCCGCCGGTCACCCTGTCCCTGGCTGCGTCGCCCTTGGCCCCCGAGGGAACCGACATCGAGGCGGAGACAGCGGCGGCGTCCTGCCCACCGGTGGGCAGCACCCCGGTCCCACCGAGCACGGCGGTCAGGGTGATCAGGCTCGAGGAGCACACCGCCACGATCCGCCCG
Organism: Nocardioides sp. JQ2195; assembly: GCF_012272695.1. Lineage (NCBI taxonomy): Bacteria > Bacillati > Actinomycetota > Actinomycetes > Propionibacteriales > Nocardioidaceae > Nocardioides > Nocardioides sp. JQ2195. The sequence continues at coordinate 3,012,298 of NZ_CP050902.1, forward strand.
TAGCGGGGCCGGATCGACGGGGACCGGTGACGACTCATGCGAGGTCACTTCCTCCGGCGTCGCTCGACCAGGTTCGCGGCGACCTCACGGTAGGCCTGCGCCCCCTTGTTGCTGCGGCTGGTGGCGAGGATCGAGCGGCCAGCGGCCGGTGCCTCCGCGAACTTGATCGTCTTCGGGATCGGCGGCTCGATGACGTCGAGGTCGTAGGTGTCGGAGATCGTCTCGAGGACGGTCCGCGAGTGGTTGGTCCGGCCGTCGAACAGTGTCGGCAGGACACCCCAGACCTTCAGCCTGCGGTTGGTGAACTTGCGGACGTCGTGCACGGTGTCGAGCAGCTGCCCGACGCCACGGTGCGAGAGCGTCTCGCACTGGAGCGGGATCACCACTGCCTGGGCCGCAGTCAGCGCGGCCACGGTGAGGACACCCAGGGACGGCGGACAGTCCAGCAGCACCCAGTCGTAGCCGACTCCGGCTTCCTCGAGGTCCTCGAGAGCACCCTTGATGACGTGCTCGCGGCCGGTGCGGGTCAACAGGTCCGCCTCGGCGCGAGCCAGCTCGATCGTGGCCGGCAGCAGGTCGACACCGTCGTCGGTCTCGATGATGGCCTCGGTCGGGTCGAGCCCCTTGGTCAACACGTGGTGGACCGAGAGCTCGAGGTCCTCGGGGTCGATCCCGAGGGAGAAGGTCAGGCACGCCTGCGGATCGAGGTCGACGAGGAGAACCTTGTGGCCCAGCTCGACGAGGGCCGCACCGAGCGACGCGACGGTCGTGGTCTTGGCGACGCCGCCCTTCTGGTTGGCGATCGCGAGAGTCGTGGAAGTCATCGTGGGCCCATCATGCCTGAAGGACGGTGCGGAACCCCACAGGAGAGGCCGAAGCGGACACGAGTCGCCCACGACGGCCGTCGCCGGCGCGTGCCGGGAGGGTGCCTCGTCAGGGAACGACGAGCTCCGGGGTCCGGCGCCCGGATCGGGCAGCCGCATCGGAGGCCAGGGCGATGAGCCGCTCGAACTGCTCGGGCTCCGTGGTGTTGCACCCGAGCTCGTGGTTCTTTTTCCCGGCCCCGTGGTAGTCACTGGACCCGGTGCGCACCAGTCCGAGGTCGTCGGCGATGGCAGCCAGGTCCCGGCGCGACGCCGCGTCGTGGTCCTGGTGATCCACCTCCAGCCCGACGAGACCGAGCTCGGCGAGCCCCGCAATGTCCTCGGGGCTCATCCCGGCGGGCGCGTGTCGACCCCACGGGTGGGCGAGCACGGCCACCCCACCGGCCTCACCGACGATCCGGATCATCTCCACCAGGGGCGCCGCATACCGGTGCACGTAGGCAGGTCGCCCCGGGCTCAACAGCTCGTCGAAGGCCTGTTCACGGTCACGCACGACACCCCGGTCCACCAGGGCGTCCGCCACGTGGGGGCGGCCGGCGGCCGCAGCATCGCCCGCCACCTGACGTACGTCGTCGACACGGATCGCGATGCCGAGCTCGTTGAGTCGTTCGAGGATCGCGGGGATCCGTGAGTTCCGTCCGTCCAGGACCTTCTGGAGCCCCTCGACGAGCGGCGGGTACGTCGGGTCGGGAAGGTAGCCGAGCAGGTGGACGCCCTGCCCGTTGTGCTTGGTGCTGATCTCCAGCCCCCGCACCAACGTGATCCCCGTCTCCGCGGCAGCGCGGGTGGCCTCGGCCCACCCGTCCGTGGTGTCGTGATCGGTGAGGGCCACCACGTCCAGGCCCTGCGCAGCCGCGAGACGGATCACCTCGTCCGGGGGCTGGGTGCCGTCGCTGACACGTGAATGCGTGTGGAGGTCGATGCGCACGTCGGCAGCCTAGGGCATGCAGGACGAGGCCAGCGCCGACCCGGTCACCACGAGGCGCGCGGTCCTCCGAAGGGCAGCTCGAGCAGCGGTGCGCCCACTCCCGAGACGTCCGCGACCAACCAGTCCTCCCGCAGCAGCAACAGGGCCGAGGCAGGCGTCACGACCAGCCACAACCAGCGCCCGTGCGCCTCCCCGGCCGCCACGGCACGATCCCTGACGGCGTCGTCACCCGACATCGGCAGCAACCACAGGGGAACCACCTGGCCGTCCACGCGCACTCGCATCGAGGGGGCCTCGGCGCCGATCTCCGCCCCGGGGTCGGAGTGCACGGTGCCAGCGCAGCGGGACCCCAGACCCGTCGCCGGCTCCTCGCTGACCATGGTCACCTCGACCGGGCCGTCGAGCGGACTCACCCCGGCCACCGAGGCCACGGTGGCCACCGCCCCGGTGCCGCCCACGACGACGCCGAAGTCGGTCACCTGCCACCCCGAGGCCATCGGCCACGGCAGGTAGGTGGGAAAGCCCCCGGCCCGCCGCAGGTGCTCCCCGAACGAGTCGTACGACGCCTCGGCCGCGCGCCACAGCGGCGGGACGAGGCCGTGCGCGGCGCAGCGCCAACGGGCGTCCGACTCCGCGACCGGAGACGGGCAGCGGGGGCAGCCGGCGTCGAGGACCACGGGTCAACGGTGCGACTGGATCACTGGCTCCGTCAAGAGCGGCCGGGTCGCTCGGTCAGGCGTTCCACCGGAGGACGGCGGGGCACTCCCGCTCGAAGCCGAGCACCGACACCGTCGACGTGTCCAAGCGCAGCAGCCTGCCGTCGGTCGCGGGCAACCCGAGCCAGCGTGCCGCCAGGACCCGCAGCGAGTGACCGTGGGCGAAGGCCAAGGTGCGGCCGGGGACCTCCCGGGCCCTCCGGACGACACGATCCAGCCGGGCAGCGACCTGCGCGGCCGACTCCCCGCCCGGGGACGGGTGCGTCCACACGGTCCATCCCGGCACGCTCTCGCGGATCTCGGGCGTGGTCACGCCCTCGTACTCGCCGTAGGCCCACTCAGCAAGGTCCTCGTCGACCTCGGCATCCGGGAAGCCCGCCAGGGCTGCGGTCCGCCATGCCCGCGTGCGAGGACTGGTCAGGACCTGGTCGAAGGACGTCGCCGCCAGCTGTGGCGCCAAGGCCCTCGCCACCTCCACCCCCGTCTCCGTGAGGTCCAGATCGGTGATGGAGGTGTGCTTGCCGTCGCGGCTCCACTCCGTCTCGCCGTGGCGCACCAACCAGAGCTCGTGCGGTGTCGGATCCGTCTCCTGGTGGCTCATGGGATCACTGTTGCACGCATTCCGGAACCGGTCAGCGCAGGCCGCGTGCGATGCTCACCCTCATGCCCACCGTGCTCACGCCCACGCCCACGCGGGCGCGCCTGTCCGTCGCGTCGGCCTTCCTGGCGCAGGGCATGGTCTTCATCAGCCTGACCACGCGCCTGCCCGTCGTGAAGGAGACGTGGAGCATCGGGGAGGCCGCCCTCAGCCTGCTCCTGCTGATGATGGTGCTCCTGGCCGGCGTGGGCTCCGTCCTGGCCGAGACGCTGGCACGCCGGCGCACCAGCGCCACCGTGCTGCGTGGCGGGTTGCTGCTGGTCGCCGGTGCGGTTCCCGTGGTCGCACTCGCCCCGAGCTTCGCCGTGTTCGTCACCGGGCTCGCGGCCTACGGCGTCGGCCTCGGCGTGGTGGACGCGGCCAGCAACATGCAGGCCGTGGCCGTCGAGCACGCCTACCGTCGGCCGATCCTCCCCTCGTTCCACGGCGCCTGGACGCTCGGTGGCCTGATCGGCTCGATGGTCACGCTGGCCACCGGCGGCCTCGCCCCGGTCGCGGTGGTGGCCGTGGTGCCACTCCTGGCGGCCTTCGCGCCGCTCCTGCCGCGGGTCGGCGATCCGTTGCCCTCCGACGTCGAGGTGCCATGGCGCCCGATCGTGCTGGTGGGGCTGGGCATGGTGCTCTTCTACATGGTCGACACCGCTGCCACCACCTGGGGGCCGACCTACCTCGACACCACCTTCAGCACACCGGAGAGGCTGGTGGCCCTCGCCACGCTGCCCTACCTCGTGGCCACCCTGGTCGTGCGCTTGGCGGGCGACGGACTGGTCGCCCGTTTCGGCCCGGTGCCCGTCCTCCGCGCCGGTGGGCTCGTGGCAGCCGTGTCGCTGGCCGTGGTCGTGACCGCTCCCACGTGGCCGATCTCGGTGCTGGGCTTCACCCTGCTCGGTGCCGGTGTCGCAGTGATCGCCCCCCTCAGCTTTTCCGCGGCGGCTCGCATCGCCGGTGGGGACGAGGTGCCGGATCACCTGCGCCAGGCACGGGTGGACGTGGTGATCGGTCGGTTCAACCAGTTCAACTACGTGGGCGCCCTGCTGGGTGCTGTGCTCACGGGCCTGGTCGGCGCCGACAACCTGCGCATCGGCTTCGCCGTGCCGATGGTGCTGATCCTCGCCATCCTGCCGTTGGCACGGGCCTTCCGCTGAGCCGGAGCCGCTGGACCACGGCCTCCGGTGGCCGTACCGGGGCCGGATGGGTCAGCGGGGCACGAACACCCAGTAGTCCAGGTCGAGGAGTACACCGTCGGCGTACTTGCCCTCGTCGTTGCGCAGGGTCATGGACTCGTCGCGGCCCTTGGTCGCGACCAGGCGCACGCGGACGGCACCGACTCCGGGAGCGGAGGTCTCTGCCTTGTCGAGCACCTCGGACCACGCGTAGACGGTGTCGCCCGCGAACGCCGGCGCGGTGTGGGCACCGGCGTTGACGGCGGCAACGAGCTGGGCATTGGCCAGCCCGTTGAAGGACAGTGCGCGCGCCATCGAGATCACGTGCCCGCCGTAGACCAGACGGGTGCCGTCGGGGCGAGCCTCGGTGTTGAAGTGCACCTTCGCCGTGTTCTGCCAGAGGCGGGTGGCCATCATGTGCTCAGCGTCAGTGAGCGTGACCCCGTCGACGTGGTCGATCTTCTCGCCGACCTCGTAGTCGTCGAACCGGTGCGACTCACCCGCGGCCGCGAAGTCGTAGCTCGTGAAGTCGAGACCCTCGGGGACGACGAGGTCCTCCGGCGCGACCACGTCGGCCAGCTCCGGCACCACGGACTCGGGGGCGGCGGACTCGGGGTCCCGCTTGTGCACCATCACCCAACGCACCCAGTCGAGGGCGATCTCGCCACGCTGGTTGGTCGCCGTCGAGCGGACGTAGACGACGCCCGTCCGGCCGTTGGAGTTCTGCTTGAGACCGATCACCTCGGACGACGTGCGCAGGGTGTCGCCGGTGACCACCGGACGGTGGAAGCGGCACTCGGCGTAGCCGAGGTTGGCCACGGCGTTGAGCGAGATGTCGGGCACGGTCTTGCCGAACGCGATGTGGAAGGCGATCAGGTCCTCGACCGGCGCCGGGGACAGGCCACACCGTGCCGCGAACTCCGCTGAGGACGGCAACGCGAAACGGGTGGGGTAGATGGCGCCGTACAACGCCCGATCCCCGTCGGTCACGGTCCGGGGGGTGGCGTGCTCCAGCACCTGCCCCACGGTGAAGTCCTCGAAGAAGTTGCCCGGGTTGGTCTTGGTCATGGTGTCCTCTCGGCTCCGTGCGCACGCCTGCGAGGTTCTCGAAGGCGTGCCCATGGTGCCGCACTTCACCACCGGGTGGTGACACGTCCCAGCGTGCGGTTCACCACAGCTGGGACCACCGGGCACCCCGGGCTTCACCCCGGGGCCGTCATGACCCGGAGGTCAGGAACCGCCACCACCGGCCTTGCGTCGATGCATCTTGGGACCGCCTCCCTCGACCTCGGACCCGTGCACCTTCTCCCGTGACTCGGCGCGACCGTCGCCCTCCGTGGGGTGGTGCGCGCCGTTCTTGCGCTCGAGGGCTTCGCGCATCTTCGCCTTGAGGTCCGCGTTGGTTTCCCCAGCATCCGTCATGGTGTCTCCTCCGGTGGTCGCTGAGTCACCACCATGGCATCCCCGAGGCCCGGGGCCAAGCGGATATCCGAACTCTTCCCGAGGTGGTTTCCGGCTTCCGGGCGTCAACCTCGAAGCCCGGGGAGCAACTCGTCGTGACGCGTCTGGCCTACCTGGTCGAGGACCTCGAGACCTATGATCGAGTCACCATCGACGGTGGCCGATCCAACCAGACCGGCGTGAGCTGATCGATGCCGTTCCCGAGTCCTGGGAACGGCGGGCCTGACCACCAAGGAGTTGAACTCGATGCACCGACGTGCCCCTGCCGCAACCGCGGCCCTGCTGTCGCTGGCCCTCGTCACCGGATGCGGAGGTGGCTCCGACGACGACGCCAAGGGATCCGAGCCCAGTGAGTCTGCGAGCTCCCCGGCATCTGCTCCGGCACCGGAGGAGAGCGAGACGCCGACCGACACCGACTTCGGCGCACCGGCCAAGGGCCCCCTGGTCAAGGGCGACGGCTACACGTATCGGATGCCTGCCGCGTGGGTCAACAGCACCAAGCAGGCCAAGGCGGTCCAGAAGAGCATCGACTCCGCGGCCGGTGAGGCCACGTTCGACGACGGCTTCAGGGACACCGTCACCGTCAACTTCGACAGGGCCCCGGGGAGCACCCTCGACGACCTCGAGGCGTCGGTCCCGGACCAGCTGTCGGAGCAGGTCAAGAAGCTCGACATGCAGCCCCACGTCATCCTCGAGGGCGTGGAGACCCTCCACTACCGCGGCCTGGTCGTCGACGGCCCCTCGAAGTACTACCTCGAGCAGTTCACCAACCTCGACGACGACTCGAGGATCACCATCATCACCTTCTCCTTCTCCCCCGACCTTCCCAAGGCCAGGCGCGACTCGGTGGTCAACGGTGTCCTGGCGTCATGGAAGTGGACGAGCTGACCCGGTGACGCCGAAGGCCCGCCTCCCTGGGGAGGCGAGCCTTCTGGTCGCAGAGGGGCGAGGGCGTTCAGCCCTTGAGCTTGTAGTCCTTGAGCAGGCTGCGTCCGATGATCATCTTCTGGATGTCGGAGGTGCCTTCACCGATGAGCATGAACTTGACCTCACGCATCAGGCGCTCGATCTCGTACTCCTTCGAGTAGCCGTAGCCGCCGTGGATGCGGAAGGAGTCCTCGACGACCTCGTTCGCGTACTCGGAGGCCACCATCTTGGCCATCCCCGCCTCGACGTCCATCCGTCGGCCGGTGTCCTTGAGACGGGCAGCGCGAACCATCATGGTGTGTGCGGTCTCGACCTTGGTGGCCATGTCGGCGAGGCGGAAGAGCACGGCCTGGTGGTCGGCGATGACCTTGCCGAAGGTCTTGCGCTGCTGGGCGTAGGCGATGCCGAGCTCGAAGCCCCGCCAGGCCAGGCCGCAGGCACGGGCCGCGACGTTGACACGGCCGACCTCGACGCCGTCCATCATCTGGAAGAAGCCCTTGCCCGGGTCTCCGCCAAGGATCTGGTCGGCGGCGATCTGGTGGCCCTCGAGGATCAGCTCGGTGGTCTCGACCCCCTTGTAGCCCATCTTCTCGAGCTTGCCCGGGACCGTGACTCCCTGGGCGGTCTCGCCGAAGCCGGCTTCCTTCTCCACCAGGAACGTGGTCATGTTCTTGTAGACGCTGTCCGCGCCCTCGTCGGTCTTGGTCAGCAGGGCCACCAGCGTCGACGTGCCGCCGTTGGTCAGCCACATCTTCTGGCCGGTGATCGAGTATTCGAGCGGTGCGTCGTCCTGCCCCGTCTTCGTCACTGTCGCCTTGGTGGAGACCGCGGAGACGTCGGAGCCGAGACTCGGCTCGGACATCGAGAATGCGCCGCGCACCTCGCCGGTCGCCATTCTCGGCAGGTACTTCTGCTTCTGCTCCTCGGTGCCGTGGTTCATCAGCAGGTAGGCCACGATGAAGTGGGTGTTGATGACACCCGACACGCTCATCCAGCCACGAGCGATCTCCTCGACGACCAGTGCGTAGGTCAGCAGGGACTCACCCAGGCCGCCGAACTCCTCGGGGATCGTCAGGCCGAAGATGCCGAGCTCCTTGAGGCCCTCGATGATCTCGGTCGGATACTCGTCGGCGTGCTCGAGCTCCTGGGCAACCGGGATGATCTTCGCGTCGACGAACTGGCGAACCGTCTTGAGAATCTCTTCCTGGATGTCGGTGAGGTTCTCGGTCTCGCAGAGCCGTCCCATGTGCGTTGTTCCTTTCGGCAGGCGTCAGCAGACGCCCTGTTGGATCCCCGTGTGCAGCCATTGACGTGGCCAGGTCGCGTGAAGGACCCGTCCGGGGCCATGAATACCACGACTGAGGACGGGTGCGCCGTGGCTCAGGTCACGCCTGAGCCACGGCGAATGTCACTCGTCTCGCCATTCGGGGCTGTCAGTCCCCAGGCCGTCCTCGAGGGTGTATTGAGGGCCGACCCAGGTCGGGCCGCCGCGCAGGGCGGACGTCCGGCTCCACCGGAAGCCGTGCGTGTGGTTGCGCCACACGTAGCCCCAGTTGTCGGCGTACTGACGATAGATCTTCGGGCTGAACACCCGGAAGAAGATCTCGTCGCCGTACTGGCCGCCGTTCTGGTAGTTGCTGGAGCCGGTGAGCACCATCTTGCGGTCGCGCTTCTTGGCGTAGTGGCCGTTGATCGTCAGGATCTTGTCGTGGCTGTAGAGGTCGATCTGCTGGTCACCGTTGGTGTCGAAACCGGTGCTGCGCACGGGCACCAGACCCCGAGCGGTGGGCCGCGCGAAGATGTTGCGGACCTTGGCCCCGGCGAAGCCGACCATGATCATCACGTTGCAGCCCTCGGCGTAGAGGTCACGGAATCGGTTCGCGATCAGGGCACCACGACTCTTGTCCCAGGCGTGCATGTTGACCCGGATGATGGTCCGACCGTCGTTGGTCCGGGCGCCCTTGCAGTGGACCTTGTCCAGCGTCTTCATCACCGGGTCACGCTTGGGTGTCCAGCGCGTCTTCTTGGTCGCCTTGGTGCGGGGGAACGGCATGACCTCGAGCCGGTACTTCTTGCCGTCGCGATAGACACGGCGCGAGTCCTTGAGGGTGCGGTCGTTGCGCATCTCCTTGAAGATGATGCGCAGCTTGTCGTACATCTTGGGCGAGTCGCGGACGGTCAGCAGGTCGTTGAACTGGTTCCTGACCCCGTTGAGCTTCATGTTGAGCGACCCGAGCATCACCACCTTCTTGGCGGCGCCGGACTTCTCGAACAGGACGAACTTGCTGTGCTGCACGTCACCGTCACCGCGGCAGGCGGACTGGCACTGGTAGAAGAAGTTCTTGCGGGCCACCCGCTTCTTGTGGCCGTTGCGCTTCACGGTCTTGAAGCGCTTGCCGCCCAGGACCCGCTTGAGGTCCCGCTGGGCGCGGGGGAACTCGTGACCGTTCACGATGACCTGGACCCGCACCTTGCGTCGCTTGGCCCTGATCAGGGCGTCGGAGACCTGGACCCGGTCGAAGGAGAACATCGCCATCTTGATGGTCGTCTTCGGCTTCGCGTGGTCGATCGCGGCGATGACAGCCCGCTCGAGGCGGTACTCCGGCTCGCCGCCGGCACGAGGAACGTTGAACTTGGCCCCGGCCGGGGGCTTCCACCTGTCAGCCAGGGCCACCTGCGCCGACGTGGCTGCGGACGAGGCCGACCCCACCGCCGAGGCGGAGCTGGGAGACACCGCGCCGAGCGTGGACACGGCCAGGACGAGACTGACGAACAGGGTGCCGATCCGACGACGGTCACGGTTCAGGCGCTGAAACTTCGGGCTGAGCATGGTTCCCCCGGCTATGAACTGGACTGGTGATCAGTGCGGGCCGAGGATATAACACTCTGGACCCTCTCCCGGATTCGCCGCACTCCGCGCGCCTCGGGCTCAGGAGCCGTTCCCGCAGCGGACCTGGCGTTGGCCGCCCGCTCCTCGCGCACGTCGGCAACCAGCGTCGAGACCAGTCCGGCCAGGGCGTCGGCGACCTCGTCGGCCCCGACCGACTCGAGCGTGCGCCCGGAGGGCTCCCCCGGGGCCACCAGCAATCGGTCCGGACTGCCCACGACCTGGATGCCGAGCCGCTCGATCAGGTCTGCCGCGCGCTCACTGCGCTCGCGGCAGTCGCGCAGCAGGTCGTCCTCGAGACGAACCCGTTCGCTGTGCTGACGGGCCAAGTGGTCCTCTCCGAGGTAGCCACGGATCCACACTCCCCGGTCCACGGGCCTGCCGAAGCCGCGCAGCTTCTGGTTGACCCGGCGCAGCGCCTCCGCCTGCACCACACCGAGGGAACGGTTGGCCTCGGCCTCGGCTCCCTCGATCACGGCATCGGAGCCGATCACCTTGGCGAAGTTGCGCCAGTGCTGGTCCGGACCCTCGGAGCGTTCCGGCATGGGGAGGACATGGATCCGACCGGCCGGGACGGCGCCGGCCCACCGCTCGACGACCTGCCCGAGGTCCCAGACCCACCAGCCGAACTCGGCGGGCTCGGCGAGCTCGGCGACCTCACGCAGCGTGCTCACCCCGCCGTTCTTGACGTGCTCCTGCCACCCCGCGGTCAGCATGCCCGCCGCGTCGCGCGCGGTGATCACCACGTGGATCTCGGCCGGAGCGAGCCGGGCCACCGCCCGCTCGACCTGCTGCGCAGTCGCCCCGCAGAAGAACTCGTGGGTCAGCAGGGCGGTGCCCTCGACGGAGTCGAGCTCCTGGCAGAGCCGCTCCCAGCTCCCCGGGGCGTCAGGATGCCGGCGATCGAGGCGGGTGTTGCCCATCAGGTCCAGCGCGGCCCACAGGCTCCGCCGGTGGCCGGCAGCAGGGAGCGAGATCCCGGATCGCTCCAGCTCCTCGCGGTTGTTCCAGAGGATCTTCTGCAGGTAGGTGGTGCCGGTCTTCGGCAGACCAATGTGCCAGTAGATGCGCTCGGCCATCCGGGAGTCCTCCATCCGTTGCAGGCCCGTCGAGGGTACGCCGTGGCGACCGCCGGGCGCATGGGCACCACCCGCAGTGGGTCGGATAACATTCGGCCGTGTGGGCGACGGCAGACGGAAGATGACCAGGTCGGCCGTCAAGGCCGCCTCGGTGGCCAACAGGGGTGCCCGCTCCGGCCTGCTGCGACACGTGGCGATCATCGCGGTCGGGCTGCTGCTCCTGGTCGCCGGCGTGAGCGGCGTACGTCACTTCTCCCCCGACACCGAGCCGACCAGCTCCGGCCCTGCGCCCTCCGCGACCCCCACCCCGTCGCCGGAGCCCTCAGCCACGCCGTCGGCGTCCGAGACGGTCACGGTGACCCCGCCCCCCGACCAGGGGAGGAAGCTGGTCGGCGAGCGGATCCGGTTCGTGCGCTACCCGACCGTCAAGCAGCTCGATGCGCGTCATCGTCCCAAGGGGCTCTTCCGGGTCGGCGCCACTGAGAAGAAGTCGTTCACGTTCCGGGTGGCGTCCTACAACGTCCTCGGCGCCTCCCACACCACGGGGCCCAAGGCCCGGCGCGGGTACGCCGGCTACGCCCGCCGGATGGCGCCCCAGGTCGGTCTCCTCGAGAGCCATGGAGTCACGGTCGCCGGACTGCAGGAGTTCCAGCACCCGCAGAGCAACCTGTTCACCCGGATCCGCGGCGGCAGCTACGGGGTCTACCCGGGAGTGAAGCTCGGCACCCGTCTCTCGCAGAACTCGATCATCTGGCGCACCGACACGTGGGAGCTGGTCAAGCAGCAGACCACGCCGATCCCCTACTTCGGCGGCCACCGCGTGCCGATGCCGCAGGTGCTGCTGCGCCACCAGGAGACCGGGCGACTGGTCTGGTTCGGCAACTTCCACAATCCCGCCAACATCGGCGGCAACCACGCCCGGTGGCGCGCACTGGCGGTCCGGATCGAGGCGAGCCTGGCCAAGACCCTGGGCAGCGACGGAACACCGGTGATCATGACCGGCGACATGAACGATCGGGAGAAGTTCGCCTGCCCGTTCAGCCAGCAGAGCGGGATGCACTCCCCCAACGGCGCTCGCACGACCAGCGCCGGGTGCCAGACACCGCGCGCGATGAGTGTTGACTGGATCTTCGGCAGCTCCACGCTCTCGTTCAGCGAGTACGCCGAGGACTGGTCGAGCCGGCACCGCCACCTCAGCGACCACCCGCTCATCGCAGCCACGGTGACCGCCCCCGGAGCCCTGGAACGACCGGGCTGCGTGAAGGCGCGCGCTCGCCACGGGGTCGAGCACTACTGCCCTCGCCCCTGACGCGTCAGGACCCCTCGTGGGGCGTCGACACAACGGCGTACGACGTGCTGGCTGCGGCTAGCATGACGCCGTGATCATGACGGTAAGCACTGTCAAGGACAACCTTGGCAACATCCAGAGGTTCGTGACCGGCAACCTGGCCAGCGGGGCGGATCACATGTTCGTCTTCCTGGACCAGTCGGAGCCCGAGGTGGAGGCCTGGCTGGCCGAGCGCGACAACGTCACCACGGTCGTGACCGACAAGTCCTGGTGGAGGGGCAAGCGGCCGGGTCGGTTGAACCTGCGGCAGAACATCAACGCGAATCTCGCCCTGGCCGTCGCGGAGCAGGTGGGCGGTGTCGAGTGGCTGTTCCACGTCGACGCCGACGAGGTCGTCCGCATCGACCGCGACGTCCTCGACCAGGTCCCGGCCGAGGCCAACGTCGTGAACCTGCGACCGCTCGAGGTCGTCGGGGTCCTTGAGCCACAGGGACCGCCGACGCTCTTCAAGCGCCTTCTCGACGAGGGCGAGCTGCAGCTCGCCGTCGCGCTCGGACTGCTGGAGGAACCCAGCAATCCGCGCTACTTCCGCAGCCACATCGCCGGGAAGATGGGTGTCCGCCCGGGCACCGACCGGTATCTCGAGATCCACATGGCGACCGATGCCGAGGGAGTCCGCAAGCCGGCCCATCGAGCCCCCGGCCTGGAGATGCTCCACTACGAGGCCTACTCCGGGGCGGAGTTCGTGCGCAAGTGGAAGAACATGATCACCTCCGGGCCGACCATGCACTTCGGTGACGAGCGGATGGCGCTGGCCACGGCCCTGAAGACACTGGTCGAGCTCGACCTGCCCGCCGACGTCAAGACCCGGCACCTCGAGACGTTCTACCAGCGGCACATGGCCGACCCCGTGGAGGAGCTGGACTCGCTGGGCCTGCTGGAACGCATCGACCCGACCCGGGGAAGCCATCGGCCCGAACCACTCACCCGGGACCAGCGGGACACCCTGGCCGCAGCCCTGGACGCCATCCGTCTGGAGGACAAGCGCAACTACATGCCGCCGCGGGCCAAGCTGCGCGTCGAGGAGAAGGCCGACGAGGACCAGAAGACCGAGCCGACGGCCGAGCAGGGACAGGGGTTCCGGAAGCTCCTGGGGCGACGGAAACGAATTACATAACTGTAATTCGACCGAAAAATCAAGCGCAACACGCCGGAGATTGAGATCGTGGGGTGGCTCTCGTGCGTCACTTGAGTCACACTGACCACATTCGTCGCTTGAAAGGTCACCCTCATGTCTCACCGTCGCCCTCTGGTCGACCGTCTCCGCTCACTCCGTCCCTGGTCCGCTGCACTGGCCGCGACGGGGCTGGCCCTGACCCTGGCCTTCACCGGCGAGGCCGCACCGGGGCCGGTCGACGACGGCGTCGCGTTGTCCAGCGCGGCCGCCGATCCGTCGGACCAGCCGCTCGGCACCACGTCGTTCCGGGTGGCCTCCTTCAACCTGCTCGGGGCCGGCCACACTGACGGTGCCAATCCGCAGCGCAAGGGCTGGGCCGACTCCTCGAAGCGACTGAAGTGGACGCGTCGGATCCTCGACGACATGCAGATCAACCTGGTCGGCTTCCAGGAGATGCACCCGAAGCAGGCCACGCTGTGGACCCAGCGGAACTCGTCACAGTGGGGCACCTTCCCGGGAACCAAGCTGGACACCAAGGCCGGGCAGAACAGCATTTCCTGGCGCCGCAGCGAGTTCAAGGTGCTGCGCAAGCGGACCATCAAGATCCCCTACTTCCGCGGCGTGGAGCAGAAGATGCCCTACGTCATGCTCCAGCACAAGGCGTCGGGGCAGCGCATCTGGATCTACAACGTGCACAACCCGGCCAACATCCCCAACAACCAGCAGAAGTGGCGTGACATCGGCTTCGCCCGTGCCAACAAGCTGGTCAACCGCTTGCGCAACAAGTTCCCCGGCGTCCCGGTCTTCATGACCGGAGACATGAACGACCGGGACAAGTTCTTCTGCCCGACCGTGGCCCAGACCGAGCTGGAGGCAGCCAACGGCGGGACCGCCAGCGGGTCGTCCTGCACCCCGCCCCAGCCGATGCTGGTCGACTGGCTGCTTGCCACCGGCCCCAACAACTTCACCGGCTACTGGGCGATGCGCACGGACCTGGTCCGCAAGACCACCGACCACCCCGTCATCGTGGCCACGGCCAACATTCCTTCCCCCGTGATGCAGGCCAGTCGCTTCAAGCGCGTGGTCGTGGTCACCGCCGAGGGGGTTCGTCGCCAGACCCTGCTGAAGGCAACCCGACGCGGCGATGCCAAGGCCATCGCCGCCACGAAGCGCCAAGGCAGCTCGACCTTCAACGCACGAACCGCGGTCGAGTCGACGCAGCCGTTGCCCAACCTGGTGTCGATCCTGACCGGGCGGACGGTCGACGGCTCGCTCGGGCACGGCGTGGAGCGGAACACGCTCTCGGGCACCGTCCACAACGCAGCAGGCATGTATGTCTCGTCCACCTTCGACCTGGTCCACAACCTGGGCCTCAAGACCCGGATGCTCTCCAGCAGCGACACCACCGATCCCATCTACGAGACGTGGCACGCGGCCGGCGGCGGCGATCCCTACGGGGCCGACAACGGGCGCGACAAGTTCACCTCCTACGAGAAGCTGGCCAGCGACCGGGCCGTCGTACGTCGCTTCCTGGACACCCGGGAGAACGGCGCCGCCTACACCCACCTGCACCTCGGGGAGCCCCGCGAGGTGGGCATCGCGTACGGCTTCCGGAGCTCCCGCTACAAGCAGGCCATCCGCGACTTCGACCGCAACATCGCGCTGGTCCGCCGAGCCCTGCGCAAGAGCTCACAGCTGCGCGGCCGGACGTTGCTGATCATCGCCTCGACCGGCGGCGGAGACGGGCGCAGCGATGCCCGGGCCGACTCGGACCAGAACTACCGAGTGCCATTGTTCATCAAGGGTCCCGGAGTGCCCGCCGGCACGAACCTCTATGACCTGAACCCGGCGTGGGCCTCACCTAGAGGCAAGCGCGTGCCGTACTCGTCGAAGGCGATCCACACCGGGGACATCGCCAACCTGGCGCTCGCGGCACTGCGCCTGCCGGCAACGCCGGGGAGCACGTTGAACAACCACCAGTCGTTCAACGTGCAGGCGCTGGACTGAGCACGCGGTCGTGACCGGCGCGCGTCGAGCTGAGCGCTGAGCTGGACTGATCGGGACCGCTCGCCGCCTGCGGCGGGCGGTCCCCCGGCATCAGCCGAGGTCGGAGGAGTTCAGCAGTGACCGGAGGAGTTCAGCCGAGGTCGGAGGAGTACTTCTCCACGAGGGCAGCCAGCTTCTCCTCGTCCCGCTGGGCAACCGGGAGCAGCAGCTCCTGGACGATGTCCGTGAGCTCGGCGAGGCGGAGGTTCAGCTTGCGACACTCCTGCACCTCCTCCTCGAGCTCGGAGACCCGGGCCTCGAGCTGGGCACGACTGGCGCCTGCGCCCTTGAGCTGACGCAACCGCTCACGCCCCTTGCCCAGCACGCCACGCGCCCCTTGACCGTTCATTTCCATGCCACAACCAATCGCCAGACATTCATGCGGTCCCCCGCGGGGGCCGCTCCGTCAACGTTGTCCTCGGTCGCTGCGACCTCGGACTTCTCGGACTCGAGAATCACGGCACCACGCTCCTGCAGCTCGCGCCGGATGCGGGACTCCCGGATGCCCGGGCCCTCGCGCGTGCCGTTCTCGGAGTTGCGCACCGGCGCTCGGAACCGCAGGGCGAGACGTCCGCCGTCGCGCAGCAACATCTCGGCCATCCGCCAGAGGTGCTCGCGTCCCACTCCGGTGGTGTTGTCGACCAGGTGGTCGGCCAGCACCAGGCGTGGTCCCGGCACCCTGGCCAGCCGGGCGCCGAAGGCCAACGCCTGGCGAAGCTCGAGGAGGTTGAACTTCTCGAAGGTCGCCGGCAGCCCCGTCGACTCGGCATGCGTGACCGCAGCCGCGAAACCACGGGGCGAGAAGTCGAGACCGACCGCCGGGACTCCGCGCCCAGCCAGGTCGATGACCCCGACGCCGCGTCCGCAGCCGATGTCGACCGCGTGGGCCGGCGTGGGCACCGCTCCGAGGACCCACTCCACGAAGGGATCGCGCTCGAAGTCCGGGGCGCCCTCGCGATGGGCACTCGACCAGACCCGGTCCCAACGGTCGCGTCCCACGCGGGTGCCCCGGAACCAGCCGTTGAGCCGACGGTGCGTCGAGAGCGGTGTCTCGAAGTGGTACGCCGGATCGGGCACCCGCCAGCTCGGCCCGTAGGTCGCGGTGAGGAACTTGTCGGGGTCGGCGGGAGCCGGGAGGGTGCGTCCTTCCAGGGTGGTCTCCCCCAGCGGGTGGATCCACTCCTTGCGGAACGGGGTGCGGATCTCCCCCATCAGGACCAGGTGGCCGTCATCGCTCAGGAAGCCGCCGAAGACGTCGAGCCCCCGCTTGGAGCCGTCGGCCTCCAGGACGTCGACCTTGAACGCGGCACCGCTGTAGCGGGTGATGTCGTAGCCCATCTCGCTGAGCCTGCGCTGCAGCCGGAACGACTCGCGGGTGACGTCGACCGGAGCCGAGTGACGGCTGACGTAGCCGATGTCGGCGTCGCTGTCGTGCCCGATCAGCTTGCCGCCGCGGACCGCGCCGAGGAGCGTGCCGTACGCCGGGAACGCCTCGATGCCGGCCGTGCGCAGCGCAGCCAGCACCTCGTCGATGGAGTCGAGCAGGGGCTCCACGTGCTCGGAGCTGCGGGTGTCGAAGGTCTGCGCCAGCCGGTTCGACTTGTCCAGGCCGAGCGGTCGTCCGTCGGGTGTCTCGATCGCGATGCGCTGGTCACCGCTGCCGAACCTGACCTCCTCGGAGAAGTGCACCTCTCCTGAGGTGTGCTCGACCAGCTCGAGGTCGGTCACCCCGTGGAGGAAGCTGCGCAGCGCGCCGGGCCAGGCCACGAACGTGTGGTCGCCCTCGCGCTCCCCGTCCCGTTGCAGCCAGAACGACCACACCCGACGGCCGTCGAACAGTGCGTCGACCACCCGCTCCGCGTCGTCGGCGAAACGGATGCCGTCGTCGTCGACCGTCACGTCACTGGGCTGGTCCGGCCCCGCGGGGCCGGCGGCCTTGCGGCGGAGGTGGGACATGGAGGAACTTTCTCGGAGGTCTGTCGGGTCCAGCGAACGCAGACTACCGGAGTGGCCAGCCGACGAACCGCGTGTCGCACGATAGCGTCTGGTGACGTGAGCACAACCCCTTCCCGAGTCTTCGTCGCCCGCCTCGTCGGGCTGCCGATCTTCGACCCCCAAGGTGACCAGGTCGGCAAGGTCCGTGACCTGGTGGTTGCACTCCGCACGGAGACCAGCCAGCCCCGGGTGCTCGGGCTCGTGGCCGAGGTCTTCGGACGTCGCCGCATCTTCGTGCCGATGACCAGGGTCACCAACATCGACTCGGGGCAGGTCTACACCACCGGGCTGCTGAACATGCGCCGCTTCGAGCAGCGACCGACCGAGACCCTGGTGATCGGGCAGATGCTCGACCGCACCGTGCGCATCACCGGGTCCGAGGTCAGCGGCACCGTCTACGACGTGGCCATGGAGCAGGCCCGCAACCGCGACTGGGTGCTCAGCCGCGTGGCCCTCCAGGAGGCCGGCCGGGGTTTCCGTCGCAAGGGGCAGACCCACGTCGTCGAGTGGGGCGAGGTCACCGGTCTCACCCAGCACGAGGAGTCCCAGGGCGCCACCCAGCTGCTGGCCACGCTCAACGAGATGCGCCCCGCCGACGCAGCGAGCGTCATCCACGACCTCCCCAAGGAACGACGGCGCTCCGTTGTCGCCGCGCTCGGTGACGAACGACTGGCCGAGGTCCTCGAGGAGCTCCCCGAGGAGGACCAGGTCGAGATCCTCGAGCAGCTCGACTCCGAGCGCGCAGCCGACGTCCTCGAGGAGATGTCGCCCGACGACGCCGCCGACCTCATCGCGGACCTGCCGCACGAGACGGCCGCCCAGCTGCTCGAGCTGATGGAGCCCTCGGACGCCGAGGACGTGAAGCGCCTGATGTCCTACGCCGAGCACACGGCCGGCGGCATGATGGCCGTCGAGCCGGTCATCCTTCCGCCCGATGCGACGATCGCCGAGGCCCTGGCACGGGTCCGCAACCCCGAGCTCACCACCTCCCTCGCCGCCCTGGTCTATGTCTGCCGGTCGCCGCTCGAGCCCCCCACCGGACGCCTCCTGGGCGTGGCCCACATCCAGAGGCTCCTCCGCGAGCCACCGTCGACCCTGGTCGCCGCGGCGCTCGACCAGACGCTCGACCCGTTGCGCCCCGAGATGGGGATCGACGCCGTCGCCGCACACCTCGCCGCCTACAACCTGGTCGCCGCACCCGTCGTCGACGAGGAGGGCCGCCTGCTGGGCGCAGTCACCGTCGACGACCTGCTCGACCACATGCTCCCGGAGAACTGGCGCGAGCTGACCCCACGCAAGGGAGGCAGCCGTGGCTGAACGACGTACCCGCCTCGACACACCCCGGGAGCTGCACCGCCCCCTGGTGCGCCGCCCGAGCTACGACTCGGACACGTTCGGCGTCTTCGCCGAGCAGTTCGCCCGGTTCATGGGAACGGCCCGCTTCCTGATCTACATGTCGCTGTTCGTCGTCGTCTGGATCGGTTGGAACTGGATCGCTCCGACTCCCGCGCGGTGGGACGACTACCCCTTCATCTTCCTGACCTTGATGCTGAGCCTCCAGGCGTCGTACGCCGCTCCCCTGATCCTGCTCGCCCAGAACCGGCAGGAGACCCGGGACAAGGTCGTGGCCGAGCAGGACCGCCAGGCCAACGCCCGGGCCCACGCGGACATGGAGTTCCTCGCCCGGGAAGTCGCCTCCCTGCGGATGGCGGTCGGCGAGGTCGCCACCCGTGACTTCCTCCGCTCCGAGCTCCGCACCCTGCTCACGGAGCTGGATGATCGTGCGACGGAGTCCGAAGCGACCGATTCCGAGCACCAGCCGCCCGGGTCCGAAATCGTTGAACCGGGGACCACCACGTAGTCTTGGGCACCATGAGCACCCCCACGATCGAGCAGGTCAACGCAGCACTGGCGACCGTCAACGACCCTGAGATCAAGCGGCCGATCACCGAGATCAACATGGTCGACAGCGTCGAGATCGCCGAGGACGGCAAGGTCTCGGTCGTCGTGCTGCTGACCGTCGCCGGCTGTCCCCTCAAGGACACCATCACCCGTGACGTCACCGCAGCAGTCTCGCGGGTCCCCGGTGTCACCGGGGTCGACCTGGAGCTGGGCGTGATGACCGCCGAGCAGCGTGCCGGGCTGCAGGAGATCCTCCGCGACGGCCAGGCCCAGCGCGAGATCCCCTTCGCCAAGCCGGGCTCGTTGACCAAGGTCTACGCCATCGCTTCCGGGAAGGGCGGTGTCGGCAAGTCCTCGGTGACGGTCAACCTCGCGCTGTCCCTGGCCAAGCAGGGCCTCAGGGTGGGTGTGCTCGATGCCGACATCTACGGCCACTCGGTGCCCGCCATGCTGGGCGTGGGCGACGCCCGGCCGACGCAGGTCGACGACCTGATCATGCCCGTCCCGACGCCTTCGGGGGTCTCGGTGATCTCGATCGGCATGCTCAAGCCCAAGCGCGAGCAGGTCGTCGCGTGGCGTGGCCCGATGCTCGACCGGGCGCTGGTGCAGATGCTGGCCGACGTCTACTGGGGCGACCTCGACGCCCTCCTCCTCGACCTGCCGCCCGGCACCGGCGACGTGGCGATCTCCCTCGGCCAGCACCTCCCGAACGCCGAGGTGGTCGTGGTGACCACGCCGCAGGAGGCCGCCGCCGAGGTGGCCGAGCGAGCCGGCACGATGGCCTCGATGATGCATCAGCGCGTCGTCGGCGTCGTGGAGAACATGAGCTACCTGGCCTGCCCGCACTGCCTCGAGGAGGGCAAGGACCACCGGCTCGAGGTGTTCGGCTCCGGCGGTGGCGACCGCGTCGCCACGACGCTGTCCGCCCGCTTCGGCTACGACGTCCGCGTGCTCGGCCGCATCCCCCTGGACGTGTCGCTGCGTGAGGGCGGGGACGCCGGCAAGCCGATCGTCGAGTCCGACCCGACGGCCCCCTCGGCCCAGGAGCTCACGCGCATCGCCGAGGGCCTCTCCGGCCGCGGTCGGGGCCTGGCCGGCATGCAACTCGGATTGACGCCCACCAGCCGGTTCTGACGTGTTCGACATCGGCCTGGCGGAGATGGCGGTCATCGCACTGGTGGCCGTCATCGTCTTCGGTCCGGACAAGCTCCCGGACCTGGCCCGTCAAGCGGCTCGCTTCATCAAGCAGATGAAGGCGTTCGCCAACTCGACACGCGATGACCTGCGCAATGAGCTGGGTCCGGAGTTCTCCGACCTCGAGCTGCGCGACCTCGACCCACGCACCATCGTCCGCAAGCACATCGCCGAGGCGATGGCTGACGACGAGGACCTGAGGCCCCGCAAGGAGCTGCGCCCGCTCGCTGCCGGCGAGCTGCCGCCGTACGACGGCGAGGCCACCTGAGCCCGGCGACTCCGGCGGCTCCGGGTCTCGGCTAGCGCCGGGTCCTCACCGCGGCCATCGCCGTGAAGCCGATCAGCACCTGCTCTCGACGCTCGCCCACCTCGACCTCGAGGAAGTCCTGGCCGACCCGCGTCGCGACCACGTCGTACTGGCTCCCGTCACGCATCAGCAGCCGGCACGGATCGGCCCACTCCGCAATGCCCCTGAGCGCTGACGCCCAGCCGAGACGCGCCGTCACCGGCCACGCGTCCTGCGGCACCGAGCGTGGAGAAGCACCGCTGATCGCCACGACGGCGTCCTGGCGCACCAGCCACTCCTGCTGATCGGACTCCAGCAGGCACCAGCCGTCCCCCACCGTCGCCAGGCGACCGCTCAGACGTCCGACGCCGGTGACGCCCAGCACGAGGGTGCTCCCGACACTGGCCATCAGGCGGCTCGCTGCCGTCACCGCGGCGTACTCCCCCCGCGCCCGATCGGCCACCTCCACCTGACGGTCGGCGTCGAAGACCGCCTCGGCGCGCCCCTCCAGGTCGTCGAGCAGTGCGAACAGTTCGGACTCCCAGCTCATGGGGCAGGAGCCTTGCCCGTGTCGTCGCGGCCTGTCAACCACGCCACCGACCCGAGCAGATGCCTGTGGATGAACCGTTGACAACGGCTGCATTCGGACATTGACTGAAGCAAACACACGCAAACGAAAGCATCGCGATGCCATCTCGGGAACGCTCCACGGCCGCGCCGGCCCGCTGCCTGCTGGTCTGGCTCGTCGCCTCAGCAGGGCTGGCGGCCCTGCTCCAGCTGCTCCTCCCCCACCTGCGCCGCACCATCCGGTGGGTCGAGAACCCGGCGCTGGCGCCGGCCACGCTCGAGGAGGCACTGGCCGACGTCGCAGCCGTGCTGCTCGCGGGTTGCCTGGTGTGGTGGTGGGTGGCGACGTCCTTCGCCGTGGTGGAGGCCGCCACCTGCTTTCGGCTGGGTCCGTGCCCACGACTCATCCGGCGAACCGTGCTGGTGGCCTGCGGCATCGGGTTGGCCAGCGGGCTCTCGCCTGCCTCGGCCGACCAGAGCGCGGGACAACCACCCCAACCGTCCGACGACGCCGTCATCGTCGGACTGCAGCTGCCCGATCGCCAGTCGCTCGACGCCCACGCGCCAGGTCCCAGGACGGCGCCGGCGCGTGTCCCGGTCACCTCGACCGTCATCGTGCGGGCCGGGGACAGCCTCTGGCGCATCGCCGAGGCCGAGCTGCCACCACGGGCGGGGGCGCGATCGATCGATGCCCTCTGGCGCGAGATCTGGGCAGCGAACCGGGCCCTGATCGGCACCGACCCCGACCTGATCCGGCCCGGCGCCCAGCTGCACCTGCCCCCTCGACACCACAACACCCAGGAGAAGTGATGGCCTCCACGACCACCAACGTGAGCGCACTGATCAACCCCCGTCGTCCGGCGTCCGTGGTCGCGACGAGCCTGCAGGGCACGCTTGCCCTCGACCTCGAGCCCGACCTCGGGCCGCCCTGGCCGACCTCCGAGGCCAGCGGTGCCATCACCGCCGGCGCCGACGTGGTCACCGTGTCGGCCGGCATCCGCCACGACCTGCACCGCTGGGTGGTGACGTTCAGCCAGTCGTGCGTCGAGGTGATCGGAGGCGACCGTCCGGTGTCGCAGCTGCTGCGCTGGACCACGCCGCAGATCCACCACGAGCTCGCCTACCGCGCCGGCGTCGTGGCACGCGCCGGGGTGCATGCGGCCGGCAGGGGCCGGGGCCGCCGGCCGTCCGTGCGCCCGCAGGTGCAGACCGCGCACACCTGCTTCCTCGCCGAGGGGGTCGTCGAGTTCTGCACCCGCGTGAAGTACGGCGAGCGCAGTCGCTGCCTGGCCGGGCGGCTCGAGGTCGTCTCCGGTCGCTGGCAGTGCACCGCGTTGGAGTTCGGGTGAGCGGCTAGGCCGCTCGACCGAACTCCAACGCAAGAGTCGAGCGGTCTGTTGTTGACACGGAGCGCCAGCGGAACTGACGAGAACTGACGGCTCGGCGAAGTGAGCAGGGCCCGGAGCCCGGGCACTCCCCGAGACCAACGCGGGTTGGTCTCAAGCCCGGACCGTCGGGCCGACTGGGCGAGGAAATCGCAAGGACCCCAGCGCAACCAGCGCCGGGGTCCTTGCTGCGAACGGTCTCAGCCGTTGACGCGCGTGGTCAGCCCGGTCGGGCCGTTGGGCGCACCGTGGCACTTCTTGTACTTCTTGCCGGACCCACACGGGCAGTCCGCGTTGCGACCCACGTGGGCGAAGGGGTCGTCGCTGTCCGTGGTCACCGAGCCACCGGTCACCTCTGCCTCCCCGTCCTCCGCGGGACCGGTGTAGGAGAGGTTCGTCGGAGCCTTCGGCGCCTCGAGACCCTTCGCAGAGATGCGCGGGCCGTCGTGGACGTGCTCGGGGGCGGCTTCCTCGGACGCGTCGGCGTCCACGATCTCGACGCCTGCCTCGTCAGCCTCCTCGACCTCGACCTCGAGGTTGAACAGGAAGCCGACGGACTCCTCCTTGATCGCGTCCATCATCGCCTGGAACATGTCGAAGCCCTCGCGCTGGTACTCGACCAGCGGGTCGCGCTGCGAGTAGGCGCGCAGGTAGATGCCCTCGCGGAGGTAGTCCATCTCGTAGAGGTGGTCGCGCCACTTGCGGTCGAGCACCGAGAGAACCACGCGGCGCTCGAGCTCGCGCATGTTCTCCTCGCCCACCAGCGCCTCGCGCTCGTCGTAGGCCTTCTGGGCGTCCTTGGTCAGGGTCTCGGTGAGCTCGAGGCGGGTCATCGCAGCGCGGCCACCCGCCTGCGTCTCGACCTCGTCGAGGGACACCGAGATCGGATACAGCTGCTTGAGGGCGGTCCACAGGGCGTCGAGGTCCCACTCCTCCGAGAAGCCCTCGGTCGCGCCGGTGACGTAGGCGCCGACCACGTCGTCGACGAAGGTGCGCATCTGCTCCTCGAGGTCAGCTCCCTCGAGGACCTGGCGACGCTCGTCGTAGATCACGTGGCGCTGGCGGTCCATCACGTCGTCGTACTTCAGCACGTTCTTGCGGGACTCGAAGTTCTGCGACTCCAGCTGCCCCTGCGCGTTGGCGATCGCGCCGGTGACCCGCTTGTTCTCGATCGGCACGTCGTCGGGCACCTTGAGCATGACCAGCACCCGGTCGACCCAGTCGGACTTGAACAGGCGCATCAGCTCGTCCTCGAGCGACAGGTAGAAGCGCGACTCCCCCGGGTCACCCTGACGGCCGGAGCGACCACGGAGCTGGTTGTCGATGCGGCGGGACTCGTGGCGCTCGGTGCCGACGACGTAGAGGCCACCTGCCTCCTTGACCTCGTCGTGCTCGGCCTTGACCTGGGCCTTGATGCGCTCGACCATGTCGGGCCAGGCCTCGTCGTAGGCCTCGGCGGTCTCACCCGTTGGCTCGAGGCCCTGCTTGCGCAGCTCCTGGTCGGCGATGAACTCCACCGAACCACCGAGCATGATGTCGGTTCCTCGACCGGCCATGTTGGTGGCCACGGTGACCGCGCCCTTGTGACCGGCCTGGGCCACGATCGCGGCCTCGTCGGCGTGCACCTTGGCGTTGAGCACGCTGTGCGCGACGCCCTTCTTCTTCAGCAGGCCCGAGAGCAGCTCGGACTTCTCCACCGAGACGGTGCCGATCAGGACCGGCTGGCCGTTCTTGTGGCGTTCGACGATGTCGTCGCACACCGCGAGGTACTTGGCGTTCTCGGTGCGGTAGACCAGGTCGGCCTGGTCCACGCGCTGCATCGGCTTGTTGGTCGGGATCGGAACCACGCCGAGGTTGTAGATCTTGTCGAACTCGCTCGCCTCGGTCATCGCGGTTCCGGTCATGCCGGAGAGCTTCTTGTAGAGACGGAAGTAGTTCTGCAGGGTGACCGTGGCGAGCGTCTGGTACTCCTCGCGGACCGTCACGCCCTCCTTGGCCTCGATGGCCTGGTGCAGGCCGTCGTTGTAGCGACGTCCGGCGAGCATGCGACCGGTGTGCTCGTCGACGATGAGCACCTCGCCGTCCATGACGACGTATTCCTTGTCGCTGCGGAACAGCTCCTTCGCCTTGATGGAGTTGTTCATGAAGGAGATCAGCGGGGTGTTGACCGAGTCGTAGAGGTTGTCGATGCCGAGGTGGTCCTCGACCTTGGTGATGCCACCCTCGAGCACGGAGATGGTGCGCTTCTTCTCGTCGACCTCGTAGTCGACGTCGATCTTCATCGTGCGCGCGATCTTGGCGAACTCGGCGTACCAGCGGACCTCGTCCTGGGTGGGGCCGGAGATGATCAACGGGGTGCGGGCCTCGTCGATGAGGATCGAGTCGACCTCGTCCACGATCGCGAAGCCGTGGCCGCGCTGCACGCAGTCCTTGATGTCGGATGCCATGTTGTCGCGCAGGTAGTCGAACCCGAGCTCGTTGTTGGTGCCGTAGGTGATGTCGCAGGCATAGGCCTCGCGTCGTTCGGCGGGGCGCATCTCGGGCAGGATCACGCCGGTGGTCAGGCCCAGGAAGTGGTGGATGCGACCCATCATCTCGGACTGGAACTTGGCCAGGTAGTCGTTCACCGTGACGATGTGGACGCCCTGCCCGGCCAGCGCGTTGAGGTACGCCGGGAGGGTGGCGACCAACGTCTTGCCCTCACCGGTCTTCATCTCGGCGATGTTGCCCTGGTGCAGTGCCGCCCCACCCATGATCTGGACGTCGTAGTGACGCTGGCCGATGACCCGGTGAGCCGCCTCACGCACGGTGGCGAAGGCCTCCGGCATGATGTCGTCGAGGGTCTCCCCCTTCTCGAGCCGCTCCTTGAACTCCACGGTCATGCCACGCAGTTCGTCATCGGTCATCTTGACGAAGTCGTCCTCGATCGAGTTCACGGCCTTGGCGACGACTTCGAGCTGACGGACGATCTTGCCTTCGCCGATGCGGAGGATCTTGTCGAGAATGGCAGGCACGAGCGGGAACTCCCTGGGTTGATGGTCGAGCGGGCCCGGGGCTCAGACACTCCGGCGCCGGGGCCATGCTACCCACGACACCAAGATTTTCACCGGTCGAGGGGGTGGCTTCCTCGTCAGGTGAGGAGGACCTCGGCGCCCAGCCCGGGAGCCAGGTCTCCGCGGGGTTCCACGACCACCTCGTCGAGCGCCAGCCAGCCGGCCAACCGGCGCAACTCCACGGCCAGCTCGGCAGCGGTCTCCGTCGGCGCACCGGGCTCGGCGTGGGCTGCCTTCACCAGCAGTCGTCGCGCCGCACGGTCGGCCTTGAGGTCAACCCGGGCGACGATGCGATCCCCCAGGAGGAACGGCAGCACGTAGTAGCCGTGCACTCGTTTGGCCGCCGGGACGTAGATCTCGATGCGGTAGGAGAAGTCGAACAACCGCTCGGTGCGCTCCCGTTCCCAGACCAGGGGGTCGAACGGGCTCAGCACGGTCCGCGCCGACACCTTCCTGGGGAGCTTGGCTCCGGCGTGCAGGTAGGCCGGGCGCTTCCAGCCCTCCACCGCAACCGGCAGCAGCTCGCCGGAGTCCACCAGGACGTGGATGGCCTCCTGCGCGCTGGCGAGACCGGCGTCGCTCGCGTCGGCGGCAGCTGCCCTGGCCGGCTGGACGCGCATCCGGTAGTAGTCAGCCAGGCATGACGCAGTCGCCACTCCGTGCGACCTGGCCGCCCGGCGCACCAGCTCGACTGCTGCCTCGATCGGTGACGGCTCCGGGGCTGCCAGGACGGCGGACGGCAGGACACGCTCGGGCAGGTCGTAGACCACCTCGAACTGTTGGTTGCGCCCCGCGATGGCCACCTCGCCGCAGGTGAACATGTGGTCGAGCACCTTGCGCTCGTCGGACCAGTTCCAGCCCCAGTGGTCCTTCGAGCGGTGCGCTTCCCGGGACAGCACCTCCGCCACCTGCCTGGACGTGCTGGCCCCGCGCTCGGTGATCACCGCCCGGATCTCGCGCTCGAGGTCAGGGATGGCCTGGAACCACTTGCCCCTTCCGGCCCGGTACGACGCCATGCGGTGCTGCATGAACGGCCACAGCTCCACCGGCATCAGGGCCTGGACGTGCGCCCAGTACTCCACGAGTCGCCGCTGCTCACCACCGCTGGAGGCACGTCGCAACAGGTCCACGTCGTAGGGCCCCATGCGCGCATAGAGCGGCATGTAGTGGGCGCGCTGCAACACGTTCACGCTGTCCACCTGGAGCACCCCGGTGCGCTCGACCGTGCGGGTCAGGGTGCGGAGGGTCGGGCGGGAGTGCGGCCGGTCGGTGAAACCCTGGGCGGCCAGCGCGATGCGTCGGGCCTGGGCCCGGGACAGTGACGTCACGAGCAGGTCAGGGGATGTCGAGCAGCTTCTCCCGCACGGCGTACATCACGGCCTCCATGCGGGAGTGGAGCTGCAGCTTCTCCAGGATGTTGCGCACGTGGTTCTTCACGGTGTTCTCGCTGATGAACAGCTGGCGAGCGATCTCGCGGTTGTTCATCCCCTTGGCGACCAGACGCAGCACCTCGAGCTCACGCTCGGTCAGGCGCAGCCCGGTGACCTGCTCCCGCTCCGGCTTGGACATCTGCTTGAACTCGTCGATCAGCTTCACCGCCATCGACGGGCTGATCAGGGACTGGCCGTCGGCAACCACGCGCACGGCTTGGGCCACCTCCTCGATCGAGGAGTCCTTGAGGAGGTAGCCGGACGCACCGCTCTTGACCGCTTCGTAGAGGTCGGCCTCCTCGTCGGAGACAGTCAGCATGATGATCTTTGCCGACGGAACCGCTTCCTTGATCGCCACGCAGGCCTCGATGCCGGATCGCTTCGGCATGCGGACGTCGAGGAGGACCACGTCGGGGGCCGAGCTGATCGCCAGGTCGGTGCCCTCGATGCCGTCCCCGGCCTCACCGATGACCTCGATGCCGGACTCCACCCCGAGCAGCATGGTCAGACCGCGTCTGAAGAGCTCCTGGTCGTCGACCACCAGGACACGGATCGGTTCGGACTCGCCGGAAGCGTTGCTGTCTGTCACAAGGGCATCATGGCACGACCGGGCGACATCTGCCGTCCCCGAGCGTCCCGGTCGTGCCTGATGGCCATGGATGAACCGGTCAGCTGTCGACGTCGAGCGAGATCACGCCGTAGTCGTAACCACGCCGGCGATAGACCACTGCGGGCCGCTCGCTGTCCTTGTCGACGTAGAGGTAGAAGTCGTGCCCGACCAGCTCCATCTCGTAGAGCGCCTGGTCCAACGTCATCGGCGTCGCGCTGTGGGACTTCTCGCGGACCACCAACGGGCCGTCACCGGTCACGGTGATCGGGCCGACCTGGCGCTCGGTGGTGACGACGTCGTCCTGCTCGACAACGGTCTCCACCGGGGGCTGGGCGTCGGCCAGCGCCTCCCCCACGGACACCGGGGTGTGGCGTCCGCGGTGGACGCGGCGACGGTCGGCCGCGCGCCGCATCTGGGAGGCCATCTTGTCGAGCGCCAGGTCAAGGGCGCCCATCTTGTCGTCAGCTGCGGCCTCGGCCCGGATGACGGGCCCCTTGGAGTGGGCCGTCAGCTCCACGCGAACCGACCGATCGTGCTGGCGCGGGTTGCGCTCCTTCTCCACCTCGACGAGCACTCGCATGATGCGATGGTCGTGCTTCTCGAGTTTGGCGAGCTTCTCCTCGACATGACTGCGGAACCGATCGGACACCTCGCAGTGTCGAGCGTTCACCACAACGTCCATGTGGACCTCCCGTGCCTTGAATTGGATACTTCGAGCGCGCCGGAGGACCACCTCTGGGGTGGCCTCCGGACGTGGGTAGGAGTCCGCTCGGCCGACCTGGTCTTCGACCCCACAACCGCCTGCTGAGGTTCTCGCGGCTTGGTGCCACTACCCACCTTCTCCCGACGGACCGCCGTGTCTGACGACAGGGCCGGGGCAGGACTTACTTCTAAGCCGCACCGTGATCGTCCGCACCCGGGAAGCGATGTCCCGACCGTGGACTTACGTGGGCCGTTTCGCCTGCGACTGGCTTCGGCTTGTCGCCAAGGCTCATCGAGCCAGCTGACGACGCAACCACGGACCCGAACGGACTCCATGCAGAGACGTTAGTCTCTTCCCGCCCACAAGACCAGCGCGCCGTCCCGATCCGGTCCGGCCCACGGGAGATCTTCAGGATGTGGGGGCATCCGTCCGCGGTTCGGCTCCCGCCCGGGCCCCGCCCGGCAGCCGTTTGCGGGTCGCGGCGATCGTCGCTGCCCCGAGCACTCCGAGCCCGCAGGCGCGCAAGGCCCGCTGAGCCTCCGCTGCGGTGGCGCCCGTCGTCAGGACGTCGTCGCACACGACGACCCAGGCCCGACCCGTCGTGGCGGCCAGCCGTTCCAGCCCACGGCCGCGCACCCACATCGATCCGGCCAGGTTCGCCGCGCGCCCAGCTGCGTCCAGCTCCGACTGGTCGAGGACCCGTCCGACGTGCAGCAGAGAAGCCGCCTCCGCACGGTGGCCGATCCGGCGCAGCTCGCGCGCCGCAACCCGTGTGACCAGGAGCGTCGGGTCATGTCCGCGAGCTCGCACGCGTGCCCGTTGCGACGGGACCGGGACCAGCACCAGCGGCGAGCCCGTGACGACGCCTGCGGTGCCGGCCAGTCCGGCCACGGCTCTCGCCAGCAGCTCGCCGAGGGGGCGCCTCAGGGAGAACTGTTGTCGTTCCTTGTGGCCCAGGATCAACGTGCGCAGCAGCCCGTCGTACTCCCCCGCGGCCCAGGGCCGAACGAGCTCGGGCGGACACGGTGTGGGGGCCGACGCACGCTCAGCGCCCATCAGCCCTTCCCGGCACCGCCGGCACAGCAGGGTCCCCGGCTGCCCACAACCGGGGCAGGCCGAGCCGGTGACCAGATCCATCAGGGCGGGGAGCACCCCCACAGCCGACCGCTTCCAGCGGCCCCGGGCAAGCCCCTGGTCCACGCCTGTGGATCACCCCACGTAGGTGAGTGACAGGAGCCCGTCCTTGGGTGGCAGTACGTCGCTGTCAGGAGTCAGGTCGTAGACCTTGCCGGAAGCGGCCACCGCCCACGCACCTGACGCCGGGTCCGGCGAACCGACCAGTCGCACCACCTTGTCCCGGACCAGCTCGATCGGCACGTCCGCCGACAGCACGACGTCGGACCCGTCCACCGAGACGGTGGTCAGCTGGGTGAGGTCGTTGGTGATGACCCGCGACATCACCACTTCGGTCGGCGAGTGCCAGGCCAGCGCACGAATCCGCACCAGCTCGTCCGGGAAACGACGCGTCACCGTGGCCGGGGTGCCGCGCACCTTGTTCCCGGCCAGCGCGATCCGGCTCTGCACGACCACGTCGCCCTGCTTGCGTCGGAGCACGGCGATCAGACGCGTGCCGTCACGGGAGACCAGGAAGTGGGTCACCCGCTTCCCGGACACCCCGGGCACCGGGACGACGTGGCGTTGGCCCCTGCGCACGTAGGAGACGACGGCACCACCTGAGGTGCGGTCCACCAGCCACAACCGGTTCGAGACGTCCCAGGCGGGCTCCAGGAAGTCGCTGCCACCGGCGAGGGTCGACACCGTTGCCGCCTCGCCCTCGGACGTCGGGGCCGACAGCACCGAGCGGCCGTCCGAGGTGACCCCGGCGATCTGGGTCGCCTGCAGGTTCACCGCGATCGTGCGGAGGCCGTACTCGGCGGTCCCGAACGGTCCGGTGTCGTGGTTCTCCCGACCACTGATCGAGGACACCACCCGCCCCTCGCGCAGGCCGAAGAGCCCCTGCCAGGAGTTCGCCCCGATGGGGTTGTACTCCTCGCCGATGTCGACGTCGAAGGCCGACGACGAGCCTGACGTGGTGACCGGGGTCTCGTTGATGGTGAGGCGGACCCGGCTCACGGACGGGTCCTGGCGCAGCGTCCAGGCGATCTGCACGGTCATCAGCTCCACGCTCTCGGGGTCGAGCGTCGTGATGTCCCCGCGCAGCGAGACCTCCGCGACGCCGTCCGCCGAGACCGGCGCGGAGAGGTCCAGGTTCATGTCGTCGGGGATGTAGGACCTCAGCACCCCGTCCAGGCGCGCCCCGGGGCCGCGGAGCAGTCCCCGCATCAGGACGGCTGACAGCTGGCCGCTGCGCGGCACGAAGACGGGTTCGGGAACCACCACGCGTGCCGTCGGATCCACGAAGTAGAGCGAAGCCTGGCGGTAGCGTCCCTCGAAGAACTCGTCGGAGACGATCATCGCGTCGGGCGGGTCGGCGATGCGCCACTCCCCGTCCTCCACGGTCATCCCGAAGGACAGCACTCGCTGCTTGTCCGACACCGGGCCCTGCCAGGCACCCCGGGCGTCCAGGTGATTGGCGTCCAGGAGGGTCACCGAGACCTCGTTGGTCCCCGACGGGGTCTGAATGTCGTCGTAGGTGATCATCTGGCGCTCGGGATGCCACGACTCGCGCGCGTCCTCGGAGAGGAACTGCTTGGCCACCGCCGTGGTGGTCGGGTTGGCCATCATCGCGTCGAGGAAGTGGCTCACGATCTCCGTGGCCCGCTCACCGGGCTGCGGGGGCCGCGGGTCGTAGGGGTAGCCGGGGTCCTGGGAGGACGCACCCGTGTCGTCGCCCACCTGGACGTCGCCGCTGTCGGGCATGCTCACGCACGCCGAGCACAGCATCAGCGCGACCACGGCCAGCACGAGTCCACGGGTCCGGACGGTCATGTCGCCATCTCCTCGGCATCGTCGGGAACCAGCGGCAACGGACTGTGCCGCAGCACCTGGCTCACCCGGCGCGGCAGGGTCAGCCGGAACTGGGCGCCCTCCCCCGGCTGGCCCCAGGCCTGCAACCATCCTCCGTGCAGGTGGGTGTCCTCCAAGGAGATCGACAGGCCCAGGCCGGTGCCTCCGCTGGTGCGGGCCCGAGCCGGGTCGGCACGCCAGAACCTGTTGAACACCAGGGCCGCCTCACCCGGGGCGAGGCCGACCCCGTGGTCGCGCACGGCGATCGCCGCGGCGTGCTCGTCGGCGTTCACCAGGATCACGATCCCCGTCGAGTCCGCGTGGTCGATCGCATTGCTCACCAGGTTGCGGACGATCCGCTCCACGCGCCTGGAGTCCGCCTCCGCCAGGCAGGGATCGGAGAGCGCGGTGACGGTGACCGTGGTGTGGCGCTGCTCCGCGAGTGCCCTGGTCATGTCCACCACACGGTGGGCGACGTCGACGAGGTTCACGTCGTCGAGCTCCAGTGCGGCCGCTCCGGCGTCGAAGCGGCTGATCTCGAGCAGGTCGCTGAGCAGGCCCTCGAAGCGGTCGAGCTCGGTCTGCAGCAGCTCTGCCGCACGAGCCGTGACCGGGTCGAAGTCGGCCCGCGCGTCGTACAGCACGTCGCCGGCCATCCGCACCGTCGTCAGGGGTGTGCGCAGCTCGTGGGAGACGTCGGAGGTGAAGCGTCGCTGGACCCGGGACAGCTCCTCCAGCTGCCGGATCTGGCGCTGCAGGCTGGAGGCCATCTGGTTGAACGAGGTCGCCAGGCGGGCGATGTCGTCCTCACCGCGCACCCGCAGCCGCTCCTCGAGCTCACCGGCAGCGAGTCGCTCCGCCACCCGGCGAGCCATCCGCACGGGGGTCACCACCTGGCGGGTCACCAGCCAGGTGAGCCCGGCGACGAGCACCAGCAGCAGGGCACCCGCGGTGATCAGCGCACGCGTGACCAGGTCGAGGGTCTCCTGTTCCTGCTGCATCGGGAAGACGTAGTAGATTGTGTAGAACTCGCCGTCGGCGGGCAGGCGGATCCGCGAGCCGACCACGATCCCCGGCCCGTCGGCGCGACCGCTCTCCGGCAGGTAGCGGACCCGGGAGAACGCCCAGGCGGTCGCGTCGCTCTCGTCGAGGTGCTCCACCAGCTCGTCGGGCACGCTGTCGAGGTCGAGGCCGGTGGAGTAGCGCGGGCCGCTGACCGCCAGGTCGGTCGGTTCCTCGCCGATGGGACCGTTCAGCACCACGGAGAACCCCCGCGAGGCCCCTCGCGAGATGATCGGGTCGACCAGCTGCTGGAGCTGCAGGCTCGCCTCGTCGTCGGTGCCGGGCACGGTTGCCAGGCGGGCGCGTGCATCGGCGGTCTCGTTGGCCGCCTCCGCGACGACGCGCTCGACCCGCGCGTCGACCAGTCCGTCCTTGGTCTGCTGCAGCAGGAACCAGCCGACGACACTGAACACGATGGCGGAGAGCAGCACCGTGCTCACCACGACCCGGGCCTGGATCGACCGACGCCAGAACGTCAGGGTCCAGCGGATGGCGTCAGTCAACGGCCGCGAGCGCATGTGGGTTGCCTAGGCCATCTCTCTCGAGGATCGGCCGTCGCTGGGGAGTCATGGCCTAGGAGCTTCCGGCCTTGTATCCCACCCCACGGACCGTGACCACGATCTCGGGGTTCTCCGGGTCCTGCTCGACCTTGGAGCGAAGGCGCTGGACGTGCACGTTGACCAGACGGGTGTCGGCGGCGTGACGGTAGCCCCACACCTGTTCCAGCAGGACCTCGCGGGTGAACACCTGCCACGGCTTGCGGGCGAGGCAGACCAGGAGGTCGAACTCCAACGGGGTCAGGTTGACCGACTCGCTGCCCCGCGTCACCGAGTGACCGGCGACGTCGATGCTCAGGTCGCCGATGGTGAGGCTCTCCTGCGGCGAGCTGTCGGTACGGCGTACGCGCGCGCGGATGCGGGCCACGAGCTCCTTGGGCTTGAACGGCTTGACGATGTAGTCGTCGGCCCCGGACTCGAGGCCGACGACCACGTCGACAGTGTCGCCCTTGGCAGTGAGCATGACGATCGGGATGCCGGACTCGGCCCGGATCTCCTTGCACACGTCGATGCCGTCCTTGCCGGGCAGCATCAGGTCGAGCAGCAGCACGTCGGGACGGAAGTCACGGAACTCGGCCAGGGCCAGGTCACCCCGCGGGCACACCCTGGCCTCGAAGCCCTCCTGCCGGAGCACGATCGTGAGCATCTCGGCAAGGGACGCGTCGTCGTCGACGACGAGGACGCGCCCCTTGGTTCCGAAGTCGTTCGCTGCGCTCATGGGGTGGTCCCGCTCAGTAGCGGTACTGCTCCGACTTGTAGGGACCCTCGACCGGGACGCCGAGGTAGTCGGCCTGCTCCTGGGTGAGCTCGGTGAGCTCGACACCGAGAGCGTCGAGGTGCAGTCGGGCGACCTCCTCGTCGAGGTGCTTGGGCAGGACGTAGACGCCCACCGGGTACTCCTCGGTCTTGGTGAAGAGCTCGATCTGGGCCAGCACCTGGTTGGTGAAGGAGTTCGACATGACGAACGACGGGTGGCCGGTCGCGTTGCCGAGGTTGAGCAGGCGACCCTCCGACAGCACGATGACCTTCTTGCCGTCGGGGAAGATCCACTGGTGGACCTGGGGCTTGATCTCGTCCTTCACGATGCCCTCGATGCGCGACAACCCGGCCATGTTGATCTCGTTGTCGAAGTGGCCGATGTTGCCGACGATCGCCTGGTGCTTCATCTTCTCGAAGTGCTCGACCCGGATGATGTCGAAGTTCCCCGTCGTGGTGATGAAGATGTCAGCCGTCTCGACGACCGACTCGAGGCGCTTGACCTCGTAGCCGTCCATCGCCGCCTGCAGTGCGCAGATCGGGTCGATCTCGGTGACGATGACGCGAGCACCCTGGCCGCGCAGCGACTCCGCGGAGCCCTTGCCGACGTCGCCGTAGCCACAGACGACGGCGACCTTTCCGCCGATCATCACGTCGGTGCCTCGGTTGATGCCGTCGATCAGCGAGTGGCGGCAGCCGTACTTGTTGTCGAACTTCGACTTGGTGACCGAGTCGTTGACGTTGATCGCCGGGAAGAGCAGCGAGCCCTCCTTGAAGCGGTCGTAGAGGCGCAGCACACCGGTGGTGGTCTCCTCGGAGACGCCCTTGATGTCGTTGGCGATGGTGGTCCAGCGCTGCGGGTCGTTCTCCAGCGAGCGGGCCAGGACGCGCAGCACCTCCTTGAACTCCTCGTTGTCGGTGGAGTCCTGGCTCGGAACGGCGCCGGCCTTCTCGAACTCCACACCCTTGTGCACGAGGAGCGTGATGTCACCACCGTCGTCGAGGAGCATGTTGGGACCGACCGGGTTGCCGGCGTCGTCGGTGAAGGCGAAGACCTTCTCGGCCTCGTCCCAGTACTCGGCGAGGGTCTCGCCCTTCCAGGCGAAGACCGGGGTGCCCTGCGGGTTCTCGGGGGTCCCCCCGCTGCTCGGCGGGCCGACGACGACCGCGGCGGCGGCGTGGTCCTGGGTGGAGAAGATGTTGCAGGTGGCCCAGCGCACGTCGGCGCCGAGGGCGACCAGGGTCTCGATCAGGACCGCGGTCTGCACGGTCATGTGCAGGGAACCGGCGATCCGGGCACCCTTCAGCGGCTGCGCGTCGCCGTACGTCGTGCGAAGGGAGACCAGGCCGGGCATCTCGTGCTCGGCGAGGGTGAGCTCCTTGCGGCCGAACTCGGCCAGGCTCAGGTCAGCAACGTTGTAATCCATCGAATGGTCCTCAACATGTTCGACTGCGTGCCGCGGTGCATCTGCAACTCTTCGGGATCTCCCGCGCGGACTCGGCCAAGACTACAAGCGTGTGCCGCCGGCCACAGAATCATCGGACGAATGCTGCTGCCGGATCAGTGGGCCTTCTCGGCACCGTGCCCGAACGGCAGGAAGTGCATGATCGCCACGACCACGGCACCCACCAGCAGGCCCATGATCGCCGAGGCGACGGTGTTGACCAGCCAACCCAGGGCTGCCCCCACGCCGCTGACGGCGTGGTGCACCTGTTCCTCGAGGTGGTGCACGAACTCGTAGGGAGGGTGCCAGCCCAGGTCGTCGAGCCCGACCAGCAGGATGTGGCCACCCACCCACAGCATGGCTGCGGTGCCGACGACCGAGATGACCGCGAGCAGCTTGGGCATCGCCTTGACCAGCGCATGGCCGAACCTCTGGGCCAGTCCCGAGCGGAACATGGTCATCCGGAGACCGACATCGTCCATCTTCACGATCATCGCGACGACGCCGTAGACCAGGACCGTGATGCCGACCGCGACCACGACCAGGATCGCGGCGCGGGCGAGGAACGGTTGGTCGGCGACCTCGTTGAGCGAGATCACCATGATCTCGGCGGAGAGGATCAGGTCGGTGCGGATCGCGCCGGAGATCATCTCCTTCTCCCTCTCGGGGGTGATCTCGAGCGTGGCCTCGTCGGCCTCGACCTGGTGACCGCTGAGCTTCTCCCAGATCTTCTCGGCCCCTTCGTAGCAGAGGAAGGCGCCGCCGCACATGAGGATCGGGGTCAGCAACCACGGGAGGAACTGGCTGAGCAACAGGGCCAGGGGCAGGATGATGATCAGCTTGTTGCGGATCGATCCGATGGCGATCTTCTTGATGATCGGCAGCTCGCGCTTGGCGGCCACGCCCGCGACGTACTGCGGGGTCACGGCGGTGTCGTCGACCACGACTCCGGCAGCCTTCACGCTGGCACGACCGGCAGCCGCCCCGACGTCGTCGATCGAGGCTGCCGCGACCCTGGCCAGCGCCGCGACGTCGTCGAGGAGCGCGAACAGTCCCGCGCTCATCGGACCGGGACCTCCGGGTTTGCGGCACTCAGCGGTGTCATCACGCTGCGCAGTGTAGTTGCTGGTCCCCCCTCGGAGTCGACCGAGGACACGCCAGAGAGCGCGTGCGCGGCTAGGTGGTGGTGAGGGCGAGCTGGAGGTAGGCGGCGGTGTAGGACCCCAGGAGGAGCAGGGAGGCATAACGAGCGACCTCGCTGCCCGACTCGGCGGCCATCGTCTCGACGCGTACGCCGCGACTCTCCGCCGCTGCCAGCAGGCGGCCGCGTTGTTCCCGGCCCACCTGGTCGTCGGAGCCGTCCTCGAGGACGAGAAGGACGGTGCGCAGCTCGCCACCGTCATCTGCGAACGGGTCGTCGAAGACGTTCCTGGCCCGGGTCGCCTCGAGCACGGGAAGCAGGTGCTCGGCGTCGCCGGCCAACGCGCTGCGCCCCGATGCTCGACGCATGGACTCAGCGACCCGACGCGCTGCCCGGGCGGCAAGGACCGAGCCTCCCCAGACCAAGGGGTTGGCGTCCGCGAGGCCGATCGCCAGCATCTTGGCGGGGTTGATCGCGATGTCGCGGTGCGGTGAGCAGGAGATCG
Organism: Nocardioides sp. JQ2195; assembly: GCF_012272695.1. Lineage (NCBI taxonomy): Bacteria > Bacillati > Actinomycetota > Actinomycetes > Propionibacteriales > Nocardioidaceae > Nocardioides > Nocardioides sp. JQ2195. The sequence goes on from NZ_CP050902.1 coordinate 3,049,070, forward strand.
CCATGTCATCGAGTGCGGTGGCGACCTCGTCGGCGTCGGACTCCGGCCCGAGGCCGAGCCGGTGCAGGTAGTCGAGCATCACCACGGCAGTCGCCAGCTGGTCCCCCGAGACGATCGGCAGGATCGTGCTCCAGCGACCGGCCGCATGCTCGGCCACCATCGAGTCGGACTGGCACGCCACCACCACCTGGCATCCACGTCGGACCGCCTCGGCGACGGCGGAGGCCGCCGCCGGGTCGGAGCGCTCGGGCGACAGGATCACGACGAGGTCGAGGGAGCCCGCCCACCCCGGCAGCGCTGGACCGGGCCAGGCCACGAACGGCACCGGGCACCACGGCTCGAGCACCGCGCGCAGCAGCCGCGAGTCGGGGCCGGCAGCGATGACCGCGCGGGGCCGGGAGCCCTCGCTACGACGCAGCGCCTCGTCGATCGCCTCGCGAGCGTCGCCCGCGGCTCGACGCACGCGCGCACCGGACTCCGCCAAGGAGCGCAGCAGCAGGTCGGACCCGGCGAGAGCGGATTCGTCGTCGAGGCGTGACTCGTCGAACCACATGGCGATCAGGCCGGCTTGCGGGCCTCGTCGACCAGCAGCACCGGGATGTCGTCGCGCACCGGGTAGGCGAGGCCGCAGGCCGAGCAGACCAGCTCCTCGGCCTGGGCCGAGAGCTCCCCGTGGCAGTCGGGGCACACGATGATCTTGAGCAGCTGGGGGTCGATGTTCACTGGTCTCTCCTGATCACACTGAGTACGTCGTCGCGCACGCGCGCCATGGTTTGCTCGTCCTTGCCTTCAGCATTCAGCCGGAGCAGCGGCTCGGTGTTGGAGGCTCGCACATTGAACCACCAGTCGTCGTGGGCCACGGTGAGGCCGTCGAGGTGGTCGAGCGCGACCCCGGTTGCGCCGGCGTGGGCGGTCTCGAGCTCCTCCAGCACCGCAGCCTGGTCGGTCACGGTCGAGTTGATCTCGCCGGACGAGGAGAAGCGCACGTACTCGGCGAGCAGGTCCGAGAGCGGCCCCTCTCCCTCGGCCAGCGCGGCCAAGGCGTGCAACGCGGCCAGCATGCCCGAGTCGGCGCGCCAGAAGTCGCGGAAGTAGAAGTGCCCGCTGTGCTCGCCGCCGAAGATCGCGTCCGTCTCGGCCATCGTGGCCTTGATGAACGAGTGCCCGACGCGGGTGCGCACCGCGGTCCCGCCGAGCTCGCCCACGATCTCGGGGACCGAGCGGGAGGTGATCAGGTTGTGGATGATCGTGGAGCCGGGCTCGCGCGCCAGCTCACGGGCGGCGATCAGGCCGGTGAGGGTGGACGGTGAGACCAGCTCGCCGCGCTCGTCGACGAGGAAGCAGCGATCGGCGTCTCCGTCGAAGGCAAGCCCGATGTCGGCCTTCTCGGCCAGCACCCGCTCCTGCAGGTCGACGAGGTTGGCCGGCTCGATCGGGTTGGCCTCGTGGTTGGGGAAGGTGCCGTCGAGCTCGAAGTACATCGGCACCAGGTCGACCTGGTCCCCGAGGCGGTCGAAGACTGCCGGCGCCGTGTGGCCGGCCATTCCGTTGCCGGCGTCGACGACGACCGTGAGCCGCCGACCGCGGACCGGCGCCAGGGACAGCAGGTGGTCGGCGTAGCCGGCGAGGACGTCACGCTCGGTGATCGAGCCCCGGCGATCGCCGGTCACCTCGTCGGCGACCGCGTCACGGATCTCGAGCAACCCGGTCTCGGCGCCGATCGGGCGCGCGCCCGGACGGCACATCTTGATGCCGTTGTAGGCGGCCGGGTTGTGGCTGGCGGTGAACATCACGCCCGCCAGGTCGAGGTGCCCGGAGGCGAAGTAGAGCTGGTCGGTCGAGGCCAGGCCGATCATGACGACGTCGGCCCCGGCCTGAGCGGCGCCTTCGGCGAAGGCCCGGGCCAGACCCGGCGACGACGGTCGCATGTCGTGGCCGATGGCAACGGTCGGCGCACCGGTCACGGCGACGAACGCACCACCGACACGGCGAGCGAGCACCTCGTCGATCTGGTCACCAACGGTGCCGCGGACGTCGTACGCCTTGAAGATCGCGTGCAGGTTGTCAGGATCGAGCGTGGAGGACGACGCAGGAACTGGGGGCATGGCGCCGAGCCTATCGCCGTCCGGGGGTCAGTCGTTGCTGAGCACCCGCAGGTGCCCACGGCGGGCAGTCTCACGACCGGTCTCAGTCTGCAGGCCGGCGGTCTGGGCGACCGCGGGGACGGGTCGGGCCGCCTCGCGAACGGCATCTGCGAGGGCCAGCAGGTCGTCACTGGAGGGCTCGAGGGTGGACGGGTCGGGGGCCAGGCGCATGACCTCCCACCCACGGGGCGCGCTGAGGCGCTCGCTGTGGGCCTCGCAGAGGTCGTAGGCGTGGGGCTCGGCGTAGGTCGCCAGCGGGCCCAGCACCGCGGTCTGGTCGGCATAGACGTAGGTCAGCGTGTTGACCGCGGGGCGGCCACAGGCAGTACGCGAACACCGACGGGCTGAAGTCACGCGGCAGACGCTACCGCCCGGATGCCCCTGCGCGGTTTAGGCTCGCGGCGTGACTGAGCAACGTGCGTCCGGGCCCACCGGCTCCGAGCGGGTCCCTGCCGGAGCTGAGACGACCGGAGCGGAGACGGCCGGAGCGGAGACGGCCGGAGCGAAGACGTTCGGGCGAAGCAGGGACCGTCGTGGTCGTGGCCCGCGCGGGCCCGAGATCCTGCCCCGGACACGGCCCGGGGACCGCTTCGTGCGACCTCGTCCGACCCGCCGCGAGCGTTTCGACTCCTTGGTGCTCGGTGTGGTCTCGGCGATCGACGATCGCTGGCAGCACCGGCTCGGGCTGGTGGAGTTCGCCGTCGAGGACACGCCCCTGGTCCCCGACGACTGGGACGTCGACTCGGTCCCGCTCTCCTCGTTGGTGCGTGGCACCGGCACGCAACCCACCCGGCTCGTGGTCTTCCGCCGACCGATCGAGCACCGCTGCGAGGGTCGGGAGGAGCTCGAGGCGTTGGTGCTCACGGTCGTGGTCGAGCAGGTGGCCGAGCTCCTCGGAGTCCCCGCTGACGAGGTGGACCCGAGATACCGCGAGGACGACTCCTAGGCGGGCACCATCATGGCCAGGTCGGAGTCGCCCTCGCGGGGCACAGGGTGAGTGTCAGCCGACCTTGGAGTCGAGCTCGACGTCGACCTTCTTCGTGTCGCCGTCGCGATCGACCGTGAGGGTCACCGTGTCGCCCGGCAGGTGGGAACGGATCGCCACGATCAGGGTGGCGTTGTCGGTGACCGGTCGATCGTCGAGGGCAGTGATGAGGTCGCCCTTCTTGAGACCACTGTCCGCGGCCGGACTGTCACCGACCACTTCCTGGATGCGGGCTCCGCCGCCGTCCTGGTCACTCTGGACCGTGGCCCCGATCACGGGGTAGCGGGCCTCGCCGTCACGCAGGATCTGGTCAGCGGTGACCCGCACCTGCTCGATCGGGATCGCGAAGCCGACGCCGATGTTCCCGGACTCGCCACCGAGGCTCGAGCCGCCGGTGGTGGCGATGGCCGAGTTCACCCCGACGACCTGGCCCGACAGGTTGACCAGGGGTCCACCCGAGTTGCCCGGGTTGATCGCCGCGTCGGTCTGGACGGCGTTGATGAAGGACTGGGAGTCCTCCCCGCCACCGGTCGTGACCGGTCGGTTCAGGGCACTCACGATGCCGGAGGTCACGGTGCTGCTGAGGCCGAGGGGCGAGCCGATGGCGACCACCTGCTCGCCGACCTCGAGGTCCTTGGACGAGCCGAGCGAGGCCGGTTGGACGGACGTGATGCCCTCGACGTCCAGCACGGCGAGGTCGTAGACCGGGCTCCGACCCACCACGGTGGCGGGGTAGCGCTTGCCCTGGTGGTCGACGACCGTGATCTTGCCTCCGTCGGCGGCTTCCGCGACGACGTGGTTGTTGGTCACGACGTGGCCCTGCTTGTCGAGGAAGAACCCGGACCCGGTGGCGCCGCCCTCCTCGCCGTTGAACTCGGCGAGGATCTGCACGGTGCTGGGCAGCAGGACCTCGGCGACGTCGGCGATGCTCCCCGAGGCGGCGTCCTTGGAGCCGGTCCCCTCGGAGTTGGACGGCAGCGGAGCATCGGTGACCACGTCGCTGTCGGAGAGCCCTTGGCCGGAGCTCTCGGAGTCAGGGTGGTCATCGGCCCATTTGTTGACCGCATAGCCACCCAGGCCGCCACCGACGAGTCCGATGACCAGCGACATGGCCGCGATCGCCGGCCAGACCCCGGAGGACAGCTTGGCGCGCGAGGTGGGCTGCCGGGCCGGCTCTCCGGGGATGCCGGCGCCGACCCCGTAGGGCGGGCGGCCGCCACCTTGCGACTGGAGGGACGGGGCGTGCTGCTGACCCTGGTGACCTGGCTGGTGCGGGCCGGGCTGGCGCGGGTCTGGCCCCTGCTGCCCGGGCTGGTGCGGGTCTGGCCCCTGCTGCCCGGGCTGGTGCGGGCCGGGCCCCTGCTGGCCGGGCTGGCGCGGGTCTGACCCCTGCTGCCCGGGCTGGTGCGGGCCGGGGGCCGGATGGTGCTGCGACGCAGGAGCGGCGTACGACGGGGGCGTCTGGCCGGGAACCTGGCTGCTCGGTGCCTGTGACGGCGGACCCGAGGACTGAGGAGCGGGGTACGGCGACCCTTGGGGCCCCGGGGCCGGCGACTGCTGGCCCTCGTGCTCGCGCCCACTGCCCACGGAGTCATCCGGTCGCAGCGGCAGTGTGTGCTCGGTGTCGCTCGAGCTGTCAGGACGGTTGTTCTGCTCGTCGTTCACTTGTTGATTGTCACCCATCTTGGTGCGGGGCCGTCGACCACGGAGGTCTGCGCCGAGTTGGAGGTGGCGCCCACGGGCTCGGTGGTGGCGACCGGAACTGCCGGACGGAGGGAGTCGGAGACACCGGTCAACGACGTGGTCGGGCCACGACGATCGACGGGCGGAGCCTCAGCCGGGATGGTCAGGGCAAAGACGCCGAGCATGGCGGCGCCCATCGATCCGGCACCGAGCACGGCCACGGCGACCGTGCGGCGGCGTACGCCTGCCTGCGGGGGCTCGGCGACCGGATCATCGGTGTCGTACCGGGTGGAGTGGCACAGCACGCTGTGCAGGTAGTTGGGTGCCGCAGGCTGGGCACAGTCCCCGCCCAGCCCAGCGAGCCGGGTCTTGATCCAGCCCTCGCGCTCCACGTGCTGGCGGCAGGAGGCACACCCGTGCACGTGGTTCCAGAGCCGTTCGGACTCTGCCGCAGGCAGCTGCCCGTCGATCAGGGCGCTCACCTTGGCGCCGACGTGGCCGATCATCCGACGACCCCCTCCGGCGAGTACGGCGCGATGACCGGTCCGGAGTAGCGAGCCCGCCCAGCACTCGGAGCGCGGTGGGCCAACGCGTCACGCAACATCGCACGGCCCCGGTGGATCCGTGAACGGACGGTGCCGAGCTTCGCGTCGAGGATCGTGGCGATCTCCTCGTAGGAGAGGCCCTCGATGTCACAGAGGACCACGGCCGCCCGGAAGTCCGGCGGGAGCTGGGCCAGGGCCCGCTCCACGTCGTCCTCGAAGCGCTGGTCGGCGTACTCCTCGTGGGGGACGCCGCCGTCGCTGCGCAGCCGAGCTGCCCGCTCGTCCGAGAGGGCGTCGAAGCGAATCCGCTGCTTGCGGCGCGCCCCGTCGAGGAAGAGGTTCGTCGTGACGCGGTGCAGCCAGCCCTCGAACGTGCCCGGTTGGTAGGTCGAGAGGGAACGGAAGACACGGACGAAGACGTCCTGCGTGAGGTCCTCTGCATCGGCCGGGTTCCCGGTCAGGCGGTAGGCAAGGCGGTAGACGCGCTCGGAGTGCTGGGCGACGATCTCGTCCCAGCTGGGGATCACATCGTTCTCCGGCATGGAGACTTCCTTCGCTCGTCCGTGGTGCAACCTGACCTCGCCAACGCTAGGGAACCCGACTGAGAAGAACCTGAGCACTGGCAACGGAGTTGCTGGGAGGTTGCCGGAGCCCCTGTCTCCCCCGACAACGTTTCCCGGCACCCCTGTGTTCCCGATAGGGTCGGAGCACGGTGCGTTGTCACGACCCCAGGAGGCTGCCATCACCACGCCCATCAAGCCCACGAGTTGGACCTATGCGGAGGAGTTCGTCGCCGAGGACGAGATCCTCGCCGCCGCACGTGCCCGGGCCGAGGAGGTCGGCGTGGTGCCGATCGGCTCCGGTGTCGGCGCGTCCCTGCGCTTCCTGGCAGCCGTCCTCGACGCGCGCGCAGTCGTCGAGGTCGGAACCGGCACGGGCGTGTCGGGCCTCTGGTTGCTGCGCGGCATGCGCCCCGACGGCGTCCTGACCACGGTCGACGTCGAGACCGAGCACCAGCGGCTCGCGAAGCAGACCTTCACCGACGCCGGCGTCCCCGCCCAGCGGGCCCGCACCATCCCCGGCGCCGCTCTCGAGGTGCTGCCCCGGCTCACCGACGGCCACTACGACCTGGTCTTCTGTGACGGCGACAAGCGTGAGTACGCCGACTACCTCAAGGAGGCCATGCGCCTCCTCCGCCCCGGCGGCGTGGTCGCCTTCGACAACGCCCTGTGGCACGACCGGGTGGCCGACCCCGCCCAGCGCGACGAGGAGACGGTCTCGATCCGCGAGCTGGGTCGCACCATCCAGGAAGCCGAGGGGCTCGTGCCGGTCCTGCTGCCGGTTGGCGACGGGCTCCTGGCGGCCAAGAAGGAATGGATTCCCGAGTAGCCTGCACGCCTCGAGCGCTGAACTGCTGGTCAGTTCAGCGCTCGAGTCATGTGCGGCTCACTTCCGGGAGCTGAAGCCGGAGCCACCCTCGGCGATCGCCACGATCTCGCACGGCTCGATCAGGATCGGCGCGCTGCCCACGATCTGCGAGACCGGGGACTCGGCTGCGCCGGCCGTGAACGACTCCTCGAACGCGGCCCGGGCCGTGTCGGACTCGAAGACGTAGGAACCCTCGAACCACTCCCCCGCCCGCACCCGCCACGTCTTGAAGGCGAGGCCGTCCATGCCGGTGAACCGGGGGTGGGAGCTGTCGGCGACGTAGGTCTTAAGCTCGTCGAGGACGCCGGCCGGGGCGCCGAGGAGCGACCAGCGCACGGAGAGTCCGTTCATCGGCGCTCCTTGGTGATGCCGTCGAGCGGGTCTCGCCGCTCCAGCCAGGTGATCAGTGTGCGCGCACCGAAGCCGGTCGGGCCGACCGTCCACTCGTGGTGGTCGGTGGGCGCATCGCCGACCGAGGCCACGTCGAGGTGGGCCCAGGGCAGGCCCCCGGTGAAGTGCTGCAGGAAGAGTGCGGCAGTGATGGCGCCCGGGTTGCCGGCGCCGTTGTCACCGTCGGCGACCTTCGAGGAGAGCTTCTCCTCGTACTCCTCGGCCAGCGGCATCCGCCACAGGCGTTCACCCGAGGTGGTGCCGGACTCGTCGATCGCTGCCGCGAGCGCGTCGTCGTTGGCGAACAGGCCTCCGGTGCGCAGCCCCAGCGCGACCTTCATCGCGCCGGTCAGCGTCGCCACGTCGACCAACGCGTCGGGCTTGACCTTGGCCACGGCATAGGCCAGCGCGTCGGCCATCACCAGACGACCCTCGGCATCGGTGTTGGTCACCTCGGTGGTGCGCCCACCGAAGTGGCGGATCACGTCACCCGGACGATAGGCCGAGCCACCGATGGCGTTCTCGGCCGTGGGCACCAGGGCGGTCACCTTGATCGGGCAGTCGACGGCAGCCAACGCTCCCATCGTCGCGATCACCACCGCCCCGCCGGTCATGTCGCGCTTCATGTTGACCATCGCCTCGCCCGGCTTGATCGAGAGACCGCCGGTGTCGAACGTGATGCCCTTGCCGACCAGCGCGACGTGCCCGGCGGCGCGCTTGATGCCTCGCCGCGGGGTGTAGTCGATGCGGATCATCCGCGGCGGCGTGTCCGAGGCTGCGCCGACGGCAAGGATGCCGCCGAAGCCCTCGGCCTCGAGCTTCGTCTCGTCCCAGACGGTCAGCTTCAGGCCGGTCGCGTCGGCGACCTCTCGCGCCTGCTCGACCAACCACGCCGGGTTCTTGGCGTTCGACGGCACGCTGGCCAGGTAGCGCGCCCGCCATCCGGCCGCAGCGACGGCAACCGCCTTGTCGAGCACCGGCTGCTGCTCCTCGCCACCGGCCAGCACCACCCGGCGTACGGGGTGGGCCTTGGCGCCGCCCTTGCGCCAGTGGAACTCGAAGGAGCCGAGGGTCAGTCCCACGACGAAGGCACGCAGGCCCTCGTCGTCGGCCAGTGCGGTGATGGTCGTGGTCACCTCATCGCGGTCCTTGACCGCGCGGGCCAGGCCGGCACCAGCGGCCCTCAGGTCGGCGGTCGAACCCGACCCCAAGCCGACCAGGACGACTGCGCCCGCATTGTCCCCGCCGACCAACGGATGGGTGACCACCTCGCCGGGCTTGCCCGTGGCACCGTGGTGGTCGAGCACGGCGAACAGGTCGAGGTCGTGCTCAGCAAGGAACTCGGCCGAGCCGGGCCCCAGGGTGAGACTGCTGTCGTCGTCGCCGGCTCCCTCGAGGACCGGGAGAGCGACGACGACCGATCCACCGGGATCGAGAGGAGCCTCGACCAGCGAGAACGTGGGGGGTTGCACCTGAGGTGGAACCTCGACGTCAGCTCGCCGTGCGGCCGGAGATCCGGCCCTGTCAGTCCGTTGTCGGCCGCCCCGGCCCCTCGCGTCGCTCACAGCTCAGCCAACAACACCTTTGAGTGCATCGCCGAGTGCCGTGGCTTCCTCAGCATTCAGCTCGACAACGAGTCGGCCACCGCCTTCGAGCGGGACGCGCATCACGATGCCGCGTCCTTCCTTGGTGACCTCCAGCGGACCGTCGCCCGTCCGCGGCTTCATCGCCGCCATCCGCGCACCTCTTCCTAGTTCATGCCGCGCCCCGTGGCGCTGTTCACACTGCCCAGTATTCCTCATCGCACCGCCAGTCCCGAAACGCCGGTCGCAACATGCTGGCAGACTCCTCCCCATGCACGCCCGATCCGCGCTCTTCGACATCTACGGAGATCACCTGCGAACGCGCGGAGACCGGGCCCCGGTGGCCGCACTGGTGCGGCTCCTCGAGCCCGTCGGCATCGCGGCTCCGGCAGTCCGCACCGCGATCTCGCGGATGGTGGCGCAGAACTGGTTGGCACCCGTCGGACTGGACCGCGGCCGGGGCTACCGGGCGACCGCCCAGGCCATCCGACGACTCGACGAGGCCGCCGCGCGGATCTATCGCACCCGTGACCGCACGTGGGACGGCCGCTGGCACCTGGTGGTGCTCGACCCCGTCCGTTCCCGCACAGCGCGGACCAGGCTGCGCTCCGCGCTGCAGTGGGTCGGCCACGCGGAGCTGTCCGACGGCGTGTGGATCAGCCCCTGGGCGCAACCGGAGCTCGACGACCTGCTGGCCCGCGAGGAGGTGAGCGCCAGCCGGGCCGAGGTGGTCTCCTTCGACCCTCCGGACCGACCGGCCTCGAGGTGGGACCTCAGCACGCTGGGCGAGGAGTACGCCGGGTGGCTGCGCCACGCTCGCTCGGCGCCGTGGCGCGACAGCGCGGCAGACCCGGACTGCGCCGACTTCGCGCACCGCTTCCACCTCGTCCACGAGTGGCGCAACTTCCTGTTCCGCGACCCGGGGCTGCCCGAGGAGCTCCTCCCCGCCGACTGGCCCGGACGCGCAGCCGCGTCGTTCTTCAAGGCCGAGGCCGACCGGCTGAAGCCCGGCGCAGACCGGTTCGTCGACCGGTCCCTGGCCGCCACCTGACCACCTGTCCACAGCCGGACCACCCGTCTCGGCACGCCACCTGCGAAGGGAACCACCCATGACCGACCAGCCCGTCCTCCTCGACGTCACCGACGGCGTCGCCACCATCACCCTGAACCGACCCGATGCGATGAACAGCCTGAACATCGCCACCAAGGAAGCGTTGCTGGAGACGGTGCGCACGGTGGCCGAGGATGACGACGTGCGATGCGTGGTGCTGACCGGGACCGGCCGGGCCTTCTGCGTCGGCCAGGACCTGAAGGAGCACATCCAGCTCCTCGAGACGGGTGACTCGGACGCCCTGTTCACCACGGTGGACAAGCACTACAACCCGACCGTCACCTTGCTGGCCACCATGAACAAGCCGGTCATCGCCGCGGTCCAGGGGATTGCCGCCGGGGCCGGCGCGAGTCTCGCCTTCGCGTGTGACTTCCGGATCCTGTCCGACACCGCCGGCTTCAACCTCGCCTTCACCGGCGTGGCCCTGTCCTGCGACACCGGCGCGTCGTGGACCCTCCCGCGACTGGTCGGACAGGCGAAGGCCCTCGAGCTGCTCTACTTCCCCAGCACGTTGTCCGCCGACGAGTCGAAGGAGCTCGGGCTGGCCACCAAGGTGGTCCCCGGTGATGACTTCGCGGGCGAGGTCGGCGCGCTGGCCGCACGACTGGCTGCCGGACCGACCCAGTCGTTCGGCTCGATCCGCCGATCAGTGGCGAACTCGGCCGGCGCCTCCTTCGAGGACGCCGTCGCCTTCGAGAGCGCCATGATGCAGCACACTGGAGCCACCTCCGACCACGCGGCGGCCGTCGCGGCGTTCGTCGCCAAGCAGAAGCCTGTCTTCCACGGGCGCTGAAGGTGGGGTGGCCCCTCCCTGCTGGGAGACGGCCCGGGTCAGACCGCTGAGGTCAGATAGGCCCAGGTGAACACACAGACGCCGACCAGCATGCCGACGTGGCCCAGCACCGACAGACCGGGACCGTCGCTCCACGAGTCGTGGATCGCGTCCGACGAGTGCTTCCCACGGGAGGGCATCCAGCGCACGAGGATCATCAGCCCGGCCACCACGGTGATCCAGAAGAACGCCAGGGCGACGATGCCCACGAACGCGTTGCCGACCCCGTCCCCGGCACCGGTCACGAGGAAGACGACCCACAGCAGGACCGCGAGCGCGCCGGCCACCGTGTGCACGTTGAGCAGGTTCGACGAGGTCTGGAACCGTCCGGCACCTGCCTCGTCACCGCCGAGACGCTTGCGGGTGAGCACCACGACGAGCGCCGCGAGTGCGGTCAGGATGTAGACGATCCACGAAAGGGGCACGCTCCGAGTCTGCCCTACTCCGCAGGTGCGTTGCCATCATTCGCCCAGTCCTCGGCACGTCGCGCGGCAACGCCTCAGGGACGCTCCGGTGCGTCCGGGGGCCGGGCGCTCGTCGCCTCGTGCGTCTCGGGCGTCTCGGCAGGAGTGCGGGCGTCCTCGAGCTGACGGGCCAGCCGCGACAGCAACGCGTCCACCTCGCTCATCCGGTAGCCACGCACGGCGGTCGAGAAGCGGACGTCCCGCACGTCCTGGCCGACGAGGTCCCGGTCCCGAGCGAGGTCCAGGTCGGGGCGGTCGGGGTGAACGACGGCCATCCCGGAGCCGTGACCGGAGGCGACCAGGGCCACCCCGCCGAGCGCCAGGACGGCCAGGATCGCGAAGAACCACATCATGGGGCACTCACTCCGGCTGCTTGGCGACGGGAGCCGTCGTCCCCTCGCCCTTCCGTGCCGCGACCATGAGCTCCACCGCGTGGTCGATGTCATCGGTGAGGGTGATCAGGTCGAGATCCGCCTCCGAGATCTTGCCCTCGGCCAGCACGGTCCTCCGCAACCAGTCGATCAGTCCTGACCAGTAGTCCACGCCGAGCAGCACGACGGGGAAGGAGGTCACCTTCTGGGTCTGCACCAGGGTCACTGCCTCGAACAGCTCGTCGAGGGTGCCCACGCCGCCGGGGAGGACGACGAAGCCCTGGGAGTACTTGACGAACATGGTCTTGCGGGCGAAGAAGTACCGGAAGTTCACGCCCTTGTCGACCCACTGGTTGAGGCCCGTCTCGAAGGGCAGCTCGATGCCGAGGCCGACGCTGGCACCGCCGGCCTCGGACGCTCCCTTGTTGGCCGCCTCCATGGCCCCGGGGCCGCCCCCGGTGATCACTGCGAAGCCAGCGTCGACCAGCTTGCGGCCGAGCTCCTCGGCCTGCGCATAGAACGGGTCGTCGGGCTTGGTCCTCGCCGAGCCGAAGACGCCGATCGCCGGACCGAGCTCGGCCAGCGCGCCGAACCCCTCCACGAACTCGGACTGGATCCGAAGCACGCGCCACGGATCCGTGTGCACCCAGTCACTGGGGCCGCGCGAGTCGAGGAGCCGCTGGTCCGTCGTCCCGCTGTCGACCTGCGAGCGGCGCATCACGACAGGTCCGCGGTGCTTGTCGCGTCCGTGGTTCTCGGTCAACGGTCCTCCCCCAGCCAGGCGCGGAGCTGTTCTTCACAGCGAAGGATGTCGGCGAAGGGCACGTGCTCCTCCTGCTTGTGGGCCAGCAGCGGGTCACCGGGCCCGAAGTTGACGGCCGGGACGCCGAGGCTGCTGAACCGAGCCACGTCGGTCCAGCCGAACTTCGGGTTCGCCTCACCGCCCACGGCTTCGAGGAAGGCAGCGGCCGCCGGGACCGACAGACCCGGCAACGCCGCGTCGCCGAAGTCGGTGACGGTGAACTCGAAGCCCTCGAAGAACTCGCGCAGGAACGCCTCCGCCTCGTCGCCACTGCGGTCAGGCGCGAATCGGTGGTTGACCCGTACCACGCACTCGTCGGGCAGCACGTTGCCGGCGACACCGCCCTCGATGAAGACCGCGTTGAGTCCCTCGTGGTACTCCAACCCGTCGATGACCGGCTTGCGGGGCTCGTAGGCCGCCAGCCGGGCCAGGATCGGGGCGGCAGCGTGGATGGCGTTGGACCCCATCCAGCTGCGAGCGCTGTGCGCGCGCTCCCCCTTCGTGCGGATGTCGATCCGCATGGTGCCCTGGCAGCCGGCCTCCACGACCGCGTTGGACGGCTCCATGAGAATCGCGAAGTCGGCCTGCATCAGCTCAGGATTGCTCTGCGAGAGCTGGAAGAGCCCGTTGAACTCGGCGTCGATCTCCTCTGCCTCGTAGAAGATGAAGGTGACGTCGCGGTTCGGCTCGGGCAACGTCGCGGCCAGCTTGAGGGCGACCGCCACCCCACCCTTCATGTCGCAGGACCCGAGCCCGTGCAACAACGTGTCGTCGCGACGGGCAGGCAGGTTGTCGTTGAGCGGCACGGTGTCGATGTGGCCGGCGATCACCACCCGGTCATCACGGCCGAGCTCGGTGCGAGCCACGATCGTGTGGCCGTGCCGGGTGACGGTGAGGTGCTCGAGCCGGCGAAGCTCGGTCTCGATCAGGTCGGCGATGGCCTGCTCGTTGCGGCTCACCGACTCCACGTTGACCAGTTGCTCGGTGAGGGTGACCGCGTCCGCGGTGAGGTCCAGTTCGGGCATGGCGCCATCGTAGAGCCGCCCCACCAACCCGCGTGCAACGCGCCCGTGCCCCGTGGAGCGACGCAGGGTCAGCGTCGCTCCACGGGTGCTGTGACCGGCGAGTTCGCCCACCGCACCGCACACGTCGTACGGCGCCACGCGGCGCAGCGGTCGCCCGGAACCGGTGACGAGTCCCTGCCCGACGACCGCTACACCCAGACGTTCGCCTGGATCGCCGCCAACGCGGACGGGCTCGCCCTGACCTGATCCCCCTCGGTCGAGCGGCCGCGCGGACGGTCAGTCGGTGGCGACGGCCACGCCGACGCGGGCCTTCTGTCCCTCGCCCACGACCACGTCGGCGCCACCGGACTCACCGTCGCCGGCGTCACCCGCACCACCCTCGTCGTGGAGCACCGTGGTGGCGAGCGTCTCCCCCGCGATCAGCGACTCGTGGGTACGCGCCGCGGACAACACCAGGGGGTCACCACCGATGGTCAGCGTGATCCGGTCGGAGACGTCGAGGCCGGCGTCACGGCGCGCCTGCTGCACAGCGCGCACCAGGTCACGGGCCAGTCCCTCGGCAGCCAGCTCCGCGGTGACCACGGTGTCCAGCACGACGAACCCGCCGCGCGGGAGCATGCCGGTCGCGGAGTCGTCGCCCGACGCCGCCACCGTCTCGAGGGTGAACTCACCCTCGACCAGTGCCAGGCCTCCGGAGGTCACGGTCCCGTCGTCGGCCACGGACCAGTCGCCGGTCTTCGAGCCCTTGATCGCGTGCTGCACGTCCTTGCCGAGACGAGGTCCGGCCGCCCGCGCGTTCACGGTCAGCTTCTGCGAGACGCCGTACGACGCGGCCTCGGGGTCGGCGAGATCGAGCAGGCGGACCTGCTTGACGTTGACCTCGTCGGAGACGATCGACTCGAAGCCGGACAGGTCGGCCGCGGAGTCCACGACGACGGTGAGGCAGGACAACGGCAGACGGTTGCGCAGGGACGCGCCCTTGCGCAGCGCGGACGTCGCCGAGCAGACGTCGCGCACGACGTCCATCGAGGCCACCAGCTCGTCGTCGGCCGGCAGGTCCTCGGCCGAGGGCCAGTCCGTGAGGTGCACGGAGCGGCCACCGGTCAGCCCCCGCCACATCTCCTCCAGCGTCAGCGGGAGGAGTGGGGCGGTCACCCGGCACAGCACCTCGAGCACCGTGTGGAGGGTGTCGAAGGCGTCCGTGTCGAGGTCGTCACCGGTCGACCAGAAACGCTCACGCGAACGGCGGATGTACCAGTTGGTGAGCACGTCGAGGAACGTGCGCGTCGACTCGCAGGCGCCCGCGATGTCGTAGGCGTCCATCTGCTGGGTCATCGTCTCGACGTGCTGGCGCAGCTTGGCCAGCAGGTAGCGGTCGAGCGGGTTCTCCATGGTGCGGCCGAGGCACGACTGGGCGTCGTAGCCGGCACCGTCGTTGGCGGCGTTGGCGTAGAGCGAGAAGAAGTACCAGCTGTTCCACAACGGGATCAGCACCTGGCGCACGGTGTCGCGGATGCCCTGGTCGGTGACGACCAGATTTCCCCCGCGAAGGATCGGCGAGGCCATCAGGAACCAACGCATCGCGTCGGCGCCGACGCTGTCGAAGACCTCGCTGACGTCAGGGTAGTTGCGCAGCGACTTGCTCATCTTGTTGCCGTCCGAGCCGAGCACAATGCCGTGGCAGATCACCGAGCTGAAGGCCGGCTTCTCGAAGAGCGCGCTGGCCAGGACGTGCAGCGTGTAGAACCAGCCGCGGGTCTGGCCGATGTACTCGACGATGAAGTCGGCCGGGAAGTGACCCTCGGAGTCGTCGGTGCCGGCGAACCACTCGGCGTTCTCGAAGGGGTAGTGCACCTGGGCGTAGGACATCGACCCGGAGTCGAACCACACGTCGAGCACGTCCTCGACCCGTCGCATCGTCGACTTCCCGGTGGGGTCGTCGGGGTTGGGCCGGGTGAGGTCGTCCACGAAGGGACGGTGCAGGTCGGGCTCGCCGGCAGCGTTGCGCGGCAGCCGCCCGAAGTCCCGCTCGATCTCCTCGAACGATCCGTAGACGTCGATGCGCGGGTGGGCCTCGTCGTCGCTCTTCCACACCGGCACCGGGGAGCCCCAGAACCGGTTGCGGGTGATCGACCAGTCACGGGCGTTGGCCAGCCACTTGCCGAACTGGCCCTGCTGGATGTGGTCGGGCACCCAGCGAATCTGCTCGTTGAGCTCGAGCATCTTGTCCTTGAAGGCGGTCACCTCGACGAACCACGACGAGACACCCTTGTAGATCAGGGGCTCGCGACAGCGCCAGCAGTGCGGGTAGGAGTGCTCGTAGGACTCACGCCGCAGCAGGATCGTGCCCGGCGTGACGGCGCCGGTGTCCTCGGAGGTCTGACCACGGGTGGCGGCCTTGAGGTGGTCCATGATCTGCAGGTTGGCGTCGAAGACCAGCATTCCGGCGTACTCGTCGACGGGGTGGGTGAAGCGTCCGTCCTTGCCGACCGGCATGACCGCCTCGATGCCCTCGCGGTCGGTGACCTCCTTGTCGACCTCACCGAACGCGCCGGCCGAGTGCACGAGGCCGGTTCCGTCGGTGGTCGTGACCGCGTCGTCGGCAGCGACGATGCGGAAGGCGTTCGCGTGGCCCGCGAAGTAGGAGAAGGCCGGCGCGTAGGTGCGCCCCACCAGGTCGGCGCCGGTGTAGCGGCCGACCACCTTGAACTCGCCGTCCGCGTCACCGAGCTCACGGGCGTACGCCGGCAGCCGGGCCTCGGCGAGCAGGTAGCGGGCCCTCGACTCGGTGCCGGGAACGCCGGCCTCGACCACGACGTAGTCGATGTCGGAGCCGACCATCACCGCGAGGTTGGAGGGCAGCGTCCACGGAGTCGTGGTCCAGATCAGCACGTGGGCACCGTCGAGGACCGGGTCGTCGCCGGTCGGCTCCATCACGAAGCCGACCGTGACCGCAGGGTCCTGGCGGTTCTTGTAGACGTCGTCATCCATGCGCAGCTCGTGGTTGGACAGCGGCGTCTCGTCGTTCCAGCAGTACGGCAGGACCCGGAAGCCCTCGTAGACGTAGCCCTTCTCGTGGAGCGACTTGAACGCCCAGATGACGCTCTCCATGTATTCGGGGTTGAGCGTCTTGTAGTCGTTCTCGAAGTCCACCCAGCGCGCCTGCCGGGTGACGTACTGCTCCCAGTCCCCGGTGTACTTCAGCACCGAGGAACGAGCCGCGTCGTTGAACTTCTCGATGCCCATCTCGTGGATCTCGTCCGTGGTCTTCAGGCCGAGCTGGCGCATCGCCTCCAGCTCGGCGGGAAGGCCATGGGTGTCCCACCCGAAGCGGCGTTCGACCCGCTTGCCGCGCATCGTCTGGTAGCGCGGCACCACGTCCTTGACGTAGCCGGTGAGCAGGTGGCCGTAGTGCGGCAGCCCGTTGGCGAAGGGCGGACCGTCGTAGAAGACGAACTCGTTCTCGCCGTTCTCCCCCGCGTCCCGCTGCTCGACGCTCGCGATGAAGGTCTCGTCCTTCTTCCAGTAGTCGAGGACGCGCTCCTCGAGCTCCGGGAACTTCGGGCTCGAGGGGACTGCGGCGTTGTCGTCCTGGGACGAGGCCTTGGGGTAGCTCATCGGGGTCTCCTGCGTACGTCGTACAACTCGGGGCTGCTGCCACGAGGACGACTCCCCAGATCTTGGGGCGACCGCGGTACCACCTCGCTTGCCATGGTTTCGGTGGTCGAGATTGTCGAGACCATGACCGCTTCGTTCACGGCTGTGACGGGCCTGACCGTCCGGTTCTAGTGAGGCCACCCGACTGCCTAGGTGACCCGTTCTTCCGGAAGCTCGCCGCTGATGACGGCTCGAACGCTGTTGCACCGAGGATAGCCCCGCCCCGGCAGTGGCGACCAATCCTTTGCGGCTGGCGCTGCTGAGGAAGCTCATCTCGCATCACGCAGCCGGCGTCGGGATGCCAGTCCTCCCGGCGCCGTTCACGTTTCGACGGTCGGCTCAGTCGTCTGGGCGGCCGACCGTAGAGTTGGCCCCGTGACTGACACGACTTCCGCCCCCGCCTGGGGCCACGGCCTGGCCACTCTCACCGCCGACGACACCGTCCTCGACGTCTGGTTCCCCGAGCCCGCGCTCGGCGAGGCGCCGGCCGACACCGCTCCCCCCGCCGCGTTGACCGCCCTCGAGGGCAGCGACGACGTCCGCGGCGTACGCCGTGAGGTCCGGCTGGTCACCATCGCCGACCTCTCCGCCGCGCCGGCCACGACGGAGGACGTCTGGCTGCGCCTGCACCTGATCTCCAGCCGCCTGGTGCAGCCGCACGGCCTCTCCCTCGACGGGCAGTTCGGCCTGCTCACCAACGTGGTGTGGACCAGCGCCGGCCCCTGCGCCGTGGAGGGCTTCGAGCTCACTCGTGCCCGGCTGCGCGCCGCCGGCCAGCACGTCACGGTGTTCGGCGTCGACAAGTTCCCGCGCATGGTCGACTACGTCGTGCCCAGCGGCGTACGCATCGGTGACGCCGACCGGGTCCGGCTCGGTGCCCACCTCGCCGCCGGCACCACCGTCATGCACGAGGGCTTCGTGAACTTCAACGCCGGCACCCTCGGCGCCTCGATGGTCGAGGGTCGGATCTCCGGCGGCGTCGTGGTCGGGGACGGCTCCGACATCGGTGGTGGCGCCTCGATCATGGGCACCCTCTCGGGTGGCGGCAAGCAGGTCATCTCCGTCGGCGAGCGCTGCCTGCTGGGAGCCAACTCCGGTCTGGGCATCTCGCTCGGCGACGACTGCGTCGTGGAGGCCGGCTGCTACGTCACTGCCGGCACCAAGGTCACCCTCGAGGACGGGTCCGTGGTGAAGGCGTCGACCTTGTCGGGAGCCGACAACGTCCTGTTCCGCCGCAACTCGGTCAGCGGCGCCATCGAAGCCGTCGCGTGGAAGAGCCAGGGCATCGAGCTCAACGCGGCGCTGCACGCCAACGACTGACTGAGCTCCCATGGGCATTCGTGGCTGGGTGGCCGGTGGAGCAGCAGTCGTCGCGGTCGTGGCCGGTGTCGCCATCGCGGTCGACCGGGGCTTCCCACCGTTCTCCGACCCCGAGGTGTGCACCGCCGAGGTGGACGGCCACGAGGTCGAGCTGAGTCTCGAGCAGGCCGAGAATGCCGCGCTGATCTCGGCGATCGGCACCCGGCGCGGGCTGCCGGCGCGCGCCGTCAGCATCGCCCTCGCCACGGCGTACCAAGAATCCAAGATCGTCAACCTGGAGGCAGGCGACCGCGACTCGCTCGGGTTGTTCCAGCAGCGCCCGTCCCAGGGGTGGGGCAGTCGCGAGGAGATCCTCAACCCCTACTACTCCACGAACGCGTTCTACGACGCGCTCGTGAAGATCGACGGCTACGAGCAGATGCGCATCACGGAGGCCGCCCAGCTCGTGCAGCGCTCCGGGTTCCCGGAGGCCTACGAGGACCACGCCGAGGACGGCCGCGCGTTGGCATCGGCGCTGACCGGGAACTCCCAGGACGGCCAGTTCACCTGTGAGGTCAGGGGCACCCCCGACGACGAGTCGGACCGGCTCGACGCAGCCGGGCTGACCGAGCGAGCCGCCGCGGTGCGCGAGGACCTGGAGGCAGCCTTCGGCAGCCAGGCCTTGGGCGGGTTCTCCCCGCAGGGTGTCGACTCCGGGCACATGGAGGGCTCGGCGCACTACGAGGGCCGCGCCATCGACGTGTTCTTCCGCCCGATCGGTGACCCGCAACGCAAGCTGGGGTGGGCGATGGCCTACTACCTGGTCGCGCAGGCCGATCGACTCGAGATCTCCACCGTCATCTTCGACGACATGATCTGGACGGCACGACGTTCGGCGGACGGCTGGCGCGACTACGACCCGGGTGACACGGCCGGCAAGTCACCCGAGACGATCGCCGTGCTCGAGCACCGCGACCACGTGCACGTCGACGTGCACGACTGAGGCTCCCGCCCCGTCGCCACGCCGCCCCGGGCAACGTCCCGCCGCCGCCGCCGCCGCGTCGCCCCGCCGCCGCCGCCGCCGCCGCAACGTCATACGACGCGGCGCCCCCAACAACCACCACGTATGACGTCACGCGAGTCAGACCCTCGCCGCGCCGCCGCCCACCGCAACGTCATACGACGCGGCGCCCCGAACGACCACCACGTATGACGTCGCGCGGGTCAGACCTTCGCCGCATCGCCGCCCACCGCAACGTCATACGACGCGGCGCCCCGAACGACCACCACGTATGACGTCGCGCGGGTCAGACCTTCGCAGCGACCTCCCACGCGGAGTGGATGGCACCCTCGATGTAGTCGACCTGGCTCGCGTCGCCGACCACGTCCACGCTCCACCCACCGGACCGCAGCTCGTCGGCCAAAGGCGCACCCGAGGTGGTGCCGTCGGCGTGGATGACCACGTCGGCCGCAGCGCTGAGCTGTTGGTCACCGACGGTGAACTCGACCCGGTCGGCGGTGATCCGGGAGACGGACGCCTCCCGGTGAACGACCACGCCCAGCTCGCCAGCCCGGCGTACGGCGGTCCAGCGCCGTGGCATCGCCATCGGCAGGCCGAGCGCCTTGCCCGGCTCGATCAGGGTGACGTTGCGGCCACGCTCGGCCAACCACTCGGCGAGCTCCAGACCGACCAGCGACCCACCGATGACGACCACGTCCTTGCCCAGCGGCAGGAACGTCTTCGTCAGCCGCCGGATCGCTTCGGGGCTCTTGGTGATCCCCGACAGCTTGCCGAGCCTGCCCATCGTGCGGAGCAGACGCGACCCGTCGGTGGCCCCGGCGCTGCCCAGGACGAGGTTGCGCAGCGTGTCACCCGTGTGCACGTGCGGCAGGTCGCCACCGGGAATGGCGGGGCGGGGCCGGACCGCTCCTGTGGCCACCACGACGTGGTCGGGCGCCAGCGCGCGAACGGTCTCCGTGGTGGCCTCGGTGTCGAGGCGCACCTCGATGCCCAACCGGGCGACCTCCGACGTCAGCCAGTCGAGCAGCCTCTCGTTGTCGGGCGTGGTGAGGCTGGAGAACCACAGCGTCCCGCCGAGCCGGTCGGACTTGTCGATCACCGTCACTCGGTGCCCGCGCTCGGTGAGCACCCGGGCGGTCTCGAGCCCACCGGGGCCGGCGCCGACCACCAGCACGTGCTTCTTGGCCTCTGCCGGCTCAGGCACCAGCGGTGGCGAGACGCCCAGCGCGGGGTTGACGGCACACAGGGGTGTGTCGTCCCAGAAGTTCTCCTGAACGCAGACATAGCAGTTGATGCACGGGCGCACCTGTTCCGGAGCCCCCGCCGCAAGCTTGTTGACCAGGTCCGGGTCGGCGAGCAGCTGGCGCCCCATCGCCACGAAGTCGGCGCGTCCCTCGGCGATGGCCTGCTCCCCCACGTCCGGCAGCACCCGGCCGACCGTGATGACCGGGATCCCCACGTGCTTCTTCACCTCGGCGGCCAGGTCGACATAGGCGCCGACCCGGTTGGGCAAGGGGCCGTCGGTGAAGTTGGCGAAGGGGTTGCGACCCCAGCCGGTGACGTGGATCGCGTCGGCACCTGCCTTCTCGAACAGTGCGGAGGCGGCGCAGGACTCCTCGTTGGTCAGGCCGCCCTCCTGACCGAACTCGGCGCCAGCGACACGCACGATGACGGCGAGCCGGTCCCCGACCGCTGCCTTCACCGCCGCGATGACCTCGCAGGCCAGCCTGGCGCGGTTCTCCAGGGAGCCGCCGTACTCGTCGGTGCGACGGTTGTCCCGCTGGTTGAGGAACGCGCCGAGGATGTAGCCGTGGGCGCAGTGGATCTCGATCGCGTCGGCACCCGAGCGCATCACCCGGTCCGCGGCATCGACCCAGGTCTCCACCAACCAGCTGATGTCATCGGCGGTCGCGGTGTGGAAGGTGGGCTTCCGGCCGGCGGTCACCGAGCCCATCTTGGTGAGCTCCTCGATCGTGTTGTCGGCGAGGGCACCCATGTCGACGGCGTAGTCGGGCTCCGAGGGCACCAGCAGCGGGCGGCCGTTGAGGGTGTCGATGCGGGCGACCTTGCCGTGGTGGGTGCTCTGCACGCACAGCTTGCTCCCGGCGGCGTGCACCGCCTCGGCGAGCGCGGTCAGCCCCGGCAGGAACCTGTCGTCGGACAGGCCCGGCTCCTTGGTGCTCGTGGCGCCGACCGGGTACGCGACGGCACTGGCCCCGGTGATGATCAGGCCGGTCCCACCCGCGGCTCGGGCCACGTAGTGGTCGATGTCGGCCTGCTCGATCTCGCCGTCGACGCAGACGTTCATGTCCATGGCGGGCAGCACGACGCGGTTGGACAGCTCCATCACGCCGATGCGACCGGCCGAGAGGAGGTGGGGGTGGGCCTTTGAGGCGCTCTTCGTCTTCCTGGACACACCGGCACGCTAGGTGCACCCGATCTCCGACGGCGCCGGATGCCCCACTCAACGGGACAGCGGCACGGACGACCAGTGCGCAGCAGGCGTACGCCGACCTGTGCAGGCGTACGCCGGCCTGTGCAGGCGTACGCCGGCCTGTGCAGGCGTACGCCGGCAGCCCTCAGCCCAGGGTGGCCAAGCGTTCCACGGCGCGGTCGATGCGCTCGTCGGTGGCGGTGAACGCCACCCGCACGTGTTCGTGACCGGCGCTGCCGTAGAACGAGCCGGGGGCGACCAGGATGCCGAGCTCGGCCAACGACTCGACGGTCGTCCAGCAGTCCTCGCCACGGGTCGACCAGAGATAGAGCGACGCCTCGGAGTTGTCGATGCGGAAGCCGGCCCGCTCGAGGGCCTCCTTGAGCTTGGCCCGCCTCGCCGCATAGCGCGCGTGCTGGTCGACCACGTGCGCGTCGTCGTCGAGCGCCGCGATCATCGCCAGCTGCTGCGGGCCGGGCATCTGCAGTCCGAGGTTCTTGCGCACCGCGAGCAGCTCACCGACCAGCGCCGGGTCACCGGCGATGAAGGCGCAGCGGTACCCGGCCAGGTTGGAGCGCTTGGAGAGCGAGTGCACCGCGATGATGCCTTCGTGGCTGCCGCCGCAGACATCGGGGTGCAGCACGGAGATCGGCGGGTTGTCGGCGTCCCAGGACATCTCGATGTAGCACTCGTCGGAGACCAGGATCGTGCCGCGCTGGCGACACCAGTCGACCACCTTCCTCAGGTGGTCGACGGGCAGCACCTTGCCGGTCGGGTTGGACGGCGAGTTGATCCAGAGGATCTTCGGGACCGACGGCCCGATCGCCGTCAAGGAGTCCGCGGCGAGGGTGCGTGCGCCGACGATGGCAGCCCCCACCTCGTAGGTGGGGTAGGCCAGTCGGGGGAAGACGACGAGGTCTCCGTTGGAGACGCCCAGGTGCAGGGCCAGGCTGGCGATCAGCTCCTTGGAGCCGATCACCGGCAGCACCCCGTCGAGACCGACGCCGGTGACACCCAGGGTGCGCGCCATCCAGTCGATGATCGCCTGACGGGTCTCGACCTTGCCGATGGTCACCGGGTAGCCCGGGCTGTCGGCCGCCGCGATCAGCGCGTCCTGGGCGACCTGCGGCGTCGGGTCGATCGGCGTACCGACTGAGAGGTCGACGATACCGTCGACGTGCTCGCGTGCGCGAGCGGCGAAGGAGGTGAGCTTGTCCCACGGGAAGTCGGGGAGTCGCCCGGACAACGGGTTCTCGAGAGGGCGCTGGCGCGCCTCCTCAACCACCGACTTCAGTCGTCCTGGTTCTGCGGCGGGAGCGCTGCGACGAACGGGTGGTCCTTGTCGATCTCACCCATCTTGGCGGCGCCACCGGGCGAGCCCAGGTCGTCGAAGAACTGCACGTTGGCGTCGTAGTAGTCCTTCCACTGCTCCGGGGTGTCGTCCTCGTAGAAGATCGCTTCGACGGGGCACACGGGCTCGCAGGCACCACAGTCGACACACTCATCCGGGTGGATGTAGAGCATGCGCTTGCCTTCGTAGA
Organism: Nocardioides sp. JQ2195; assembly: GCF_012272695.1. Lineage (NCBI taxonomy): Bacteria > Bacillati > Actinomycetota > Actinomycetes > Propionibacteriales > Nocardioidaceae > Nocardioides > Nocardioides sp. JQ2195. Next base: position 3,072,385 of record NZ_CP050902.1, read on the forward strand.
TGCAGTCGACGGGACACTCGTCGACACATGCGCGGTCCTTGAGGTCGACGCACGGCTGGGCGATGACGTAGGTCACCAGATCCTCCTGAGGACTACTGAAGCTGGGTTGCTGCCTACAGCCTAGTATCCGCCACATGGGTTCCGTCGGCGACTCCCACGACGTGGGCAGGCACACGCTCGGTCCGCACGTCGTCGGCAAGCGTGTCGTGGTGCGTCGACTGGTGCGCGGGGAGACCGGACCGACCGGGGGTCCGGCGATGACCGACCTGCTCGGCATCTGCACGTCGTGGGGTGCCCGCGCGTGTGTGGTGGCCCCGGAGTCGGGCCCCGAGGTGACGATCCCGCTCGCCGACATCGTCTCGGGCAAGCCGGTTCCGCCTCGCCCGTCCGTGCGGCACCGCGTGTCCGCCCGCGATGCCGAGCTGCACTCGCTCACGATGTGGCCCGACGTCCCCACCCGGGCCCTCGGTGACTGGGTGCTGCGCAGCGACGTGACCCCTGAGGAGATCGCGCGTGCCGGCTCCGTGCTGGCGATGGGCGACCCCGGGATGCCGTACGCCGACGCGGCGGCCGCCACCGTCGACTTCTACACCCCCCTCGGCCGCCCGGCATGGGCGCAGGTGGTCGTGGACTCCGAGCAGGAGCATGCGCTGCGCTCGCTCGGGTGGGTGGCTGCCCGGCCCGACGAGGCCGACACGCTGTTCCAGGTCGTCGCGCTCTCCCGGCTCCACCGGGCGCTCCCGACGCCGCCCGACGGCATCGACGTCGAGGACGACGGCGTCCGTGCCGTGGCCGCCTTCGGCGACCGCGCCCGGGCCCGGGCCGCGGTCGACGACGACTGGCTCGGCCTGCACGACATCTGGACCTCCCCGGAGGCTCGCCGCCAGGGACTGTCCACGCTGTTGCTGGCCGAGCTCGTCGACTGGGGGGCATCCCTGGGTGCCACCACGGCCTACCTCCAGGTGCGCAGCGACAACACCGCCGCGCTCGCGCTCTACGAGCGACTCGGTTTCGTCACCCACCACGCCTACAGGTACCTGGCCGCCCGTTGAGCCGCCGGCTGGATCAGCAGGCCGGGCGGAAGGTCTTGCTGGCCGGGCCCCGGCGCTTCAACGCGTTGATCGTCCAGCTCACGGTCGGCTTGGCCAACGGGATGAGCAGGTGCTCGGCCAGCTCGCGAGGACAGGCGTTCTGGAGGGTCAGGTTGGTGGTGCGCCGCCCGGGCTCGAGGTAGCCCGACGTGTGCGGGACGACGACCTCGTCGTGGGTGGTGGTGATCTGGGTGTAGCTCACCCTGCCGGGGGTCTCGTCGCCGGCGTTGAGCCTGCGCAGGAACGCCGAGTCGGTCCCTTGCTGGTTGCAGGCGCGACAGACCACGTCGAGGATCGGCCCGGTCAGGCCCATCAGCGGCCTGAGGTTGCCGATCGCGTCGGTGCCGTGGTTGGAGGGCGCGATCCCGACCAGGTCGTCGACCACCTTCGCCCCGCCGAGGAACTTGATGTAGTAGCGCGGCATCATCCCACCCTGGCTGTGGCCGACCAGGGAGACCTTCTGGGCCCCGGTCGCCCGACGCACCTTGGCGACGTACTTCTTGAGGGTCTTCGCGGACTCCGCGATGTCGCCGGTCGCGCGGTTGCCGTAGTCGAGGGAGAACACGCAGAACCCGGCGGTCTTGATGCCCCGGGACAGGTTCTCGAGGAGGTTCTTGCGGTCTCCGAACGTGCCGTGCACCAGCACCACGGGGCTCGGGTGCTGCGCGGTCGGCCGGCAGCTCCAGTCGTTGGCGCCCGGAGGGTCACCGGCAGGCGAGGTGGGCAACGGGACCGGGAAACCGTCGGCCTGCGCCGATGCGGTCGGGACCAGGGCGACCGCCGCGGCCGCGGTGAGGGCGAGAAGGGCAAGCAGGAAGGAACGCATGCCTGCTCAACGACGCCTGTGGCGTCGTGTCACGCCACGGCGTGCCGATCAGTCGTCGCCGGGCTTGTCGTCCTGCTTCGGCTTGTCCGGCTTCGGGGCCGGCGGGTCCTTGCAGATCACCGTGTCCGAGGGCGTGTACGTCGTGTGGAACTTCTCGGTGCGCTCGATGGCGTCGGAGCCGGGCTTGTGGAAGTAGCGCCACACGTTGATGTCGAAGCCGCCGTAGCCGGTGTTCGGGGTGCAGCCCTCCACCGGCAGGGTGCGCGTGCCCGGGGAGGTGAAGTTGTAGCGCTCGCCGGTCTTGGTGGTGATGTCCCACGTCTTCGTGGAGTACATCGACACCGTCAGCGCGCCCTGGCTCCCCGAGGTGGCCGGGGTGAGGTGCGACTCGACCAGGACGCCGTGCTCGGTGTCGTTCTTGAACTTCAGGTCCAGGGCGCCCCACACGACCGTCGCCTCACGACCCACCGGGTAGCGGTCGATGTAGAACGAGTGCGGCCGGTGCTCGACGTCCTCGAGGCCGGCGAAGAACATGGCGTTGAACAGGGTGGTCGCCATCTGCGAGACGCCGCCACCGAATTCCGACCGGTAGACGCCGTTGCTGATGATGTAGCCCTTGGTGAAGCCGTTCTCGGCGGTCCGCTCGCCGACGGTGTCGTTGAGCGAGAAGGTCTCCCCAGGCTCCAGCACGGTGCCGCTGATCAGCTCCGCGGCGCGGCCGAGGTTGACGTTGCGGTACTCGGCGTAGGGGAAGTTGGTGGTGAACGTGGAGACCCGGGTCTTGATGCCCAGCTTCTTGGCCTCGGCGGTGGTGAAGTCGGCCTTCTTGACCGTGGCCTTCACCTTCACCGTGCGCTTGCCGCTGTCACCGACCAGGTCGAGGAAGGCCGAGCTGATGTCGGAGGCCTCGTAGTCGACGCCGGGCTTGGCCGGGACCACCTTCGGCTTGCCGTTGACCACCGTGAAGGAGGCATCGACGGGCTGGCCCTTGGGGTCGGAGATCTTCGACTTGACCAGCTTGTTGAGCAGCTTCTCGTCGAGCTCGGGGACCAGCTCTCCGTCCTCGGCCTTCATGCTCAGCGCCGGGGAGTACTCCTTCGGGGTCAGCTTCACCGGCGACTCGTCGAAGACCAGGGTCACCGGACCGGAGACTGCTGCGTTGGCGAAGTTGTCGAGTGCCTCCTGGACGTCGGCGTCGTCGACCTCGGGCTCCGCCTCGACCAGCTCGAGGTCGACCTCGTCGTCGGAGAGGTAGGCCTCGGTCAGGCCGGCACGTGCTGCCTGGACGTCCACCTCTTCGCCGACCTTGGAGTCGGTGCGCTTCACCTCTCCGTCCTGGAACACCACCGAGCCGTCCGTGGCGGGCGTGCCGAACGTGTCGTTCAGCTGCTCGACCGTCGCGGCGAGGGACTCGTCGTCGACCTCGACCACGGCATCGACGTCGTCACCACCGGTGTAGTAGTCCCACAGGCGGGAGGGCGACCAGCTGCGGCCACCGCCGGCCTCGGTGACCGACGCCGACGCGTCGACCGAGATGCCCGCCTGCTCGGCCGTGACTTCGGCAGGCTTGCCCTCGACGGTGACGGCGAGGTCGGTGCGTTCGGCGAGTCCCGACTCGAGTGCTTCGACGGCGTCATCGTGGGTCTTGCCGCCGATCTCGACACCGGCCACGGTGGCACCGCGCGGCACCTTGGCGCCGGCTCCGGCGTACGCCGCAACGTAGCCGCCACCGAACAGGACGATGAGGCCGAGCACCGTCAGGATGACGACACGGCCGCCGTTGCTCTCGCGGGAGGGCTTGGTGTTCACGGCCGCCATCCTAGGTTGGGCGGGTGGCTGATTCCGATTCCTTGGACCGCCTGCGTGCCGGGATGGTCACGATCATCGCAATCAGGAGCGCCATGCCGAAGCCGAACACCGTGTAGCCGCGGGTGCTGGACATCACCACGAAATCACCCTCGGGCCGGGTCTGCAGCGCGACGAGGACCAGGCTGACCCAGCCGAGGCAGAACCCCGACCGCAGCCAGCCGGCAGGCAGTGCCACGGTGGTGGCGGCAGGGGCGGCCAGGGCCAGGGCAAGCCAGAGCCACGACTTCTCGTGCACCGCCAACGAGGCGATGCCGGTGCCCGCGCCGATGACGAGGGCCAGCAACGTCGACGCGGCCAGCAACGGTCCGCGTGGCGGCCAGGTCACAGCCCGGCGAAGAGATCGGTCTCGAGGCCGTCGTCACCCACCGGGCCCTGCTTCCCCTTGGCCAGCCGGAAGAACTCCTCGCCCCAGAACGCATGGCCACTCTCGGCCCCCTTGAAGAAGAACCCGTCCTTCTCGATCTGGGTCTCGTGTGCGGCCAGGGCCGCCATCTTCTGGTCGATGAACGCCGAGCCGTCGACCCGCGCCGCGAGCTGGTCGTCCGGGGTCACGAACGGGCCGAGGTCACCATCGGGGTCCATGCCCTCGAAGGTCTCGGTGTCGCCGGACGCGCGGATCGCGCGCAGGCTCTCGCGCATCCGGCCCTCACTCATCGCCGTCCAGTAGATCTTGGCGACCTCCCACGGCTCACCGAGGTCGAGCTTGTAGGACGGCACCGCAGCAAGCTGGGCGGCATACATCGCCACCCGGTGGGCCTGGATGTGGTCGGGGTGGCCGTAGCCGCCGAACTCGTCGTAGGTGACCAGCACCTGCGGGCGCACCTCGCGGATCACGGTGACCAGGTGGTTCGCCGCCTCGGCGAGGTCCGCATTCCAGAAGGCGTTCTCGTGCGTCTCGTCGGCAGCGACGGCATGCCCGTCCGCGTGCCACTTCATCCCGGAGTCGCGGTAGCTGCCGAAACCGCCGAGGAAGCGGTGGTCGGTGACGCCGAGCTCCTTCATCGCGTTCTCGAGCTCCCCGCGACGGTGCTCACCCAGGCCGTCCTGCTTGTCGGCGGCAAGGTGGGCCAGCTCGGGGACGAGGATCTCGCCCATCTCGCCGGCCGTGCAGGTGACCAGGGTGACGCCGCGGCCCTCGGCCACGTAGCGGGCCATCGTGGCGCCCTGGCCGATCGACTCGTCATCGGGGTGGGCGTGCACGAGCAGGAGGCGCTGGTCTTCGGTCATGGGATCCAGCCTAGTTGCAGGGTGCCACCTTTTATCGCTCGGTGCGCTTGATCCGCTTCGGTGCGGTGGGGAGGTCGAGTGGTGCTGCTGCGGGAGCCTGCTCCTCGGCATCCAGCCACCCGTCGTACTGGTCGACGAGCACCTCGAAGACGATGTCGGGAGCATCGGTGAGCACCGCCCACGGGTGGTCCTCGTCGTCGTCCTCGCCGGCCAGGCGCTCGCGCTGCACGGACGCCTCCCACCCGTCGCGCAGCAGCTGGGCGACGACGGCCTGCGCGTCGTCCTCCTCGAAGAAGATCCCTCTCACGGCTCCAGTATCCCCATCAGCGCGGGCAGTCGCGCCACGAGTGGCCCCGCGGCCGGTTCCGGCAGTCCCACTGACCATCAGCCGTCGAGCAGGATTCCGCGGAGCTCGGCGAGGAAGGGACGGTCCGGCTCGAGCCAGTCGACGTCGTCCAGCTCCTCCGGGGCGAGCCAGCGGAGCAGGTCGTGCTCGGTCGCGACCGGCTCGCCCTCGATGATCTCGGCCGTGGCCACGGTCAGCTCGTGGGTGTCCCTGATCGGAACGGCGCCGGACAGCCAGAGTCGTACGTCGACCCTGCAGCCGAGCTCCTCGGCGATCTCGCGGGCGAGTGCAGTGTCCGGGGTCTCCCCCGTCTCCACCTTGCCACCGGGGAACTCCCAGCGGCCCGCGGCCTCGGGCGGCGACGTACGCCGAGCCGCCAGAACGCAGCCGTCCCGGAGGATCGCGGCACCGACCACTGGCTTCATGGTGGGACACCTTGCCATGTCTGGGATGAGCAGACCTCAGATGTCGAGCCCTGTGATCGACGGGCGAGGACGAGCCCGACCGTCGAGACCACGCTCGGTTACTGCGGGCGGGCGTGGCAGTAGGCCCAGCCACCGGGTTCTTGTCCTTGGTGTGGGCCTGCTGTCGTGGTGCTACGTGTTTGGCCGGTGCTTGATGTGTCGGTGCCCTGACTGGGAGTTGGTTTCGAGACGGTCGCTGGGCGACCTCCTCAACCAACGCTGATTCAGGGTTCTTGGGTGAGCTCGACTGTTCCGCTGTCGGTGACCAACCAACTCCGGCCGTGCTGGTTGGTCCAGGTATACGTCCCGTCGCGGTTTCGTTGATAACGCCAGCCGCCGTGGGTCTTCAACAGATGATGTCGACGACACAACGGCGCCAAATTCTCCGGGTTCGTCTGGCCCGACGGACCGGTGTCATCAAACGGCACGATGTGGTCGAGATCGCAGGTCTTCGACGACCGGCCACAGTGTGGATGCACACAGTGCCGATCACGTTCGGTGACCTGGTCCCGCATCGCCTGCGGCGGATCATGGACATCCACCGCCCACACCTTGGTGGTGTCGATCACCGGCGTCACCCGGGCATCAGCACCGAGCTGCTTCAGATAACCGGCGATCAGGTGCGTGGTGGCCGGCCCGAACAGGTTCGACTCCACCACCCCGACCGGGCTCTCCGACCCCGGGCGAACAGCGTCACCTGACCCGAGCGGGCCACGGGGCGATTCGGTGCCGTCGGCCGGGATCGTGGCGGAGCCCGCACACATCGTGGCCAGATCCGCGAGGGACAGGTGCACGAACAGGCGCGCCTTCAAGTAGGACTTGCGCGGGATGACCGGTTCCCCGGTCTCCGGGTGGACCGGCGGGTCCTGGTCGAGGATCCCCAGCAGATCCAACGATGCTTGCCGGTCGGCGATGACCCCGAGGGCCTTGGCCTTGCGTTGGCCCAACGTGTCGGTGTCGCCGAGGCGTCCCATCGTGGTCGCCTCATCGGAGACGAGATCGTGGAACTTCGCCAGATCCAACGAAGATCCGATGGCCTCGAGGGTGCTGGTGCCCTCTGCGCCCTGGTTGTGGTCGACGCTGACGTCCCAGTCGACCTTGCCGGGGAGCCCGTTGTCGTCCTCGAGCTTCTCGGGGTGGAACTTCGCCACCCCGAGCTTCACCGCCTTCGCGATCGCGTTGAACGAATACGACCCGACTTCGGCAACGCGGGCATCGATCCACCGGGCTGCCTCAAGCGAGAGGTCGTGGGTTTCCTCGGCCAGTTGGAAAGCCCTCCACAACTCCAACTCGAGATCCTCGAAGCGGGCGTGGGTCCGTGGCAGCCGGTGGTGCAGGTCCAACGTGTTGGCCAGGAACTGCTGGCCCGAACCACGTGACTTCCGGGTCGCCGCAGCCCAGTCCTCCACCACGAACCGCGCCACCAACGGTGTGCCCTCGCCACCCAACGTGGCGTCGTAGTCACCCGCCATCCCGGGGAGCCCGTCACCCCACGTCGCCGGGTCGATGCCAGGGCCAGCAGGGTTGGTCACACAGAGCTGATAAGCCAACCTGACCTTGCGACGGTCGCTGCGGAACTCAGCATCGCGGGCGTCGGAGATGAGATCGAACAGCGCTTCACCGCCGAGGTCAGAGACCTCGAACGGGTGGAGTGCGGCATCGACTTCGAGCATGAGTCCATTGCATCACTGAGAACTGACAGCCGACACCCGGAAATGGGGTTCTCCACAGGCTTCGGAGAAAGAATTTTCAGAATCTTTGCCAGGTGGTCTGCCGGTGCTGTGATCTCGGCCCGGCGGGGGCGACGTACGGGGCGGTTTCGAGACGCTCGTTCCTCGCTCCTCAACCACCGGCGGGGGCGACGTACGGGGCGGTTTCGAGACGCTCGTTCCTCGCTCCTCAACCACCGCCGGGGACGGCGTACGGCGCGGGGCACGGTTTCGAGACGCTCGTTCCTCGCTCCTCAACCACCGCCGGGGACGGCGTACGGCGCGGGGCACGGTTTCGAGACGCTCGTTCCTCGCTCCTCAACCACCGTCGGGGGCGACGTACGGGGCGGTTTCGAGACGCTCGTTCCTCGCTCCTCAACCACCGGCGGGGGCGACGTACGGCGCGGTTTCGAGACGCTCGTTCCTCGCTCCTCAACCACCGTCGGAGGCGACGCTAACGTGAGGACATGGCCTTCGAGTTCGTCCAGGGAATCCACCTCCACCGCACCGAGGAGAACATCGACGAGATCGACGCGTTGGCGCAGCGACTGGGCGGACGGGTCGGCATCGAGGGCGTCATCCAGGACCTCAACCGGAGGGCCAGGCGCAGCTTCTTCGCCTTCGGCCGTGCTGTGCACCGGGCCTACCGGTGGGACCGGTCCGACTGCCGCAGCCGACGCTGGTGGCCCCAGGGGATCACCACCACGGCCGACGCCTCCGACACCGGTGACTTCGGCGGCCGCCGCCTCCTGGTGACCACGTGGTACGCCAAGGAGCACGAGGGGGTGAAGAAGGGATCTCGCATCACGATCCTCGACCTCGACACGTTGAGGTACCGCCACGTGCTGCTCGTCGTGCCCACGCTCGGCGACGACGGCACGATGACGCTGGCTCCGTTGAGCGTCCACGCCGGTGGGATCGTCTGGGCCGGCCCCTACCTGCACATCGCGGCGACCTCACGGGGATTCATGACCTGCCGGGTCGACGACATCCTGCGCGTTCCCGACGAGCGCGGCGTCCCCGACCGGCTCAAGCTCGACGCCTCCGAGGACAAGGTCGCCTCCTTCGGCTACCGCTACGTGCTCCCGGTGCGGTTCTCCTACAAGGCCTTCTCCGCCGAGGGACTGGAGAAGATGCGCTACTCGTTCATGTCGCTGGACCGCTCGGCCCAGCCGCCGGAGCTGGTGGTCGGTGAATACGGTCGCGGTGAGCAGACCACCCGTCTGGCGCGCTACCCGATCGACGCGGAGAGCATGCACCTCGTCGTCGCCGACGACGGCTTCTCCCGGCCGCTGATGCTCGAGGACGGTGGGGTCGTCCAGATGCAGGGAGTGGTCGTCACCGGCGGCACCTACTACGCCACCGCCTCCAACGGGCCGATCTTCCCCGGCAACGTGTACGTCGGCAGGCCCGGCAGGTTCCGCAAGCACCGGTGGGCCACACCGATCGGTTGCGAGGACCTCTCCTACGTCGCCGCGGCCGACGAGCTGTGGTCGGTGACGGAGCACCCGAACCGGCGCTGGGTCTACTCGATGAAGCGAGCGTGGTTCGACAAGCGCAGCTGACCGGACGCCTGCCCGGTTCCTACTCCTGTGGTCGCGGCGCCTTGGCCAGCTGGCGGGACTGTGCGACCAGTCGACCGGCCGAGTCCCACACGACGCAGTCCTCCTCGAACATCCCGCCGGCCAGGTTGCGGGTCTCGTGGCGCACCTTGAGCCACCCCTTTGCCGGGATCGCGCGGACGTGGGCGCTGAGCTCGAGGGTGGGCGCCCAGCCCGGGATGCCGAGGTCGAACGTGACCGGTGGCAGTGCGTCGACCGTGAGCAGCAACGAGATCGGATCGGGGTCGCGGTCGTCGTTGAGCCTGAACCATCCCTGGATGATGCCGTTGCCGCTCGGCTCCCCCACTGCCCATCCGGCGTACGCCGGGTCGAGGCGCAGGTCGAAGCGCGACATCAACGGGGCGATCCGCCGGATCTCCTCCGGAGCCATCGACGTCGGGAGGCATTCCTCCAGCGGCGGCAGCTCTGGCTCGACCGCGGTGGTGCGTACGTCATCGATCGACGTGGACAGGTCGCCGTAGGTGGCCAGCACGGTGATGCAGTCAGTGCCGTCCTGGCTCAGGTCGGCGGCCACGGTGCTCGTGCCGCGACCGTCCCGCAGGATCCGCGTGCGAATCGTGGCGGGTCCGGGCTTCGAGGCGGCCAGGTAGTAGGCCGTGACCGCGATCGGGTCAGGCTTGCCGGACAGGGTCTCCCTCAAGGCGTTGCCGATGATCGCCAGCAGGTAGCCGCCGTTGACCCCGCCACCGACGACCCAGCCCGGCGCCAGCTCGGCGGCGTACTCGCCCTCGCCGACAGCAGTGACGTCGGTGTCGCGATCGAACTCGTGTCCCATGCGACGAATCCTAGGTGGAGGCCCGAGCTGTCCGTGCCATGGTGCCCGACGTCCTCGCGCAGCCGGGGCAGGGACAATGACCGAGTGCCAGATCGTCAGAGCATCACCCGAGCCGCGTTGAGGATGGGTCCCCACAACGGAGCCCACCGGGTCGCCTTCCGCGCCGGCGTCTCGGTGGCGGTGCCGCTGCTCCTGCTGCTCGCCCTCGACCGGGTGGACTGGTCGATCTATGCCGCGTTCGGGGCCTTCACCTCGCTCTACGGCCGCAACCACGTCGGGCTCTCGCGCACGCAGATGCAGGTCACGCTGGGAGTGCTGCTCACGGGGTCCGTGGGTCTCGGAGCCTGGGTGGCCACGTCACACGAACGCGCCTGGCTGGCGGTCCCGGTGGCCGGACTGGTCGCCGCGATCGGCTCCTGGTTCTCCGAGGTGCAGGACTGGCACCCGCCGGGCACCCTCTTCCTGATCTTCGGCTTCGCCGCCGTCGCGTCCATCCCTGCCGACGTCGGAGACATCCCCGTTGCCCTGGCCGTCGCGGCCGGTTCCGCGACGTTCTCCGTGCTGGTCGGCTCGCTGGGAGCAGCGTGGAGGCACGTCCGCGCCGGTCACCCCCGCCGACAGACGGGTCGTCGTCGCATCGTCTGGTCGGCCACGGCCCGGCGCCACATCGCCCGCAACGTCGCGGGAGTGCTCGTCGCCGGTGGCCTGGCCACCGCGATGGGAGTCGGGCACCCCTACTGGGCGATGGTCTCGGCCGTGGTCCCGCTCACCGTGCGCGACCTGCTGCCCCAGGTCGTGCGTGGTGTCCAGCGCGTGGTCGGCACCGCCCTCGGCCTGGTGCTGGCCGCAGTGCTGCTCAGCCTCGACCTCCCCTCCCTCGCGCTGATCCTGCTGGTCGTGCTCCTGCAGGTCGGTGCCGAGCTCCTGGTCGGTCGCAACTACGCACTGGCCCTGATCGTGATCACGCCACTGGCGCTGCTGATGGTGCACATCGTCGCACCGACACCCACCGGCACCCTGCTCCTCGACCGGGGCGTCGAGACGCTGGTCGGGGCGGTGATCGGCGTCCTGATCGGATACCTCACCCGCGACCGGAGGCGAGCCTGATGCCCGGTCACCGTCTCCCCGTGGTGCTGGCCCTGGCCGCGCTCTCCGTCGTCACCGGCGTGCACCTCGGCGCGCAGTGGATGGGTGTCGACCGCATCGCCGACCCCACCCAGCCGTTGCTGATGGCGCTGCTCGCGGCGGCCCTCTGGTTCGCGACCGAAGCGCCCCGCACCACCTTGGTACGGCTCACCCTGGTCGCCCTCGGGCTGAGCTGGCTGGGCGACACCGCGCCCCGCTTCGCCTCCGGCGACACGGCGTTCCTGCTGATGATCGGGTTCTTCCTTCTCGCCCAGGTCGCCTATGTCCGCGCCTTCCTGCCGTACGCCGCACGGTCCGTCCTCCACGTCGGCCGCATCGCGCTCGCGCCGTACGTCGTGGCCGTGGCGGTGCTGGTCGCCCTGTGCGCACCCGGCGCGGGAGCGCTGCTGGTCCCGGTGCTGGTCTACGGCCTGGTGCTGGGCACGATGGCCGTGCTCGCCACCGGTGTGAACCCTCTCGTCTGGGCAGGCGGCGCGATGTTCCTCGTCTCCGACGGACTGATCGCACTGGGCGCCTTCTCCGACGTCGAGATCGCGCACGACAGCTTCTGGGTGATGCTCACCTACGTCGTCGCGCAAGTCCTGATCGTGCTCGGCGTCCAGGAGCCCACCGACTGAGGGTGGTCCTGGCACCACCCCCGAACGGGTTCCTGGCCCATCGCCTCCGGTCCCGGGCGCACGAAGACTCGAGGCATGACCATCGAGACCCCCGCTCCCACGCCCACACGGACCCGGCCCAACCACGGCGGCTCCGACTTCGCCGAGCTGCGCAGGCGCATCGACGCTGCCGGACTGCTCGACCGGCGCCCCGGCTACTACCTGGCCCGCGTCGCCCTCCTGGGCACGGCGGTCGTCGGTGGGTGGACCGCCTTCGTCGCGATCGGCAACACGTGGTGGCAGCTGGCCATGGCCGTCGTCCTGGCCGTGGTCTTCGCCCAGCTCGCGCTGCTGGCCCACGACATCGCCCACCGGCAGGTCTTCCGCACCCGGCGCCCCAGCGAGCTTGCCGGCCGACTCGTCGGCAACCTCGGGGTCGGGATGAGCTACGGCTGGTGGATGGACAAGCACACCCGCCACCACGCCAACCCCAATCACGAGGAGCTGGACCCGGATGTCTCCCCCGACCTGCTGGTGTGGTCGCAGGACCAGGCCCGCGAGGCGCGCGGGGTGGCCAGGTTCATCGGGAAGCACGAGGCGTTCCTCTTCTTCCCCCTGCTCACCCTGGAGGCACTCAACCTCCATGTCTCCGGCGTTCGTGCCGTCCTGCGCCCGGGACTGCCCGGGCGCCGCGTCGAGGCCGGCCTGCTGCTGGCCCACTTCGCGATCTACCTCGGGCTCGTGCTCACCGTGCTCTCCCCCGGCCTCGCGGTGGCCTTCATCGTGGTCAACCAGGCAGTCTTCGGCGTCTATCTCGGTTGCTCCTTCGCACCGAACCACAAGGGCATGCCGACGCTCACCGGCGACCGCGAACCCGACTTCCTGCGCAAGCAGGTGCTCACCTCACGCAACGTCCGTGGCGGTCCGGTCACCGACATCGCACTCGGTGGGCTGAACTACCAGATCGAGCACCACCTCTTCCCGAGCATGCCGTGCGCCAACCTGCGCAGGGCCAGGCCGATCGTGCGCGAGCACTGTGCGGCGCTGGGGGTGGACTACGCCGAGACCGGCCTGGTTGAGTCGTACGGGATCGCCCTGCGCCACATGCACGCGGTCGGTGCACCCCTACGCGCCGGCTGACCTGGCGGCCGCCGCTGTGTGGGGCTCTTCCGGCGCCGGGTGCCGGGAGAACCACACGCAGTGGACAATGGGCGGCGATGTCTGAGGAAGAAGTCTGGTACGTCAGCTATGGATCGAACATGTCGCGCGTTCGCCTGGCCTGCTACATCCAGGGCGGTCGCCCGCCCGGTGCCGCGGTCACGTACGCCGGCGCGCACGACCGCACGATCCCGGCCGAGGACACGCCGGTGGTGCTTCCCGGGAGCCTGTACTTCGCCGGGGACTCCCGGATCTGGGGCGGCGGCACCGCGTTCTACGACCATGACAGGCCCGGCCCGACACCGGCTCGTGCCTACCGGATGACCGTGGGCCAGTTCGTCGACGTCGCCGCCCAGGAGATGCACCGGCTGCCGGACCCGGAGGATCCACTCGCCGGCGTCGTGGTCGCCGGGCTCCCGGACGGCCGCCACGAGGCGGGGCCGGGTGTCTACGAGACCTTGATCGAGGTGGGCCGCCGCGACGACCTGCCGATGCTCACCTTCACCGCGCCCCACGGTCTCGAGTCGGTGCCGCACACCCGTCCGCAGCCGGCCTACCTCGCGATGCTCGCGGAGGGCCTCCATGACGCGCACGGCTGGAGCCACGAGGAGATCGAGTCCTACTTCACCTCGGTCATCGCCGGCACACCCTGATTCCACCCACCGTCGCTCACGCTTCGAGTCGGGCCACGAACTCCTCTGCGCCGGCACCGGTGAACTCCACGGGATCGACCGGGCGACCGGTCAGGGCGAGGAGCATGGCATCGCCGGGCGCGTGCACCTGGGGGCCGGTGCCGTGGCGCCAGTCGACGTCGTCGGCGACCAGGGTGAAGCCTGCGGCCGTGCCCTTCGGGCTCCGACCGAACGCGAGGTGCAGGGGAAAGCCCATCCCTGCATAGCGGGTGAGCGCCATCCGGTAGCCGGCACCTGGCGGCGTACGTCGTCGGCCGAGCGGGACCCGGATGTCGAGGTGGTGGGTGAGCACGTCCGCGAGCACGTCGACCGGCTTGGTGCCGACGGTGCGGGCGTGGTGGTCCGCCACCTGTCGCAGGTGGGCGAGCGTCTGCTCCGGAGGCCGCTCGCCCCACTCGCGACCGAGCCGCGCGTTCGCCACGTTGGCCCGGAACCGTGCCCCGGCGATGGCACGCAGGGTGGCCAGGGGCGGGTTCGTGGCCGCCCACGACACGTGCGCGATGACGTCGCGCACCCGCCACTGGGCACACAGGGACTGGGTGTCGAGCTCCGCAGGCGACAGGGACTCGGCGAAGTCCGCGAACGATCGGCGTTCGGTGCTGGCAAGGTCCCAGACACGATCTGGCATGCCCCGATCCTTCCTCGCCGGACGTCGCTGCGCATCACCAGAATTGCAGACGCCCAGCCCTCCCGCAGGATCCCCGGGGGCACCTCCGTGACCACGCCGGGCGTGCCAGCACGTCGAACGTCAGGAACCGTGCTCGACGTCGTGGCGCAGCTGCTCGAGCCCCGCGATCAGGTGCCGGCTCATGATGCCGCGGGCCAGGAACTCGGAGACCCTGGCCATCACCAACCCATGGAGCCTCAGCCGAAGCGTGGCGCTGACCAGGGATCCGTCCGGGTGCTCGGTGACGCGCAGCTCGAAGTCGTTCTCGGTGCCGCGGATCGACCGCCACGACAGCGTGTGCGCGTCGGGGGTGGACACCGCCACCCGGCCGCCGACGTGGATGGTGCCGACGTCGAGGAACATGTCGTACTCCTGCTCGGTCACCTGGCCGGACCTGCCGATCCCGCTCAGCATCGGCATCAGCCGCTCGGGGTCGGTGGCGACCGCGGCGACCTCGGCGACCGGACGGCGTACGACGACGGCCCACGTGACGGAGGTGCTCATCAGCCGAGCACCGGCATCACCGAGCGGGTGGCGAGCCTCGAGAGCTCCATCTGCATCAGGCTGGTGACGTAGTCGTAGGCCCGGTCCCAGTCGGGGTCGTCACCGAACAGCTCGCGCAGGTCGATCGGCGGCAACACCTGGATCCGGATCTTGGCCGGGAGCGGGACGTGCGGCAGGTCGCCGGGCAACAGGCCCCACGGGAAGCTGATCGACAGCGGCAGGGTCTTGAGCCGGAGCAGCTTGTCGAGCTTGAGGAACTTCGCGGTGCTGCGACCGTCGTTGATCACGAAGAACGTGTCCTGGCCGCCGGTGGCGACGACCGGGACGATCTTGACGTTGTTGCGGTGCGCGAGGCGAAGGAAGCCCTTGCGCCCGTCGAAGACGATCTTGTTCCGGTCGCGCCACGGACGGAGCGCCTCGACGTCCCCGCCGGGGTAGACCATCACCGAGGCACCGTTGGCGAACAGCTCGTCGGCCTGGTCGTTGCCGGCGGTGACCATGCCGAACTTGCGGGCGAAGTCACCGACCAGCGGTGTCATCGCGATGATCTTGTGGCCCAGGCCGGCCAGCGGCCGACCCTCGACGGTGAAGTAGGTGTGGTAGGCGAGCGTGAACACCCAGGTGTCGGGGATGTTGGCTCCCCCACTGTGGTTGCCGACGAACAGCACGGGCTCGTCGGGCACGTTCTCGAAGCCGTTGACCTCGGGCCGGAAGTAGACGCTGGTGCCGAGCCACAGCCGCGGGAGCATGCGTCGGATGAACTCCGGGTCACGCCCCTCGAGCCCGTCGGGCTGGGGCTTCAAGAACTTGGGCAGGGGCAGGGCCACGCGACGTACTCCTTCTCGGCGACCGCGCGATGCAGTCACCGGCACAACGCTCCGGAGCGCCACGGGTGACGGCCCCGTGGTGGAGGTCTCACACCAAACTGACCCGTCGCCAGTTCGAGGCACACCCACGCGAACCGGCCGAAACCCACTGGCGGTGGGGCACCAGCCGCGATTGACTGGCGCCGTGAGCAACACACCGGAAGGCTTCGACTACACCGTGCGCAAGGACGGGACAGTCGCCATCACCCATCACGGTCGCGCGGCGACGGTGCTGCGGGGACGCAGGGCCACTGACTTCCTCGACCACGTCGAGCACGGTGACGACCAGGAGCTGATGGCCCGGGTCACCGGCAACTACCGGCACGGAAATGAACGAGCGGCCCGCAACCACCCACGCAATCGTGGACGGTGACGGACCGCTCCTGGTCTTGGGTCAGGCAGCGGGTTCGGCTGCCGTGATGCCGTAGCGCCAGATGGTGTCGACCTCGTTGGCCTCCACCGAGTCCGGGTAGGGGTTGGTGCACGACGGGCCGGGACCGCCACCGGACATCAGCTTGTAGCACGGCTGGGAGTAGCGGTCCGGCAGTCCGAGTGCGTGGCCGGTCTCGTGGGCCACGATCCGCAACGGCGCGTAGGTGTTGGCCTGGTCATGGTCGAGGAAGATCAGGCCGCTCCCGTGGCCGTTGCCCTGGTAGTAGGACCCGTTGGCCGATGATCCCTCCTCGAAGTAGAGGGTCGCCCGGCTCGGGTCCTCGACCAGCCGCACGTTGTTGACCGAACCGTTCCAGATCTGCTGGGTGTTGGAGATCTCGGAGTCGAACGAGGGGGCATAGGACGCGTCGTAGTAGACCGTGGTGACGACTGCCCGGGCCTTCTTCACGCCGTTGGTGCGGTCTGCCTCGGCGCGTGCCTTCGCCTCGGCGAGCTGCTTCGTGAGCCGTCGGTTCTGTTCCTTGTTCAAGTCCCCGGGCAGGTATGACGAGGTGGCGTCGGCGCTGTCCGTCGGCGATGGCGTCGACGCGGTGGTGGTCGTCGCCGGGACGGCTGCGGTGCCGGCGAAGGTGAGCGCTGCGGCAAGCAGCGCGAGTGGTGTCCTGATGGCCATCAGAGGTCCTTCCAGGTGGTTCCCGAGAATTGCCTTGCATCTCGTTCCTACCTGCGATCAGCTTCCGTGGCGCCGTTCCACCGGGTTTTGACTCTTGACAGTTTCTCCGGCATCACGACGCCACAGGTAGGGCGTCGTGGTGGACACCTTGACCAGCCCGGAGCGTTCCAGGATCGGCCGGGAGAACTCGGTCGAGTCACTGTTGATGAACCTCTTGCCGAGGCGCAGGGCTGACTTGGCGCGGGCCGCGGTGAGTGCTCGGTAGACACCCCTGCCGCGCCACTCCGGACGGGTCGAACCGCCCCAGATGCCGGCGAAGTCGGAGTCCGCGACCGGCGAGAGACGGCCCGCGCTGATCACCTGCCCGTCGGCCTCGGCGATCCACATCTCCGAGTCATCGGTGCCGCTGTGGCGCACGATCGAGTCGGCCATCGCCTCGATCTCGGCCGGGTCGTCGCCGAAGACCTCGCCCTGCATGGCGCACATCGCGCGGATGTCGGCCTCCTCGTGGACCTGCCTCAGGACGATGCCGTCGGGCAGGTCGAGGTCGAGCGCCAGCAGGCGTGCCTCGCCGACCATGATCGACTCTGGTTCGTCCGGCTCGAAGCCGTTCTCGACGAGCGCCTCGTGGAGCCCCGGCGCGTGGTCGTGGCCCCGGGTCTTCCACTCCGCCCGGGCGACGTCGGTCTGGTTCTCGAAGTGGGACTTCGCAGCGACGACCAGCTCGCGTACGCGGTGCTCGTCGGCGTCGCCCAGGTCGCGGTAGGTGACGAAGCCTCCGCGTCCGGTGAACGTGGCCAGGTGCAACGGTCCCAGCCGGGTGAGGCCCTGCGCGCCACCGGTCTCCGCGGCGGTGCGCAACTGGGCGTCGTATGCCGCGAGCAGCTCGGCCGGTGAGGTCATGGCTGAACTCTCACACCCCGAAACCCCGAACGACCACTGGTTTTGCGGTGCCCCCGGGTCTCAGGTGTCGAGGTGGAAGGCGAGCCGAGGGAGCAGCCGCCCCGGAATCGAGCCACCGCCTTCGTCGCGCACCCGCACGCTTCGCACACGTGGCTACAGTCGAAGGATCAGAGCAGTCATCCGAGGCAGGCTCGACTCAAGAGAGGTGGGCCCGTGGCCATCACTGTTCGCGACAACCCGACCGAGCACCGCTACGAGATCATGGATGACGGGACCCTCCTCGGCCACGCCGCCTACCAGCGGACCACCCAGCTCATCGTGTTCACCCACACCGAGGTCGACCCTGCCGTGGAGGGCCGGGGCATCGGTGGGCAGCTGGTTCAGGGCGCGCTCGACGACGTGCGCACGCTCGGGCTCGCCGTGCTGCCCGTGTGCCCCTTCGTCCAGGACTGGATGAGCCGGCACCCCGACTACGCAGACCTCGACTACCGGCGCCCACCGAGCACGGTCACCGACTGAGACGGACCGGTCGGATGCCGAACAGCGGCGCCGACTCGGTCTCAGCAGTCCGTACGACGACAGATGGCTCGTGACCGCTCGAGGACGGGCTCGTCGTTCGTCCCCCAGTGCCGGCCCAGGTCAGCACCTCGTGCGCCCAGGAGACGTGGATCTGCCTCTGGGGCTCTCCCGCGGACTCGTAGACGCGGTCAGTCGTGGCCCGGAAGGTGGTCACTCCCGGCGCTTCCGCGAAGGCGACGTGCAACGTGTCCGCAGTGAGCATGGCGTGCTGGAGTCCGTGCTCGTCGGAGACCGGGTGCGGGGTCAACGTCGGCACCCCCGCCTGACCCCGGGCCTTGGCTGCCGACGATGCCGACCCGTGGTCGGGTGCAGGTCAGACGTTGAAGCGGAACTCCACGACGTCACCGTCGGCCATCACGTAGTCCTTGCCCTCCATGCGGACCTTGCCGGCCTCCTTGGCCTTCTGCATGGTGCCGAGCTCCATCAGGTCGTCGAAGGAGACGATCTCGGCCTTGATGAAGCCGCGCTGGAAGTCGGTGTGGATGACGCCCGCCGCCTCGGGAGCCGTGGCGCCCTTGGGGATGGTCCAGGCCCGCGTCTCCTTGGGGCCGGCGGTCAGGTAGGTCTGCAGTCCGAGGGTGTCGAAGCCGACCCGGGCCAGCTTGTCGAGGCCGGGCTCGGTGATGCCCATCTCGGCCAGCATCTCGCGGGCCTCCTCGTCGTCATCGAGCTCGACCAGCTCGGCCTCGAACTTCGCGTCGAGGAAGATCGCCTCGGCCGGGGCGACGAGGTCGCGCATCTTCTGCTGGAGGTCCTCGTCGCCGAGCTCGTCGGAGTCGCAGTTGAAGACATAGATGAAGGGCTTCGCGGTGAGAAGCGACAGCTCGTTGACGAGGTCGCGGTCGATCGTGGTGGAGATGATCGGTGTGCCGGACTCGAGGGCCTCGAGCGCTTCCTTGGCCGCGGCCAGCGCGGGCGCGTTCTCCTTCTTGGTCCGAGCCTCCTTCTCCAACCGCGGGATCGCCTTCTCGACGGTCTGCAGATCGGCCAGGATCAGCTCGGTCTGGATGGTGGAGATGTCGTTGCCCGGGTTGACCTCGCCGTCGACGTGGGTGACGTCCTCGTCGCGGAAGACGCGGGTGACCTGGCAGATCGCTGCGGACTCGCGGATGTGGGAGAGGAACTTGTTGCCCAGGCCCTCACCCTGCGAGGCCCCGGCGACGATGCCGGCGATGTCGACGAACTCGACGGTCGCGGGCAGCAGCTTCGCCGACCCGAACACCTCGGCCAGCTTCGGCAGGCGCTCGTCGGGGACGCCGACCACCCCGACGTTGGGCTCGATCGTCGCGAACGGGTAGTTCGCCGCGAGGACGTCGTTCTTGGTCAGTGCGTTGAAGAGCGTCGACTTGCCAGCGTTGGGGAGCCCGACGATTCCGATGGTGAGTGCCACGGGCGTGGAGTCTACGGCGACTTCATGGTGGGGCCGAATTCATGGTGGCGGCCCAACAGCCCCGATTCTGGCGATGCCGGAGCCCGCTCGCGCCCCTATGTTCTGAGCATCACCACCCCGAGGACAGACACCCCGGAGGATCGCCATGCCCCGACTGGCCGCCGCATTCGCGGCAGCGATCGCGACCCGCGACCGTGCTCGCCTGATCGCGCTCCTGGACGACTCCATCGACTTCCGGGCGATGACCCCGAGACGGATCTGGGAGGCGCACACACCGGCAGGCGTGGCTGCCATCGTCCTCGACAACTGGTTCGAGGAGCAGGACCACATCGCCGACGTCCAGATGGGAGAGGTCGAGATCATCGTGGACATCCTTCGGATGACCTACCAGTTCGACCTCGAGACGCCGTCCGGGGAACAGCGCGTCGAGCAGACCGGCTACTACCGCAACCTGGACGGCAAGATCGTGTGGTTGCGCATCCTCTGCTCCGGCTTCCGGCCCCTGCCCGAGGAACCACCTGCTGACTAGAGTCGAGGCATGACCGCCGATCAGCCGCCCGCCCGCCGCCGGGTCACCCTGACCGACATCAGCTCCCGTGCCTGGGAGCACCCTGCCGACCAGGGTGCGCTGGTCGCCCTGCGCAAGCTCAAGGGCTTCGACTTCCTGCTCCGCAAGATGACCGGGATGTTCAACGAACGCGCCTTCAGGCTGCGCTTCCTCGGCTCCGCGGTGCGCGTCGACGAGCGACAGTTCGCCGACCTCCACCGACTCCTCACCGAGGCCGCCGCCGTGCTCGACGTGCGCGAGCTCCCCGAGCTGTACGTCGCCAACTCGCCGCTCTGGAACGCCGTCACCGTCGGCATCGACAAGCCGTTCATCGTCCTGAACTCCGCCCTGGTCAACGGCCTCGACGAGGACGAGCTCCGTTTCGTCCTCGGCCACGAGCTGGGGCACGCCGCCAGCGGGCATGCGCTCTACCGCACCCTGCTGCTGTGGCTGATGCAGGTCAGCGGCGCCCTCAGCTGGCTGCCGATCGGCAACCTGGGGCTGCGAGCGATCGTGGCCGCGCTGACCGAGTGGCAGCGCAAGTCCGAGCTCTCCGCCGACCGGGCCGGACTGTTGTCCACGCAGGACCCGGCCGCGGCGCTGCGGGTGAACATGAAGACCGCCAGCGGAGGCAACCTCGCCCAGCTCGACAGCACCGCCTTCCTGGCGCAGGGCAGCGAGTACGAAGCGTCAGGCGACCTGCGCGACAGCCTCCTCAAGCTGATGCTCCTCGAGGCCAGCACCCATCCGTTCCCGGTGGTCCGCGCCCACGAGCTGCGGCGCTGGGTCGACGGCGGCGACTACGTCGCGATCCTCGGCGGCGCCTACCCCCGTCGGCAGGACGACGACAAGGCGTCGTTGTCCCAGGCCGCCAAGGACGCAGCGGCGTCGTACGCCGAGAGCTTTCGCACCTCGCAGGACCCGTTGGCGAAGCTGCTGCGCGACCTCGGTGAGGGCGTGGGGAACGCGAAGGCCTGGATCAGCACCAGGTTCCCGCGCTCACGACGCGACGACGACTGAGGAGTCACGATGGACACGGTTCCCGCCCTCGACACGATCCGCGGCTGGCAGGAGGAGCTCTACCGCCACCTCCATCAGCATCCCGAGCTCTCCCACCAGGAGCACGACACCGCTGCGACCGTGGCCGAACGCCTGCGCAGCTTCGGCTACGACGTGCACGAGGGCGTCGGCGGCACGGGTGTGGTGGGCGTGCTTCAGAACGGCGACGGCCCGTCCGTCCTGCTGCGCGCAGACATGGACGCGCTGCCGGTGCGTGAGGACACCGGCCTGGGCTACGCCAGCACCGAGACCACGACCGACGACGAGGGCACGGAGACGCCGGTCATGCACGCCTGTGGCCACGACGTGCACGTGGCCTGCCTGCTCGGCGCGGCGTCGTTGATGGCCGACTCCCGCGAGCGGTGGACCGGCCGCCTGGTCGCGGTCTTCCAGCCGGCCGAGGAACGTGGCGACGGAGCACGGCTGATGGTGGAGGACGGCCTGGCCGGACTCGTCGGCACTGTCGACGTGGCCCTGGCCCAGCACGTGCTTCCCTTCGCCGCGGGCACCATCGCCACCCGGCCGGGACCGATCCTCTCCGCCGCCGACAGCATGCGGATCACCGTGCACGGACGTGGCGCCCACGGATCGGCACCCCAAGCCGCCATCGACCCGGTCGTGCTCGCCGCGATGATCGTGGTCCGTTTGCAGACCGTGGTCTCCCGCGAGGTCGCCCCCACCCAGCCCGCAGTGCTCACCGTCGGCTCGATCCACGCAGGCACCAAGAGCAACGTGATCGGCGACCACGCGGTCCTGGAGCTCAACCTCCGCACCTACGACGACGCAGTACGCCAGCAGGTCCTCGACGCGATCCACCGCATCGTGGTCGCCGAGTGCCAGGCCTCCGGCTCACCGCGCCCGCCCGAGTTCGAAACCTTCGACCGGTTCCCGGCCACCACCAACGACGAGGACACGACGGCCACCGTGCGTGCCGCCTTCGAGGAGGCCTTCGGCGAGCAGGTCACCGATCTCGACCTGCAGGCGGCGAGCGAGGACTTCAGCGACCTCCCGAACGCCCTCGGCGTCCCCTACACCTACTGGGGCGTGGGCGGCATCGATCCAGAGACGTACGCCGCGGCCGAGGCCGCCGGACGGGTCTCCCAGGACATCCCGACGAACCACTCGCCGTTCTTCGCCCCGGTCGTGCAGCCCACCCTCGACACCGGCACCTCGACGCTGGTCGTCGCGGCACTCGCCTGGTTGGGCACGGACGCCCGGCCATCTGGTGCCCGGCCAACAGGTGCCCAGCCGACGGACACGCCGGCAACGGACGCCTCAGCAACCGACGTGCCGGCAACGGACGTGCGGACATGACGGACGCGACACCGGGGACACCGACGAACGCAGCCGGGTCTGCCCTGCTGCGGGAGCCTGCCCACCAGGTCTCCCCCAGGGCCGTGGCGATGTGGCGGATGATCGCGGTCAGTGAGCTCGTGGGGGCCGTCGCCGTGCTCGTGGTCGTCTGGCTGCTGGTGCCGTCCCACCCCTGGTGGCTGGTGGTGCTGGTCGTCGTCGTGCTGCTCCCCCTGGTCGCGATCGCGATCTGGCAGCCGGGCATCAGGAACCGGATCCACCGTTGGGAGGTGACCCCCGGAGCGGTCCACACCCGCTCCGGCTGGATCAGCACCCAGCAACGGATCGCCCCGCTCTCACGGGTCCAGACCGTCGACACCCGACAGGGCCCGTTGATGCGGCTCTACGGGTTGGCCGCGGTCACCATCACCACCGCGTCGGCGGCCGGTGCGGTCGAGATCCAGGGTCTCGACGCCGACGTGGCCGCTCGGGTGGTCGCCGAGCTGACCGAGATCACCAGCGCCGACGAGGGCGACGCCACGTGAACGACTGGCAACGCCTGGATCCGAAGATCATGGTCATCGGTCCGATCAGTGCCTTCCGTCAGTTCCTATTCCCGTCCCTGGTCGCACTGATCGGGGTCGGCACCCAGCAACCGAGGTGGCTCCTCTATGCCGCACCGGTCATCATCCTGGGCTCGATCGGAGTCGGCCTGGTGCCGTGGTTCAGCACCCGGTTCCGGGTCGCCGACGGCCAGCTCGTGGTGACCACCGGGCTGGTCAGCCGCACGCGGTTGACCGCGCCGCTCGACCGGATCCGCACCGTGGACCTGGAGGCCAGCCTGTTGCACCGGGTGCTCGGCCTCGAGAAGGTCGAGGTCGGCACCGGAGTCGACGACACGATGATCGAGCTGAACGCACTGTCCCGGTCCCAGGCCGCGGAGCTGCGCGGCGTACTCCTGTCCCGGCGGACACCGTCGGCGTCGTCCAGCACCGCCATCACGCCGCCCCGCGCGGACGAACCACCGGCGGACGTTGCGGCCCCGCCGCACACCGAGGAGGTCCTGGCCACGTTCTCCCCCGGGTGGGCCCGCTTCGCGCCGTTGAGCCTGGGCCGCCTGGCCATCGCCCTCGGTGCGCTCGGCGCGCTGTGGCAGTTCATCGGCGACGTCCGCATCGACCTGTCCCGGGGGCACGAGATCTGGGAGCTCGTCGCCGGAGCATCGGTGGTGCTGGTCATCCTCGTGCTCGTCCTCGGCGCCTTGGTGGCGTGGACCGCGTTGTCGATGGTGGCCTTCCTGGTGCAGTGGTGGGACCTGCGCCTGGTGCGGGACCGTGACAACCTCCACCTCACGCGAGGCCTGCTCACCACCACCTCCACGACCGTCGAGGTGCGACGCATCCGCGGAGTGCAGGTCCGGGAGACCGCACTCGTGCGCGCGGCCGCCGGTGGCGAGCTCCATGCGCTCGTCACCGGCCTCGAGGAGTCCGTGCACGCCGTCCTGCCACTGACGCCGATCAAGCTCACCACCGACGTCGCCGGCACGGTCCTCGGCAGCCGGGAGCCACTCACGGCCGGGCTCCTGCAGCACGGCCCGGCTGCTCTGGCCCGGTGCCGCACACGCAACCTCTTCTCGCTCCTCCCGGTCCCGGTCGCCACCTTGGCGCTGGTCCTCCTGCTGGACGGGTCCTGGTGGCTCCCGGTCGTGGTCGCGATCGCTCTCGTGCCGGTCGCGCTCCTGCTCGCACGCTCCGAGTTCGCCCACCTCGGCCACGCGCTCACCACCGAGCACCTGGTGGCGGGCTCCGGCACCACCGCCCGCGTCCGCACCGTCCTTCAGCGGGACGGAGTCATCGGATGGGTGGTCTCCCAGACCTGGTTCCAGCGCCGTCGCGGGCTGGCCACGCTCATCGCCACGACCGCAGCCGGGGCCGAGAAGGTCACCATCCGCGACATCCCACTGACGGACGCGGTGGCGTTCGCACGCGCAGCGACGCCGGGCATGCTCGACCCCTTCCTGGCGGATGCCTGACCCCATCCGTGCCGAGCCCGGCTGTGCCGCCGTCACCGGCCACCTCCGGGCCGCCGTAGGCTCCGCCCCATGCGCATCGCCACCTGGAACGTGAACTCCCTCCGCACTCGCATCGACCGGGTCGAGGCCTTCCTGCAACGCCAGCAGGTCGACGTGCTCGCCCTCCAGGAGACCAAGGCCCGCGAGGACCAGCTGCCCCTGATGGGCCTGCAGTCACTGGGCTACGAGGTCGCGGCGGCGGGCATCAACCAGTGGAACGGGGTGGCGATCCTCAGCCGGGTGGGTCTGGAGGACGTGCAGGTCGGCTTCCCGGAGATGCCCGGTTTCGGAGATCCGCTGACCGCCGAGGCGCGCGCGATCGGCGCCACGTGCGGCGGCGTACGCCTGTGGTCGCTCTACGTGCCCAACGGCCGCAAGGTCGATGACCCGCACTACGTCTACAAGCTCGACTGGTTGCAGCGACTGCGCGCCGCGGCCGGTGACTGGCTCGACGACGACACCGCGCTGGTCGGAGACTGGAACATCGCGCCCCGCGACGAGGACGTCTTCGACATGGCGCAGTTCCGCACCTCCACGCACGTCACTCCCCCGGAACGCGCCGCGTTCCAGGCCTTCCTCGACGAGGGGTACGTCGACGTGGCCCGGCCGCACACGCCCGGACCCGGCTCCTACACGTACTGGGACTACTACCGGCAGCGTTTCGAGCGCAACCGCGGCCTGCGCATCGACTTCGTGCTCGGCTCACCGTCGCTGGCGAGCCGCGTGACCGCGGCGTTCGTGGACCTCGACGAGCGCGACCCTGCCCAGGGCACGGGCAAGCCCTCCGACCATGCTCCCGTGGTCGTCGACCTGGACTGACGTCGACCCGGACCGACGTCGACCCGGACCGACGTCGGCCCGGACTGACGTCGGCCCGGACTGAGTTCGCCCGCCCCCAGCCCCCGGCTGTCCCTGCGTCACACCTGCTTCCTCGCCGGGGGTCCCGACCCGCAGGAGGGCTGCCTCCCGTCCACTGTCGGTGCCCTGGTCCATGCTCGTGGACATGGAGATCCTGCTGCTTCTCATCGGCCTCGTCGTGGGGGCGCTCGTCGGCGCGCTCGCGGCACTGCTCTGGTCCCGCTCCCGCGCGCCCTCCAGCGGCAGTGCGATCGATGCCCGCGAGTCGGTGGCCGCGCTCGAGCGCCGCGTCACCGAGGACACCACGCTGCGTGACGGCCTCGACCGGCTCGGCGAGCAGATGCGCGAGCTCGAGCACAACCGCGCCACCTGGCAGGGGCAGCTGCGCCAGCAGGTCGATGACGTGCGCCACTCCGCCGAGGAGCTGCGCCGCGAGACGTCCTCGCTGTCGACCGCGCTGCGCAAGCCGCAGGTGCGCGGGCGGTGGGGCGAGATGCAGCTGCGTCGCGCCGTCGAGCTGGCCGGTCTGGTCGATCGGTGCGACTTCACCGAGCAGCACCACACGACTCTCGACGACGCGGTGCTGCGGCCCGACCTCGTCGTGCACCTCTCCGGTGGCCGTGACGTGGTGGTGGACAGCAAGGTGCCGCTCGACGCGTTCCTCGATGCCACCGGCACCGACGCCCCGGAGGAGCAGTCCGCCCATCTCGTCCGCCATGCCCGCCAGGTTCGTGCCCATGTCGATGCGCTCGGCAGCAAGCGCTACTGGCAGGCCCTGGGCGACTCACCGGAGTTCGTGGTGCTCTTCCTCCCGGGCGAGTCGTTCCTCTCCGCCGCCCTCGAGGGCGATCGCTCCCTCATCGAGTACGCCGCCGCCCGCAACGTCGTCCTGGCCACCCCGACCACACTGATCGCGCTGCTCAAGACCGTCGCCCACGGGTGGACCCAGGCCCAGCTGGCCGAGCAGACCCGCGCGATCCACGACCTCGGGCGCGACCTCTATGCACGCCTCGGCATCCTCGGCGGCCACCTCGACAAGGTCGGTCGCTCGCTGAAGGGATCGGTGGAGGCCTACAACCGCGCGGTCGGATCCCTGGAGTCGAGGGTGCTCGTCTCGGCCCGTCGCTTCGGTGAGCTCGGCGTCAGCGGTGACGAGCTCGTCTCGCCCACCCCGGTGACGGACGCCCCGCGACCGCTCACGGCCTCGGAGCTGCTCGACGCCGTGGCCGCTCCGCGTCCGGAGCTGCCCGTGGCGGAGCCGACCGGGCCTGAGGGCCTGTCCGGACGCCGCACCGGATAACCTGCGCTCCGTGTCCGCTCGACGACGTCCGCCCGGTGCTCGTCGAGCGACCCCGCCGAGAAGGACCAAACCGGCTCCGGCGCGTCGTGCCCAACCGCGCCGCAGCACGGCCTACGGTGACGTCGTGGCCCGCGCGCGCACCCTCTGGGAAGAGGGAACTGAGCCAGGACGCCTAGTCGCCGTTCTGGGGATCGCCGTCGCCCTGACTGCCGTGGCCCTCGATCTGGTGGTCAACCGCGAGGTCACCTGGCTGTTCGACGTCGTCTTCGTGATGACCTGCGTGACGATGGCCCTGCGGGTCCGCCCCTCCGACTTCTTCACCGTCGGTGTCCTGCCACCCCTGTTGATGCTGGGCATCTTCGTGATCCTCGGTGTCGCCTCACCGAGCGTCATCGCCGATGCCGGCGACGGCACCATCCAGGCCGTGGTCGCCGGGCTGGCGCACCACGCCGGCGCGCTGATCACCGGCTACGCGTTGTGCCTCGGCTCGCTCGCCATGCGCCAGCACGTCCTCCGCAAGCGCCGTCGCCCGACCGCCCCGCGGTCCCGCATCCCGGCTCCGCGCCCTGCGCCGTCGCGCGAGACACCGACCACAGCTCGTCCGGTCGCACCGACCCGCGCGGTCGATCTCCCACCGACGGCGAGCCACGGCGAACGGTCCGCACTCGGCAGCTGACCCCGCGCGAACGGTGGGTTCTTGATGCGCGAACGGTGGATTCCGGATGCGCGAACGGTGGATTCTTGACGCGCGAACGGTGGATTCTTGATGCGCGGGCCGCAGCCCGCGGGTCACTCGAAGCGGGTCACGTCTCCGGCACCGTGGCGAACGACCTCGGGCAGGTCACCGGACCAGTCGATGACGGTCGTCGGCTGGGCCGACACCTCCCCCGCCTCGATCACGGTGTCGACGACGTGGTCGAGCTCCTCCTTGATGTCCCAGCCCTGGGTCCGCGGCTCCTCCTCGCCGGGCAGGATCAGGGTGCTGGTCAACAGCGGCTCGCCCAAGGAGTCGAGCAGGGAATTGACCAGCGGGGACGTCGGGATGCGTACGCCGACGGTGCGCTTCTTGGGGTGCATCAGCCGGCGTGGCACCTCGCCCGTGGCCGGCAGGATGAACGTGTAGGGGCCGGGCGTCGCGGCCTTGATCGCCCGGAAGGCGGTGTTGTTGACGTGCACGAACTGCCCCAGCTGGGCGAAGTCACGGCACATCAGGGTGAAGTGGTGCTTGTCGTCGAGCTCGCGGATCCGCAGGATGCGGTCACGACCGTCGCGGTTGCCGAGCGCACAACCCAGGGCGTAGCCGGAGTCGGTCGGGTAGGCGATCAGGGCATCGTCACGCAGCTGCTCGACGACCTGGTCGATGAGCCGCTGCTGCGGGTTCTCCGGGTGGATGTCGAGGTAGCGCGCCATGCTCCGACCTACTTCCCGGCCTGCTGGGCGGCCCGCAGGTCGCGTCGCAGCTCGGGCGGCAGCGCGAAGATCAGTGACTCCTCAGCCGTGTGCACGGCTTGCGCATCGGGATAGCCACGCTCGGCGAGGAAGCTCAGCACACCGTCGACCAGCTCCTCGGGCACCGAAGCACCGGAGGTCACGCTGACCTTGCTGACGCCCTCGAGCCAGGCCTCGTCGATCTCCGAGGCATCGTCGACACGGTAGGACGCCTTGGCGCCGACCTCGAGGGCCACCTCGACCAGGCGCACGGAGTTGGAGGAGTTGCCCGAGCCGACCACGATCACCAGGTCGGCGTCGTGCGCGATCTCCTTGACCGCGAGCTGGCGGTTCTGGGTGGCGTAGCAGATGTCGTCGCTGGGTGGGTCGAGCAGCTCCGGGAACCGCTCACGAATGGCGGCGACGGTCTCGAGGGTCTCGTCGACCGACAGGGTGGTCTGCGACAACCACGAGACCCTGCTCGGGTCGCGCACGACGATGTTGGCGACGTCTTCGGGACCCTGCACGAGCTGGATGTGGTCGGGCGCCTCGCCCGCCGTGCCCTCCACCTCCTCGTGGCCCTCGTGGCCGATGAGGAGGATGTCGTAGTCGTCGGCCGCGAAGCGCTTCGCCTCGTGGTGCACCTTGGTCACCAAGGGGCAGGTGGCGTCGATCGTCTTGAGGCTGCGGGTCTCTGCCTGGCGGTGCACCTCCGGGGAGACGCCGTGGGCGGAGAACACCACCGTCGCGCCCTCGGGCACCTCGTCGAGCTCCTCGACGAAGATCGCGCCCCGCTCCTCGAGGTTGGAGACCACGTGCTTGTTGTGCACGATCTGCTTGCGGACATAGACGGGGGCACCGTAGAGGTCCAGGGCCTTCTCGACGGTGATCACAGCCCGGTCCACGCCGGCGCAGTAGCCGCGTGGGGCGGCCAGGCGAACGGCCTTGTCGGCCTCGTCGGGGGAAAGTACGGCGGGAACGCCAAGGTTGGTGCTCATGGCCCTGAGTCTACGGGCTGGCGGCACAGGTTCACGCCCGGCTGTGGAGAGGCGTGACCATCTTGTCGGCGCCCTCCCCTAGGCTCGCCGTCATGGCACTCAGCACCTCCTTGGAGTCACCGGCCCCGGTCCGGCAGATCGCGAACGCGATCTCGGGCTGGGTCGACCGGCTGGGAGTCGTGTGGGTGGAGGGCCAGATCGCCCAGCTGAGCCGGCGACCCGGGCTGAACACGGTGTTCATGACCCTGCGCGACACGGTGGCTGACATCTCGATCCCGGTGACGTGTCCGCGCACCTTGTTCGACGGGCTCAACCCACCCGTGGTCGAGGGGGCCAGCGTGGTGATCCAGGCCAAGCCGTCCTACTACGCCGTTCGCGGCTCCCTGTCCCTGCATGCCCGTGAGATTCGCATGGTCGGCCTCGGGGAGCTGCTGGCCCGCATCGAGCGACGTCGGCAGCTGCTGGCCGCCGAGGGGCTCTTCAGCATGGAGCTGAAGCGCAGGCTGCCGTTCCTCCCGCACACCGTCGGCCTGGTCACCTCCCCCGGTTCCGACGCCGAGCGCGACGTGATCGAGAACTCCCGGCGACGCTGGCCCTCGGTGCGGATCAAGGTCGCCGCGGCCCGGATGCAGGGCCAGCACAGTCCCCTCGAGGTGACCGCTGCGCTCCAGGAGCTCGATGCCGACCCCGAGGTCGAGGTGATCGTGATCGCTCGTGGCGGTGGCTCCGTGGAGGACCTGCTCCCGTTCTCCGACGAGGGACTGGTCCGGGCGGTGCACAAGGCGCGCACCCCGGTGGTGTCCGCGATCGGCCACGAGGCCGACCAGCCACTGCTCGACCTCGTCGCCGACCTGCGCGCCTCCACGCCCACGGATGCCGCGCGTCGGGTGGTGCCCGACATGGCCGACGAGGTCCTGCGCGTCGACCAGGCCAGACAACGCATCCGCCACCTGATGGCTGCCTGGCTCGATCGCGAGGATGCCGGGCTCGCCTCCATCCGCAGCCGCCCGGCGATGGCCGACCCCCGCAACCTGCTCGACGACCGCTCCGACGAGATCGCCCAGCTTCGCGACCGGTCGCGGCGTTGTGTGCGACACCGGCTCGACCGGGCCGACGACGAGATCCTGCACCATGCCGCGCGCGCCACCGCACTCTCACCCCTGGCCACGCTGCGCCGTGGGTATGCCGTGGTCCAGCGGGCCGACGGTCACGTGCTGGCCTCGGTCGACGAGGTCACCGCGGGCGACGCGGTCTCCGTGCGCCTGGCCGACGGGCGTGTGCACGCCACCGCCACCGACATCGAGAACTCCGCCCCACTGGTCGAAGCCGAAGACGAGGAAGCAGATGCCTGAGGAACAACCCGACGAAGACCTCTCCTACGAGGCGGCCCGTGAAGAGCTGATCGCGGTCGTGCACAAGCTCGAGGCCGGCGGCACGAGCCTGGAGGAGTCACTGGCCCTGTGGGAGCGCGGCGAGAAGCTGGCCCGCACCTGCCAGGGCTGGCTCGACGGGGCCCGCAAGCGCCTCGACGCAGCCGTCGACGCGGAGTCCTGACCCGCGCGGGCGGCGCGACGCGAACCGCCCACGAACGGCCGAGCGGCGCGACGCGAACCGCCCACGAACGGCCGAGCGGTACGACGCGAACGGCCGAGCAGCGCGACGCAACCGCCGAGCGAGCCGTGTGCTGTCAGCGCACCGGCTTGGTGGTCAGTGACGCCGCCACCTCGCGGATCAGGTCGTCATCGGCAGATCCGAAGACCATCACCACCTGGCCCTGGTGCTTGCTGGTCACGGCGTAGTCGCCCCCGGCGTCGCTCCAGGACTGCCACTTCTTCGCCACCGCGCTGTCCAGCGTGACGACGTCGCCCCTCGTCGGGTTCTCGTCGACGTACTTCTTCACCCAGTCAGCCACCCCGGAGACACCCTGGTAGATCCCGATGAACTCGTCACCGTCGTCGCTCAGGATGTCGAGCGACCAGCCGTTGGCGTCCGTCGGCTTGATGTCGACCGCCTTCAACCCCTCGGGCAGCGCCGGCGGATAGACGATCTTCACTTCGGAGACCTTCTGCAGCTCCTGCACGCTGGAGAGGTAGTCGATCTCCTCGCGCTGCACCTCGAGGTCGTCACGGTTGATCGCCCGGAAGGCCACGAACGCGAGGATCACCCCGACCGTCACGATCATCGCGCCGACCATGCCGACGCTGCTGCGGGTGTACCGCCCTGATCCCTGCGCGCTCATTCGGTTCCGGTGCTCCTGGTCTGAGGTGTTCCTGGTGGTACGTGCGGTGAGCCCCGCTCGTGCTCGCCGGGCTTCGCCGCCGCAACGCTACTTCCCCGTCGATGATCCCTGACGTTCCGGTCCTCCCGGCGCGAGGGCCCGCGGCACTCCGGCCCGTCCCCCACGTGCAGTCGTCGGCCGATCGACCGACACCCCGTCCCACCGCAGAATCGGAGAGATGCTCGCCATTTCTGCGTGGATGCGGAATGCTGCTCCCGTGACGACGTACCGAATTGCGGAATCTGCCGACATTCTCGGCGTCAGCGACGACACCGTGCGTCGCTGGATCGACAACGGTCGGCTCCCCGCCTCCGAGGCCGGCCCCGGAGGCCGTACGACGATCAGCGGCGCCGACCTGGCCACCCTGGCCAGCGAGCTCGCCGACCATCCGGAGCGCGACGACCGGCGATCGGTCTCGGTCAGCGCCCGCAACCGGCTCGACGGCATCATCACCAAGGTCACCAAGGACACCGTGATGGCCCAGGTGGAGATGATCTGTGGGCCCTATCGCATGGTGAGCCTGATGAGCAGCGAGGCGGCCACCGACCTCGGGCTCGAGACCGGGGTGCGCGCGATCGCCTCCGTGAAGTCCACCAACGTCGTCATCGAGAGGGCCTGAGCCGGTGCCCCGCCCACTCCTGACCCGGATGCTCGTGCCGGCCACCGTGTGCCTGCTGCTGCCACTGAGTGCCTGCGGCGACGACACCATGGAGCTCAAGGTGCTGGCCGCGGCCTCCCTGACCGAGTCGTTCCAGGAGCTGGAGCAGCGGTTCGAGGAGGACCACGCCGGCGTCGACGTGAAGCTCTCCTTCGGCTCCAGCACCACGCTCGCCGAGCAGGCCAACGACGGCGCGCCCGGCGACGTACTGGCCACTGCCGACCGGAAGTCGATGGATCTCGCGGTCGACGGTGGTTCTGTCGGCGGCGAGCCGACCGAGTTCGCCACCAATGCCCTGGTCCTCGTCGTGCCCACGGACAACCCGGCCCGGATCACCGGCTTCGACGACTTCGCCGACAGCGACTGGGTGCGCTGTGACGACGACGTGCCGTGCGGTCGACTGGCGGCCACCCTCCTCGAGGAGAACCAGGTCGACCGGGAGCCGGCCAGCCGCGAGATCGACGTGAAGTCGGTGTTGGCGAAGGTCACGTCCGGGGAGGCCGACGCCGGCTTCGTCTATGCCTCCGACGCGGTCGCAGCGGGCGACAAGGTCAAGACGTTCCCGGTGCCCGGTGCCGAGGACGAGCCCAATCCCTACTTCATCGCGACGCTGGAGCAGAGCGAGGACGCCGACCTCGCCGCGGACTGGCTCGAGCTGGTGGGCTCCGAGGAGGGCCAGGAACTGCTCCGGGAAGCAGGCTTCAGCACGCCATGAGTGACTCCTTGGGACGAGCCCCGGCGCGGCTGCTGGTGCCTGCAGGCCTGGCCACCTTGTTGCTGGTGCTCCCACTGGTCTCCCTCCTGCTGACCGCACCCTGGTCGATGCTCGGCGAGCAGCTGCGCACGGAGGCGCTGCGGGAGGCGATGTGGCTCTCGGTGCTCACCGCCACCGTCGCCACGGGTGTGTGCCTGGTCCTCGGGCTCCCCCTCGCCTGGGTGCTGGCACGCCTCGACTTCCCCGGGCGACGCCTGCTGCGCACCCTGGTGATCGTGCCGCTGGTGCTGCCCCCCGTGGTCGCCGGAGTGGCCCTGGTCTCCGCCTTCGGACGCACCGGCATCATCGGCGAGCCGTTGCGGGAGGCCACCGGCCTCAGCCTCCCCTACACGACGGCCGGGGTGATCGTGGCGCACGTCTTCGTCTCCCTGCCGTTCGTGGTGATCAGCATCGAGGGTGCGCTGCGCTCCGCGCACCAGGAGTACGACGCCGCCGCCGCGACCCTCGGCGCCAGCCGGTGGCATGCATTCCGCACCGTGACCGTCCCGTTGGCGTTCCCCGGGATCGTCGCCGGGATGGTGCTGGCCTGGGCCCGCTCACTGGGCGAGTTCGGAGCCACGATCACCTTCGCCGGCAACTACCCGGGCACGACACAGACGATGCCGACGCTGATCTACCTCTCGATCAACTCCCACCCCGAGGCAGCCAAGACGTTGAGCCTGGTCCTCCTGCTCCTGTCCCTGGCCGTGCTCGTCGCGCTGCGTGATCGCTGGTTGGTGACCACATGAGCGATCTCGCTGTCTCCCTGGAGGTCCCGGGTCGGGTCCAGGTCGACCTCACCGCCGACCGCGGCGACGTGATCGCAGTGATCGGACCGAACGGCGCGGGCAAGTCCAGCCTGGTCAAGGCCGTCGCGGGCCTGGTGCCGGCAGTGGGCACGGTCGTCCTCGACGGTCGCGACCTGATGCACGTCCCCACCAAGGAGCGCTCGCTCGGGGTGGTCTTCCAGGACCAGCTGCTCTTCCCCCACCTCGACGCGCGCGACAACGTGGCCTACGGCCCGCGGGCACGCGGGGTCGCCAGGGCCGAGGCACGGCGTCGCGCGGACTCCTGGCTGGACGCCCTCGGTGTCGGCGAGCTCTCCCACCGCAAGCCCTCGGAGCTCTCCGGCGGCCAGGCCCAACGCGTCGCGATCGCCCGCGCCCTGGTCACCGCCCCCGACCTGCTGCTCCTCGACGAGCCGATGAGCGGTCTCGACGTCGGGGTGGCCACCTCCCTGCGCATCGAGCTGGCCCGGCACCTCGCCGCCTTCGGCGGGATCGCCCTGCTGGTCACCCACGACGCGCTCGATGCGTTGACGGTCGCCAACCGCGTGCTCGTGCTCGACGCGGGTCGCGTCGCTCAGTTCGGTACGCCGGACGAGGTCGCCCAGCGTCCGACCACGGAGCACGTGGCCCGGCTGGTCGGCCTGAACGTGATCCGCAGCGGGGAGGAGTTCAGCGCGTTCGAGCCCTCCGCGGTGACCGTCAACCTCACCGAGCCCACGGGATCGGCACGTCATCGCTGGTCGGGAACGGTCGCCGCGATCACCCCGCACGGGGCGGCGCTGAGACTCGTCGTACGCACCTCGGGAGGCGGCCCGGAACTGATCGCCGACGTCACCCCGGAGGCCGCGACCGAGCTGGGTCTCACGCTCGGACGCGCCGTCTGGGTCTCCGTGAAGGCCACTTCGGTGCGGGCATACACGAACCATGCTCGTTGAGCCGATACGATTCGCCCATGCCTAGTCGCCCGATCGAGTTCCGCGTTGCCCCCGAGTCCCCCGACCGCAACCTCGCCCTGGAACTGGTCCGGGTCACGGAGGCAGCCGCCATGGCAGCCGGACGCTGGGTCGGACGGGGTGACAAGAACGGCGCCGACGGCGTGGCGGTGAACGCCATGCGGGTGATGATCTCCAGCATCGGCATGAACGGCACCGTCGTGATCGGCGAGGGCGAGAAGGACAACGCCCCGATGCTCTACAACGGGGAGGTCGTCGGGGACGGCACCGGTCCCGACTGCGACGTCGCGGTCGACCCGATCGACGGGACCACCCTGGCCGCGAAGGGCATGAACAACGCGATCGCCGTGCTCGCGGTCGCGCCCCGCGGCACCATGTACGACCCCTCCGCCGTGTTCTACATGGACAAGCTCGTCACCGGGCCCGAGGCCGCTGAGGTGGTTGACATCCGCCTGCCCGCGGCGGAGAACATCAACCTCGTCGCCAAGGCCAAGGGCTCGAGCCCCGAGGACGTCACCGTCGTGATCCTCGACCGGCCGCGGCACCAGGACCTCGTCGAGGAGATCCGGGCGACCGGCGCCCGCATCAAGTTCATCAGCGACGGCGACGTGGCCGGCGCGATCATGGCAGCACGACCCGACACCGGCATCGACCTGCTGATGGGCGTGGGCGGAACCCCCGAGGGCATCATCACCGCCTGTGCGATGAAGTGCCTCGGCGGCACGATCCAGGGTCGCCTGTGGCCGACCGACGACGACGAGCGCCAGAAGGCCGTCGACGCCGGTCTCGACCCCGACGCGATCCTCACCACCGACGACCTCGTCACCGGTGACGACTGCTTCTTCGTGGCCACCGGGATCACCGACGGCGAGCTGCTCAAGGGAGTCCGCTACCGCGCCGGAGGAGCCACCACCCAGTCCTTGGTGATGCGCTCACGCAGCGGCACGATCCGCACCATCACCAGCGAGCACCGGCTGCGCAAGCTCCGCGCCTACAGCGCCATCGACTTCGACTGACGCGGATCCGTGTCCTTGATCCGCGGGTTCGCGGATCAAGGGCCGGCGGTTCGCGGATCAGCAACCGGCGGCTCGCGCATCGACAGCTCGCGGTTCGCGCTGGGCGGCGAGGTCGGCCACGACGACGTCTGCCACCCGGGGGTCGATGGCCATGCCGATGTGGCTGGCGTGCACCTCGACGCCCTTGGACAACGGATCCACGCACGAGCGAGGGTCGACCAGACCGTCACCTTGCGACCAGATGCAGGTGAAGTCGACGCCGTCGGGAATCGGCTGACGTGACTCCCGCCAGGACGTGAGGGCACAGTCTCCGCTGACGCAGGACTCGTTCATCAACCCCGGGACGCCCAGCTGGCTCAGCCGCACCAGCAGGGTGGCCGCCGACAGGAGCACCGGGTGCGAGGTGCCCGGCGACATCATCGGACTGCCCATCGTGATGATGCCGGAGACCAGGTCGGGGCGGCGTACGGCGAGGGTGCGCGCCAGCATCCCGCCCAACGAGTGCCCCACGATGCGGACCTTGCTCCCCCGCTTCGTGGCGATCGCCTCCATCCGTCGCTCCAGCATGGCGGCGTTGGTGCGCAAGCAGGAGACGTTGCTGCTGATCTGCGAGCGATAGGTGCGGTAGCCGTGCCGGCGCAACGTGTGGCCCATCAGCCGGAGCGTGTAGTCGCCGGCCAGGAACCCCGGGACCAGCAGGACCGGCTCGATCGAGCGCTGCGGGGCGCGAGAGACGTACGGCGTGCCGAGCAGCTCGCGCTTGTCGGCGGCGGCCCGCAGCAGGGCCCGCCCGGACTCCGGCCAGAACGTGAGCTCACGGGCCAGGCTGCTCATCCCCGGCTGGCAGTAGCCCTCGGGGGCCAGGAAGTCAGCAAGTGCGTTCGCCATTCCGACACGGTAGAGCCAGGAACTGCGAGAACTGGGCAGCTGTCCAGCTCTTCGAGCCATCGTGTTGGATGGAGCCATGACCAACCAGGCTGTCTCCGACGAGCTCTTCGCGCCGGTCAGTGCAGAGGTCGAGCTCTGCTACCAGACCTTCGGCGACCCCTCGGGAGACCCGCTGCTGCTGGTGATGGGCCTCGGTGGGCCGATGATCTGGTGGGACGACGACTTCTGCCATCTCCTTGCTGACAAGGGTTTCTTCGTCATCCGCTACGACAACCGCGACACCGGCCGGTCCTCCGTGCAGCGGGGCCGGGTGCGCCGCGCCGACCTGGTCCGCGCCTTCCTCACCGGCCGCGGCAACGCGCCGTACTCCCTCTCGGACATGGCCTCCGACGGCATCGGTCTCCTCGACCACCTCGGCATCGACGCGGCCCACGTGGCCGGCATCTCGATGGGCGGCATGATCGTGCAGACCATGGCCATCGACCACACGGCGCGCGTGCGGTCGATGACGTCCATCATGTCGACGACCGGCAAGCGCTCGGTCGGCTGGCAGGACCCGAAGCTGCTGCCCCGCCTGCTCGCCGGCAAGCGGGTCGAGCGTGAGGCCTACGTGAAGACCGCGGTGGCCTTCGCCAGGCTGATCGGCTCACCCCACTATCCCGAGCCGGTCGAGCGAGCCACCAAGCGATCCGAGGAGACCTTCGATCGCGGACTGAACGGACCCGGGGTCCTGCGCCACATGATGGCGATCCTGACCCAGCCGAATCGCTCCAGATCCCTGCACTCGTTGACGATTCCCTCCCAGATCATCCATGGGCTGAGTGACCGGATGGTGCACGTCTCCGGAGGACGAGCCACCTCCGCGGCCATTCCGGGCTCCGAGCTGCTGCTCGTCGACGGCATGGGCCACGACCTTCCCCCCGAGCTGTGGGAGTCCGTCACCGAGGCGATCCGACGGACCGCGAACAGGGCGTCGGCCTCGTCCTGATCCTCGCCAACCGCGTGCTCGACCCTGTGGACTCTTGCCAAATTGCAGCAATAGCGCGAGTGTGATGTAGACCACGACAGGGAGGCACTCGTGAAGCAACCCTCAACGCACCAAGGGCGCAGGCGTCGCCGTCTGGCCGCCCTCGCGTCACTGGCTTGCACAGCCGGTCTGCTCACCGCTTGCTCGGCCTTCGGTGCCGACGACGGTCCCCCGACACTGAATTGGTACGTCAACCCCGACGGTGTCGAGACCCTGACCAAGCTGGCCGAGCAGTGCAGCACCGACGACTACGACATCGAGATCCAGCTGCTGCCCGCCGGGGCCACGGACCAGCGCACCCAGTTGGCCCGCCGGCTCGCCGCCAAGGACTCCTCGACGGACCTGATGAGCCTCGACCCGGTGTTCGTCCCGGAGTTCGCCAACGCTGGTTGGCTCGAGCAGCTGCCCGAGGACGTGGCCGCCAAGGCAGTCGACGAGGACGTCCTGTCCGGTGCCGCGGAGACCGTCAAGTGGGACGACGCCGTCTATGCCTTCCCGCAGTGGGCGAACACGCAGGTGCTCTGGTACCGCAAGTCCCTCGCCGAGAAGGCCGGGCTCGACATGTCCCAGCCGGTGACCTGGTCCCAGATCATCGAGGCCGCTGCCAAGGAGGGCGGCACGGTGGGCGTCCAGGCCAACAAGTACGAGGCGTACGTCGTGTGGATCAACGCCCTGATCATGGGCGCCGGTGGCGACATCATCAGCGACAACGAGGCCGGCAAGGACGCCAGCATCGACCTCGACTCCGACGCTGCGAAGAAGGCCGCCGAGGTCATCAAGCAGCTCGCCGACTCGAAGGCCAAGCAGCCCGACCTCTCCACCTCCAACGAGGGCACCAGCCTGGGCCAGATGTACCCCCAGGGCGGGCCCGGCGAGTTCATGCTCAACTGGACGTTCGTCTACAAGAACTACGAGGGCGTGATCGGCGCTCCGGGTGGCCCGGCCGACAAGAAGGAGTTCGAGGACCTGGGGTGGGCACGCTATCCGCAGACCGTCGCGGGTGAGGAGTCGAAGCCGCCCATCGGCGGCATCGACATCGGTGTCGGCGCCTTCACCGAGCACCCCGACTTCGCGATGGCCGCGGCCGAGTGCGTGACCAGCACGGACGCGCAGGTTGCCCTCGCCGTCGAGTCAGGGCTCATGCCGGCACGGGGCTCCGCCTACGACGACCCGGCTCTCGCCAAGGCCTACCCCGCCGACCTGCTGAAGCTGTTCCGCGAGAGCGTGGACAGCGGTGGACCCCGTCCCAAGAGTGCCTACTACGCGACCATCTCCGCTGCGATCCAGAGCGTGTGGCACTCGCCCTTCGACGTCGACCCGGGCTCGACTCCCGAGAAGTCGGCCCAGTTCCTCTCTGACGTCCTCAACGGAAAGGCACTGCTGTGAGCACGGCAACCGTGGAGAGACCCACTCGCGGCAGGGCCAAGGTCAGGGCCAGCGACCGCGCACGCGCCGAGAACTCCCTCGGCCAGAAGCTGGTGGCGCCGGCGATCATCGTGATGCTGCTGGTGACCGCCTTCCCGATGCTCCGGGCGATCTACCTGTCGGTGTTCAACTACACGCTCACCGCACCGGATGACCGCGAGTTCGTCGGGCTGAGCAACTACCTCACCGCGCTGACGGACCCGCTCTTCTGGCGAGACACCGGGGTGACCGTGCTCTACATGGTGGTCACCGTGGCGGTCGAGCTGGTGATCGGCTTCATCTTCGCGATGGTCATGCACAGGGTGATCTTCGCGCGCGGCGTCATCCGCACCTCGATCCTGATCCCCTACGGCATCATCACGGTCGTCTCGGGCTTCGCCTGGCAGTTCGCCTTCAGCTACCAGAACGGCTTCGTGAACAACTGGCTCCCCTTCGTCGACGAACAGTTCAACTGGTTCGGCGACACGACGCCGGCAGTGATCGCGATCATGGTCTCCGAGATCTGGAAGACCACGCCGTTCATGTCGCTGCTCCTGCTGGCCGGTCTGGCCCAGGTCTCCGAGGACATGATCGAGGCAGCCAAGGTCGACGGCGCCACCTGGATGCAACGGCTGACCAAGGTGATCCTGCCCAACATGCAGGCAGCGATCATGGTCGCCGTGCTCTTCCGGGCCCTCGACGCCTACCGCATCTTCGACAACATCTTCGTGATGACCAACGGCGCCTCGGGAACCGAGTCGATCTCGTTCCTCACCTATCGACAGACCATCGAACAGTTCCAGCTCGGCATGGGCTCCGCACTCTCGGTGCTGCTCTTCCTCTCCGTGCTGCTGATCGCCTGGTTGATCGTCAAGGTGTTCCGGGTCGACCTGGCCGCGGCACGGCAGGAGGGATGAGCACATGATGCGCAAGGTCGGTACCGCTCTCGGTTGCATCCTGATCCTGGTCTGGTGCCTGCTCCCGGTGGCCTGGATCATCTCCCTGTCCTTCAAGACCCAGGAGTCGATCACCGTCGGCAACCCCGGGTTCCTGCCCGCCGAGGGCACCAACGCCGGCTGGCAGAACTACATCGACGTCTGGGACAACGAGCAGTTCCGTCGGGCGATCCTGAACTCCATCGGCATCGCCCTGATCGCCACGGTGCTCTCGGTGATCCTCGGGACCCTCGCCGCCTACGCGATCGCTCGGCTGGAGTTCCGGGGCAAGAAGTTCGTGCTCACCACTGCGTTGGCCATCGCGATGTTCCCGGTGGTCTCCCTGGTCGGCCCGTTGTTCGACATGTGGCGCACGCTCGGCCTCTACGACACCTGGCCGGGACTGATCATTCCCTACATGTCGTTCACCCTGCCGCTGGCGATCTGGACCCTGACCGCCTTCTTCCGCGAGATCCCGTGGGAGCTGGAACAGGCCGCCCAGGTCGACGGCGCCACCTCGTGGCAGGCCTTCCGGAAGATCATCGTCCCGCTCGCCGCACCTGGGGTGTTCACCGCGGCGATCCTGACCTTCTTCTTCGCCTGGAACGACTTCGTCTTCGGGATCTCACTGACCTCCACCGAGGCCGCTCGTCCGATCCCGGCGGCGCTGTCGTTCTTCGTCGGCGCCGATCCGTTCAACCGACCAGCATCCTTGCTGGCCGCCGGGGCCGTGATTGCCACGATCCCGATCATCGTCATCGTCCTGGTGTTCCAGCGCAAGATCGTCGCCGGACTGACCTCCGGCGCAGTGAAGGGTTAGGGAGATCCTCATGGCCAAGATCCAGATGAAGAACATCGTCAAGAAGTACGGCGATGGGTTCCCGGCGGTCAACGACGTGAGCATCGACGTGGCCGACGGGGAGTTCGTGATCCTCGTCGGGCCGTCCGGCTGCGGCAAGTCCACGCTGCTGCGGATGATCGTCGGGCTGGAGGACATCACCTCGGGCGACATGGTGATCGGCGAGAGGAGGGTCAACGACCTCGCTCCCAAGGAGCGCAACCTGGCGATGGTGTTCCAGAACTACGCGCTCTATCCCCACCTGACGGTCTACGAGAACATCGCGTTCCCCCTCCGTCTCGCCAAGGCCCCGGCGGACGAGATCGACGAGAAGGTGCGCCAGGCCTCCAAGACGCTCGAGCTCGACGAGCACCTCGACCGCAAGCCGGGCAACCTGTCCGGTGGTCAGCGCCAGCGGGTCGCCATGGGGCGAGCGATCGTCCGTGACGCCGACGCGTTCCTCTTCGACGAGCCGCTGTCCAACCTCGACGCGAAGCTGCGTGGCCAGATGCGCACCGAGATCTCGCGGCTCCAGAAGCGCCTGGGCATCACCACGGTCTACGTCACCCACGACCAGACCGAGGCCATGACACTGGGCGACCGGGTCGCCGTGCTCAAGCGCGGCATCCTGCAGCAGCTGGCCACACCGCGGGAGCTCTACACCCAGCCGAACAACCTGTTCGTGGCCGGCTTCATCGGCTCCCCGCCGATGAACTTCCTGCCCGCGAAGGTCGAGGGAGACTCCATCTCGCTGCCGTTCGGCACGGTGAGCCTGCCGCCGGAGAAGGCGGCCAGGGCGCAGGGCAAGGGACTGCTCATCGCCGGCATCCGCCCCGAGCACTTCGAGGACGCAGCGGTCGCCACCAACGCCGACGAGGGGTCCACCTTCAGCGCCAAGGTCGACGTCGTGGAGTGGCTCGGCAACGAGGCCTACGCCTACATCCCCTTCGAGGCTCCGCCCGAGGTCCAGGCACAGCTCGACCAGCTGGAGAAGGACCTCGACGGCGAGTCGATGCGCACCCAGCTCGTGGTCTCGCTCGACGGCGCCTCCACGGTCGCGGCCGGCGACGACGCCCGGATCTGGGTGGATGCGTCGCAGATCCACCTCTTCGATCCCGCAACCGGCGAGAACCTCACTCTCGATCGCCAGGTCCAACCCAACGAGCAGGCCGACGACACTGCGGTGCGCGAAGGCGCCGAGGCCGACGGCACCGCCGTGCGCACGGGCGAGCAGGCCGAGCCCACCGCGGTCCGCGACAGCGAGTAGTCGCTACGGCACCGCAGGCCGTCTCAGGAGATAGGTGTCCATCACCCACCCTGAGGCGGCCTTTGCCCGCGCCCTCGCGCTCTCGACCTCCGGGAGCACGTCGGCCAACGGGCCAGCGACCAGGACCTGGTCGGTGGTGCCGAGGTTGGCACCCCACCACATCAGCCATCCCGGTTGACCGAGGAGTGCCGAGCAGGCCAGGTCCCCGTCGAGCATGACGACGAGGTTGTCGTGGCCCTGCCAGACGGCCTCGAGCAACCGGCGGCCGGTGGTCACCAGGATCGGCTGGCCCACCTCGTGCAGCACGATCCGGTGAGCAGCGGCGAGCACCTGCAGGCTGGAGATGCCCGGCAGCACGTCGTGTTCGAACTCCACGTTGCCGCGCGCGAGGATCCGCTCGACGATCCGGATCGTCGAGTCGTAGAAGGCCGGGTCGCCCCAGACCAGGAAGGCCGCGTCACCGGCGCGCTCGAGCAGCACCTGCTCGTACGCCGCCGCACGGGCGTCGTGCCAGTCCGTGACCGCCCCCGTGTAGTCGGTCGGGTCGTCGCGGTCGCGCGGAGGATCCGGGACCGCGACGAGCTCGGGGTTGCCGTGGCGCCGGCAGATCTCGCGTCGCGCCTCGAGCAAGGGGTCGTCTGCGGACTTGGCGGCCGCGATCACGAAGTCGACGGACTCGATCGCGGCCGCTGCCTCGAGGGTGATCTGGTCCGGGTGCCCCGAACCGATCCCGACCAGGCGGACGCGTCGTGGTCTCGACGGCCGTTCGGCGCTCATTCCTCCACCACCGGGAGACCTGCGCTCGCCGACGCTCGCTGCCCCACCACCGGGAGGCTCACCCTCGGTCCTCGATGTCACCTTCGAGGTCGAGGTAGACCTGCTGCATCGCGGCGATCACCTCCGGGTCGGGCTCGGCCCACAGGTCACGCTCCGCGGCTTCGTGCAACCGCTCGATGATCCCGCGCAGCGCCCAGGGATTGGCGTCCTTCATGAACTCCTGGTTGTCCGCGTCGAGGACGTACTCCTTGGCGAGCGTGTCGTACATCCAGTCGTGGACGACCCCCGCCGTGGCGTCGAAGCCGAAGAGGTAGTCGACCGTGGCGGCCAGCTCGAAGGCACCCTTGTAGCCGTGGCGCTGCATCGCGCCGATCCATCGCGGGTTGACCACCCGGGCTCGGAAGACGCGGGCGGTCTCCTCGGCGAGTGACCTCGTGCGCACCGCGTCAGGCGTGGTCGAGTCGCCGACGTACGCGCGTGGGGCGTTGCCGGTGAGCGCGCGGACCGTGGCGATCATGCCGCCGTGGTACTGGAAGTAGTCGTCGGAGTCGGCGATGTCGTGCTCGCGGGTGTCGATGTTCTTGGCCGCGACGGTGATGCGCCGGTAGTTGGCCGTCATGTCGTCACTCGCCGCCACACCGTCGAGGCCACGACCGTAGGCGAAGCCGCCCCACTGCGTGTAGACCTCAGCCAGGTCCTTGTCGTCGCGCCAGTTCCCGGACTCGATCACCTGCAGGATGCCGGCGCCGTACGCCCCCGGACGCGAGCCGAAGATGCGGGTCGTGGAGCGGCGTACGTCGCCGTGCTCGGCGAGGTCGGCGCGGGCATGGGCACGCACGGAGTTCTGCTCCACCGGTTCGTCGAGCTCGGCGGCCATGCGGATCGCGTCGTCCATCATGGCGATCACGTGCGGGAACGCATCCCGGAAGAAGCCCGAGATCCGCACGGTCACGTCGATGCGCGGTCGCCCCAGCTCAGCCAACGGGATCACGGACAGCCCGTTGACCCGGCGCGACGCGGCGTCCCACTCGGGTCGGATGCCGATCAGCGCCAGCACCTCCGCGATGTCGTCACCGGAGGTGCGCATCGCACTGGTGCCCCAGATCGAGAGCCCGACCGACTTCGGGTACTCCCCCGTCTCGGTGAGGTGGCGCTGCGCCAGCGAGTCAGCCATGGAGACGCCGGTCTCCCAGGCCAGCCGTGACGGGACCGCACGTGGGTCGACGGTGTAGAAGTTGCGTCCCGTCGGGAGCACGTTGACCAGGCCTCGCAACGGCGAACCGCTCGGCCCGGCGGGGATGAAGCCGCCGTCGAGGGCATGCAGCACGGCGTCGAGCTCGTCGGTCGTGCTTGCCAGTCGCGGCACCACCTGGGTGGCCGCGAACCGGAGGATCGCGGCCAGCTCGTCGGTGGCGTCGGGCTCGTGCTCGCTGAGCACCTGCTCCACCGCGGCGACCTCCCAGTCGGCAGCTTCCATGCCGTGCACGAGTGCCTTGGCGCGCGCCTCGATCGCGTCGACCTCCGTGGCGGGCGCGTCCTCCTTGAGGCCGAGCGCGTTGCGCAGCCCGGGAAGGGATGCCTGCTCCCCTCCCCAGACCTGGGTGGCCCGCAGGATCGCGAGGACCAGGTTCACCCGGGCCTCACCGTCGGGTGCCTGGCCGAGCACGTGCAGTCCGTCGCGGATCTGGGCGTCCTTGATCTCACACAGCCAGCCGTCGACGTGCATGATGAAGTCGTCGAACTCTTCGTCCCCCGGCTGCGACTCCAGACCCAGGTCCTGGTGCATCTGCGCGGTCTGCATCAGCGTCCAGATCTGGGCCCGGATCATCGGCAGCTTGGGCGGGTCCATCGCCGCGATGTTGGCGTACTCGTCGAGCAGCTGCTCGAGCTTGGCGATGTCGCCGTAGGAATCGGCACGCGCCATCGGAGGGATCAGGTGGTCGACGATCGTGGCATGGGCACGACGCTTGGCCTGCGCGCCCTCTCCCGGGTCGTTGATCAGGAACGGGT
This sequence comes from Nocardioides sp. JQ2195, assembly GCF_012272695.1. Taxonomy (NCBI): domain Bacteria; kingdom Bacillati; phylum Actinomycetota; class Actinomycetes; order Propionibacteriales; family Nocardioidaceae; genus Nocardioides; species Nocardioides sp. JQ2195. The sequence continues at coordinate 3,117,028 of NZ_CP050902.1, forward strand.
AGATCAGGGGAAGGTTGCCGATCACGGCGTCGGTGGCGCAGGCCGCCGACAGTGCGGCGTTCTTTCCGGGCAGCCACTCCATCGACCCGTGCTTGCCGAGGTGGACGATCGCGTGGGCGCCGAAGCCCTTCTCGACCCAGCGGTACGCCGCCAGGTAGTGGTGGCTGGGGGCCAGCTCCGGGTCGTGGTAGATCGCCACCGGGTTCTCCCCGAACCCGCGCGGCGGCTGGATCATGAGGACGACGTTGCCGGCGCGAAGCGTGGCCAGCACGATCTCGCCGGCCCGGTTCACGAACAGCGTGCCGGGGGCCGCGCCCCAGGCCTCGACGATCTCCTCCTTGAGGTCATCGGGCAGGTCAGCAGTCCACTTCTCGTAGTCCTGCTCGGAGATTCTCACGTGGGAGTCGTTGAGCTGGGCGGACGTGAGCCACTCCTCGTCCTGCCCGCCTGCGGCGATCAAGGCATGGATCAGAGCGTTGCCGGCCTCGGTGTCGGACGTCTCCTCGTTGGTCGAGGAGGGAGCCCCGGCGACCGTCTCGAGACCACGGTCGAGGATCGCTGTGACCGTGTTTCTCTTCCCGAGGTCGTAGCCCGCCTCACGCAGCCGCCGCAGCAGTCGGATCGCGGAGACCGGGGTGTCGAGCCCGACGGCGTTGCCGATGCGGCTGTGCTTGGTGGGGTACGCCGACAGCATCAGCGCCAGTCGTCGGTCCTTCGGTGCGATGTGGCGAAGGCGCGCATGGTTGACCGCGATCCCGGCCACCCGTGCGCACCGCTCGTCGTCGGCCACGTAGTGCGGGAGCCCATCCTCGTCGATCTCCTTGAAGGAGAACGGCGCGGTGATGATCCGTCCGTCGAACTCCGGGATCGCGATCTGGTTGGCGGAGTCGAGCGGGGTGACACCGTCGTCGCTCGCCTCCCACTCCTCGCGGCTCGAGGTGAGGCAGAGCCCTTGCAGGACAGGGATGTCGAGTGCCTTCATCCGCTCGACGTCCCATGCCTCGTCGTCCTCGCCGGCACTCGCGGTGCCGGGCTTGGTGCCGCCGGCGGCCAGGACCGTGACGACGATCGCGTCGAGTGAGCCGAGTGCGTCGTACAGCTCATCGGGAGCGGCACGCAGCGAGCTGGAGAAGATCGGCAGCCCGACCGCCTCGCCGGTGGCGTCGATCGCGTCGGCCAGTGCGTGGGCGAAGGCGTTGTTGCCGCTGGCCTCGTGGGCCCGGTAGTAGAGCACCCCGACCCGCGCGCGAACTCGTTGGTCGAATGCCGCCGAGGACCCCCCTCCTCGTTGGTCGAGTGCCGCCGAGGACCCCCCTCCTCGTTGGTCGAGTGCCGCCGAGGTCCCCCCTCCCCGTTGGTCGAGTGCCGCCGAGGCACGAGGCGGTGTATCGAGACCAGCCCGCTCCGCCCAGCCCCACTCCGGCAGCACCATCGGCGCCTCGAAGCCCTCCCCGGTCAGCAGCACCGTGTCCGAGAGGAACGCGTGCAGGTTGGTCAGGTTGGCCGGTCCACCCTGGGCCAGGTAGGCGTGCGCCTCGGCGGCCGTGCCGACGGGCACGGTGGAGTGGCCCATCAGCTCGGCGTCCGGGGTCTGCTCGCCGCCGAGCACCACCACCGGCACACCGGCAGCGCCGACCGCCTGAAGCCCCTCCTGCCAGGAACGCGCGCTGCCCAGGATGCGTACGACGACCAGGTCCGAGCCGCTGAGCAGGCTCGGGAGATCCTCGTCGACATCGAGGCGCGCAGGATTGCCCAACGCGAAGTCGGCGCCGGAGGTGCGGGCACTGAGCAGGTCGGTGTCGGAGGTGGAGAGCAGGGCGATGCGCGTCATGAGGACTTCTCCTGGGTACGTCGGGACAGACGGTTGGCTTCGACGGGCCGGTGGTGCACGAGGTGCTCGTGCGAGATGAGGCGGGCCGCTTCCGGATCCACGCCGCCGTACCAGACGTCGTCGGGCTGGACCGACACGACGGGCGCGTGGTTGCAGGGGAACTGGCAACCGGTCTGGGTGATCAGGACGTCGTCGTCGTCCTGCTCGAGGCGCATCAGCTCGAGGGCGAATGCCTCCGCGCTCCTGTCCGAGCCGAGCGCGGTGCAGCGCGGGCCTCGACAGACGAGCACCTGGTGCCGATGTCCGGGAACCTCCTGCCAGGCTGCGGAGCTCAGTGGGGCCTCGGTGCCCTTGATCGGGCGCGTCACGTCCAGCACCGGGTCGAGGTCGAGGTCGTTGCGCACCATCGCGGTGGCCACCTCGATCACCGGTCGATCACGTGGCCACTCGCGCCACCAGTGGGATGCGATGCGGCGCAGCCACGACGTCGCTGGCGCGAGTGTGCCGAGGCTGACCCCGACCAGAGTGAGGTGCTCGACCCCACCGTCGGCCAGTCGGGTGAGCTCGCGGTGCAGCGACGGTTCCCCCAGCTGCAGGAACGCGACGGTGCCGTCGTGCGACCGGGCGGCGGTGTGCAGCCGATCGCTCGCCTCGACCTCACGGACGGACATACCTACCAGGACCAACGCCGTCATCGGCGGTCTCCAAACCCTCGTGGAACATGACGCGCCGTGGCCGGTCTCCTGGCTCCCGTCTCAGCGTCTCTGGCCGACCTTCCCGGGATTGCTCCCAGTGGTCCGACGCTCTCCCGATCTCGCTGGAGGAACGCCGCAAGGGCCGTCGACTCGACGGATACAGTGGCGAGGGCCGCGCCGGCATTGAACCGGCTTCCCGAACACCACGGCACCGTCACGCTATCAACACCTCGTGAGCACGTGCCGAATCGGCGTCCCACCCGGTCAACACCTTCCGCCACGACGAGGCGTGCGACGATGCGGCCGTGAAGTCACCTGCCGTGCGCCACAGGGCCGACCTGTGTCCGGGAGTGCTGCGCCCGTGGCCCGCCGAGGACGGTGCTCTCGTGCGGCTGCGCCTGGTCGGCGGCCGGGTCGAGCCGGACGCATTGGTCGGGCTGCTGCGCGTCGCCGAGTCTCATGGCGATGGCACCGTGCATCTGACCAAGCGGGCGAACCTGCAGCTCAGGGGGCTCCCGGCCGACGGCGACTGCCTTGCGCCGGAGCTCGTCGAAGAGATAGCAGCGACCGGACTGCTGCCCTTTCCGAGCCACGAGCTGGTGCGCAACATCATGGTCTCGCCGCTCAGTGGCCTCGACAGCCCGCTTGCGCGCGATCTGCAGTCACCAGGTGACAGTGAATCGCGCGCAAGAGGTCGCGCCGACCTGCGGCCGGTGGCCAGGGAGCTGGACGAGGGCCTGTGCGCACACCCGTCCCTGGCCGCGTTGCCGGGCCGGTTCCTCTTCGTGCTCGACGACGGACGCGGAGACCTGCTCGACCGCAGTCTCGACCTCGGGTTGGTTGCGGTCTCGAGCAGCGAGTGCCAACTGCGCATGGGCACTCGAGCCTGGGGCCCGGTCGTGCCCCTCGAGGAGGCTGCCGGGCGACTGGTCGGGCTGGCCCGGGCATTCATCACCGTGCGTGGCGAGGGCCCGACGGCTGCGTGGCACGTCGACGAGTTGCCCGCCCGCACCGATGACCACCCTCGTGATCCGCGCATCGAGGTGCCCAACGCGCCCCCGCCGTACGGCGTCGTGGCTCCGGGCGTGGCGCACGTGACGGTGCCCGACGGCGTGCTCACCCGGGAGCAGCTCGACGACCTGCTCGCCGACGAACCGGACCATCTCGTCGTCACCCCGTGGCGCAGCGTCGTGGTCGTCGACCGCGTAGTCTGACGCGCGTCCTGTCGGAAGGAACCCGGTGTGATTCCGGGGCGGTTCCGCCACTGTGAGGCCCTCGGGCCCAGCCAGACACTGCTGCCAGGACATCTCGATTCACCCAGCGTCGACACCCGGCGCAATCCACCAGGGGCGAGAACCCCGAGGAGTGAAGTTGTCCGTCTGCAGACCCCCGCGCCGCTATGACTACGTCGACGACGGCGCCGCCATCTATGTCGACTCGTTCGCCACGATCCGGGCGGAGTCCCGCCTGGACCACCTGCCGGCCGAGGCCGAGAAGGTCGCTGTCCGCATGGTGCACGGCACCGGCCAGACCGACCTGACCGATGACCTGGTGGTCCACCCGGGGCTCGTCACCGCAGCCCGGTCCGCGTTGGAGGCGGGGGCACCGATCATCACCGACGCGAACATGGTCGCCTCCGGTGTCACCCGGGCCCGGCTGCCCCGTGGCAACGACGTGCTCTGCCTGCTGCGCGACGAGCGCGTCCCGGGCCTCGCCCACGAGCTGGGCACCACGCGCTCGGCGGCCGCACTCTCCCTGCTCGCCGATCGGCTGGAGGGCTCTGTCGTCGCCATCGGCAACGCACCCACCGCCCTGTTCCACCTGCTCGAGATGCTGCTCGACGGAGCACCACGACCGGCCGCCGTCATAGGCTGCCCCGTGGGCTTCATCGGCGCCGCCGAGTCGAAGGAGGCGTTGGCCTCCTTCGCAGCCGACCACGGCATCGACATCCCGTTCCTCACGGTCCGTGGACGTCGGGGCGGTTCGGCGATGACCGCTTCCGCCCTCAACGCACTCGCCCAGGAGCAGGAATGACGGGCTCGCTCCACGGCGTCGGACTGGGCCCCGGCGACCCCGAGCTGATCACCCGCAAGGCGGCGCGCCTCATCGCGGAGGCCGACGTGATCGCCTACCACGCCGGTGTGGGCAAGGAATCGAATGCGCGCCGCATCGCTGACTCGTTGATTCCCGGCGGCGTCACCGAGGAGCTGCTCCGCTATCCGGTCACCACCGGGCCGACCGCCCATCCGGGTGGGTACGCCGGCGCGATGGCCGAGTTCTACGAGTCCTGCGCCTCCCGACTGTCGATGCACCTCGAGGCCGGTCGGAAGGTCGTCGTGCTGGCCGAGGGTGACCCGTTGTTCTACGGCTCGTTCATGTATCTCCACGACCGGCTGTCACCGCTCTTCCCCACCGAGGTCGTGCCCGGTGTGCCGGCCTTCGCGGCTGCCACCGCCGTCGTGGCCACTCCGCTCGTGAGACAGACCGACGTGCTCACCGTGCTGCCCGGCACGTTGCCCGTCCCCGAGCTGGCCCGGCGCCTGGCCGACACCGACGGCGCGATCATCATGAAGCTGGGACGCCGTTTCCCCGGGGTGGTCGAGGCGCTCGCACAGGCCGGTCGGCTCGAGCACGCGTGGTACATCGAGCGCGCCTCGATGCCCGCCGAGCGCTGGATGAAGGTGACCGAGGTGGATCCGTCGTCGGTCCCCTACTTCTCGCTGATCGTGGTGCCCGGCGACTCGCTCGCCGACGACCCCGGTGGCCGGCGAGCGACGAGCAGCACTCCGGTGGTCAAGCCGACCGAGGCCGTGGTCGATCCGGCCGAGGCGGTGGTCGATCCGGCCGATACGGTGATCGATCCGGCCGAGGCGGTGGTTGAGGAGGGCGAGGAACGAGCCCGTCTCGAAACCAGAGCCCGTCTCGAAACCAGAGCCCGTCTCGAAACCAGAGCCCGTCTCGAAACCAGAGCCCGCCTCGAAACCAGAGCCCCCCTCGAGACCACTCCGCGGGCCGAAGAGCTCCTGGTCGTCGGGCTGGGACCCGGCCCCGACTGCTGGCTCACTCCCGAGGCCACGCAGGCCCTCGCCGGGGTCGACCATGTGGTCGGCTATGGGCCCTACGTCAATCGTGTGCCCCAACGAGCCGGCCTGACCCGGCACGCCTCCGGCAACACCGTCGAGGTCGACCGGGCCAGGCTCGCTCTCGACCTGGCCAAGCAGGGTCAGCGCGTCGCCGTCGTCTCCGGCGGTGACGCCGGTGTCTTCGGGATGGCGTCGGCGGTGTTCGAGGCGGCCGAGGAACCGGCGTACGCCGACGTGCCCGTCCGGGTCCTGCCCGGGATCAGCGCGATCCAGGCCGTGGCGGCACGCGCCGGCGCCCCGATCGGTGCTGACTTCGCTGTGATGAGCCTGAGCGACCGGCTCAAGCCCTGGTCGGTGATCGAGGACCGGCTGCGAGCAGTCTCCCGGGCTGACCTGGTGCTGGGGATCTACAACCCTGCTTCACGCTCGAGGGTCGACCAGGTCGCGCTGGCCCACAAGGTGCTGCTCGACGAGCGCGCCCCCGACACCGTCGTCGTCATCGGCCGCGACATCGGCCGCGCCGAGGAGTCACTCACCTTGACGACCCTGGGCGAGCTCGACACGGGCACGATCGACATGAAGTGCCTGCTGCTCATCGGCGCCTCGAGCACCCGTCGTACGCCGGCCGGTCGGGTCTGGACCCCGCGCTTCGTCGACCCGTCGTGAGTTCTGCCCGACCTGTCTGAGTTCTGACCGACCTGTCGTGAGCTCAGCCTGCCGCCCCGGACTGGCGATCGCTCGACAGGAAGGGCGACGGGTCAGCGCTTGACGGAGCGGTCCCGAGCCGGGTCGTAGAGGTAGGACTCCGCCAGCTCCTGCGACACGAGCGACGGGTCGATCGCGGGACCGACCATGATCAGCGCTGCCTGGCGAAGGTCCGCCGCCTCGACCTGGTCGGCGATGTCGCCCAGCGTGCCGCGCAGCACCAGCTCCTGCGGTTGGCTGACCCGCGAGATCACCGCGACCGGGCAGGTCGGTCCGTAGTGGAGCGCGAGCTCCTCGACCAGCTCCCGGGTGCGCGTGATCGCCAGGTGCAGCACGAGCGTGGCTCCGGTGGCGGCGAAGCTCGCCAGCTTCTCCCCCGATGGCATCGCGGTGGACCGGGCCTGTGCGCGGGTCAGCACCACCGACTGCGCCAGCTTCGGCACGGTCAGCTCGCGTCCCAACCTGGCCGCCGCGGCGGCGTACGCCGGGATGCCGGGTGTGACGTCCCACGGCACCCCTGCCGCATCGAGACGTCGGGTCTGCTCGGCCAGCGCGGAGTAGACCGACGGGTCCCCCGAGGTGAGGCGGACGACGTCCTGGCCGCCGCGGTGGGCATCGGCCATGATCGCGATCATCTGGTCGAGGTCGAGGTCCTGGGTGTCCACCCGAACGGCGTCGGGCCGGCAGTGCGACAGCACCTCGTCGTCGAGGTAGGTGCCCGGATAGAGCACCACGTCTGCCTGGGACAGCAGCGTGGCGGCACGCAACGTGATCAGGTCGGCCGCTCCGGGCCCGGCACCGACGAAGTGAACGGTCATGACGACTCCTTGGTGTGCGCCCACTGGGTGACGGTGCGGGCCGGTGTCCAGCCGGTGAAGGTGCCGATCGGGGCGGCCGTCTCGACCTGGTGACGGGTGAGCTCACCACCGTGCTCCCGGTGCGCTGCGGCAAGGACGGCCTCGGTCTCGACGGTGACCCCGTGCACCACGAGCCGACCGCCAGGTCCCAGTGCAGCAAGGCAATTCTCCACCATCGACGGCGCTGTGGCACCACCTCCGACGAAGATCGCGTCGGGCCTCGCCAGAGCGTCAAGTGCCTCCGGAGCACGGCCTTCGACGACCTCCAACGCGGGTACGCCGAGTGCTTGCGCGTTGCGCGTGATCCGAGCGGCACGCTCCGGGTTGCTCTCGACGGCGATGGTGCGACAGGTCGGATGTGCCCGCATCCACTCGATGCCCACCGAGCCGGCACCGGCGCCGACGTCCCACAGCAACGCCGCGGGGGTCGGAGCGAGCCGGGCCAGTGCCGAGGCACGCAGGTCGCGCTTGGTGAGCTGACCGTCGTGCTCGAAGGCGTCGTCCGGAAGACCGGCCGCCCAGCCGCCGATCACCGGCCCGACCAGGGCGAGAGCGATCACGTTGAGCTGGGGCGCTGCCAGGTCCCACGCGGCGGCCGTCGACACCATGCGCGTCTCGTCGCGGGAGCCGAGGTCCCCAAGGACCGTCATCGTCGACGCGCCGTAGCCCACGCGGTCGAGCAGGGCGGCGACCGCTGCCGGCGTACGGGCATCGGAGGAGAGCACGACGAGGCGGTGCCCGGGGGCGAGTGCGCGGAGCACCGCGTGCACGTCGCGTCCGACCAGGCTGACCACCTCGACCATCTCGGCGTCCCACCCCATCCGGGCGCGGGCCAGCGCGACCGACGAGACCGCTGGTTCGACGGCCACGGCGCCGCGGCCGAGCAGCTCGACCAGCGTGCCCCCGATGCCGGAGACGAACGGGTCGCCCGAGGCCAGGGCGACCACGCGCTTGCCGTCGTGCTTCCACAGCAGTGCCGGCAGACCGTCGCGCAACGGTGACGGCCACGACTCGCGGACCTGGCCGGGTGCGTCCGGCAGCATGGCCAGGTGGCGGTCCCCACCGAGGACCACCTCGGCGCGCAGGACGCGTTCCCGCTGGGCGGCGGGGAGGCCCGGCCAGCCGTCGGCGCCGATCCCGATGACGGTGACGGCAGATGACATGAGGCCAGACACTAGTGGGTCAGTGGGTCATCGCGAACCAGCGTCCGCGGCGACGACCCACCTCGATCGGATGGTCGAAGGTCTCCGTGACGAGGTCGGAGGTCAGCGCACGCCCCCGCTCCCCCTGCGACATCGTGTGCCCGTGCGGTTCGTCCGTGTCGGTGCCCAGCGTCTTGATCAACAGGCGAGCACGGTCACGGGTCTCGGGCGACGGTTGCCACCGCGGCACCATCTCGTTGGTGCCCGTCTCCCCGGTGAGCACGACCTCCTCCACCGAGAGGTTCGACCCGATCTGGTGGCGCGGGTTCACGTGGCCGATCGAGCGGCGCAACTCCCGCAGGTCGACCCGCCCGAGCTTGTGCCCGAGCACGTGCACCTCCCCGCGGGTCGGGAACGACAGCGCACCGAAGAGGTTGAGCAGGGTGGTCTTTCCCGCGCCGTTCGGGCCGATCAGCGCCCAGTGCTCGCCGCGGCGCACGGTCAGCGAGATGTCCTCGAGCAACGTGCGCCCGCCCCGGACGAAGGCGACGTCGCGAAGCTCCAGGGCGTTGTCAGCTGCACTCACCACGAGAATCCGACGCGGTCCTCCGGACGTCCTGTCTCACTGCTCGACTGGTGGCCTCGTGGACGACCCCGGCGCCCGACCGGCTACGGTGACGCCGAAGGCACGAGGTGTCCCGAAGCCGCCGTCCCCGGACGGCTGCGGAGGGGAGAATCTGGGAAGCCGGTGAGAATCCGGCACAGGGCCCGCTGCGGTGACTCAGGCAACACGACCTGGGAAGTCCGAAGACCGGCCTCGCGCCGCCACCAGTCAGTTGGCGAATGAGAGCGGGAGCCCCCAATGCCACCTTCTTCACACCTATTTCCCTTCAGTGCCGTCGTCGGATCCGATGACATGGCCCTGGCCCTGGTCCTCACCACGATCTCTCCGTCGGTTGGCGGCGTGCTCGTGCGTGGCGAGAAGGGCACCGCGAAGTCCACCATGGTGCGCGCGCTCGCGTCCGTGCTGCCGCCGATCGAGGTGATCGCCGGCGACCGGTTCTCCAGCGACCCTCGCGAGGCGAGTCCCGCCTCCCCGGACGGCCCGTTCCCGGCTGATGCCGACACCGAGACCAGGCCGGTGCGCCTGGTCGAGCTGCCGGTCGGTGCCACCGAGGACCGGGTGCTCGGATCGCTCCACCTCGAGAAGGCCCTCTCGTCCGGCGTCGCCGAGTACGAGCCCGGGCTGCTGGCCCGGGCCCACCGCGGCATCCTCTACGTCGACGAGGTCAACCTGCTGCACGACCACCTCGTCGACCTCCTCCTCGATGCCGCCGCGATGGGTCGCTCCACCGTCGAGCGCGACGGGGTCTCGGTCGAGCACGCCGCCCGCTTCGTGCTGGTCGGCACGATGAACCCCGAGGAGGGCGAGCTGCGGCCGCAGCTGCTGGACCGCTTCGGGCTCACCGTCGAGGTGGCCGCTCCGCGTGACCCGGCGCTGCGGGTCGACGTGGTCCGCCGGCGGATCGCCTTCGAGACCGATCCCGCCGGGTTCGCTGCGTCGTACGCCGAGGACGAGCGCGCGCTGACCGACCGGATCCTGGCCGCCCAGAAGCTCGTCGACCAGGTCGTGCTCGGCGACGCGGCACTCCTCACGATCGCCGAGGTCTGCGCCGCCTTCGACGTCGACGGAATGCGCGCCGACATCGTCACCGCGCGGGCCGCGGTCGCGCACGCTGCGTGGCACGGGCGTACGACGGTCAGTCGCGAGGACATCCGCGCTGCGGCCCGCCTGTCGCTCCCCCACCGACGCCGGCGCAACCCGTTCGACGCGCCCGGCATCGACGAGGACCTGCTCGACCAGCTCCTCGGTGACGATGACCTCCCTCCCGAGCCGCCGGCGGGTGGGCCCGGTGGTGGGCCCGGTGGTGGGCCCGGTGGTGGGCCGGATGGTGGCGGCTCCCCCGACACCTCCCCCGACACCTCCCCCTCCGACTCTCCCGACGCAACGTCATCCGATTCGGCGCCTCCGACGACCGCAACGGATGACGTCCCGAGCGTCGACTCCGCAACCTCATCCGCAACGTCATTCGAATCGGGCCCCGGGACGACCAGTTCGTATGACGCCAGCGAGGCGGGGGTCGGCAGCACGCAGGTGGCCCGGGCGAGCCAGCCCTACCGACCGAAGCTGTTCACCGTGTCCGGCACCGGGGCGGGTGAGAACGGGCGCCGCAGCCGGGCGATCACCGACTCCGGGCGTCGCATCGGTGCACGTCGACCCGCAGGTGGAGTGGGCGGATCGATCCACCTCACCGAGACCATCCGCGCCGCGGCTCCCCACCAGTTCGGACGCGGTCGGACCGCTGGCCCGATGCGGTTCCGTGGTGACGACCTCCGGGTCGCCACCAAGGAGGGCCACGAGTCGAACCTGATCCTCTTCTGCGTCGATGCCTCCGGCTCGATGGCCGCGAAGAGGCGGATGGAGCAGGTGAAGACCGCGATCCTCTCGTTGCTGCTCGACGCCTACCAGCGTCGCGACAAGGTCGGCCTGGTCACCTTCCGGGGCGGTGAGGCCAGCCTCGTGCTGCCGCCGACCCACTCGGTCGACATCGCGGCCAGCCGACTCGAGGAGCTTCCGTCCGGCGGTCGCACCCCGCTGGCGGAGGGACTGCTGAAGGCCGCCGAGGTGCTGCGGCTGGAGAGGATCCGCGACCCGCGACGACGTCCGTTGCTGGTGACAGTGACGGACGGGCGGGCGACGTACGGACCCGAGGCAGTACCCCGCTCGCGCCGGGTCGCGGCGTACGTCGCTGGCCAGGGCATCTCGTCGCTCGTGATCGACTGCGAGGTCGGCCGCTTCCGGATGGGATTGGCGGACACGTTGGCCGGTGAGCTGCGAGCCGAGTACGTCCCTCTCGGGGAGGTCAGCGCCAGCGCCCTGACCACCGTGGTGCGCGGATCCCTCGCGGGCCAGGACGAAGGAGCGGCCTGATGCCGAAGGGTGTTGCGCCGAACGTTCCCGACGACGGGCTGACCACCGCACAGCGTCGCAACCAACCGCTGCTGATGGTCAACACCGGCGACGGGAAGGGCAAGTCGACCGCCGCCTTCGGGCTGGCGATCCGTTCGTGGAACCAGGGGTGGAACATCGGTGTCTTCCAGTTCGTGAAGTCGGCCAAGTGGCGCATCGGCGAGCAGACCGTGCTCGAGCGCCTCGGCCGGCTGCACGAGGAGACCGGCGAGGGCGGGCCGGTCGAGTGGCACAAGATGGGCTCCGGCTGGTCGTGGTCGCGCAAGGAGGGCACCGCCGAGGACCACGCCCGCGACGCTGCCGAGGGCTGGGCCGAGGTCAAGCGCCGGATCGCCGAGGAACGCCACGACCTCTACGTGCTCGACGAGTTCACCTACCCGATGGAGTGGGGCTGGGTCGACGTCGACGACGTGGTCTCGACGCTCCGCGACCGCCCGGGCCGACAGTACGTCGTGGTCACCGGACGCCGCGCGAACCCGAAGCTGGTCGAGGCTGCCGACCTGGTCACCGAGATGACCAAGGTCAAGCACCAGATGGACCGCGGCCAGAAGGGCCAGCGGGGCATCGAATGGTGAGCCTTCCGCGCCTGGTGATCGCGGCTCCCGCGTCCGGGCACGGCAAGACCACCATCGCCACCGGGTTGATGTCGGCGCTCTCGCGTCGCGGGTCGGCGGTCAGCGGGCACAAGGTGGGACCTGACTACATCGACCCCGGCTACCACGCGCTGGCCACCGGCCGGCCGGGACGCAACCTCGACCCGCACCTGGTCGGTGAGGACCTGCTGGTCCCCCTGCTGCTGCACGGTGCTGCCGGCGCTGACCTGGCGGTCGTCGAAGGCGTAATGGGCCTGTACGACGGACAGATCGGCGGCGACGGATTCGCCTCCACTGCCCACGTGGCCGCGGTGACCCGTTCCCCGATCGTGCTCGTCGTCGACGTCTCGCACGCGTCACGTTCCGTCGGAGCCGTCGTCCACGGCATGGCATCGTTCGACCCCTCGGTCGAGATCGCCGGGGTGATCCTGAACAAGGCCGGATCGGTGCGGCACGCTGACGAGGTACGCCGGTCGATCCACCTGCCGGTGCTCGGCGTACTGCACCGTGACGACGGGATCGTGGCCCCCTCGCGCCACCTCGGGCTCGTGCCCGCTGACGAGCGCGACGAAGCCGCGGCGACGCTGGACCGGTTGACCGAGCGGATCACCGAGCGGATCGACCTGGACGCCGTCCTCGAGCTCGCCTCACGTGCCCCGGACCTGGCGGCCGAGCCGTGGGACCCGGTGACGGTGATGCAGGGCGTGCTCCCGGACCCCGGCCTGGACGAACGCTCGCTGGTGTCCGTTGCTCGACCACCGGACGCCAGCGTGGTCGTGACTGACCACTCCTCCGCCGCTGCTCGACCACCGGGTGTTGCTCCGGTGGTCGCGATGGCCGGTGGGCGTGCCTTCACGTTCCGCTACGCGGAGACCGAGGAGCTGCTGCGCGCCGCCGGTTGCGAGGTGGTCGCCTTCGACCCTCTTCACGACACCGCGCTCCCCCCGGGAACGGCAGGCATCTACCTCGGCGGGGGCTTCCCCGAGGTGCATGCCGCGGGTCTCTCCTCCAACGAACCACTGCGCCGGGCTCTCGCGGCGGCCATCGACGCCGGCGTGCCGACCGTCGCCGAGTGCGCCGGACTCCTCTACCTGTGCCGTTCCGTCGACAACGCGGCCATGGTCGGAGCCTTGGCAGCCGAGGCGCGCATGACGCCGAGGTTGACGTTGTCCTACCGTCACGCCGAGTCCACGGGCTCGACCCTGCTCGGCAGGCCGGGCGAGGTCGTCACCGGACACGAGTTCCACCGCACCACCGTGGCGCCGGCCTCCTCCGACGTGCCCGCGTGGACCGTCGCCGGCAGCCCCATCGGCTTCGCCTCCGACACGGTGCACGCGTCCTACCTGCACACCCACTGGGCCGGTCACCCGCAGCTGGCCCGACGGTTCGCGGAGGCGGTGTTCGCCTACGACGCGAGCGTGGTTTCGAGCCCCTCGCCGGGGCTCGCTCCGCAACCACCGTCAACACTGACGGTGGGTGCGACCCGCGAGGCGGTGGTTGAGGAGGGCGAGGAACGAGCCCGTCTCGAAACCTCCGCTCCATCGGATCCGTTGCGGCACCACGGGGACGTCGAGGCTGACGAGGGCATGGTCGACCTCGCCGTCAACGTCCATGACGGGCCGCGGCCGGCGTGGTTGCACGATCAGCTGGTGGCAAGCCTCGATGCCGTCGACCACTACCCCTCAGCCTCCGGTGCCGAGCGCGCGATCGCTCGCCGGCACGGTCGTAGGTCGGATGACGTGCTGGCGACGGCGGGTGCGGCAGAGGCCTTCTCACTCGTCGCCCGCCTGCGGGACTGGCGCCGACCCGTCGTCGTGCATCCCCAGTTCACCGAGCCCGACGTGGCCCTGACCATGGCCGGCCACGCACCCGATCACGTGCTCTGCAAGGCGTCTGACGGTTTCTGCCTCGACCCCGACGAGGTCCCCGAGGACGCCGATCTCGTGGTCGTCGGCAACCCGACCAACCCGACCGGGATCCTGCACCCGGTGTCGACGATCCGCGCCTTGGTGCGGCCGGGGCGCCTCGTGGTGGTCGACGAGGCGTTCATGGATGGAGTTCCCGGCGAGGCCCAGTCCTTGGCCGGTGAGCGCACGCCCGGGTTGGTCGTGATCCGGAGTCTCACCAAGCTGTGGGCGATCCCGGGTGTCCGTGCCGGTTATGTCCTCGCCGAGCCGTCCGTCGTCACAGCTCTCAGGAACCACCAGGTGCCCTGGTCGGTCTCGACGACAGCTGCCGCGGCCATGTCGGCCTGTGCCGGCGACGAGGCTGCCGCAGACGCAGCCGAGCGCGCGCGTCAGATCGTCGTACGCCGCAAGGTGCTCACCGACGGGCTCAGTGAGCTGGGTCTCGAGCACGTCGCCTCGAGCGCTCCGTTCGTGCTGGTCCGAGGGCCCGTCGGGCTGCGTGAGCGGCTGCGGTCGGCGGGATTCGCCGTCCGTCGTGCAGACACCTTCCCGGGCCTGGACGAGACCTGGATCCGTGTCGCCGTACGGGCTCCCGACGTCACCCGGAAGTTCCTGACGACACTGGGTGTCGAGCTCGGTTGACCCGGATCAAGTCCACCACGAGAGGGCGTCGCGACACGCGGCCCGGCATGCTCTAGGCTGCTCACGAACGGGCACGAGGAAGCCGGTGGAACTCCGGCACAGTCGCGCTACTGTGACATCGCTTCGGCAGCATCGAGGCGGTGGAGTCAGACCCGAAGGCCCGTGAAATCCCCACCAGTCAAGGGACGCACCATCCCTCAGGAGGAAACATGTCACAGGTCTCTGCATCCGCTCCCGCCGTCGAGGTCCCCTCGATCCCGCTCGGCCAGATCGCCCCGTGGGCGCTCTTCTTCGGCCTCATCGCCGTGCTCGCGCTGTTCTTCGTGAGCACCGACCAGGGCGCCACGTCGCTGATCTCCGGTACCGCGATCCACGAGTGGGTCCACGACGGTCGCCACCTGCTCGGCTACCCCTGCCACTGAGCCGCTGACGGCCCCGCGGGCCCACGAGCTGCACCGCAGCACGCCATCTCACGCCGCAACGTCATACGCACAGGTCGCCCCGACAGCCCCACCGCATGACGCAGCGCAACGTCATACGCACAGGTCGTCCCGGCCACCAACCCGTATGACGTCGCGTCACTCGCTTGTCTTCCGCGCTCTCGCGCAGTTTTGAACGGACCCACCATGACCGCACGCAACATCCTGATCAGGGGCCTGGTTGCCGGTTTCGTCGCCGGTATCCTCGCCTTCCTCGTCGCCCACCAGGTCGGCGAACCCCACGTCGAGAAGGCGATCGCCCTCGAAGAGGCCGGGACGGCCGACGAAGCGGCTCCCGCCGAGCACACCCACGAGCACGACGGGGCGCACACAGACGCCGGCGCGACCCACGAGCACGACGAGGAACACACAGACACCGGCGCGACCCACGAGCACGACGAGGCGCACACAGACACCGGCGCGACCCACGAGCACGACGAGTCCGGTGGCGGACACAGCCACGGCGACGGCGAGTCCGAGGTGTCGCGCGCCGACCAGAGGACCTGGGGACTGTTGACCGGCACGCTCGTCGTGGGCACCGCACTGGGCGGGATCGTCGCCCTGGTCTCCGCCGCCGCCGTCGGTCGCATCGGTCGTCTCCGACCGGCCGCCTCCACCGCCCTGGTCACCGCGATCGGCTTCGTCGCGTTCGCCGTGGTGCCGTGGTTCAAGTACCCGGCCGCTCCCCCGGCCGTCGGTTCCGGCGAGACCATCGGCGAGCGCACGGTCGACTACTTCGTCTTCCTCACGATCTCGATCCTCGCCGCGTTCGCCGCCACTCTGCTAGCCCGCCGCATGCACACGCAGCTCAGCGCCTACGCCAGCGTCGTGATCGGCGTCGCGGTCTACCTCCTGGTGGTGATCGTGAGCGCCGTCGCGATGCCGACGGTCAACGAGCTCGGCGACTTCCCCGCCGACACGCTCTGGTACTTCCGCCTCTCCTCGCTCTTCACCCTCGCCACCCTCTGGGGTGTGATCGGCGTGGTCCTCACCGGCCTGGTCGGCAGGCTCGACAGCGTTGCCGTCGCGCAGGCCGAGCGCCGCGAGCTCGCCGCCTCCCTCTGAGATGGACAGCTCCGTGCCGCGTGCCCTGGGACTCGCCCTGGGGTTCGCCGCAGATCGGCTCCTGGGCGACCCCGCTCGCTTCCACCCGGTGGCCGGCTTCGGACAGGTCGCCTCACGCCTGGAAGCGCGCATGTACGCCGCCACGCGCCGACGCGGCATGCTGTTCACCGCCACTCTGGTGGGAGGCAGCGCAGCCATCAGCGCACTCGTCGAGCGCCGGGCCGCCCACCGGCCGGTCACGCGCACCGTGCTCACTGCCACCGCCACCTGGGCCGTCCTCGGTGGTACGTCGTTGGGGCGCGAGGCGCGCACCATCCACGCTCAGCTCGAGGCCACCGACCTGCCGGCCGCTCGACGTCAGCTGACCCACCTCGTCGGGCGGGACACCTCCCGGCTCGACGAGTCGGAGATCGCCCGCGCCACCATCGAGTCCGTCGCCGAGAACACCTCCGACGCGGTGGTCGCTCCGCTCGTCCTGGGCGGTCTCCATGGCATTCCGGGGCTGGTCGGCTACCGAGCGGCGAACACGCTCGATGCGATGGTCGGCCACCGCGATGAGCGCTACCGGGACTTCGGGTGGGCCTCGGCCCGGCTCGACGACCTGCTCAACCTGGCCGGTGCCCGGCTCGCGGCTCTCCTCGCCACGGCACTGGCACCCACGGTGGGCGGCTCCTCTCGCGCGGCACTGCAGGCCTGGCGCCGCGATGCCCGCCACCACCCCAGCCCCAACGCCGGCCCGGTTGAGGCAGCGTTCGCCGGAGCGCTCGGCCTACAGCTCGGCGGGGTGAACACCTACGGCAACCGGGTCGAGGACCGGCACACCCTCGGGACTGGTCGAGGGCCGACGGCGGCCGACATCGATCGTGCCCGCGACCTCGCCGACAGGGTGTCAGGGGGCTCGGTCGTCGTGGCCGCGGGCATCACGCTCCTTCTCGGCCGCGCCGGGAACAGTGGAGGATCTCACTCACCCACTGCGTGAGATCCTCCATCGTCGCGACCCGCGAGCCCGATGCCCGTCAGCCAGGCACCCGCGGCGGCGGGGTCGTGGACGACCTGTGTGTCCGGCGCCGCCGCCGAGCGACGAACGACGACCACGGGCAGGCCGAGCGAGCCAGCAGCCTCCATCTTGGGCCAGGTGAAGGAGCCCCCCGAGTCCTTGGTGACCACGACGTCGACGGAGTGCTCGCGCATCACGGCCAGCTCCCCCTCGAGGCGGTAGGGACCGCGGCTGGTGAGCAGCCGCCAGGACGGAGGCAGCTCGATCGACGGCGGGTCGACAACCCGCACCAGCGCTGACGATTCGGCCAAGGGGCCGACGAACCGGTCGAGCGACTGGCGCCCCACGGTGAGGAACGGACGATCGCCGAGCGAGGCCGTCAGGCGGGCGGCCGAGTCGTGATCATCCACCCAGTGCCAGGCGTCGGAGCCCGGCGCGTCCGCCCAGCCGGGACGTTCGAGGCGCAGCAGCGGAGTGCCGGTCGCAGCACAGGCCGCGGCCGCGTTGCGGGTGATGCCTGCCGCGAAGGGGTGCGTCGCGTCGACCACCGCCGTCACCCCGGCAGCACGCAGGTGGGCGACCAAGCCGTCGACTCCCCCGAAGCCACCGATCCGGACCGGGCCGACCGGCAGGCGTGGCCGTGCCACCCGACCCGCCAGCGACGAGGTGAAGTCGACGCCACGCTGCTCCAGGAGAAGGGCCAGCTCGCGCGCCTCACCGGTGCCGCCGAGCAGGAGAACGCTCATCGACCCGTTCCCGGTGGGAGGATCGACAGGTCGGCTGGTGCACCCCGGTCGACGAGGTCGATCAGCGCCTCGACGTCGAGGTGTTCCTCGACGAGGTCGCCCAGCAGGTCGAGGCGTCGTTCGCGTTGCTCGGAGAAGCTGACGTCGGAGCTGGTCCAGGTGCGCCCGGACACGGCTGCCACCTCCCCCAGCAGGGCTCGGCGGAAGTCGTCACCCTCGAGGCTGCCGTGCCACATGGTCCCGAAGACCGCGTCGTTGCGGGCCCCGCCGAGGAACTCCTCGTCCGAGCCACGGGTGATCCGCCCGTGGTGGATCTCGTAACCAGTCGTCGCGGCGCCCAGGGCGGAGCCGGTCGGCAGGCGCAGTGCCTTCTCCCGGGCGAACGTCGTGGTGACGTCGAGCAGCCCGAGGCCGTCGACCACGGCACCCGTCTCGCCCTCCACCCCGTCAGGGTCGGCGATGCGACGACCGAGCATCTGGAAGCCACCACAGATCCCGAGCATCGGCTTCCCGGCCCCGGCATGGTCGAGGATCGCTCGATCCAGCCCTCGCGAGCGCAGCCAGGCCAGGTCCGAGATCGTGGCGCGCGTCCCGGGCAGGACGACGAGGTCGGCGTCGGCCATCGCGCGTGGGTCGCTGACGAAGACCACGTCGAGTCCCGGCTCGATGCCGAGCGCGTCGACGTCGGTGAAGTTCGAGACCCGTGGCAGTCGGATCACCGCGACCTTCATCGCGGCCGCACCGACCGGCGTACGCCGCCCCTCGAGGTCGAGCGCGTCCTCGGAGTCCAACCAGAGATGGGGATTCCACGGCAGCACGCCGAACACCCGCCGCCCCGTGAGCGCCTCGAGCTGGTCGAGCCCCGGCGTCAGCAACGACGCGTCACCGCGGAACTTGTTGACCACGAAGCCGGCGATGAGTGCCTGGTCGGCCGGCTCGAGCAGCGCCACCGTGCCGAACATCGCGGCGAAGACTCCACCCCGATCGATGTCACCGACCACCACGGTCGGGATCGAGGCATGCCGGGCCAGGCCCATGTTGACGTAGTCGCTCTCGCGCAGGTTGATCTCGGTCGGGCTACCGGCACCCTCCGCGACCACCACGTCGTAGCGCGACGCCAGGTCGTCGAACGCGTCGTACGCCGACCGGGCAAGATGGCGCCTGCCGTCGACGAAGTCGCGACTCGAGATCTCGCCCGCGGGCTGCCCCATCACCACCACGTGGCTGCGCCGGTCGCCGCCGGGCTTGAGCAGCACCGGGTTCATCGCGGCCTCCGGCTCGGCCCGTGCCGCCAGGGCCTGGACCCACTGGGCACGGCCGATCTCGGCGCCGTCGGCACAGACCATCGAGTTGTTGGACATGTTCTGGCTCTTGAACGGTGCCACCCTCAGTCCCCGACGTGCGAAGGCACGGCACAGGCCCGTGGTGAGGATGCTCTTGCCCGCGTCGGAGGTGGTGCCGGCGACGAGAAGGGCACCACGAGTCATGCCCGCAGCCTATCGGCGTGGGGCCGCGCGGATCACCGCGGCCAGACCCCGGACGAGCCGCGGCGATGGGAGCCCATCAGGTGGGTGTCGACGATGCCGACCGCCTCCATCAGCGCATGCATCGTGGTGGGCCCGACGTGGACGAAGCCCTTCTTCTTCAGCGCCCTCGACAGCGCCACGGACTCGGCCGACTGCGTGGGCACGTCGGCCCAGGTCGTGGGCTCGGGCGTTGCCGACGGCTGGAAGGACCAGACGAAGTCGACCAACCCACCCTCGTCACGCAACGCCAACGTCGCGCGAGCATTGGTGATCGTGGCGTCGACCTTGCGCCGGTTGCGCACGATGCCGGCGTCGGCCATCAGGCGCTCGCGGTCGGAGTCGTCGTAGGCCGCGACCTTCTCGGGATCGAAGCCGTCGAAGGCCTCGCGGAAGGCCGGACGCTTCCTCAGGATCGTGGCCCACGACAGGCCGGACTGGAAGGCCTCGAGGCTGATCCGCTCGAAGAGGGCTGCTTCCTCACGGACCGGCATGCCCCACTCGGTGTCGTAGTAGTCGCGCAGCATCGGGTCGGTCGCGGCCCAGGTGGGCCGGGCGAGGCCGTCGTCGCACATCACGGTCATGGCGACAGTGTGGCAGGAACCGCCGGCACCGATGAAGTGACGAGTCTGCCGTCCTAGCCGGGGAAGACGCCGTCCCACGGAGTCAGGTCGATGTTCTCGGCCTTCTCCTTGGCGTCCTTGCCGAACTCCTTGACGTCCTCCACCGCCTCCTTGCCCTTGTCGGCAAGGCCGAGGTGCTCGCGGTCCCACTCGTACAACGACCGAGTCGTGGTGTCGGCTCGCTCGTGCTCGTCGGCGCTGCTGCGCAGTCCGTCGATGCTGATGCCCGCGGAGATCTCGGAGCGCTTGAGCCAGATCCCGGTCGCGTCGAGGTGGAGGTTGAGCGCCTTCGCGAAGTCGGCCGCTCCTTCGACCTGGCCCAGGGCGGAGGTGGGCAGGTGGATGGCATGGATCGTGCTGCCCGCCGAGCTCAACGCTGCCTCCACCCGCCCCAGGTTCGTGGCGGCATCACGGAGGGTCTCGGGCTGCACCTCGATCGAGCCCGGCATGCCCGACTGTTCCGGGCTCAGGATGGACATGAAGGGGCTGACCCATTCGTCCCCGGTGCCAAGGTAGTCCTTCGCACCGGACTCGTGCATCACCGCCAGGCCCTCCGGGGTCTGTGTCATCCCCTCGGACATGTTGGCGAGATGTGTGTTCCTGATCAACCCGTCGTCGGCCGACGCGTCACCGCCGTTCTCGAGGGTGCCGCGGTCGAAGGTCTTGACCTCGGACTCGTAGCCGCGGCCGTAGGAGGTGCTGAACGACATCTCCCCGTCCGTGATGACCACGCCTTGTGTGAACTCCGGGGTCCTGACCTCGTAGTCGTCATCGCGGACCCAGTCACCACCGACCTTCTCGTAGCGATACATCCGGTCGTCCCAGAAGTTGCCCGCATAGAGGTACGTCGACCCGTTGGCGTCGGTGTGGATCGTCGAGAACGAGTGACCGCCGTCCTTGAGGTCCACGGCGTCCCGGGCCGGCGCGACACTGCCGAGGTTCTGGGTCTTCAGGTCGGACAGCGAGTAGCGGATCGCTCGTGACGGGTCACCAGCCGTGATCCACACGTCGTTGCCGTCGACGACCACACTGCCCACGTGGTGGGCCGCCTGCCCGTCGAAGCCTGAGAGCTCGACGGTGTTGATCAGCTCGCCGGTGTCCGGATCGATGATCGACGCCACGGCGGTGTCGTCACCCTTGCCGCCGTACGACACCTGCACCATCGTGCCGCCGTTGGCCGGGCTGTAGCCGAGGCCCTGGGGCGTCAGGCCGTCGTCGTTGCCGGTCACCTCCGTGTCCGCGATGACCGGGCCCGGCAAGGTCCCGTTGTCGAGGCCCCACGTCATGGAGTAGCCGATGCCGTCCTGCAGGGCCTCGATCTCCTTCTCGGACAGGCCGCCGTTCCTGAGGTAGTCCTTGAAGTCGTCCGCGTCGCCATCCTGCTGCGCCAGCTCGTCCGTGGGCAGGTAGTCCGTGGCGGCCACCAACCCCTCGGTGTAGACCGACGAGGCCTGACGCAGCGCATCCATCGCATCATCGCGGCAGAGCTTGAGCACCGGACCTGCGAGGGGCAGGGTCTTATTGACCCGCCAGGTCGTGATGACGAGGTCGGCGAACCCGATGGTCGCGTCGTAGAGCCGTTGCACGCTGTTCAGCGCAACCTTGCCCTGGCTGCAGCGCATGTGCGCCATCTCCGCCATCGCCTTCGTGGCCCAGATCCGCTCGTTGTAGGAGTCGCGGTCCTGTCCCTTCCACTCGACACCCGTCGTGGCGAGCTCGAGCGAGTCTGCGCTGGTGTCGATCGATGTCATGGAGGCCGTGACCGAGTCGCGCACGGTGACGATGGTCCCGGGGTTGCCCGACGTCAGCCTCGCGTAGAGACGCTCGGGTCCGTCGCTCACGACTCGACTCCCGTCCTGATCGCCTGTTGCGGGAACAACGGAGGTTCCGACACCAGGTCACGGGTGGCTCCCGGGACCTGCGTGCAGGCACCGCTGGGCACCTCACACGTCGCCAACGAGTCCACGTCGCCGGCCTGGATGCCGTCGTCGCCGTCCGACCCCACTCGCGCCATGGAGATCGCGAGGACGGTGTCGTCGTCCAGCCAGCGCACCAGCGCCCACTCGGAGGTGCTCAGCTCCGGGTCGATCCTGTGGCCTGCCTCGTCGACGAGCCCCGGTTGCGACCCGTCCTGGCCGATGTCGATCCGCCAGGTGTGCGAGCCATTCCACCGCGGGTGGGTCGGTTCGCCCTGCGGGTCCGGGACGTCGTCCGAGCTGACCTCCTCGACCTCACCCGTGGCCAGGTCGAAGGCGCGGTGCTCCCCCAGGGCACTGACGTACGCCGTGGTGTCCGTGACGGCGGCCAGCCACGGGCTGCCTTCCTCGTAGGCCTCGGCAAGGCCGACGCCTCCCGGGTCGTCCATGCCCTCCGCGGTCCGGATCGTCTCCTCACCGGTCTCGGTGTCGACCACCACCAGCAGGAAGGCCGCCGTGCCGTGGTCGTCCTTCGGGCCGTTCACGTCGTCGAGGAGGACCAGGTGGCGTCCGTCCGTCGTCGCGCTGATCTGCGTGACGTAGGAGTCGGTCGCCTCCACCCCGTCCCGGGTGGCCCGGTAGAGGCGCCCGTTCTCGGCTGGCTGCGTCGGGTCAGAGGCCGCCGCCTTGGTGAACCAGACAGCGTCGCCGGCGACGGCGTACTCGCTGAAGTCGTCCACGGTGTCGATCTCGGTGCCATCCGCGAGGTGGATGGTGTGGCCCTTGCCCCAGACCAGCCCTGACGCGTCGAGGGACTCACCGGTCGGCCAGTGCTGACCCCCGGGCTCGCGGTCGGCCTCGCTGTCACAGGCAGTCACGGCAACCACGAGCAGCAGGCCGAGCAGCCCGGCGAGCAGGCGTCGCAGCGGCAGGGGTCGACCACTGAGAGCACTCACCATGGCCACAGGGTGCCCCGAGGAGCGCCGTTGAAACCACCCCGTCGCCGCGGACGGCGACATCCGGGTCAGGTGGTCACCTCGACGTACACGCTCCTGCCGAGCTCGAGGAACTCTGCGGACTTCTGCCGCATCCCGAGCTCAGGGTCCAGGTCCGGGTCCGGTCCCGGCTCCAGTCCGGGCTCCAGCGACGACCCGAAGCGGTCGCGCACGTCCTGGCTGATCCGCATCGAGCAGAACTTCGGGCCGCACATCGAGCAGAAGTGCGCGGTCTTGCTCGCCTCGGCGGGCAGGGTCTCGTCGTGGAACGCCTCGGCCGTGTGCGGGTCGAGCGAGAGCGCGAACTGGTCGCGCCAGCGGAACTCGAAGCGGGCCCTGCTCAGCTCGTCGTCCCAGTCCCGGGCCCGCGGGTGTCCCTTGGCGACGTCGGCCGCGTGGGCGGAGAGCTTGTAGGTGATCACGCCGGTCTTCACGTCGTCGCGGTTCGGCAGGCCCAGGTGCTCCTTGGGCGTGACGTAGCAGAGCATCGCCGTGCCGTGCATCGCGATCGTGGCGGCGCCGATGGCGCTGGTGATGTGGTCGTAGCCGGGCGCGATGTCCGTGGCCAGCGGGCCGAGGGTGTAGAACGGCGCCCCCTTGCACCAGTCCTGCTGGAGAACGACGTTCTCCTCGACCAGGTTGAGCGGCACGTGTCCCGGGCCCTCGACCATCACCTGCACGTCGTGCTCCCACGCCCGCTCGGTGAGCTCGGCCAGCGTGCGCAGCTCGGAGAACTGGGCCTGGTCGTTGGCGTCCGCGGTCGAGCCCGGCCGCAACCCGTCGCCGAGGCTGAAGCTGACGTCGTACTGGGCGAAGATCTCGCACAGCTCGTCGAAGTGCGTGTGGAGGAAGTTCTCCTCGTGGTGGGCCAGGCACCACCCCGCCATGATCGAGCCGCCGCGGGAGACGATGCCGGTGACCCGGTCGGCCGTCATCGGCACGTAGCGCAGCAGCACCCCGGCGTGGATGGTCATGTAGTCGACGCCCTGCTCGCACTGCTCGATCACCGTGTCCCGGAAGATCTCCCAGGTGAGCTTGTCGGCCTCACCGTTGACCTTCTCGAGGGCTTGGTAGATCGGCACGGTCCCGATCGGGACCGGGCTGTTGCGCACGATCCACTCGCGGGTGGTGTGGATGTCGTCCCCGGTGCTCAGGTCCATGACCGTGTCGGCGCCCCAGGTGACCGCCCAGGTGAGCTTGTCGACCTCCTCCGCGATGGAGCTGGTGACGGCCGAGTTCCCGATGTTGGCGTTGACCTTCACCAGGAAGCGCCTGCCGATGATCATCGGCTCGGCCTCGGGGTGGTTGACGTTGGCCGGGATGATCGCGCGGCCAGCAGCCACCTCGCTGCGCACCAGCTCGACGTCGCAGCCCTCACGAATCGCCACGAACTCCATCTCGGGGGTGATGACGCCGTTGCGGGCGTAGTGCATCTGAGTGACGCGGCGACCCTCAGTCGCCTTGCGGGGTTGGGGATTCTCCCCCTGCCACTCGTCGGCTGCTGCGCCTCGACGTACGGCGGACCTGCCGTTGTCGAGGAGCTGGGTCTCGCGACCGTCGTACGTCTCCGTGTCCCCCCGCTCGACGATCCAGTCGGTGCGCAGCCGCGGCAGTCCGACCTCCGGCTTCGAGCCCGGGCCCTCGGTCGCGTAGCGGTCGAAGCTCCCACCGTTGGTGAGGTTGACCCTCGTCATCGGCACCCGGATGTCGGGGCGATCACCGCTGACGTGAATGCGTTCGTGGGCTTCGTGGACGGTCATGGTGTCTCCTCGTGGTTTCTTCCGTTGATCGAGTTCGTCGAGATCAGGTGGGCGATCGGGCCCCGGCCTCGGCCGAGGTCCCAGTGGCGGCTGAGCATCAGCTGGTTCGCGGTGTAGGCCGCGGCGCGTCGTACGGCCTGCTCGAGGTCGGCGCCGAGCAGTCCGCGGGTCTCGGCGCCCGACCTGCCGCGTGCGCCCCGGGAGCTGCCCCGGGCCGGGCCGAGAACATGTGCGAGGTGGGCGGCCAGGGCCGCGCTGAACGTGCAGCCGGTGCCGTGGTCGTTGGTGGTCGGGAGGGCCGGATGGCTCAGCGCGATCGGGTCCCGGCCGGGGGCTGCGAGCCAGTCCGTGCAACGGCCCGTCGTCCCACCACCCGTGACCACGACCGCGGGGCCCAACGCGGCCAGCCCGGCGGCGAGCTCGTCGGCCGGACTGTCGGCCGGACCGTCGGCCCGACTGTCGGAGCCGAGCAGCGCCGCTGCCTCGTCGACATTGGGAGTGATCAGGCTGGCGACCGGAAGGAGGTGCTCGACGTAGGCCGCCCGCACCGCTGCGTCGCCGAGCACGGCGCCGCTGGTGGCCACCAGCACGGGGTCGACGACCAGGGGGAGGTGGCCCAGCCGCTCGGCGACCAGGCGCACGACCTCCGGGGAGCCGAGCATGCCGGTCTTCACGGCGGCGACGGGCAGGTCGTCGAGCACCGCATCGACCTGCGCGACCACCACGTCGTACGGCGGCACGTGCACCGCGCGCACACCGGTGGTGTCCTGGGCCGTCACGGCAGTGACGACGGCGGCGCCATGAGTTCCGTGGGCGGCGAAGGTGGCCAGGTCGGCGGCGAGCCCGGCTGCTCCCCCGGAGTCGGTGCCGGCGACGGACAGGACGACGGCCGGGTTCATCGGACCGCCTCGAGCAGCCGGGCCACCGTGCTCGCCGGATCAGCCGATCGCATCACTTCACCCATGACCGCCACGCCGTGGGCTCCGGCCCGGCGTGCGGCAGGGGCGTTCTCGACGCCGATCCCGCCGAGCGCGAACACCGGCACCGTGTGGCCGGCGTACTCCTCGGGGCCGAGCGCG
This sequence comes from Nocardioides sp. JQ2195, assembly GCF_012272695.1. Taxonomy (NCBI): domain Bacteria; kingdom Bacillati; phylum Actinomycetota; class Actinomycetes; order Propionibacteriales; family Nocardioidaceae; genus Nocardioides; species Nocardioides sp. JQ2195. Next base: position 3,142,697 of record NZ_CP050902.1, read on the forward strand.
GGCCCGTGCCCCGGCTTGCTGCGCGTCGCTGCGAACGGCGAGAGCGTCACGTAGTCGACGCCGTCACCCGCCGCCCGACGCACATCAGCGGCGTCGTGGCACGACCGCCCGACCAACGCTGCTCCCCCTCCGCTCCCTCGCGTGCAACGCGGTGTCCACGTCACTTCCGCGCCTTCCGGTCGCCGCACAGGTGACGCGGACACCGCGTTGCACGACGGCGGGGCATCGGCAGCTGCGGGCTGGTGGAGTCCGTGCGCCGCCGGGTCCGGGATCCGCGAGCTGATCACGATCAGGCCAGGCACGCCGAGCAGTGCCTCGACCAGAGCCGCACGGGTGCCGGGAGCGAGATCGTGCTCGCGTACGACGACGTGGGTGAGGCCGGCGTCGACGCACTCGGCGACGGTGCGCACCAGACCCCGACCGAGGCGCAGCTGGGAACGGTCCGTGAGCACCATGAGCCTCGGCAGTGCCACCGGCTCGCGGTCGCCGGCCGTCGGGCGAGACGCCACCTGCGCCCGTGTCACGCGATCCGTCCCTGCATCGGGCTGGAGGCCCGCGCCTCGGTTCGACGCGGGATGCGACCGGCCGCGCGTGCCAGCGAGCCGGCCTCGACGCCGAGACGCAGGGCCCGTGCCATCGCGACAGGGTCGTCGGCACGCGTGATCGCGGTCGCCGCGAGCACCGCGTCACACCCCAGCTCGAGGGCTAGCGCAGCGTCGGAGGCTGTCCCCACTCCCGCATCGAGCACCACCGGCACGTCGACCGCGGCGACCACCGCTTCGATGGCATGCGGGTTGAGCACCCCGAGCCCGGACCCGATCGGTGAGCCGAGCGGCATCACCGCGGCGCACCCGGCATCGGCCAGCCGGCGGGCGAGCACCGGGTCGTCGCTCGAGTAGGGCAGGACCGTGAATCCCTTGCCCACAAGGGTTTCCGCCGCCTCGAGCAGCTCGATGGCGTCGGGCATCAGGCTGGTCTCGTCGCCGATCACCTCGAGCTTCACCCAGTCGGTGCCGAGTGCCTCGCGGGCAAGCTCGGCGGTCAGCACTGCCTCCCGCGCCGAGAGACACCCGGCGGTGTTCGGCAGGATCTTGACTCCTCGACGCTGCAGGGTGGCGAGCAGCCCACCCGCGGCCACGCTCGACGTACGTCGCATGCTCACGGTCACCAGGCCCGGCTCGGCCGCGTCGAGCACCGCCTCCAGCAACGACAGGTGCGGCAGGCCGCCCGTGCCGAGGAACAGGCGCGAGGAGAGCGTCTCTCCGTCGATCACGAGGCTCATCCGCCCTGCACCGCCGTCACGATCTCGACCCGGTCGCCGGCAGCCAGCTCGACGACGCCGATCCGGTGGCGAGGCACGATCGTGTCGTTGAGTGCCACGGCCGTGCCCTGTGGTTTGCCGGGCAGCAGCGCCGTCAGCGGCAGCTCCTCGTCCACCTCGCGCTCGGTGCCGTTCACGATGATCCTCATCCGTTCTTCCTCTCTGGGCTGTCAACACGTGCCGACTCGGCGGTCTGGGATGTCAACACGTGCCGACTCGGCGGGCAGCGCTGTCAACACGTGCCGACTCGGCGAAGCGGTGGGGGTCGAGCGCGGGCTCGAGGTGCCCGTGCTCGAGGTGGTCGGCAACCAGCCGCGCAACCAGCGGGGCGAGCAGGACGCCGTGTCGGAACAGGCCGGCCGCGAGGACGACGTCCGGTCGGCCCGGGGCCGGCCCGATCAACGGCAGGTTGTCCGGAGCAGCGGGCCGGTCCCGCGCGGTCGCCTCGTGGAAGGTGGCCCGGTCGAGCCCGGGCAGCAACGCACGGGCCGCCTCGACCAGGGCGAACACTCCACCGAAGGTGACCACAGGACGTGTGTCGTGCTCCTCCGACGTCGCTCCGACGACGATGCCGCCGTCGGCGCGCGGGACGACGTAGACCGGCCGCCCCTTCACCCGGCCCCGGATGGTCCGGGTCGGCGGGTCCTCGCTGTGCCCACGCAGGATCTCGCCACGCACGCCTCGGACCAGGTGGGCCCACGGCTCCGGCAGGCGTGCGCCCGTGGCGACCACCGTCACCTCACACGGGTTCTCCGGCGCAACCGGAGCAACCCGCCCGACCCGCAGCAGCAGGGCGGCGACCAGCCTGCGCGGATCGACGCTGTGGTCGGCAGGGAGCAGCACACCGCCTGCGACACGCGGCGCGAGCGTCGGCTCGAGGCGCCGGACCTCGCGACCGGTCAGCACCGCTGGCGCCAGTCCCGCGGAGGCCAGCAACGCCGCCTGTCGCTCCACCTCGTGCAGGTCGCCCCGGTCATGCCCCACGAGCAGCGTGCCGGTGCGGTGCAGCGCGACCCCCAGCCGCTCGGCGTACGCCGGCCACAGCTCGAGGCTGCGCAGGCCCAGGCGCAGGATCTCCTCCTCGCCGTGCCAGACCTCGCTCGACGGCGACAACATGCCGGCCGCGGCGTGCGAGGCCCCGGCGCCCGGTGCGGGATCCACGACGACGACCGTGTGTCCCCGGCGGATGAGCTCGTCGGCGACGGAGAGGCCGACGATCCCGGCGCCGAGCACGCGCACCCGCATCAGGAGACCGCCGTCACGAGGTCCTTCGCTGCCTGCAGTGGATCGGGTTGTCGCCAGATCCCGCCGATCACGGCGACGCCGTGGGCACCGGCCTCGATCACGGAGCCCGCACGGGACGCGTCGACGCCGCCGATCCCGATCAGCGGCAGCGGGCCGACCGCCGACGACATCGCCGGGAGCCCCAGCGGGGCAGGCAGGCCGGCCTTCGACGAGGTCGCGAACAGCGGGCCGAAGCCTGCGTAGGTGGCGCCGTCCGCGGCAGCCCGCGCGACCTGCTCCGGCGTGCGACAGGTGGCGCCCACCATGAGCGACGGAGCGACGCGCCGGGCGGCGGCGACGGAGAGGTCGCTGGCTCCCAGGTGCACCCCGTGCGCGCCGGCCACGACGGCCACGTCCAGGCGGTCGTTGACCACGACACACGCGCCGGTGTCGAGCGCCGCGGCGGTGAGCGCCACCAGCCCGCGCGTGGTGGCGGTCTTGTCACGGACCTGGAAACCGTCGATCCCGGCCGCAGCCAGGCCGGGCAACAGCGCCGGGTCGTCGTCGGTCGAGACCAGGCAGAACAGCCTCGGCAACGCGGGCGGTGGCAGGACGGGTGCCGACGAGACGGACGGTGACAACACGGGAACGCTCCTCGCTTCCTTCGCCGGCATGACCCGGATCAGGTTCAACAGTCGGAGCGGCTACAGCTCCCTCTCAGCCCCTGCCTCGGGACTCCTGTGGTGGATGCGAGCGACACTAGCGCAGAGTGCCCGGGGTCAGGCAACCGCCTCGCCGTCGAGGAACGCGGAGACCCCCACCGCTGCGCGACGCCCGGCGCGGTTGGCACCGATCGTGCTGGCCGACGGCCCGTAGCCGACCAGCTGCACCCGCTCGTCGACGACCGCGGTGGTGCCGTCGAGCTGGATCCCGCCGCGCGGGCTGCGCAACCGCAGGGGTGCCAGGTGGGAGATGGCCGGGCGGAAACCGGTGGCCCACAGGATCGCGTCGACGGCTTCGACGTCGCCCGACGCCCAGCGCACGCCGTCGGGCTCGATCGCGGCGAACATCGGCCGCGGGTCGTCGTAGGCGCCCAGCCGTGCGGCCTCCTGCTCCTGCTCACGCAGCAGCAGGCCGGTCACGCTGACCACGCTCGCCGGCGGCAACCCGCGGCGTACGCGGTCCTCCACCAGGGCGACGGCCGCCCGGCCCACCTCCGGGGTGAAGTCGTCCGTGCGCCAGACCGGGGGCCTGCGGGTGGCCCACAGGGTGTCGGTGACGGGGGCCAGCTCACCGAGGAACTGCACGGCGGAGGCTCCCCCGCCCACGACCAGCACCCGCTTGCCACGGAAGTGGTCGCGCCCCGGGTAGTCGTGGGTGTGCCACTGCTCGCCGGTGAAGCCCTCGATGCCCGGGTAGTGCGGCACGAACGGCCGGGTCCACGTGCCGGTGGCGTTGACGATCGTCCGACTCCACCACTCCTGTGTCCCGGAGCGTACGACGAGCAGGTCGCCCTCCGAGCGCACGGAGTCGACCGCGACCGGCCGGAGCACCGGGAGCGCGTGCGTCTCCTCGTAGGCGTCGAAGAACTCCGGCACCACGAGGTTTGCTCGGGCTCGCGAGGCACCCGGAGCAGCGCCGTCGGGGAGGTCGGCGACACCGTGCACGTCGGCCATGGTCAGCGAGTCCCAGCGGTGCTGCCAGGCCCCGCCGGGGGCCGCGTTGGCGTCGAGCACGACGTGGCGCAGCCCCAGGCGCTTCAGGTGGAACGACGACGACAGGCCGGCCTGGCCCGCGCCGATCACCACCGAGTCGAAGATGTCCACACACGGCCAACGACGAGCGGCACGAAAATATGCCGGCTCAGCCTCCGGGCAGCGGCTCCAACCTCAGGGCCGCTCCAGCCTCAGGGCACCCGGCTCAGCCTCCGGGCAGCCGCTTCAGCCTGCGGCCGCGGCCTTCGCCGGGCATCGGCTTGCGCACCACGGTCACCCCGCCCATCAGCGCGAACCCCTTGACACGCACGACGGGCGAGTCCGGCCCGATCTGCGGCTCGACGCGGTCACGAGCCTGGCTGAAGTCGCCCATCACTCCGACGCCCTCGACGATCACATGCGTGTGTGCGTTGACGATCACGTCGATGCCACCCATCACCGTGTTCGCCACGATGGTGGTCTCCCGAGCCGTGAGGACGGCCTCGCGCAGGTCGAGGTCGATGCCACCCATCAACGCGAAGGCAGTGTGGCTGGCGCCGACCTCCCAGACGCCCTTGCGGTCCTGGCCCCCCATGATCGCCAAGGACGCGTTGTGCCGGGGCGCGTGCACGGTCGCCGGCACCGGGCTGCCGACGGGTGTCGGACTCGTGGGGTGGGCCGCCTCGATCCCCTTGGTCGGCAGGTCCACGGTGATCGGCACCAGGTCGGCGTAGGTCTTCGCGGCGTACGTGGCCTCGAGGCGCTCGTCGAGCTCGTCGAAGTCGATCCGGCCCTCGCCGGCTGCCTCGCGGAGCACCTCGGCGACCCGGTGCCGGTCGGCGTCCGAGATGCGCATCTGGTGCGGTTCGGGCGTTCCCTCCATGTCGTCACACTAGCGGTGGTGCGCGACTGTCTCGGGTGTTGCCCGGTGGATCAGCTGAGCCGGCGGGTGCCGATCCTGGCGGACTTGGTGACGAATCCCCGCGGCACGAAGCAGTGGTAGCCGTCGCTCCACTGCTGACAGGTGAACGTGGCGCCGTCCTTGTTGGCAGACGCGACCACTCGGAAGGTCGGCAACTTGCCCTGCCCGACGCGGACGATCCGCCCGGTGGTGGCGTGGTAGACCCCGTTGACCTTGTTCACCCGCCACTGACGTCCCCGAGCGACCTGCTTGGCCACCAGACTGGACCCCTTCGCTTCCGACACGAAGTAGCCGATGGTCGCTCCCGCGCTGATCGGACCGTAGCCAGCGCTCAGTGTGATGGGGTACGACGACTTCGTGTCCTTGTTCGTGGCACCGATTCCCTGCGTGTGGATCGCGTCGTAGATCCGCGTTCGGCCTGTGCTCTGCACGCGGACGTCCATCCAGCCCCAGTCCTCGTCGCCCTTGCGATTGGTCACCGCGACGTCGACGTCGATGGCGTAGAGGTCACGTCGACCGTTGTCCTCCCTGATCTTGAACGTCGTGACACGCACGGTGGCCTTGCCGGTGGCTGTCTTGACGGGGTCGCCGTTGGAGCTCGGCGGGTACCAGGTGCTCGTGCAGCTCGGACAGGAGCGCCGGTAGCTGATGGTGAACTTCTTGAACTGCCGTTCGACTCCGACCTGCGTGAACCCGACGTCCGCTGAGGCCGGAGCAGCCGGCGCCAACAACGTGATGATCAGGCCCGAGACGACGCTCAACACCAGCCGACGCATGACGACCCCCTGGTCAACTCCGATGGTTGCGGATCACGATAGGCCAGCGAGGCCCACGCCGCCATCCATCACGTCCGACCGGGCCAGCAGACTGCTGTGCGCTCGGCGTCAGACCCGGCGCCCCATGACCCAGGTCGCCACCTGTGTGCGCGTGCGCACCTCGAGCTTGGCGAGGATCCGCTCGACGTGGCCGTCGACGGTTCGGTTGGAGATGACCAGGCGCTCGGCGATCTGTCGGTTGCTCATCCCCTCGGCCACCAGCTCGGCCACCTGCTGCTCCCGCTTTGTCAGCGGGTTGTCGGCCACCACGGCGCTCGGGTCGGCGCCGGTGCCCAGCCCGAGCAGCACCGCGCCGGCCCGGTCGAGGGTGCGCTGGCCGGCCCGCAACCGCTCGGCCCGGGGGTGACCGATGGCAGCGTCGACCTCCTCGACGACTCGCCGACTGTCGGCGCTGATGTGCGGTCCGAACGCATCGACGTCGGTGCCGAGCAGGCTCCACACGGCGGTGGCGGCCCCGAAGAGCGCCGCCGCGTTCTCGAAGCGCTCGTTGGCGCTCGAGATCCACGACGCGAGCTCCAGGGTCAACGCGATGCAGATGCCGTCGAGGAACTCACGCTGCAGCTCCAGCGCCGCGACCCCCGCCGCCTTGGCCGCCACCTGGTCGCCGAGCCGCCAGTGGCACATGCCGGTGATCCACGACGAGTAGGCCAGGCACCAGCCCTCGCCCTTCTCCGAGCACCAGGCCACCACACGGTCACAGGTCTCCAGGGCCCGCTCCGGGCCGATCGCGAAGTATTCCGCCATCGCCAGCTGGAACATCGCGGTCTGCGCGGCGGCGTCGTCGCCGAACTGGCCGAACGCCTCGATGGCGTCCTCATAGGCCTGCATCGACTCCTCGAGGTTGCCGCTGAAGAGCTCGAGCAGGCCGGTCCACGCGTTGACGTGCGCGAGCAGGTGCTGGTCGTCGAGCTCCTCGGCGAGGTCCCGGCAGGTCGCGAGATGGCGGGCACCGGCCGGCCGGTCGCCCTGGATCAGGCAGACCCAGGCCGCGACCCAGAGTGCGGCCCCGTGCTCCGGCGTACGCCCCAGGTCGAGGGCGAGGATCCGCTCCAGCCAACGGCGGCCGTCACTGAGGAAGCCGCCGGCGATCCAGTGGTAGCGCAGCAGCGAGCCGAGGGTCGCCGCCTTCTCCTGCTCGCCCGGCGCCGTGGCCGACCACTCGAGCGCTGCCAGCACGTTGGCGTGGTCGCGGCGCATCGCGGCCAGGGCCTCAGGCTGTCTCGGGCCGCTCCACGACTCGACCATCGCCCGGGCCCGGGCGAGGTAGTGGTCGCAGTGCCGCCGACGGAGCTCCTCGGTCTCACCCGCGGCGTGGAGCTTCTCCGCGCCGTACTCCCGCATCGTCACCAGCATCCGGAACCGCATCTGGGTGCCGCCGGGCTCGGCGACCACGATCGACTTGGCCACCAGCTGGTCGAGCACGTCGACGATCCGGTCCGCGTCCAGCGCACCGAAGCCGCAGACGGTCTCGACCGCGACCAGGTCGAGGCCACCGCGGAAGACCGACAGGCGGGCCCACAACAGCTGCTCGTCGGGACTGCACAGGTCGTGGCTCCAGTCGACCAGGTCCCAGAGGGCCTGGTGTCGCTTCAACCTGCCGCGCACGTCCCCGCGCAGCAGCTGGAAGCGGTGGTGCAGCCGTTCCAGCAGCTGCTCGACCGACAGGCTGCGCAACCGGGTGGCGGCCAGCTCGATGGCCAGCGGCAACCCGTCGAGCGTCTCGCACAGACGCTCCACGACGGTCCGGTTCGCCTCGGTGACGGCGAAGCCGGGAACCTGGTGACGGGTCCGGTCGACCAGCAGCCGCACCGCCTCGGGCAGGTCGAGCGGACCCACCGGGAAGACCTGCTCGCTGGGCAGGCCCAGGGGCTCCCGGCTGGTGGCCAGGATGCACGTCTCGGGGGCGAGCTCGAGCAGGTCGCCCACCAGGTCGGCCACTTCCTCCAGGACGTGCTCGCAGTTGTCGATCACGATCAGTCCGGCCTTGTCGGACAGGTGTCGCTGGAGCTGCTCCATCGGTGTCCGGGTCGACTGGTCGACGATCCCGAGCGCAGAGACCATCGCCGGTGCCACCGCGGCCGAGGCACCCAGGCTGGCCAGGTCGACGAACGTGGCGCCGTCGGCGAAGAGGTGACGGGTGCGCTCCGCGACCTCGAGCGAGAGGCGGGTCTTGCCGACGCCACCGGTGCCGGTCAGGGTGACCAGCCTCGACCACCCGAGGAGCGCGCGCACCTCACGCAGCATGTCGTCGCGACCGATGAAGGTCGTCAACCGCTCGCCCGCGCCGCTCATGGTCGGGAACCCTAGACCCGTCCGTGTGACGGAGACCACCCCCTCGGGCGTTGGGGTGCAGAAAGGGGTGGTCCTACCCGTGCCCGCGGGACGTGACCGGGGTCACGGTGGCGTCACGCCCACCGAGGAGGACCCCATGACCGACCACCTGTCCGAGCAGCACGTGACCACTCCCGACCACGACGTCATCGTCGTCGGTGCCGGCTTTGCCGGCATCTACGCCATCCACAGGTTCCGCGACCTGATGGGCCTGCGGGTCCACGCCTTCGACGCCGCCGACGACGTCGGGGGCACCTGGTACTGGAACCGTTACCCCGGCGCGCGCGTGGACATCGAGAGCGTGCACTACTCCTACTCCTTCGACGAGGAGCTCCAGCAGGAGTGGCACTGGAGCGAGCGGTTCCCGGCACAGCCCGAGATCCTCACCTACCTCAACCACGTGGCCGACCGCTTCGCCGTCCGCCCCGACATCACGTTCGGCACCCGCGTCACCGCCGTCACGTGGGACGACGCCGCCAGCCTGTGGCGGGTGACCACCGACGACGGCGCCGTGCACACCTCGCGGTTCTTCGTCTCCGGCGGCGGCACCCTGTCGGTGCCGAAGACCCCGGACTTCCCCGGCATCGACACCTTCGCCGGACGGACCCTGCTCACCGGCAACTGGCGTGAGGACGTCGACCTGTCCGGCCAGCGCGTCGGCATCATCGGCACCGGGTCGAGCGGCATCCAGGCGATCAGCGAGATCGCCAAGGTGGCCGAGAGCCTGACCGTGCTGCAGCGCACCCCGAACTTCGCCACCCCGATCGGCAACCACCCGACCGACCCCGTGCAGGAGGCCGAGGAGAAGGCGCAGTACGCCGAGCTCCGCGACGCCTCGCGCAAGCACTTCCTGGGAGTCCCCTACTCCGACGTGCAGCCGTCGGCGCTCGCGGTCACCGCGGAGGAGCGTCGTGCGATCTTCGACGACCGCTGGGACCGCGGCGGGTTCCGCCTCTTCATCGACAGCTTCGAGGACGTGCTGCTCGACCAGGACGCCAACGACACTGCTGCCGACTACATCCGCTCCCGGATCCGCGAGCGGGTGCAGGACCCCGCCACGGCCGACCTGCTGTGCCCGACGACCTATCCCTACGGCACGAAGCGCCCTCCCCTGGAGACCGACTACTACGAGGCGTTCAACCGCGACTCCGTCTCGCTCGTCGACGTGTCCGCGAACCCGATCGACGCCGTCGTCCCCGAGGGCGTGCGCCTCGCCGACAGCACCGTCCACGAGTTCGACGTGCTCATCCTGGCCACCGGCTTCGACGCCTGCACCGGCCCGCTGCTGGCGATGAACATCACCGGTCGCAACGGCGTGCGCCTGGCCGACGAGTGGGCCGACGGCCCGCAGACCTACCTGGGCGTCACCGTGCACGGCTTCCCCAACCTGTTCATGGTCACCGGCCCGCAGAGCCCCTCGGTGCTCTACAACATGCCGCTGGCGATCGAGGACCACATCGACCTGTTCGCGGACACCCTCACCTGGATGGCCGACCACGGGCACCTGGTCATCGAGCCCACCCGACAGGCCCAGGACCAGTGGGTCGCGGAGACCACCGCCATCTCGGAGATGACGCTGCTGCCGAAGTCGGCCTCGTCCTGGTACATGGGCGCCAACATCCCCGGCAAGCCCCGCCGCGTCCTCGTCTACCTGGGCGGGGCGCCCCGCTACCGCGCGATCTGCGACAACGTGCAGGCCCACGACTACCGCGGCTTCCGGTTCTCCGACACCTCGCACGGCCTGGACGAGGCCACCGGTGCCCGGGCGCTCGATCCGTCGGTGATGTTCGTGGTGCAGGCGCTCAAGGAGCAGCAGTTCCCGGGGTTCCGCGCGGTCGGCGTCGATGCGGCGCGGGCGACCGTCGACTCGTTCGTCGACATGCAGGCACCGAAGAAGGAGGTCGCGAGCGTGACCGAGGCGTCGTACGGCGGAGATCCCGAGCAGCGGGTGCGCATCTACCGCCCCGACGAGGATGCCGCCGAGAAGCCGGTGCTGGTCTACTTCCACGGCGGCGGCTTCGTGGCCGGCAGCCTCGAGGTGGCCGACGAACCGGCTCGCGACCTTGCCCTGCGCACCGGCGCCATCGTGGTCTCCGCGACCTATCGCCGCCCGCCGGAGCACAAGTTCCCGGCCGCCCACGACGATGCGAGTGCCGCCCTGCAGTGGGTCGTGGAGCACGTCTCCGAGCACGGCGGTGACCCGCACCGGATCGCGCTGGCCGGTGACTCCGCCGGCGCCAACCTGGCTGCGTGGGCCGCCGTCCGGGCCGCGCAGGTCGGCACGCACGTCTCGTCACTGGCTCTGGTCTACCCGTTGGTGAACGCGACCATCGACACCCCGTCGCGCCGTGAGTTCGCCACCGACCACATCATCGAGCTCGACGACCTGGCCTGGTTCGGCGAGCAGTACGTCGCCTCCGCCGACGACGTTACCGACCCGAGGCTGGCGCTCGACACCGCCGACCTCTCCGGGTTGCCACCGACCCTGGTGCTGACCAACGAGTGCGACACCTTGCGGGACGAGGCCGAGCTGCTCGCCGACAGGATCCGGGAGGCCGGCGTGGAGGCGCGCACGATCCGCTACGACGGCCTGGCGCACGGGGTCTTCTGGATGTCGCTGGCCGTGGCCCGCGGCAACGACCAGCGCGAGGACGTCGCCGAGTTCCTCGTCGAGCAGCTCGCGAAGGCGCCCGCCCTTCTGTGATCCGACCGAGTGACCGAGCGAGTGCCCGGGTGGTGGCTCCGGCGACCACCCGGGCACTCGCCTCCCGTAATCTGGGGGCCGTGGCCAACGAACCTGACTTCCGCTATTCCGATCTGCTCCCGACCGCCGGCTCCAACGGCGCCGACGAGACGCCGTACCGGCTGATCACCACGGAGGGCGTCAGCACCTTCACCGCTGAGGCACCGGACGGGACCACGAAGACCTTCCTCCAGGTCGAGCCCGAGGCGATCCGCAAGCTGACCGCCGAGGCAATGCACGACATCAGCCACTACCTCCGGCCCGCCCACCTGGCCCAGCTGCGCAAGATCATCGACGACCCCGAGGCGTCGGGCAACGACCGGTTCGTCGCCCTCGACCTGCTCAAGAACGTCAACATCTCCGCCGGTGGTGTGCTGCCGATGTGCCAGGACACCGGCACCGCCATCGTGATGGGCAAGAAGTCCGAGGGCGTGCTCACCGGCGCCGACGACGGCGAGGCGATCAGCCAGGGCGTCTACGACGCCTACACCAAGCTGAACCTGCGCTACTCGCAGCTCGCACCGCTGACGACGTACGACGAGAAGAACACCGGCTCCAACCTGCCCGCCCAGATCGAGCTCTACTCGACCCCGCAGGTTCCGTCAGATCAGAGCGGCAAGCCGGAGTACAAGTTCCTCTTCATGGCCAAGGGCGGCGGCTCGGCGAACAAGTCGTTCCTGTTCCAGGAGACCAAGGCGATCCTGAACCCGAAGCGGATGCTGGAGTTCCTCGACGAGAAGATCCGCTCGCTCGGCACCGCCGCCTGCCCGCCCTACCACCTGGCCGTGGTGATCGGCGGCACCAGCGCGGAGTTCGCCCTGAAGACCGCGAAGTACGCCAGCGCCCACTACCTCGACGACCTGCCGACCGAGGGCACGATGAGCGCCCATGGCTTCCGCGACCTCGACCTCGAGGAGCAGGTCTTCGAGCTGACCCAGTCCTTCGGCATCGGCGCCCAGTTCGGCGGCAAGTACTTCTGCCACGACGTGCGCGTGGTGCGCCTCCCTCGCCACGGCGCGAGCTGCCCGGTCGCGATCGCGGTCTCCTGCTCGGCGGACCGCCAGGCGCTCGGCAAGATCACTCCCGAGGGCGTCTTCCTCGAGCAGCTCGAGACCGACCCGGCGCACTACATGCCCGACGCCGGTGTCGCCGAGGACATCTCCGGTGGCGAGGTCGTGCAGATCGACCTCAACCAGCCGATGCCCGAGATCCTCGCCGAGCTCCGCAAGCACCCGGTCAAGACCCGGCTCTCGCTGACCGGCCCCCTGATCGTGGCCCGCGACATCGCGCACGCCAAGATCAAGGAGCGCCTCGACGCCGGCGAGGAGATGCCCGACTACCTGAAGAACCACCCGGTCTACTACGCCGGCCCGGCCAAGACCCCCGAGGGCATGGCGTCCGGCTCCTTCGGCCCGACCACCGCCGGCCGGATGGACTCGTACGTCGAGCAGTTCCAGGCCGCGGGCGGCTCGATGGTGATGCTGGCCAAGGGCAACCGGAGCAAGGTCGTCACCGAGGCCTGCGACAGCCACGGCGGCTTCTACCTCGGCTCGATCGGTGGCCCGGCGGCTCGGCTGGCGCAGGACTGCATCCGGAGCCAGGAGGTCGTCGAGTATCCCGAGCTCGGGATGGAGGCGATCTGGAAGATCGAGGTCGAGGACTTCCCCGCCTTCATCGTCGTCGACGACAAGGGCAACGACTTCTTCACCGACCCCTCCGGCGCGGTCACCGTGCCGTTGAGCTCGATCGGTGTCCCCGGGGTCCGGGTGCGTTCGAAGGAGTAGCCCGACCGGGCGCCTCCCGCAACGTCATACGGTCCGGCCGTCACGACGACCGGACCGTATGACGCAATGCAGAGTCAGCCCTGCAGCTTGGCGGAGAGCTCGATCACCGAGTCGAGCACGCTCTTGAGCTCAGCCTCACGCCGCTCGAGGGGCGCGAAGCCGCTCTCGGCGAAGTCGGTGAACAGGCCGAGCGAGACCTGCGAACGAACGGCGACGAGGTTCGCGTTCGCGGCGATGGTGCGCCAGTGCTCGACGGCGCGGACGCCACCGTCGGCGCCGTACGCCACCAGGCCCAGCGCCTTGTTGCCCCACTCGGGGAAGATCGAGTCGAAGGCGTTCTTCAGGGCAGCCGGCACGGAGTGGTTGTACTCCGGCGAGACGAAGATGAAGCCGTCGAGCTCGTCGATCTTCTCGCTCCAACGGCGGACCTTCGGGTCGGCGTACTCGCGGTTCACCATGCCCGGGACCGTGGCGTCCGTGAGCAGCTCGAGGTTGAACTCGTCGAGCTCGACCACCTCGAACTCGGCCCCTCCGTGGGCCAGCGCCTCCTCGTAGACCCACTTGCCGACACTGCTGCCGAGACGACCGTTGCGGGTGCTGCCGATGATGATGCCGATCTTCACGTTGTTCTCCCTGAAGGGTTGGAGTCAGTACGCCGGGAAGAACCAGTTGAAGGTTGAACTTATTCCTGCTTTCGCGGGAACTGCCGACCTCTCCCACACGTTGACCAGGAGACCGGCAACGAGAGGACCTCCCATGCAGTGCCCCACCGACGGCGCCGTGCTCGTGATGAGCGAACGCAGCGGCATCGAGATCGACTACTGCCCGACCTGTCGCGGCGTGTGGCTCGACCGAGGCGAGCTGGACAAGATCATCGAGCGCTCGATGGCCCAGGCACCCCCGGCCGCGGCCCCGATGCCGGCCCCCACGGAGCGCCGTGAGTACGACGACCGCGACCGCGGCCCTGCCGGCTACCAGCACCCGTTCCGCGAGGACCGGGGCTACGGGAAGCAGCCCTACCGCAAGAAGAAGGAGAGCTGGCTCAGCGAGCTCTTCGACTGAGACGTCAGGATCCGCTCGCTCCCCCGACGTGGTGGGCTCCCGAGCGGATCCTGCGGGGAATCCCACGATGTCGACGGCTCGTCAGTCTCCGTTCGACCACCTGTTGGTCGGCTGCGGGAGAATCGTGGCGTGACCCTCCAGCGACTCCCCCTCGTGCGCAGCATCGGCGGACGCCCCGATCCCGCGGCCTTCCACGGATCCGCCCAGTTCCGCGACGGCTTCTTCCACAACCGGCAGCCCGCGCCCGTGGTCGAGCAGGCGGGGCGCGCCTCCATCGCCCGGGACTTCGCCCGCAAGGGAAGCACTGGCCGGCCGCGCGGGCCGATCCCGGTCCGCACGCCCGAGCTCCCCGCCACGGCCGCCGACTGCGCCGCCACCTGGCTCGGGCATGCCACCGTCCTGCTCGAGGTCGGCGGGCACTGGGTGCTGACCGACCCCGTGTGGAGCGAGCGGGTCTCACCGGCCACCCGAGTCGGGCCTCGTCGGCACCATCCCGTGCCGATGCCGCTGCGAGAACTGCCCGCGTTGAGCGCCGTGCTCATCTCCCACGACCACTACGACCACCTCGACGCCCGCACGATCGAGTGGTTGACCGCCAACCAGGAGACCCCGTTCGTCGTCCCCCTCGGCATCGGGGCCCACCTGCTCCGTTGGGGCGTGCCCCCGGATCGGATCGTCGAGCTGGACTGGGGCCAGACCCACACCATCGACGACCTCGCACTCACCTGCGCCGAGGCCCAACACTTCTCCGGGCGACTGTTCACCAACAACACCACCCTGTGGTCGTCGTGGATCGTGGCCACCGAGACGGCGAGCGCCTTCTTCGGAGGCGACACCGGCTACCACGATGCCTTCACCACGATCGGTGACGAGCACGGACCGTTCGACCTGACCGTGCTGCCGATCGGCGCCTACGACCGGCGTTGGCGCGACGTGCACATGGACCCCGAGGAGGCGTTGCTGGCCCACCGCGAGCTGCGCGGACGCGTGCTCCTGCCGATCCACTGGGCCACCTTCGACCTCGCCTTCCACAGCTGGGAAGCGCCGATCGAGTGGCTCACTCGCGCAGCCGGGGAGGTTGCGGTTGCCGCCCCGCGACCCGGGGAGCGATTCGGCGTCGACGGCGGCCTGCCCACCACCCCCTGGTGGCACGACGTCATACGACGCGGTGGTTCCGGCGACCGCCCCGTATGACGTCCGCCCCTGGCGCCGCTGCACCCCCGGCGCCGCAGCACCCCCGGCGCAGCAGCTTGGCGACCTCACACGGCTGTCGGAAGCCGACCCGACCAGCCGGCGGCTCGCAACGCCGCCTCGATCTGGGCAAAGAACTCGTCGGCCGCCACCCGCAGGCCCAACAGCGGAAGTCGCAGGACCGTGGCGTCGGTGAGCGTGAGGTCGTTGTGGCGCAGGGCGTCGGTGACGAGGTTGGCGGCCCACGTGTGATGGATGCCGTCGATCTCGGTGACGACGTTCCACTCCTCCCAGACCACGTCGAGGAAGTAGCTGCCGTTGGCTCCCTTGCGCACGACTTGCCGCGTGGGCTCGGGCAGGCCCCTCGACCGGCACTCTCGCGCAAACTCCAGCTCGCTGACCGCACGCACTCCCCCGATCAGGTCCAGCAGCACCTGGTGCACGAACCCGCGTCGTCGATGGCGCCTGACGCGCAGCATCTCGACCCCCATCTGCTCGGGGGTCGCGAGACCCTGTTGCGCCGTCATGGTCAGCAGAAGCGCTGCCTGCTTGTCCGACCGAGCCCACAGCGCTGCCCGAATGGCAGCGACGGCGGGCCTGGTCCGCGGAACTCCGGTCGGAGCAAGGTCGTTGCTGGCCCACCGGCGGGTCTGCCGGATGTCGACACCGCTCCCCCGGTGGCGGATCCGGGCTCCTCGTGGCACGGAGACCCTGATCCTCTCCGTCGTGTAGCCCGAGAGCCCGCCGGCGACCAGGGCGGTGGCACCGTCCAGCATCGCGCGTGGGCCGGCTTCGATCACCGCCGCCCAGTGCAAGGACTGCTCCGACAGCGGCCCGTTGTGCAGGCAGATCGAGTGGCAACCGATCACCTGCCACCGCCGGGCGCGCACCTGGGCACGCACCACGCCTCGGCTCAGACCGGCTGCATAGGCCTGGGTTCGTGACACGACCGAAGCCTGCTCCGTCGCCAACGCCTCGACGGAGCGCATTGCTTCACTGATCACCGGCATGGTCAAGAGTCTGGGACGCTTGCCACCCACGTGCCACCGACCGGCGTACAGCCTGTGGATGGGAGCGGGAGAGCCGCGCATCCTCCTGCAACGTCATACGAACCGGGGGTCAGCGCGACCGAACCGTATGACGCAACGCAACGTCATACGAACCGGCAGTCGGCGCGACCGAACCGTATGACGTCCGGGCGACGTCATACGAACCGGGAGTCAGCGCGACCGAACCGTATGACGTCCGGGCGACGTCATACGCTGCGTGGCATGGAGACCGTGGAGATCGCCAGGGCCGAGTCGGAGCGCGGCGAGGTGGTGCTGCGCGAACGCCACGAGGAGAACGCACCGACCGTGACCGAGCTGCGGGTCAACGGCGTCTTCGTGATGGACACCTTGGAGACCAGCAGCGAGCGCGCCCTGGCCACTGCCGCACTCGAGCTGGTCGATGCCCCCGGTTCCGTGCTGATCGGCGGCCTCGGACTCGGCTTCACGCTGGCCGAGGTGCTCGCCGACCGCCGGGTGGAGTCGTGCACTGTGGTCGAGCTGGAGCAGTGCCTGGTCGACTGGATGCGCGACGGCACGATCAGCCACGGGCCGGCCCTGCTGGCCGACGAGCGCCTCGACGTCGTCGTCGCCGATGTGGCGACGGCACTCGCCGAGGCCGGTGACGCGACCTACGACCTGGTGCTGCTCGACGTCGACAACGGCCCCGACCACCTCGTCCACGAGGGGAACGCCGGGCTCTACCTGCCGCCGTTCCTCGAGGCGGCCAAGCACGCGACACGCCAGGTGATCGCGATCTGGTCCGCGGCCGAGACGACCCCGCTGCAGGGCGCCATGGAGCAGGTCTTCGGCAACTGCGAGCCGACGTCGTACGACGTCCAGCTCGGTCAGCGTCCCGAGACCTACTGGCTCTACGTCAGCCGGATTCACCCCGAGTGACGCGGTGGGCGGCCGCGGTCGCGGCCACGCCGACCAGGTCACGGGTGCGCAGAGTGTCCGTGTCACTTCGCCCGCACCGGTCACCTGTGAAGTGGCACGACCACCGCCCAAGTGCGGCGCCCGGCAGGCACGGGGCCGGGGCCTGCCGACTGGACGCCGATGCCCGGCAGGCACGGAGGCCGGGGCCTGTCGACTAGACGCCGATGCCCGGGATCGTGGCGAGCACGGCGGCCCACTGGGCCAGCTCAGCCTTCCGTCGCTGCAGGTTCGGGTGGAGCAGGGTGCCCAGGCCGACACCGCGGGTCAGGTCGATGGTCAGACGGACCGACTGCGCGGCGCCGGGCTCCTCGCAGTCGGCCTGCAGGAGCTCGGCCGTGGCTCGGAACAGCTCGCGGCTGAACCGCTTCTCCAGCGGCAGCACCAGCTCGCGCAACGTCGGGTCCGTCGACGCCGCCACCCACAGGTGCGTGGCCGCCCTGCCCAGGCTGCTCGCCCACATGTCGGCGAGCAGCTCCACCACTGCGAGCGGTCGTCCCCGGGCGTCGTCGAGGCTCGACTCCCGCGCCTGGACGATCCGGGTCAGCTCGTCGAGGACCGCCTCGGCGGAGGCCCGGACCAGGTCGTCACGCGTCGCGAAGTGGTGCTGGGCAGCGCCACGCGAGACCCCGGCGCGCGCAGCGACGCCCACGACCGACGTGCCTGCCCAGCCGACCTCGGCCAGGCTCTCGACGGTGGCTTCCAGCAACCGCTGCCGGGTCGCCCGAGACCGAGACTGCTGCGGTTGGCTCATCTCATTCGTAGAGTCGCGCGATCACGTCGGCGTACTTCTCGTTGATCGGCTTGCGTCGCAGCTTGAGGGTGGGCGTGAGTACGTCGGTGCCGGGCATCCAGAACTCAGGGAGCACCTCCACCTTCTTCACCTGCTCCACCCGGGAGAGCCTCGCGTTGCCGGCGTCGACTCCGGCCTGGATGGTGGCCAGCAGCTCGGGGTGCTTGGCGAGGATGGCGGGGTCCGGCGCCACACCGGCCTTCTCGGCGAAGGCAGCGGCACCGTCGGGGTCGAGGGTCACCAGGGCCACGTTGAACGGTCTGCCGTCACCGATCACGGTGATGGTCGCGGCCAGGGGCGTGGTCACCTTCAACGTGTTCTCGATGTTGGACGGCGACATGTTCTTGCCGGAGGAGCTGATGATCAGCTCCTTCTTGCGGTCCACGATCGTGATGTAGCCGTCGGCGTCGATGGTGGCAACGTCACCCGTGTGCAGCCAGCCGTCCTCGTCGATCGCCTCGGCGGTCTTCTCCGGGTCCTTGCGGTAGCTCGGCATCACTCCGGGGCCGCGGAAGAGCAGCTCACCGTCGTCGGCGAGCTTGACCTCGTTGCCGGGAAGCACGGGGCCGACGGTGCCGACCTTCGCCCGGCCGGGTGGGTTGATGGAGCCGGCGCCGGAGAGCTCGGACATGCCCCACAGCTCGCAGACGTCGAGCCCGAGCCCCATGAAGAACTTGAGGGTCTCCGGGGCGATCGCCGCGGCGCCCGACCAGGCCCACTTGAGCTCGCCCATGCCCAGCGCCTCGCGCACCTTGCTCAGCACCAGCTTGTCGGCCAGCCCGAACTGGACCTTGTCGAGGCCGCCCAGCGGCTTCCCCGAGAGCTGGGCATCGGCGTTCTTCTCCGCCATGCCGAGCGCCCAGCCGGCGAGCTTCTTCTTCACCGGGCTCTCCTCGGCGGCCAGCTTGGCCTCGACGCCCATCTTGATCTTCTCCCACACCCGCGGGACGGCGAACCAGATCGTCGGCCGGGCGTCCGGCAGGGCCGTGGCGATCGCGCGCGGGTCGTCGACGTAGGTCACCTGCACGCCACGGGTCGCGGCGAAGTACTGCGCGGACGCCCGGTCGGCGATGTGGGCTGCCGGCAGGAACGACGTGATCCGGTCCCCGAACTCGACCTCCACCACCTGCGAGGCGTACTCCACCGTGCGCATGATGTTGGCGTGGGTGAGCTGGACGCCCTTGGACGGTCCGGTCGTGCCGGAGGTGTAGATCAGGGTCAGGACGTCGTCGGGCTCGACCGCACGCCACGCGGCCTCGAAGTCGAACTCCGGGTCGCCGGCTGCCTCGAGCTCGGCGAGGGTCATCGTCGCCCCTTCCTGGGCATCACCCACCACGATGATGTGGTCGAGCGGAGCGCCGGAGGCCACGATCGACGGCAGGAACGCCGCCTCGGTGACGACCACGCGGTTGTCCGCGTTGCCGAAGAGATAGGAGATCTGCTCGGGCGACGAGGTGTTGTAGATCGAGAACGGCGCGGCGCCGAGGTGCATCGCGCCAGCATCGACCCAGGCGAACTCCGGCCGGTTGGTCAACATGATCGCGACCGTGTCCCCCCGCTTCACTCCCAGGGACGCCAGCCCGGCGGCCGTGGCGCGCACGCGATCGGCGTACTCCCGCCAGGTCACGGACACGGCATCACCCGACGTGCGCAGGGCAACGGCGGCGGGGTCGACGGCGGCGGTCCTCTGGAACGCTTCGCAGACGGTGGCAGGCTCAGTCACAACGGTCTCCCTCAAGACGACGATGGCCGAATGTAAGCCACGTCACACCCGACGAGCAAGCACTCCTGCTTGTTTTTCTCTCAAGCGGTGACCGCCGTCCCCGGGCGGTCTCGACCGACCCCGTCGCTGATCGCCCACCCGAGAGCAGGAGCTCCCCCGTCGCTGCTCGCCCACGGGACGGAGCTCGGCGGTACCGTCGTACCCATGACTGACTTCCGCATCGAACATGACTCCATGGGCGAGGTCCGGGTCCCCGCCGACGCACTCTGGCGGGCACAGACCCAGCGCGCGATCGAGAACTTCCCGATCAGCGGCTCGGTCCTCGAGCCGCGCCACGTCAAGGCGCTCGCACTGGTCAAGATGTCCGCCGCCCGGGTCAACGCCGAGCTCGGCGTGATCACGACGGAGCAGGCAGACGCGATCGTCGCCGCCGCCGAGGAGGTGGCGACCGGCGAGCACGATGCGCACTTCCCGATCGACATCTTCCAGACCGGCTCCGGCACCAGCTCCAACATGAACACCAACGAGGTGCTCGCCTCGCTGGCTGCCAGGGCCGGCACGGAGGTGCACCCGAACGACCACGTCAACGCCAGCCAGTCCAGCAACGACACCTTCCCGACCTCGATCCACGTCGCCGCGGCGATGGCGGTGACCGAGGACCTCTTCCCCGCCCTCGACACCCTGGCCACCTCCCTGGAGGGCAGGGCCGAGGAGTTCAAGGACCACGTGAAGTCGGGTCGCACCCACCTGATGGACGCCACCCCGGTGATGCTCGGCCAGGAGTTCGGCGGGTACGCCGCGACCGTGCGCTACGCCCGCGAGCGCCTGGACTCCGTGCTCCCCCGGGTCCGCGAGCTGCCCCTGGGAGGTACGGCGGTCGGCACCGGCATCAACACACCTCCCGGTTTCGCGGCGGCCGTGATCTCCGGGCTGAGCGAGCTCACCGGCCAGGAGTTCTCCGAGGCCCGCAACCACTTCGAGGCCCAGAGCGCACGTGACTCGTTGGTCGAGCTGAGCGGCGTGCTGCGCACCTACGCGGTGGGGCTGACCAAGATCTGCAACGACCTGCGCTGGATGAGCAGCGGCCCCACCACCGGTCTCGCGGAGATCCACCTCCCCGACCTGCAGCCGGGCTCGAGCATCATGCCGGGCAAGGTGAACCCGGTGCTGCCGGAGGCCACCCTGCAGGTCTGCGCCCAGGTCGTCGGCAACGACCTGGCCATCGCGACGGGCGGTGCGGCCGGCAACTTCGAGCTCAACGTGATGCTGCCGATGATCGCCCGCAACCTGCTCGAGTCGATCCGCATCCTCGCCACCAGCTCGACCCTGCTGGCCGAGCGCTGCGTCGACGGCATCACCGCCGACGTCGAGCGGATGCGCACGTACGCCGAGTCGTCGCCGTCCGTGGTCACCCCGCTCAACAAGTACATCGGCTACGAGAACGCCGCCAAGGTCGCCAAGAGGGCGCTCGCCGAGAAGAAGACGATCCGCGAGACCGTGGTGGAGATGGGCTTCGTGGGCGACGGGCTCACCGAGCAACAGCTCGACGAGGCCCTCGACGTCGCGTCGATGACCCACCCGTGACGCCGATGACGAACCCCGACGCCCTGCTGCCCGGGCTCCTCGAAGCCCGTCCCGACCGCCACGTCAGCATCGCCGGCACCACCCTCGCCCACGCCGCGCTGCTGGGCGCCGCCGGAGCCGTCGCCGAGTCGCTGGCCGGACGCACCCGGGTGGCCGTGCTCGCCACGCCCACGATGTCGACGGTCCTCGCGGTCACCGGAGCCCTGCTGGCTGGTGTCGAGGTGGTGCCCGTGCCACCCGACTCCGGTGCCGGCGAGCTGCGGCACATCATCGACGACGCCGCCCCCGAGCTCTGGCTGGGGCCGGCGCCCGAGGGCAGCGAGGTCCCCTCGCTCGAGGTCGACGCGGGCGCCCGGTCGTCCTACGAACCGGTCGTCGTCGACCCGGAGCACACCGCGTTCGTGCTCTACACGTCCGGCACCACCGGCCTGCCCAAGGGCGTGCTGCTCTCGCACCGTGCGGTCGCGGCCGGGCTCGACGGTCTGGTCGACGCGTGGAGCTGGAGCGCAGACGACGTGCTCGTGCACGGCCTGCCGCTGTTCCACGTGCACGGGTTGGTGCTCGGCGTCCTCGGGCCGCTCCGCGTCGGCGGCAGCCTCACCCACGTCGGCAGGGGCACCCCTGAGGCGTACGCCGGGGCGAGCGGCACCATGTATTTCGCCGTCCCCACCATCTGGTCGCGCATCGCGGAGTCACCGGAGCACGCCGAGGAGCTGCGCGGGGCCCGTCTCCTGGTCTCCGGCAGCGCCGCCCTGCCGGTCCCGGTCTTCGAGCGGCTGCGCGAGCTGACCGGCCTCGAGGTCGCCGAGCGCTACGGCATGAGCGAGACCCTGATCACCGTGGCCACCCGCGCCGACGGCACCCGTCGGGCAGGCTGGGTCGGTGTGCCCATCAAGGGGGTGGAGACCCGGCTGCGCTCCGAGGACGGCGGCCAGGTGCCGCGCGACGGCGAGAGCGTCGGACGTCTCGAGGTGCGTGGGACGACCCTGTTCGGCGGCTACCTCAACCGACCGGATGCCACCGACGAGACCCGCACGGAGGACGGCTGGTTCGTCACCGGCGACGTCGCGGTGATCGATCCCACCGGCATGCACCGCATCGTCGGACGTGAGTCGGTCGACCTGATCAAGTCGGCCGGCTACCGCATCGGCGCCGGTGAGATCGAGTCCACGCTGCTGGGCCACCCTGCCGTCGCGGAGTGTGCCGTGGTCGGCGTCCCTGACGACGACCTGGGCCAGCGGATCGTGGCCTACGTCGTGCCACGTCCGGGTTCGGGCGAGCCCGACCCCGCCGAGCTCACGGCGTACGTCGGGGAGCAGCTGTCCGCGCACAAGCGGCCCCGTGCGGTGGTTTTCGTCGACGCGCTGCCCCGCAACGAGATGGGCAAGGTGCAGAAGAAGCGCCTGGTCTGACCCTCGCCGGCGCGATCGGGATCGATCCGGAGCGAACCGGCGCGACCCGGAGCGACCCGGAGCGACCCGGCGCGTCCCGGAACCCGAACGGCCCGGCCGCTGCACAGGAACGATGCAGCGGCCGGGCCCTCCTCACCCCGTCGGGATCAGCGACGCGTGAGCAGCTGGGTCCGCTTGCGCACCGCTGAGGTGTTGCCGACCAGGTCGTCGGCACGGACGCGGTAGACCAGCTTGCCCTTGGTCAGACGCGGGAGACGCGCCGTCCAGGCGCCCGCGGCCGTCGGCACGACGACCCGGTTCCCGGCCCGGTGCAGCGCACGTGACTTGCTGCGACCACTCTTGATCCACTTGCCGGTGGTGGGCCGGAAGGAGTACCAGACGGTGCCTCGCTTCTCGATCGCACGCACGAGCACCGATCGGACACCGGTGCCGCTGTCCTTGGCCACGCCACGCAGGGTGACCCACTTGCGGACCTTGGTGCGTCCGGTCCGGGGCAGCGTCAGCCGCACCACCGGGCGCGCGGTGTCGGCCGCAACCGTGACCGTGCCGGCGGCAACGGGGACGCTGGTGTTCTGCGCCTCGTCGGTCAGGGTGACGGTCGGCGTGAACGGACCCGCCTTGCGGTAGACGTGCGTCAGCAGGCTGCCGGACTCCCACAGCGTCAGCGGCGTGCCGTCACCCCAGTCGACCCGGCGCTCGACCAGGTTCCCCGGGGTCCAGTTGTCGCTCAGCTCATTCTGGCTCAGCTGCACCTCGGTCAGGTTGGCCCAGGCGGTGGTCGAGGTCAGCGCGAAGGTGCCGGTCGGTGCGACGTGGTCGTTGATCACGACACCGGGCAGCGTGAACACGCGCACGTTGCCGGCCGCGTCGCTCAGCTTGACCTGCGGCACGTAGCGCGCCTCGGTGGCCGGGTAGGTGTGCGCCGCCGACGAGCCGGTCCACCCGGTCCAGCTCGGTTCGGCCGACTCACCCCAGTCGATCATGCGGATGATCGAGCCGGCGGGCGTGACGTCGTCGGAGAGCGACGTCTGGTTGACGGTCGCGGTGAGGCCGTCGTCATCGACCGTGAGGGCGAAGGCGCCGGTGGGCGCGGTGACGTCCGGCAGCACCTTGACGGTGCTCTGCGCGACCTTTCCCTTGCGGGTCCCGGCGTACGGCGTGACCCGGATGCGGATCGAGGTGCCGGGTGCCGCCGTCGTGGACGCGGTCCATTGCGCCGCGGTGACCGTCTCGGAGTCGAGCGTGGCCCCCGAGGACGAGTTGACCAGGGCCACCCGATAGCTGGTGGCCTTGGTGGCCTCCGTCCAGGTGGCCGGGACGACGTACGCCGCGGCCGGCTTGCTGATGGCCCCGACCTCGATGCCGGCGACCTTGCCCGGACGGACCGGCGGTGCGGCCGTGCTGGGTGCGGTCGTGCCCACCAGGGCCAGCCCGGTGACGACGGCGATGGTTGGAAGTGATGTGCGTAGGAACTGTTGTGGACGCATGCTGATGCGGCCCCTCTCGGATCATTGTTTGACGGCACCCGGATCCGAAACCGGTCCCCCCAGGTGCCCTTGGCCCGAGCATGGAGGCAGGCGCGGGGCGACAACGTTGATTTTGCAATGATCGAGCCGATCGGTCGGATCGGGCGTCCCCACTGCTCGATGGTGCGCCCCACCCGAGATGGCCAGACTAGACAACTGACCGGACGAACTTGGGCGTCGGTCGGCGCGCCTCCTGGGCGAGGAGTTCGCGGAGCCGCCCAACCTTCGGCCCCCGCACTGCATCTGTCTGGGTGACAATCCATTCGAGGAGGACCGATGGCTCGACGGCACCCGGCCGCGCACGACGGTGACTTCACCGAGTTCGTGGCGGCCACCTGGCCCGGGCTCTACCGCACCGGCTACCTGTTGCTCGGCGACCACGACCTCGCCGAGGACCTGGCCCAGACCGCCCTGGTCAAGACCTACGTCGCCTGGCCACGCATCGACGCACGGGCCGCGGCTCCGGCCTACGCCCGGCGAGTCCTGGTCAACACCGCCTCGTCGTGGTTCCGCAGGAAGGGGTGGCGCAACGAGCTGCCCACCGAGACGATCCCGGAGTCGGCGTACGCCTCGGACCCGAGCACCCGACCCGCGGTGATGGACGCCTTGGAGCAGCTGCCGCCGCGGCAGAGGGCTGTGGTCGTGCTCCGCTTCTATGAGGACCTGTCGGTCGCCGAGACCGCCGAGGCCCTGGGCTGCTCGACCGGAACGGTCAAGAGCCAGACCTTCGAGGCCTTCGCCAAGCTGCGCGTGCTGCTGGGCGAGGCCGTGATCCCCGAGACCCTGGGAGCCCCCCGTGACTGAACGACTCTCTGCCCTGCTCCACGACGAAGCGGCGACCCTCGAGGTCCCGGCGCCCGACCACGTGTCGATCCTGCGGAAGGGCCGGCAGGCGCGCACCCGTCGACGGGCCGCCACCGTGGTGGCCGCGGCCGCGGCGCTGGCCGTCGTCGGCACCGGCGCGGCCCTGGTCGTCGACGTGGCGGGGGACGGATCCTCCGGCAACGACACGGCCACCGCGATGCCCTCGCCCGGGCTGATCTCCTACGGAGCCGGTTCCACGGTCGTCGTCGGGGACACGACCGCCACCGTTCCGGACACCGTGCACTCACTGGCCTACACGTCGGTCGGTGTGCTCGTGCGCAGCAACCCCAACGACGGAGCCTCCGACGGCTCCGGCCCCGAGAGCCTGACCCTGGTCGCCTCCGACGGCGGCACCACGGGCCTGGGCAGGATCCCGGAGGGAGTCGGCCCAGCGACCGATCCCGACGAGCCGGTCTATGCGCTGGCCGAGCGCTCCGGAGTCGGGTTCCGGGCCGTGATCCGTGACGCGCGCACGGGTGACGAGGTGGGCAGCGTGCCGCTCCCCGACCTCCCGATGAGCTACTGGGACGTGCCGCCACTCGCGCTCGACGGTGACGTGGTCTACGCCGGGTTCAAGAAGGAAGCGGTGGCCGTCAACTGGCGCACCGGCCGGGAGGAGCCCGCGAAGGGACTGCCGGGCGGGATCCCCGAGGTCTCCGGTGGTCACGCGCTCGCCTACGACAGGGCCGGCATCTCCGTCGTCGACGTGGCCACCGGTGAGCGCCTGATGCAGGTGCCGCTCGGCCAGGACCGCTACGGCTTCGGCGTGCTGTCCCCCGACGGCCGCTTCCTCCAGTTCACGATGGAGGAGTCGTTCGACGAGAAGGGACAGCCCCGCGAACCCGAGGGCATCCAGGTCTATGACGTGGCCACGGGTGACCACGTGAGCCTCGACGGCGATCCCTATGGCTGGGGTTGGACGTCCTCGAGCCTCGCTGTCCTCGTGTCCGGGACGCAGCGCACGGTCTGCGACCCGGGGACCGCCACCTGTGAGTCGGACACCGGCCCCCGACTGGGCGGTGGGCTCCGGCTGGGCGGCAAGGCCTACGAGAGCTGAGCCGTGACGGGGCCGGAACGTGAGCCACCCCGGAGCGATCCTTGTCGCTCCGGGGTGGCTCAGTCGGTCAGTGTCCGAGGATCAGGCCGCCGACCGGGTGATGATCGAGGCGCCGAGGATCAGTACCAGTTGTGGCTCTGGCTGTGGCCCCAGGCCGAGCACGGGGTGCCGTAGCGGTCCTGGATGTAGCCCAGGCCCCAGCGGATCTGGGTCGCCGGGTTCGTCGCCCAGTCGGAACCGGCGGAGCTCATCTTGGAGCCGGGCAGGGCCTGCGGGATGCCGTACGCCGAGGAGCTGGGGTTGTCGGCGCTGACGTTCCAGCCGCTCTCCTTGGTCCACAGCGAGTCGAGGCAGCCGAACTGGTCCTGGCCGAAGCCGAACTCGGAGAGCAGTGCGCGGGCGACGCTGCGTGGGTCACCGTCCGTGGCGTCCTCGGTGGCCACCACGGCATTGCCGGTGGGGGTGGTCGCCGCAGCGTCCAGCTCGGCCTGCTTGGCCGGGTCGGCAGGCTCGCGCCGGTCGGAGCGCGAGGGCTCCTCCTCACGGCGCTCGGCCACGTCGGCCGCGGTGAGCGGGGCGATGTCGTTGATGTTGGCGGCAACCGTCCGGACATCCTTGGAGGCGGTGGCGCCGTCGGCCAGGAGGCCGGTGCCGACCGTGGTTCCGGTGGCTGCCACTGCGAGCGAAGAGAGGATCAGCGTGTTGCGCAGCGCCTTTTTCGGGGTGCCTGCTGCCCGGGGTTGCCGGTGCGTCGGGACATACTTGATGTGCTTGGACAAAGGGGTACCCACGGGTTGACGTCAGGACTGTCTCGTCGGACCTCGCACCCCCCGGCAACGAAGAACCGGTCACGAAAAGACCACGAGCCACCTTGCATGAGATGAACGGTTGAGGCAAACCGGACACGGCTTGTCCACCACGCGAGTCCGGTCACAGTCGACGCAGATCGTCACAGGCGTCACACAGACCCCACCCGTCTCGCCCTCCTGCCGGTGACTGTGGCCCATGACGCACAGATCGGGACACCGGCGTCGTCGTACGGCGCAATCACGACGCGGGTGCCCCGACCTGCGGAGGCGACCGAGTCACATCGTGATGTTCTCCAGCATCTCGGTGACCAGGGCCGCGATCGGCGACCGCTCGGAGCGGTTCAGCGTGACGTGGGCGAACAGCGGGTGGCCCTTGAGCTTCTCGACCACCGCGACCACGCCGTCGTGGCGACCGACCCGCAGGTTGTCGCGCTGGGCGACGTCGTGGGTGAGCACCACCTTGGAGTTGGCGCCGATGCGGGACAGCACGGTGAGCAGCACGTTGCGCTCCAGGGACTGCGCCTCGTCGACGATCACGAAGGCGTCGTGCAGGGAGCGGCCGCGGATGTGGGTCAGGGGCAGCACCTCGAGCATCCCCCGGTCCATCACCTCGTCGATCACGTCGGGCGAGGTGAGGGCTCCGAGCGTGTCGAAGACGGCCTGACCCCACGGCGACATCTTCTCGTTCTCCGAGCCGGGGAGGTAGCCGAGCTCCTGCCCACCGACCGCGAACAACGGGCGGAAGACCACCACCTTCTTGTGCTGGCGGCGCTCCATCACCGCCTCCAGCCCGGCACACAGCGCCATCGCCGACTTGCCGGTGCCGGCCCGGCCGCCGAGCGAGACGATGCCCACCTCGGGGTCGAGCAGCATCTCCAGGGCGATCCGCTGCTCGGCCGAGCGGCCGTGGACCCCGAAGGCCTCCCGGTCGCCGCGGACCAGGTGCACCTGCTTGTCGGGACCGACCCGTCCCAGCGCGGTGCCCCGGTCGGACAGCAGCACCAGGCCGGTGTGGCAGGGCAGCTCCCGGGCCGACTCGAGGTCGACCACGCCGTCGTCGTAGAGCTCGTCGAGGTCAGCGGAGGCCACCTCGAGCTCGGCCATGCCGGTGTGGCCGGAGTCCTCGTTGACCGCCTCGGCACGGTACTCCTCTGCGTCGAGCCCCACCGCCGACGCCTTGATCCGCAGCGGCAGGTCCTTGGAGACGAGCGTGACCTCGGACCCCTCGTTGGCCAGGTTGCGGGCCACGGCCAGAATTCTCGAGTCGTTGTCCCAGGACTGACCACTTGGCCGGAAGCCGCTCGGCAGCGACCCCGGGTCGGTGTGGTTCAGCTCCACCCGGAGCGTGCCGCCGGATGCACCCACCGGGATCGGCTGGTCGAGGCGACCGTGGGTGATGCGCATCTCGTCGAGCGTCCGCAGGGCGGAGCGCGCGAAGTAGCCGAGCTCGGGGTGGTGCCGCTTCCCCTCCAGCTCGGTGATCACGACCACGGGGAGGACCACCTCGTGCTCGTCAAAGCGGTGCATCGCCCCCGGATCGGCGAGGAGCACGCTCGTGTCGAGAACGTACGTACGAGTGGTGGTGTCCGTCTTCTTGCTGGAAGCCACGTTGCTCACCCTCACGGACCGGCGCGCGCACTCCTCGCCCGGCCCTAACTCACACAGTTGGACCGGGATGACGCCCGAAAGCCGGAGTGCCGGCCCCCGCGCGCACGAGCCACGTCAGTGGCTGTACTTGAGTCGTGAACGTTCACGAACGGGCCTCCCGATGCAGCGAGCTTCCCCACTCGCCGTTACCTGCGAAATTACGCCCGCCGACAAGGGAATCCGGCAGACACGCCCGAACTCGGGGGTGAAGGTTGGGCATCCGGCTGGCGTCCACCGGCTGGCCGGGACGGCACGACCGGCTGGCCGGGACGGCACGACCGGCTAGGAGCCGAAGCGGCGCTCGCGTTCGGCGTACGCCCGGATCGCGCGCAGGAAGTCGATCTTGCGGAACTCGGGCCACAGCGCTTCGCAGAAGTAGAACTCGCTCCTGGCGCTCTGCCACAGCAGGAAGCCGCCGAGGCGCTGCTCCCCCGACGTGCGGATCACGAGGTCGGGGTCGGGCTGGCCCTTGGTGTAGAGGTGCTCCCCGATGAGGTCCACGTCGACCCGTTGGGCCAGGTCCTGCAGCGAGGTGCCCGACTGGTCGGCCTCGAGCAGCAGGGAGCGTACGGCGTCGGCGATCTCGCGGCGGCCGCCGTAGGAGACCGCGACGTTGACCAGGATGCCGTCGACGTCCCTGGTGGCGTCCTCGGCCTCTTTGAGCCGACGGGCGGTGTGCGCCGGCAGCAGGTCGAGAGCGCCCACCGGGTGGAGCCGCCACCGCTTCTGGTCGGCCAGCGACGCCACCGCCTCCTCGATGATGGTCATCAGCGGCTCGAGCTCGTCGGGGGGACGGTTGAGGTTGTCGGTGGAGAGCAGCCACAGGGTGACCACCTCGATGCCGACCTCCTCGCACCACCCGAGCAACGGCTCGATGTTGGCCGCGCCGGCCCGGTGCCCGTGGGCGGTGTCGGCACCGACCGACTTGGCCCAGCGGCGGTTGCCGTCGAGCATGACGCCCACGTGCTTGGGCAGCCGGTCGGAGGGCAGGAACTTCACGACCCGCGCTTCGTAGGCCGGGTAGAGCACCCGTCGAATCGCCTGCTTCCAGTCCGCCACGTGTCGATGCTACCGGCGCGCCCGTCGTGACCAGTGACATCCCCGACATTGGGGTGCGCCGCAACCTACGGTGCCGTAAGTTGGTGGCATGAACGACATGATCCGCGGCCGCCTCGACGAGGCCGTCGACCGCGCCCACGGCGCTGTCGACCGTGCCCAGGACAAGCTCGCCGAGGTGAAGCCGAAGCTGCGTGGTTGGTTGCACGCCGGCACCGCGCCCCTGGCCCTGGCCGCCGGGATCGTGCTCATCGCGCTGTCACCCACCGAGGGGACCCGGATCGCCTCCACCGTGTTCGCGGTGAGCGCGATGATCCTGTTCACGGTCTCCGCGATCTACCACCGCGGCACCTGGTCGCCGCGCACGTGGGCCTTCCTGCGGCGCTTCGACCACGCCAACATCTTCATCCTGATCGCCGGCTCCTACACGCCGTTCGCCGTCCTGTTCCTCGAGGGGGCCACCAGGGCCACCCTGTTGGCCGTCGTCTGGTCGGCGGCGATCCTCGGCGTGCTGTTCCGGGTGTTCTGGACCGACGCCCCCCGCTGGCTCTACACCCCGATGTACATCGCCCTGGGCTGGTCAGCGGTCTTCTTCTACCCCCAGTTCGTGGCCGGTGCTGACCGGTTCTCCGCCAGCGTCTCCATCGCGGTGCTGGTGCTCGTCGCCACGGGTGGCGTGCTCTACACGATCGGCGGGGTGGTCTACGGCTTCAAGCGCCCCGACCCGGCGCCCACGTGGTTCGGCTTCCACGAGGTGTTCCACTCCTTCACGATCCTCGCGTTCATCACGCACTACGTCGGCGTCTCGCTGGCGACGTACTCCTTGCGCTGACGTCGCCCGCTCGACCTCGTTGAGTGTGGATCTTCCGGCCCGTGACGCCGGGGGATCCACATCTCGTGCCGCGCTGGACGCGAGCGCGAGGCTCAGAACGCCAGCAGGACCAGCACCACGACACCGGCGAGGAAGCCGGTCAGGACGGCCAACCCGGCCGCCACCATCGGGAACCTGCTGGCCAGCCTCTCGACGACTCGGTAGAGGCCGGTCACGCCCAGCAGCCCCACCGTCACGTGGAGCAGCACCGCCAGCCCGATCCCCATCACCCAGCCGGCCACCCGGAAGCGGCCCCAGGCCAGGCCCATCACGAGGGGGACGGCGATCGCTCCGGCCAGCCCGCCGATGAGCTCCAGCCACCACGGCCGCTCCCCCATCCACGGGAGCTCGACGCCACCGAGGTCGAAGAGGTCGACGGTGGCCAGCACCCCGAGCACCAGCACCACCGCCAGCGACAGCCCGATCACCACCCGGTGCCGCCACGTGGTCGACGCGCGCCAGGGCACCTGGTCGCCCCGGAGCAGCGTCGCCGTGGTCACCGCCGACCACACCAGCCAACGACGGACGACGCCGGTGCCGGTGTCAGCCATCGCGTCGCGG
Organism: Nocardioides sp. JQ2195; assembly: GCF_012272695.1. Taxonomy (NCBI): domain Bacteria; kingdom Bacillati; phylum Actinomycetota; class Actinomycetes; order Propionibacteriales; family Nocardioidaceae; genus Nocardioides; species Nocardioides sp. JQ2195. The sequence goes on from NZ_CP050902.1 coordinate 3,173,690, forward strand.
AACACCCGGTCGGCCTCGACCCGGTCGATGCTGTGGCCGTCGGTCGAGGTGTAGGTGGGGGCCTCGTCGTCGTCGTGGCAGAGCCCGTCGTGCAGCAGCGCCGCCGGAAGGTGCGCCCCGGTCTTGGGCACCAGCCAGGTGAACAGGGTCGGCACCGAGGTCAGGTCGGTCCGGAAGGTGACGGTGTCAGCCGGCACCAGGAGCTCCCCGAAGTGCCGGTCGCGATAGGCGATCCTGCGCTCCAGGGCGAACTGCTCGCGCCCTTCCACGCTGTGCCGCTCGAGCACGATTCGCGGGTCCTCGTGCGGATTCGGCGGCACCTCGGGCAGGCCACCCAGCGCGGGCAGGCCCCCGTCGTGGAACCGGCGGGTCTCCGGCTCCACCTGGCTCGCGACCATGTCCGAGACCTTCATGCCTCCACAGTGGCAGATCGCGACCTTCCCGGGCCACGCCCACCGCCCCACCCGACCCACCGCCCCCACTGTTTCCTCCGGGATACTCCCTAACCTCTCGCATGCCAACGAGGGTCGATCGGATGCGTGACGTTAGGGACTATCGAGGGCGGAAGGGTCGGTGACCGGACGCTCGCAGACCATGTTGCGACAGACGTACGCCGCGGGCCGGCCGTCCACCTCGTCACGGCCCACCAGCAGCGGGATGTCCTCGCGGCCGGGTTCGACGGCGAGCACGACGGCTCCGTGGCGCCGGCGTGCCGCCAGCTCGAGTGCATCGCGCGCCGAGCCCGGTCGTCCGACGACCACGATCTCCTCCGGACCCTCGATCATCGACTCGGCCGCAGCCAGCACCCAGCCGGCGAAGCGCGGCGCGCGCTCGGCCACCCGCGCCAGCGTGGCCAGCGTCTGCTCGGCTGCCGTGCGGTGCGCGCCGGACCCGGTCAGGGCGGCGTACGTCGCCAGCGCGTGCACCATCGCCGACTGGCCGGAGGGGCTGGCGTTGTCGGAGATGTCGCGGGGCCGGGTGATCAGCTCCTCGGCGTCCGAGGCGGTGTCGTGGAAGCCGCCGTCGTCCGCCCGGAACCGGGCGAGCGCGTCGTCGAGCAGCACCCGGGCGCGCTCGAGCCAGACCGCATCACCGGTGGCCTGCAGCAACGACAGGAACCCGCTCGCCACGCAGCCGAAGTCCTCGAGCACGGCGTCGTGGCGACCGACCACGCCGTCGCGCGAGACCCGCCGCAGGCGGCCATCCACCACGTGCAGGTCCCAGATGAGCTGGCCCGCTTCCGCCGCGGCCGCGACGAGGCTGGGCTCGGAGAGCAGCGTGCCGGCGTCGCACAGGCCGGTGATCGCCAGTCCGTTCCAGGCGGCGACCACCTTGTCGTCACGCTCGGGACGCACCCGGGTGGCGCGGGCCTCGAGGAGCCGTTGCTTGACGGACTCGAGCCGGGCCAGGTCGTCGGGGTCCTCGAGCAGCTGCAGGGTCGACGAGCCGTGCTCGAAGGTGCCCCGTTCGGTCACGGTGAAGGTCTCGGCCGCCCAGGCACCGTCCTCGGCACCCAGCGCCTCGACCAGCTGGGCGGGGGTCCAGGCATAGAACTTTCCCTCGACCCCCTCGCTGTCGGCGTCGAGCGCGGACGCGAACCCACCTTCCGGCGTACGCAGCTCGCGCAGCATGAATGCCGCGGTCTCGCGAGCCACCCGGTCGGCACCGACGCGTGCATACAGCCCGACCAGCTGGGCGTTGTCGTAGAGCATCTTCTCGAAGTGCGGCACCACCCAGCCGGCGTCGACCGAGTAGCGCGCGAAGCCGCCACCGATCTGGTCGTAGATGCCGCCGCGCGCCATCGCGACACAGGTGGCGTCGACCATCCGTCGCGCCGTCGCGGCAGACGACGTCGGTTGAGGAGCGAGCGCCAGCGAGCCTCTCGAGACCCCGACCGCGTGGCGCAGCAGGAACTCGAGCACCATCCCGGGCGGGAACTTCGGCGCACCCCCGAAGCCGGCGTGCTGGCCGTCGAACTCGCTGGCCAGCGTGCGCACCGCACCGTCGAGGGTCTCCGCGGTGATCAGCCCCGACTCCAGCGTCCCCTGCACCCTCAGGTGGTCGCCGATCTCGGCCGCAGCACGACGTACGTCGTCAGCGCGGTTGGTCCACGCGTCGACCAGCGCTTGGAGCACCTGCCTGAAGCTCGCGCTGCCGTGCCGTGGCTCGTCGGGGAAGTAGGTGCCGGCGAAGAACGGGTTGCCGTCGTGGTCGAGGATGCAGGTCATCGGCCAGCCGCCGTGGCCGGTCATCGCCTGGGTCGCACTCATGTAGACCGCGTCGACGTCGGGGCGTTCCTCGCGGTCGACCTTGATGTTCACGAAGTGCTCGTTCATGTACGCCGCGGTGGCCTCGTCCTCGAAGGACTCGTGGGCCATCACGTGGCACCAGTGGCAGGCGGCGTAGCCCACCGAGAGCAGCACCGGGACCTTGCGCTCGCGCGCCGTCGCGAAGGCGTCCTCGCCCCACTCCCACCAGTCGACGGGATTGTCCTTGTGCTGGAGGAGATACGGAGATGTCGCGTTGGCAAGGCGGTTCGGCATGTCCCATGGCTCCTGACGTCAGGCACGTGCATCCAGCCTAGGAGGCGGCTGGGTGGGGCACCGAGGAGGCTCGGACGGTCCCCGGCCAGCCCGTGGCCAGCCTGATTGGCCGGCCTGATTGGCCGGCCCCGACGGGCACGGTCCGCCGGCGTCCGTCCCACGGATCCGGAGCTGCGCGGCAGGCGCTGAGCAGCCCGTACGGCGTCGAGGAGTGCGTGTTCCCCGTCCGGGACGAAAAGACCTTGTGCGGCCGACAGCACAGTCGTACGATCACGATATATCGCCAACCTATCGGCGACATTCCAACGACATTCGGCAACCGGAGCGGCTGGTTCCGGAGCAGGGAGCGCAGTCATGGGACGACACGGGCACAGCGGCCACGGCCGCAGCGACTGGAGCCACGGCTGGGGCGGCGGCCCACCTTGGGGCCGCCCGGGCACGGGCGGGCAGGGCGGGCCGCCGCCCTGGCTGGCCGGGATCTTCGGGATGGCTCCCTCGGAGCAGCAACGGCGACCCAAGGTGCGCCGGGGCGACGTGCGCGCGGCGATCCTCGACGTCCTGCGGGCCGCCGACGAGGCCGGCGAGCCCATCAACGGCTACCAGGTGATCCAGCAGATCGGCGACCGCAGCGACGGCGCCTGGCACCCCAGCCCCGGATCGGTCTACCCGACCATCCAGCAGCTGCAGGACGAGGGCCTGGTCGAGAACGACGACGAGCGTGGCCGTCGCACCATCCGCCTCACCGCCGACGGGGTGCGTTGGTGCGCCGACCACGACGCCGAGCTGGCGGCGGTGTGGGCACCCTTCGAGCGCGCCCAGGAGCGTCGCGCCGACAGCGGGTACGCCGACCTCAAGGCCGAGATCGGCCAGGTGATGAGCGCGATCTGGCAGATCACCACCACCGGGTCCCGGAGCCAGCAACGAGCTGCGATCGACATCCTCGTCGACACCCGGCGCCGCCTCTACGGCGTGCTGGCCGACGGCGCCGTCCGCGACGAGGACGACACCAACGACGAGGAGGAGTGATGGATCACCAGCACCTGAGGATCAGCGACGTCGAGCGCGAGCGGGCTGCTGCGGACCTGGCCGAGCACTACGCCGAGGGACGCCTGACCACCGACGAGCACGCGGAGCGACTCGATGCCATCTGGTCGGCGCGCACCGGGGCGGACCTGGCCCCGATCTTCGACGACCTCCCCCACCCTGCGCGCGGTGCGGTCGCACGCCCGGCCGCCCACGCCGACCACGCCGCCAATCACGCCGCCGGGCGCTCCGGCACCGAGCGCGGCCGCGACCGGCTCCGGGGACTCTCCGGCGCCCTGCGAGCACTCCCCCGGCTGCCGGTGATCGCGGTGCTGGTGCTGCTCAGCGCGATCACGCACCTGCCGTTCTGGATCCTGATCTTCTTCGTGGTCTGCGGCAGCTGGGGACATCGCGCCCACCGCACGTGGCGGTGAGCCTCGCACCGGGGTGATCGCCGCTCGGGGAAGTCGCAGCCCCGGCTATGCCGATCAGCTGCCTCGCCGACGATCTCGCGGGCCAGTTCGGGCGCAAGCGTTCCGGCCCGCCATCTTGTGGCACAGGGCACACTGGTGCCATGGATGACCTGATCCGGAGAGCACGACAGCACAGCCTCGGCGACCTGCCCCGACGTACCGCCCAGAGGACCCCGAGCAAGACCGCGATCGTCGAAGGTGACGAGCGACTGACCTTCCTCGAGCTCGCCGACCTGGTCGACCGCACCGCAGCCGGCATGGCGGCCGACGGCATCGCCAAGGGCGACCGCGTGGCGCTGCTGTCCCACAACTGCTGGCAGTTCGCCGCCCTCTCCTTCGCCAGTGCCCGCCTCGGCGTGGTGCTGGTGCCGGTCAACTTCATGCTCGGCGCCGACGAGATCGGCTTCATCCTCGACCACTCCGGGGCGGAGACCTTCGTGGTCGAGTCCGACCTCAGCGCCACCGCGGACAAGGCGATGCAGGCCGGCGGCGTGGTCACCCGCAAGGTGACGATCGGCGCACCGGTCGACGGCTGGTCCGACGCACAGGCCTGGTTCGACCACGACGGCGAGGCGCCCGACGTGGTCGTGGGCGACGACGACCCGATCCGGCTGATGTACACCTCCGGCACCGAGTCCCGCCCGAAGGGGGCCCTGCTCTCCAGCCGCTCACTGATGTGGCAGTACGTCTCCTGTGTCGTCGACGGCTCGATGTCGGCCGACGACGTCGAGCTGCACACCTTGCCGCTCTACCACTGCGCCCAGCTCGACTGCTTCCTCGGACCCGACGTCTACCTCGGCGCCACCAGCGTGATCCTGCCCGGCCCCGACCCGGCCACCATCCTGCGCACCATCGCCGAGGAGAGGGTCACCAAGTTCTTCGCTCCCCCGACCATCTGGATCGCGCTACTGCGCCATCCCGACTTCGAGTCGGCCGACCTCTCCTCGTTGCGCAAGGGCTACTACGGCGCCTCGGCGATGCCGGTCGAGGTGCTCAAGGAGCTCCGCGAGCGCCTGCCCGAGGTCGACCTGTGGAACTTCTACGGCCAGACCGAGATGGCACCGCTGGCGACCATCCTGGGACCGGACGAGCAGCTCTCGGCGGCCGGGTCCGCGGGCCGGCAGTCGCTCAACGTCGAGACCCGCATCGTCGACGACGCCGACCAGCAGGTGCCCACCGGCACCGTCGGCGAGATCGTGCACCGCTCCCCGCACGCCACGCTGGGCTACTACAACGACGAGGACAAGACCGCCGAGGCGTTCCGCAACGGCTGGTTCCACTCCGGCGACCTGGGGTACGTCGACGACGCCGGCCTGCTCTTCGTCGTCGACCGCAAGAAGGACATGATCAAGACCGGCGGGGAGAACGTCGCCAGCCGCGAGGTGGAGGAGGCGATCTACACCCTCGACGGGGTGGCCGAGGTCGCCGTCTTCGGGGTCAGCCACCCGACGTGGGTCGAGGCAGTGACCGCGGTCGTCGTCCCCAAGGAGGGTGTGACGCTCACCTCCGACCAGGTCATCGAGCACGCCCGCTCGGTGCTCGCCGGCTACAAGACCCCGAAGTTCGTCGTGGTCGCCGACGCGCTGCCCAAGAACCCGAGCGGCAAGATCCTCAAGCGCCAGCTCCGCGACGAGCACGGCGAGATCGCGCAGGCATGAACCGTGGAGTTCCTGTGTCCTGCTGACCTGGACGACGCCCTGGAGGCGCGCGCCAGCCAGCCGGACGCGTTGCCGCTGATGGGCGGCACCGACGTGATGGTCGAGCTCAACTTCGACCGACGGCGTCCCGAGGCACTCCTCGACCTGACTCGCGTGGCCGAGCTGGCCACGTGGGAGCACACCGACGACCTGGTGCGTCTCGGCGCCGGCGTCACCTATGCGCGGGTCATCCGCGAGCTGGGCACCCGGCTGCCGAGCTTGGCGATCGCCTCGCGCACGGTGGGCTCCCCGCAGATCCGCAACCGCGGCACCGTCGGTGGCAACCTCGGCGCCGCCTCGCCTGCCGGCGACGCCCACCCGGCCCTGCTCGCGGCCTTCGCCGAGGTCGAGCTGGCCTCGCGCCACGGCGTACGCCGGGTCCCTGTCGACGAGTTCTTCACGGGCGTGAAGCACCACGCCGGGCGCCCCGACGAGCTGGTCACCGCGGTCTGGGTGCCGGCGGCCACCGGCCCGCAGCAGTTCAGCAAGATCGGCACCCGCAACGCGATGGTGATCGCGGTCGCGTCCTTCGGACTCGCCCTGCACCCCGACCTGGAGCGGGTGGGCACCGGCGTCGGCTCGGCGGCCCCGACGCCGCGACGGGCCAGGCATGCCGAGGATTTCCTCTCGGCCGAGCTCGACTGGGCCGGCCGTCGCGACGTCCCCGACTCGGTGGCCACGGAGTTCGGACGGCTGGTCGCCACCGCGGCGTCCCCGATCGACGACGTGAGGGGAACCGCCGACTACCGGCGGCACGCCCTGTCGGTGATGGCCCGACGCTGCCTGGCCTGGGCGTGGGCCGAGCACCAGGGAAGGAGCAGCTGATGCGGATCACCCTGACCGTGAACGGCGAGGAGCACCGGGCCGACGACGTCTGGGAGGGCGAGAGCCTGCTCTTCGTGCTGCGTGAGCGGCTCGGCCTGCCGGGGTCGAAGAACGCCTGCGAGCAGGGCGAGTGCGGCTCGTGCACGGTCTACCTCGACGGCGTGACGTGTTGCGCCTGCCTCGTCGCCGCGGGCCAGGCCGACGGCCGCGAGGTGGTCACCGTCGAAGGGCTCGGCACCGCCGACGAGCTGCACCCCGTGCAGCAGGCCTTCCTCGAGGCGGGTGCCGTCCAGTGCGGCTTCTGCACGCCCGGGCTGCTGGTCGCCACCCACGACCTGCTGGCCCGAGAGCCCGACCCCGACGACGCGCAGGTCCGCGAGGCGTTGTCGGGCAACCTGTGCCGGTGCACGGGCTACGAGAAGATCCTCGACGCGGTCCGGCTGGCGGCAGGGAGGCAGCGATGACGGCCTCCCCCACGACCTCCCCCACGACCGCGCGACCGACGACCGCAGACGGAGTCGGCACCTCACCACCCCGACCGGACGGGACGCTCAAGGTGGCCGGTGAGTTCGCCTTCGCCAGCGACCTCTGGATGGACGACATGCTGTGGGGCGTCACCCTGCGCAGCCCCCACCCCCATGCCCGGATCACCGGCATCGACCTGACCGAGGCGCTGGCCACGCCCGGGGTCTTCGCCGTCCTCACCCACGAGGACGTGCCCGGCGAGAAGCACTACGGGCTGGAGCACCAGGACCAACCCGTGCTCGCCATCGACCGGGTGCGCTACCAGGGCGAGCCGGTGGCACTGGTCGCCGCCGACCACCCGGAGGTGGCCCGCCAGGCTGCCAAGCGGATCAGGGTCGACTACGACGTCCTGGCGCCGATCGTCGACGCCGAGCGCGCCCTGCTCCCCGACACCCCTCACCTCCACGAGGGCGGCAACCTGGTCCGCCACGTCCGCGTCCGCACCGGCGACCCGAGCCCCCGCGCCGAGGTCGTGGTCTGCGGTGACTTCGAGGTCGGCATGCAGGACCAGGCCTTCCTCGGCCCCGAGGCCGGGCTGGCCGTCCCCGACGGCGAGGGCGGGATCGACCTCTGGGTCGCCACCCAGTGGCTGCACGTCGACCAGCGCCAGGTCTGCTCCGCGCTGGGGCTCCCGCCCGACCAGGTCCGGCTGCGCCTGGCCGGCGTCGGTGGCGCGTTCGGTGGCCGCGAGGACCTCTCGATGCACGTGCACGGCTGCCTCCTCGCCCAGCACACCGGCAAGCCGGTGAAGATGGTCTACAACCGCGAGGAGTCGTTCTTCGGGCACGTGCACCGGCACCCGGCCCGCATGCACTACGAGTACGGCGCGGACCGGTCCGGTCAGCTGGTCTACGCCCGCGCCACCATCCACCTCGACGGTGGCGCCTACGCGTCGAGCACGCCGGCCGTGGTCGGCAACGCCGGCACGATGGGCCTGGGTCCCTACGACATCCCGAACATCCAGGTCGACTGCTTCGGCGCCTACACCAACAACCCGCCCTGCGGCGCGATGCGCGGTTTCGGCTCGGTGCAGACCGCGTTCGCGGTCGAGGCGACGATGGACCTGCTGGCCGCCGAGCTGGGCCTCGACCCGGTCGAGATCCGGGTCCGCAACGGTTTCCGCGAAGGATCGCGGGCCCCGACCGGCCAGGTGATCGATGCACCCGCGCCGGTCGCGGAGCTGGTCGAGAAGCTGCGCGACCTGCCGCTTCCCGCCCCCGCCGACGTGGCTGGCCCGCTCGACCTGCGGCACCTGCCCGGCGGGGTCGCCAACTCCACCCACGGCGAGGGCGTACGCCGCGGGGTCGGCTATGCGGTCGCCTACAAGAACGTCGCGTTCTCCGAGGGCTTCGACGACTTCTCCACCGCACGGGTCCGTGTCTCGGTCGTCGGCGGCCAGCCGGTGACCACGGTGCACACCGCCGCCGCGGAGGTCGGGCAGGGCCTGGTCACCGTCGAGCAGCAGATCTGCCGCACCGAGCTCGGCATCGAGCGCGTCGTGGTGGCGCCCCAGGACACCTCGGTCGGCTCCGCCGGGTCCAGCTCCGCCTCACGACAGACCTACGTCACCGGCGGCGCGGTCAAGGCGGCCTGCGAGAGCGTGCGACGGCTGCTGCTCACCAGCGCGGCGACCCGCCTCGGTCGCGAGGTCGACGGCCTGTGGCTCGGGCCCGGCGGCGCGGTGCTCGACGAGGGCGGCGAGGTCACGATCAGCCTGGTCGACCTGCTCGGGGACGACCACGTCGAGGACACGGTCGAGTGGCGGCACCGGCCGACGTACCCCATCGACGAGGAGACCGGGCAGGGCGACGCCCACGTGCAGTACGCGTTCGCCGCCCACCGGGCGGTGGTCGACGTCGACGTCGACCTCGGGTTGGTCAAGGTGGTCGAGCTGGCCTGCGTGCAGGACGTCGGCCGGGCGATGAACCCGCAGGCCGTCGTCGGCCAGATCCAGGGCGGCAGCGCCCAGGGCCTGGGCCTGGCGTTGATGGAGGAGATCCAGGTCGTCGACGGGCGGATCACCAACCCGTCGTTCACCGACTACCTGATCCCGACCATCCTCGACGTGCCGCCGATGCCGATCGAGGTGCTGGAGCACGCCGACCCGCACGCGCCGTACGGCCTGCGCGGTGTCGGTGAGGCGCCCACGATCTCGTCAGGGCCGGCCGTCGCGGCCGCGGTGCGCGCGGCCACCGGCCTGGCGTTGCCCCGGGTGCCGATCCGCCCTGCCGACATCACCGCCCCCACCTCCGAGTGACGCGGTGCCCAGGTCACCTCGCAGGTCACCTCGCAGGTGACCGGTCGCGTGTGAAGTGACTCCTGCACCGCACACGTCGTAGGACGTGGAGCCGGCCGCAGCGATCAGGCTCCCGCGAGCGCCTCGGTGATCGGCACGTCACCGTCGTTGAACTCGATCGTCTTGCCGACCGTGCTCTCGTCGGCGAGGGCCGCGGCGATCACCAGCGCGACGTTCTCCCGCGAGACCTGCCCCTTGCCGGCGTCGGGGCCGAGGGCGATCTTGCCGCTGGCCGGCTCCAGGGTGAGAGCGCTGGGGCCGAGCACCGTCCAGTCGAGGCCCGAGTCGCGCACGTGGGCGTCGGCGGCGGCCTTCGCCTCGGCGTAGTGGAAGAACGGCTCGCTCTCGGGCACGCCGTGGTCGGGCCCGGCGCCGAAGTAGGAGACCATCACGAAGCGCTTCGCGGCGGCCTGCCCGGCAGCGTCGGCGACCCGGATCGCGGCGTCACGGTCGACGGCGTACGTGCGCTCGGGGCTGCCACCACCGGCACCGGCCGAGAACACGACCGCGTCGTGACCGGCCACCAGCTCGGCCAGCGCGTTCACGTCGAGCGTCTCGACGTCGGCGACCACGGGGGTGGCACCGGTCGCCGCGACGTCGGCGGAGTGGTCGGGGTTGCGGATCACCGAGCTGACGTGGTGCCCGGCGTCGGTGAGGATGCGGCCGAGGTGGAGGGCGACCTTGCCGTGGCCGCCGATGACAGCGATTCGAGACATGGTCCGACCCTACGCGGCAGGGCCAACCACGGGTGGGAGACTGCGGTGCTCCGGGAGACCGGTCGACGAGAGGCAGGCCCTGTTCTCCCGGGAGGCTGACGCGCGCCCCGACGTGAGTGCTTGACTGGCGGCATGGGTCGCAGATCTGATCGTCGCCGGGTGCTGCGGGTGCACGGCGACCTCGTCACCACCCGGCCGGACAGCCTGGCCGTCGAGGAGCCCCTCGAGATCCGCGTCGGCGGCACCGCCTTCGCGGTCACCATGCGCACGCCCGGCGACGACTTCGAGCTGGCCGCGGGCTTCCTGGTCTCCGAGGGCGTGGTCGCCGAGGTCGAGGACATCGTCGGCATCCGCCACTGCGACGACGGCCGCCCCGACCCGACCACCAACATCGTCGACGTCACCCTGTCCGCGCACGTCCCTCCACCGGAGACGAGCCGGAGCTTCTACACCTCGAGCTCCTGCGGCGTCTGCGGCAAGGACAGCCTCGACGCCGTACGCACGTCGGCCCGGTGGAGCGTCGCGGACGACGACGTCGCCGTCACCACCGACCTCGTCGCCTCGTTGGCCGACCGGCTGCGGGAGGGCCAAGCCGTCTTCGAGCGCACCGGCGGCCTGCACGCGGCCGGCCTGTTCACGGCGCAGGGCGACCTCGTCTGCCTGCGCGAGGACGTCGGGCGCCACAACGCCGTCGACAAGGTGGTCGGCTGGGCCCTGATGCAGGGACGACTCCCCCTGCGCGGCCACCTGCTGCAGGTCAGCGGGCGTACGTCGTTCGAGCTGGTGCAGAAGGCGTGGCTGGCCGGGATCCCCTTGCTCAGCGCGGTCTCCGCACCGTCGACCCTGGCCGTCGACCTGGCCACCGAGGCCGGCATGACGCTCACCGGCTTCGTGCGCGGCGACTCGATGAACATCTACGCCGGGGCGCAGCGGATCACGACCGGCTAGCCCGGCGTACGCCGTCAGTCGGCGTCGGCGCGGACCTTGCGGCCGCGCGCCCCGTCGTACGTCGTCAGCGCGGACCTTGCGGCCGCGCGTTCCGTCGTACGTCGCGTGGTCGCAGGTCGTGGACCTCAGCCCTGCGCGTCGTCCTCGGACGAGTTGTCGACCGGCTTGTCACCGTAGACACCGGCGTCCTTGGCCGCCTTCGCCTTGCGGATCTGGTGCGTGAAATTCCAGCAGAGCAGGGCCACCGCCACGATGAGCGCGAGGAGCACCGCCGCGCCGAGCCACCCGGCGACCACGTCCTTGTCGTCGGGGATCCCGGTCTTCTCCGCCACGATCATGGGCCACAGGCTGTTCATGACTCCATTGTTCCAGTCGCCTCGCGGATCCCGGCGAACAGGTCGTCCTCGGGCAGGGAGGTCTCGACGTGGCTGGTCACCAGCTCGAACTCCTCGGTCGGCCAGACCTCGCGCTGGATCTCCAGCGGCACCGCGAACCAGTGGCCGTCCGGGTCGATCTGGGTGGCGTGCGCCAACAGGGCGCGGTCACGGACGTCGAAGTAGTCACCGCACGGCACGCGCGTGGTGATGCGCGCGTCGTGCGCCGGGTCCGGCTTCCAGTTCGCCAGCCGCTCCTTCCACGGGGACTCGAGCCCGGCGGCATCCATCGCCTCCGAGATGGCGACGGTGCGCGGCCGGTTGAAGCCGTGCTGGTAGTAGAGCTTGAGGGGCTGCCAGGCCGGCCCGGCGTCGGGATAGCGCTCCGGGTCGCCGGCCGCTTCGAAGGCCACCATCGAGACGTTGTGGCACTGGATGTGGTCGGGGTGCGGGTAGCCGCCGTTCTCGTCGTACGTCGTGACGACGTGGGGCTTGAACTCGCGGATCAGGCGCACCAGCGGCTCGGCGGCCGCCTCGACGTCCTCGGTCGCGAAGCACCCCTCCGGGAGCGGCGGCTTCGGGTCGCCCTCGGGCCAGCCCGAGTCGACGAAACCCAGCCAGTCCTGCGTCACCCCGAGGATGTCGCGAGCCGCCTCCATCTCCTTGCGGCGGATCTCGGTGATGTTCGCCAGGACGTCGGGGCGGTCCATGCGCGGGTTCAGCACGGAGCCGCGCTCGCCACCGGTGCAGGTGACGACGTGCACGTCGACGCCCTCGGCGACGTACTTGGCCGTGGTGGCCGCACCCTTGCTCGACTCGTCGTCGGGGTGGGCGTGCACGTGCATCAGCCGGAGACCGGCGCGGCTGGTCGCAGCGGCTTCGGACGTCTGGACGGGGGGCGGGGTCGGCATGCCGCGATTCTAGGTGGGACGATGGTGGACGTGAGTGTTGACCTGTCTGACCGCTATGGCACGAACCGTTCCCTCGGCCGGATCGTCGTCGTCGGCGCGGCGGTGCTCGTCGTCGCGTTCGTCGGCTGGTTGGCCTGGGCGACCTGGTTCCACTCCACCCCGGAGGTCACCTCCGAGCTGGGCAACTACTCCGTCGTCGACGCCCACACGGTCGAGGCACAGGCCCACGTGCGCCTCGAGGACGACGCCGACGCGAGCTGCAAGATCCGGGCCTTGGCCGACGACCACGCCGTGGTCGGCGAGCTGAACTTCACTCCGGTCGACGGCCGCAACGAGCTGACCATCCGCACGGAGCGCCGGGCCACCTCGGTCGACCTCGTCGGCTGCACCACCGACGGCCAGAACCGCCCTCGCTGACCTCGCGAAAACGTGCCCGCACCGGGCCTCTTTGCTAGGATCGTTGCTTCGACACCTCGAGCAGGGACGTAGCGCTGCCGGTGGGACGGCGCTCGTGCCCCTCCCCGCGGTTGTGTGCGTTCGCCACACCGCCCGAGGCACACCCAAACCGCACTGCCCCAACCGCAATGCACGCAGGAGTTGCACCATGACTGAGCAGGGAACGATCTGGCTTACCCAGGACGCTTACGACAAGCTCCAGTCCGAGCTGGAAGACCTCAAGGGCCCGCTGCGCCAGGAGATCATCGAGAAGATCTCCACGGCCCGCGACGAGGGTGACCTCAAGGAGAACAGCGGCTACCACGCAGCCAAGGACGAGCAGGGCAAGCAGGAGGCCCGCATCCGCCAGCTGGAGGACATCCTCCGTCGCGCCGAGGTCGGCGAGACGCCCCCCGACGACGGCGTCGTCGAGCCGGGCATGGTCGTCAAGGTCAAGATGCTCGACTTCGACGATGAGGAGCTGTTCCTGCTCGGCGCCCGCGAGAACCTCAACGAGGGCGACGACCTGACCGTCTACTCGCCCGAGTCCGCCATGGGTGGTGCGATCAACGGAGCCTCCAAGGGCGACACGGTCTCCTACACCGCGCCCAACGGCAAGGAGCTCAAGGTCGAGATCCTCGAGGCGAAGCCCTACACCTCCGCCTGAGCCGACCCCGCCGAGTCGGCACGAATTCACGGCCAGACCCGCCGAGCCGGCACGAATTCACGGTCAGACCCGCCGAGTCGGCACGAATTGACGGTCAGACCCGCCGAGTCGGCACGAATTGACGGTCAGACCCGCCGAGTCGGCACGAATTCACGGCCAGACCCGCGAGCCGGCACGAATTGACACCCATCGCGTCAACTCGTGCCGGCTCGGCGCATTTCTGCGTCAACTCGTGCCGGCTCGGCGCATTTCTGCGTCAACTCGTGCCGGCTCGGCGAGCTTCTGGGTCAACTCGTGCCGACTCGGCGGGATTCTGGGTCACTCGTAGACGGTGTAGCCGCGCTCGCGCAGTCGGGCGAGCAGGCTCTCGGCGTGCGGCTCGCCACGGGTCTCGAGCTGCAGGTGCACCTCGACCTCGTCGAGGTGCAGCGAGGGCGAGATGCGCTCGTGGGCGACCTCGAGGACGTTGGCCTGGGCCGCGGCCAGCTCCCCCAGCAGCTTGGCCAGCCCGCCCGGCACGTCGGGGATGCAGACGCGCAGGTTGAGGTAGCGACTGTCGGCCGCCATGCCGTGGCGGATCACCTTGCCCAGCAGCAACGGGTCGATGTTGCCGCCCGAGAGCACGGCCACCGCCGGCGTCTCGAAGGCGTCGGGGTGGTCGAGCATCGCCGCGACGGCTGCCGCGCCGGCCGGCTCGACGACCATCTTGGCTCGCTCCACGAGCGCCAGCAACGCCCGTGACAGCGACTCCTCCGAGACCGTGAGCACGTCGTCGACGAAGTGCTGGATGGCCTGGAACGGCACCGCACCCGGGCAGCCGACCGCGATCCCGTCGGCCATCGTGGTCATGTCCTCCAACGGGACCGGCACCCCCTGCGCCAGGGAGGCCGGGATCGCCGCGGCCCCCTCGGCCTGCACCGCGACCACACGCACGTCGGGCCGCAGCGCCTTGACGGCGGTCCCGATGCCAGCCACCAGTCCCCCGCCCCCGGCCGGCACCAGGATCGTGCGTACGTCGGGTGCCTGCTCGAGGATCTCGAGCCCGGCGGTGCCCTGGCCGGCCACGATGTCCTCGTGGTCGAACGGGTGGATCAGCACCGCGCCGGTCTTCTCCGAGAACTCCTTGGCCGCGATCAATGCCTGGTCGATGTACTTGCCGTGGAAGACCACGTCCGCGCCGTAGGCCCGGGTGGCCCGCTCCTTCGGGATCGGCGCCCCTTCGGGCATGAACACCGTCGACCTGGTTCCGAGCAGCTGCGCGGCGAGCGCGACACCTTGGGCGTGGTTGCCGGCAGAGGCGGCGACGACGCCGTTGGCCCGCTCCTCCTCGCTGAGCCGGGCGATGCGCAGGTAGGCGCCGCGGATCTTGAACGACCCGGTGCGCTGCAGGTTCTCGCACTTCAGGCCGACCGGTCCGCCGGCCAGCGCCGAGAGCCAGCGCGACTCCTCCATCGGGGTGAGGACGGCGACGCCCTCCAGTGCGGTCCGCGCCGCTTCGATGTCGGCCAGCGACACCACCGGGATCTCGTTCACCTGTCTCCTCCGTCTGCCAGAGCCCTGCCGTCGTCGGAGGCCTCGGGATCTCGTCCCCCGGCCTCCAGGTCTTCGTCCACCGCCTCCACCGGGTCCTCGCCCACCTGCGTGAAGGCGGCGAGGTGCTGCACCACGGCGTTGACCACCGCAGCCAGGGGTACGGCGACCAGCGCGCCGGCGACCCCGGCCACGATCACCCCGCACCCGATCGCCACGATGACCCCGAGCGGGTGCACCGAGACGAAGCGACCCATCAGGAACGGCTGCAGGACGTGGCCCTCGATCTGCTGGACGAGGACCACGCCACCCAGCATGAGCAGGGCGGTGAACGGCCCCTGGGCGACCAGCGCGACCAGGATCGCCACGGAGCCCGCGATCGTGGCCCCGATCATCGGGACGAACGCCCCGAGGAAGACCAGCACGCCGATCGGCGCCACCAGCGGGACGTCGAGCAGGGCGGCCACGATCATGATGCCGATGGCGTCGACCAGGGCGACCACGACCGTGGCCCGCACGAACTGGGTCAGCGAGACCCAGGCGACCCGGCCCGAGGAGTCGACCCGCTCGCGGGAGGCCCGCGGGAAGATCCGGACCATCCACGACCAGATCCGGTCGCCGTCGGCCAGGAAGAAGTAGGTGGCGAAGAGGACGATGAAGAAGCCGGCCAGCACGTGACCCAGGGCCGCGCCGAACTCGGTGACCTGGCCGATCACCTCGGCGTCCTTGGACCGCTCGGTGATGCTCTTCTGGATCTCCTCGAGCCAGCCGTTGATCTGGGAGTCGCTGGCCTGCAGGGGGCCGTCCTGCAACCAGGTGCGGATCCGACCGATGCCGTCGACGACCTGGTCGGCCAGCTGGGTGCCGCCGGCGATCACCTCGCGGCTGACGAAGGTGAGCAGGGCACCGACCACGGCGATGCCGCCCAGGACGACCAGACCCGCACCGAGGGCCCGGGGAACCCCGATCGCCTTCATCGCCCGCACCAGCGGTGCGGCCAGGGCAGCGATCAGCAGGGCGATCACCAGCGGGAGGGTGATCACCGCGAAGTAGGCCAGCAGCCAGAGCACGCCGAGGAGCGCGGCGGCGATGATGATGGACCGCCAGGCCCAGGCCGCGGCCAGGTCGAGCGCCCAGGGCACCTGCGCCCGGGTGAGGTTCGACGGGCCGGTCTCGATCGGGCTCGGGCCGGCCCGGCGCTCGGCCCGCATCAGGGCCCACTGGCTGGCCAGCTGTTGGGTCAGCCGCTCGGACACCGTCTCCTCGTCCACGGCGTCGCGGTCGCGGCTCCTGCCGAGGAGGAATCGGCGCTTGGGCTCGTCGACCCCGAGGTCCTCGTCAGGGATAGCCTGCTCGGGCTCGGGCCGGTCGGACTCGTCAGCTTCGTTGCTCACGATCGACAGGCTATGCCACGCCGGGATGCAGCCTGCGGACGAGTTGTCCCGCCGCTCCGGGATGCTCGTCGACGAGCAGCCCGGCGGCGGCCAGCACGTAGTCGACGTCGACCACGGTGGCAGGCTGGCGGGGCAGCTGCCACCCGCCCTCGACCTCCCCGACCACGGCCCCGAGGACCCGGTCGGCGACCCCGTCGGCACCGTTGCGGAGCACACCACCCGAGCCGACCAGCAGGTCCACCTCGCGCAGGTCCTTGCCGGTGCGCTCGACCACGCGGCCCTCCGGGCTCAGCACGACCCGCGACCGGCCGGCATGGCGGCGCAGGGCCACCCCGACGGCGGCGGCCGCGATGGCCTCGTCGTACGCCTCCTCGCCGGTGGAGTCCGGGAGGTACGCCGGGTCGTCCACGCGCGCGGCCGCGGCGGCCCGCAGCCCCTCGTCCTCGGCGAGCAGCCCGGCGTCGATGCCCTCGGTCACGGTGCTGGCCGCCGACCAGCGCATCCCGAGGTCGCCCTCGACCGTGCGGGTGACCGGGGTCGTGGCCACGACCTCGCGGGCCAGGCCGGCCTCGGTGAGCCCGTCCTCCGGGTCCACCTCGATCACCGAGTGCACGTCGGTGGTGGCGCCACCGACGTCGACCACGACCACGTCTCCCGCGCCGGGGGCATCGAGACCGCGGGCCAGCAGCTCGACCCCGGTGAGGACGACGTCGGGCGTGGCGCCGCGGACCATCGCGGTGAAGTCGGTGCGCGCGCTCAGGTGCTTGCCGCCGATGACGTGGGCCAGGAACATCTCGCGGATCGCGGAGCGGGCGGAGCCGGGTGTGAGCACGCCGATGCGTGGCACCACGTTGTCGGCCAGCACGTGGGGCCGCGCGGACAGGATCGCCGAGACGTCGTCGCGGGCGTCCACGTTGCCGGCCACCACCACCGGCCCCTGCCAAGTGCCCGCGGCGAGCTGTCGGGCACACGCGAGCAGGACCTCGTCGTTGCCACCGTCGGTGCCCCCGGTGAGCAGCACGACGTCGGGCTCGGAGGCCACCAGCTCGGCGTCGAAGTCGTGGCCGTCGGCGGCGGCGATCACCGCCACCACCTTGCCCCCGCTGCTCAGCGCGACCCTGCGCCCGGCCTCCGCGGTGACCAGCTCCTCGTTGCCGACCACGGCGATCCGCAGGCCGCCGCCGGCCGAGGAGCAGGCCAGGACCGGTGCCGTGGCCGCCCGCGGGTCAGCCTCGGTGAGGCGGGCCAGGCAGGCGTCGAACCCGTCGAGGACATCCGTGTCGATGGTGGTCCGGTGGTCGGCCGCGGCCAGGATCGCGCCGTCGGAGAGACCGATCAGCGCGCTCTTGGTGAAGGTCGACCCGAAGTCGACGCAGACGACGGCGTCGGGCTCGAGGGAACGGCGGGCCTCCGGCTGCTCAGCCGAGGGCACGGTCGAGGTCGGCGAGCAGGTCGTCGGCGGTCTCGATGCCGACACTCAGCCGGATCAGGTCTGCGGGCACCTCGAGATCCGTGCCGGCCACCGACGCGTGGGTCATCCGGCCCGGGTGCTCGATCAGCGACTCGACACCGCCGAGCGACTCACCGAGGGTGAACACCTGCGCCTTCGCGCAGACGTCGAGCGCCAGCTGCTCGTCACCCTTGACCCGGAACGACACGATGCCGCCGTACCTCTTCATCTGCTTGGAGGCGACCGCGTGGCCGGGGTGCTCCTCGAGGCCGGGGTAGATCACCTGGGCCACCTTGGGGTGCTTCGTCAGGAACTCGACGACCCGCTCGGCGTTGTCGCAGTGGCGGTCCATCCGCACGCCGAGCGTCTTCAGGCCGCGGTGGGTGAGGAAGGAGTCGAAGGGGCCAGCGACCGCACCCATGGAGTTCTGGTGGAAGGCGACCTTCTCGGCCACCTCCAGGTCGCGTACGACGAGTGCTCCCCCGACGACGTCGGAGTGGCCGCCACAGTACTTCGTGGTCGAGTGCACGACCACGTCGGCACCGAGGGTGATCGGCTGCTGCAGGTAGGGCGAGGCGAAGGTGTTGTCGACGACGAGCAGCGCACCGGCCTCGTGGGCGACCCCGGCGAGCGCCTCGATGTCGCCGATGTTGAGCAGCGGGTTGGTCGGGGTCTCGACCCACACGAGCTTGGTCTCACCGGGCCGGATCGCGGCGCGCACCGCGTCGACGTCGGAGACCGCGGCCGGGCTGTGCGCCAGGCCCCAGGGGGCGGCGACCTTGTCGAACAGGCGGAAGGTGCCGCCGTACGCATCATCGGGGATGACCGCGTGGTCACCGGGTCGGCACAGGGCGCGCATGAGGGTGTCCTCGGCGGCCATGCCGGAGGCGAACGCGAAGCCGCGCTCGCCCTGCTCGAGGGCCGTGAGCACGCCCTCCAGTGCGGTCCGCGTGGGGTTCGCGGAGCGGCTGTACTCGTAGCCGCCGCGCATCCCGCCGACACCGTCCTGCTTGTAGGTGCTGGTCGCATAGATCGGTGGGATCACGGCGCCGGTCATCTCGTCGGGTTCGTAGCCCGCGTGGATCGCCCGCGTCTCGAAGCCGGTCTTCTCGGAGTGCTCTTGGGTGCTCACGGACCCGACTCTAGCCACGCCCCGTGGGATCTTCGAGGGGTGGCTCCGCACCGCCACGGCCGCAACCGGCGCCGGACCACCTCGCCCCCTTGTCCTGAGCCCCCGACGGGCGGAAGATCGGGGTGAGGGCGCCATGATCGATTCCATCTCCATGCTCGACCAGCCCGGCCAGTCCCTCGGAGACGCGTCGGACGACCCCGACGCGCCCCGGCACCAGCACTCCCCTCTCTGGAGCGCCGTCGCGATGGTGGCGATCATCTCGGTGGGCGGCGCGATCAACGGCTACTCGACGTCCTACGCCGACCAGGCCGCCCGCGACACCGCGCCCGGCACCGA
The DNA here is from genome assembly GCF_012272695.1 of Nocardioides sp. JQ2195. Taxonomy (NCBI): domain Bacteria; kingdom Bacillati; phylum Actinomycetota; class Actinomycetes; order Propionibacteriales; family Nocardioidaceae; genus Nocardioides; species Nocardioides sp. JQ2195. The sequence goes on from NZ_CP050902.1 coordinate 3,192,965, forward strand.
GCAGACGCTCTCCGGTTTCGACGTCATGGAGCTGTGCCGGGTCGAGATGCTCAACCTGGGCATCCACCGCTACACGGTGCCGACCTTCATCCCCGACCGCCACGGCAACAACGTGCAGGCCGAGCAGCCGTGGCGGGTCGGTGCCACGGTCAAGGTGCTCCCGGACCGCCGCGTCGCCGGCACGCAGGAGCCCGAGCCGTACGCCGACACGGTGGCGTGCACCATCCCAGCCGAGTGACCAGCTCCGTGCGGCACCGGGAACGATCGGCGGCTTCCCGTTGTTGAGACACTGGAGGACCCCGCCCCCGAGACCCGAGGAGACGCCCGTGTTCGGCCGCCACAAGACCGAGATGGTCACCCCCGAGAACGCCCTGCCCGGTCGCACCGAGGCCTGGTTCAACCTCTCCGACAAGCACGTGGTGCTCGACGCGCCGGTGATCACCGACGTCGTCCCGGACGGCCTCGAGGTCGCGGTCTTCGGGCTCGGCTGCTTCTGGGGAGCCGAGGAGATCTACTGGCAGAAGGACGGCGTCTGGTCGACGTCGGTCGGCTACGCCGGTGGCTCGACGCCGCACCCGTCCTACGAGGAGGTCTGCTCCGGCATGACCGGCCACACCGAGGCGGTCCGGGTGGTCTTCGACCCGACCGTCGTCTCCTACGCCGACCTGGTGAAGACGTTCTTCGAGGTGCACGACCCGACCCAGGGCTACCGCCAGGGCAACGACGTCGGCACCCAGTACCGCTCCGCGATCTACACCTTCGGCGAGGCGCAGCGGGAGACCGCTCTCGAGCTCACCAAGGCCTACGGCGCCGAGCTCGAGCGTCGCGGTCTCGGCCAGATCAGCACCGAGATCCGTCCGGCCCCGACCTACTACTACGCCGAGGACGTCCACCAGCAGTACTTGGCGAAGAACCCGTTCGGCTACCGCTGCCACGCCAACACCGGCGTACGTTTCCCCGAGACCGCCTGACCCGGGTCGCGTCCCGTGCCGTCCGAGGGGCCGCGCAGCGCGCCGGAGCTCACGGTGATCACGCTGTGCGGCTCCATGCGATTCCATCAGGAGCTCCAGCGCCTGGCCGCCGAGCTGACGCTCGCCGGGCACGTGGTGCTGGCGCCGACGCCACTGGCCCCGGCTGCCTCGGCCACAGTCCCGGCCCTCGGGGAGCCGAGTCCGGAGGAACTGACCGTGGAGGAACGCGCCCGGCTCGGCCGGATCCACCTGCAGAAGGTGGCGATGGCCGACGAGGTCCTCGTCGTCAACGTGGGCGGCCATGTCGGCGAGAGCACCACCCACGAAATCGAGCACGCTGTGTCGCTCGGGATCCCGGTGCGCTACCTCGAGCCCCACGCGCCTGACGGCGCCGACGATTGAGATCAGCTGCACTTCCCCGCGCCTGGTGGTCCGATCGACATGCAGTTGCGACCATCTCGCGCGCCGCTGAGCGTGACCGGCCGTCGGAATCGTCCCAACTGCATGTCGATCGGACCTCGCTTCACCCTTGCGCTGAGCTCCGCCGGGGCCGCGCGCCGCGTGCACGGGCTGGACGCCGCGGTCGTGCGCGACCCGGGCGGCGCGCTCGTCGCGCTCGTCGCATTCGCCGCGAAGCGTTCCTGAGGTCGACGAGATTTCCGGCATGATCGTGTCGATTCCCCTGTTGGTCGATCGTCACTGAGGTGAGGGCGGGCAACGGGCCCGCCCACGACAATCAGGAGCCGTCATGGCCGAGTACCTCATCTTCTTCAACCAGCAGTGGGTCGGTGACCACCCCGAGGAGTGGTACGCCACCCGCGTGAAGCCCTCGATGGCGGTGATGGCAGAGATGAAGGAAGCCGGTGTCTACGTGTACGCCGGCGGGCTCGAGGAAGGCGACCAGGGCCCGATCTCCTCCGCCGACGACACCAGCGGCGAGCTCGTGATCAGCGACGGTCCGTACGTCGAGACCACCGAGTTCCTCGGTGGCCTGACCATCATCGACGTCCCCGACGACGAGCAGGCCAGGTACTGGTGCGGTCGCGTGGCTCAGGGCTGTGGCTGGCCGCAGGAGGTGCGCAAGTTCAAGCCGCGCCCGCCCGGGTGAGCGTGCAGGTGGTTTCGAGACGCTCGTGCCTCGCTCCTCAACCACCGTCGTCGGTGGTCAGGCGTCGATGCTGAGTCGGACCTCCACCGCGTCGCCGAGCACGAGCGCCTCGGGCCGGCGTACGGCGTCCTTGATGGGCAGGAACCAGGTTCCCTCGCGGGGGTACATCGAGGTGGTGAATTCGGTCTCGCCGATGGTTGCCACCACCGGGACCACGCCCCAGTAGGCCACCGCGGCCTTCACCTCGTCGACCACCTCGGCGGCCTCCTCGGGGAGCACCACGAAGTGGTAGGGCGCCGGGCCGCGCCACTCGACCAGCGGGCCGACGAACTCGATCTCCATGCCGACACGATAGACAGTCGCCGACTCCCGCGTTCTCTGGCACGGTGGAAGCATGAGCACACCCACCGAACTTGGTCTGGCCCGCTGGCATGAACTCGTCGAGTCGAAGGACACGAGCGGCCTTCGCGACATGATCGCGGAGGACGCCGTGTTCCACTCCCCCGCGGTCCACGCGCCCCAGGAGGGTCGCGATCTGGTCCACCTCTATCTCACCGGGGCGATCAACATCCTCGGCCCCGAGTTGTCGTACGTCGACGAGTGGACCCGCGAGGACGACGCGATCCTCGAGTTCCGCACGGTGGTCGACGGGCTCGACGTCTCGGGCATCGACAGGATCACGTGGGATGACGACGGCAGGATCACTGAGTTCACCGTGATGATCCGACCGGTCAAGGCACTCCATGCCGTGATCAACAGGATGGGCGAGGAGCTCACCCGTCAGGCGGAAGAGGCGGGCGACTCCGAGGAGGACTGAGGGTCATGGCGCCTATCGACGCGCGGAGCTGAGCGCTCAGGCGCGGCTGATCGCGAACGCGGTGATGAAGCCGAGCGTGGCGATCAGGCCGGCATAGAGGTGGGTGCGCTCGAACGCCTCGGGGATCATCGTGTCGGCGACCATGGCCAGGATCGCGCCGGCCGCCACCGCCGTGATCGCGGCGATCACCTCGGGCGCGGCACCGTCCAGCAATAGGACTCCGACCATGCCGGCGATGCCGCTGGCCACGGCGATCCCGATCCACACCCCGAAGACGTAGCGGGCACTGCGTCCGTTGGCCTTCATCCCCGCCGAGCTGGACAACCCCTCGGGGAGGTTGGAGATGAAGATCGCCGCCAGCACGGGCCCGCCGATCCCGCCCCCGCCGAGCAGGGAGAGCCCGAGGACGACGGATTCCGGTACGCCGTCGAGCAGGGCGCCGACGGCGATCGCGGTGCCGCTGCCACTCTGCTCCTGCTCTGACGGCTGCTGGTCCCCCGAGCGCTTGCGGTGCCTGGCTCCGCGTCGGGCGAGGAAGATGTTGGCCGCCACGTAGACCAGTGCGCCGCCGAGGAAGCCGCCGACGGTCGGCCACAGGCCGCCGATCTCCTCGGCGTCGTCGACGAGGTCGAAGGAGAGCGCGGAGATGAGTACGCCGGCGCCGAAGGCCATCACTCCGGCCACGATCGGGCGGGGCACCTTGACGAACCAGGCCACCAGCGCGCCGAGCACGAGGGCGCCACCGGCCAGGACGCCCCAGAGCCCGGCCTGCAACCAGATCGGCATCAGTCGTCGACCCAGAAGCCGCGACCACCCCAGCCGCCGAAGCCCCCCGCACCACCGGACGAGCGACCGGACGAGCGACCCCGCGGCCCGCGGGAGCCGAGGTAGGAGCCCACCACGGCAGCCCCGAGGTCGTCGAGCTCGGGCGCCACCACTCGCCCGTCGACCCGCTTGGCCATCGAGTCGATGAACCGGGCCAGGCCGGGGTCCTCGCCGAGGCGGAAGAAGGTGACCTGGGCGCCGAGGCGTCCGGCGTTGTCGAGCTCGCGCACCGAGTAGGCGATCGTCAACGGGTGCGGCGGATAGTCGAAGTAGACCTCGCCGTTCGGCTCGAGGTGCGAGGTCGGCTCACCGTCGGTGACGACGAGAAGCACGGGCTGGGCATTGGGGTGCTTGCGGAAGTGGCGGTTGGCCAGCAGCAGCGCGTGGTGGAGGTTGGTGCCCTTCTGCCAGAACGCGTCGAGGGCGGTGAGCTCCTCGATCTCCATCACCTCCGCGTGCCGGCCGAAGCCGATCAGCTGCAGGTGGTCGCCGCGGAACCGGCTCTTGATCAGCGTGTGCAGGGCGAGCGCGGTCCGCTTCATCGGCACCCAGCGCCCGTCCATCGCCATCGAGAACGACGTGTCCACGAGCAGGGCCACGCAGGCCTGGGTGCGGGCCTCGGTCTCGGTCACCTCGACGTCACGGATGTCGAGCTTGAAGGGTGGTTTCGAGACGCTCGTTCCTCGCTCCTCAACCACCGACGACGCACCTGCGTCCGTGGATGCCGCTGGTTGAGGAGGGCGCTCTGCGCCCGTCTCGAAACCAAGGCCCTCGGCGGCGGTACGGCGTACGGCGTTGAGCACGGTGCGCGGGATGTCCCACGGCTCGGTGTCACCGAAGGCCCACTCGCGGGTCGCGCCGCTGCGCTCGCCCGCCGCCCCGGCTTGTCGCAGGTCACGGGCACCCTGTCGACCCGACATCCGCTGGGCCACGTCACGCAGCAGCGCCTTGCCGAGTTGGCGCATCGCCTTCGGCGAGAGCCGGAACTGCCCGGTCGAGTCCTTCTTCAGGTAGCCGGTCTCGCGCAGTGCCTTCTCCAGCTCGGACAACGTGCGGGCATCGACCGCCGCGTCGTCGCCGAGCTGGCGGGCCAGCTTGTCGAGGTCGACGTCGTCCATGCGGGCGCCGACGTAGGACTGGGCCAGCTGGTCGGCCAGCGCGTCGAGGTCGGCCAGGTCCTGCAGCGCTCCGGTGCCGTCGCCCAGCCCCATCCCCTGGTCGCCCTCGAACTGCTCGGAGCCGCCCCAGTCCTCCCCGGGGCGCGCGACCTGCAGGTTGGCGTCGAGACGGCTGAGCTGCTCGGTCAGCTGGGGAGAGCCGAAGGCCTGGGCCGAGAGCTGCATCAGCTCCTCGCGCTGCTCGGGCGTCATCGAGTTCAGCGTCCGCTGCGCGGCCGCGGACCGTTGCGCCAACGTGTCGAGCAGCTCGTCGATGTCCTTCGGGTTCTCCGGGAAGAAGTCACCGTGTTTGTCCATGAACTCGGCGAAGTCCTCGGGAGTGTCCTCGCCGCGGGCGTGCTTCTCGAGCAGGCCGTTGAGGTCGTCGAGCATCTCGTTGATGGCGGCCCGGTCCTCGTCGGTGGCGCCCTCCATCGCCTGCTTCATGCCGGCGAAGCGCTGGTCGAGCAGCTCCCGGCCGAGCAGGTCCTTGATCTTCTCGTAGTCCTCACGCGCCTGCTGGGAGGACCAGTCGTAGGACGACAGCTCGCTCACCGCGGCCGCGGTGGAGGGTGAGAGGTTCTCCAGCTGCAGCTCGCGGAACGCCCGGTCGGCGTCGTCCATGTCGATGTCACGGGCCAGCTGCTTGCGCTCCTCGAGCAGGGCCCGGTCGAGGAGCTCCTTGACCTCCTGCAGGGTGCCGTCGAGGTTGTGCCGCTGCAGCAGCTCGCGGCGCTTCTCCTGCACCCGCCGGGCCAGGTCGTCGAGACCGCGTTGGTCCCGGCCGCCCCGGCGCAGGAACTCCCGCATCGCCCGCTCCGGCGAGTAGCCCGCCATCACGTCCTCACCGATGGCGTCGAGTGCCTCGGACAGGTCGACGGGTGGCGCCAACGGGTCCGGCCCGCCGGCGTACTTGCCGTAGCGGGCCCGGTGCGCGTCGCGCGACCTAGCCATAGACGGTCTCTCCGTCGACGCTCTCCTTGCTGATCTTGCGGGCCAGGAAGAGTCCTTCGAGGGCGAGCTCGATGGCGCTGGCACGCTCGCCGTCGTTGGTCGTCTCGAAGCGCTCGTCGACGGTCTCGTAGAACTCCGACTCCCCCAGCTGTGGGAGCGCGTCGAGCAGCTCGCGTGCGGTGACCTGCTCGCCCGTGGCGATCGGGACGCCCTGCTCGATGGCATTGATCAGCGGCGCGAAGTCGATGCCCCGGAAGCGGCCGCGCACGGTCTCGGCGACCGACGTGCGCAGCAGGTGCTCGAGGATCTGCCGCTCGCGGCCCTCCTCGCCGGTCTCGAACTCGATCTTGCCGCCGAGCACGTCGACCGCGGTCTCGAGGTCGACCACCCGGGCCACGGCATCGTCCTCACCACGCACGGTGGCGCGGTGCAGCGCGGCTGCCGCGATGGTCTCGGCGCCGGCGATCGCGAACCGGGCGCTCACACCGGAGCGTTGGTCGACCGCGTTGGACTCGCGCAGGGCGCGGGTGAAGCGGGCCAGGATCTCGACGAGGTGGTCGGGCACGGTGGCGGTCAGGTGCGCCTCCTGCCGGATCACCGCGACCTCGGCGTCGAGCTCGGCCGGGTAGTGGGTGCGGATCTCGGCGCCGAAGCGGTCCTTGAGCGGGGTGATGATGCGGCCGCGGTTGGTGTAGTCCTCCGGGTTGGCCGAAGCCACGACGAGTACGTCGAGGGGCAGCCGCAGCACGTAGCCGCGGATCTGGATGTCGCGCTCCTCCATCACGTTGAGCATCGCCACCTGGATCCGCTCGGCCAGGTCGGGCAGCTCGTTGATGGCCACGATCCCCCTGTGGCTGCGCGGGATCAGGCCGAAGTGGATGGTCTCCGGATCGCCCAGGGAACGCCCCTCGGCGACCTTCATCGGGTCGACGTCACCGATCAGGTCGGCCACGGAGGTGTCCGGGGTGGCCAGCTTCTCGGCGTACCGCTCGTCGCGGTGCTGCCAGGCGACCGGGAGGTCGTCGCCGAGCTCACCCACGCGACGGATCGACTCGTGGGTGATCGGCGCAAAGGGGTGCTCGCCGAGCTCGGAGCCGGCGATCACCGGGGTCCACTCGTCGAGCAGGCCGACCATGGTGCGCAGGATGCGCGTCTTGCCCTGCCCGCGCTCGCCGAGGAGCACGACGTCGTGGCCGGCGATCAGCGCTCGTTCGAGCTGCGGGATGACCGTGGTCTCGAAGCCGTGCAGCCCGGGCCACGGATCGCGGCCCTCGGCCAGGGCGGCGAGCAGGTTGTCACGGATCTCCTGGCGCAGTTCTTTGAACTCGTGTCCGGAAGCGCGGAGCTGGGCAAGGGTGCTGATGTCCGGGGCGTTCGTCACGCCTTCACGCTAGCCCGGAAGGCAAGTCCTCGCATCGCTCGTCCCGGGATCACTCAGGTGGCCCGGCGCGGGACCGCAGCGAGCTCACGGTTCCGGTGGCTCAGGTCAGGTCGAGGAACATCACGTGCAGCCCGACGTACCCGTGGCGACGGGACCGGAACGCGCCCGGAACCGTGCCGATGATCTCGAAGCCGAGGTCGCTCCACAGGTTCACCGCCGCGGTGTTGCTCTCGACGACAGCGTTGAACTGGATGCCGCGGAACCCCTGCTCGCGGTGCCAGGTGATCACGTGCTCACCCAGCTGCCGCCCGACGCCCTGGCCACGCGCGGCGTCGCTGACCATGAAGCTGGCGGTGCCGATGTGGGCGCCGTACGACGGTTTGTTGGGGCCCATCTTGGCGGTGCCGAGGATGCTTCCGTGCTCCTCGAGCACCACCGTGCGTGCCGGCGGCTGCTCGAACCAGAGTCGCTGCGCCTGCTCCGAGGTCAGGTCGGTCGGATAGGCGTAGGTCTCGCCGTCCTGCACGATGGCGTCGAAGACCTGCCAGATCTCGGCCCAGTCGTCCGGGCGCGCTTCACGGATCATCGTCGGTCTCCTCGAGGTGCGGCGGGCGGGCACGTTTGGGGGATGCGCTGCGGGCGTCGGCCACCCGATGATGGACGTCGAGGAGGTGTCACATGTCGTTGACGGAGAACGTCGTGTCGGTGATGTTGCCGGTGACCGACGTCGATCGGGCCCAGCAGTTCTACACGAGCCGCCTCGGGCTCCCCCACGAGGGCATGACCGCGGATGGCGGTGCCCGTCTCGGCCTGGGTGGTGGCGCCACGCTGGTGCTGCTCCCGCGCCCGGCCGGCAGCCAGTCGGAGAGCACGGCGATGAGCTGGCGTGTCTCTGACATCGAGAAGGAGGTGGCCAAGCTCGAGGCCGACGGGGTCGTCTTCCAGGACTACGACCTGCCGGACCTGAAGACCGTCGACCACGTCTGCGTGCTCGACAGCGAGAAGGCCGCGTGGTTCACCGATCCGGACGGGAACGTGCTCTGCATCCACGAGGACACGTGAGTCGGTCCGGGTGATCACTCGCCGGTGGCCCCGTCGATCGACTCACGGATCAGGTCGGCGTGGCCGTTGTGGCGGGCGTACTCCTCGACCATGTGCAGCATGATCCAGCGCAGGCTGAACGCCTCGTCCTTGCGCCGGTCGTGCTTGACCGACAGCGTGTCGAGGCCGGAGTCGGCGAGCACCCGGTCGAGGATCGCGTCGCTGGCCGCCACGGCGTCGTCGAAGAGGGTGCGCAGCTGCTCCGGGGTGTTCTCGACCGCACTGTGCCAGTCCCAGTCCCGGTCCTCGTCCCAGTCGACGCCCTGCCAGTAGTCCGCGTCCTCGTTGCCGAGGAGCACGCAGGAGAACCACCAGTCCTCGACGAGAGCGAGGTGCTTGAGCATGCCACCGAGGGTCATCGCCGACGGTGCCAGCGTCTGGTTGAGCTGCTCCCGGGACAATCCCTCGGTCTTCAGGCGCAGTGTCTCGCGGTGATAGTCGAGGAAGCCGCGCAACGTCGCGGCTTCGTCGACCGCCAGTGGTGGATCAACGCGCTCGATCGAGGTCATGGCCTCACCGTAGCGACGCTCCCTCAGCCAGGCACCGCCTTTTCGTCGGTGGGCCCGCGGGTCCTCCCGCCCTGGTCAGTCCCTCGGCCGGCGATCGGTGATGCAGTACGCCGACCCGGCGGGGTCGCGCAGGACGGTCCACTCGCCGTACTCCTCCAGGAGCTGGGCGCCGAGCGTCGTGTGGCGGCGTACCTCCGACTGCCGGTCGTCGGAGGCGAGGTCGAGGTGGCCGCGAACGGTCCCCGACTGGTCGCCGAGTCGTTGCAGGAGCAGCCGCAGCGGGATCGCTGCGGGGCGGCGCAGTGAGGTGAACTCCGGGCTGGTCGTCGGCCCGAGCAGCTGCCAACCGGTGACCGCCTCCCAGAACGCGCACTCCTCGTCGTAGCTTCCTGACGGGATGTCGAGGCAGACCTGGTCGACCTGGCTGGTCGAGCCGTCCGGCCAGGTCGCGGCGGTCGGGGGCGTGCTGGCGGGGTGGGTGACGAAGCAGAAGGCGAAGCCGCCCGGAGAGCGCATCACCACGTGTCCACGATCCGCGACCTCCTCGGCGCCGAGCGCCACCGCCCGGTCGGCCGAGGCTCGCGGATCCGTGACGTGCAGGTCGAGGTGGATGCCGGGCTCACCGTCGCGGAGCTGCTGCACCCGCAGGAAGTCGTCGCCGTCCGGCGGCAGCAACGTGCCGAACTCTCGATCGTCTCCGCGCGGCGACGACAGGTCGTAGCCGGTCACCTCCCGCCAGAAGCTCACGGCAGGCGCGAAGCTGGCCGTCGGGAGGTCGAGGAACGCCGAGATCCAGAACGGAGTGGTCACGCGGCTACGGTACGAGACATGTTCGAGGTCAGGCAGTGATGTTCGAGGTCAGGCAGTGTCCGTGCGGATCCGGTGCGACGTACGACGCGTGCTGCGGGCGGCTGCACCGCGGCCAGGCCCAGGCGGTCACCGCCGAGGAGCTGATGCGTTCGCGCTTCGCGGCGTACGCCGTCGGCGACCTCGACCACGTCTATCGAACGTGGCACCCGCGCACCCGGCCCGACGACCCGAAGCCCCAGCCCGGGACGACGTGGACGGCGCTCGAGATCCTCGACGTGGTCGACGGTGGCGAGGAGGATGACCGCGGCATCGTGGAGTTCCGGGCGCACTTCACCTCGCCGGCCGGTGCTGACGCCCTGCACGAGCGCAGCACCTTCGAGCGTCGCGCCGGCCGTTGGGTCTACGTCTCCGAGCTCTGATCCGCCGTCGAGCCTCTTGTCGTGTCCCCGCGAATCAGGGGCCCCCACACCCGCCGCCGCACGCGCCGCCTCGCACAGAAGGCCCAGGCGTTACGAGAGGTCCACCCACCGCTGACCGACCACGGAGACCACGCCCGAGCCTCCCGTGAGCTCGGCGACAAGCGGCGCCAGGGCCGCCGCAGAAGAAGAGCGAACCCCCAGCAGCATCGTCGCCCCCGCGGCGCCGTAGGCAACGTCGAGCACCGAGACACCCCGCGAGCGCAGCTCCGACTCCAGCCGTCCGGCGTCCGCGTGCGAGACCGACAGCGAGTGCTCCACGACCAGCGATCGCTCGAGCGTGCCGACGGAGTCGAGCCCGGCCCGCACGGCGTCGCCGTACGCCCGCACCAGCCCGCCCGCCCCGAGCAGCACTCCCCCGAACCAACGCGTCACCACGGCGACCACGTCGGAGACCTCGCGTCCGCGCAGCACCTCCAGCATCGGGGCTCCTGCGGTGCCGGCCGGCTCGCCGTCGTCCGAGGAGCGCTGCACCTCGCCGGAGGGTCCGAGCACGAAGGCGGAGCAGTGGTGGCGGGCGTCCCAGTGCTCCTTGCGGAGTCGCTCGACGACGGCCCGCGCGGCGGTCTCGTCGGAGACGCGCTCGATCGTGCAGAGGAAGCGCGAGCGCTTCACCTCGATCTCGACGGCCCCGTTCCTTGCGACGGTCAGGTAGGAGTCAGCCACGCAGCAGCGCTTCGCGCTCGTTGCGGCAACGGCCGATCTCCTGCTCGGTCTCGATGCGCCTGCCGGCCAATTGCTGCCCGATGCCACCGAGCGCGTGCAGGGCCGCGTTGACCCGGTCGATCGACTCGATGATCCGGTTGCGGACCGCGAAGTCGGTGAAGATGTTGTCGAACCAGATGTCGAAGGTCTTGGTCAGGTCGGTGACCCCGAGCCCACCGACGGGCGCCATCGAGACGTCGGCGAGCTCGGTCGCGAGCTGGCGCAGCGCGACGTCCGCGGCACGCATCCGCGCGCTCGCCTCGTCCATCTTCTGGTGCTTGGCCAGGTCACCGACGAATCCTCCGTCGAACCAGGCGTCGTACGTCGACCACGAGCGCGCCGATCCCAGGAATCCTGCGGCCGCGGTCAGCTGGGCCACGGCCCGGCCGTGGGCCTGCTGCGCCTCCCCCAGCTCCTTCAGCTGCGCCGTGCCGCGGCCGATCCGGCTGGACAGGTCGGCGGCCTCGCCGCCCGCCGCCGGGTCGACCGTCGTGAGCCACTGCTCCTTCGCGGCCAGCGCCCGCTCCCAGCTGCCGTCGACATCGCCCAACGACGTACGCCGTGCAGCCAGGTGGTCGCGCTCGGCACGGACCTGCGCCAGGCCGGCCTCCTCCGTGGCGACGGCGTACTCGGCCGCCTGCTGCTCGGCCTTCTCGCGCTCGATGCGCTCGCTCCGGTCGCCCCTGAGCGCGGCCATGATCCGGGTGGTCGAGAAGGACTCGAGCTTGGCCACGTCGGCCCGCTCGTCGACCAGCCGAGCACGTGCCCGGGCCACGGACTGCTCCGCCCGCGCCACCTGCTGGTCGAGCAGCGCCAGGCGCTCTCCCAGCTTGCGGTGCTCGGTGCGTGCCTGCTCGGCATCGACGATGGCCTGCTGGACCTGCTCCCTGTCAGTCATGTCCCGCATCGTAGGCCCGGCACCGGGCACACCCGGCGCCCGGTGCCGCGGGCACGCCCGGCGCCCGGGACGGAGGCACGCCCGGCACGGACACCTCACCAGATGCCGAGGACGTCGCCGCCGATCTTGATGATGAACGCGGAGACCACGACGACGAAGAACGCCCGGACGAAGGCGGCACCCTTGGCGACGGCCACCCGGGCACCCATGTAGCCGCCCACCAGGTTGGCCACCCCCATCAGCAGCCCGATCCGCCACATCACGGCGCCCTGCGGGATGAAGATGACCAGGGAGGCGACGTTGGTGGCCCAGTTGGCCAGCTTCGCCTTCGCCGACGCTTCGAGGAAGTTGTAGCCCAGCAGACCGACCAGCGTGAAGACGAAGAACGAGCCGGTGCCCGGACCGAGCGCCCCGTCGTAGAACCCGATCACCAGCCCGGTCAGGGCAGCCAGGATCGTGTGCTGGTGGCCGGCATAGCGCAGCGCGGTCAGCTCACCGACCTCCGGCTTGAAGAGCACGTAGGCCCCGACCAGGACCAGCACCGCGAGGATGATCGGGTTGAAGGCCGACTTCGGGATCAGGGTCGCGACCGCGGCTCCGCCCAGCGCCCCGGTGAAGGCACAGGCCATCAACGGCAGGAACGTCTTCGGATCCGGTCTGATCCGGCGATAGAAGGTCGCCGAGCTGACCGTGGTGCCACACACCGACGCGAGCTTGTTGGTGGCCAGCATCTGCACCGGCGAAGCCCCGGGCAGCCCGATCACCAGCGCCGGCAGTTGGATCAGCCCGCCGCCGCCGACGACCGCGTCCACGAAGCCCGCGGCGAGCGCTGCCAGGACGAGCAGGCAGACAACGGTCAGGGTCGGCTCGGGCACCCACTCACCTTAGACGTCACGAAATGACGAAGGGGTGCAGGAACTCGACGAGTTCCTGCACCCCTTCGTGGAGTGGTGCTGGTGTCAGCCGACCTTCAGCGCCGAGACGTCAGCCGTGACGGTGAAGTTACCGCTGCCGTCGGAGCCCTGGTCGGCGTTGTAGCCGAAGCCCCAGACGATGACGGAGGTCGGAGCGTCGACGGTGACGGTGCGCACCGACTGGCAGGTCATCTCGCGGTCACCGACCGGGACGGCACCGGTGAAGCAGGTGCCGAAGTCCTCGCCCCACTGCTCACCCTCGGCGGGCACGGTGCGCAGCGCCAGCTGCAGCTGCGAGCCAGCCTGGTCGGCGGGAACGTCCTCGAGGCTGTCGAAGAAGCCGTAACCGTTGATCACGTAGGTGCCCGCCTCGGGCAGCTCGACCGTGCCGAGCTCGGTGGCGCGGGTCGCGAACGAACCGCCGAGGTTCGTGATCACGGTGGCGTCGGTGGCGAGCGAACCGGCCAGGGCAACACCGGCCTGGTCGGAGATCTTCGACTTGGCCGTCTCGTTCAGGTCACCGAAGCCGAGCGAGCCGTTCTTGACGTCCTTGCCGCGGATGGTGTCGTTGGCGATGTCCTTCGACTCGACGGTGCCGTTCTTGATGTCGTCGCCGGTGATCATCTTGGCGGCCACGGCACCGGTGGTGCTGGCGACGCCGATCACGGAAGCGGCGGCGACAACGGCGACGACGCGAGACTTGAGCAGAGACATACGGGAAAACCCCCAAAGTTGGTGATGACAATTGTTGTTGCGCAATGAACTAGACCAGTGAAAATCAGGGGTTTCTCAGGTTTGAGGGCCAGATGGTCCGAAAGGACTAGTCCAGACCACCGAAAGGGGGACGCCAACTACCGGACTGGGCCCGGTCGGGCCCACGCGCGGGGGTTCAGACCTTGGCCAGGAACGCCAGCAGGTCCTGCCGGGTGAGCACGCCGACCGGCTTGCCGTCCTCCTGCACCAGCAGGGCGTCGGCGTCCTCGAGCAGCTGCACCGCGTCGTGCGCCTCCTCGGTGGAACCGATCGTCGGCAGCGCGGGCGACATGTGCTGCTCGACGGTGTCGGTCAGCTTGGCGTGGCCGGCGAAGAGCGCGTCGAGAAGGGTGCGCTCCGAGACCGAGCCGGCGACCTCGGCAGCCACGATCGGCGGCTCCGCGCGGACCACGGGCATCTGCGAGACGCCGTACTCCTGGAGGATGTGCACCGCCTCGGCGATGGTCTCGTTGGGGTGGGTGTGCACCAGGTCGGGCAGCCGCCCGGCCTTGCCCCGCAGGACCTCGCCGACGGTACGCCGATCGGCGTCCTCGGAGCCCGACGCAAAGCCATAGGTGCCGAGCCACTCGTCGTTGAAGACCTTCGTCAGGTAGCCACGCCCCGAGTCCGGCAGGAGTACGACGATCACGGCATCGGTGCGACCCTCGGCGGCCAGCTCGGCAGCCAGCTGCTTGGCCGCGAAGGCCGCCATGCCGGAGGAGCCGCCGACCAGGAGGGCTTCCTCACGGGCCAGGCGACGGGTGAACGCGAAGGAGTCGGCGTCGGAGACCTCGATGATGCGGTCGGCGATGGTGCGGTCATAGGTCTCGGGCCAGAAGTCCTCGCCGACGCCCTCGACCAGGTAGGGACGCCCCGTGCCGCCGGAGTAGACCGAGCCGGCCGGGTCGGCGCCGATCACCTGCACGTCAGGGTTCTGTTCCTTGAGGTAGCGGCCGATGCCGCTGATCGTGCCGCCGGTGCCGACGCCCGCCACGAAGTGGGTGATCCGTCCCTCGGTCTGCTTCCAGATCTCCGGACCGGTGGTCTCGTAGTGGGAGCGCGGGTTGTGCATGTTGGCGTACTGGTTCGGCTTCCAGGCGCCCGGCTGGGACGAGAGCCGGTCGGAGACGTTGTAGTAGGAGTCCGGGTGCTCCGGGGCGACGGCCGTGGGGCAGACGACGACCTCGGCGCCGTAGGCCTTGAGCACGTTGCGCTTGTCCTCGCTGACCTTGTCGGGGCACACGAAGATGCACTTGTAGCCCTTGGCCTGCGCGACCATCGCCAGCCCGACACCGGTGTTGCCGGAGGTCGGCTCGACGATCGTGCCGCCGGGCTGCAGCTCGCCGGAGGCCTCGGCGGCCTCGATCATCCGCGTCGCGATGCGGTCCTTCACCGAGCCACCGGGGTTGAGGTATTCCACCTTCGCCAGCACCAGCGGCCCCTCTTCCTTGCTGTCCCCCACATCGAGGGAGCGGGAGAGCCGCAGCAGCGGGGTGTTGCCGATGAGGTCAAGGAGCGAGTTCACGTAGTCCACGCGCTCAGGCTAGCCCGCGGTCCGTCCGCGGTGACAACTACCGATCAGTAGACTGGGGCCGTGGGGAAGACAGCGGCAGCCAAGAAGCTCGCCTCTGCCGCGATGTATGGCGGCGGAGGCCTTTCTGCGATGGGCGCGGGGCTCTACGGCGTCCTGCGCGCCGAGGCGAAGCTGGCTCGTCGAGCCATCGGTGACGCCGAGGGCGATCCGCCCGACGCCACCGGGTGGTATGGCCGCGGGCGACCCGGACCCGCCTTCAAGGTGGCCCTGATCGGTGACTCCAGCGCCGCCGGCTACGGCGTCGCGACCGTGGTCGGCACCCCGGGCGCCAACCTGGCCAGCGGACTCTCCGAGCGGGCCGACCGTCGCGTCTACCTGCGGTCCTTCGCGGTGGTCGGCGCCCAGTCGAAGGACCTCGCCGCCCAGGTGGAGTCGGCGCTGCCGATCGAGCCCGACGTCGCGGTGATCCTGATCGGCGCCAACGACGTCACCCACACGGTCCGCCCTTCGCAATCTGTGGCCCTGCTCTCCGAGGCCGTACGCCGCCTGCGCAGCGCCGGCGTCGCCGTCGTGGTCGGCACGTGCCCCGACCTCGGCACGATCAAGCCGATCAATCCGCCCCTCAAGCAGGTTGCCCGCACCTGGTCGCGCCGGCTGGCCGCCGCCCAGGCGATCGCCGTCGTCGAGGCCGGCGGACGAACCGTGTCGCTCGGCTCGGTCCTCGGCCCGGAGTTCGCCGCCGCCCCGGCGCTGCTCTTCGGCCCCGACCAGTTCCACCCGTCGGCCGACGGGTATGCGTCTCTGGCCGCGGTGATGCTGCCGTCGGTGATGGCCGCCCTGGGCTTGGTGCCCGAGTCGGAGACCACACCGGAGGCATTGCGCGGCGAGGGCGTCCTGCCGATCGCCAAGGCTGCCGTCGAGGCGGCCCGCACTCCCGGAACCGAGCTCGACGGCACGGAGGTCGGTGGCTCGCGGCGCGGCGTCCGCGGCCTCTGGGTCGAGCTGCGCCACCGCCGGCGTCACCCGTGCACCGAGCCCGAGGCCCCGCACGAGGCCGACGACGAGATGAGCGCGGCTGGCGACTCCGCCTCCGCCGGCCCGTCCGACTGACCCACGCGAAACCCGCGGAGAACGCCGCGCTGATCACTCCCCCCGAAGATGGTCAGCGCGACGTCCGTAGCCCCCGACGGGCCGGACTGTCGGAAGCCCGATCTCCCTTGCTCCGTTGAAGAAACGTACGTCCGATCCGGCTGACGTCGCCAGAGCCAACTGCCGATCTTGACCGACAGTTTGACCCATGCTCCGATTGACCTAGGCCGGACCTGGTCTATTCGGAACTCGAGCCAACCCGATAAGTCACGATGTAACGACCGCGGGACAACAGCGACTGATTTCTTTGGGAATCGCAAGCCGCGGACGTGTGTCGAACCTAACCTTGAATGATGAAGCGCCGACCGTTTGACATTCCCTTCAACGTCTCCTTCCTAACCGGGAATGAGTCGTGGTACGTCGCTGACTCGCTGGCGTCTGGGTTGCTCACCGGTGACGGCCCCTTCACTCGCCGTGCCTCGGAACTGCTTAGGCCCTTGGTGGGTGGCGGATCGTGCCTCCTGACTGCCTCCTGCACCCACGCGCTCGAGATGACGGCGCTCCTCCTGAATCTTCAGCCGGGCGATGAGGTGATCATGCCTTCGCTCACCTTCGTTTCGACGGCCAATGCCTTCGTGCTCCGTGGCGCTGTGCCGGTGTTCGTCGATTGCCGGGACGACACACTCAACATTGATGAGCGGCTTATCGAGGAGGCAGTGACGGACCGAACGAAGGCGATCATCGTCGTCCACTACGGTGGCGTCGCCTGCGAGATGGACCAGATCCTCGACATCGGAGCTCGTCACGACATTCCGGTGATCGAGGACAACGCACACGGCTTGGGCGGCAGCTACCAGGGCCAGCGCCTTGGATCATTCGGTGTAATGGCGACTCAAAGCTTCCACGGAACAAAGAACATTCAGTGCGGCGAGGGTGGAGCTCTCGTGGTCAACGACTCTCGGTATGTGGAGCGGGCAGAGATCATCCGCGAGAAGGGGACGAACCGCGCCAAGTACTTCCGAGGCGAGGTCGACAAGTACCGCTGGGTCGACGTGGGCTCGAGTTACCTTCCCTCAGACATCAACGCGGCGATCCTGACCGCACAACTCGAAGCGTTCGACGACATCCAATCCCGGCGACAGCGTGTCTGGAAGGCCTACGACGAGGGTGTCCACGACTGGGCGGAGAAGCATGGGCTCTCGACGAGCATGCAGGTTCCGGATCGCGAGCACACCGCTCACCTCTTCTTCGTCCTGATGCCGAGCAACGCTGACCAGCGGGCCCTGCTCTCCCATCTGGCTGATCACGGCATTCTCGGCACGTTCCACTACGTCCCGCTGCACAGCTCCCCGTTCGGCGCCGGGGCCGGCCGCCCGGGGCCGTCGGGATGTGCCACCTCCCACTCAGTGAGCGAGAGACTGGTGCGGCTCCCGCTGTACGCCGGCATGAGTGAACGGGATTCCGCACGGGTTGTCGAGGCCGTCTGCTCGTATGTCCCTCAGTCATGAGTTGGTCCGAAGTCGTCACTGCGACAGCGATGTCGGCAGGGCCCAGTCAGGTGGACACGGATCGATTCGGCTTCCGCGTCTCGAGGATCACGGTCCCGAGTGCCGCGACCGACGTCAACCTGGATGACGTGTTGGACGCCGTGCATGACGACCCATCGGATGTCTGGATTCTCAGGTATCCAGCCCGCCAGAACGCCTGGTTCGCAGAACTGATGCGACGCGGCTTCGACGTCCTCTTCGCAGACAGCCTCACGTACTGGGCCCTTGAAGCTGGATCCGGCCGCACCCCACAACCAGTCACGAACGCCAGCGTCAGCCCTGCGGGCGAGGCCCCCTCCGGGCTCGTCGACGAGTTGGTGGCGGATGCCTTTCATGGCTACGGCAATCACTACACCGCCGACCCACTGTTCGATCCAGCCTTGGCCTTGGCCGGCTACCAGGACTGGGCGCGACGGGCGATCAAGTCCGGTGATTCCCTGCTGCTGAACGTGCTGGGCGAGCCTGTCGGGCTGATGATCTCGACGACCGGCACGGACACGAGCGAAATGTTGTTGGGCGGCGTCGTGGCCTCGCAACAGGGCCGCGGCTGGTATGCACACATCTTGTCGGCGGTCGAGACTGCAGCTCTCCGGAAGGGTGCTCACCGGGTCGTCAGCTCAACGCAGTCCCACAACACGAACGGTCAGCGTGCTTGGGCTCGATATGGTTTCGAACCGATTGCCTCGCACATCACCGTTCACCTCAGGAGATCGACCTGACATCCGATCGGCCGGAGTGCTGATCGGTCCGTTGACGGATCAGGTAGGTCGGCCGCCCCATGTTGTTCGCGTGCACCCGGCCGACGTACTCACCCACCACTGCGATGGAGACCATCTGCGCTCCGGAGAAGACCGCGATCATTGACGCCACCGAGGTCCACCCGGCAACCGTCGTGTTGCCAGTGACATAGCCCCACAACACATACGCGAGCATTAGCGCTCCGACAAACCCGCAGAAGAACCCCAAGTACCCGACGAGTCGCAGCGGTGCGACCGAGTAGCCGAGCAACATGTTCATGGCGTGCTTGACCAGCAGCCGGAACGAGTAGTTCGAGCGTCCTTCGGCTCGCTGGTCCATGCGGACCCGCTGCGTTGCGACGCGGGTCGTGGACCAGGACAGGGCCACGTCGACCGACGCATGCGGGCCGGTCAGGCCCGCCGACGCATCACGCAGATAAGTGCGGAAGGCACGGAAGGCGCTGATGCTCTCCGCATTCGGAATCTCCAGCCCCCGAGCCATCGCCCGCTTCACCGTCCGTGAGGCGAAGTTGCGAATCGCATCGTGCTCATCATCGATGGGGACGCCGTAGACGAGGTCGACGTCGTCCGTCAACGCCGACAAGAGCTTCGGAATCTCCTCGGGTGGATGCTGCAGGTCGTCGTCCATCGTCACCACAACGGGAAGGCGGGCGCAACGAAGGCCGGCCAGCAACGCATTGTGTTGCCCGTAGTTACGGGACAGGTGAATCGCGTTCACCCAACGATGCTCCTCGGCGAGTCCAGCGGCCACCTTCCAGGTGCCGTCGGGGCTACCGTCGACCACAAGCAGCACTTCGTAGGCTCCCGCGCACTCCTCCAACACTGCGATCAGCCGGGTGAGCAGGTGCCCGAGGGTCCTCTCGGATCGATAGCAGGGAATCACCACGGACACGTCCATCGCGGTACCTCCGTCCTTGGGGTTGAGTGCTGGGGTGCAGTGCTAATGGTGGTCACGGGAAGGGCTGCATTCCCGGGTCGCCGTTGATGATGAAGATCCGGGTCACCCAGTAGTACTGACCAACCATGCTCGCGATCGCGAAGAGGATCGGCATGGCCCAGCGCACGACGAACTGCACCCGCGACTCGCGTTCCGGGACCAGGTCAGGCAAGGGCCACAGCACACCGACCGCCAGGACGAGATAGCGCAGGACCCCAGCGTTGGGTCGCGTCACCGCAAGCATGTAGACGGGGTAGATCAGGGACCACGCACGCACGTCGGCGCCAAGATTTCTGCTCCCTCGACGGAACACCGCGTACAGGAGGAACATCAGCACCATCAGGACGAACACGGTGACCGGACCCACGCCCGTCGCTGCGAGCACCAGCCAGTTGGTCAGCAGTCCCTGGTCTCCGGAGTTCCCGGGCCAGGCCGCAATCGTCGCCGTGAACGCGTCGGTGGTGCCGGTGACGACTGCGGCGATCAGCGGCCAGACCCCCATGAACATGGCTGAGGCCAGCGCTGCACCTCCCGCCCACAGTCGATCCCGGACCGGGAACAGATCGTCCGAACGGCGCCATCGCACCAACCAGTGAACCCCGATCACCGCGGCCAGCGGGAGCGTGAGCGGCCTCGTCAGGCACAGTGCGAAGGCAACGACGACGAGCCACCCATACCTTCGTTGTGTCAGCAGCACCAGGGCCGTGACCACGAGAAGCAGGGCCAGGCTCTCCGAGTAGGCAACCTGGAGGATGGGAGATGCGGGGAAGGAGCACAGGCCCAGGACCGCGGTCGTCGCGACGAAGGAGTCTGCCCGCGTCATCAACAATCGGTAGACCAAGAGCACAGCGAGTCCGGAACACACCAGGCTAACCACTGTGGCGGCGAGGGGAAAGTCGGTTCGGGTGAGCATCATGACCAAACGCACAAGGGTGGGATACCCCGGCGAGAAGGCCCACTCGTTCTGGACGACCTGACCGTCTTCCATCGGCAACGGAACCGGGTAACCGGACTCGGCAATGGAGCGGAACCACTGCCCGTCCCAGTTGGAGATCACGCCCAGATAGCCCGGAGAAGCGTCCGTCGGGGTGGTCAGGTGGTAGGCCGGCGAATCCTCGGTGAGTGCGACCTGTCGCTGCGCGCCCACGCTGAGCAGGTAGCCGGAGATCATCCGGGTAAGCCCGAAGATCGTCAGCGGGACCAACATCCACCGCCAACGGCTCCACAAGATTCGCAGGGAAGGTGGGACGCGGTGATCGCTGCTCGTCGACGGTGCTGACAGGGCCCCGTCGCTCGCGCCGGTTGAGTCCTTGGTGGCTGCCAAGCGCGTCGTGCTCATCAGGAGTTCACGCCCCGGAGGATGCGTCAGGCGCAGACAGGAGCACAAAGCCCTCGTCAGCTCCGAGGACAACCCATGAGAGACGATCCTCGAGGGCGCTGGCGAGGGGCGATGACTCCTTCAGGAGTGCATACTCTGCCCGGGAGGACCCAACGATGTCCTCCCAGCCTGCTCCGACGGCCATCGCCGTGCCGTAGTCGCGCAACTCATCCAGCGAGTAGGCCTCGGTCAGTCCGTCGATGAGCGGATCGAGCCCAGGGTGGGCCCATCGCAACCATCCGCCCGTCGCGTAGTCGTTGAGCACCGGAGTGCCGGCAGCCATGGCACTCAACTGGGGGTCGAGGCCGGAGGGAACCCGTGCCGGCTCTTCGGAGACCTGCGAGACCACCAGCGCGAGACCGACCAGGCACACTGCCGCTGCACCGAGGACGAAGGGCTTCTCCCAACTCGCCCGCGGCTCGGCTCTCCGATGGAGCCAGGTCTGGATCGCCCCAGCCAGCAGGGGCGCCGCGATGATGGCGCCCAGGGTCACGGTGCGTACCGCGAGCAGTGTCCACCCGGTCGCCATGAGCAGCAGGAGCAGATTGGTCCAAGGAACCCGTCGTTGCGTGCGCGACCAGGTGAGCACGACGAGCGCAAGGATCAGCATCGCAGCGGCGGGCCCGATGGTACGGAAGGACGGCGGCTGCCACTCGGTGATGTAGGCGCTGATGCCCCCGACTGCGAACGGTGCCCCGAGCAGCTTGGGTCCGACCGGTGTGAGAGCGGCCAGGAAAACTGAGCCGAGAGGGATCACTGCGAGTCTGACGAGATCACGGTCTGAGACGCGCTGGTCAAGCCGGAGTCCGAGAATCACCAGGAGACCAACGAGTGGTCCGGTGAACCACATGCCGTGGCAACATGCCCAGAGCCAGGACAGGGGCAGCAGCCACCAGCGTGGCCTGAGGTCGTCCACGGTCCTGAGCCAGGCGGCCAAGGTGGTCGCCAGCAGGACATAGGTGACCATGTGGGGCCTGGGCGACAGGCCGGCACCCATCGCGACGACAGCCAGACCTGTGGCGAAGGCGCTGGCCAGGAGTCCGGCCCGCTGGCGACACATAAAGTAGACGGCGACGACGAGCACCAGCAGGCTGGCTCCGAACAGCCACGCCACGCCGGGCAGGCCGAGCCATGCCTCGAAGCGAGCCGCGACCACCTCGGGGAGCCATTGGGTCAGCACCCACGACCGGTCGTCGGCGGTGGACCAGTCCGGCGTACCGACGGAGCGTGCGCTCCAGATCTGCTCGCCCAGCCGCAGGTGCCAGAAGCTGTCCGGGTCGGAGAGCGGTCGGGCCGACTGCCGGACGACCATCACCATCAGAAGTCCGAAGACGGCCATGGGCATCCAGGTCGGTAGCCCACGCCGGTTCGAGACCACCTCGACCTGGTCAGCCGAGGGGCCCGAGTCACGCACGGTTGTCATTCGTCGTCCTTGAAATTTTCGAGTCAGTACTCCGGGTAGCCCGGGACGCCGCGCACGACCTCGAGAGGTCCTTGCACGCGTCCTGCGCCACAGCCCGAGTCACGTCCATGCCCTAGAACGTGCCGACCCAAATTGCGAGGCGACCAAAGACGTCGTTGAGGGCAGTACCGAAGAGCGTCACCGCCACGATGATTACGATCGCGATGAAGCCGACGAGAATTCCGTACTCGGTCGCGGTGGCACCACGTTCATTGCGGCGCGACGTCCGCCCGACAATCGATTGTCTAAAAACCTTCATATCCACTCCCCGGCTCATATGGCCGCCTACCAAAGCCCGAAACCGGGCGCCGCGACGGAATGCCGTCGCGGCGCCCGGCGATGCTGGATGCGTCAGATCACCAGCTGTTGACCTCGGTGACCATGTCCTGGAAGAAGCTGTTCAGTGCCTCACCGAACAACGTGACAGCGACGATGATGACGACGGCGATGAAGGCCACGAGCAGGCCGTACTCGGTGGCGGTCGCGCCCTTCTCGTCGTCCTTCTTGGCCGGACCGACGAGCATGAGCATCATGAACTTCTCGAGCATTGGATTTCTCCCTTTGATTGAGTCCCCACGGATGTGAGTCCGAGCCCCCACCGGACTCGTTCTGGAATCAATCTTGCCGGGAATCTTGTCTTGGCGTATCGGATGATCCGCCCACATCGGATGGTCCTTTCGGGCTACTCGAGAGACCCTCCAGGCAGTCGATCCATTGGCCCGTCAGGGGGTGACAGAAGAGAGCAAGCCGCTCCTCATGGCCGTCACCAATGCCTGAGCGCGATTTGAAGCCCCGAGCTTCTCGTAAATTCGGGTGATGTGGGTCTTCGCGGTCGACTCGCTCATGAATAGCTGGCGAGCGATCGCCGCGGTGCCAAGACCGTCTGCCAACAACTCGAGCACCTCCTGCTCACGATCAGTGAGCTTCGTGGGAGCTGGCCCACTCGCACGACGCATCATCGCGGCAGTCAGACCTGAGCAGAGAAAACTCCGTGGTGACACCGCCGCGTGAGCGGCGGCTTGGACGACCTCGCTGGCCTTGCTGTCCTTGCCGACGAACGCGGAGGCACCAGCCTCCATGGCTGCGAAGATCTGGTCATCGCCGGCATGCATCGTGAGCATGACGATGCCAACGTCAGCATCTTCGGCTCGAATGGCTCGAATCATCTCCAAGCCTGTGCCATCGGGCAGTTGAAGGTCTGTGACGACGACATCGGGCTTCAGGGAGGCCCAGGCCACCTTGGCTTCCGCCACGCTGGCGGCTTGGCCGATCACGGTCATCTGCCCGTGGCGCTCGAAGGCGCGAGCAAGGCCCTGCCTGATCAGCTCGTGGTCATCGACGAGCAGGACTCTTGTAACCATCGTTCGAACCTTCCGTGATCTCGCCAGCAGACTGTCTCGACTGCACAGTGACCACAGTGCCACCATCCGCACGTGAAGTGACAGAGAAGTTCGCACCAATCCGGTCAGCTCGCTCACGCATCGTGTGCATCCCATAGTGTCCTGGCCGCGCGGTCGCCGCACCGATGCCATCGTCCTCGATCACGAGGCGCACACATTTACCGTCGCTGGTGAGCGTCACCCACAGGTTGATCGCATGCGCATGCTTGCGCGCGTTTCCAATCGCCTCTTGCCCGATGCGTAGCAACTCTTGCTCAACGCGTTGTGGAAGCCGGGGGCCCCGCTCATCGAAGAGCAGGTGCACCCGCATCCCACTTTGATGACTGACCTCGCGGACGTATTCAGCCAGCGCTCCCGAAACACTGCTGGCTTCATCGAGGTCGTGGCGCAGATCGAAGATCGAGAATCGCAACTCACTGACCACTCGTGTGATTTCGGCACGGAGATCGTTGGCGACCTTCCGCGTGGCGTCGTCAGGGCTGGTGTCGGCGATCTCATCAGCCATGTAGCCGAGCGACGCGATCTCTTGCGCAACCCCGTCGTGGATGTCACGAGCGAGACGGTTGCGCTCCTCCGAGGTGGCGAAGGATCTCACGTCGTCGAAGAGCAATGCAGTGTCGAGTCGGACGGCTTGGGTGTCGACAACGGCCTGTAGTTCCTGCACTTGTCTCTTCGTCCACGACGTGGCTCGCCCGAGCAGGAGCACTCCGAAGCAGTGCTCACCCACGCGTATCGGCAATGCGAGCAAACCTTTTCCTGTCAGGGGGCGCCCGGTGCCGAAGCAGATCGAAGCCATCCGCTCGTCGACCGCGCTGATCGCACCCTCCCTGATCAGCGGTTCGAAGGCATCCTCTGCGGTCCTGATGATGACGGCTGACCGATCTGCACTCACGCCTTCGCGAGTTGCATCGTTGAGTGCCCTCGCCGCTGTGAGACTGTCGAGGCCCACCGGGAGTCGCTGGGCCAGCGTATGCAATTGAGAAACTAGGTGGTGGGCAGCCTCGTAGGGCGCTTGGATAGAGGCAAGATTTCGCACCGACCGACTCTGCCAAGCGGCCAACAAACCCCCACCCAAGCCGGTGAGGAGCCAGGGGGCCGAGCTGAGCATCTGTGCATCGACGAGTCCGAGTTCTTCGGCGGCTGCCCCCGCACCGAACATCACGAAGCCCTCGGCCAGGAAGGTGTTGGCAGTGGTGACCCAGCCGTGTCGAATGCCTGCGACCACCGGCGGGATCACGAGATAGATGGACAATGCACCGATCGGGCCCGGGGTCATACCGATCAACGCAGCGGTCAGAACCCCCTCGACCAACGGCGTCCATGGCGTGGGACCAGTCAATGGATTCGCTTCAAGCACGCAGCAAACCGAAGCGAGCAGCACCAGCGCCAACAGAATGACTCCAGCCGAATTGATCGTCCCGGAGCTGAGAGTCAACCCAAAGACGAGCGCCAGCACGAAAACTCTCGCGGCAGTCGTCACGCGCCAGGACTTGCCTGCCGTGACCGGCGCTCGCGTGGGTTTCGCTCGCAGTGTGATCATCAGCCGAATGCGCCTCGGGCTTGGAGAATGACCGGTCCAATGACCACGATGAACAAGCACGGCAGGATGAAGAAGATCAACGGGAAGAGAATTTTCACGGGCACCTTCTGTGCTGCCTCTTCAGCCCGTTGACGACGCTTGGTCCGCATCTCCGAGCTCTGCACGCGGAGTACTCGGGCAATCGGAATCCCGAGTTGATCGGCTTGCACCATGGACAGACAGAACGACTTCAAGTCCTTGATGGAGGTCCGCTCCCCCATCGACCGCATGGCTTCCATACGCCCGACACCGATCTGCATCTCCTGAAGAAGCCTGGCGAACTCTTGGGCCAGCGGCCCTGTGGTGTTCTTGGCCACCCTCGCCACAGCAGCATCAAAGCCCAAGCCCGCCTCGACCGAGATGGTCAGCAGGTCGAGGGCATCCGGGAGCGCATTGAGCATCAATGACTCGCGCTTCTGACCAGCGTTGTGGACCAAAATGTTCGGCAAGAGATAGCCCAAGGCACCAACGCCCACGGTGATGAGCACAGTCTTGGAGAAGGCTGACCCGTTGCCGAGCATGTACAAGAAAGTGAGTAATCCAAATACCCCCATGCCGAGAACCTTCAGCCCGATGATGCGGTTCACGTCCCAGCCTTGGGGATTACCAGCGATGTCCAACTTGTGCCGAATTCGATCCGCGGTGTCCGCACGGGTGAGTTTGCGGCCAATGCCCACAAGTTTCTCGCCCAACGGCGCGATCACGCGCTCGGAGAACGGCCGCTCAAGTTCTTCTCGCAAGATGTCCGGGGCCTGGTCGATTGCTTGGACAGCGGCCAATGACCTACCTACCGCGCGGCGCTCGGCGGTGGCAACACCGATCACTGAGAGTGTGAGTGCGAAGGCTGAGAACAACAACAGCCCGCCGAGGAGCAGAATCAGAGTTGAAGACATGTCAGACCTCAATCTTCACAATCTTGGCAATCATCCAGTACCCAAGTCCCAGCATTACCAACGCGGCAGCGCTCAGACCCATCCCGGCTGGTTCTGTGTAGAGCACTCGCGCGGTGTCAGGCCGCACCAACAGCATGTACAGGAATAGGCCGATGGGTAGGCCACCCAGCACGTATCCCGACATCCGCCCTTCCGCACTCAAGACTTGCACCTGGCGTCGCAGGTATTCACGTTCGCGGAGCGTGTTCGCCACCGTGCTCAAGAGTTCGGCTAGGTTGCCACCGACTTCACGCTGGATCCTGATTGCCATCACCACCCAGGCGAAGTCCTCGCTTTCCATCCTCTCCGCCACGCTGTCCAAAGCCTCTTCTATCTGGATGCCCAGACGCTGCTCGACCAGCGCCCTGCGCAATTCACCAGAGACAGGCTCATTTCCCTCACGCACCACAGAATCGATGGCCTGTGGCATGGACAACCCCGCTGACAGCCCGCCTGCCATGAGTGTCAGAGTCTCTGCGAGTTGTCCGTCGAACGCTGCAAGCCGCTTCTTGTGTCGGCGCTTCAGGTAAAGCCACGGAAGTACAGCGCCGAACAATCCGAAGACGACCATTGCGGCTCCGCCGCTCATTATCAACCCTGCAAATGCTGTGACGACGGCGATGCCAGCGTGTGTCAGCAACCACTCGGCGGCAGTCATCTTCACCGCAGCGCCGGCGAGTTTCATGTTGAGCCGATCCTCGAAGTCTCCCTTGACCAAGTTCTCCGTCAGTGCCACCGCGGAGTCCTTCAGGCTTCCCGGCGAGGGCTCGCCAGACCGCTTGCCCTTCGACGTCGGCTTCGCCTCGCCGAGGTAGGCAGCGACCCGTCGCTGAGCCTCGGACTGCCCCTTGGAGCCCATCATCACAACCGCGAGCAGGATGGCCAGCCCGATCCCAAACCCAAGGGCGCCCAAGAGCATCACACCCTTTCCGAACTTGGGCGCGTCGTAGGTGACGGTGCGGGGCCCCTCGTCGGCAACCGCGATGGCGACAAGGGCAGAGTCGTCATAGGACACCCCGCCCGAGGTCAGCTCGACTGCGAGGTTGACCTCCTCCGACGACTGCTTTGGGGCATCGAACGTGACCAGCACCTGGTTGGAGAGTGCGTCGGCCTGGGCGGTGAAGACGCCCTCGAGCGCAGCGGGTTTGGCGTCGATGACTGCTCCCCCGCTGGCGTCCGAGATCTTTGCGAGCAGCGCTTGGTTCGCCGGCCTCTGATCCAGGGAGACGACGTCGACGACGACGTCGTTGTCGGTCGCTGCGGAGACAGCGTCTGCGATCGGGGCGCCTCCGCCCTGGTCCTTGCCGTCGGAGAGCAGGAGCACACTCCGCGCACCGTCCGAGCCGGCGAGGCCCACGGCTTCGACGACTGCGTCGTAGACACGTGTGCCCAAGGTGAGCTCTATGCCATCGATCGCCGCAGCCAGCGCCGCGTGGTCGGTGGTCGGCTCGATGGTGCTCTGCACAGACCCGGAGAAGGTCAGCAGGCCGATCTTGACGTCCGCAGGTGCGGCATCGAGGAACGCCTTGGCTGCGGCCTTCGCATCCTCGATGGGCGCCCCGCGCATGCTCTTGCTGGTGTCGAGTGCAAGCACGGTGGTGCGCTCGATCTCGCCAGCCTCGACGGTCTTGGCCTTGGCATCCACGGCGTTGCCGTCGACAGTGACGGACAGGCCGTCGAGGTCGGGCGTTGCTCCGCCGGGAAGCTCGTCGACCGCCAGCAGCACCGAGACCTTGCCGTCGGCGGACTCGACGTGGTCGATGTTGATCTCGTCGGCAGCGTGGGCAGGGTTCGCAACGAGCACGATGGCTACCGCCGCGAAGAGACTTGCGACTCTCGACCACCCACGGGCGGCGTGCGTCTTCCGAGAAGAGAGCATTAGCGGTAGACCCCCATGGCGAAGACCGCAGGATCGACGTGCACGTTGTGGTCGGCGAGACGGTCGATGAAGCGCGGGCGGAGACCGGTGGACTTCAGGTGACCACGGGCGCGGCCGTGCTCGTCGAAGCCTGCGGCGTAGTCGAAGAGGAACACGTCCTGGAGCGTGATGATGTCGCCCTCCATGCCCACGACCTCGGTGATCGCCGTGATCCGACGCGTGCCGTCCTTGAGCCGGGTCTGCTGGATGATCAGGTCGATGGCGCTCGAAGCCTGCTCACGGATGGCCCGCACCGGGAGATCCATCCCGGCCATCATCACCATGGTCTCCACACGCGAGAGAGCGTCGCGCGGGGTATTGGCGTGCACCGTCGAGATGGAGCCGTCGTGACCAGTGTTCATCGCCTGGAGCATGTCGAGCGCGGATGCATCACGGATCTCGCCGACGACAATGCGGTCCGGTCGCATACGGAGCGAGTTGCGAACGAGGTCGCGAATGTGGACCGCGCCCTTGCCCTCGATGTTGGCGGGACGGGACTCGAGGCGCAGCACGTGCTCCTGGTGGAGCCGCAGCTCCGCGGCATCCTCGATGGTGACGATGCGCTCGTCCTCCGGAATGAACGAGGAGAGCACGTTGAGCGTGGTGGTCTTGCCAGCGCCGGTTCCACCGGAGACCAGGATGTTGAGCCGGCCTCGCACGCACGCGTTCAGGAGGTCCGCAGACTCCCGACTCAAGGTGTCGAAGGCGATCAGGTCCTCGACCGTGTAGGGATCCTCGGAGAACTTGCGGATGGTGAGCTTGGAGCCGTCCAGGGCCAACGGCGGGATGATCGCGTTGACACGAGACCCGTCGGGGAGCCGGGCGTCGACCATCGGGCTGACCTCGTCGACACGTCGTCCGATCTTGCCGACGATCTTGTCGATGGTGCGCCGCAGGTGCGCCTCGTCACTGAACATCGCGTCGACGCGGGTCAGCTTGCCGTTGCGCTCAACAAAGATGTCGCTCGCGCTGTTGACCATCACCTCGGAGAGATCCGGGTCACGCAACAGCGGCTCCAACGGCCCGTAGCCGAGGATGTCGTCGGCGATCTCCTGGGTGATCCGAGTGCGATCGGCTCCAGACATCGGCTGGTCGTTGGCCGCAATGGCATTCTGCAAGGCGCTGCGGACCTGCTCCTCGAGCTCACTGGCCGTCATGTCGACGTCATAGAGCTTGGGCCCGAGAACAGTGACCAATTGCGCGTGAACGATCTTCTTCAGGTTGGCGAACGGATCCTGCAGGGTCGGCCGTGCCACCCGGGCACCCGCTCCGCTGTGGGCCTTCGGCTCGTTGTTGACCAAGGTCATGCCACTGCGCTGGGCAGCCTGGATGCGGTCGGAGAGGGCCATGTCAGCTCACCTTCTTGGCGCGGAGCTTGCGCCGGTTTCCGCGGCGCGAGCCGCCCGAGGTCACTTCGGCCGACGCCGGTGCAGCGTCGGCATACAGTCCACCGGCGAAACCGGTCAACGTCTTGCTGATCTGGTGACCCGCGCTCGAGCGGACGATGGTCTCACCGCGGTTGACCGCGGCCAGGACGTCTCGGCTCGACGGGATGCTGATCGCCGCGGTGACTCCGAGGGTCTCCTCGAACTCCTTCGCCGACAGGCCGACCTTGGAGTCAGCGCGGTTGAGCACCAACCGCCACCGCTCCCGGGGATAGTTGAGCAGGTCGAGGGTGCCCGCAGCGAGCTTGAGGCTCTTCAGGGCCGGGATGTCCAGGGTGCCGACAAGGACCAGCAGGTCACTGTGGTCCAGCGCCGCAAGAGCATGGTCGTCGAACGCGCCTGAGGTGTCCACGACCACGACGTCGAACATGGTCTTCAGCGTCTCAAGGACCGACGACACCTGCTCGGGCTGGACGTGGGTCTCGAGCTGCACCGGGGCCGCCAGCACGCTGAGGTTCTCGGAGTGCAGGCTGAGCAGCGACTCCACGCCGCCCGGGTCGATCTGTCCCGACAGCTGGGTCAGATCCGCCAGCGTGTGCAGCGGGTTCAGCTGGAGCATGATGGCCACGTCGCCACACTGGACGTCTAGGTCGACGATGCAGACCCGGCGGCCCTGGTCGGCCAGAGCCGCGGCCACGTTGGTGGCAACCAGGCTCTTGCCCACGCCTCCCTTGGTCGAGAAGATCGTGAACAGAAGACCATCGGCGGCCTCCACGGCCCGATCAGCAGTCCCGCTCATCGCGTGGGACAAAGTGCGTGACCGTGCGACTGCGCTGCTGAGACCCGTGAGGTCGTCCACCGCGATCACGTCGCGCATCCCCGAGCGCAGGGCATTGGCCAGGACCTCGGTGTCGACGAAGCTCCGGAGCATGATCACGCCGAGCGCCGGCTGCTGGATCCGGCTGGCTTCTGCGAAGGCGCCCGCTGCTCCGGCGTCGACCGACTGGCCCACCACCACCGCGTATTCGTGGGGGTGCGTGGCGAGGTGCTCTCCCAGGCGGTCCAGCGACTCGACCACGGTGACATCAGCGCCCAGGACCTCGCGCACCTGGCGGATCAGCTCCGGGTCCTGCTCGACCAGGGTGGTCATTGTGCGATCCCTGCGAAGACCTCGGGCATGATGTCCTGCACGACGACCCCGCGGCCGTCCTTGACCTTCGACTTCTCGCTCAGCAGGGCGAAGGAGAGGTCGCCGTTGCGGTCCGCGAAAATGAGCCTCTCGGCCTGCTCCTGGTCGACCGCGACGGTGAGGATCGTGCGCGGGATCTGCTCGGTGGTCTCGCCGTCATCGGTCTTGGTGGTCTTTGCTGTGAGTGACGTGGTGCCGACCCCGATGACCTGCACCTTCGGCAACAACAGGCGGGTGTAGGTCGACAGTTTCTGCGTGCTGCCGTCGGGCTTGATCGCCTCGGGGTCGCCTGAAGCGAAGATCGCCACTTCGGAGCCGGGGATCACGAAGCCGGCCACTCGGGCCGGGTCGGTCAGGTCGACCGAGATGGCCAGCTTGTCGTCGGGGATGTTCAGCGCTGCCTCGGATCCGGCCGCGCCGAACTTCTTGCTGATGATCTGCTCGCCCGGATAGATCGCGCCCAACGCGACGTCGTCGAGGATCGACGAGGTCGAGGTGAGGGCCCCGTCGACCATGTCGTCACGGACGACTTCGGTCGTCTCGAACTTGCCCGCCGACTGCGCGTCCTGGACGGACTCACCCGCTTCCACGGTTTCCGTGACGGTGAGCACCTCGACCAGCTCCTGGCCTTCGGCAGCGCGGGCGTCGATTCCTTGCACGTAGACCACGATCATTGCGGTCCCCAACGCGGCGATGAAGAGTGCCGCAATCAGGAGGATTGAACGTCTTGCCATGATGTATGTCCTTGTCGCTTGTCGCTTGTTGTTCGCCCCGAGTCGTCAGTCGACGAGGACGATTACCTTGGTTCCGACGCCGAGATAGGTCATCACGGGACCGCCCGACATGCTTTCCGGAAGTGCATCTGGATCGAAGAAGACGATCTTGAGGGTCTCGATGCCACTGCTGGCGAAGACGACCCCGTTCTTGTCGCCGTTGGCGTCCATCACGCTCGACGCCTTGGTCGACGCGCCCAGCTCACCGGTGATGAACCCCGGGCGGAAGTCGACGATCGCGTAGTGGTTGGAATTTCCGTTGGATGGCTGGACCGAGAAGACCGGCACCCAGAAGAACCGGGGTGACTTGAAGATGTCGGCGTCGATGACCTCGTCGCCGTCGTATCCACCGTTGGGCACCGCGATCGTGTTGATCGTCGTGGAGCTGTTGGTGAAGAAGCAGGTCAGGGTGTCGTTGTTGATCGAATAGTTGGATCCCTTGACCTTCTCGGTCTCGTAGTTGCTCGACCCGTTGTGCGGGTCACAGCCCGTCGCAGTCGGCGTCTTGACCAGGCGACCCGGCGTGCCGCCAGCAGGTCCCGTGATCAAGCCACCGGTCGCTCCGTTGCCTGCGAACCCGGTCTGCGCCTGGACGCAGTTGGTGCCGTCGACGGTAGGTGCGACAGCGCCCCCAGTGCCCGGGCTGCAGTATCCGTTCGTGCCGAGCAGGGTGGTCAGGTCGAAGTCGACCTGGGTGGCGATGTTCCACTCGATTGCCTTCTCGGCGTTGGCACCGGGGTTGAGGTGCGGCAGGTCGACGGTGCCGAAGTTGCCTTCGTTGCTCTCCCCGGCGCACTCGAGCAGCGGGTCGCCGACACGCAGAGGCAGCGCGGTCTCCGGTGAGCTCCAGTGGGCACCGTTGTCCTTGGAGACCCGCACCCACCAGACCTTCTCGACATCTCGAACAGCAGCCGGGATCTCGGCCACGTGGATCTGGCCGGCGGCGACGGTGAACGACGGCGTGTCGGTGATCCGCATCTTCACGATCGTGCCGTCCTCGGTCGAGAACGAGATCGCGTTGACGCCGGTGAGGCTCTTCGCGGCCGGGTTCGCGGAGGCGTAGATGTCCAGGGCGCTGAACTGGTTGAGTGCGATCGAGATCGGGTTGACACCACCGGGCGCTGGGTTGAGGTTGACCGCTGTGTAGGGCGTGGTGAGCTCCGGGAGAGTCGGCACATAGACCGTCTCGTGGCCACCCGGGGGGTCGAGCAGCGTCTGCGGACCGTAGTCACAGCCGGTGACGGCGAAGGCGGGCATCACCCCGGTGGCCGGTGAGAAGACACCGGCTTCGGCGTAGGCCGGCACCTCGACGCTGCTGACGTCGGAGACGGCCTTGGCCAACCCGAAGTCGACCGTGGCATCCGGTGCCCACAACTTCACGTTCCAGCCGGTGCACTTGATAAAGCCGTCGGAGTCTCCAGCGGAGCCGCCGAGATTGACCTGGATCGGGTCACCGGAGTCGTCGATCCAGTTGTCGCGAAGGTACTTCTCGGCCGCCGCGATCGCGTCCAAGGAGCAGGTGTTGGTCCCGTCGAGCTCGGCGGCAGCCGCAAGGACAGCGTGGTCGACCGCACTCTGCAGAGACGATCGTTTGGCATAGACCTGGCCCATGTCGACTGCCACCGCCCCGATGCCCAGCAGAACGAGTGCCAACACCGCGAACAGCACAGCAGTTGCGCCACGATCGTTGCGTGGTCGGTCGAGTCCGAGGAGGCGCCTCATGGCGTGCAGTCCTGAACGTCTTCGACCCGCGCTGATGCGGTCTTCACGACCGCCGGGAAGTCCGGCAGCAGACCGCCGATGGACGGAGCATCATAGGAGACGGTGACCGTCACCTCGTCGCCGGTGACCGGAGGATTCGAGCCGCTGAAGGTGTGTCCGACGGTGACGGTGCCAGAGGCGGCGCCACCCACGAAGTCCTTGACCTTCTGGTCGTTGGCCAACCCCGTCTTGTCGCAGGGATCCACGGCGTACTGCCTGGCTCCCTCGCGGGCCGCATTCGCCCCGGTCTGGTAGGACCAGAAGAAGATCGATGCCTGGATGATGCCGATGAGCAGCGTCAGCAGGATGATCGAGATCAATGCGAACTCGACCGCTGCGGCACCGCGTTCGTCACGCGAACGTGCTCGCTTGATCCACCCACTCATCTGTCCACCCCTATTTCTCCCCCTGGCTCATCCCCCGAGCCAAACAGGACATTAGGGGCGGTTAGTCCCGCCGCATGCGGAAATGGCACAGAAGTACCCCATTGGCACTCCGGACCACCCGAAATGACTAGACCGGTCTGACACGAATTAGGCCAAGCAACCAAACCGTGATAAGCGACACGAGGCGCTCCCCGCAGCGGGGAGCGCCTCGTGGCAGTCTGCTGGTTGTCAGTCCTGGCTGAAGAACGCCAGGATGCGGAGCAGGTTGGTGTAGATCCAGACCAGGCTCACGGTCATCGCGAAGGCCGCGCGCCACGACTCACGCTCCGGGATGCCGGCGCGGACGCCGTTCTCGACGAAGTCGAAGTCCATCACCAGCATGAACACACCGAGGATCAGGCCCGCGAAGGCGGTGACCATGCCGAGGCCGCTGACGCCGAAGAGGCCGATCTGGGCGCCGAACATGCCCAGCACGAGCTCCATGAGCGAGAGGCCGATCATGCCGAACACGGCGGCCATCACGAACATCTTGAACTTGGCGCCGACCTGGATGTTGAAGAACTTGTAGGCGGCGAGCGTGCCGGCGAAGGCACCGAAGGTGCCGATCACCGCGCCGCTGACCACGCCGTCACCGAACTGGGCGTCGAAGAACTTGCTGATGGCACCGAGCGCAACACCCTCGAGGGCACAGAACGCGAGCACCAGCGCCGGGCTGATCACGCGCTTGAAGGAGTTGACCATCGAGAGCGCGAAGGCACCGAGGGAGCCGATCGTCATCGCAGCCATCAGCGGGCCGAGGTCGGCGCCGGTGGTGATGTCGGGGGTCAGGATCCAGGTGGCCAGGGCGGTGATGATCACCACGCCGAGCGAGATCCCGGTCTTCTGGACGACCGAGTCGATCGTCATCCGACCCTGGTCGACCTGGCCGGGCTGGGCATAGCCGGGCTGACCGCCCTGGGCAACGCTCCACTGGGACGGGTCGGTCATCGTGGGCTGCTGGCCGTAGCCGCTGTGGGCCTGGCCGTTGCCGGCATAGGTCTGGTTGCCGTAGGCATTCGCCTGGCCGTTGAACTCAGGCGATCGGTTGAAAACCGGGTTGTTGCTCTTCATTGTGGTCTCCTCCTTGGAGGCCGGTCGGGACCATCGCTCTGACGGCGCCCTTGTGCATGTCATCCAGTCTAGGTGGTGCCTGCACCATTCAGAACGAACGGGAGGGGTGGCCTGTTCCCGAAATGGGGGGTGTTCCCCATGAACCGGTGGTCGCGGCAACGCTCACTTCCGGCGGCGCGACCACGCCTCGTAGAGCTGGAAGACCAGACCCATCACGCCGAGGAAGAGAGCAAACGTCAGGAGGAGGCCGAAGATCTCCATCACCTTCAGCCCCCTCCGTCTCGTGCGACTCGTCTCCTGAAGCGTATGCCCCGCCCTACATCCGGAAGGTGTGCACGACGAACCCGTTCGGGTCGACCAGCTTCACCTTGTCGTTCCGGCTGAAGATCGAGCGGTGGGTCTTGATCTTGGCCGTGTGCCCGGGTGTCACCTTCTTGCTGGACAGCTCGATCGTCGTGCCGTGCTTGTTGACCAGCTCCCAGCCGCGCAGGTTGATCGCCACCTCGCCGGTGTTCTTGATCTTCACCACCTGGTTGCGACCCCGCGAGACCGACGTGACCTTGGCCTTGTGGAACTTCACCTTCCTCACCACTGAGGTGGACGCCTCGCGGCCGGCGTCGGCCGGGATCATCACGCGGAACTTGAAGGCGCCCGACTTGGTCGAGCTGAGCCGGAACCGGTAGTGCCCGGTCGGCTCGAGGGTGTTGGTCGCCTCGTCGATCGTCGTCGACTTCACGGTGATCCAGCGGTGGCCCTTGAGCCGCTGCAGCCGCACCGGCGTGCCGACCCGGCTCGGGCTGCTGTCGCCCTCCACCACCAGCGGTGCGTGGACCGCGAGCTTGGTCTCCGAGACCCGCATGGTCAGGGCCGGGCGCACCTTGACGGTCTTCGCCGCCGACGCCAGGGCCGGGCTGACCGTCTTCCACATGTAGGACGTGCGCGCCTCGGGCCGCTGCGTGCTGCTGGCCGTGCCGTCCGCGCCCGTGGTCACGGTGTCCACCTTGGTCGACACCCCACCGACCGTCTGCCACAGCTCGAGCTCCACACCGGCGACCACGTCACCGGCGGAGTTCTTCGCGGTGCCGGTCACGGTGACCTGCCCGGGCCAGGTCACCAACGTCCGGGAGATGGAGATGCCGAGCTCGGAGACCGCCGGGGGCTCCTCGACGGTGACCGTGACCGTCGCGGTGTCGCTGCCGCCGTGGCCGTCGCCGACCGTGTAGGTGAACGAGTCCGTGCCGGTGAAGCCGGACTCGGCCGTGTAGGTGCAGCTGCTCGCCGTGCACGAGACCGTGCCGTGGGCTGCCGCGGTGTGGTCGGTGACCGTCAGCGCGTGCCCGTCCGGGTCGGAGTCGTTGGCGCGGACGGCGACCGTGACCGGCGTCGTACCGACCGTCTCGGCGGTGTCGTCCACCGCCACCGGGGGCCGGTTCTCCACGGTCACCGTGACCGTGGCGGAGTCGGTGCCCCCGTTGCCGTCACTGATCGCATAGGTGAAGGAGTCCGTGCCGGTGAACTTGCCGGTCGCGGTGTAGGTGCAGGCCGTGGCCGTGCAGGAGACCGTGCCGTGGGCCGCGGTGGGCGTCGCCGAGGTGACCACCAGGTCGTCGCCCTCGGGGTCGGTGTCGTTGGCCAGCACGTTGATCGTCACCGGGTCGGTGGTGTGCGTGGTCGCGGTGTCGGCCACGGCGTCGGGAGGTGCGTTGCCTGAGGCGACGGTGACCGTCACGGTGGCCGTGTCGACGCCGCCGTGGCCGTCGTTGACGGTGTAGGTGAACGTGTCGGTCCCGGTGAAGCCGGCCTCGGCGGTGTAGGTGCAGTCGGTGGCCGTGCAGGTCACCGTGCCGTGCGCCGGGGCGGTGTGGTCGGAGACCGTCAGCGCCTGGCCCTCGCCGTCGGTGTCGTTGGCCAGCACGTTGACCGTCACCGGTGCGGTGCCGACCGTGTTGGCCGTGTCGTCGATCGCGACCGGCGGCTGGTTGCTGCCCGCCTGGCAGTTCAGGTCGGTGGTGCGCAGGTGGTCGACGAACGCCGCGGAGTCGAGGACCCCGTCACCGGCGTCGAAGATCGACAGATAGATCGCGTGCGCGCCCGGCGTGATCGGGGTGGAAGCGGTCAACGGCACGCTCATGCCGTCGTACCCGGTGCCGTTGACCGCCGGCAGGAACACCTTCGCCGGATCGGCGAAGACCGCGCTGTTGACGCTGATGAAGTCACCGTCCGCCATCTTGGCGAAGTTGCCCGTCGCGGAGATCGAGCTGTTCTCGTCGACCACCCACTCGTTCTGGTCCAGCTGGGCCAGGAAGCCGTCGTTGAAGGACTGACCGACGTACTCGGGGTATTCCTCGGACGCGAAGACGTAGTCGAACTGCAGGCAGTTGGCACCGGCCGGCACCTGCAGGTCGATGCGATAGATCGACACGTCGAAGGCACCCCGGGAACCGGTGCCGTTGTCGGGGCCCTCACCGGATCCGTCGTCCGGTGGGGTCGCCACCTCGCGGTCACCGCTGGTCATCAGCGCCTGCGTCGCTCCGGTGCGTGGCAGCACGGTGTCGAGGGAGTTCGCCGGGTCGTGCGCGGTCGGCGAGCTGCAGGCCACCCACTCCTGCCCGGTGATCAGGCCACCGGTCGCGTCGAGCGCCGGGGTCAGGTCAGGACACGCGAAGGGGCTGAGCTCGGTGAAGGCGGGCTCGGACACGCCCTCCCCCAGGGTGGCGAAGACCGAGAAGAAGACGGTCGCGCCGTCGTCGAGCCCGTCGATGGTGACGGTCTCGGGGGTTCCGGTGACCGGCACCCCGGTGCCGTCGGTGGGCGACTGCGGGAAGTCGTCGGTGGACCAGCGCACGACGATCCCGTCGAGCTGGTCCGGGTTCAGCCAGGTCAGCACCACCGAGCCCGCGCCGGCACCGGCCGCCTGCAGGTTCGTCACCGGCTCCACCGCCGCGACCACCTGCTCGACCGTGACCTGCGCGGTGTCGCCGGTCGGGTTGACGAAGAGGTCGGTGGCCGTCGCGGTGGCGTTGTTGAAGTAGTCGCCCTCCGTGTCGGCAGCGGTCGCGCTGAACGTCAGGGAGACGTCGCCACCGGCGGGGACCGTGGTCGGGGTCGACCAGACCAGCTCGTCACCGGTCGTCGTCGGGTCGTCGGTGGTGGCACCGTCCGTGCTGCCGTCGACGTACGCAAAGCCGTCGGGCAGGTCATCACGGATGTCCTCGAGGGTGGCAGCCGCGTCGCCGGGGTTGCGCACGGTGATCGTGTAGGTCACCTCGTCACCGGGGCCGACCTCGGAGTCGTCGACGGTCTTCTCCGTCGTCAGCGGGACCGCGCCGACCGGGGAGAAGGTGATCAGGCTGTTGCGGGTGGCCGAGCCGCCCGCGGTCAGGGAGATGTCCCAGGAGAGGCCGGCGCCGTTGTCGATCTCCTCGTCGCAGCGGCAGGTGTTGGGGAACTGCTCCATGGCGGAGATCGCCGACCACACCTCGCCGTACCCCGCCTCGTAGTAGCGCGAGCCGGGCGAGAGCGGCAGGAACTGCTCGATCCGGTCGGAGGTCGGGCTGGTGCAGGAGACCGCCCCGGTGGTCGTGTCGACGGCACCCAGGCCGTTGTCGGAGTCGGCGAGATAGCAGTCCGCGGCCCGATAGAGGCGTACGTCGCGAGCCGGGCCGTCGTTGTCGACCCGGATGCTGGTGCGGTAGGACTCCTGCCCCACCACGTAGGAGTCGGTCTGGGTGATCGTCACCCCGGTGGTGCCGGCGGCGACCGTGGTGGAGTAGCGGAACGGGTCACCCGCACTGCCGTTGCCGGTCAACGCCGTCTGCTCGACCGGGGTCCACGGCGTGCCGGGTGTCCCGGCCGGGATCACGGCCGGCGAGAACATCTCCCCGTCGACCACCAGGAAGGTGCCGCAGGCGGTGTCGCCGAAGAACTCCCCGGAGGAGTCGGCCACGTGGTTGACCGCGCAGTTGAGGTCCTCGTCGACGCTGACGTTGGTCAACGGCCCGGCACTGACGATCGCCCGCGGCGGCGTGACCGTGATCGTCACGGTCGCCTCGCTGGTCTCGCCGTCGACGTCGGTGGCCTGGTAGGTGTACTGGTCCTCCCCGCCGACGTTGAAGGCCGTGTAGGTGAGCTCCCCCGTGCTCGGATCCAGGGACGGGTCACCGAACTCGTAGCTGCCGTCGATGAGCTGGAAGTCGATCGGCTCGTCGTCGAGGCCCGCGTCGTTCGCGGTCAGGTCGAGAGTGATCGTGTCGCCTGCCGCGACCGTGCCCACGTCATCGACGAGGGCAGGTGTCGCGGCCTGTGCCGGCGACGCCCCGACCGCGAGGCCGGCGACTGCGATCAGGATCCCGAGGAATGGTGAGACGAAGCGCGGTGCCCACATGGCTGCTCCAAGGTCCAGGATGCCGCACCCCACATGCGGCGATGCTCGCCATGCTCCGCCTGTTCGCGGGAGTGCGGCATCACCGAATTTGGTGGCATCCCGCGTGGTACCCCCGGTGGGGTTCGAACCCACACTGGATCGCTTTTAAGGCGACTGCCTCTGCCGATTGGGCTACGGGGGCGAGACCCTGACGACTATAGGTAGGTCTTGCGCGCGTGGATCGCGTGCGCGCCGGCGGCCCGGTCGAGGAACAGCAAGCCGTCGCAGTGGTCGATCTCGTGCTGCAGCGCGCGGGCCTCGAAGGCATTCGCCCGCAGGGTCACGGTCTCGCCGGTCCCCGGCAGCTGACCGCGGACGACGACACGCGTCGCCCGCTTCACGTCACCGGTCAGGTCGGGGACGCTCATGCAGCCCTCGCGGGCCTTCTCGTTGCGCGAGGACTCGACGACCTCGCCGTTGCACAACACGAAGGTGCCGTGGTGGTCACGGGTCTTCGGGTGCTCGGAGACGTCGACGCAGAACACCTTCACCGACTCCCCCACCTGCGGGGCAGCCAGCCCGACACAGCCGGGCGAGACCCGCATCGTGGCCACCAGGTCGGCAGCCAGCTGCACGATCTCGGGGGCGCAGGGGTCGACGGTCGCGCCGACGGTGGACAGCACCGGTGCCGGCGCGGTCACCACCGCGAGCAGGTTGCCCTCGACACCGAGCTCGGCCTCGCTCCAGTCGGCGACCCGTGCGTTGACGCCGTCGGGCACTGCGTCAGGCTGCACGGTCACAGCTCATCTGCCTCGACCTCGTGCAGGCTCACGCCCACGCCGAGCTCGGCGGCCACTCCCCTGAGGTCCTCGCGCAGCACCTCGGCGTCGACATCCACCGGCAGGTCGAGCTCGGCGACCAGCACATAGAGGTCCCCTGCCAGCCGCGTGGTCAGGTCGGTGACGTTGCCACCCACCGCGGCAACGCGACCCACGACCGACGAGACGATGCCGGGACGGTCTCCGCCGTGCACGCTGAGCACCCAGGAGCTGCCCTGGGTGAAGGTGGCCTGCTGCTGGGGCAGCTCGCGCACGGAGACGGTGAGGTCACCGGCTGCGGTCAGCGGCGCCAGGGCGGCCTCCACCGCGTCGGTGTCGGCGTCGCCGTCACTGATCAGGGTCATCGCGAAGTGGCCGCGGAGCAGGGTCATCGAGGAGTCCTCGAGGTTCAGCCCGAGGTCACCGAGGATCCCGGTGGCTTCGGCGATGATGCCGGGGCGGTCGTGGCCGAGGACGGTGATGGCGTGGAGAGTCACGCCGGAGATTGTGCCAGCACCGCCGCAGCGAGGCGGGCCATGGTCGGGGCGCCGTGTGTGGTTCTCCCGGCGTCTGACGCCGGAAGAACCACACACAGGAGCGAGTGGCCGGGTCAGGCGGAACCGGCCAGCACCGCCGCGCGGCCCAGGACCGCGTCGGTCATCTCCTCGGTCAGCTTGCCGGTGAAGGTGTTCTGCTGGCTGGGGTGGAAGCAACCCAGCAGGGTCACCCCGTCGCCGATCACGGCCTCGGCGCCGTGGCCGAACTTCGGCTTGGGCCTGGGGACGGCGAAGCCGGCCGCTCGGAACGAGCGCAGCGCCGCGTCCCAGCCATAGCTGCCCAGGGCGACCACGACGCGGACCGACGGGGCGACCAGCGCGATCTCGCGCTCGATCCACGGCGAGCAGGTGTCGCGCTCCTCGGTGGTCGGCCGGTTCTGCGGTGGCGCGCAACGCACGGTGGCGACCATCCTCGTGTTGATCAGCTGCAGCCCGTCGCCGGCATGCTCGGAGGTCGGCTGGTTGGCGAGGCCGACCCGGTGCAGGGCGGCGAAGAGCCAGTCACCTGACCGGTCGCCGGTGAAGATGCGGCCGGTGCGGTTGCCGCCGTTGGCCGCCGGTGCCAGCCCAACGACCAGGACGCCGGGCTCCGGGTCGCCCCAACCGGCGATCGGCCGGCCCCAGTAGGGCTGGCCGGCGAAGCTGGCCCGCTTGTCGCGAGCCACGTCCTCGCGCCAGGTGACCAGGCGGGGGCAGGCACCGCACACCGAGACCCGGGCATCCAGCTCGGCCAGGTCGACCTCGCCGGCGAGACGTCGTACGTCGTGCGCGTCGAGCGCCACCGGGGTGCCGCCCACTGCCGGGTCGTCCGGCCAGCCGGTGCCCGGAGGCACGGGCGAGGGGAACGGTTGCCCGGTCAGCGGGTGCGGCAGCAGCTCGGCCATGGGTGGCTCAGGAGCCGGTGCCGTTCGAGCCGGCGTCGGTGGCCGCGTGGGCACCGCCCTGGCTGCTGCTCCCGAACGGGGCCTTCTCGGCCACGGTCGCGGCCACGTCGGAGGCCTTGTGTTTCACGGCGTCGGCGACGACGGGGGCCTTCTCCCCGGCCTTGGCCACCCCGGCCTGGACGGGCGGGCTCTGGCGCACCTTGCTGGCGGTGCGGGCGATCTGCTCGTAGCGTTCCCGACCGGCCTTGGCGCCGAGCACGTAGCCGACGCCGATCAGGGCCGCGATCTTCAACAGCTTGAACATTCGTGGTGCCTTTCCTCCGAGTCGGATGTCACCACGAGCGTATCCCGTCAGGCCATCGACCAGGCGATGCCGTCGAGGATGTCCGCCTCGGAGGCGACCAGCTCGTCGACGGCCGTTCGCCGCAGCACCCGGTCGAGGATCAGCGCCCCGGCACCGATGACGTCCGCACGCCCCGGTTCCATGTAGGGCAGCGCCAGCCGCTCCTCGACGGTCATCGCCAGGAGCCGCTCGGTCATCGTGTGCACCGCCTCTCGCGACAGCACGGACTGGTCGATCCGGTCCCGGTCGTAGGCCGGCAGGTCGAGCACCCCGGCCGCGACGGTGAGGATCGTGCCCGCGACCCCGACGACCGTGGCGGCATCGCCTGCAGGCACCGGGCACTCGTCGAGGTGGGCGTCGATGTCGCGGGTGGCCGCAGCGATCTCGTCGGGCGTCGGTGGGTCGGAGTGCAGGTGGCGCTCGTGCATGCGGACGGAGCCGATGTCCATGCTGTGTGCGGCCTCCGGGCTCGTGGAGCCCAGGATCAGCTCGGTCGAGCCGCCGCCGATGTCGACGACCAGGACGGGTTTGTTCGGCTCGTCACGCAGGTTGCGGACCGCGCCGTCGAAGGCCAGCCCCGCCTCCTCGTGCCCGGCGACCACCTCGGGCTCGATGCCCAGTCGCTCGCGGACGCCGGCCACGAAGACCTCGGCGTTCGACGCGTCCCGGCTCGCGGACGTCGCGCAGAAGCGGATCTGCTCCACGTCGTGCTCGCGGATCAGCGCGGCGTACTCGTCGACGGCGGCGAAGGTGCGCGCGAGGGCCTCGTCGGCCAGACGCCCCGTGCGGTCGACGTCCTGGCCGAGCCGCACCATCCGGGTCTCGCGCACCAGCACGTCAGGCAGCCGCGCGATCATCAGCTTGATGGTGTTGGTGCCGCAGTCGATCGCGGCCACCGTCTTCGTGGGCTCCACGCCGGTGTTGGTCACGGCGTCATCGTAGATCGCCGAGTCGGCACGTGTTGACGCCTGCGAGCGCCGAGTCGGCACGTGTTGACGCTCCCGAGCGCCGAGTCGGCACGTGTTGACGCCTGCGAGCGCCGAGTCGGCACGTGTTGACAGGTCAGTCGGGCGCGGGGCCCGACTCGATGACGCACGGACCCAACTTCCACCACTCGCCGAGCAGCTCGAGCACCTCGTCGCCGAAGGGGTTCACCCCCGGCCCCTGGGCCAGCGACTGGCCGGCCATCACGTGCAGGCACTTGACCCGCGTCGGCATGCCGCCGGCCGAGATGCCCTCGATCTCGGGAACGTCGTGCCCGCTGGCCGCGCCGATCTCGGCACGTGCGGCGAGGTAGGCCTCGTGTGCGGCGGCGTACTGCGCAGCGAGCTCGGGGTCCTCGGCGAGGCGGCGCTCCATGTCGCGCATCAGGCCGGAGTTCTCCAGGGTGCCGATCCTCGAGGCCGCCCGGGGACAGGTCAGGTAGTAGGTCGTGGGGAACGGCGTCCCGTTGTCGAGCCGCGGCTCGGTGGTCGCGACGTCGGGGTTCCCGCAGGGGCACCGGTGACCGATCTCGTGGATCGAGCGGGGCTCGCGTCCCAGCTGGGCGGCGATGGCGGCGGTGTCAGAAGGCTCAGTCATCAGATTTCGGAGGGGTGATCTTGTCGACCGGCTGGTCGGGCTTGTCACGGTTGGGGAAGCCGGCGGCCTCCATGGAGTCCCAGGCGGTGCTCCACCAGGCGTCGGGCTTCTCCTCGGGCAGGTCGCTCATGTCGGTCAGCTGGTCGGGTGAGTCGAGGGGGTCGCCGTTCTCGTCGATCACCATGTAGCCGGTCTCCCCCGGCATGATGTAGCCGAAGCGGGCGCGGGCCTGGTCCTTGACGTAGGCCTCGTCGTGCCACCGCCGCTTCTCCCGCTCGAGGTGGTCGATCTGGCGGTCGGTCTCGGAGATCTGCGACTCCAGGTCGGAGATGTGCGCCTGCTGCTGCAGGTAGGCGCGCATCGACGAGGCGAACGAGACCATCAGCACGGCCAGGACCAGGACCAGGATCGCCGCCCGTCCGGTGAGCCGCGGCCGCTCCCGAGGGCGCCGCGGCGCCGGACGGCTCGACGGCCGGGATGCGGCAGCGGAGGCGCCGACCGCCCCGGCACGCGGCCGGGCGCCCCGGGGGCCGCTGGGCCTCCGGGTGCCACGGGGGCCGCTGCCCCGGGTCGGTCGACGATCAGCCATGGCTCGGATCAGCCCCGGGAGTAGCGCGGGAACGCCGCCGCACCGGCGTAGCGGGCGGCGTCGGCGAGCTCGTCCTCGATGCGCAGGAGCTGGTTGTACTTGGCGACGCGGTCGGAGCGGGCCGGGGCACCGGTCTTGATCTGGCCGCAGTTGGTGGCCACGGCGAGGTCGGCGATCGTGGTGTCCTCGGTCTCGCCGGAGCGGTGGCTCATCATGTTGCGGAAGCCGGAGCGGTGGGCGAGCTCGACCGCGTCGAGGGTCTCGGTGAGCGACCCGATCTGGTTGACCTTGACCAGCATCGCGTTGCCCTGGCCGCCGTCGATGCCGCGCTGGAGCCGCTCGACGTTGGTGACGAACAGGTCGTCGCCGACCAGCTGGGTCTTCGCGCCGAGCTGGTCGGTGATGGTCTTCCAGCCGTCCCAGTCCTCCTCGTCGAGCGGGTCCTCGATCGAGACGATGGGGTAGCTCGCGACGAGGTCGGCGTAGTAGGCGGTCATCTCGGCGGCGGACTTGGAGACACCCTCGAAGGTGTAGGCGCCGTCGTTGAAGAACTCGGAGGCGGCCACGTCGAGCGCCAGCGCGATGTCGGTGCCGAGCTTCTGGCCCGAGGCCTCGACCGCCTCGGCGATCAGGTCGAGCGCGGCGCGGTTGGACTCGAGGTTGGGCGCGAAGCCACCCTCGTCACCGAGGCCGGTGGACAGGCCCTTCTTCTTCAGCACGGACTTGAGGGCGTGGTAGACCTCCGCGCCGGAGCGCAGCGCCTCCTTGAAGGTGGGCGCGCCGATCG
Organism: Nocardioides sp. JQ2195; assembly: GCF_012272695.1. Classification (NCBI taxonomy): domain Bacteria; kingdom Bacillati; phylum Actinomycetota; class Actinomycetes; order Propionibacteriales; family Nocardioidaceae; genus Nocardioides; species Nocardioides sp. JQ2195. The sequence goes on from NZ_CP050902.1 coordinate 3,237,404, forward strand.
GGGCGATCATGAACTCCTGGACGTCGACGTTGGAGTCGGCGTGGGCGCCACCGTTGAGGATGTTCATCATCGGCACCGGTAGCAGGTGGGCGTTGGGGCCACCGACGTAGCGGTAGAGCGGCAGGCCGGCGGAGTCGGCGGCGGCGCGGGCCACGGCCAGCGAGACGCCGAGGATCGCGTTGGCGCCGAGGTTCGCCTTGTTGGGGGTGCCGTCGAGGTCGAACATGGTCTGGTCGATCAGGCGCTGGTCGTCGGCCTCGAGACCCTCGATGGCCGGCCCGATCTTGTCGAGCACACCGATGACGGCGTTCTCCACGCCCTTGCCGAGGTAGCGGTCGCCGCCGTCGCGCAGCTCCACGGCCTCGAAGGCCCCTGTGGAGGCACCGCTGGGCACCGCGGCGCGGGCGAAGGTGCCGTCGTCGAGTTGGACCTCGACCTCAACCGTGGGGTTGCCGCGCGAGTCAAGGATCTCGCGCGCGCCGACTGCAGCAATGGAAGCCACTGGGGATGCTCCTGGGGGTCGATGGATCGAGCGGGGCCAGCCTAACCGGGCAGCGGCCGGAGATCCGGCAGCACCCGCGCGTGTGGGACGAGCCGCCACCCCCCGATACTCCCTAACGTCACGCACCCGCACCGGCTGCTTTCGCATGCCGCACGTTAGGGACTACCGCCCGAATCCGGACTACTGTCCATGGCCCGATCGAGTCATCCTGGCGCGAAACCGAGACGGTGTGACCGGCGCAAGCCTAGATTGCTGCGGTCAGGCATGCTGCGCCGTTCCGTGCGCACGCCATCACGTCTCTCCAGCACAGGAACTTCACCATGCGTCTCTTCTCGGGCACCGTCGTCACGGCAGTCCTGTCCCTCTCGGTGGCCCTCATGGGCCTCACACCCGCCTCCGCCAATGACGGCGTACCGAGCGACTCGGCCACCCAGGTCCAGGCGGACGCCACTCCCCAGCCCGAGGGGAGTGACGAGCCGGCACCGACCCCTGAGCCAGCGCCAACGTCCACGGACGCGCCGACGCCCGCGCCAGCAGAGTCCGAGCAGTCCGCAGAGTCCGAGCCGCCTGGGGAGTCCGAGCAGCCCGCGACCAAGAGCAGTCCCGGGGTGGCAGCGTCTGCTTCGACGGTCGACGAGATCGTGAAGCCGACCAACGGGAGCACGGTGCCTGCCGGTCCCTTGTCCTACTCCTTCGTGGCGGGTGGCTCGGGTGACTACTGGCTCTCGCTGGAGTGCGACTACACCTGGGACAGCACGTGGGTGACCGCTTCCTACGCAGGGCAGACGCTCACCGGCACCCTCGACTCCGTCGACGCGGGCGAGGAGTGCACCCTCATGCTCGAGAACGAGCAGACCTACGACACGGAGTCGGTCTCCTTCACGGTTGCTCGCACCTACCCGGCGCCCCAGATCCGCAACCTGCGCGCGGCGCCGAGCACGTTCTACCCCCGTGTCCGTGACGGCTACAAGGACCGCACGCGCATCAAGTTCAGCAGCCGTCTCGACTCGGCCGTCAAGATCAGGATCGTCCGCAAGTCCACCGGCCGCACGGTGCGCACCATCTCGAAGCGCGCCCGCCGCTCGTACGACTGGTACCAGGGCCGCTCCGTTGCCTGGGACGGTCGCAGCAACGCCGGACGCACCGTGAAGACCGGGCGCTACACCGCCGTCGTGACGTCGACCCTGGGTGGTCGATCGGTCACCGACCGCGTCGCGCTGTGGGTGGACACCGGGTTCCGAACCCTTCACGTCACCAAGACCAAGGACGGTTGGTATGACTCACGCGACCGGACGTCCGGCAACTGCCACACCTCGGAGTACTACCCCCGCGGCAACCACCTCGACTGCTGGGGCGGTGCGTTCGCGGAGGCCGCTTACACCTTCCACGTGCCCGACGGTGCCAAGCACGTCCGCTTCGAGGTCCGTGGCGAGAACCTGTGCTGTGACAACGGGAGGTTGATCCGCGAGGGCAGCTGGGTGGGATCGAACAGCTACCGTGTGCGGGTCCGCGTCACCTACTGGCGTGCGTACGTCGTCAAGCGGGTCCGACTGAAGTACGACGTCCGCGTCCGCATCTGACCGCCACCACCCCCGATACTCCCTAACGTCACGCACCCGCAGCGGCTGCTTTCGCATGCCGCACGTTAGGGAGTATCGGGAAGTCGGTGAGGAAACGCACACGCCGAAAACCTGAGATCGGGGAATGACGGTCCGCGGTGTGAACTTAAGGTCACGTCACCACCCGCAGACCCTCGTCCGCCACCCACGCGGACGACACCGAGAGGACACCCGATGTCGACCCCCGAAGCGCCCCTGATCGAGGCCCCGAAGAAGAGCCCCGTCCTGCTGATCGTGGGCGGACTCGTCACCCTGGCCCTCGTCGTCGGCCTGGTCTACTTCGTCTTCCTGCGTGACGGCGAGGAGAACAAGACCGTCACCATCGGGGTCGTCGACTCCAGCGAGGCCTACTGGCAGACCTACGTCGACGAGGCCGAGGAGGAGGGCATCGACGTCGAGCTGGTCAACTTCACCGAGTACACCCAGCCCAACCCGGCGCTGACCAACCAGGACATCGACCTCAACGTCTTCCAGCACATCGTCTACCTGGCCGACTACAACGTCGCCAACGACGAGGACCTGACCCCGATCGGCTCCACCGCGATCTATCCGCTGGCGCTCTACTCGAAGACGTACGACGACGTCGAGGCGATCCCCGCCGGCGAGACCGTCGCCGTGCCGAACGACCCGAGCAACCAGGCGCGTGGCCTGCTGGTGCTGCAGTCGGCCGGGCTGATCAAGCTCAAGTCCGGTGGCTCGATCTTCTCCGACCTCTCGGACGTCGACGAGGCCGCCTCCAAGGTGAAGGTGAAGGCCCTGAGTGCCGAGCTGACCGTCACCTCGCTGGAGGACCTGGCCGCTGCCATCGTCAACAACGACTTCGTCGCCGACGCCGACCTCGACCCCGAGGACGCCATCGCCCACGACGATCCGTCCGACCCGAACGCGCTGCCCTACGTCAACGTCTTCGTCGCCCGTGCGGACGACGCCGACAACGCGACCTACCAGAAGCTCGTCGAGATCTTCCAGTCGAGCGACGAGGTCCAGGAGCAGCTGATCGAGGCCTCCGCCGGCACCGGCATCGCCGTCGACACCCCGGTCAAGGACCTCGAGACCTCGCTGGAGAAGGTCGAAGCCGACACCCGGGCCCAGAAGTAGCCGATGGCCCTCATCGAGATCCGCGCCGTGTCCCGGGAGTTCCCGGGACGCGGCCGGTCTGCGCCACCGGTCCACGCGCTCGACGGTGTCGACCTCGACATCGAGTCCGGCGAGATCGTCGGGATCGTGGGCTACTCCGGCGCCGGCAAGTCGACGCTGCTGCGGCTGATCAATGCCCTCGACCAGCCGACCTCGGGCTCCGTCGTCGTCGACGGCCACGAGGTCAGCTCCTTGCGCGAGAAGCAGCTGCTGCCGGTGCGCGCCGAGATCGGGATGATCTTCCAGCAGTTCAACCTGCTCTCCAGCCGCACGGTGTGGGGCAACGTCGCCTATCCCCTGCAGGTGGCCGGCGTTCCCAAGGCGGAGCACCAGCGGCGCATCTCGGACCTGCTCCACTTCGTGGGCCTGGCCGACAAGGCGCATGCCTACCCCAACGAGCTGTCCGGTGGGCAGAAGCAGCGCGTCGGCATCGCCCGCGCCCTGGCCACCAACCCGAAGATCCTGCTGGCCGACGAGCCGACCAGTGCACTCGACCCACAGACCACAGACGAGGTGCTGGCCCTGCTGCGCCGGGTCAACGAGGAGTTCGGCATCACCATCGTGCTGATCACCCACGAGATGGAGGTGGTCCGCACTCTCGCCCAGCGGGTGGCGGTGATGGAGAAGGGCAAGATCGTCGAGCAGGGCCCCGTCTTCGACCTCTTCGCCGACCCGCAGCACCCCGCGACCAAGCGGTTCGTCAGCACACTGGTGGAGCAGGGTCCCCCGGAGCACACACGGGAACGGCTGCGCCAGCGCCACGAGGGCCGATTCGTGACCCTGTCGCTGCGCGACGAGTCGGTGACTCCCTCCGACGTGTTCGCCCAGTTCATCGAGCGAGGGGTGCGCTTCGAGCTGATCCACGGCGGCGTCGAGGACGTCAACGGCCGCACGTTCGGCCACCTGACCCTGGCGCTCACCGGTGACGAGGCCCGGGTGGACGAGGCGGTCGCCGCCGTGTCCGCCATGGTCGAGACGACGGAGGTGCCCTGATGGAACGCCTCGCAGAGCTCCAGGACCTGTTCTGGCAGGCCACCGGCGAGACGCTCTACATCGTCTTCGCCGTGCTCATCATCGGTGGCCTCGGTGGCCTGCTCCTCGGGATCCTGCTCTACGTGACCCGGGCCGGGGGCATCAAGCCGAACCGTCCGGTCGCCTTCGTCGGCAACATCGTGGTCAACATCTTCCGACCGATCCCGTTCATCATCTTCATCGCAGCCGCCCAACCACTGGCGCGTGCGATCACCGGGACCGGCATCGGCAACAAGCCAGTGATCTTCGTGATGGCGCTGGCCGCCACGTTCGGCATCAGCCGGATCGTCGAGCAGAACCTGCTCACCGTCGATCCCGGCGTGCTCGAGGCGGCCCGGGCGATGGGCGCGAGTCGCACCCGCATCGTGTTCACCGTGCTGCTTCCCGAGGCCCTCGGCCCGCTGATCCTCGGCTACACGTTTGCCCTGGTCGCGCTCGTCGACATGTCCGCGGTCGCCGGCGTGGTCGGCGGCGGTGGTCTCGGAAATTTCGCGATCGTCTACGGCTATCGCCAGTTCGACACCGTGGTCACCTGGGCCGCGGTGCTGATGATCATCCTGATCGTGCAGCTCGCCCAGTTCCTCGGCAACGCCCTGGCCCGCAAGGTCATGCGCCGCTGACCCGAGGCCGGGTTCGGCGCTCTCACAGCAGAACCGTCCGCGGACTGCCCGCGGTGGACCAATTGGTCCATCGCGGCCAGTCCCGCCGGACAGAGGTCCGTCACCCTTCGCCGGCGGGACCACGCCAGTCACCTTTCACGGCAGAGGCCGCGCCCGTCAGGCTTCGCTGCGGAAGCGGCGCCCGTCAGGCTTCGCAGCAGACGCGGCGCCCGTCACAGAAGCGGCCCGGTCGGCCCGTCCCACTCGCAGGAGCCGGCCGGCCCACTCGTCCCGCAAGGTCAGGCGTCGCCAGCGACGCGGCGTACGGCGTCGCGCAGGGCCTGCTCGGGGTCCACGCCCTCGGCGCGGGCCTCGGCCACCAGGGCAAGCAGGCGATCGCCGAGCTCGTCCCCCGGCGGCGCGACCGATCGGCCGGAACGCTCCAGCCGGTCGAGCACCTTGTCGGCGAGCAGCAACGCGGGCAGCGTGGGCGGCAGGCCGTCGAAGACCGAGTCACGCTGCTTCTCCTGGGCCTTGATCGCCTGCCAGACCTCGTTGATCTCGACCGAGTCGTCGGAGGCCGGGGCATCACCGAAGACGTGCGGGTTGCGCCGCACCATCTTCTCGATCAGGTCAGTGGCCACGTCGTCGATCGTGAACGCGCCGGTCTCCGAGGCGATCTCCGCGTGGAACCAGACCTGCAGCAGCAGGTCTCCGAGCTCCTCGCGCAGGTGCTCCGCGTCACCGGTGTCGATCGCCTCGAGCGTCTCGTGGGCCTCCTCGAGCAGGAACCGGGCCAACGAGCGATGGGTCTGGCCTGCCTTCCAGGCGCAGGCGCGCCGCATGCGGGTCATCACCGCGGTCAGCTCGACCAGCGACTCACCTGTTGGCCCGTCCGTCGGCTCACCTGTCGGCGGACCCGTCGGCTCGGCCATCGGAGAGGACTCAGCCGCACTTCTGGGAGGCGGGCAACGTGTCGGTGTAGGCCGTGATCTTCTTCGGGTCCGGCTGGGCCTTGCCGACCTCGGCGCGGGCGACCTCAGCCAGCTTGGTCGTGTCGCTCACGGCGAAGGACAACGCGGTCGAGTCGTCACCGGAGAGCTCGAAGCGCGGGTCGACGCTGACCTCGACCCCGTTGGCCTGCGCCCAGGTCTCGATCTCCTGCTTGCCCTTGGCCAGCTCCTGGTCGGTGGGGAGCTTCTTCTGGCCACGCGACAAGCTGCCCCCGACCTCCGACTGCACGCTCGACGAATAGATCACCATGCGGTTGAAGTCACGGATCGCCCCGCGGTTCTCCTCGGAGACACCGCTCGTCGGGTCGTTCAGCTGCTGGTCGAGCTGGGCGAGGTTGGCCTCGTAGACGTCACTGACGTCGATGTCGTTCGCCTCGGCGTACTGACGGGCGAGGTTCTCGTCGACCATGACGGAGACGAGCTCGTCGCGGATGCTCGACATCGGCAGCGCGATCTCGGACTGCGCCAGGCCGGGCAGGAGGGCCGTGCAGTAGGCATCGGCGCGGCTGTCGACCTCACTCATGCTGATCTCGTGGTCGCCGACCACCGCAGCCTGCCCGGGGTGCAGGTCGGGACCGAGGTCGGACCCGCATCCGGAGAGTGCCAACACCGCGACCGCACCAACGGCCACGGCACCCACAGCGCGCACCTTCACGATGAAACTCCTTCGAGGTGTGATGACGACGCCCCCATTCAAGCAGGCGCCGTGACGCCGCTCACGTCGCGGGTACGACGGGTGGACCAGCGGCAGCGCTCACGTCGCGGGCACGGCGGGCGGATCGATGACCCCGTCGATCACCTGCCGGGCCCAGTCGAGGAGCTCCTCGTCGCGCAGGTGGCCACCGGGCACCGTCGGCCGCGGGACCAGCACGGTGCTCGTCGTGGTCTTCACCAAGGACTTCGGATAGACCCGCTGCAGCCGCAGGGTGCGCGACTCCGGCAGGTCGACGGGTGCGAACCGGACGAACTTGCCGGCCAGCGTGATCTCACCGATCCCGGCCTGGCGTGCCCGCGCCCGGAACCGGGCCACCTCGAGCAGGGACGCGACCGGCTTCGGCGGGTTGCCGTAGCGGTCGAGGAGCTCCTCACGCAGCTGCTTGACGTCGTCGTCGTTGCGCACCTCGGCCAGTCGCTTGTACATCTCGAGGCGCAGCCGCTCGGAGGGGATGTAGTCGTGGGGAAGGTGGGCGTCGATCGGCAGCTCGATGCGGACCTCGGCCAGCTCCGGCTCGGCGTCGCCCCGGAACTCGGTGACGGCCTCGCCGACCAGGCGCACGTAGAGGTCGAAGCCGACGTCGGCGATGTGGCCCGATTGCTCGCCACCGAGCAGGTTGCCGGCACCACGGATCTCGAGGTCCTTCATCGCGATCGCCATGCCCCCACCCAGGTCGGAGTGCTGGGCCAGTGTGGCGAGCCGCTCGTGCGCGGTCTCGGTGAGCGGCTTCTCGCTCGGGTAGAGGAAGTAGGCGTAGGCCCGCTCCCGCGACCGGCCGACGCGACCGCGCAGCTGGTGCAGCTGGGAGAGCCCGAGGGTGTCGGAGCGCTCGATGATCATCGTGTTCGCGTTCGACACGTCGAGTCCCGACTCCACCAGGGTCGTGCAGACCAGCACGTCGAAGCGCTTCTCCCAGAAGTCGAGCATCACCTGCTCGAGCTGGCGCTCGTTCATCTGCCCGTGCGCGGTGGCGACCCTCGCCTCCGGGACCAGCTCGTTGATGCGCTGGGCGGCCTTCTCGATCGACTGCACCCGGTTGTGGATGTAGAAGACCTGCCCCTCGCGCAACAGCTCCCGGCGGATCGCGGCGGTCACCTGGCGGTCCTCGTAGCCACCGACGTAGGTGAGCACGGGGTGCCGTTCCTCGGGCGGGGTGGCGATCGTGGACATCTCACGGATGCCGGTGATCGTCATCTCCAGGGTGCGCGGGATCGGCGTGGCCGACATCGAGAGGACGTCGACGCTGGTGCGCAGCGTCTTCATCTTCTCCTTGTGCTCGACGCCGAAGCGCTGCTCCTCGTCGACGATGATCAGGCCGAGGTCCTTGAAGCGCACGTCGGCGTTGAAGAGCCGGTGCGTGCCGATGACGATGTCGACGGTGCCGTCGGCCAGGCCCTCCATGACCTCCTTGGCCTCCTTGTCGCTCTGGAAGCGCGACAGGGCACGGAGGTTGACCGGGAAGCCGCTCATCCGCTCCGCGAAGGTCGAGAAGTGCTGGGTCACCAGCAGCGTGGTGGGCACCAGCACGGCGACCTGCTTGCCGTCCTGCACCGCCTTGAACGCCGCCCGCACGGCGATCTCGGTCTTGCCGTAGCCCACGTCACCGCAGACCAGCCGGTCCATCGGGACCTGCTGCATCATGTCGCTCTTCACCTCGTCGACCGTGCTCAGCTGGTCGGCCGTCTCCTGGAACGGGAAGGCGTCCTCGAGCTCGCGCTGCCACGGGGTGTCGGGGCCGAACGCGTGGCCCTTGGTGGCCTGGCGGGCGGCGTAGAGCTTGATCAGCTCGGAGGCGATCTCGCGCACCGCCTTGCGTGCCTTGCCCTTGCGCTTGGCCCAGTCAGCACCGCCCAGGCGGTCCAGGCTGGGCGCCTCGCCGCCGACGTACCGGGTGACCTGGTCGAGGGAGTCGGCCGGCACGTACAACCGGTCGGGCGCCGCGCCGCGCTTGGCGGCGCCGTACTCGAGCACCAGGTACTCGCGGGTCGCGCCCTGCACGACCCGCTGCTTCATCTCGACGTAGCGGCCGACGCCGTGCTGCTCGTGGACGACGTGGTCGCCGGGCTTCAGCTCGAGCGGGTCGATCTGCTTCTTGCGGCGCGCGGGCAGCTTGCGCATGTCGCGCGTCGAGCTCTTCTGGCCGGAGATGTCCTCCCCGGTGAGGATCGCGAACCGGTCGCCGACCAGGCCCTGGACCAGCTGGCCCTGCAGCACGTTGACCACGCCGTCGGCTTGAAACGCTGGTCGAGTAGGGCGCTCTGCGCCCGTATCGAGACCCGGCGACACGGTCTCCTCGACCAGGCGCGCGGCAACCTCGTTCTCCCCCAGCACCTCGACGGTGCGCTGCGCGGGGCCGTGGCCCTCGCGGACCACGAAGACCTGCTTGCCGGCATCGCTCCACGCCTTGACGTCGCGGACGGCCTGCGCGACGTCGCCGCGGTATGCCTCGGCCGGGTTGAGCTCGACGACGCGCGTCGACGGTGCGTCGGGGTCGAGGTCGCCCACCGGGTCTCCTCGGTGATCGAGCCTGTCGAGATCCTCGTCGAGCCCGAACGGGCTCACCGACCACCACGCCAACCCGGACTCGATGGCGTGCTCGCGGACCTCGCCGAGCATCTTGTACGACGCGGCGCCGAGGTCGATCGGCGCGACCCCGCCGCCGGCGGCCGCGGCCCACGAGGCGCCGAGGAACTCCTCGCTGGTCGCGACCAGGTCCTGGGCCCGCGAGCGCACCCGCTCCGGGTCGAGCACCAGCACGCTGGTGTCCTTCGGCATCAGGTCGACCAAGAGCTCCATGTCGTCGACCAGCACCGGGGCCAGCGACTCCATGCCCTCGACCGCGATGCCGTTGGCGATCTTGTCGGTGAGCTCGAGCAGCTGCGGGTGGCTGGCGCCCAGCTCGGCCGCGCGGCGGCGTACGTCGTCGGTCATCAGCAGCTCGCGGCACGGCGGCGCCCAGAGCCGGTCGACGGCGTCGAGGGTGCGCTGGTCGGCCACCGCGAAGCTGCGGATCTCCTCGACGTCATCGCCCCAGAACTCCACGCGCACGGGGTGTTCCTCGGTGGGCGGGAAGACGTCGACGATGCCGCCGCGCACGGCGTACTCACCGCGCTTCTCGACCAAGTCCACCCGGGAGTACGCCGCGTCCTGCAGGCGCCGGGCAATGTCGTCGATCTCGACCGTGTCGCCCTTGTGGATCTCCACCGGGACGAGGTCACCGAGGCCCTTGACCTGCGGCTGCAGCACGCTGCGCACCGGCGCGACGACGACCTTGAGCTCGCCCGCCTCCGGGTGGGCCGGATCCGGGTGGCACAGTCGACGCAGGACCGCGAGACGGCGACCGACGGTGTCGCTGCGCGGGCTGAGCCGCTCGTGCGGGAGGGTCTCCCAGCTCGGGAAGTAGGCCACCAGCTCCGGGTCGACCAGGTCGGCGAGGGTGTCGACCAGGTCCTCGGCCTCGCGCTGGGTGGCGGTCACCACCAGCACGCTGCGTCCGGCGCGGACCAGGCCGGAGACGACGAAGGGACGGAGACCGGCGGGGCCGGTCAGGTCGAGGGCACTGACCGTGCCGGCATCGGCCATCGCTCCCGCCAACGTCTCGTTGGCGAGCACCACATCCGCGAGACCTTGCAGGCGCACGTTTCAGACCTTCCACACGACGACAGCCCCCGGTCTGGGATGACAGGGGGTGAACTCGCCCATCCTACGTGGCCGTCCGCGAGCCCCCGGCCAGCCGGAGCACGACCACCAGCAGGAGGGCGCAGAGCAGGCCCGCCCACAGCTCGGACCAGGGCACGAACGTGACCGCGGCCAGGGCCAGGCAAACCACGAGCAACGGCCCCCAGGTGCGAGCCGACGGGTCGTGCAGCCGCAGGTGCACCGCCCAGAGCGCGACCAGGAACACGACGACGGGGCCGGTGACGAAGGCCGAGCTGACCACGTCACCGATCTCCGCATGGTGTGAGTAGTGGTCGACCCGGGCGGCGAGCCCGGCACCCAGAGCGGCCCCTGACGCGAAGATGAAGTAGTGACCGAAGCCCCAGACGAAGGGGTTCACGTCGTTGTCCGCGGACAGCACGTCACCGGTGTCGCGGGAGAAATAGAGCCACCACGCACTGAACACGACGAGCAGGCCACCGACCACGACCAGGCCGGCCCGCCAGCCGATCGCCTCGCCGTCGATGGCGACCTGGATCGCCACCGTCGTGGAGAGCACCGTCTCGCCCAGCACGATGATGAACATCAGCGAGTAGCGCTCGGCGATGTGGTGCGGGTGCCACGGCGTCGGCCCGGCCTGCTCCGCCCAGAACGGCACGGCCAGGTCGGCCAGGGCCAGCACCAGGAAGACCGGCACGACCAGGTCGTGCGGGACCCACAGGAACGCCACCCAGCCGAGCTGCACCGCGACCAGGCCGGTGATGTAGCGACGGCAGGTGGCGTGCCGTCCCGTGCGGTCCTGTCCGGCGCGCAGCCACATGGCGACGAGCCCGACCCGCATGACCACGTAGCCGATGACGATGAGGGTGAAGTCCTCCTCGAACAGTCGCGGCACACCGGCGGCGAGCACGAGTGAGCCCGAGATCTGCAGCAGCGTCAGCACCCGGTGCAGCGGGTCGTCGTGGTCGTAGGCGGAGTTGAACCAAGCGAAGTTGAGCCAGGCCCACCAGATCGCGAAGAACGCGATGGCGAAGAACAGCACGCCGTGGCCGACGTGGTCCTCGCTGATCGCGTGGTGCAGCTGGAGGGCTGCCTGGGCGATGGCCACCACGTAGCAGAGGTCGGTGAACAGCTCGAGCGGTGTGGCGACGCGGTGTTCCTCACGGGGATCGCGCGGGCGCAGGGAGAGACGCGGCATCACCATGGGCGCAGTTTTCCATGCCCGACGGGTTTCCCGGGAGGGCTCAGCGGGATGCGGCGCGTGGAGCTGCGGCGTCGTGCGGGGCGGCATCGGCGAGCGCTGCGAGCACACGGCGTACGGCCAGGCGCTCGGCCCGGTCGGGGCGCATCACCGCGAAGATGTGCCGCGCGCTCTCGATGCCCAGGAGTGGACGGAGCACGACGCCGCTGCCCTGCGGGGAGGTGAACCGCGGCAGGATCGCGACCTTGTGGCTGGCGGCGACCAGGGCCTCGATCAGCCGGTTGTCCCTCAGGCGTTGCACCACGGTGATCGGCTGCCCGGTGCTGTCCTCGACCGCGAGGCGCACCGTGTCGAAGGGGAACCCGATCGGCACCCCGATCCACTCCTGGTCGACCAGGTCCTCCGGGCGTACGTCGCCCCGCGCGGCCAGCGGGTGGCCCGCAGCCATCGCCACGTCGAGCGGTTCACGCACCAGCTCGACGGTGACCAGCCCCTCGGTGCCGGCCGGGGCGCGCCGGGTCAGGCTGTGCGCGATGACAATGTCGTGCTCGAGGACCAGGTCGGCGTACGCCCGCTCGGCGACGTCCTCGTCGGTGAAGACCAGGTCGATCGCGGTCGTCTCGAGCTCGGCGAACGCCCCGGGGAGCAGGTACGTCGCGGCGCTGGGCAGCCCCGCGACCGTGACGGTGCCCGACGGCTGGCCACGGAACTCGTCCCACCTCGCCTGCACCCGCTCGAGCACCCGGGCCACCTCGTTACCACCGTCGGCCAGCAGGCGACCGGCGCCGGTGAGCCGGAGGCCGCGGCCCGAGGGCTCGACGAGGGCCGTGCCGAACTCACGCTGGGCCGTGCGCAGCTGCTGGCTGACCGCGGAGGGGGTGCGGTGCGTGGCCCGGGCGACCTCGGCCAGGCTGCCCCGGAGGGCGAGCTCCCGGAGCAGCTCGAGGTGCCGGACATCCATGAAGTCAGCCTACAGAGTCGATGAAGCACTATTCGCTTGTCCTTCACTGACGCAGACCGGACGATGGTGCACGTGCCGCTGAACCACCGCCTCCTCGCCGTCTCCGTCGCCGTCATGTGGGGGCTGAACTTCATCGCGATCCATGCCTCCCTCGAGCAGTTCCCGCCGATGTTCCTGGTCGCGATCCGCTTCGCGCTGATCGCCGTCCCCACCGTCCTGCTGGTCCCCCGCCCACAGGTGGAGATGCGCTGGCTGGTCGGCTACGGCCTCGGCTTCGGCACGCTGCAGTTCCTGTTCCTCTACTGGGGCATGGCTGCCGGGATGCCCACGGGCTTGGCCTCGCTGGTGCTGCAGGCCTCCGCCCCCTTCACGGTCCTGCTCGGCGCCACCGTCGCGCAGGACCGGATCAGCGGTCGACGGCTGGTTGGCATCCTCGTCGCGGTGAGCGGGCTGGCCCTGGTCGGCTGGCAGCGGGCCGAGTCGGCGGCGATCCTGCCGTTCCTGCTGGTCCTGGCCGGGGCGTTCGGCTGGGCGATCGGCAACCTGTGCAACGCCCGCGCCAAGGCGCCGAACCCGTTGCAGTTCACGCTGTGGATGTCGGTGGTGCCACCCGTCCCGATGCTCGGCCTTGCCCTGGTCGTCGAAGGGCCCGGGCCGATCGCCGACTCGCTCACCGGCCTCGGTGACCCCGCCGCCGTCCCCGCCCTGCTGGGGCTGGTCTACACGGTCCTGATCGGCACCGTCGCCGGCTCGGGCGTGTGGTCGTGGCTGATGGCCCGGCATCCCGCGGGAGTGGTCGCGCCGTTCTCGATGCTGGTGCCGGTCGTGGGGATGAGCGCTGCCTGGCTGTTGCTCGGCGAGAAGGTCAGCCCCGGGGAGCTGGTCGGCGCCGGCCTCGTCGTGGGCGGCGTTCTGCTGGGCAGCCGGCTGCCCCGCGCGGCCGCACCGGACCCGACGACGCCCACCGATGCGGTGCCGGTGGGCCGCTGAAGCGACGCCGGGCCGGCGCTGACCTGCTGCGGGGTCCACGCCGACCAATGCTGGTCTGCTGCGGGGCCCGGGCCGGCTGCTGCCGGTCTGCTGCGGGGACTACTCCGGGCCGCCGGTGCCGATCTGCTGGGCGAGGTACTGCTGGAGGCCGACCCGCTCGATCGCGTCGAGCTGGCCCTCGAACCAGTCGGCGTGCTTCTCCTCGTCACGAGCCATCTCCTCGAAGACCGCGGCCGTGGCGTGGTCACCGAGGTCGTGGCACTCCTGCGCCCCGGCGTTGAACTGCGCGACCGCCTCACGCTCGCTGGCCATCGCCAGGCTGAGCATCTCCTCGGCGGTCTCGCCGATCTGGATCGCGTTGAGCTTCTGCACGTTGGGGTGGCCGTCGAAGAACAGGATGCGGTTGATCAGGTCGTCGGCATCCTTCATCTCGTCGATGGAGAGGTCGTAGAACACCTTGCCGAGGTTGGAGAGACCCCAGTTGTCGAGCATCCGAGCATGCAGGAAGTAGGTGTTCGTGACGGAGAGCTCGAAGGTGAGCGCTGAATTCAGCAGCTCCACGACTCGAGGGCTAACTGGCTGCACCTTCCACCTCCACAGGGGACGCCGGGGCCAACGCCTCATGCTGGCACACCACGCGCTTCACTGTGAAGATGCAGGACCCGCAATCCTGACCGGCCCCGGTGGAGCGGCACACCTGCGACACGGTGCGCGCGCCCTCGTCGTAGGCACGTCGCACCGCTTCGTCGTTGACGGCGGCGCAGTGGCAGACGATCATCGGAATCCTCGGTCGGCGGGAAGAGTTAGGCAAGGCTAACCTAGACTCGCGCAACCTGTCACCGTCATCCTCCACTGAGTGAGACGACCCCAGCCCGGCCGACACCTCGCTCCGCCCCGATCGATGGGGTCAGACCGAGACGTCGAGCGGCATCAGACCGAGACGATGACCGACGACCCGTGCCCGAACAGGCCCTGGTTCGCGGTGATCCCGACGCGCGCTCCCTCGACCTGGCGACCCTCCGCCTGTCCACGCAGCTGCCAGGTGAGCTCACAGACCTGGGCCAACGCCTGGGCCGGAACGGCCTCGCCGAAGCAGGCCAGGCCACCCGACGGGTTGACCGGGATCCGGCCGCCGATCGTGGTGTCTCCGGCACGCAGCAGGTGCTCGGCCTCCCCGTGCTTGCAGAGGCCGAGGTCCTCGATCCAGTCGAGCTCGAGCGCGGTCGAGAGGTCATAGACCTCAGCGACGTCGACGTCCTCCGGCGACAGTCCCGCCTCCTCGTAGGCGGCGTCGGCGATCGACTCCTTGAAGGTGCGCTCCGGCGCACCGGTCACGTGGGTCGACTCGGTGGAGAAGAGCGGCATGTCGAGGACGGTCTGCGGGAAGGTCGGCGTCACGGTCGAGATCGCCCGCACCCTGACCGGGTCCGCGAGCCCGTGCTTGCGCGCGTAGTCCATCGAGGTGAGCACGACGGCCGCGCCACCGTCGCTGGTGGCGCAGATGTCGAGCAGGTGCAGCGGGTCGGAGACGATCGCCGAGCTCAGCACGTCCTGCGCACTGACCTCCTTGCGATAGCGCGCGTTCGGGTTGTGCAGCCCGTGGCGGGCGTTCTTCACCTTGACCTGGGCGAAGTCCTCCTGGGTCGCGCCGAAGAGGTCCATCCGGCGTCGTGCGTAGAGCGCGAAGTAGCCGGGGTTGGTCATCCCCAGCAGGCGGAAGCGCAGCCAGTCGGGGTCGTCCCACCGCTCCCCCGCGTTGGGAGCCAGGAATCCCTTCGGCGTGGTGTCGGCACCGACCACGAGCGCGACGTCGCACTGGCCGGCGAGGATCCGGGACCGTGCGGTGTCGAGGGCCTGCGAACCGGTCGCACAGGCGGCGTACGACGTGGCGACGCGGGCGCCGTTCCAGCCCAGCGCCTGGGCGAAGGTCGAGCCGGCGACGTAGCCGCCGTACCCGTTGCGGACGGTCTCGCCGCCGACGACGAGCTCGACGTCGGCCCACGGGATGCCGGCATCAGCCAGGGCGGTGCGCGCGGCGGCGACGCCGTACTTCACGAACGAGTGGCCCCACTTGCCCCAGGGGTGCATGCCGACCCCGGCAATGGCGACGTCGGTGCTCATGCGTCTTCTCCTTCGCTCGTCTCGGTCGGCAGCCACTTCCACATGGTGCGCTCGCCCACCTCGTCGGTATAGATCGTCTCGACCACGAGCTCGACGGCGGAGCCGACCTTGACGTCGTCGACCCCGAAGCCGGTGGCCAGCTGGCCGAGCACGACGAGGCCCTCGGGCAGCTCGACGGCGGCCAGGGCGAAGGGCACGTAGGGGTCACTGGTGGAGATGTAGGGCGCCGGCGGCTGGTACTGCGCGTCCGTGTAGGACCAGACCGTGCCGCGCCGGGAGAGCTCGCGGGTCTCGAACGCCTCGCCGGAGCAGGCCGGGTTCTTGCAGAAGTCGCGCTCCGGCGGGAACGCGATGTTGCCGCACTCGGCGCAGGAGCTGCCCAGGAGGGCCGGCTCGGTGCCAGTGCTGAACCAGTCGTCGATCGCAGGTGTCGTCATCTCTCCGCCTGTCGTCCAGAAATAGAACGTGTTCCATTATGCACACGGAGCGGCGTGACCAGATCCGTGTGGCCACATTCCACACGCTCCCGCACCCGTTGCACCGACCGCTCCCGCTGACCGGGAGCGGCCGACCGCAGACCTGCACAGAACCTTCACGAGTTGTCCGCGACTCCCGACCTCGCGGGCTCCTAGGCTCAGGACATGCCAGTGAACGCCACGGCCAGGATCCTCGTCGTCGAGGACGAACCGGTCATCAACCAAGCCGTCACCGACCGCCTGCGCGGTTCGGGGTACGCCGTCAGCCAGGCCTACGACGGCCCCGGTGCGGTGGCCCTGTTCCGCGAGGTCGAGCCCGACCTCGTGCTCCTCGACGTGATGCTGCCGGGCTTCGACGGGCACGAGGTGTGCCGCCGGATCCAGGCCGAGCGACCCGTGCCGGTGCTGATGCTCACCGCGCGTGACGACGAGGCCGACATCCTGGTCGGGCTCGGCGTGGGCGCCGACGACTACCTGACCAAGCCGTTCCGGATGCGCGAGCTCGTGGCCCGGGTGGCGGCCCTGCTGCGGCGCGTCGAGCGGGCGGCCACCCTGGCCGCCAACGCCTCCCCCGACCTGGGTGACCTGCGCATCGACGCCGGCGCCCGACGGGCGTGGGTGGCCGAGGCCGAGATCCACCTGACACCCACCGAGTTCGACCTGCTGCTCCGACTCGCGGGCAGCCCCGGCACCGTGATCACCCGCGAGACGCTCTACTCCGACGTGTGGGGCTGGTCGGGGGCGTCGGGCACCCGCACGGTCGACAGCCACGTCAAGGCACTGCGCGCCAAGATCGGCGCCGAGCGGATCCGGACCGTGCACGGCGTCGGCTACGCACTCGAGCCCGCGGTGGCACCGTGACCGGCCCGCTGAGTGGCCCGCTGAGCGGCCCCGACCGGCCGGTCCTCGACGCGGTGCCGTCGATCAAGGTCAAGCTCGGCCTGCTGGTGGCGGCCAGCGTCGTCGCCGCGTCGGTGGTCGCCGCCATCGGCGCCGGCGGCGGCGTACCCCTCTGGCTCAGCCTGCCGGTCACCGTCGCGCTCGCGCTGGCAGTCACCCAGCTGCTGGCGTCAGGGATGACCTCACCCCTGCGCGAGATGACGTCGGCCGCCCGGCAGATGGCGCGCGGCGACTACTCCGGCCGGGTGGTGGCCACCTCGAGCGACGAGGTCGGCGAGCTGGCCCGGGCCTTCAACACCATGGCCGAGGACCTCGCCACCGTCGACCGCCAGCGTCGCGAGCTCGTGGCCAACGTGAGCCACGAGATCCGGACGCCGCTGGCCGCGCTGTGTGCCGTGCTCGAGAACCTCGTCGACGGTGTCGCCGAGCCCGACCCGCAGACCCTGCGCACGGCCCTCGACCAGGCGGAGCGGTTGTCCGCGCTCGCCGCCGACCTGCTGGACCTCGCCCGCGTGGAGTCGGGCAAGGTCGAGCTCGCCACCACCCAGCTGCGGCCCCGGGAGCTCCTCGACCGGGCCGTGGGCGAGGCCCGGTCCACCGGCCGCGACGTGGCCTACGACGTCCAGGTCGACCCCGAGCACCTCACCGTCTCGGCGGATCCCGCTCGACTGCAGCAGCTGGTCGCCAACCTGCTCGACAACGCCTCGCGGCACAGCCCCAGCGGCGGGATCGTGCGGCTCGACGCCCACCTCGACGGGAGCGACTGGATCCTCGAGGTCGCCGACGACGGACCCGGCATCCCGACCGTCGACCGTGACCGGGTCTTCGAGCGGTTCGGCACCCTGACCGAGACCGAGGGAGGCGGAGGCACCGGCCTGGGCCTCGCCATCGCCCGCTGGGTGGCCGAGCTGCACGGCGGCTCCATCGCCTTCGTCGACCCGGCGCCCGGCGCCTCCGGAGCCCGGGTCCGCGTGGTGCTGCCGGTCAGCCCCGCCGCCACGAGCACGCCGAGCCCGGACACCGGCCGGCCGAGACCACGCACCGAGACCCGAAGCCAGGAGATCGTCATGAGCACACCCGCCACACCCCCACCCGCGGCGCCGACACGTCCTCCTGCCACCCAGCCGGAGCCCGCGCTCGACAGCATCTTCGGCAGGTTCTGGCCCGAGCAGGGCCTCCGCGGCAACACCCGCGCCCTGCTGGCCTGCCTGGGGGTCGGCCTGCTCGCCGCGATCGTGCTGCCGTTCCGCGACCTGGGCCTGGGCACCTTCGCGGTGCTGCTCGCCGCAGGCGGGGTGATCCTCGGCTTCAGCGCGAACCGCCGCTCGCCGTTCACCCTGGCCTGCGCCGCCCTGTGCGTCCTGCTCGCCGGGACGGTCGTCGTCCGCGACGCCGAGTGGATCGTCGTCCTCTGCCTGCTGGCCGGCGGAGCCCTCTGCCTGGTCGGCCTGGTGGAGGGCCGCACCCTCCCGTCGTTCGTGCTGGCCGGCATCTCCTGGCCGTTGGCCGGGCTGCGCGGCATGCCGTGGCTGGGTCGATCGGCACGCGGCATCACCGGGCAGGGCACCAGTGCGGCGGCGATCCGCACGGTCGTGCTCTCCGTCGCCGGTGTCCTCGTCTTCGGGCTGCTCTTCGCGTCGGCCGACGCCCTGTTCGCCGAGTGGATCGGCGCCCTGGTGCCCGACCTCGAGCTCGACTCCTTCGTGCTGCGCGCGTTCATCACGGTCGCGGTCGGCGGGGTCGTGCTGGCCGCGACGTACGTCGGCCTGAACCCGCCGCAGGTCAACACCGAGGACGGGCCCACCCGACCGGTCGCGAACCGCTACGAGTGGTTGGCGCCCGTCCTCCTGGTCGATGCCGTGTTCCTGCTGTTCCTCGTCGCGCAGGCCACCGTCATCTTCGGCGGGCACGACTACCTGGAGCGCACCACCGGAGTGACCTACGCCGACTACGTCCACCAGGGCTTCGGCCAGCTGACCGTGGCCACCGCCCTCACGCTCCTGGTGGTCTGGGCCGCGGCCCGCAAGGCACGGCGTACGACGTCTGCCGACCGGGCCTGGCTGCGCGGATCACTCGGCCTGCTCTGCCTGCTCACCCTCGTGGTCGTCGCCTCCGCCCTCTACCGGATGCACGTCTACCAGGAGGCCTACGGCTTCACCCAGCTCCGGCTGCTGGTCGACGTCTTCGAGGGCTGGCTCGGCCTGCTCGTCCTCGCGGTGATGGTCGCCGGGTCGAGGTTGCGTGCGCGCTGGCTCCCCCGGGCAGCCCTGCTCAGTGGTGCGACCCTGCTGCTCGCGATTGCCGCGATCAACCCGGATGCCTGGGTCGCCCAGAAGAACCTCGACCGCTATGCCGAGACCGGCAAGGTCGACTGGTCCTTCCTCGGGGGGCTCTCCGACGACGCCGTGCCGGTGCTGGCCACGTTGCCCGACGACGTCGTCGGGTGCGCACTCGTGGGCCACGGCGCGGTCAGCGACGACGACTGGCTCGAGTGGAACCTGGGCCGACATCGTGCAGCCCCGATCCTGGAGGACCACGCCGCCGGCGCATTCCGGGATGACGCGATCTGCCGCAGCAGCGGCACGGACTGAGCCGGAGTGCCGTTCCCGGACGCCGTTCCCGAGCGCCATTTCCGAGCACCGTTCCTGAGCCGAGCCCCGGCCCTGCTCCGACCGCTGGGGAGCCTCGCCCCGCGCCGCGCCGTCAGGCGAACGTCGCCAGCAGCCCGATCGGAGTGACCAGCACGCCCAGCAGGAGCCACCACGACAGGACCGGGCGGGCGTGGATCACGAGACCGGCAGCGACCGAGAGGACACCGAAGGCGCCGGCGATGACGTTGAGCCCGATCTTCGCGTCGAGGCGGTCGTCGGGAACCACCATGGCTGCGATCACCAGACCAGCCGCCATGTGGAGGATCGTGGTGACCGCGAGCGTGGATCCCACCCAGCGCTGCACGTTCTGCAGCTTGCGCTTCTCCTCGCGGAGCTGCTCCGGATCGACCTGCCGACGAGGGTTGCTGGGGTCCATGAGGTGCTTGGCACGCCGCGGCTGCACGGTGGTCGCGGGCTGGCGTTCGGTCATGGGACACCCCTTCATCTGGAGGCCCCATTCTCCCAAGAGCCCGCGCCGAGCGGTAATCGTGGCCGCCCGCGCCGGCGGGTGCGTCACCGGCATCACTGGCCGGCATCACCGGCCGGCGTCACTGGCCGGCATCTGTGGCCGGCATCACTGGCTGGCAGCGAGCTCCGACTCCGAGCGCAGGATGCAGAACTCGTTGCCCTCCGGATCGGCCAGGACCACCCAACCGGTTCCGTCGCCGCGAATGTTCCGCTGGTCGTCGACCTGGGTGGCGCCGTTCTCCAGCAACCGGGCCACCTCCTCGTCACGGGAGCGGTCGGAGGGCCGCAGGTCGAAGTGGAGACGGTTCTTGACCTGCTTCTCGTCGGGCACCTCGATGAAGAGGAGCTGGTGGCCGCTCTCGGGGTGCCGGATCATGCACTCCTCGTGACCCGGGAGGTTGGGATCGCCCTCGATGTCGACGTACCCGAGCAGGTTCTTCCACCACTCGGAGAGCTCGTAGGCGTTGCGGCAGTCGACGGACGTGTGCGAGATGAAGGACGTCATGGCGTCACTCTGACGCCGCAGGAACGAGCCGTCCACGGATTTCCCGCGGACGTTCTCCGTCATTTCTCGGGAATGCTGCAAAAGTTGCCCATTTGTGCCTCGAATCCGTCACAATCGCTGGATGGACTCCCGTCAGGCGACGCTTCTGCAGACGATCGATCCGGTCGTGCTCGGCGATCGCCTGCGCGCAGCCCGGGTCTCGCGTGGCCTCACCCAGGCCGACCTCGGCGGTGAGACCGCCTCGACCGGATACATCTCCCGGATGGAGTCCGGGCAACGGCGTCCCAACGCCAAGACCCTGACCGCACTGGCCAACCGGCTCGGCGTGGGGCTCGAGGAGCTCCTCGGTGGCGTGGCCCCCGCGGAGTACGACGAGCTCCGCCTCGGCCTCGACTTCGCCGAGCTGTCGCTCGAGTCGGGCGATCCGGCCGAGGCCATGCGACAGGCCGACACCGTGCTCGACCGGGCGCGGGAGTCGCAGGTCGCCGAGTTCGCCGAACGCGCCGCCTATGTCCGGGCGCGCGCGTGCGAGTCCCTGGGACAGCTCGACGACGCGGTGCTGGAGCTCGAGCAGCTGGTCGCCGTCGAGCAGCTCACCCTGGTCACGATCCGCGCCGGCATCGCGCTGACCCGTTGCTACCGCGACTCGGGCGACCTGGGCATGTCGATCGCGAGCGGGCAGCGACTGCTCGACCTGCTCGAGGGCAGTGGGCTGGAGCAGGCGGACGAGGCGGTGCAGCTGGCTGCCACCCTGGCCTCGGCCTACTTCGAGCGCGGCGACGTCAGCCACGCGATCCGCATCTGCCGCCGCGCCGCGACCCGTGCCGAAGAGCTCGGCTCGCCGACCGCGCGTGCCTCGGCCTACTGGAACGCCTCGATCATGGAGGCCCACCGCGGCCACACCCGGGCGGCCATCCCGCTGGCCGAGCGCGCGCTGGCGCTGCTCGGTGAAGGCCAGGACATGCGCCACTTGGCGCTTCTACGAACCCAGCTCGGCACCCTGCAGCTCGCCATGGATCCTCCCGCCATCGACGACGCGATGCAGCAGCTCTCCCAAGCCGCGGAGGACTTGAAGTGGTCGAGTGCGGCACCCATCGACGTGGCCAAGAACGACTTGGCGCTGGCGCGGGCGCTGCACGCAACGGGGGACGTCCATCGAGCCATCGAGCTCAGCCGACACGTCCATGACGTCGCCGCAGCGACCTCGCCGCTGGTTGCGGCGAATGCCAAGTCTGTCGAGGGCCTCGCGCTGTCCAGCACCGGCGACATCGAAGGAGCGCGAACGGCCTACCGCGCCGCGGTCAACCTGCTCACCGGTGTCGGCGCGGACCGCAGTGCAGCACAGTTCTGGTTCGAGCTCGCCTCGCAGCTGGACGAGGTCGGCGACACGGCAGCGGCACGCGATGCGTATCGCAGCGCAGCTGCCTCCACCGGTCTCCGGCGAACGACTGCGCCGCGAATCCGCTCCCAGGTCTGACCGGCATGGTTCCGGCGCCCCGTTCGACAGGCCCCGGAACCGCCCACGCACCCGGCCCACGCCCAGCTTGCGTCCAGAGGCAACGACTCGCAGGTGGAACGGGCCCGCGACCAGGGCACGACCGCGCCGAAATGACGACAGGCCACACGCGAACCTGACTTGGTCCCCGCGTGGCCTGACCGCTGCTACGCCTTGCTGACGATGTGGGTCAGCAGCACCAGGGGTCGCCGACCTTGAAGATCACCATCCCGCCGCGGTCACCCTTGACGGGGGCGCTGGTTGCCGCGCTGCTCGGACCGACGACGCCGAACGACGTCACAGCCGTGAGCGCCAGGACTGTCAGGGTCTTCTTCATCGTGCTCTTCATGGTGGTTCCCTCCACTGTCTTTTTGGTGTGCTGCTGGGGTCAGCCGGACCAGCCGCGACTCACGAGGCGATCCTTGACTAGAAGTATCCCTGCCAATCTCGACGAAAGAGGAACTTTCCAAAAGAATCTTTCCAACTCTGAGACAAGGCTGTCGAGTCGTGAGTAAAGTTTGGTCAAGTTCGGTTGGCAACCCACCCACAACCACCAACCCAACCCCCCTCGTGACCACCCCCATTGATCGCGAGCAGCGTGCAGGGGTATCCCCCCACCCCAAGCGCACAGAAACCCCCGCCGGTTCCGGCGGGGGTTTCTTCTTTGGTTCGAGGCGCAGGCGGTCAGTCGGTGCCGTTGCGCTTGACGAAGTCGACGATCTGCTCGGCCAGCTCCGGGCGGCAGACGATCAGGTCGGGCAGCGAGACGTTGTCTTGGTTGTAGGCCAGCTCGGAGCCGTCCACGCGTGAGCAGAACAGGCCGGCGGCTCGGGCCACCGCCACGGGGGCGGCGTTGTCCCACTCGTACTGCCCACCGGCGTGGATGTAGGCGTCGGCGACGTCACGGACCACGGACATCACCTTCACACCGGCAGAGCCCATCGGCACCAGCTCGGCGTCGATCTCCTCCGCCAGGGCCTGCACGAAGGCCGGCGGGCGGGTCCGCGAGACCGCGATGCGCGGGCGGGTCGACGTACGCGGAGGAACGACGGACGGCGTGCCGGTGTTGAAGGTCTCTCCCAGCGCGGGCTGCGCCACGGCGCCGACGGTGAGGTCGCCGTCCTCCCAGAGCGCGACGTGCACGGCCCAGTCGTCACGCGGCGGCTCGGAGAACTCACGGGTGCCGTCGAGGGGGTCGATGATCCAGACCCGCTTTGACTGCAGGCGGGACTTGTCGTCGGCAGCCTCCTCGGAGAGCACGGCGTCGTCGGGCCGGTGCTCGGCCAGGAGCTCGGCGATCAACGCCTGCGCAGCGGCGTCGCCGGCATCCTTGAGCTCACGCCCCTCGAGGCCCTGGCTGCGCACCTCCAGCAGGCGGTCGCCGGCAGCTCCGGCAAGCCAGGTGGCGAAAATGTGGTCATCAGTGGCCGCGGCGGCCGGGAAGTCGGTAGTCACGGAGGCAGTCTGTCATCAAACTTGGGGAACCCCATGGGAAGACCCCATAGCGGACCACGGACGCTCCTAGCGTCGTCAACATGCCCCGTCAGGTCCTGGCCGCCTATGCCGTCGTCGCGTTGGTGGCGGTCGTCGCCATGGCGTGGCTGGGCGTCGTGCCGGGCGACGACGGCGCGCAACGGACCCACGACTCCTCCGCAACGCCGACCTCTTCGCCCTCGGCTCCGGACTCGGCACCGAGCTCGACCTCGGCCCCGCCGTCGGACGACTCCGCGGGCACCACACCGGACGCTCGGGAGCACGACTCCGACGCCCCCACCGACCCCAGTGCCAGTGACACTCAGCCGAGTGTCGACACCAGCGACACCAGCGGCAACGGGGACTCCGGTGTCGAGGTGCTGCCCACCGATCCCGAGACCACCGAGGGCCTGCCCGGGCTCGACACCAAGCCGCCCGACACGAAGCAGCCGTTGATCGACCTGCCGCTGCCCGACAGCGCGGTGGCGAAGGACTCCTTGGCCAAGGGGTTCCCCCGGAAGGTGCTCGGTCCGCGGAAGAAGTCGGCAATCGTCACCAGCAGCGTCTCGCCGGCAGCCGATGTCAACTCGCTCCAGGTGGCCTTGGTCGCGACCACTCGTGCGGGTGCGGACGCCGTCCTGCGTGACTACCGCATCCGCCTCGCCAAGCTCGGCTTCACCGAGACCGACGCGGCGCTGCCCGTCATCGGGGGCTCCAGCGCGGCGAGCTTCATCCGCGGCGACGACACTGTGGTCGTGACCGCGACCCCCGGCGCGGACGAGACCACCTACACCGCCTACGGCACACTCCACGCCTCGGGATCCTGACATGTACGTCTCGCTCCGGGATCGACCGAGCGCCGCACCACCCGGCGGCCCGTCCGCCGGTCCCGCGTCCACCGGTCCCGCGTCCGCCGGCACCGGAGCCGGCAGCGGAGACGGCACCGGAACGGCCGTCGCGAGCACGACCACGGGCAAGGGACCCAAGGTCGCCCCGGTGGTCTTCACGCTCGGCTTCGTCAGCCTGCTCACGGACATCTCGTCCGAGTCCGTCTCGGCGATCCTGCCGCTCTACCTGACGGCCGTGGTCGGCCTCTCCCCCGTGGCCTACGGATTCATCGACGGGCTCTACCAGGGGGTCAGCTCCCTGGTCCGCATCGGCGGTGGCTGGGCCGCGGACAGGGGCGGGCACCCCAAGTGGGTGGCATTCCTGGGGTACGGCGTCTCCGTCGGCGCGCGCATCGGCCTCCTCTTCGCGGCCGGGCTCGGCACGGTCTCCGCGGTGGTGACCGCCGACCGGATCGGCAAGGGCCTGCGCACCGCTCCCCGCGACGCGATGATCTCCGCCGCCACCGACCCCGCCCACCTGGGCCGCGCGTTCGGCGTGCACCGCACCCTCGACACCATCGGCGCTGCGATCGGGCCGCTGATCGCCTTCGCGATCCTGTGGATGATCCCCGACGGCTACCTGACGGTGATGGTGGTGTCGCTCGGATTCGCCGTGCTGGGGCTGACCCTGCTCGGCCTCTTCGTGGAGGACCGGCCGGCGGTCCGCCAGGCGGAGAGCGCTCCCCGGTTCCGCTGGGCCGAGGTCGTCAGCCCCGACATGGTCCGGCTCCTGGTCGTGTCGGCGGTGCTCGGCCTGCTCTCCGTCGGCGACGGGTTCATCTACCTGGCGCTGCTCGACCGGGGACAGTTCGCGGCGGCCTGGTTCCCCCTGATGTACGTCGGCACCAACATCGCCTACCTCGCACTCGCGATCCCGTTCGGCCGACTGGCCGATCGCGTCGGACGTGCGCGGGTCCTCGTCCTCGGGCACCTCGCCCTTGCCGCGGCGTACGTCGGCACGGCGGCGCCGGTGTCGACTGCGTGGGCCATCCTCGCGGTGCTGGCGATGCTCGGCGCCTTCTATGCCGCCACCGACGGAGTGGTGGCCGCCCTGGCCGGCGGACTCGTGCCCGGCACCGCACGAGCCAGCGGGATCGCGTCGGTGCAGACCGTGGTCGCACTGAGCAGGCTGCTGGCGTCCTTCGGCTTCGGCCTGCTCTGGGTGGTCGTCGGCCCGCAACGAGCACTGGTCCTCGTCGCCGGCCTCCTCCTCGTCGCCGTTCCCGTCGCCTTCGCCGGGTTGCGACGCCTCGACACGCGGCCGCTGGTGGTCGCATGAACCGCAACGTCACCGTCTTCCTCGCCGTCGCTGCGCTGACCGTCGGCGGCAGCACGGCCTACGCGAGCACCGCCTTCCACCGCTACTGGGACAGGTACGACGACCCGCCGACCGTGGCGCTGGCCGACAACGCGGGCACCCTGCCCCACGGCGACCGGATCGTCTTCCGCCACACCGGCATCGACGACCACTACGGGCTCGTGGCGATGGTGCCGCTCGACGACCCCGATGGCCCACGCAGCTTCACGGACGTCGCCTGCGACCGGGTCGACGCCAGCACCACCGAAGCCACCTGCCTGGTCACCGAGCGGGGCGTGGTGACCACGTTCGAGGCACTCGAGCTGGACGCCGACTGGGACGTCCGGGAGACCCACGGGCTTCCCGGGATCCCGAGCCGCACCCGTCTGTCGCCCGACGGGACGCTGGTGGCGACCACGTCGTTCGTCACCGGGCACACCTACATGACCACCGGCTTCTCGACGGCAACGGAGATCCGGGAGGTCGGCGGCCAGAGCCTGGGCAACCTCGAGCGCTTCGAGCTCCGGATCAACGACAAGGCCGTGCACCCGGTGGACCGCAACGTCTGGGGGGTGACCTTCGTCGACGACCGCACCTTCTATGCCACCGTCGCGACCGGCGGCCGGACCTACCTGACCCAGGGTGACCTCACCGAGCGCACCCTGACCGCGATCAGCACCAACGCCGAGTGCCCCTCCGTCTCCCCCGACGCCACGAAGGTGGCCTTCAAGGTGCTCGACGACAAGGAGTGGGAGGTCGCCGTGCTCGACCTGGCCACCGGTGAGCGCACGGTGCTCCCCCACACCCGCGGCCTGGACGACCAGGTCGAGTGGCTCGACGAGGACACCTTGCTCTACGGCCTCCCCCGGAGCGACGAACCGGGCGTCACGGACATCTGGTCCATCGACACCCGACCCGAGGCCGAACCGACCCGGCTGATCGAGCAGGCCTGGTCGCCGTCCGTCATACGCACAGGAGACCAGTGATGACCTCACCCGCCACCACCAGAGCACCGGTCCGGAGCCGAGCCCGGCTCGACGCGATCGATCCCGCCGGCGCAGCGCTGGTCCGCCAGCTGCTGGCGCTGGCACCCACCGGCCTGGCCGCCGGGCACGACCCGGCGACGGGTGGTTTCGCGCAGACCGTCCGTGGGCTCTCCGGGACGCCCGGGACGCGCCTGCAGCGGCAGGGTGACAACCTCCGGTACGCCGCGATGGCCGCGCTCGGCCTGGCCCGGGTGCCGGTCGAGCAGCAACGACAGGTCCTGGCCGGTGGCACGGCCGCCGAGCTCGCCGCACGCACCGCCGAACGGGCCGTCGACCACCGGGACCCGGGCGCGGTGGCCCTGGCCGCGTGGGCCCGGGCCGAGGTCAACGGAGCCTTCGCCGGCGAGCTCTTCGACGCCCTCGACGGCCGGCTGGGCGCGGGCGTGGCACTGCCGACGGTGGACGCATCCTGGGCCGTGACCGCCGCGACGGTGGCGGCCGGCCTCGGTGACACGTCGCGCATCCTCCACCTCGGCACCCGGCTGCTGCTCGACCACCGAGGCACCGGCGGAATCTTCCCGCACTGGCTCCCGCCCACGGCGCAACCTCGCTGGCGCGGTCACGTCGGGTGCTTCGCCGATCAGGTCTACCCGATCCAGGCGTTGGCCCGGGTCGCTGCCCTGACCGGACGGGGCGACTGCCTCGCCGCGGCCAACCGGACCGCGTCACGGATCTGTGAGCTGCAGGGCGAGCACGGCCAGTGGTGGTGGCACTACGACATCCGCAACGGTGGCGTCGTCGAGAAGTTCCCCGTCTACAGCGTGCACCAGCACGCGATGGGACCGATGGCGCTCTTCGACCTGCTGGAGGCCGGGGGTGACGACCACACGGCGGCCGTGGCACGGGGCCTGGCCTGGCTCCAGACCCATCCCGAGGTCGTCGAGGAGCTGGTCTCCCCCCGGTTCGGGGTGATCTGGCGGAAGGTCGGTCGACGCGAGCCACCGAAGGCCGCGCGCGCCGTCAACACCGCCACGACCGCCGTACGCGTCGGAGCCCACCTGCCCGGGATCGACCGGCTCCTCCCACCGACGTCGGTCGACCACGAGTGCCGCCCCTACGAGCTCGGTTGGTTGCTGCACGCGTGGCTCCCACCGACCCCTTCGACCGAGATGAGTGCGCGATGACCACCCAGCCCATGCCCGCGAGCCAGCTGTTCGGCCTCGACGTCCACGCCCTGACGCTCGACGACGTCGTGACCGAGGCAGAGCACAGTCTCGCCACCCGCGACCCGCTCCTGATCGGGGTGGTCAACGCCGCCAAGATCGTGAAGCTGAGCGCGGACCAGGTGCTGCGCGACTCGCTCCTCGAGTGCGACCTGCTCCTCGCCGACGGCCAGTCCGTGGTCTGGGCCAGCCGCCTCCTGGGCCGTCCCCTTCCCGAGCGCGTCGCGGGCATCGACCTGTTCGAGGCGCTGCTCGAGGTCGCTCACCGGGACCAGCGGCGGATCTATCTCCTCGGGGCGACCCCCGAGGTGTTGGCCCGACTCTGCGAGGTCGTCTCCACGCGGTGGCCGAACGCCGTGATCGCCGGCAGCCACGACGGCTACTTCGACGAGGACTCGTCGGCCTCGGTCGCCCGGGACATCGCCGAGGCGCGGGCCGACATGTTGTTCCTCGGCATGACCACGCCGAAGAAGGAGAACTTCATCGGCAGGCACGGCCACGCCCTCGGCGTACCGATCCTGCACGGCGTCGGCGGTTCCTTCGACGTCATGGCCGGGGTCACCGCCCGTGCCCCGCTCGCCTGGCAGCGCGCCGGGATGGAGTGGGCCTACCGGGTCAGGCAGGAGCCGCGCCGGCTCTGGAAGCGCTACCTGACCACCAACACCCGCTTCCTGCTGATGCTCGCGATGGAGCGCGTCCATCGGCACTCCGCCTACACCACCGGATCAGGGGTCCATCATGGATGACATCTTCAGCGGCCGCGTCGCGATCCTCGGCCTCGGCTACATCGGCCTGCCCACGGCGGCCGTGCTCGCGACGCGAGGCATCGAGGTGATCGGGGTCGACGTCAACGCCGCCACCGTGGAGGCGGTGTCCCGGGGCGAGGTCCCGTTCGTCGAGCCCGACCTGGGTGTTGCGGTGAGCGGCGCCGTCTCCCAGGGAAACCTGAGTGCGACCTCGGAGGTGCCCGAGGCCGACGCGTTCATCATCGCCGTGCCCACCCCGTTCATGGACGAGCACCGGGCCGACCTCCACTACATCCGTGCCGCCGTGGAGTCGATCGCGCCGCGCCTTCGTGGTGGCGAGGTGGTGATCCTCGAGTCGACCTCGCCGCCCGGCACCACCGTCCAGGTGAGCAGGTGGCTGGCCGAGCTGCGGCCCGACCTGACCCTGCCGCACTGCTCGGAAGGCGTGCCGGACGTCTACGTCGCCCACTGCCCCGAGCGCGTCCTTCCGGGCCGGATCATGATCGAGATGGTGACCAACGACCGTGTCGTCGGTGGCATCAGCCCCCGGTGCGCGGAGAAGGCGGCCGCGGTCTACCGGGTCTTCACGCACGGCAAGGTGCTGCTCTCGGACGCGGCGAGCGCCGAGATGGCCAAGCTCGTCGAGAACGCCTACCGCGACGTCAACATCGCCTTCGCCAACGAGCTCGCCCTGGTCAGCGAGACGCTGCAGCTCGACGTGTGGGAGATCATCAAGCTGGCCAACCACCACCCGCGGGTCAACGTGCTCACCCCGGGCCCGGGTGTCGGCGGCCACTGCATCGCGGTCGACCCGTGGTTCATCGTCGGCGCCGCGCCGGACCAGGCCCGACTGATGCGCGCCTCCCGCGAGATCAACGACGCCAAGCCGATCCACGTGGCGGAGCAGATCGTGGCGAAGACCGCACGCTTCAAGGAGCCGACGGTCGCCTGTCTCGGCCTGGCCTACAAGGCCAACGTCGACGACCTGCGCGAGAGCCCGGCCGTCGACATCGTGCTGGACATCGCGAAGTCGTTGCCCGAGCTCGACATCAGGGTCGCGGAGCCGCTGATCACCGCACTCCCGGCGAGCTTCGATGCGTTCCCCCACGTCGTCCACCAGTCGGCGGTCGAGGCGATCGAGGCGGCCGACATCGTGGTCCTCCTGGTCGACCACGACCACTTCCGGTCCCTGAGCCGTTCCCGCCTCGAGGGAAAGATCGTCTATGACACCTGCGGTCTGTGGCGGCGGTCATGAGCACGCACAAGGCGATGGTCGTCTACGGGACCCGCCCCGAGGCGATCAAGCTGGCACCCGTGATCCAGGAGCTCGACCGGTCGCCGTGGCTGACCGTGTGCCCGGTCGTCACGGGCCAGCACCGGGCCATGCTCGACCAGGTCAACGCCCTCTTCGGCATCACACCCGCCCACGACCTCGACGTGATCCAGCCCCGGCAGCAGCTGCACGAGGTCACCGGCCGCGTGCTGGCCGGGATCACCGAGGTGATCCGGGCCGAGCGACCCGACCTGGTCGTCGTGCAGGGCGACACGACCACGACGTTCGTGGCGGCCCTGGCCGCGTTCTACGAGAAGGTGCCGGTGGTCCACGTCGAGGCCGGGCTGCGCACCCTGCACCGCTATGACCCGTTCCCCGAGGAGATCAACCGGCGGATGACCTCACAGCTCGCGTCGTTGCACCTGGCACCGACCGCGACGTCCCGGCAGAACCTGCTCGACGACGGCATCGCCGCCCACGACGTCGCGGTCACCGGCAACACCGTGATCGACGCACTCCTCCACGTGGTCGGCCGCGACCACGCGGCCGTCGACGACCCGGCCCTGGCGTCGGCGCTCGAGAAGCGGCAACCCCTGGTGCTGGCCACCAGTCACCGACGCGAGTCGTGGGGCCAGCCGATGGCGCGGACCGCCGCCGCACTCGCGCGGCTTGCCAAGGAGTTCACCGACGTCTGTTTCCTGCTCCCCGCACACCTCAACCCGACGGTCCGTGACGTGCTGCTGCCACCGATCGAGGGGCTGCCGAACGTCGTGGTGACCGAGCCGCTCTCCTACACCGACTTCTCCCGCGCGATGGCCGAGTGCCGGCTGGTGGTCACCGACAGCGGTGGCGTGCAGGAGGAGGCACCCAGCCTGGGCAAGCCCGTGCTCGTGCTCCGGGACACCACCGAGCGCCCCGAGGCCGTCGCCGCCGGCACCGTGCGCCTGGTCGGCACCGACGAGGACCTGATCGTCAAGGAGGTCTCGCGCCTGCTGACCGACCCGGCGGCGTACGACGAGATGGCGCACGCCGTGAATCCCTACGGCGACGGGCGGGCCTCACTGCGCATCCGAGCCGCCGTCGAGGAGTTCATCGGGGTCGGGCGGCGGGAGCCTGACTGGGAGGGTCGTGTCGCATGAGCGTGGGCTCCATGATCCGCAACCGGCTCGTCGACTCGCCGGACTCGTTGGCGGAGAGGTTCCGTGCCAACCGGTGGGCGCAGTTCGCCGACACGTTCCCGGACCTGGCCGAGCTGCACGTCGTCGACCTGGGGGGCACCGTCAGCTCCTGGGCCCGCGCACCGATGCGCCCCCGGCACGTCACAGTCCTCACCCTGGAACCGGAGGGCGCCGATGCCTTCGACTGGATCGATGCACACCGGGTCGACGCCTGCGCACTGCCTGCGGAGTTCGCCGACCTGCGGGCCGACCTCGTCTACTCCAACGCGGTCATCGAGCACGTGGGAGGCGCCGAACGACGCCAGCGCTTCGCTGACACCGTCCACCGTCTCGGTGACCGGCTGTGGGTGCAGACCCCCTACCGCTACTTTCCCGTGGAGCCGCACTGGCTGTTCCCCGGCTTCCAGTTCCTGCCGGTTGCCACGCGCGTGGCCATTGGCAGGCGGTGGAAGCTGGTGCACACGCCCAACGGCGACTACGACTCGATGCTCGAGAGCGTGTTGTCGGTCGAGCTGGTGGGCCTCACCGAGTTCCGTCACCTCTTTCCTGGCGCCGAGATCCGCCAGGAGCGAGTCGCCGGCCTGACCAAGTCGATCATCGCGGTGCGCTCGTGAGCACGATGTCGGCTGCCGCGACCGTGGCACGCACCCTCGACGAGGTGGAGTCCCTCCGCCCGATCTGGACCAGCCTGCCGGTACCCAACATCGATGCCCACATCGACTACTACCTGGCCGTCGTGCGTTCGTCTCCGCAGGTCCTGCGGCCCCATGTGATCCACCTGCCCAGGGAGCACGGCGACCTGTTGGTCGTGGCCCGCCTGGTGGATCAGTCCTTTCCGCTCAGGTTGGGCTACCGGACGCTCGGAACGATCAGGGCGCGGACCCTCCTGGTCTCGTTCGACGGCATCCTCGGTGTCGAGACCACGGAGGATCGCAGGGTCGCGCTCGACCTGCTGCGCGAACAGCTGAGAGCCGGTGAGGCCGACGTGCTCGTGCTTCAGAAGGTCGAGGACGGTTGCGCACTGGACCTCGAGTTCCGGGCCACCTCCTCGCCGCTGTGGCAGACGACGACACCCAGCGTCGTCCGGCACCGTTTGACCGTTCCGAACTCGTTGTACGAGCTGCTCGAGAGCCGCCCATCACGCTCTCGCAAGCGCCTTCGACGCGAGATGAAGCTCTTCGACCGTGACTTCAAGGGTCGCTGGTCCCTCAAGAGGATCGACGCCGGCGGAGGTACCGACCAGCTGACCCAGGACATCGATGCCGTCGCCGCCCACAGCTATCAGCGTCACCTCGGCATCGGCAGCGTCGATGAACAGGTCCTGCACGCCCTCCGTGACCTGGCCCTGGACCGCGGTTGGTTGCGCGCCTGGATCCTCTACATGGATGCAGCACCGGTCGCGTTCTGGTGGGGCATGCTCCACGAAGGCATCCTCGAGCCCGGCGCGACCGGTTTCGATCCTGCTCTCCGGTCGTCGGGTGTCGGCTTCTTCACCCTGATGAAGATGCTCGAGGACACCTGCCTCGACCCGGACGTCAAGACCGTCGACTTCGGCTACGGCGAAGCCGACTACAAGCGACGCTTCGCGTCCGAGTCCAGCCTGCACTCAGACCTGCTCGTGTTTGCTGCCAAGCCGAGAGCGATGGCAGTGAGGGCTGCGCTGTTGGTCAACGGAGCGGTGGTCCGCGCGACCACCCGCCTGCTCGAGCGGTCGGGTCGAGTCCGGTCGATCAGGCGACGCTGGCGCTCGCTCGCGCATGGACCCGACGCTGCCGCCGAAGGGTCAGCCGGTGGTCGATGAGGATGGTCAGCGCAAGGGTCAGCAGTCCACCGGTCAGCAGGCCTCCCACCACCACCCTGGAGACATGCCCAGTGACATAGGTGACCGGTGCTTGCACAGGGATCTCCTGGGTCGTGATCCTCTGGTCGGGATCCGTGCCGACCTGGATGCGCCGGAGCTCGCGCTTGATGTCGCGGACGGCCGATTCACGGTGGACGAGGACCTCGTCGGCGTCGGGACCGACCACTTGGACGCTGAGCATCGGTGCGGTGAAGTTGTAGTCCCACTGGCCTCCCGAGTTGGGCAGCTTCACCAAGGTCCCGTCGCGAACTCCCGTGCTGGCGAGGGAGACCTCCTGGCTGGTGGCCGCACTCGTCTCGGTGTTGGCATTCACGAGCCGCTCGACCAACCCAGCCGTGGCGATCAAGCTCTCGGACTGGTCCACCAACGTGGTGTCGGTGACCTGCTCCGCGGAACGAGGGGCGACCAGGGCCACGTCGACCCGCGAGGTGTAGACACCCGGTCGGCCCACCAGCAGGAAGGTGAGGAACGCGGTCACCACGAGCCCACCCAGGGCGAGGTACCAGCGTCGACGAAGCACGATCAGGCACTCTGCCGTGGTCACCGCAGGTTCCCCCTCCTCATCGAGCTCGAGCCAATTCTAGGTGGGGCTCACGACGTTGGACGCAGTTTTCCGGTTTCGGGGTCAGCCCGGGCCACGGTTCATAGACTGGTGGGCGCGGTCGCACCCGTTCTGTCGATCGCTGAGATGGGGCGTTAGCCATGTACCTCCGAGACCTCTTGACGAGTTGCCTGCGGCGATGGCCGCTGCTGCTGGTCTGCCTTGCCGTCACGGCAGGGGCGACCTACGCGGTCTTCATGGCGATCTCGCCGTCCTATGAGTCCCAGGCCTCGGTCGTCCTGGTCCCGCCGCAGAGCAAGGAACAACCTGACCAGAACAGGTACCTCGGCCTCGGTGGCCTGAAGCAGTCCGCCGACGTGCTGGCCCGCACGATGATGTCGGAGGAGACCACCGCCGCGATCCGCGACGCTGCTCCGGAGGCCACCTACCAGGTGGAGCCGGACTGGGCCACGAGCGCCCCGATCCTGGACGTGAAGGTCACCAGCGACACAGCGCAGAGTGCTGAGGCCATGCTCGAGACGATCCTGCGCAGGATCCCGGTGAACCTCCGCAACCTGCAGGAGTCGGTCGACATCGCCGCGTCCAACCAGATCACGCAGGTCCTGGTCTCGCGCGACACTGCCCCGGACCCCGTCGAGAAGCTGCGCATCCGGCTCGCCGGGCTCACCTTGGCGGGACTCCTGCTGATGAGCGCCCTCCTCATCGCGGCCGTCGACGGGCTGATGCTCCGGAGGAGCTCGCGCGACAAGGTCACGGCCGCCTCCAGGACGAGATCGCCCAAGGGCGAGGGCGGCAACGCCACGAAGTCCCGACCGGCCGGCCATGGATCCGATCCGAAGGAGGACCAGTCCTCCGGCACCTCCGATCTCGAGCCAGTCTCTCGCACCTGACGGACCCGAGACATGTTGCTCAGCGAGAACTCACGCGCCAAGCGCTTGGACGGCGTCACCTACCTCACGGTGTTCCTGGTGGCCGCCTTCGCGATCGAGTCCCGCTACGTCGTGGGCCCCTTGGGCGCTGCCGGCACCCCCGCACAGCTGATCGCGCTGACGGGCCTGGGCTGGTGGCTCTACTACCAGGTCCAGCGCACCCACTCCGATGGCTGGATGGTGCATCCGGTCCGGATCGGACTGTTCGCCCTCCTCCTGGCCTACATGGCGAGCTTCGTTGCCGCGATGGCACGGCCCATCGACGGGGTGGAGACCAGCAGCGCCACGCTCGGCATGGTCGGGGTCCTCGGCTGGCTGGGCATCGGCCTCCTGGCGCACGACGGCGTTCCGACACACGAGCGCTTCGATGTCCTGGTGCGCCGACTCGTGCTGGCCACCGCGTTGCTGGGTGCCCTTGGCGTCGCACAGTTCCTGACCCACGACTCGCTGATCCGCTGGTTCACCATTCCCGGGCTGCAGACCAGCGCGCCGCTCGGTGACCTGATGAGCCGGGCCGGTTTCACCCGCCCGGCCGGCACCGCACTGCACCCCATCGAGTTCGGTGCCGTGCTGACCACCGTCCTGCCGATCGCCATCGCCAGGGCCCGCACGCATGCTGCCGGTCGACACCCGGGTGCTTGGTTGTGCGTCCTGGCAATCGCCTTGGGGATTGTCGTGTCAGGGTCACGCTCGGCCATCCTGGCCGCGCTTGTGGGGCTCGTGGTTCTCGGCGCCGCGTGGTCCTACAGAACCCGGATGATGGCGGTCGTCCTGGTCGGCATCCTCCTCGGATTCGTGGCCGTGGCCCTCCCCGGGGTCTCGGGCAGCTTGTTCAAGCTGTTCACCGGATTCGCCGAGGACGGGAGCACGCAGTCACGCACCGGCTCCTACACCATCGTCTCCGAGTTCTTCGAGCGTCAGCCCTGGTTCGGCCGAGGACCCTCGACCTTCCTCCCGAGCTATCGCATCCTCGACAACCAGTACCTCCTGCTCCTGGTCGACATCGGAATCGTCGGCCTGCTCGTCTTCCTGGCGCTGATGTTCGCGGCCATCGGCAGCGCCTGGGCAGCACGGCGGCTGTCGACGAACAGGGGCACGAAGGAGATGGCGCAATCCCTCAGTGCCGCAGTCGCCGCAGCAGGATTCGGACTCGGCACCTACGACGGCTTCAGCTTCCCCATGGGCACGTCCGTGCTCTTCCTGGTGATCGGACTGAGCGGCACGATCTGGCGACTGGTCAGGCTCGAGGACTGTGACTCCGGCCCGTCAATACCCGATCTTGGGTATTTCGACTCGGCGGAGAGTGACCTAAGGTGACCCGTCGAGCACCGGCCTCGAGGGAATGCCTTGGAGCATGCCCATCGCGACCCCGCCTCGGTGCTCTTGGGGGGCCGACACAGGGAGAGCACACATGCACCGCCGGAACGGCCGATTCGCACGACTTCACATCGTGGTGGCGGCCTTGAGACGAGCGACCACCATCAGCTTGGCCGGGACCTTCCTGGTCGTCAGTGCCATCACCACTGGGTACCTGCTCAAGCCGACCTCGACACAAACTCCTTCAGCCGAGCCAGAGCCAGGCGCCTCGACGGCCACAGTGGAGCGAATGCGAAAGGGGTGGCCAACGAAGGAGACGTCGGGCGCCCACGGCACGCTTCGATCGATCCAGGGCCGCACGATCACACGCGACGGAGCGGTCCTGCGCAACGTGCGGGTCAACGGGCAGCTGACGATCATGGCCGACGACGTCGTCCTCGACAACGTCTACGTCAAGACGTCGAGCGCCTACGGCGTGCTGGTCTACGGCCACCGTGCCAAGGTCAGGGACACCACCATCGAGGGCACACCCGGTCCGACCTTGGCCGGCCTCGTCGCCTACGAGGGCGGATCCTTCGTCGCACGGCGCATCCACGTCTTCAGGACCGAGGACGGAGTCCGGATGGCAAGCAACTGCATCCTCACCGACTCCCTCATCCACGGACTCCGCGGCAGCCCCGAGTCGCACTTCGACGCCGTCACCGCCGACGGCTACACCGGTTGGCGCATCCTCCGCAACCGGATCCTCAACCACCACAGCCAGACCGCGGCTGTCTGGGTGGGCGATCCTCGTTACCGCGACTCGGCGGGCCTTCTCAAGAACAACTTCATCGCCGGTGGTGGCTACTCGATCTACGGTGGGCCCGGGCAGCGGGCCGGGATCCGGGTCATCGACAACACCTTCTCCACGAAGCACTTCCCCCGCTCCGGCTACTGGGGTCCCGTCGCCTACTGGGAGTCCAGCGGCAACACGTGGTCGGGCAACGTGTGGCGCGGCGGTCGCCGCGACGGTTCCAGGGTCAGGCCGTAGCCATGGTGGCCGGGATCGACGTGGTGGTGGTGACCCACAACAGTGAGCGGGTCATCGGCGACCTGCTCGATTCGCTCGGTCCCGCCCTGGACGGTCTCCCGGCCCGCACCGTGGTCGTGGACAACGGGTCCACCGACGACACCTGCGCAGTGGTCGCGCAACACCCCGACTGCGTGTTGGTGCGCTCGGACAACCGCGGGTACGCGGCGGGCATCAACCTCGGCGTCGCCACCCTGGAGGGCGAGGGATCCATCCTCGTCCTGAACCCTGACGTCCGGCTCTCTCCCGGTTGCGTCCGCGCCCTCATGGGTGCGCTGGAGGTTCCGGGCACCGGCATTGCTGCCCCCCGGGTGTTGAACGAGGACGGCTCCCTCTTCCACTCACTGCGCCGCGAGCCCACGTTGGGCCGCGCCCTCGGCCTGGGTCGAACCGGTCTCGGTTTCCTGAGCGAGACGGTGTCGGACGACGCCGTCTATGACGCTCCACAGGTCACCGACTGGGCACTGGGCGCTGTCCTGCTCGTCTCCCGCTCGTGCCATGACGCACTGGGCGGCTGGGACGAATCCTTCTTCCTCTATTCCGAGGAGACCGACATCTGTCTTCGCGCCGCCGACCTCGGCATGGTCACGCGCTACGTGCCGGCGGCCGTGTGCACACACATCGGCGGCGCCTCGGGGCGATCCCCACGCATCCACGCCATGCAGATCGTCAACCGGGTCCGCCTCTATCGCCGCCGTCACGGCGCAGCCACGAGCTGGCTCTACCTGGCCCTGTCAGTGGCCAGCGAGGTCTCGTGGCTGTTGCGGGGGAAGGCAGAGTCACGGGAGGCGATCGTCAGCCTGCTGTCGCCACGCCGCCGCCCGCCCGAGCTCCAGTGCTCACAGCAGATGATGCCGATCTGAGCTCGTGGAGGTGATGGTGGCATGAGCAGCGCGCAGACGGACCCAAGCCGTCCCTTGGTGGTCTGGCAAGCGGGAGTTGCCTGGGACGGAGTGACAGGGACGGACTGGCACCTGGTCAATCATCTCAGCCGCCACGTCGACGTGCTCTGGGTCGACCCGCCCGTCTCGATCGTCACTCCGCTGCGCGCACGACAGAGGCCGGCGCTGAGGCCCCGCCTCGACGTGGTCGCTCCACGGATCACCCGCCTCAGGTGCTCGGCGCCACCGTTCGCCTTCCGCCCCGGTCTGGACCGGATCACTGTCGCGCTCGCCCGCGCAGCGA
The DNA here is from genome assembly GCF_012272695.1 of Nocardioides sp. JQ2195. Lineage (NCBI taxonomy): Bacteria > Bacillati > Actinomycetota > Actinomycetes > Propionibacteriales > Nocardioidaceae > Nocardioides > Nocardioides sp. JQ2195. Next base: position 3,275,432 of record NZ_CP050902.1, read on the forward strand.
TCAGGTCGTCCCTGGGACACCTGGAGCAGGTTCCGGAGGCCGTGGTCTCGACCTCGCCACTGCCAGCACTCGACGTGGTGGCGCGAGCGCGCCGCATCTACTTCGCGACCGACGACTTCTCGGCAGGCGCCGAGCTCATGGGCAAACGAGCCCGGCGGTTCCAACAGATCGAGCAGCGGCGAGTCCGGGAGGCGGATGTCCTCGGCGCGGTGTCTCCCGAGATCGTGGCTCGATGGGCGCCGGTCGAGCAGCCCACGTTCGTGCTCCCCAACGGCTGCGACGTGCAGCACTTCGCCGGCGTGGAGACTGCTCCCCTTCCCACCGACGTCTCGTTGCCGAGGCCCATCATCGGCCTGGTGGGACAACTCACGCCACGGATCGACCTGTCCCTGCTGGAGGCCGTGGCGGACGCCGGCATGTCGCTGCTCCTGGTCGGCCCCCGACAGGTCGACTTCGAGCCCCAGCGGGTGCGTCGGCTCCTCGAACGAGCCAACGTGGTCGCTGTCGGTCAGAAGCGCTTCGAGGAACTGCCCTCGTACCTGCGCATGATCGACGTCGGCCTCACTCCCTACACGGGTGACGCGTTCAACCTGGCCAGCTTCCCGCTCAAGACCCTCGAGTACCTCTCGGCCGGTCGACCGGTGGTCTCGACACCCCTGCCCGCCGTCGAGCGTCTCGCAGCACCGGGAGTGCGCACCGCCGCCACCCCCGATGAGTTCGTGACCGCGGTCAGGTCGACCCTTGCCGCCCAGGTCGCGCACCCGGGTGCATCAGAGGAACTGCGCAGCTTCGCCCGGCGACACGACTGGTCCGCCCGAGCCGCCACCTTCCTTGCGGACACCGGACTGGATCGCGACCTGCCGGGTGTCAGAGGGGCCGGGCGTTGAAGTCGTCCACGGCAACGCGCCCACGGTGTCGCTCCACCCTGCGTCGCACCTTGTAGGAGATCAGCCCCGCGCCAGACCTGGTCGTGTCCGACAGGACGCGAGGAGCGGAGGCCCGGCGGTCAAGGGCGTCCCGATAGACGGCCTCCTGCAGACCTGCAGCGGCATCCAGCGCAAACCTGGAGACGACGAGCTCCCGGCCGAACGCACCCAGGTCTGCCCGCAGCCCGGGGTCCCGCAGTCGACGCAGCACGCAGCAGAGATGCTCGACGGCGCGCTCGGGGTCCAGGCTTCCCCGGCCATACCAACCCTGGGCCAAGAACGTCGGACACGTTTCCGGGGTCAACAGCTCGAAGAAGCCTCCCTCGCCCTGGACCACGAGCGGCTTCCCGAAGGCCAGGCACCGCAGTGCCGAACCACCCATCCCGATGCACACGTCTGCCGAGCCGTAGGCCCAGCGTGGATCCGGTGACTCCCCCGGCACGAGCACGACCGTTCGACCCGCTGCGGCGTTGGCGCTCGCGGCGGCCCGGCGCACTGTTCCGAGCTCGGGACCACCTCCGACCACCACGAGCTGCACCACCTGCTCTGCCGCGAGCTCCTGCACGGCACGCACCGCCGTGAGCACTCCTTCGAGCTTCAGCTCCCTCACCAGACGTGAGACCACGACGATCCGCAGGGCCCCGGGTTCGAGCCCCACGACGTCGACAGGTGGCTCCGGACAGACGCCCGGGGCATTCTCCCTCGCATCCACAGGCGGCTCGAGCAGGTGCACCGGACCTGAGTGACTGGCTCGGACATGGTCCCGGATCTGGGCCGTGCCCACGACGAGTGGAAGAGACGAAGGAAGGAAGGGAGCCACCGACATCGACATCACGGTGCCAACAGCGGTCGACCGGCCGATGCCACCCCGGGTGGCGGCGTACGCCTCGAGGATCGGCGGCCACTCGTAGCCATGGACGACATCGATCCTGCGGCTCCTGACCAGGCGTCGAAGGTCGGCAGCGGTCTCCCACCCGGGGCGCAACCGTGCCTCGCGACGCACGACGTGCTCGAGTCCCAGGGCGTGCACACGGTCGACCAGTGGCCCCGGCTCGGAGTAGACCAGCACCTCGTGTCCCTGGGCGGTCGCTGCTGCAGCGAGCTCGACCGCGTTGAGCTGACTGCCGCCGATCTCCATGCTGTGCGGATAGACCACCACCCTCATGCGGGACTCCTGACACCAGCGGTGGGGGCGGGTGCCTGAGCCCGCCACACCTCCAAGTCGTTGCGGCACACCCACAACGTCGCGGCCATGCAGATCCCGCCGACCGTGCCAGCGACCAGCAGGAGCAGCACGGCGCCGGACATCACCACGCCCAGCGTTGTCGCCAGCATCCAGGCAAGGGCGGCAAGGAGGGACGGGAGCGCAACGGCGTTCGACACTGCCCGGACGCCGATGCCTCCGCGGGCGAACTCGGCGAGGTACATCGGCAGGCTCACCAGTGCCGCGACGAGCACCAGCGCGAGCGCGGCACCACCGGCGCCGGCCCGGTCGATCCCCAACCACAGCGCCGGCACGAGCACCACGATCCAGACCACCTGGATGCGCAGGATCGCGCCCGTGCGGGCACGGACCACGAGGTAGTCGTAGGCGAGCTCGAAGAAGATCCGCAGCGCCGCGAGGAGTGCCAACCACCGCAGCACCGGGGCTGCGGCGGACCACTGCTCGCCGTAGACGAAGGCGACCAGCTGCGGCGCGGTCGCGCTCATCACGAGGCAGACCGGGAGCGCGACGGCAGACAGCGGTCGCAGCACCTGCACGAAGGAGGTGCGCATCAACGTCGGGTCGTGCTGCATCCGGGCGAACAGGGCAGGAGCCACGCTGCGCAGCGGCTGGGAGAAGATCGAGACCGGCCAGCTGGCCAGGTTGGCGGCGAGGACATAGCTGCCCAGGACCACCGGGCCGAGGAACCGGCCGACCATGAGCTGGTCGATGAACCCGACCAGGAACACGATGATGCTGGCCCCGGCCAGCGGGAGTCCGAAGACGAGGAGCCGCCGGGCGAAGCGTCGGTCGAAGCCGAAGCGGAACGGCAGCGGCGAGAAGCGCAGGAAGAGGAGACCGGACACCCCGGCACCGGCGAGACGCCCGACCACCAACGAGATCGCACCGAAGCCCACCGCCACCATCCCCAGCGAGACGAAGGCACCCAGCCAGACGTTCACCTGGTCCGCAACCATCCGCTGGTCCTGCCGAAACAGTCGCTGCATCAGCGCCGCCGGGGTCGCCACCACACCGTTGACCAGGACGCAGAGGCTCATGAGCTGGACCAGTGGCGCCGCCTCCGGACTGCCCATCGCGCTCGCGAAGTACGGCGCTGCCCACACCGCCGCACCAGTCAGCACCGCGCTCATGCCCACCGAGATGGTGGTGACGGTCGGCGCAATCTCGGCAGGGTCCTCCTCCCAACGGACGATGGCCAGGCTCACCCCGAGCTCGTTGAAGCTGAGGATGGCGAGCAACGCCACCAGGGCGACCGCGTAGGTGCCGAACTCCTCCGGGCCCAGCATGCGGGCCAGGGCGATGCCGATGGCCAGGGTGCCGAACCTGGCGACCATCGTGTTGGCGAAGCTCCAGGCCAGTGCCCGTCCCGCCGCCGGACGACGACTCGCGTCCGCCACCCGTCCCGCCACGGTCAGCTCCCCACGAGGCCCGCGAGGCAGGTCACGACCTGCTCCTGCTGCTCCACGGTGATCTGCGGGAAGATCGGCAGCGACAGGATCTCCGTGGCCGCCCGCTCCGCGACGGGGAACGCCCCGGCCGACAGGCCCAGGCCCGCATAGGCGCGGGTGAGGTGCATGGGCGTCGGGTAGTGGATCCCGGCTCCGATGCCTGCCTCGTTCAGGGCGGCCAGGACCCGGTCACGGTCCGCGACCCGGATCACGTAGAGGTGCCAGACGTCGACGTTTCCCCTTGCCTGGTTGGGCGGTCGCACGTCGTGGAGATCCTCGAGCAGCGCGGCGTAGCGCTGTGCGGCATCCCTGCGCAGCTCGTTCCACTTCTCCAGCCGGGCCAGCTTGGCTCGCAGCACGACGGCCTGGATCGCATCCAGGCGCGAGTTCATCCCGATCACGTCGTGGACGTACTTCGTCGGCGATCCGTGCGCTGCCATCACCCGCACCCGTGCGGCGAGGTCGGCGTCGTCGGTGGTCACACCACCCGCGTCGCCGGCGGCCCCGAGGTTCTTCCCCGGATAGAAGCTGGTCGCCGCGATCGCCCCGAGCGTTCCCGCGTTGCGTCCGTGGCGTACGGCGCCCTGGGCCTGGGCCGCGTCCTCCACGATCGGGACACCGGCCGCCTCAGCGAGGCCGGTGAGCCGCTCGACCGGGGCGACCTGGCCGAAGAGGTGCACCGGCACGATCGCCTGGGTCCTTCGCGTGACAGCGTGCTCCACTGCACCGGGATCGATGAGCAGGTGCTCCTCGTCGACGTCGACGAGGACCGGCACGGCTCCGATGCGCGAGACCGCCTCGGCTGTGGCGATGAAGGTGTTCGCCGGGAGGACGACCTCGCCCCCGGGTCGCACCCCGACCGCGCGCAGGGCCAGCTCGAGGGCGTCCGTCCCGTTGCCGACACCGACGCAGTGCCCGGCGCCGATGAACGCGGCGTACTCGGCCTCGAACCGGGCGACCTCGGCACCTCCGACGAAGCCCGTGGTCGCGAACACCCGGTCGAGTCCGGCACGGACCTCGTCGTCCACCTCGGCCTGCTGTGCCTTCAGGTCCACCAACGGAATGCTCACACCGCCACCCCCTGCCTGACGAGCGGTCGTGCGGGAGCACCGACCCAGGTCTGACCGTCGGGGAGGTCGTCCAGCAGCACGGCCCCCATGCCGAGCGTGGATCCCGCACCGACGGTCGTCCCCTCACGCACGCACGCGCTCATCCCGACGTACGCCGCCTCGCGGACGTGCACCGACCCACCCAGCGCCACCCCCGCGCACAGGGTGGCGAAGTCGGCGACCGTGTCGTCGTGGGTGAGCGTCACCTGTGGCATCACGACGACGTGGTCGCCGATGACTGCGTTGGCGGTCACCACCACACCGGCCAGGATCACGCAGCCGGAGCCGACATCGGCCTCGGCGGCGACCGTTGCACGCGGATGGATGATGGTGGCGAAGCGGTGGGGTGAGACCCCGTGGGCCAGTAGGCGTTCGACGAGCACGCGGCGCACGAGCCCCTTGCCCGCGCACACGACCACGTCACGGTTGTCGTGGTCGCCGATCTCGTCCAGCCCACCCCGGACCAGCGCACCAGCGACCCGCGTGCCCCGCAGCAACGGATCGTCGTCCACGACCTCGATGGTGACGAACCGGCCCGTGGCCCGGGCCGCGGAGATGGTCTCGCCGGCCAGGCCGCTCGCCGCAACCACCGTCAGGTGCCTCATGGCTGCGTCACCCGCAACGCCTGGACCACGCGGGCCTGGTCGGAGTCGGCGAGCTGGTGGAACAGCGGCAGGATCAGCGTGGTGTCCGTCAGCCGCTCGGTCACCGCGAGGGCCGCCGGGCCGGTGACCCTCTCGCGGTGGGCCGGTTGCCGGTGCGCCGCCATGATCCCCCGGCGGGCCGAGATCTCACCGGCCGCGAGGTGCGTCAGGAGGCCGTCCCGGTCGAGCGGGAACCCCGGACCGACCTCGACCCAGAAGCTCTGGAAGTTGCACGTCCCCCACGGGGGGTCCGCCACCGGGCGCAACCCCTCGATCTCACTGATCTGCTTGCGGTAGGACGCCGCGAGCTCGCGACGCCGGCGCACCACCTCCGGCAGCCTGCCCAGCTGCACGATGCCGACAGCTGCCTGGATGTCGGTCATGCGGTAGTTGAACCCGACCTCGGTGTATTCCTCCGGGGGCGCCAGGACACTGGCGTGGCGTGCCGCCGCGGAGACACTCATCGCGTGCTCGCGCAGGTGTCGCGCCCGTTCGGCCCACTCGGGACGACTGGTGGTGAGCATGCCGCCCTCCCCGGTCGTCACGATCTTGCGCGGGTGGAACGACCAGGCGGCGACCTCCGCGCCCGCCCCCACAGGACGCCCCCGGTAGGTCGATCCCGCACCACAGGCCGCGTCCTCGATGACCACGATCCCCAGCGGGTCACAGAGGTCCCGCAGGGCGGTGAGGTCCACCGGGACGCCACCCTGGTCGACCGCGATGACCGCCCGGGTCCGAGGGGTGAGCGCCGCGGCCACGGTCTCCGCGGTGAGGTTGCCGGTCACGTGGTCGACGTCCGCGAACACCGGCCGGGCCCCGCAGTACGTCGGTGCGTTGGCCGTGGCGATGAACGAGAACGACGGCACCACGACGTCGTCGCCCGGCTCGACGCCGGCCACGAGGAGCGCCAGGTGGAGAGCCGACGTGCAGCTCGACGTGGCGACGGCGTGCTCCGCCTCCATGGCCGTGGCGAACGCCGCCTCGAAGGCCGCGACCCGCGGCCCCTGGGCCACCCACCCGGACGCGATGACCTCGCCGACCGCGGCGATCTCCTCCTCACCCAGCCAGGGCTGCATCACGTTGATCCGGCTCATGACGCCGCCAACGTTCGTCCCGCTGCGATCTCCTCACGCAGCGGTCGCCACCACTCGACCAGCTGTCGCAGACCTTCCTCCAGCCCGACCTCGGCCTCGAACCCCAGGTCCTCGCGGGCCGCCCGGGTGTCCGCCAGGCGACGTACGACGCCGTTGACGGCTCGCTCCGGCCCGTGCTCGACGGCCAGGTCGGAGCCCATCACCCGCAGCAGTGCTTCTGCCAGCCCGAGCAGGCTGGTCTCCTCACCACGGGCGACGTTGTAGACGCCCTCGGTGACACCGCTGCAGGCCGCCAGCACGTTGGCCCGGGCGATGTCGCTGGTGAAGACGAAGTCCATCGTCTGCTGGCCGTCCCCGAAGATCAGCGGCGGGACACCGTCGGCGATCCGCTCCATCCATCGCACCAGCACCTCCGTGTAGAGCCCGTGCACGTCCATCCGCGGTCCGTAGACGTTGAAGTAGCGCAGCAGCACGTGGTCCAGCCCGTGCATCGCCCGGAAGCTGCGCAGCATCCCCTCGTTGAACGACTTCGCTGCGCCGTAGAAGGTGTCGTTGTTGTGGTGGTGATGGCGTTCGTCGGTCGGGAACTCCTCGGCCATCCCGTAGACCGATGCCGACGACGCGGCCACGAGCTTGTCCACGCCCGCGTCGACCGCGGCCTCACAGACGTTGAACGTGCCGTCCACCAGCACCTCCAGCGCCAGCCGGGGCTCCTCGGCGCACTGGGTGATCCGGATCGCGGCCTGGTGGAACACGAGGTCCTTGCCGCGGCTCACGTCGTGCACGAGGTCGCGGTCGCGGATGTCGCCCTCCACCAGGCGCACCCGACCCGTTGCCAAGGCATCGTCGAGATTGGCCACGCGGCCCCGGACCAGGTTGTCGAGCACGTCGATGTGCGCAGCACCGGCCCCGAGCGCCTGGTCGACGATGGTCGAACCGATGGTGCCCGCTCCCCCGGTGACGAGCACCCGGGCCCCGTCCAACGCGGTCATGACACGGCCTGCCGGTCGACGGCCGACGCCCCGGCGTCGACGAGCACGCCCTGGGCGGCCAGGCTCCGGCCCGCGGCCTCGAGGACCGAGAGCACCCTGAGCCCGGCCCGGCCGTCGGTCCGTGACGGGCGGCCGGTCCTGATGCTGGAGGCGAACTCGGCGACCATGCCGCCGATCGCCTCCGTCTCCGGCAGTGCAGGCGCCCACGTGTCCCCCAGCCGGTAGGAGACCGTGGCAGCACGCCGATCGACCTGGTCGACGGACTGCTGGACGAGGTCGACGCCGCGGTCATAGACGCTGAGCCGCTGCTGGGGGTTCAGGTCGTCCCAGACGAGGGTGCGCTGGGACCCCCCGATCACCATCTGGCGGATCTTGGTGGGGCTGAGCCAGTTCACGTGCACGTGGGCCATCGCCCCGCCCTCCAGCGGCATCATCAGGTAGCCCACGCAGGACTTGCCGGCGCCCAGGGGGTCGGCTCCCTGGGCCGAGACGCCCACCGGCCGGAGGCCTCCGGGGAGGATGTAGTCGAGGATCGAGAGGTCGTGCGGGGCGAGGTCCCAGAAGACGTCGACGTCCGGCTGCACCAGCCCGAGGTTGATCCGCACCGAGTCGATGAAGAGGATCTCACCCAGCTGCCCGCTCTCGATGAGCTCCCGGATCTTGATGACGGCCGGCGTGTAGCAGTAGGTGTGGTCGGCCATCAGCACCAGTCCCTGTTCTGCGGCGAAGTCCACCATCGCCCGACCGTGGTCGCCACTGTCGGCCAACGGCTTCTCGACCACGACGTGCTTGCCCGCACGGAGCGCCCGCGCGGCGATGTCGTGGTGGGTGCGGGCCGGCGTGGCGATCGCGACCGCATCCACGTCCTCACGCGCGAGGACCTCCGCCAGGGAGTCCGTGACCGCGACACCGCTGCGCTCCCCCAGCACGCGCTGTGCCCTCTCCGTGTCCAGGTCGCACACGGCGACCAGGTCCCAGTCCTCGCTGGCTCGGAAGTTGCGGATCAGGTTGGGCCCCCAGTAGCCGGCACCCACCACAGCGACTCCGAGCCTGCCCCGTGCACGACTCATTCCGTCCCCTTAACTCGTGAGGACACCATTCGACTCGGATCGGCGGGCGATCGTGGAGGACCTGGTGCCAGTTACCCAATGTTGGCGAGAGACGGAACGGCCTACGGCGCCGACGACCGGAAGACCACGTCGACGAAGTAGTTCGTGGCGTTGAACGAGCTCGTCGGGAAGCCTCCGCTGGCCCCGTAGGTGAAGCGTCCGTTGTTGCCGCCCGGTGCGAACAACGGCCCGGAGGTCAGGTTGTCGTAGAAGAACCTCGGCGTGCCGGAGTAGTGCCCGTTGGGCGCGAAGTAGGACACCACGTAGGTCTGCCCTGCGGTCAGGGCGAGCGGGGTCGACAGCTGGGCTGTCTGCCACCCGGACGACGACTCGTTCGTGAAGGTCACCGTGGCCAGACGGGTCCCGGTCGCGGACCAGATCGAGCCCGTGTGGGTGCCGGTGTTGCCGGATCCCTTGAAGAACTTGATCGCGGTCACCGTGCCGTCGACGGACGGGGTGAACGCCGTGCCGAGCTCCACCGCGTCCTTGTCGTTGATCGACGTCTTGCTGGGAGTGAGCCCGGTGAACAACGACGTGTAGGTCGACGGGGCACTGGCCTCCGTGCGGAACGTCCAGGTCTGGGTCGCCAGCACGGCGCCGTCCGTCGACACCACCCCGGAGACGGTGACCGTGATGTCAGCCCCGGCCGGGAGGTTCGACGTCGGTGTGAAGGTGAGCTTCGTCTGGTCGGCGGACAGCGACGCGGTGCCCGCGATCGTCGTCGTGCCCTGCTTCACGCTCATCGACCACCCCGGCGCCACCGGCGCCGAGAGCGTGATGGAGGGCGTCACCGTGCGCGCCACGTCAACAGCACCCGCGACCGGGGTGCGCGAGGCCACGGCGATGGTCGCCGGTGCGGCCTCGAACACGACGTCGACGAAGTAGTTGGAGCTGCCCCACGAGAAGGTCGGGAACCCACCCCCGTCTCCGTAGAGGTAGCGACCGTTGTTGCCGCTCGGCGACGTCAGGTCGCCCGAGGTCCACGGGTTGTTGAAGAAGCCCGACGTGTAGGAGTAGTGCCCTTGGGGCGCCAGGTAGGAGACGACGTACGACGTGCCCGCGGTGACCGAGAGCGGCTGCGTGAGGTTGGCGGTCTGCCATCCCGAGGGCGACTCCCCGACGAAGGTGACCGTGGCCAGGCGGTCGCCCGACATCGACCACACGGATCCGGTGTGGGTGCCGTTGTTCCCGGTGCCCTTGAAGAACCTGATCGCGGTGATCTTGCCGTCCTTCGACGGAGTCACCACCGTGCCGAGCTCGACCGGCGATCCCTCGTCCGCGGCCGCCACCTCCGGCAGGAGGTCGCTGAAGAGCGACTGGCTGTTGGCGGCGTCGGCACCCCTGGTCTCGAAGCTCCAGGTCTGTTGCGGCAGGGTGACGCCTTCGGTCGAGGTGACCCCGGCCAGGGTGACCGTGATCGTCGACGACGCCGGCAGCAGGGCGCCCGGGGTGAAGGTCAGCTGGGTGCCGCCACTGCCCAGGGATGTCGTGCCGGCGATCGTGGTGCTGCCGCTCTTGACGGTCATCGTGGCGCCGGAGGTGATGGCGGAGGAGAACCAGACCCTGATCGGCGTGCCGCGCGCCACCGAGGTGGCTCCCGGTGCCGGGTCCTGCGCGGTGACCGCGAGCGTGGGTGCGACCTTCTCGAAGACCACGTCGACCAGATAGCTGGTCGAGGAGCTCGCGTCCGGGAAGCCGGTTCCGTAGGTGTAGGCGCCGGCGCTGGAGGTCACGCTCAGGGGCGGCCGCGACAGGTTCGCGTTCGCGAAGGCGTTCGGCGTCGCGGAGTACCTGCCGACCGTGGTGCGGTAGGAAGCGACGTAGGTGGAGCCCTTGGTGACCGGGACCGGCTGGGCGAAGGTGAGCGTCTGCCAACCCGTCGTCGACTCGTCGGTGAAGGTCCCCTGGGCGAGCACCTGGCCGGTGCTGCTCCACAGCGTGCCGGTGTGGGTCCCGGTGTTGTTCAGCCCCTTGTAGAACCGGACCCCGGTGATGGTGCCGTTGACGTCAGGCGAGACCTTCACGCCCAGGGTCACCGCTGCCTTGTCCACGTCCTCGAGCAGGGTCGGCACGGTGGAGTCGTCGAAGAGGGAGCAGGGGCAGACCCCGGGAGCGTTCGGCGGCCGCGCCGTCGTGAACGACCAGGTCCTGCCGGTGCTCACCTGGTTGCCCAGGGTGTCAGTGGCCGACACCGTGCTGGTGAACTTCACGAACCCGGCGAGCGGCTGGGACGGCGTGAAGGTCACCGTGCGGGTGGTGGCGTCGTACGCCGTGCTGCCGGCCACCGCGACCCCGTTGGCGTCCTTGACGACGATGCCGACGCTGCTGGCGACGACGGGCTTCGACAGACGGGCGCTGACCGTCGTGTCGAGGGCGACACTGGACGAGCCCGCCAGCGGCCACTGGTTGGTCGCGATCAGGGGTGACTCGTCGGTGGAGGTGAACGAGACGTCCACGAAGTAGTTCGCGTTCTGGTAGCTCTGGCTGGGGAACTGGCCAGCGTTGCCGTAGACCCCCGCCGGCGTGGCACCGAAGCCACCGTCCACCATCAACGGGCCCGCGTCCGTCGGCGACGACGAGAACGCCCAGGGCTGCACCGCGTAGTGACCGTTGGGGACGGTGTAGGAGACCACGTAGGTCTGCCCCGCCGTCACGGGCACCGGTGTCCCGAAGGTGACGCTCTGCCAACCGGTGGCCGACTCGTTGCTGAAGGTCGCGCTGGCCAGCAGCTCCGCACTGCTGCTCCACAGGGACCCGACGTGGGTGCCGGTGTTGCCGCTGCCCTTGTAGAACCTGACCCCGCTGACGAAGCCCGACGAGGTCGGCGTGAAGCGCAGGCCCAGCTCGGCGGAGGACGCGTCGTCGGACGCCGGGACGGCCGGCACCGTGGCCCCGAACACGCTGCACGGGCACGCGACGTTGAAGGACCGGTCGGTCGGGGCGCCGATGTTCCCGCTGTCGTCGATGGCGCGGACGCGCAGGGGTGACGTGCCGTTCCCGTGCTGGATGAACGTGTAGCTCCAGGCGGTCGTCCCGGTGGCCGGGTGCCAGGTGGAGCCGCCATCGGTCGAGGCCTCCACGCCGGCGACCCTGCCGCCGGTGTCAGCGGCCGTGCCCGTCACGGTGATCCTGCTGCCGTTCTGCTGGGACGCCCCGGCCGCCGGCGAGGAGATGACGACCGTGGGGCCGGCGGTGTCGGTGGACTTCGTCGCAGCGGTCAGCCCGGAGGCCAACGTGAAGGGCTGGGCGCCCATGTCGGCGAGCAGGTTCACCTGGGCCTGCCGCATGCGGGCGTCGGCCGGCTCGGGCGCGAACGGGCTGTCGTGCTCCCCGTCGAGGCCCCAGGTCCACTGCACCGTGCCCGCCCCGAAGACCAGCGCACCACTGGGTGCCCGGTACATCGTGAGGTGGTGGGTGGTGGAGCCGGGCGCGACGTTGTTGCCGAAGTCGAGGAGGTACTCGGGAACGTCGCCGGTGGTCGTGGACAGCCGGATCAGCCCGGCTGGACGCTCACCGTTGTCGAGGTCCTCGTCGGACTCGTAGCCGACCGTGTGCGGGGCCAGCGTTGCCGTCGTACCGGCGGCGAGGTTGGCCACGGACGTGTTGCGCCAGAGCCGGAGCTTGCCCTGCTCGGCGGGCACCTTGAGCGCCAGGTCGGAGTAGTTGACCATGTAGGCGGTGCCGGTCAGGCCGTTCTCGGTCATCCCACCGCCCTTGCTGCGCGGCGCGTACCGCGGATCGCGCCACGTGCCGGTCCACTCGTCCGACGGGTCGATCTTCGCGTTGGACCAGGTCTCCTTGTAGGACACCAGGGTCCGGTACGGCGTGTGGCTGGAGTCCGCGGACGACTCGTAGCGGGTCTTCCAGTAGACCTCGTTCCCACTGAGGAACTGCAGGTTCACCCCGGCGTCGCGCGCTGCCTCGACGTTCGCGCGTTGTGCCTTGCTCCAGTACTCGTCGTGGCCCACGGAGAGGAACACCTTGTGGTTCTTCAGCAGGGCACCGGCTCGGTCGGTGTCGACACCGGCGATGTAGCTGACGTCGTAGCCGTTCTGCTCGAGGAAGCGGACCAACGGGTACTCGTTGGAGAAGAAGAAGTCACGCCCGCCGACACCGTTGCGGGTCATCACCGGCCGGTTGTAGCTGATCTTGTAGGCCCGGCCGTTGTCCGCGCCCTGGTAGAAGTCCGAGCCGCCGTAGGTGTTGTAGGCCTGCCACGTCGGGTCGGAGGTCTGGAAGACCACGTCGGAGTGGCTGGAGTCGTCGCGGACGATGAACGTGATGTGGCTCGAGTCGTTGCGGTCCGACCGGTGCAGCTTGGCGACGTAGACCCCCGAGACCGCCGTCGACGGCACGTTCCACGAGGCCGAGACGGCCCAGTTGCCGCAGTCGTAGAGCTCCGTGGTGGCGTCGCTGATGCACTGGGGCTGGCGCTGCGGGAGCGTCGCCGACGGGGAGACCGTGGCGACCTGGCGCGCGCCGTCGCCCCCGTAGTAGCCGATGCGGTAGATGGTGATCGAGTAGTTCGAGGCGTCGGTGTCGATCTTGAAGTCGATCCGGCTCCCGACGTTGACACTGATGTCGGTGGCGAAGCCCTGGATCGACTCGTCCCCGGCACCGTCGATGTCCCAGACGCTCGGGTCGGTGCCGGGCTTGCTGTTCTCACAGGCGATCTTGTTCCCACCGACGGCGCACGGGTCGCCGGCTGCGGCGATCGCCGACACCGGGACGGAGGCGAGCATCACGCCGGTCAGCAACGCGGCCACCACGGCCACCGAGGTCGTCATCGACGCCAGGCGCAGCCGCCAGCTGCGGCCCTGCCGTCCGGGTGCTCTCGTCAGCCCATTCATGTCGGCTCTTCCCGTCAGGTGAGGTCGTCCCACGCCACTCCCCACAGAGCACCGACCTCGACACATTCGACGCTAGGTGTGAGGGCGGTCCGGGGCCTGCCCAACATTGATGAAATGCACCTGCCGCGGCCGGAGCGGATCCGGTTCGCGTGTGCGATGGATCCATGGAGCCCCAGGTCACCACGCCCGTCGCCGGGTCCGCCGACGTCGACGACCGCGCCACGATCGGTGCCGGCACCCGGGTCTGGCACCTGGCCCAGGTCCGCGAGAACGCCGTGATCGGGCAGGACTGCATCATCGGCCGTGGCGCCTACATCGGTCCGGGCGTGCGCGTCGGCGACCGGTGCAAGATCCAGAACCATGCGCTGGTCTATGAGCCGGCCGTCCTCGAGGACGGTGCCTTCGTCGGCCCGGCGGTGGTCTTCACGAACGACTACTTCCCCCGGGCGGTGACCCCCGACGGCCGGCTGAAGAGCGCCGACGACTGGGTCCCGGCCGGGGTGACCGTGCGTGCCGGGGCCAGCCTCGGGGCCCGTGCCGTGTGCGTGGCTCCGGTGACGATCGGCCGGTGGGCGATGGTGGCGGCCGGCGCCGTGGTCACCCGTGACGTGCCCGACTTCGCCCTCGTCGCCGGCGTACCGGCTCGTCGGGTGCGGTGGGTGGGGCACGCCGGCGTACCCCTGGAGGACGTCGGCGCGGGACGGTTCCGGTGCCCTGCCACGGGCCGGGAGTACGTCGAGGCGCACGGCGTCCTGGCTCCCGCGACGGAGTGAGCATGTCGATCGCCCTGATGGACTCCACCACGGAGCAACCCGCTCCGAGGCGTCGCAACGACGTGAAGGCACTCGGCGGGATGCTGGTCTGCCTGGTCGTGCTCTTCGGCATCAGCACGGCCGCGATCGGGACCGTCCTGGGGCTCGGCGGCAAGCTGGCCCTGCCGGTCCAGCGGATCGACGGCGTGTTCGCCGGTCTGGAGGACCGGCCGTCGCGACCCGCGACCGGAGATGCCGCGGAGGCCGTGAACATCCTGCTGATGGGGGTCGACCGCCGCTCCGACGTCGCCACCACGGGCGACGACGCGCAGGCGCCCGAGTGGATCGCCGGCGCCCAGCGCACCGACACGCTGATGCTCCTCCACATCGACGGCGACCGTCGGGGCGCGTCGATCATCTCGCTGCCCCGCGACTCATGGGTGCAGGTCCCCGGCCACGGGCACGCCAAGATCAACGCCGCCTTCTCCCTGGCCGGACCGTCCCTGGCGGTGGAGACCATCGAGAACCTGACCAACGTGCGCATCGACCACCTCGCCGTCATCGACTGGGAGGGGTTCCGCCAGATGACCGACGAGGTGGGCGGGGTGGTCGTCGAGGTCCCCGAGACCGTGCACGACTCCGCGCGCGACATCACCTGGACCGCCGGGACCCACGTGCTCAACGGCCAGCAGGCGCTCGACTACGTCGGGCAGCGCTATGGACTGCCCGGCGGGGACCTCGACCGGGTCCGGCGCCAGCAGGCGTTCCTCCGCGCGGTCCTCCAGGCCAACCTGCACACGGCCATGCGCTCGGACCCCTTCATGCTCCACCACTTCCTCAGGACACTCGCCCGACACGCCTCCATCGACGCCGAGTGGTCCACGATCGACATGGGCAGGCTCGCCGTGTCGTTGCGCAACCTGCGGTCCGCCGACATCCACTACTTCACGGCGCCGGTCAGCGGCCTGGGCCGTGAGGGCGCCCAGAGCGTGGTCCACCTCGACCACGAGGCGGGCGCGGAGCTGTGGCAGGCCGTGCGCAACGACCGGGTCGACGACTGGGCGGCCGCGCACCCCGACGCCGAGGCGGCCGACGTCGTGGACTAGGGCTTGGCGGCCCTGGGCCGTGCGCCTCCGCGCGAGCTCTCGTCCCTCTGCCAGGTGGTGAAGTCCCCGCTGCGCACGGCCGCACGTGCCCGCCACCGCGCCACCAGGGTCACGGCCACGAAGAAGGGCATCCGCATCGCCAACGACGGCTGCCTCCTGATCATCCGCAGCAGCGTCCGCGGTGTGGTGACCGCGTCCCGGCGACGTACGCCGTCCGCGTCTGCCTGCGCGTTCCCGGTCACCACCCGCACCCGGCGCCGCAGCAGCGCGCGCATCGTGCGGGCCGGATGGACGACCACGGTGGCCGCCTCGACGACGCGTCGTTCGGACGGGTGGAAGACCTCGGAGATCACCAGGTCGTCGCTCATCATCGGTGGCAACGCGGAGACCCGCCGCTGACCCTCGTCGCTCAGCGCGACGACGCCACGGCCGAACAGTCCGGCGCGCACCTGCGGGAGCTGCTCCCACACGTCGTAGTACCAGCGCACCGGTCGCGTGCAGCCGTCGCGCGGCTGGATCCGCTGCGGGGCAGCCGCCAGCACGCCGTCGTCCAGCGCTGCGACCAGCAGCCGCAACGCTGCGCCGGTGAGCTCGACATCGGCGTCCACGTGCACGCGCGGGAAGACACGCGTGGCGGCGTTGCCGACCCGGACCGCCGCGGTCTTGGACGGTTCAGGGACCTCGATGACCCGGGCCAGCGGATCCGCGCGTCGAGCCGCCTCGGCGGTGTCGTCGGTGCATCCGTTGCAGACCACCACGACGTCGAGCTCCGCTGCTCCACCCACACCGCTGCGCAGCGCCACCAAGGTGCGCTCGATGGTCGCGGACTCGTTGTTTGCGGGGATGACGACACTGGCCAACACGGGCCCATCGTCACGCGCTCGCGACCACCGTGCCGACGGATCGGCCCGGCTATCCCCAGATTCGGTGACCGGTCAGGAGTTGAAGCGCGACTGCGTCTTGGCCAGGCCCTCCGAGACCAGCATCTCGATCGCGTCAGCCGCATCGCTGATCTGGAAGGGCAGCTCCTTCTTCTCGGTGCGTGAGTAGTCGGAGAGCACGAACTCGGCGACCGGCTGCCGACCCGGCGGACGGCCGATGCCGGCCCGGACCCGGAAGAAGTCGCCGGTGCCCAACGACGACCGCATCGAGCGCAGCCCGTTGTGCCCGTTGTCACCGCCACCGAGCTTGATCCGCAGCGTGCCGAAGCCGATGTCGAGCTCGTCGTGGATCGCGATGATCCGCTCCGGCGGCACCTTGTAGAACTTCGCGATCGTTGAGACCGGTCCCCCGGACTCGTTCATGTAGCCCTTCCCACGCATGAGCACGACACGAGGCCCCGGCGTACCCGGTGGCGTGAGCCGGCCTTCGACGACCGCCGACCGGCCACTCTTGTGGGCCCGCCAGGGCGAGCCCATCCGGTCGGCCAGCTCGTCGGCGACCATGTAGCCGATGTTGTGTCGGTGCCCGGAATAGGAAGGACCGGGATTCCCCAGCCCGACCACGAGCCACAGGTCCTGTGGTTCGGTCATGGCAGAAGTATCCCGGTCCTTCCCGGTGAAGCGTGAGAGGGCTCGGCGCAGCGCCTCGCCCATGCGGATCACTCCTCGGTCTTGTCCTCGGCGGTCTCCTCGCCGACCTCGGGCACCTCGGCCTCGTCCTTCTCGATGCCGGCCTCGGCCTCGGCCTCTTCGAGCTCGGCCTCGATCTCCTCGGTGGTGGGAGCGTCGGTGATGTTGACGATGAGCAGCTCCTCGTCGGAGAGCAGCGTGGTGCCCTCGGGCAGCTGGACCTGGTTGGCCAGGATCTGGGTGCCGGACTCGAGGCCCTCGACGGAGATCTCGAAGTACTCGGGGATGTGGGTGGCCTCGGCCTCGACCTGGATGGTGGCGTTCTCGGTGACGACCAGCGTCTCCTTGGCGGCCTCGCCGACCAGGTGGATGACGACGTCGACGGTGACCTTCTCGCCCTTGCGGACGGCCACGAAGTCGATGTGCTCGATCAGGCGACGGATCGGGTCGACCTGGACCTGCTTGGTCAGGGCGAGCTGGGTCTGGCCGTCGATGTTGAGCTCGAGCAGCGCGTTGGCGCCACCGTGGCGCAGCGCCATCGTGGTCGCGTGGGTCGGCAGCTTGACGTGGATCGGGTCGTTGCCGTGGCCGTAGATGACGGCAGGGATCTGGTTGTCGCGACGAATGCGACGGGCCGCACCCTTGCCGAACTCGGTGCGGGTCTCTGCGGCGATCTTCTCGGTGGCCATGTCTTCTCCTGATGCGTTCTTCGTGGGTCTCGGGGCTGCAGCGCGCCGGAACGAAGAACGCCGCGACTTCCGGATCGGAAGCGCGGCGCAGTGCATCTCAGCCGGCCTCGTCGATCACGGAGTCACTGCGCGTGCAGCGCTCCCTCGCCTGGGCAACCAGAGGAGTCTAACGTCAACTCCGCCCCGCAGCGAATCCCCGCCTCGCCCGCCGCCCGCCGCCCGCCGTAGCACGCTGCCGCCGCCCCGCCGCTACGCCGCCAGCCGCCGGCCTCCGGGCCGCACGCCGCCAAGCCGCCGTGCTGCACGGCGCCGGTCATTTGAGCAGGAAGTTCAGGCTCGATGGCTGGGATCCGAGCGGTGGCCGCTCTTGGAGGCGGCGAACTTCCTGTCGAAATGACCGGCAAGAGCGCCGCCAGCCGCCTCGCCGCACCGTCGCCCGCCGAACTGCCGCCTCGCCGTACGCCGCCAGGCCCCCTGCCGCGCCCCGTCGTACGCCGTGCTGCACGGCGCCACGCCGCCAGGCCGCGGCTGCCAGCCGTCGCCTCGCCGCCAGCCGCCAGGCCACCTCCTGCCCCGCCGTACGCCGCCAGGCCACCTGCTGCCCCGACTCTCGCCGTGCCGCACGCCGCCAAGCCGCCGCCTCGCCGTACGCCGCCAGCCGTCGCCTCGCCGCCAACCGCTAGGCCACCTCCTGCCCCGCCGTACGCCGCCAGGCCACCTGCTGCCCCGACTCACGCCGTGCCGCACGCCGCCAAGCCGCCAAGCCGCCGCCAAGCCGCCGTACGCCGTGCCGCACGGCGCCGGTCATTTGAGCAGGAAGTTCAGGCTCGACGCCTGGGATCCGAGCGGTGGCCGCTCTTGGAGTCGGCGAACTTCCTGTCGAAATGACCGGCAAGAACGCCGCATGCGGGTGCGCGGAAGGGCTACGCGTGACCGTCGAACATGGAGGTGACCGAGCCGTCCTCGAAGACGGCGCGGATCGCGCTGCCCAGGAGCGGCGCGATCGACAGCACGGTCAGCTTGTCGAACTTCTGCTCGTCGGTGAGCGGCAACGTGTCGGTGACGATCACCTCGGTGGCCGACGAGTTCTTCAGCCGGTCGACGGCCGGGCCCGAGAGGATCGGGTGGGTCGCGGCGATGATCACGCCCGCGGCACCCTCCTCCATGAGCGCCTCGGCTGCCTTCACGATGGTGCCGCCGGTGTCGATGATGTCGTCGGTGAGCACGCAGTAGCGGCCCTTGACCTCACCGATCACGCGGTTGGCGACGGTCTCGTTCGGGCGGTCGGTGCGGCGGGTCTTGTGGATGAACGCCAGCGGAACGCCACCGAGGCGGGCCGACCAACGCTCGGCGACCTTGATCCGGCCGGCGTCGGGCGAGACCACCGCGAGGGGCTGGTCGCCGTACTTCTCCTTGACGTAGTCGGCCAGGATCGGCAGCGCCATGAGGTGGTCCACCGGGCCGTCGAAGAAGCCCTGGAGCTGGTCGGCGTGCAGGTCGACGGTGATCAGGCGGTCGGCACCGGCGGTCTTGAAGAGGTCGGCGATCAGGCGCGCCGAGATCGGCTCGCGACCGCGGTGCTTCTTGTCCTGGCGGCTGTAGCCGTAGAACGGCATCACCACGGTGATCCGCTTGGCCGAGGCACGCTTCAGCGCGTCGACCATGATCAGGTGCTCCATGATCCACTCGTTGATCGGAGCCGTGTGGCTCTGGATCACGAAGGCGTCGCAACCACGCACGGACTCCTCGTAGCGGACGTAGATCTCGGAGTTGGCGAACTCGTACGCCGACGTCGGGACCAGACCGGTGCCGAGGTTCTCGGCGACCTCCTTGGCGAGCTCCGGGTGAGCCCTTCCGCTGAAGACCATCAAGTTCTTCTCGGTGGTCCGCTTCATTCCGCTCACGCCCGGTGCTCCTCAAGCTCGACTGGTGGTGCGCCGTTCCTGATTCTGCCCCCAGAATTCACCTGCCGCCAATCAGGGTCAGTCCTCGGATGGCCCCTGCTCCCCACGGATGGCGGCGCGACGCTCGTTCCACCGCTCAAGGATGCGCTGTGGACCGGCCGAGACCGCCAGCGAACCGTCAGGAACATCACGTCGGACGGTGGTGCCGCCACCGGTCGATGCGTCGTCGCCGATCTCGATCGGGGCGACGAAGGTGTTGTTCGCCCCGGTCTTGGTGCGGTTGCCGATCTTGGTGCGGTGCTTGTTGGTGCCGTCGTAGTTCGCGAAGATCGTCCCGGCACCGATGTTGGAGTCCTCGCCGATCTCGGCGTCCCCGACGTACGTCAGGTGCGGCACCTTCGAGCCGTTGCCGATCTGGGCGTTCTTCGTCTCCACGAACGCACCGATCTTGCCGCGGGCGCCCAGGTTGGTGCCGGGCCGCAGGTAGGAGAACGGGCCGACGTTCGCCTCGTCGCCGATCACCGCGAGCTCGCCGTGGGTGCGGACGACGCGGGCGGCGCGGCCGACCTCACAGTCCTTCAGCGTGGAGTCGGGCCCGACCACCGCGTCCTCGGCGATGACGGTGGCGCCGAGGAGCTGAACGCCGGGCAGGATCGTGACGTCCGGGTTGAGCACGACGTCGGCGTCGATCCACGTGGTCTCGGGGTCCATCACGGTGACGCCGTCCTTCATCCACTGCGTGACGATGCGACGGTTCAGCTCACGACCGAGTGCGGCGAGCTGGGCGCGGTCGTTGGCGCCCTCGGTCTGGCTGACGTCGTCGATCGCGTAGGCGCCGACGGTCAGGCCGGAGTCGCGGGCGATGCCGACGGTGTCCGTGAGGTAGAACTCGCCGTTGGCGTTGTCGTTGCCGATCTTGGTCAACGCCTCGTTGAGGAACGCGGCGTCGAAGGCGAGGATGCCGGAGTTGATCTCGCCGATGTCCCGCTGCAGCGGCGTGGCGTCCTTCTCCTCGACGATCGCCTCGACGTCACCCTCCTTGTTGCGCACGATGCGCCCGTAGCCGTGCGGGTCGGGCACGACGCCGGACAGGATGCTCACGGCACGCTCGGCAGCCTCGTGCTCCTCGGCGAAGGCGCGCAGGCTGTCACCCTGCAGCAACGGCGTGTCGCCGGTGACCACGACGACCGTGCCCTCGACCCGGCCCTCGATCGACTCCAGTGCCACGCGTACGGCGTGCCCGGTGCCGTCCTGCGTCTCCTGGACGGCGAGGATCGCCTCGGGCATGTGCTCGTGGATGTGGGGTCCGACCTGCTCCCGCTGGGTGCCGATGACCGCGATCACCTGCGTCGGCTCCATCGCTCGTACGGCGGTGAGCACGTGCCCGATCATGCTGCGTCCGCCAACCTCGTGCAGCACCTTCATCGTCTTGGACTTCATCCGGGTGCCGCCACCGGCAGCAAGGACGACGACGGTCAGGTTGTTCGGCACAGCAGCTCCTCCGTGGGTTGGCGCCCGCCGGGGTGGCCGGGCGCGACCTCAGAGTTTGCCACGCCAAGCAGCTGCTCGGGGCGTTGTGGGGAGTTCCCCGGTGTCCCTCGAGCAGTCCTTGGGTGGGCATCTGCTGCCCGTGACTCCGGGAAGGGGATCACGGTGGGACATCATGGTGCGGCGGTCGCCAGTGATCGCGGATCCCCGTCGATCAAGGAGCACCGTGCCCGAACCGGTCCCCACCGCAGACCCGAGGGCCGATCTCGCGGCCCTGACCCGGACCAGCCTGGTCGTCGCGATCGTGGCCTCCCTGCTGGCGCTGGCCTGCGCCTACGCGACCGTCACCAGGACGATCGATGCGGCCGCCACCTCCGCCGAGCAGGTGACCGTCACGGTGCAGGCGGTCGGCACCCACCGGGAGACCCGCGGCGGTCGCCGGTCGCGGCACCTGGCCGAGGTGCGCCACGCGCAGGTGGTGGCCGAGGACGGCCGGCCCGGCCGGATCAACAGCGACGACCTGCAGGTGGGCGAGCGGGCCGAGCTCTGGCGCGACGAGGAGGGTCAGCTGTCGGCGGACGACCCGTCCGGCATCGGCTTCGGCTCCATGGTGCTCCCGGTCCTCCTCGGCATCGGCGCGCTGCTGCTCGCCGCGATCGCGGTGGGCTCGTTCCGGCGTACCCGTCTCAGGAACACCGACATCGACGCCGCGCCCAGGCTCCGGTTGCAGCTGGACCGCGCGAAGCTCGACGCCGACCCGAGCCGGACCACGGAGGGCGTGCTCAACCTGCCGCTCCGGGTCGTCGAGTCGAGCACCGACAAGTTCCCCGCAGGCAGGGAGGGTGACCTGGTGGTGCACCGTGGCACCTCCCCCGTCGACCTCTCGCAAGGCATCCCCGACGAGTGGGAGGGGCGGCTGCTGCACAAGGGCCTGGTGATGAAGGTCTTCGCCGTACGCCGGTCACCCGGCGAGCCCTGGTGGGTCACCGATCTCTGAGGCCGCGCCTCCCAGCCCGACCGTGCGGGCCATGGCATCCTGCACACGGCAAGCGCGCGAAGGTGGTCTACCGGACCAACATGAGCAGGCTCGACCGCGACAAGGACGGCACCGCCTGCGAGGCGTGAGCGTCACTTCGTGAGAGGCCGTCTGCGCGCACCGACTGCGCGGACGCCGTGAACTTGCTCCCCGGGTAGGAGTCGAACCTACGTCGCTAATCCTGATTCAAAGTCAGGCGGGCCCTGCCGGCAGACCAACCGGGGAACATTCCTCGAGGGAATGACAGTCCACGCGCGGCGGACTGTGGGCGACAGGCTACTTGGCCGACGCGCTGGCACGCCAAGTGACCTCACGAAGTCCTCGAGTCGGGAGCGCGGGAACCCGAGCCCGTGGCTAGTGTCATCACATGGACCTGCCCGTGATGCCGCCGATCAAGCCGATGCTGGCCAAGTCAGTCAAGGGCCCGATCAGCGGGCTGGATCCCGCGAAGTTCGGCGGGCTGTCCTTCGAGCCCAAGTGGGACGGCTTCCGCTGCCTCTTGTTCAAGGACGGCGACGAGGTCGAGCTGGCCTCACGCAACACCAAGCCGCTCACCCGCTACTTCCCCGAGCTCGTCACCGCCGCCCGCGGGCAGCTCCCCGACCGGTGCGTGCTCGACGGCGAGATCTTCGTCGCCTCCACCGCCACGGACGGCGGCGAACGACTCGAGTTCGAGGTCCTCCAGGAACGCATCCACCCGGCCGCCTCCCGCATCACGATGCTCTCGGAGAAGACTCCGGCGAGCTTCGTCGCCTTCGACCTGCTGGCGCTGGGCGACACGTCGTACGTCGACCAGCCGTTCGCCGATCGTCGCGCGGCCCTGGAGGAGGCGCTCGGCGACCTCGACGGCCCCTGCCACCTCACCCGCACCACCACCGACCCTGCCGAGGCCGAGGACTGGTTCACCCAGTTCGAGGGCGCCGGCCTGGACGGCGTGGTCGGCAAGCCGATGGATGCGGCGTACCAGCCCAACGCCCGGGTGATGCTGAAGTTCAAGCACGCGCGCACCGCCGACGTCGTGCTCTGCGGCTATCGCGAGCACAAGACCTCCACGCCCGATCACCCGCTCATCGGTTCCCTGCTGCTCGGCCTCTACGACGACGCCAAGCTGCAGCACATCGGCGTCTCCGCATCGTTCACCGCGACCCGGCGGGCCGAGCTGTTCGAGGAGCTGCAGCCTCTGGTCTGCGACATCGCCGACCACCCGTGGGGCGAGTGGCAGGAGTGGGCGATCGCCAACCCGGACCGGGTGCCGGGAACCCAGAGCCGCTGGTCGGCCGGCAAGGACCTGTCCTTCACTCCCCTGCGTCCCGAGCGCGTCCTCGAGGTCGGCTACGACCACATGGAGGGGCGGCGGTTCCGCCACACCGCGCAGTTCAAGCGGTGGCGCCCAGACCGTGACCCGGAGTCGTGCGGATACGCCCAGCTCGAGGAGCCATCCAGCTACGACCTCGGTAGAATTCTTTCCATCAGCTGACGATCCGGAGGCATTGTCATGGCGGAGCAAGAGGCAACGAACAACTACGACGTGGTCCTGCTCTGCGAGCAGGCGCTCTCTGAAGAGGACGCCGCCCAGGTGACCTCACTGCACGAAGACCTCGAGGACCCGGTCACCTACCACGTGCTGATCCCCGTCGAGGACGCCGCAGCCCGGGTCGAGGCGGCCATGGGATCACTGTCCGCCGGCGAGGTGATGGCGGCACCCGCGATGGCGATCGGTGAGATCGACCTGGCCGAGGTGCGCAAGGAGTGCCTCGACCACTCGCTGGAGGAGCTGGCCACCACCTTGAAGGTGCTCCGGGCCGCCGGCGCCAACGCCGACGGCGCGATCAGCCACGAGCACCCGGTCGACGCCCTGGCCGGCGCGGTCGCCAAGGTCGACGGCCGTGAAGTGATCATCCTGACCCGGCCCCACGTGGTGGCCGAGTTCTTCCACGTCGACTGGACCTCGCGGGCCCGCCGCAAGCTCGGCGTCCCCGTCCTCCACCTGCTCGAGCGCGAGACGTTCGACGAACAGGGCGAGGGCTTCGGCGAGGGTGTCACCGGGGTCTGACCCAACGTCCCGCACCTGCGGTCCGTTTGGGGCTATCTTCGAACGGAACGGTCGCGCAATGACGCGCGACCCTGAACGATAGGAGTGAGCATGCAGATTCTCGGACTCATCGTGATCGGCATCGTCATCGGCGTCGTTGCACGCCTGCTCAAGCCGGGCCGGCAGAGCATCAGCTGGCTCATGACCATCGGGCTCGGAATCGCGGGTGCCCTCATTGGCGGGATCATCGCCTCGCTCATCGGCACCGGCGGCATCTGGGAGCTCAACGTCCTCGGCACCATCGTCGGCATCATCGCCGCGATCATCCTGATCGGCATCGCCGAAGGAACCATGGGGCGCAAGAAGGTCTGACCTTCTTCACGCCCCGTGTGTGGATGTTCCGGCACCTGACGCCGGAACATCCACACACAACCGCCCAACCGGGCAACCGGGCCCGCAGGCGCGTGGCTTCCCGTCCCAGCCCCGGGCGACCAGGATGCGCGCGACGGCAGCCGCCAGTCGACACGGCTCCAGCACCTGCTTCCACCCCACGCGCAAGGTCATCTCGTCCTCGACCGCACTCACGACGTCGCGATCGAGATCTGCCCAGCGATCGTCGGACCACTCGTGGCCCAGGCGTCCGTCGAGCTCGACGACCAGCCGCCACGCTTCGTAGTCGATGTCGCGATGGGCGACGCTCCTACCGGACCTGACCAGCCGCTGACGTCGTGCCGCCGGCAATCGGTGCCGCCGCTCCACTCCTGTGAGGTAGAGGCGTTCCATCACGGAGAACGCGCCGCACGCCACGTCCTCGAGGATCGACAGGAGCAACCGTCGATGACGTTGTCGTGGGATCGCGGCGAGGGCACCGCGCAACCTCTCGGCCGTCGTACGTCGGGTCTGGCAGGCGTCGGCGAGGACCGCCACGGCTGATGCCTCGTCGGCCGCCTCCGCCGCGACCTGCAGCAACGCTCCCTCCAAGCGCACTCGGGGTGGGTGCAGGTGCCACTGCACAGTGGTGTCGAAGCCACGCAGGCGCTTGACCCTGATGCCTTCCACGACGGTCGCCGTCCGAGTCGCATCGATGCCGATGTGGATCTCGGCATCGGCGGACCGCAGCCCCGAGCGCCGGCGCACCCCGTGGGCATCCAAGGCCGACCGGCCGATGAGGGCCGCGGGCCAGTGGGACAGGACAGCGACCCAGGCGCGTTGCTCCCAGCTCAGCGGCCCGGTGTGGTCGACGTAGACGCCACCCAGCACCCGCGCCCACTCCCGCCGTCGCACGAGCCGCTCGATGTCGTTGTCGTTGCCGCCGCACGCGAGCACCTGTCGGCGGGAGATCACCCCTGCTTGGAGACCCTGCAGCCGTCGTACCTCGGGTTCGTCCATGCGGACAAGTCTCGGCGCGCGAGCAACCCACGACAACGGCGTGGACGCATCACTGTGGAGAACTCGAGTCCGCATCTCGTTGTGTGTGGATGTTCCGGCACCTGACGCCGGAACATCCACACACAGCGGCCTGGCCAACCGGGAAGCCCGGCACGGGGGCCGCACGGCAGCCTCAGCCCGACAGCTCGATCGCGATGTCGAGGTGCCCCACGTGGCGGGCGTACTCCTGGAGGACGTGGAAGCAGATCCAGCGCAGGTCCCCGACGGAGCCGGGCCACGCGTCCTCGGGCCAGCGCGGACCCGGCTGGGCGAGCTCGCTCAACGAGTGCCCGTCCAGGATCTCGGTGGTCTGCTCCCCCACCGCGGTGAGTGCGTCGGTGAGGTCGGTCAGCGAGGTCGTGGCCGGGACCTGCCACCGGGCCTCGCCCCCGTCAGCCCCGGCTCCGCCGGCCCACGGGTCACGGTCGACGTTCCAGTCGCCCCACGGGGCAGCGAGGTCCTCGCCGAGGAAGCCCCAGACGAACCAGCGCTGCTCCATGTGCACCAGGTGGGAGAGCAGCTCGATCGGCGTCCACCCGCTGGGCAGCCTGGACCGCCTCAGCTCCCGCTCGGGCAGGCGGGACAGCTTCTCGATGACCTCGGCCCGGTAGTAGGCCAAGTAGTCCGAGAAGTGCTGGGCCGTGGTGCCGTCTCCCAGCGGTTCCTCGATCGCCATCCTCTTCCCCTCTCGGTACCTCGTGCCTGGATCCTCCGGCGCCCGGCACCGAGACGTCCACACACGACCTCACTCCACCCGATTGCCCTCGTCGTCCCAGTGCTCGGCGACCTTCTTGCTCGGCTGTACGCGGGGCGGCTCGCCCGGCATCTTGGGATAGTCCGGCGGGTAGTTCATCTCGACCGGGTTGGCCTCCCACAGCTCCAGCAACGGCTCGAGCGAGTGGTGCACGTCGTCGATCGCCGCCCAGGCGTCCCCACGGTCGGCGAGCAGGTCGGGCACGGTGAACAGGTTGAGCTCGCGCGGGTCCTCGAGGTCGGCCAGCTCTGCCCAGGTCACCGGTGTCGAGACCGGCGCGCCGGGCTGCGGTCGCAAGGAGTACGCCGAGGCGATGGTGCGGTCGCGACAGTTCTGGTTGAAGTCGACGAAGATGCGCTCCCCGCGCTCTTCCTTCCACCACGCCGTGGTCACCCCGTCGTCCCGCTTCTCCAGCTCGCGCCCGAACGCGATCGCTGCGTGGCGGACGTCTACGAACTCCCACCGTGGCTCGATCCGCACGAACACGTGCACCCCACGGTTGCCGCTGGTCTTCACGAAGGCGGCGATGCCCAGCTCCTCGAAGAGCTCACGGGCCACCCCCGCCACCCGCACGGCATCGGCGAACGTGGTGCCGGGCTGGGGGTCGAGGTCGATCCGCAGCTCGTCGGGACGGTCGACGTCGCTGCGTCGGACCGGCCAGGGGTGGAAGGTCAGCGTGCCCATGTGCGCGCACCACACGGGGACGGCCGGCTCGGTGGGACAGATCTCGTCGGCGGTGCGGCCGGAGGGAAACGTGATCCCGACCGACTCGACGAAGTCGGGGGCACCCTTGGCCACCCGCTTCTGGTAGAACGCATCCGCGTTGCGGTCCTGCGGTCCGGTCGCCAGCTTCATGCCCTCCCGCACGCCGCTGGGCCAGCGCTCGAGAGCGGTCGGGCGGTCACGCAGCGCCCGCATCAGTCCGTCACCGGCGCCCGCGAAGAACTCCGCGACCATCAGCTTGGTGACCTCGGGGGTCCGGTCGGTCGCCTCGTAGATGACCCGGTCCGGGCTCGAGACCCGCACCGCTCGTCCGCCCGCCTCGACCTCTGCTGCCGCTGCCTTCGCCATGCTCCACACGCTACCGTCGAGCCACCGGGCCGGAGGTTTGGACGCGGCCCCGAACGGATACACGGAGAGCCATGTCCGATCCCTCCCTCCACGACCCGTTCCTCAGGGTCGTCCGTCAGGAGCATCCCGACGTCGACCTGGTCATCCTGCCTCCGGCCGCGACGCCACCGAGGACGGAGAGCCCCGAGGTGCTCCGACAGGCCCGCGCAGCCGTCCAGGAGTCGCGACGCACGCTCACCCGGCTGCTCGCCGAGACCGGGAGGCCGGAGTCGACCATGGTGGACCTGTGGTCGACGTACGCCCGCACGGGCAGCCGGCACCGGATCGCGCGGACCCTGCTGGCCGACCTGCCGGAAGCGGCACGGACCCTCGAGGTGGTCGGCGACTGGCTGCTCGCCGAGGGCTGGGACGCCCGGCCGTGCGCCGACGGGTCGCCGCGGCTGCGTGCCGTGCGCGCCGACCTGGTGCTGGAAGCCACGGGACACCCGACAGCGATCGAGGTCGAGATCCGCTCCGTGTCCTTCCCGCTCAGCGACGCGACCGCTGCATCACTGGACGAGGAACCATGAGCAGCAGCCGGGTCTGGCGCGAGGCGCTCACCGACGCCGCGACCGTGTGGAACGACCAGGCCGACGACCTCTACACGGCCACGAAGTGCCTCACCGAGATCGACACCGGCCTGCTCGGCCACCGGGTCGGACCAGTGGCCAAGGTGTTCGTCGACCGGTGGTCCAAGCGGACCGAGAAGCTGCGCAAGAACGCCGAGGAGCACGCCGGCTCACTCACCCTGGCCTCGACCCAGTGGGGCACCGTCGACGAGAGCTCCGAGGAGGGCCTCAAGAAGCTGATGCCCTGGGACCAGCGCAACCTGGAACCGAACCAGGTCGGGCCCTACCACGTGCCGACCACGGGAGACGGCCCGTGACCACCGTCGTCGTCCCCGCCAAGATCGAGTCGCTCCCCGTGATGGATTCCGGCGTCGAGGCGATGTCGGTGACCGACGACCTGCGCGGAGCCGCGGTCGCCACCTCCGACGTCTCCACCACCATGACCGGCAAGGGGTCACCACGTGGCTGGGACGGCGACGACGCCGACCAGGCCGACCACGAGATGACCCAGCTGGCCCGCGACGCGGACGTGGTCTCCGCCGCGCTCGAGGAGGTCACCCTCGGGTGCGACGTCTACGTCAGCACGATGGTGGAGCTGGCCTCTGACCGCGACGACCTGGCTGCCGACCGGCTCCAGCTCAACTCCGACATCGATGATCTCGTCGCCCGGGTCAACAGGAGCACCGAGGACGACGTCGCAACGCTGCAGGCCGAGGCCACCACGCTCACGAATCGGGCGGCGACCCTCAACGGGCGGATCACCACGTGGAAGGGCAGGATCGTCTCGGCCGAGGACCGGTTCATCCGGGTGATCCGCTCGGTCGACACCGTCGGCGAGGGCGAGCAGGCTGCGGACAGCCCCGATCGCGTCGACGTCGAGAAGCTGCTGGCCCAGCTGGAGGGCAAGAAGGACCCTCGGGCGATCACCACGTGGTGGGACAGCCTGACGCCCGAGCAGCAGGAAGCCCTCAAGGTGCACAGCCCCGAGATCGTCGGGAACACCAACGGCATCCCGGCGGGTGATCGTGACGACGCGAACCGTGGGTCCCTGCAGCAGGACCTCGCCCACCTCAACAGGCTCAAGGACGAGGGCCGCCTCACCGACGACCAGGCGCTGCAGCTGAAGAACGCCGAGGCCGCGCAGAAGGGTCTCGACCTCGGGGCCACCAGGGTGGACCCGAACACCGGCCAGCTCGTCGACACCAACCTGCTGCTCTACCTGCCCGGTGCGTTCGACAGTGACGGGGTCGCCGCGGTGGCCTACGGCGACCCCGACACGGCCGACAACACGGCGGTCGTCGTCCCCGGCATCACGAACGACGGGTCCACCATCGACAGCCAGGGCGAGGATGCGTTGCGCCTGTTCCTGGAGTCGTCCCAGAACGGCGAGTCGACCTCCGTGATCGCCTGGATGGGCTACGACTCACCCTCCCTGACCGGTGACGATCTCCTCGAGACAGGACTCGACATGGGGTCGGTGATCAACGAGCAGAAGTCCGAGCAGGGTGGTCACCTGCTGAGCGACTTCGTGGCGGGTCTGCGCGCCACCGACGACGGCGAGAGGTCCCACCTGAGCGTGGTCGCGCACAGCTATGGCTCCAACGTCGCCGCCCACGCCGCCACCGACGGCCTCGACGCCGACAGGCTGGTGCTGATCGGGAGCCCTGGCGCGGGCGGCGGCTCCGACCACGTCAGTGACCTCAACATGCCGCCCGGCACGGTCTACGTCGGCGCCGCCGACAACGATCCCGTCACCTGGCTGGGTCGTGACGACCACAACGGTGAGAGCGACTTCTTCAGGAACATCCCGCTCAACCCGTTCGAGGGGCCGGGCGGCCTCGGGCTGGGTGAGGACCCTGCCCAGGAGTCGTTCGGCGCGAAGCGGTTCGAGGTCGACCCGGGCACGGAGCTCCACTACAACACGGTGCACAGCGACGGGATCGACAACCACACGGCCTACCTCGACCCCGGCAGCACGTCACTGCACAACATCAGCGAGATCGTCCAGGGCAACGAGCCGACGATCGTCCCCGGGCGCACCAAGGACGCCAACGGCTACCTCTACGACCTGGCCAGGGAAGAGGCGCGGGAGGAGGCCGGCAAGGCCTACGACCGCTACATCCAGGAGCCGATCATCGATCCCGTCGTCGAGGGGACCCACCGGGTCGTCGAGACCGGCAAGGACGTCGTCGACGGAGCCGTGGACACCGGCAGGAGGGTGGTCGACGGAGCCGTGGACACCGGCAGGAGGGTCGTCGACGGGGCCGTCGACACCGGCAGGGAAATCTACGAAGGGGGCAGGAGGGTGGTGGAGAGCACCGTCGACACCGGACAGAAGGTCGCCGAGGAGGCCTACGAGACCGGCCAGGACATCTATGAGGGCGGCAAGAAGGTCGTCACCGATCCGATCGGCACGTTCAAGGGGGTGTTCGGAGGATGAGCCAGCGCTTCTCGGTGCTCCTGGCTGCCCTGCTCGTGGGCCTGCTCTCCCTGGCCGGCTGTGGCGACGACGACCCCGACGACCCCACCCAGGGGAAGGAGACCGGCATGGACGCCCGGAGCATGAAGCAGCAGGTCGACGAAGCCGTCCTCGAGCTCGGACCCCGCCTCGTCAGCGCACTGAAGGGTGAGGTGCGCGCGGCGGGCGCCCAGTTCACCGAGTGCCCGGTGAGCTCCAGCCAGTGGCAGTACATCGCCAATCTCGGCCTGGTCGGCCCGGCCGACGAGGACGCCGGCGAGCTGATCGCCGAGCAGGTCCGCAAGGCAGGCTTCGACGAGGTCACGGTGACCCCGGCCGGATCCGACGGGGCCGGGTCGGTCACCGCCACCAAGGGTGAGGTGCAGGTGCGCGTGCTGCTGGCCGGGCGGGGGAAGCCGGCGACCGTGCACAACGTCGAGGTCTTCGTCGACTGCACAGAGCTCGACTCCGACGGAGAGGCGTTCGCCGAGGACGACCCCGGGAACGACTACGCCGACCTGAGGTGAGGCCCCGCCCCGCCCTGCCCCGCCCGGTCCAGTCCACCCCCATTCGGGCCACCCCCATTCGGGCCACACCCGTTCGGGTGCCGCGATGGGCGCCGTCCGGCCGGAGCCGGACGACGCCCATCGCGGTGGTGTCGGGAACTGGCTGACGCTGGGAGCTACCGCCCGATCGTCTGGGCCTTGAGCAGGTCCGCGCGCAGGACGGCCGGCATCCGGTCCGTCGTACCTGCCTTGAACGACCGGTTCTTGGCGGCCGCGAGCGGGGCCGGCTGCGGTGCCGGCACCGGGTCGCACTTCATGTCGCTCTGGTTGCCCGGTCTCCGCCTGGGCAGCTCGCCGGTGTCGAGGTAGCGGGCGATGGTGTCGTCCGTGCAGGCGATGCCCGACAACGATCCGGAGTGGGTCGTGCCGCCGACGCCCTCGATGAGGAAGGACGTCCTGAAGGTCCTGCGGGTGACGAGCGCTCCGGAGAAGACCGTCGCCGCGTCGTTGGTCTCGCCGATCATCAGGATCTTCGACTTCACATTGTTGCCCTTGACCTTGAACGCCTTGTGGGACTCCGCCGGCCAGTTCAGGCACGGCGCGTTGAACCAGGTGTTGCCCCACGTGAGGAACGGGTGCTCCTCGTGCAGACGCCACGCGTCGCGCTCCGTCTTCTTCCAGTTGGGCCACTTCGCGTCGGTGCACTGGACCCCGTTGTAGACGGCGAACGAGTTGTCGTCGCCGGGTCCGGCGTACTGGGCGATGATGTCGCTGCCGTCGCCCTCGTTGACGAGCTTGGCGTAGGCGTGGCCGAGCTCGACCCAGCCGTAGACGTAGTAGCCCGCGGAGAGCATCACGTCGCCGAGCTCGTCGGGACCGAGCTGGCCGTTGGCCGCCGGATTCGCATCCAGCTCGTCGAGCAGGTCGTAGTAGCCGCTCCTGATCGCGGTCCAGTCGGTGCCGAGCCCGAACGCGGCGTCGTTGTCGGCGAGGTACTTCCAGTAGGTGTCCATGTTCTTGTCGAACTGGACGTTCTGGTCGAGGTTGGCCTCGTAGAAGGCGTTCTTCGCGTTGAGCACGCCGTCCCAGACGAAGCGGCCGACCTGCTTCGGGAACATGGTCGCGTAGACCTGACCGAGGTAGGTGCCGTAGGAGAAGCCGTAGTAGTTGAGCTTCTCCTGACCCTCGGCCTTGCGCAGGTTGTCGAGGTCCCGGGCCACGTCGACGGTCCGCATGTGCGGCAGCAGCTCCGCAGCGTCGGACTCGGCACACGAGTCCGAGTAGCCGCTGGTCACGTCGCGCCACCACTCCAGGTCGGCTTCCTCGGTGGGCACGTAGTCGGGTCGGTCATAACCCATGCCGGCATAGTTCGGGTCGCAGCTGAGCGACGGCTCGCTGCTCCCGACCCCACGGGGGTCGAAGCCGTACCAGTCGTACTTCGCGCCCACACCGTCCGGAATGGCCGGCGCGAGGAGCGGGTAGATCAGCCCGGAGCCACCCGGGCCACCGGGGTTGGCCGCGATCATGCCCTTGTAGTCACTGTCGGTGTGCAACAGGCGGCTCACCGCGATCTCGATCTTCGTCGAGTCAGGTTGGTCGTAGTCGAGCGGCACGATCAACATTCCGCACTCCGCACCGATGCCCCGAAGCCGCGCGTTGTCGCACTCGCCCCAGTCGATGGCCGGGGGCGTGTAGCCCGAGCTGGTCACGGTCTTGCCCGGCAGGTCGGGGGCTGCCGGAGTTGCGGCGCTCTGGCCAGCGGGCACGAGCAGGGCGACGCCCACCGTGGCCGACGCCGCGATCGTCAGTACCTTCTTCACTTTTCATCCCTTCGAGATGGATCGCCGGGAAGACTTCCGGCCAAGACCTGACATTGCCGCGTTCTTCCGCGCGCGTCCAGACCTTCGCGGTGACCAATTCGGGCCATTCGGGGTCCTGGCCACCTCGGCACCGCTCATCGGCCGCGGCCGCCCATGACGGGTCGCTCGCTAGACTGGGCCCATGGGTTACCAGGTCGAGAAGTCCGACGAGGAATGGCGCCAACAGCTCAAGCCCGAGGAGTACGCCGTACTCCGCGAGGCCGGCACGGAGCGTCCCTTCGTCGGTGAGTACACCGACACCGAGACCACCGGTGTCTACCGCTGCAAGGCCTGCCAGGCCGAGCTCTTCGCCAGCGACACCAAGTTCCACTCCGGCTGCGGCTGGCCGTCGTTCTACCAGCCGCTGACCGACCGCGTGGAATACATCGACGACACCTCGCACGGCATGAAGCGCACCGAGGTCCGCTGCGCCAGCTGTGGGTCGCACCTGGGCCACGTCTTCCCCGACGGGTTCGGCACGCCGACCGGTGACCGCTACTGCATCAACTCGATCTCGCTCACCCTGGAGCCCAAGGCCTGACGGTTCCTCGGCCCGAGGGTCAGGGCAGGCGCTCGAGCAGCTCGGCGGGCGTGGCCGCCGTGCCGGTGTAGAACGGCACCTCCTCGCGCACGTGGCGGCGGGTCTCGGAGCCGCGCAGGTGACGCATCAGGTCGACGATGCGGTACATCTCGTCGGCCTCGAAGGCCAGGATCCACTCGTAGTCGCCGAGTGCGAACGCCGGCACCGTGTTGGCCCGCACGTCCGGGTAGTCACGAGCCATCCCGCCGTGCTCGGCGAGCAGCCGGCGACGCTCCTTGTCCTCAAGGAGGTACCACTCGTAGGAGCGCACGAAGGGGTAGACCGCGACCTGGGGCTTCGGGTCCTCCGAGAGGAACGCCGGCAGGTGGGACCGGTTGAACTCCGCCGGGCGGTGCAGTGCCATCTGCGACCACACCGGCGCGAGGCGACGACCGAACGACGTACGCCGGAAGGCGTTGTAGGCCGCCTGCAGCTTCTCGGACTGCTCGGCGTGCCACCAGACCATCAGGTCGGCGTCGGCCCGGAACCCGGAGACGTCGTAGGTGCCGCGCACGATCACGTCGTCGGCGGCGAGCTTCTCGTAGAACGCCTCGATCTCCTGCGCCTCGGCGCTGCGGTCGGCGTCGCCGAGCACGTCCTCGAGCTTGAAGACCGACCACATCGTGTAGCGGATCTTGTCGTTGAGCTCGCGGATGACCGCAGCGTTGGTGGGTGCCGGGTTGGAGGATGCGGGGTTCGACATGTCCCCATTGTGCCGCGCCGCGCCAACGCGATCAGCGCTGGGTCGCGCTGATCAGTTCCGCGACGGCCCTCTCCGCCGACGAGACGACCGCCGGGATGCCGATGCCGTCGTACGCCGCACCGCAGACCGCCAGCCCGGGGACCTGGCCGACCGATGCGCGGATGCGGCGGACCCGGTCGAGGTGGCCGACCGCATACTGCGGCAGTGCGCCGCCCCAGCGCTGCACGTGGGTGTCGACGGGGCGCGCCCTGACGCCGGTCGCCAGGGCCAGGTCCGCGAGCGACTGGACGACGAGCTCGTCGTCGGAGAACTGGAGTGACGCCTCCTCGCGGTGGCGTCCGATGCTGGTGCGCAGGGTCAGCAGGCCCTCGCCCCGGCCGGCTTCACGCACCCAGTCCCACTTGTTGAAGCTGAAGGTCGCCGCCTTGATCCGACGACCGTCGACCGGTGGCACGAGGAAGCCAGATCCCTGCAGCTGAGCCAGATCGGCCGCCCGGAACACCATGGTGACGATCGCCATGGAGGCGTACTCGATCTCCCTGAGCTCGTGGGAGGCGAGCGGCGCCAGGTCCGCGAGCAGCCGGGACGCCGGCGTGGCCGGGAGGGCGAGGACGACCTCGTCGGCCCGGATCAGCTCGGGGGCGGCGGTCGGCCCGACCACCAGCTCGAAGTGTCCGTCGACGTTGCGTGGTTTCGAGACGCTCGTTCCTCGCTCCTCAACCACCGTGGGGCTCGCGGTGGTCGAGCCTGCTCCGTCGGTGGTCGAGCCTGTCGAGACCCGCCGCAGCTCGCGCACCACGGCCGACGTACGCACCTCGAAGCCGCCCTGGACCGCCAGCCGCTGCGGCAGCCGGCCGATGCCGCCGACCATTCCTGCGAAGACCGGGACGTCGGAGGGGGCCGGCACCTGTCGCGCGGCTTCGAGCAGTGACGGGGACCGCTCGAGCAGCGCGACCACCTGCGGAATGGTGGCCCGCGCGGACAGCTCGGTGGCGTGGCCGGCGTACACCCCGCCGAGCAACGGTTCGACCAGGCGGTCGACGACCTCGTCGCCGAGGCGGCTGGCGATGAGGTCAGCGACCGACACGTCCTCGGACTCCACGTCGCGGACACGTTCCTCGCGCGCCCTGGCCAGGCCCTCGTCGGAGAGCACCCCCGTCTGCTGCAGCTGCTCGAGGTCGGCCGGGATGCCCATCACCGAGCGCGGCAGCACCCGCAACGCGTCGCGGGTCCACAGCCGGGAGGACAACGTGCCGGGATGGACCAGCTCGAAGCCGAGCTCGCGGGCCAGGCCGGTTGCCTCGGGGCGGCGGTTGAGCATCGCCTCCGCGCCGACGTCGACCTGCACTCCCCCGACCTCGGCCAGTCGGAGCTTGCCGCCGATCTCCGGCGAACCTTCCAGCACGGTCACCTGCCGGCCCGCCCGGGCCAGCCGATGGGCAGCCGTGAGCCCGGCGATCCCGGCACCGACGACGACAACGTGAGTCACCCCGCCAGCCTGCCAGACGGCCGGCGTCAACAACGTGTGGGATCGGTCGTGCCCGGTGCGTTGGATCCCACACGTTGGTTCACGCGCTCCCGATCGAGCACCTCGGCCCGCACGGCGTGGGACGTCCGAGCCACCCGTGCAGCTGGAGCAGGCGTCCGAGGCGCGATGCCGTGTCGCAGGCGCGATCCGTGCACTGCCCCCAGCCGAGGCGCACCGTCGTGCGCAGGTCGAGGGCGGCATCGAGGTCTCGCTCGAGGTCAGCATCGCGTTGCCGGACTGAGTCGTGGAACAAGCGGCCGTCGAGCTCGACGAGCACGCCCTGCTCGGGGTACTTCACGTCGCGGAACATGAGTCGGGAGCCGCTGGTCTCCCGCGCCTGTCGTTCGCCCCGCGGCAGGTGGTGGGGTCGCTCCACGTTGGCCAGATGGGCGTGCTCAAGTGCTGAACAGGTTCCTTCGGCAACATCGCGGAGCACGTTGACCAGCCAGGCCCGGCGGCGCATGCGCCGCCGGTTGTCCAGTCCGCTCAGCAGCCGAGCCGCGGTCGTCCTCCGGGACTGGCAGGCATCCGCGAGCACGCCGATCGCCGACGTGTCGTCCGGTGCACCGGCGGCGAGGTCGAGCACCGCCTCCTCGAACCGGAGTCTGGGCGGCGACACGTTCCACTGGACCCGTTCCTCGAATCCCCGACAGCGCGTGACGCGATAGCCCTGGGCAGCCTGGACCGTGCGGCCTGCTGCCACCAGGATCTCGATCTCGGTCTCCGGTCGGGGCCCACGGAGGTCGAGCGTTGGCCGGCCGACACCACGCCAGCCCGGCCCCTGGACGAGTCGAATCGCTGACGAGCCGGCCAACGCGGCCGGCCAGTAGTGCAGCACGCCCGCCCACGCCAGCTGCAGCCACGTCGGCGCGCCGGTGTGGTCGACGTACACGCCGGGCAGGACCCGGGCCCATTCGCGACGGCGCAGCATCCGCTCGATGTCATGCGGGTCGAGGCCGGCTTCCAGCACCTGACGACGCGCCACGACACCATCCTGGAGGGCGATGATCCGCCCCATGCCCGTTTCGCCCATGGCCAGGATCCTCGCGGTGCGGCAGCGTCATCGCGACAGGTCTGAGCCAGCCCTGTGGACGGGAGCGTGAATTCCCTGCATCCACCCGCACGGGCCGGCCCCGGCGACGTCCTGGCTCGACAACGTGTGGGATCGGTCGTGCCCGGTGCGTTGGATCCCACACGATGCCGAGGCGGTGGTGGGAGCCGAGCGGAACCAACTGCGCCGGCTGGCCGTCCCACCTGCATGAAGCCACTGACGAAGTACGTCGTCTCGCTGTTCGCGGCCGGACTGCTTGCACTCACGGGTTGTTCCGCGGAGGATTCCGGCAGCTCCGCGGACAGCTCACACTCCATGGACAACGACCGGGCAGCGATGGACTCCGTCGATCCGCAGGCTCTCGCCGAGGGTGCGCCGAGCGAGGCCGGCGGGGGAAGCAGCGAGGACCGGGCCGAGGGCGCCAACCGGACCGCTCCACAGACGCGGGCCGTGATCAGCACCGGCACGATCTCGCTCAGCAGCCAGGACACCGAGCAGGCCCGCTTCGACCTGCAGAAGGTCATCGACGCGCACGACGGCTCGATCGCCGACGAGAAGACCTCCATCGACGACGAGGGCAACCTGCGCAACACCAGGATCGTCCTGCGCGTCCCGGCCGCAGAGTTCGCCGAGACGATGACGGAGATCGGCGAGGTCGCCGAGGTGACCTCGTCCAGCCGCAACACCGAGGACGTGACCACCCAGGTCATCGACAACGAGGTCCGGATCCGGGCCCAGGAGAAGAGCCTGCGGCGCATCGAGACCCTCCTCGCACAAGCCCAGGACATCTCCGACATCGTCTCGATCGAGTCCCAGCTCAGCCAGCGACAGGCCGACCTCGACTCGCTGAAGTCGCAGCAGGCCTACCTCGAGGACCAGACCAGCCTGTCGACGATCACCGTCCACCTCGAGCACCAGGATGCCGTGGTCCGGGAGAAGGAGGAGACCGACCACAACGCGTTCGTCACCGGGTTGCTGGACGGGTGGACGGCCCTCACCGTGCTCGGCGCCGGCACGGCCCAGTTCGTGGGCGCGCTGCTCCCCGTTGCCGTGCTGCTGGCGGTCATCGGCTTCCCACTCACCGTGCTGATCCGCCGGCTGCGCCCCCGGAGGAGCGTGGCACCCGAAGCGCTCCCGGCGGAGTAGCAGCCGCCGAGCCCGGACGGACGAGGCAGCCGCCCCGGAGCCCGGACGGACGAGGCAGCCGCCGAGCCCGGACGGACGAGGCTCAGGCCAACGGATGGCCCTGGACGAACTCGGTCAGCCTCT
Source organism: Nocardioides sp. JQ2195 (assembly GCF_012272695.1). NCBI lineage: Bacteria > Bacillati > Actinomycetota > Actinomycetes > Propionibacteriales > Nocardioidaceae > Nocardioides > Nocardioides sp. JQ2195. Next base: position 3,313,222 of record NZ_CP050902.1, read on the forward strand.
TGAGCTGGTCCGGGTTCGTCGAGGGGATCACACCGTGGCCGAGGTTGAAGATGTGGCCCTTCGCCGCGCGACCGGCCTCGATGATCTCGCCGGCACGCTCGAGCATCACCTCGGTGGGCGCGAAGACCAGGGTCGGGTCGAGGTTGCCCTGCACGCTCCTCTCCCCCACCTGCGGGATGGCCACGTCGAGCGGCGTACGCCAGTCGACACCGACCACGTCGGCACCGGCCTCGCCCATCAGCCCGAGCAGGTTCGTGGTGCCGACCCCGAAGTGGATGCGGGGCACGTCGAGCTCGCCGGCGGCGGCCAGCACCCGGGTCGAGTGCGGCATCACGTGGGTCTCGTAGTCGGCCGGGGTCAGCGCCCCTGCCCACGAGTCGAAGAGCTGGACGGCGCTCGCGCCGGCATCGACCTGCACCTTGAGATAGGCCGCGGCGATGCCGCCGATCTTGCGCATCAGCGCGTCCCACACGTCGGGAGCACCGAACATCATCGCCTTGGTCTTCGCGTGGTCCTTCGACGGACCACCCTCGACCAGGTAGGACGCCACGGTGAACGGCGCGCCCGCGAATCCGATCAGCGGCGTGGCGCCGAGCTCGGCCACCAGCGAGCGCACCGCCTCGGTGATGAAGGGGACGTGCTCAGCGGTGAGCTCCGGGATCTCGGCCACGTCGGCGAGTGTCTCGACCGGCTTCGCCACCACCGGGCCGACACCCGGCTTGATGTCGAGGTCGACACCAACGGCCTTGAGCGGCAGCACGATGTCGGAGAAGAAGATGGCCGCGTCGACGCCGTAGCGGCGTACCGGCTGGAGGGTGATCTCGGTGATCAGCTCCGCGTTCATGCACGACTCGAGCATGCCGATGCCCTCGCGCACCTTGAGGTACTCGGGAAGCGAACGACCGGCCTGGCGCATGAACCAGACCGGCGTGTGGTCGGGCGTCTCACCTCGCGCGGCGCGGAGGAAGGCTGAGTCACGGAGGTCGGCTGAAACGGTCACCCCCGAATCTTCGCAGGTCAGGCGGCGTGGCACACATCGGACCCTGCGAGGCAGCGCCTACTGTGGATGTCATGGTGGTCCGGCAAGAGACGCACCCCGGGTCGGGTGTGAGCGCGCCCCCCGAGGATTTCCGGGTGGCCGTCGAGAGCATGCACGCAGCCAAGCTCCGTCCCGAGGTGTTCTGCGAGTCCATGCCGGCGCCCCAGCGCATCGCTCCCCATGCGAGTGCACTGTCCGCCGACGTGACCGTCGACGACGCCGACATCGGCACCGGGCGGCTCATCCTGCTGCACGACCCCGCCGGCAACGACGCGTGGGCAGGCACCTTCCGTTTCGTCGCCTACGCCCGCGCCGAGATCGACCCCGAGCTCGCCGCCGACCCGTTGCTCAGCGCCGTCGGCTGGTCCTGGCTCACCGAGGCACTCGAGGCCCACGGCGCCGAGTTCGCGGCGCCCTCCGGCACGGTCACCTGTGTGTCCACCGAGAACTTCGGCAGCATGGCCGACGAGGAAGGCACCGCCCAGATCGAGCTCCGCGCCTCGTGGACGCCGGTCGGTCCCGACAACGGCGACCTCGACGTCTCGGCCCATGTCGAGGCCTGGGGAGAGCTGTTGTGCACCGCGGTCGGCCTCGAGCCGGTCCCTGAGGGAGTCACTGCCATGCCGAGTCGACGCGGCCAGCGCGGTCCTGCCCAGTGACCGAACCTGCTGACCCCACTGCCCCGGCTCCCAACGAGACCCAGCCTGAGGCCCAGGCCGACGCTGTCCCCGAGGCGGCCCCTGAGCCCTCGCCGTTGCTCACCCTGCGCGACGGCCTGCCCCCGGTCGTCGAGACCGCTGAGGCACTCGCCGACGTCGTACGCCGCTTCGCTGCCGGCACCGGGCCGGTCGCCATCGACGCCGAGCGTGCGTCGGGCTATCGCTACTCCGCACGCGCCTACCTGATCCAGCTGCGTCGAGAAGGTGCCGGCACCGCACTCGTCGACCCGATCGCGTTCGAGAACCTCGACGACCTCCAGGCGGCCCTGGCGGGAGTGGAGTGGATCCTGCACGCCGCCACCCAGGACCTGGCCTGCCTGGCCGAGGTCGGCCTGCGTCCCTCGTCGCTCTTCGACACCGAGCTGGCCGGTCGCCTGCTGGGCTACCCCCGGGTCGGCCTGGCCACCCTGGTCGAGACCACCCTCGGCAAGCACCTGCGCAAGGAGCACTCCGCCGCCGACTGGTCCAAGCGCCCGTTGCCCGAGTCCTGGCTGGAATACGCTGCCCTCGACGTCGAGCCGCTGGTCGAGCTCCGCGACGTGATGGCCGCCGAGCTCGAGGAGTCCGGCAAGGCGCAATGGGCGCGTGAGGAGTTCGAGCACCTGCTCGGGTTCACCCCGACGAAGCGCGCCGAGCCGTGGCGGCGTACCTCCCAGCTGCACAAGGTGCGGGGCCGGCGCGCGCTGGCCGCCGTACGCGCCCTGTGGGAGACCCGCGACGCCACCGCGCAGGAGCGCGACGTCACGCCCGGCCGCATCCTGCCGGACTCGGCCATCATCGCTGCCGCGTTGGCCCTGCCCACCGACCGTGCCGCCCTGCTGCGCACCAAGGGATTCCACGGGCGCGGCGCCGAGCGCTACGCGTCGAAGTGGGTGGCCGCCCTGACCACGGCCCGTGAGCTGCCCGAGGACGAGCTGCCCCAGCGCGGGCCGCGCGGGGACGGCCCGCCGGTGCCGCGCGCCTGGGCGGAGAAGGATCCCGTGGCCGCCAGGCGGTTGACCAGCGCCCGCGAGCAGATGACCGCGCTGGCAGAGGAGAATCACCTCCCGGTGGAGAACCTGCTCACCCCGGACACCCTGCGGCGCGTGCTGTGGACGCCGCCCGAGACGCGCGAGCCCGCGGCCCTCGACGAGGCCGTACGCCGGTCGCTGGTCGACCACGGGGCGCGCCCCTGGCAGATCGACCTGTGCGCCCCGCTGCTCACCGACGCCATCCTCGGCGCCGATGCCGATGAGACCGACGAGACCGACGAGGCCGGCTGACCCGTTCCCGGGCCAGCCGGGAGGTCACTCGGTGGGGGTCGCCGACGGCTCGTCCTGGTTCTCCAGGATCGGCTTCGACGCCTCGTCGATCGCCTCGGTCAGCTCCTCCAGGTTGAGCACCCGGTTGTAGAACAGCTTGTAGAGCGGCTTGTGCACGGCCGTCTCCAGGTCTGCCCAGGAGTCGAGCAGGGGCGGAGAGACGATGTCGCGGACGCTCCGGTTGAAGACCTCGGCATGGGCTGGACGCTGCTCCGGCTGCAGGAACGCCTCGCCCTCGGAGACCTCGTTGTTGGACGGCACGAGGTAGCCGGCCTCCGCGACCCGGGCGACGGACTCCCCCGAGATCATGTCGACGATGAAGTCGGCAGCGGCGGAGACGCTGCTGGGCTCGGCGCTGATGCACAGCCCGCTCACGTCACCGACCGTGGTGTTCGTGTCGAGGGTGGGCATCGGCATCACGTCGAAGTTGAGGCTCGGCGTCTTGCGCAGCTCCGGAACCAGGTTGCGGTAGCCGGCCATCATGCCGAGCTTGCCCTTCTTGAACCGGCTGAGCGCGGACTCCTTGCGCAGCTGGCGCGGGGTCAGCGTGAGCTTGTCGCTGCGCAGGATGTCCATGGTCTTGACCAGCGCCTCGCGACTGGACTCCTCGGAGAGAGCCAACGTGGTGGGCTCGGTCTGGTCGTCGAAGAGCTGCCCGTCGCCGGAGTAGATGAACGGCGCGATCCCCTCCAGGGTCGGCTCGATGTAGACGCCCTTGGCGCCCGGACGGCTGGAGGCGAACTCCGCTGCCGCCGCGAACTGGTTGAGGGTCCAGGCCGTGTGGGTCGCCGGGGAGTCGAGGCCCTTCTCCTTCATCGTCTCCCAGTCGATGAGGTCGCTGTTGTAGTACATGACCATCGGGGACACGCCGTACGGCATGCACTGCAGGCGGCTGTCGAGGGAGAACGCCTCCACCGAGTCACGCTTGTAGAAGTCTCCGAAGTCCACGCCGCGCGAGTCGAGGAGCTCCTCGAGGGGCTGGTTCAGGCCACGCTTCGACACCTCGGCCAGGTCACGCTGGGAGAGCAGGTAGACATCAGGCGGGGTCTTCGAGGTGAGGCGGTCGATCACGTCGTCCGCGTCGTCGGCCTGCACCAGCTTGACCTTGGTGGTGGGGGTCTCGGCGTTGAACTTGTCGACCGTCGACTGCATGGCAGCGACTTCTTCCTCAGGACCGTAGGCGAGGAAGCTCAGGTTCACCGGGTTCTTGGCGGTGCCCGTCGGGTCGGGCTCCGGAGGGCCGGTCTCCGTGTCGCAGGCACCCGCAAACAGGACCAACAGAACGCTTCCACACGCCAGCGCAGCACGGGTCTTCACGCTCGAACGCCCTCTCGTCGATGCAACATGTCGGCCAACGATATCGGGACACACCTCAAGCACCACTTCCAGCACACGCGTTCGGCCCTAGGGTGACCGCATGATGAGCCCCCTACGTGTCCTCCACCGCGGTTCCACCGCCGTCGCGGCCGCTGTCCTGGCCACTCTGGTCCTGGCCTCGTGCGGATCGTCCGACGACAGTGATGACGCCGTCGGCGACGATCCCTCGGAGACCACCTCGTCCGAGAGCACCAGCTCCCCCAGCGGCTCGGCGTCCGCGAGCTCCGAGCCGGACGCCACCTCGGCGCCACCGAGTGCGTCGGAGCCGGCCCCGTCCGACCCGGCCCCCGACTCCTCGTCCGAGTCGCCGGTCAAGGCCCTCTTCCTCACCGAGAAGGAGATGCCCGGGCTCAACGACGTCACGGTCTGGACCGAGGGTCGAACCCAGCCCGAGGGACCGGAGCCGTTCGGTGACTGTGCGAAGTTCACCCTCGTCGACGCCGGAGCGCAGGACGCGTGGGTGCGCACCTTCACGGCGCAGGGCTCCCAGGAGGCCGCCCAGCTGATCGCCACCTTCGCCGACGCCAAGTCGGCCTGGCGGGCCGAGCAGACCCTGCGCGGGTGGCACCGTGACTGCGCCGAGGAGGTCAACGCCGAGGTCGAGCGGGTCAACCCGATCTCGCCGGTCGAGGTCGACACCGGCAACGCGTTCACCTACCTGGTGCAGCTCGGCAAGGAGGACGCCGAGACACACCACTTCAACGGTGTCGCGGTGAACCGCAAGGGCAAGCACGTCTCGGTGGTGCTGATCGACACCGAGAGCCAGGACTACAACTACGAGTCAGGCCAGGAGCCCGCCCAGCAGGCTGCCCGGGCGGTGGCCCCGAAGCTGGGCTGATCCCGGGCGGCCGCGCCTGCACGTCTGGCGTGGTTGGTGCTGGATCGGTCCGGCCTCAGCCGTTGAGCCGGGCCAGCTCGTCGTCGCTGAGCACCAGGTGCGTGGCAGCGGCCGTGTCACGGATCGACTCCGGACGGCTGGCACCGGGGATCGGGATCACCTGCGGCGAGCGTGCCAGCAACCAGGCGATGCACACCTGCTGCGGGCTCACTCCATGCGCCTCGCCGATCTCGGCGAAGGCCGAGAAGTCGTCGGCGAGATCGGCGGCGTGGCGCATGCCGCCCATCGGGCTCCACGGCAAGAACGCCAGACCCAGCTCCTCGCAGAGCTCCAGCTCCGGCTCACTGCTGCGGAAGCTGGGGCTGAACTGGTTCTGCACGGCAACCAGCGCATCACCGAGGATGTCCTGGGCCTCCCTGATCTGGGCGGGGTCCGCGTTCGACAGGCCGACGCGCTGCACCAGCCCCTCGTCGTACAGCTCCTTGAAGGCGCCGATCGTCTCCGCGTAGGGAACCTCCGGGTCGGGGCGGTGGTGCTGGTAGAGGTCGATCGAGTCGACACCCAGCCGCTCGAGTGAGCCGTGCACCGCCCGGCGGATCCACTCGGGTCGGCCGTCGACCGGCCAGTCGGCACCCTCGCGTCGGATGCCGCCCTTGGTGGCGATGAGGACATCGGGCGAGCCGGCCGCGCGCAGCGCCTCGGCGACGAGCTCCTCGTTGTGACCCAGTCCCAGGCCGTCGGGGGCGTAGCAGTCGGCCGTGTCGATGAAGGTCACCCCGGCCTCGAGTGCTGCGTGCACCGTGGCGATCGCCTCCTCGCGGGGCGGCAGCTCGCCCGTGGCGAAGCGCTTCCGCGAGAGCGGCATGCCGCCGAGTCCGATGGCGCTGACGGTCCGGTCTCCGAGCTTGCGTGTCTGCATGCTCCCGACGCTACCGAGTCAGCGAAGGTCGAGGTAGCCCTTGGCCGCCGCGACCACGCTGTCGAAGGTGGCCTTGTCGAGCGCCGCCCCTTCGCGACGCAGGCCGCCGTCGGGCAGGCGCAGCAGGCGGTTCAGCCGCACTTCGCTGGGCCGACGCTCGCGGTCCCAGTCACCGGCGCCGACGTCCATCCAGAACCGCCCCTCGCCGGCCTCCTGGGCCGCGTCACGGTCGTGGTCCTTGGAGCTCAGCTGCAGGGCCAGCCACTCGTCGCCGTCCTTGGCCAGCAGCAGGACGGGACGGTCCTTGCCCTGGCTGGCGTCCTCCTCGTAGGGGACCCACCCCCACACCACTTCGCCCGGATCGGGCTCGCCGTCGACCTCTGGTGCGTACGTCGGTTCCATGCGCCCACCCTAGGAGAAGGCGGCGGCGGGTGACGGCACCCGCAGAAATCCACAAGGTGCCGATGGCTGGTTGATCGAGGGATTAAACTCTGTCGAGTACGCCGGACCGTGGCAGCCCCGGGTCCCAAAATTAGCCGCTACGAGCGGCCACGCGCCGTGAGGCGCTCCCGGTCCGGCGTACTCCACTCTTCAGGCGAGCGGGCTCTCGAGCTCCTGGTGCGCCGCGGCCTCGAGCTGCTCCGACAGCACCAGCATCTGGTGCGCATCGGGGTCCTGCCGGTGGGCCCGGCCGGCGGCGACCACGCGGGCGAATGCCGAGGCTCGCAGCAGCACGTCGGCGAAGTCACGTTGGGCGATCCCGGCGAGGGTGGTGTCGATCATCGCCTTGAGCTGGTCGGGGCCCGGCGGGTCGGCCACCCCGGCGACCACCCGCGCCACCTGGGCGCTCGTGCGTCCCGCCTCGAACTGCTGGGTGGCCTGGTGGGGCGAGCCGTGCACCCACGCACGGAGCACGTAGAGGCGCCACAGGCATCCGGCCAAGGAGTCGGCCGGGGCGCCCGACCACAGGTCCGCCAGTGTCTCCAGGCCCTCGGTCTCGGCCAGCAGGAGCACCCGCTGGGCGATCTGCTCGTCGTCGCTGCTGCGGGCACCACGCACGAGCAGGGCGGCCGCCCGATCGGCTGCCTCGGAGACCAGTGCCGGGTCGGTGCCACCGATCCGGCCGTCGAAGAACTGCGCCGCCTGCACGGTCGGCTTGCGGTGGGGACGCTGGCTCACTCGGCCACGGTACTCGCGCAGGGCCAGCAGGCGTCGTACGCGTCGTCATGGCCTAGGTTCGACGTCGTGACCCTGCGCCTGCTCCCCCTTCCCGATGGCGACCAGCCCGTGTGGCGCGCCGGGATGCTCACGCGCATGCCGGAGCACCGCGTCGCCGCGGGCACGCACGACGCCTCCGAGGCGGATGCGGTCACCAGGGCGATGGCCGGGCGACTGCTGCGCGATGACCGCGCCGACCCCGACACACGCCTGTGGCAGGTCGAGGACGGCGGGGCGCCGGTCGGCTCGGTCTGGCTCGACCTGGCCGAGAGCGGCGGGCCGGTGCTGATCGACCTTGCCCTCGATGAGGTGGCTCTCGGTCCGCAGGTGCGCCTCCTGGTCGAGGACGCGCTGCGTGCCGAGGGCGCCGACAGCCTGTCGGTCTCCGTCCACGGCACCGACGAGGCCGCGCGCGCCTTCGTCGCCGGCGGCGACTTCTCCCCCGCCGCCACGCAGATGACCTTGCCCTTGGAGGATGCGCCTGCCGCGAGCCCGGTGGAGCTGCGCCCGATGACTCCGGAGTTCTTCGCCGCATATGCGGCCGACGACATCGAGGCCTATGCGCAGCAACGCCACGGTGCGGGGCTCGGCTCCCTCGACGACATGCGCAAGGTCGCCCGCGACGCGTTCGCCGAGCTGCTCCCCGACGGACTCGCGACGGCCGACCAGCACCTGTGGTCGGCGTACGTCGCTGACCAGCGGGTCGGCCTGCTGTGGATCCGCCACGCACCTCGTCGCTGCTACGTCTACAACGTGGTGGTCGACGAGGCGCACCGTGGCGCGGGCCATGGTCGGGCGATCATGGACGCCGGGGCCGCCCGGTGCCGTGACGCGGGGGCCGAGGAGCTGGGGCTCAACGTGTTCGGCCAGAACACGGTGGCGCGCCGGCTCTACGACAGCCTGGGCTACCGCGTGGTCGAGGAGCTCGTGCGCAAGTCGTTGTGACCGACCGGCACGTGCGCGGTGCTGTTGCCACTCTGCCCGTGACCGGTCGCTCGTGCAGTGACACGGACACGCGTTGCTCGGGGAAGGAGAGGGCGGGGCGGGTCAGCCGAGGGCCTTGCGGATCCGGGCGTCGCTGACCGAGTGCGCCGTGCCGAGGTGCTGGGCCCACAGCGAGACGCGGTACTCCTCCAGCATCCACCGGACCTGGCGCAGGCTCGCCCCCGGCGGACGTCCCTCGGGCAGCGCCGCCATCCGGTGCGACCAGGCGTCCTGCAGCTCACCGATCTGGTCCATCAGCTGTCGGTCCCTGGCCAGCTGCGACTCCAGCCGCTCCCGGCGTACGTCGATCGCGGCGAGGTGGCGCGGCAGCTGCCGGAGCTGCTCGACCCCGGCCTCGGAGACGAAGCCGCGGTGCACCAGGCGGTCGAGCTGGGCCCGCATGTCGGCGATTGCCGACAGCGTGGCCATGTCGGCGCGCCCGCTGAGCAGCTTGTCGGTGCGCCGCCACGCCTCGAGCACCCGGAACACGTCGTGCATCACGCCACGCACCTGCGCCGGCAGGTCGGCCTGCGCGGCGGCCAGCAGGGCGGCGTACGCCTCCTCGCTGCGCACCGGCGGTCGGGCGTCGATCGCCTGTTGGAGCACGGCTGCACGGCAGTCCTCGAGCAGCTCGGTGACGTTCGGGTAGGGCGACCCGGCCAGGGCCAGCTTCTCCGCGTTGCCCAACGAGTCGAGGATGTCCTTGACCGGCGACTTCGTGTTGAGCAGCAGCAGGCGGCGTACGCCGAGACGGTGCCTGGCCTCCTGCTCGTCGGCCGACCCGAATACCTGCAGCCCCACGCTCGACCCCTCGTCCACGAGCGCCGGATGGCCGCGCACCTCATGGCCGGCGCGGGTCTGGGTGAAGTCGGACTCGATGACACCGAAGGTCCACGTGGTCTGGCCGGTGACGGTGATGCCGGAGTCGGCGGCCACCTCTGCCATCGCCGCGGCGAACTTCGGGCGCAACGGCTCCTTGAGCGCCTCGAGGTCCTTGCCGCGGGCCTGCTCGCGACCGGTCTCGTCGACCACCCGGAACGTCGGTCGCAGGTGCTCGGGCACCTTGGCCCAGTCCCATGCGTCGCGTGGCACGACGACCCCGGTGGTGGCGCGCAGCCAGCGCTCCAGCGCCTCCAGCAGCGGCTCGTCGCCCGCCGGCACGGCGGCCAGGAACTCGCGGGCCTTGTTGGGTGCGGGCACGAAGTTGACCCGCAGGTTCTTGGGCAGGCTGCGGATCAGGCCGGTGACCAGCTCTTCGCGCAGGCCCGGCACGTTCCAGCTGAACTGATCGGCCTCCACCCGGTTCAGGGTCGCCACCGGCACGTCGATGGTCAGCCCGTCATCCCGCGCACCCGGCTCGAAGTGGTAGCCGATCGGGAAGGTCAGCCCCTCGGCGTGCCACAGCTCCGGGTAGTCGTCTGCCTGCACCTCCGCCGCGGTGTCGTGGGTGAGCATCGTCGGGTCGAAGGTGAGCAGGTTGCCGTTGCGCTGCCGCTCCTTCTTCCACCACGTGTCGAAGTGAGCACCGCTGACCACCTCGGCGCCGACCCGCTGGTCGTAGAAGTCGAAGAGGGTGTGCTCGTCGACCACGATGTCGCGCCGGCGGGCCCGGTGCTCGAGCTCCTCGGCCTGCTCGAGCAGTGCCTTGTTCTTGGCGAAGAACTTGTGCCGGCCGGTCTCCAGCGCCGGCCACTCGCCGTGGACCAGCGCGTGCCGGATGAAGAGCTCGCGGGCCAGCTCCCGATCGACCTGGCCGTAGTTGACCAGACGGTCGGCGACCAGCGGTACGCCGTACAGGGTGACCCGCTCGCGGGCCATCACCGCAGCGCGCTTGGCCGACCAGTGCGGCTCGGAGTAGTTGCGCTTGACCAGGTGGGCGCCGAGGCGCTCGGCCCACTCGGGGTTGATCGCCGCGTTCTGCCGGGCCCACAGGCGGCTGGTCTCGACGAGCTCGGCGGCCATCACGAACTGCGGGTTCTTCCCCTTCAGGCCGGATCCCGGGAAGATCGCGAACTTCGCGCCGCGAGCGCCGAGATACTCGCGCATCGGCCGCCGACCGCCCTTCTTCGGCCCGGCGGTCGAGCCTGCCGAGACCTCCTCCAGTGCACCGATGTGGGAGAGCAGCCCGGAGAGCAGTGCCTGGTGGATGCCGTCCGTGTCCGTCGCGCCGCCGTGGGTGCCCTCGGTGCTCTCGGTGGTCGAGTGGCGAGCGCCAGCGCGCGTCTGGTCTTCGGTGGTCGAGTGGCGAGCGCCAGCGCGCGTATCGAGACCCATCTCCTTGCAGACCTGGCGGAGCTGGGACTCGAAGTCCTGCCACTCACGGATCCGCAGGTAGTTGAGGAACTCCTTCTTGCACATCCGTCGGAACGCGCTGGAGGAGAGCTCCTTCTGCTGCTTCTTGATGTAGCGCCACAGGTTGAGCCACGTCATGAAGTCGGACTCGGGGTCCTTGAACCGGGCGTGCTGCTGGTCGGCCTGTGCCTGCATCTCGGCCGGTCGCTCGCGCGGGTCCTGCAGGGACAGGGCGGCCGCGATCACGATCACCTCACGCACGCAGCCGAGGCGTTCGGCCTCGAGGATCATCCGGCCCATCCGGGGATCGATCGGCATCCTGGCCAGTCGGCGTCCGAGCTGGGTGAGCCGACTGCCCTGCTTGCCGCGACCGTTCCGCGACGACGCACGCGCGGTGGACGGTGGTTGAGGAGACGACGCACGTGCGTTGGACGGTGGTTGAGGAGACGACGCACGTGCGTTGGACGGTGGTTGAGGAGACGACGCACGCGCGGTGGGCGGTGGTTGAGGAGACGACGCACGTGCGTTGGACGGTGGTTGAGGAGACGAGGAACGAGTCGTCTCGAAACCACCCGTGGACAGGGCGCCGAGCTCCTCCAGCAGTTGGGTGCCTGCCTGCACGTTGCGCTTGTCGGGCGGCTCGACGAAGGGGAACCGACCGACGTCGCCGAGGCCCAACGAGGTCATCTGCAGGATCACCGAGGCCAGGTTGGTGCGCAGGATCTCGGGCTCGGTGAACTCCGGACGGCTCTCGAAGTCCTCCTGCGCATAGAGCCTGATCGCCACGCCGGCCGCGACACGACCACAGCGGCCGGAGCGCTGGTTGGCCGAGGCCTGGCTGATCGGCTCGATCGGCAGCCGCTGCACCTTCGTGCGCACCGAGTAGCGCGAGATGCGCGCGACGCCGGAGTCCACGACGTACCTGATGCCCGGCACGGTCAGCGAGGTCTCGGCGACGTTGGTGGCCAGCACGACGCGACGCCCGCGGCCCGGCTTGGGAGCCTCGAAGACGCGGTGCTGCTCGGCCGAGGAGAGGCGGGAGTAGAGCGGCACGATCTCCAGCGGGTTGCGCAGGTTGAGGTCGCCGAGGGCGTCCGCGGTGTCGCGGATCTCCCGCTCGCCGGGCAGGAAGACCAGGATGTCACCGGGTCCCTCCGCGGCGAGCTCCTTGACCGCCTCGCCGATGGCCTCGGTCTGGTCGCGGACGACGACCTCGCCCTCCTCGTCGGTCGAGCCGTCCTCGCCGGTCGGGCTGTCCTCGCCGGTCGGGCTGTCCTCGCCGGTCGAGCTTGTCGAGACCAGCGGCCGGTAGCGGATCTCCACCGGGTAGGTGCGCCCGGAGACCTCGATGATCGGCGCCGGCCTGCCCCGACGATCCGCGAAGTGCCGCGCGAAGCGCTCGGGGTCGATCGTGGCCGACGTGATGATCAGCTTCAGGTCGGGACGCTTGGGCAGCAGGCCCTTGAGATAGCCGAGGATGAAGTCGATGTTGAGGCTGCGCTCATGGGCCTCGTCGATGATCAGGGTGTCGTACTTCAACAGCTTGCGGTCGCGCTGCAGCTCGGCGAGCAGGATGCCGTCGGTCATCAGCTTGACCCTGCTGGTGCGCGAGGTGCGGTCGGTGAACCGGACCTGGTAGCCGACCACGTCGCCGAGCTCGGTCTCGAGCTCCTCGGCGATCCGTTCCGCGACGGACCGGGCGGCGATCCGGCGGGGCTGGGTGTGCCCGATCAGCTTGCCCTCACGGCCACCCTGTCCCCTGCCGAGCTCCAGGCAGATCTTGGGCAGCTGGGTGGTCTTCCCCGACCCCGTCTCACCGGCCACGATGACGACCTGGTGGTCACGGATCGCCGCAGCGATGTCGTCGCGACGGTCGCTGACGGGGAGGTCGGGGTAGGTGATCTTCAGGTCTGGCTGCACAACGTGGTCCATTATCCCGGTCCTGGCCAACGGTTTCCGTCGGCGCCCCGACTGTGACTCTGACTGCGGCCCCGACTGTGACTCTGACCGCGGCACTGGCCTGTGAATGTGACCGCGGCACTGGCTGTGACTCTGACCGCGGCACTGGCTGTGACTCTGACCGCGACCCTGGCTGCAGCGCTAGGAGCGGGTGACCGTTCCGGCCAGGGCTGGGAGCGAGTCGGCGAGGACGGCCAGCACCTCGTCACGGCTGACCCCCGCGGGGTCGCGCGCCCAGGCCAGCGCGACGTCCTCGGCGTACGCCGACCAGGCATGCACCACGAGTCGCATCGTCGGGGAGTCCTGGAGGACCAACCCCTCGCTGTCCTCCTGGAAGAGCCGGTCCGTGAGCACCGCGCGAGCCTGCTCATAGATGTCGCGGATCGTGTCACTGCCGCTGGCGGCGCCCTTGACCAAGGACAGGTAGCCCTCGTAGTTGGCCACGACGTAGTCGAGGTAGGCCCCCATGGAGACGAGCAGGCGCTCCAGTGGCTCGCCCGAGACCGGCGGCGCGGTCTGCTCGATGAGGTCGTCGGCAGCGCGACGGACAACGGCCTCGTGGAAGTCGTGCTTGTTGCCGAAGTAGTGGTAGAGCAGCCCCCGCGAGATGCCCGCCTCCTCCGCGAGGATCTCGATCGAGAGCTCGTCGAGTGAGCGGGTCGAGAGCAGGCGCACGCCGAGGTCGAGGAGCTGCTCGCGACGTGAGTCGGGACTCATCCGGACGCGGGGGGTGCTGGTCATGCCACCACCCTACTGAATTTTGTTCAGCACCACTATTGACGGATATTCAATATGGCGCCTACGGTGAGGACCATGACCCACGTCAAGCACCTCGTCATCGGCGCCGGATTCGCCGGGCTCGGGACCGCGATCAAGCTGCAGGAGAACGGCGAGACCGACTTCCTGGTCATCGAGAAGAGCTCGGACGTCGGTGGCACCTGGCAGGCGAACACCTACCCCGGCGCAGCGTGCGACGTGCCGAGCCAGCTCTACAGCTATTCGTTCGCGCCCAACCCCGACTGGTCGATGTCGTTCTCACCGCAGCCCGAGATCCAGGCCTACATCCAGCGCGTCGCCGACGAGTCGGGGGTCCTCGACCGCTTCCGCTTCGACACCGCGGTCGAGCGTGCCGTCTGGGACGACCCCGCCCAAGTGTGGGAGGTCGACCTGTCCGACGGCACCACCGTCACCACACAGACCCTGGTCAGCGGCTCCGGTGGCCTCTCGGAGCCGAAGCTCCCCGACATCGACGGCATCGAGGGCTTCCAGGGCGAGGTCTTCCACTCCGCCCGGTGGAACCACGACATCGACCTGGCCGGCAAGCGGGTCGCGGTGATCGGCACCGGCGCCTCGTCGATCCAGATCGTCCCCGAGCTGGCCAGGACCGTGGGACACCTCGACGTCTACCAGCGCACCGCCCCGTGGGTGATTCCGCGCAACGACCGCGCCTACACCGGCCTCGAGAAGCTCGCCTTCCGGCACCTGCCGCTGGTGCAGAAGGTCTATCGCACCGCGATCTACTGGGGCCGCGAGCTCTACGTCCCGGCGTTCACCCGCAACCCCGCCCTGGCCCTGCCGGCCCTGAAGCTGGCCCGGGCCAACATCGCCCGCGGCATCAAGGACCCCGAGCTGCGCGCCGCAGTCACGCCCGACTTCCGGATCGGCTGCAAGCGCATCCTGATCTCCAACACCTACTACCCCGCGCTGGCGGCCGACCACGTCGAGCTGGTGACCGACGGGATCTCCAAGATCACCGGCGACGCGGTGGTCACCACCGACGGCGTCGAGCGGCCCGTCGACGTACTCGTCGTGGCGACGGGATTCCACACCACCGAGCAACCGATCGCTCAGCGCGTCGTCGGCCGCGACGGTCGCACCCTCTCCGAGACCTGGGCCGAGACCGGCATGACCGCCTACAAGGGCACCACCGTCCACGGCTTCCCGAACCTGTTCCAGATCGTCGGTCCCAACACCGGCCTGGCCCACTCCAGCATGGTGTTCATGATCGAGTCACAGATCAACTACATCGTCGACGCGATCCGCACGATGGACCGTGCCGGCCACAGCTCCGTCGAGCCGCACCGCGACGTGCAGGAGGCGTGGAACGACGACCTGCAGCGACGGATGCAGCAGACTGTGTGGAACACCGGTGGCTGCGCCAGCTGGTACCTCGACGAGCACGGCCGCAACACCACGCTGTGGCCCCGCTCGACCTTCACGTTCCGCCGATTGCTCGCCCGGTTCGACGTCGAGGCGTACGACGTCACCGCCCCCACCCCGATCAAGGAGAAGGTGTCCGCATGAAGTCACTCGAGAACAAGGTCGTCGTGATCAGCGGGGCCGGCTCCGGGATGGGCCGGGAGATGGCTCGTCTGGCTGCCCGCCGAGGGGCCAAGCTGGCCGTCTCCGACTGGAACCCTGATGGGCTCGAGGGCACCGTCCAGCTGCTGAAGGAGCAGGGCGTCACCGAGCTCCGTTCCGATGTCGTGGACGTCTCCGACCGTGCGGCCGTCGGGGTCTGGGCGGCCGCCGTCGTCGAGCAGTTCGGCGTCGTCAACGTGGTGGTCAACAACGCCGGCGTCTCCATGACCGGCGACTTCGAGGACATGACCTACGAGGAGTTCGACTGGATCGTCGGGGTCAACTTCAACGGCGTCGTCAACGGCACCAAGGAGTTCCTACCCCACCTGATCGCCTCCGGCGACGGCGCGCTGATCAACATCTCCAGCCTCTTCGGACTGGTCTCGATGCCCGGGCAGTCGGCGTACAACGCGACGAAGTACGCCGTCCGCGGCTTCACCGAGGCGCTGCGCGAGGAGATGCTGGTCAACCAGCACCCGGTGACCGTCACCTGCATCCACCCCGGCGGCATCAAGACCGGCATCTCGCGCAACGGCCGCAAGACCGCGAGCGAGGACGGCAACGCCATCGACCGGCTCTTCGACGAGAAGCTGGCCCGGATGTCGCCCGAGAAGGCCGCCGAGATCATCCTGTCCGCCGGCATGAAGGGCAAGGCACGCCAACTGGTCGGCATCGACGCGCACCTGGTGCACCACTTCGCCAAGCTCGCCGGCTCGCGCTACCAGGACATCGTCGCCCGCGCCTCCAAGCGCGTGGTCCCCACCAAGAAGTAGGCCGCGGGTCCGCGACGCCTGCCAACCGGTCGCCCCGACAACCCCGGCGGTGCACGCGACGTCATACGAACCGGTCGCCCGGACAACCCCAACGCATGACGTCCTGCATGCTAGGAATGACGCGTGGAGTTCGGGGAGCCGGTTCAGGTCGCGATGACCAAGTGGCCCGACCGTCCGCACTGGGCCTACACGGCCCTTCACCTCGGCTCCGACGAGCACGGTGACTGGATCGGCGTTCCGACCGGCACCCGGATGCACCGCCCCGGCGCGGACTTCAAGGCACCGGTCGACCAGGTCTGCCTGGCCCCGACCACGGGTTCACCTGCAGTGAGCGGCTGGTTCGCGACGTTCCACGGAAGGCGGCAGGACGGATCCGGTACGGGGTTCGTGAACCTCACCGGCCCGGTCGCCGTGTATGTCGACATCGCCACCCAACCGGTCTGGGACGGCGCCACGATCCGTTCGATCGACCTCGACCTCGATGTCGTCCGCGGCCACAGTGGCCGGGTGTGGATCGACGACGAGGACGAGTTCGCCGACCACCGGGTCAGCCTCGGCTATCCCGACGACGTCATCGCGCTGGCGCTGGCGAACTGCCAAGCCGTGCACGCTGCAGTGGAGGCGCGGGTGGCGCCGTACGAGGGCCAGACCTCGGCCGCCTGGCTGGACCGCCTCGCCACCCTCCGAACCGCCCCCTCCTGATGCGCGAACGGGCAACTCTTGCTGCGCGAACGGGCAACTCTTGCTGCGCGAACGGGCAACTCTTGCTGCGCGAACGGGCAACTCTTGCTGCGCGAGCGGGCAGTTCTTGATGCCCGAGCGGGCAGACCGTGCCTCCGGACGTCAACAACACGCAGTTCGCACGTCAACAATCAACCGTTCGCGCAGCAAGAATCGACCGTTCGCGCAGCAAGAGTTGACCGTTCGAGTCAACGCTTGGCGCGGGCGCGGAACGGACCGACGAGGCGCGGGCCGGCCAGCCGGCTCTCGAGCTTGCGGGCCTCGCGCTTGAGGGGCTGGGCGATGAACTCGCCGAGGATCACGCCGGAGGCCAGCGCGATCGCCACGGAGGCGGCGGTGATGATCGCGAAGATCCCCTGGGAGGTCGCCCCGCCGTCGGCCATCAGCGAGAGACCCCGATAGATCGACAGGCCGGGCAGCATCGGCACGATCGCCGACACCACGACCACCAGCGGAGGCACCCGCACCCGGCCGGAGACCGAGTAGCTGACCAGACCGATGAACAGCGCCGCCAGGGCCACCGACCAGGTCCGACCGAAGCCGGCGCCCTCGATGCCGTAGGTGATCGCGATGGCGACAGCCGCGATCAGCGCGATCGGGACGAGGATCCGCTTGGGCGAGTAGGCGCTGAAGGCGAAGGCGGCGGCGGCGATCGCGGCGCCCAGCGAGATCATCGCCACCGTGGCGAGGCCACCTCGCCCCGGCTCCAGCCGACCGATGTCGACGCCGATCACGTCGCCCAGGGCCAGCCCGCCACTGACACCGGCGATGATCCCGGCCGTCGACAACAACGCCTCCGTCATCCGGGCACCGGCCGTGACGTAGAAGCCGGAGAGCGCGTCCTGCAGTCCGCCCATGAAGCCGATGCCTGACAACAACATGATGATGTTGGCCGTGACGACGACTGACGGGTCGACGTCTAGGTCGGCCGCGGCGGCGCCCAGCGCCAGGAGCGTGGCCACCGCTCCCCCGGCCACCTGCTGGTAGAAGTTCGGCAGCCGCTGGCGGTGGAGGAAGATCTGGGTGCGGTCGATCATCATCGCGGCCAGGAACGCGATCAGGACGACCAGTGCGTTCCCGCCCAGCATCAGGCCGACGCCCGCGGACATGATGCCGATGCTGACGGTCACCGCCCAACGCTGGCGGGCGTGACCCGAGGAGCTGATGCGGGCCACCGTGGCCCGCGCCTCGACCAGGTCGACGCGGTCGGACAACAGGTCCCGGACCAGGTGGTCGATGCGGGTCAGGTCCTCGTAGTCGATGTCGCGCTGCTTCACCTGTCGCAACATCACCAGCGGGACGTCGTCGTCGATGGACTGGTAGCTCATCGACAGGCTGGTGAAGGTCACGTCGACGATCGGGTTGCGCACCCCGAGGTGATAGGCCACCGCGTGCATGGTGGCGGTGACGTCGGCCGCACCAGCGCCGTTCGAGAGGAGCATCTCTCCGATCCGCAGGCTCAGGTCGAGAGTGAGAGCCGTCTCGCGAGAATCCGCCATGGCCGACATGCTTTCACGCCGGCCATCGTGTGGTTCGCTTGACTCGTGCGCATCGACTTCCACGGATCTCCACGGCCGACCCTCGGCGTCGAGTGGGAGTTCGCACTCGTCGACCAGGAGTCCCGTGACCTGGTGAACTCGGCCGCCGATCTCTTCACCGAGGTGGGCCCGAGGCTTCCGGACGCGAGTCGCCTGCACAAGGAGCTGTTGCGCAACACCGTCGAGGTCGTCACCGGCATCTGCTCGAGCGTCGACGAGGCGATGGCCGACCTGCGCAGCACGCTCGACGTGGTCCTGCCCGCCGCGGACCGCCTCGGCATCGACCTCTACGGCGCGGGCACCCACCCGTTCGCCCAGTGGTCGGCCCAGCAGCTGACCGAGGGACATCGCTACGAGGAGCTGATCAACCGCACCCAGTGGTGGGGCCGGCAGATGCTGATCTGGGGCGTCCACGTGCACGTCGGCCTGCCCGAGCAGCAGCGCGTGCTGCCGGTGATGTCGGCCCTGCTGAACCAGTACCCCCACCTGCAGGCGCTGTCCGCGTCGTCCCCGGTGTGGGCGGGGACGGACACCGGCTACGCGTCGAACCGGGCGCTGATGTTTCAGCAGCTGCCGACCGCGGGGCTGCCGTTCCAGTTCGAGCAGTGGCCGGAGTTCGAGTCCTTCGTCCACGACCAGCTCACCACCGGCGTCATCGACGAGCTCTCCGAGATCCGCTGGGACGTGCGCCCCGTGCCGAAGCTCGGCACGCTGGAGAACCGGGTGTGCGACGGGGTCTCCACGATCGACGAGATGGCCGCCCTGGTCGCGTTGATGCACTGCCTGGTGATCGATCTCGACACCCGCCTCGCCGCGGGCGAGACCCTCCCGGTGATGCCGCCGTGGCACGTGCAGGAGAACAAGTGGCGCGCAGCCCGCTACGGGCTCGACGCGATCATCATCCTCGATGCGGCGTCGAACGAGCGGCTGATCACCGACGACCTCGACGACCTGCTCGACCGCCTCACCCCGGTGGCGCGGCGCCTCGACTGCGAGGCCGAGCTGCGCTCGGTGGCCGAGATCCCTCGCCGCGGTGCGTCGTACCAGCGCCAACGGACGGTCGCCGGTGAGTCCGGCGGTGACCTGGTTGCGGTCGTCGACTCGGTGGTCACCGAGCTGCGCGACTCACTTCAGTAGCCTCCTTCGGGCGCGACCATCTCGGCGCGCACGCCGAGCAGTCGGATCGCACGGTCGTCCTCGAGCGCCGCGAGCAGGTCGAGGGCGGTCTCGGCGATCAGGTCCACGTCGTAGGTCGGCTCCTTCAGCTTGCGCGACCGGTTGAACGTGAAGAACGGTGCGAAGCGCACCTTGAGGTGCACCCGCAGGCACGCCCGGCCCTCCTTCCTGATGTCGTCGACGACCTGCACGGCGAGCGCCCGCACGGCGTCCGAGATCTCGGCCGGCGTGGTCAGGTCGTGCTGGTACGTCGTCTCGCGGCCGTGCGCGCGGGGAACCCACGGGGTGTCGTCGACGACGGCGGTGCCCTCGCCGGTGCCGAGACGGTGCACGTGCAGGCCGGTGTTGGGTCCGAACTCACCGGTGAGCAGGTCCACCGGCGCTGCTGCCAGCTCGCGCACGGTGGAGATGTCGTGCTCGGCGAGCCGGGCCGAGGTGCGCGGACCGACGCCCCACAGGTCCTTGGTGGGGCGGTCACCCATCACCTCGAGCCAGTTGTCCCGGGTCAAGGTGAAGACCCCGCGCGGCTTGCCCAGGTCGGTGGCGTTCTTCGCCCGGACCAGGGTGTCACCGATGCCGATCGAGCAGTGCAGGTCGGTGGCCTCCAGCACGCGTGCTCGGACGTCGTCGGCGACCGGTCGCGGGTCGTCGGTGTCGATGCCGACGAAGGCCTCGTCCCAGCCGAGCACCTGCACCACCGCGCCGGGGACGTCACGCAGCGTCTGCATCACGGTCGCGGAGGCGGCCTCGTAGACCGGGAAGTCCACCGGGAGGAAGACCGCGTCGGGGGCCTTGCGCTTGGCGATCCGCAGCGGCATGCCGGAGCGCACCCCGAACACACGCGCCTCGTAGGAGGCGGTGGACACCACCGCGCGCTCCGTCGGGTCCCCACGCCCGCCGACGATGACCGGCTTGCCGGCCAGGTCCGGGTTGCGCAGGATCTCGACGGCTGCCAGGAACTGGTCCATGTCGACGTGCAGCACCCAGCGCATCAGGTCATCGCTTCGTCGGCGGCAGCGCGTCGGTCGACTCGAGACTGGTCATGCCGGTGAGCACGAGGAGGTCGGCGACCACGGATCGGATCTGGGCCAGCACCACTTCGACCGACAAGTCGTCGGTGCGCTCGACGACTCCGGTGGCCTGACCGACCTTGAGCAGCTCCGACTGGGCGGCGGTGGCCATCCGGTTGGCCCGCAGCTCGTCGGAGACCCGGTCGGTGGCGTCGGCCAGCTCGCGGCACAGCACCGGGTAGGACGGGGGCACCGCACGCCGGTGGTGCGCGGCCACAGCCGTACGCCGGACCAGCACCCGGGTGCTGCGCAGGGCCCGGTCGAGGGGTTCGACCAAGTCGGCCACAGCGCGCACGGAGCCCTTGTGCCCCACCCGGAACGGCGAGCTGGCCACCACCGACAGGCCCTCGTCGGCGGCGGCCTGCAGCTCGCGGATCAGGTAGTCGGTGGACCGCGCGTCGGCCAGCAGCTCGAGTGCCGGCTCGACCTCGCCGTCGGCCATCACGTCCGCGGCGGCGCGCAGCAGGCGGGCGATCTTGGCGACCACCTCGGCGGCACGCTCGCGGGGGCGCCTCAGGGGTGCGGCCGGCACGACCGTGGCGGCCACCAGGGCGACCGCCCCTCCGATCAGCGCATCGGTCCAGCGGGTCACCGCGGCATCCTGGGTCGGTACGAGCGTGGCGATCACGATCGACTGCACCGCCGACTGGGTCACGAACAGCGGCCCCCCGTCGAGCAGGAAGGCACTCGACATCGCCAGCGCCACGATGAGGGTGAGCTGCCACCCACCCGTGCCGATCTGGAAGACCAACAGGTCGGCGATGAGCACGCCGACGGCCACGCCGATGCAGACCTCGAGCACCCTCCGGAGCCGTTGGCCGTAGGAGGTGCCGAGGCAGACCACCGCCGCGATCGGCGCGAAGAACGGCGTCGGGTGGTCGAACACGTCACGGGCGAGGAACCAGGCCACTCCGGCGGCGATCGAGCACTGGGCGATGGCGAAGGCCTTGGTCCGCAGTCTCCGCAGCCGGGTGCCCATCGACGTGCGCCCGCGTTGCAGTGCGCGGTCGAGCGGGTGTGGCTCCATGCACCGATCGTGTCAGACCCGGCAGCGATCAGTCGTCACCTCCGACGTGGTGGGCATAGCGGAGGGCGCGCCTGAGCCGCCCGAGGTCGCGGTACCAGACACGGACCCTGGTGGTGCACCGCACTCGCCGCACCCGACGGTCCTGGGCGCTGCACTCCGCGGCAGCCTCGGAGTCGGTGGGCGGATGGAGCCAGCTGCCGTCGTAGTGGTGGATGGAGAAGCCGTTCTCCGGGTTGCCCAGGACCTCCACGATCGTCCCCGGCGGTGGCTCCCAGCCATCGGGGGCCCGGGTCTCGGCGTGGCCGGCGCCGATGGTCAGCCCGAGCAGAAGTCCGCAGCCGATGCCGACCACGACCCCGAGCAGGTGGATCACGCGCTTCATCCGGTCCTCCTTCAGCTGTGGGGCCGCGGGTGGCCCCTCTGCGAGGACGCTAGGGAGCAACGTGCCCGAGCGCGTCCGCCCGACCGCGACCTGTGGAGGACCTCGCCGATCCGCCACCCTGTGGACGAGAACTGGGTAGCATGGTCGGATTCTCGGGCGCCTTCGAAGCACTGGGAGTGAGTGACATGGGTCCGCGCGGACGGTTGTGGGCGGTGGGTGCGACGGCCGCCGTCACCGCCCTGGTGATGGCAGCGCCGGTCTCGGCGGAGGATGAGACGGGAGACCCGGCGGTCCCGCTCTCGTCGTGCTGGAGCCGCGACGCCGGGCTTCCGACCTTGGGCACACCCACGTTCACCCCGTCCACCGTCGACGTGACGGACCAGCCCGCCGAGGTGCTGGTCAGCCTGCCCGTGCAGGACCGTGGCGGGCCGGGGGCTGCGACCGGGGTGTCCAGCGTGTGGATCTACGTCCTCGACCAGGTGATCAGGTTGGAGCCGACCTCCACGGACGCGTGGACCGGACGCGTGAGCGTGCAGCGCAGGACCGAGCCCGGCGAGCACACGATCGAGTCGATCGAGGCGACGGACAAGGCTGGCAACCGGCGTCACACCGAGGAGGACGGCGTCTTCCACAGTGCCCTGGAGACTCCTCTGACCGTTGTCTCCGACCCACCGCCGGAACCCGTCGTCGAGCCCGCCCTGACCTCACTGACCATCTCGAAGCAGAAGGTCAGCGTGCGGAAGAAGGCCCGCAAGGTCGCCTTCCACCTGGCCGTCGACGAGTCGACGACCACGGTGCAGTCGGTGGGGCTGCGCTTCAACTCCAAGCCCTCGCAACAGGTTGAGCTCTCCCGCACCACGGACGGCTTCACCGGCACCGCCAGGGTTCCCCGCAGCTGGTTCGGCACCTACCGGGCCAAGGTGGCGAGTGTGCAGGTCCTCGACGAGTACGGCTTCGTGCACCGCACCCACACGCGAGAGCTGGCCGACCGCTTCGGCATCGAGCCGGTGAAGGTGATCGCCCGGGACGACGAGCGCCGGCCGCGGATCGTCAAGACCACGGTGAGCCCCACGTCGATCGACGCGCGCACGAAGCGGCGCAAGGTCACGGTCACCGTGAAGACGCGCGACGACCGGAGCGGCGTCAACTCGGTCCAGGTCAACATCGGGCCAGAGGTTTCGGTCGCGATGCGGAAGATCAGGGGCACCCGCAGGGCGAACACGTGGCGCGGCAGCACCCGGGTCGGGCCCTGCGACGTGCCCTACCGGCAGGGGAAGCTGCTGGTGCAGGTGCGCGACCGGGCACTCCGGTCGGACGACGCCCTGGACACCAGGCTGCGGGTGCGCACCGACGACCTCAGGCGCCCGGCCGTGAGCCTGGCCCACCCCCGCCGCGCGTGGTCGGCCGAGGGACCGATCCGGGTCCTGTTCGACGAACGCGTGACCGGCGTCAACGACGACAGCCTTCTCGTCGTACGACGCGACGGCCTCTACTGGAGCGCCCCGCTGACCGGCACGCTCAGCTGCCGCAACGGCGCCGGCACCAAGGTCAGCTGTGGCTCCGAGCGAGTCCGCGAGGCCCGGTGGCAACCCGCCCCGGGCGAGCTGGAACCCGGCCGGCGGTACGCCGTGATGCCCAACCCCGACGCGGTCCTGGACATCCGCGACCGAGCAGGCAATCCCGCCCGGCGCTCGGTGGAGGACTTCGAGACGAAGGACGAAGGCTGACAGGGACTCGGCCCGTGGACACCGGGCCGGCGTACGCGAAGGGGCGACGCGCAGGCACGTGGCAGGGTTCACCCCTTGCCGGCGCCGGTCCGACGTAACCCGGGGCGCCCTCCACACGTTCCTCCATTTGTCGGGATCCTCGACAAGTCGCAGCAGGACCAGCCAAGATCAGGACTTCCGGGCAGCCGGAGGAAAGCAGAGGTGCACGTCGTGCCCACACCCGTCGATCCGACCTCCACCGCGTTCCTGGTGGCGGAGAACCGCAACATGCCGATGCATGTCGGTGGGTTGCAGCTCTTCACGAAGCCGGAGGGCGCGGGCAAGAACTACATCAGCGAGATGTACGAGCAGATGCGGTCGGTCGACGAGATCGCACCCCTGTTCCTCAAGCGACCCCGGCGCTCGCTGACCACGGCCGGGCAATACGTCTGGGAGGAGGACGACCGCTTCGACATCGACCACCACGTCCGTCACAGCGCGTTGCCCCACCCGGGCCGGGTCCGTGAGCTCCTCGACCTGTGCTCGCGTCTCCACGGCACCCGCCTGGCCCACGAGCGCCCGCTGTGGGAGGCCCACGTCATCGAGGGCCTCGACGACGGCCGGGTCGCGCTCTACACCAAGATCCACCACTCCCTGGTCGACGGTGTCTCCGCGATGCGGCTGATGCAGAGCGTGCTCTCCAGCGACCCGGAGAAGCGCGGCATGGGCGCCCCCTGGGCCGCACGGCCCCCCGCGACCCGCGCGGTGCAGACGCAGGCCGAGGCACAGCGCAACCTGGCCGACGTCCCGATGAAGGCGATGCGCACCGCCCTCGGGATCAGCGCGGAGGCCGCCGGACTGCCCGGCGCGCTGGTCCGCACGTTGAACCGCGGGGTGCGCAACGAGACCTCGGCAGTCTCCCTCTATGCCCCACGCACCATCTTCAACCAGACGATCACCGGGTCGCGCCGGTTCGCCGCCCAGAACTGGCCGGTCGAGCGGATGCGCGCGATCGGCAAGGCCACCGGCTGCACGATCAACGACGTCGTGCTGGCCATGTGCAGTGGCGCGGTGCGCTCCTACCTCATCGAGCTCGGTGAGCTCCCGGACTCCACGCTGGTCTCGATGGTTCCGGTCGGCCTCAACGCCAAGCAGGCCCAGGTTGCCTCCGCCGAGGGCGGCAACGCGATCGGCGTGGTGATGGTCAAGCTGGGCACCGACCTGTCCGACCCGGCGGCCCGGCTGCGGAGCATCCACGAGTCCATGCTGGAGGGCAAGCGTGCTCTGTCGTCGATGTCACCGATGCAGATCCTGGCGATGTCCGCGCTTGGCATGGCGCCGGCGATGCTGACCCCGATGCTGCGGATGCAGGGCGTGATCCGCCCGCCGTTCAACCTGATCATCTCGAACGTCCCCGGACCCCGCACCGCCCAGTACTACAACGGCGCCAAGCTGGTCGGGATGTATCCCCTGTCCATCCCGATCCACGGGATGGCGCTGAACATCACGTGCACGTCCTACGACGGCCACATGGGCTTCGGCCTCACCGGCTGCCGACGCACGGTCCCGCACCTCCAGCGGCTGCTGACGCACCTCGACGACGAGCTGTCCAACCTCGAGAAGGCCGCGGGTGCCTAGTCGGCTCGACACCGGTCAAGGGCTCGGTGTGCCGCTGGCCAAGCGGCACGGCTTCACCCTCGCCGTGCTGGCGGTCGGCCTGTTCCTGCTGGTGCCCGCGATCCGCACCGTGGTCGGCGCCCGCGAGCCCATGGAGCTGGCCATGGCGGCGGCCCTGGTGCTGCTCGAGCTGATCATCTTCGGTGCTGCCTGGTTCCTGTGGCGACAACGCGTGTGGGTCTCTGCCGGCGCCGTCCTCCTGACCCGGGGCGGCAAGGTCAGGAGGACGGTCGACCTGGCCCGGCTGGAGCACGTGGACGCAGGCATCGACCACGGCACCGGCGTCCTGGGCAACCACCCGCGCGTGATCGTGTGGACGCTCCGGGAGGACGGTCGGCGGCTGGGCATCCCGGTCTCCGGCCGGTTGTACGCCGACCTGTCGCCGCTGGTCGCGGCCCTGGCGCCGCACGTGGCATCGCGACCGGAGCTGCTGCGCACCGAGGAGAACCGCGACGGCTGGGCGAGACTCACCGCGGCGAGCCACTGACCCGAACCTCGAGCACCCCACCCACCTGCTCGGCGACCGCACGCAGCCGTGCCTGCGTGATCGCGCTGACCGTGGCCAGGCCCGCCGACGCCGCGTTGGACCCGACGCGCGTGGGCTCGGGCGAGTTGATCGAGATGCAGGTGCGGCGACCACCGTCCTCGGCGTTGGCCAGGGCGGTCGCATGCCCCGTCGTGCCGCTGCCGGCGAAGAAGTCGAGCACGACGGCGTCGGGCGGGAAGCACTCGAGGATGCGGCGGACCAACCCGGTCGGCTTCGGCGACTCGAAGACGTGGCCGACGATCGCCTTGAGCTCGGCCACCGCGGTGTCGGTGGAGCCGACCTCCTCGGCCAGCCAGATCGTCTTCAGCTTCTTGCGGCGACCGTCGTGCAACCAGTCCCGCTGGAAGATGTCGACCCGCTCCCCCAGCTTGCCGCGCACGGTCCGGCAGACCAGGTCGTCGGGCCTGGCCTCGACCCGCGGGGCCGACCACCGCCACACCGCGGGGGTCCCGTCACCGAAGACCGGGAGCACCTCGACGGCACCATCGAACGCAGTCGCCGCGACGCGCCCGGTCGTGGGCGAGCCGAACAAGGGGTAGTGCAGGGTCCGCGCCGTGGCCGGGTTGAACTTCTTGTTGGTGTTGCGCAGCGGCAGGTGCCGGAACCGCCGACCGTCCGAAGCCTCCTGCGGGAAGTCGGCCGGGTCCACGCTGTGCGCGGAGGTCGCGTCGAGCACGCAGGTGGCCACGTCTCGCGCATAGACCAAGAGGTACTCGTGCGACGTGGCGAAGAAGTTGCCGAGCTGGCGCCCCTTGGGGTTCAGGTTGACCACGATCTGGGCGATGAAGTTGGCCTCGTCGAACACCTCGTCCATCAGGAGGCGCAGGTGGGCGACCTCGTTGTCGTCGATCGAGACGAAGATCGCGCCACCGTCGGCGAGCAGCTCCCGGGCCGCGGTCAACCGCGGCCGCATCATCTCCACCCAGGCACGGTGCCGGTCGCGGCCGACTCCGTGGCGGTCGTTGTAGGCGAAGTCGTTCCCGGTGTTGTACGGCGGGTCGATGTAGACCACGTCGACGCTGCCCGCCTGCAGGGACGGCAGGACCGAGAGGTTGTCCCCCTCGATGAAGACGTTGGTCAACGCCGTCCCCGGGGCAGCGATCGGTGATCCCCGGGCTCGGGGCGCACCCGCTTGGTCAGGTCTGCGTGGGCCAGCAGCATGGAGTAGGGCGTCTCGAGCGGCGGGAAGGTCGCGATCGGCTCGTCCCCGCTGAACACGACGTACGCCGTGGTGCCCGCCGGCGCCACCTTCAGCACCGAGCCGTCGACGACCGTGGCGGCATGGGTCATCGCCTTGCGACGCGCGGTCAGGCTGCGGGCCTTCCGGGCGGCCGAGGCGGCGGCCTTCCTGCCACCGTTGTCCCAGGCGATCTTGGCCTGCGGGCCGTACTTCGCCGCAACCTTGACGCCGGTGCCGATCACCACGGCAGCCGTCTTCGCCTTCTTGCCCATGGAGAGCTCTCCTTGCTCGACTGGGGCCAACTCTATGCGGCACCGTCGTGCAGGGCCCCGCGACCGCTCCCCAAAAGACGTGCCGTCGGGCCGCGGTCGTGCCACGCTGGGGGCATGACCGAGGCACCGGCACCCCTGGCACCGCTCGACGAGGACTGGGAGCGTGCCCTGTGCATCGTGGCCCACCCCGACGACATGGAGTTCGGCGCGGCGGCTGCCGTGGCCCGCTGGACGGGCCAGGGCAAGCAGGTCACCTACTGCATGGTGACCAGCGGCGAGGCCGGCATCGACGGACTGCACCCGGACGAGTGCCGCTCGGTCCGCGAGGCCGAGCAGGTCGAGTCGGCCCGCGTCGTCGGTGTCGACGAGGTCGAGTTCCTCGGCCTCCAGGACGGCGTGGTGGAGTACGGCGTCGCGTTGCGGCGGACCCTCGCCGAGGTGGTCCGCAGGCACCGCCCGGAGATCGTGGTCACCGGCAACTTCCACGAGACCTTCGGCGGGCGCAACCTCAACCAGGCCGACCACATCGCCGTGGGCCGGGCCGTGCTCGACGCCGTCCGCGATGCGGGAAACCGCTGGATCTTCGCCGAGCAGCTGACCGACGGGCTCGAGCCGTGGGGCGGCGTCCGCGAGGTGTGGGCCGCCGGGTCACCGCGGGCCGAGCACGGCGTCGACACCACCGAGACCTTCCACAAGGGTGTGGAGTCGCTGCGCGCCCACGGCGCCTACATCGACGGCCTCGGCTGGGAGCACTTCGACCCCGCAGAGTTCCTCGAGGGGCTCAGTCGCGGCACCGGCTCCCGGATGGGGGTGGCCTTCGCCGCCCCGTTCGAGGTGTTCCCGATGGGCTGGGGCGGCTGACCCAGCTCTCGAGCCGGCGCGGACACGCGCCGGTCGGGCTCAGGAGACCGGGATGTCCTTGTGCCAGGACTCGGTGACGTATTTCGTCTTCCACCCCATGCCGACGTAGAGCTGGTCGGCTCCGGTCGAGGAGTCGGCGTCGACCTCCAGGCCGACACGGTCGCGACCTCGGGCGGCGGCATCGGCGATGATCGTCTTGAGCAACCCCTTGGCCACCCCGCGACCACGGGCCGACTCGAGCACGCCGAGATAGGAGACGTAGGACCCGTCGGGGCCGTTCGCGCTCTCCGACACCGTCCCGACCAGGGCACCGGCCGACTCGGGCTCGCCGTTCTCGCCGTCAACGATCTCGGCCAGCCACCAGTGGTCCCACCGGTGGCCGGGGTCCTCGCGGAGCCGGTGCACGAACTCGGCGAAACTCTCCTCGGAGGAGTTGAAGTGGTCGGTGAACGCACTCTCGAGCACGTCGTGCACGGCCCGCAGGTCGTCGACCTCGGGAAGCCCGTCACCCTCGCGACGCACCTGCCGGAAGACCACGCCCTTGCGTTCCCACTGCTCCGGGTCGGCCACCAGCGACGCCTCGTCGGCGATCACCGGGCGACTCATCTGCCACCACGTGCGGACCCGGTTGAAGCCGGCGTCCTCGAGGAGCTTGTGCTGGCGCTCGTCGTCGGCGAACGCGCCGGTGTCGATCTGTTGCACGTCGAGGCCGCGGGCCGCGCCGACCTCGCGGGCCTGGCCCTCCGCCCAGTGGAACATCACCTCCGAGCAGCGATCGGCGGCACCGGCCGAGATCCCTCGCTCGATGATGTGGACATAGAGCATCCGGCCGATGGAGCGGTCGTGCACGCTCGCCCAGGCGCGGATCCGACCGGACCCGTCGCGGATCACCAGGTTCTCGCGCATCCGCAGGCCGTGCTCGGAGACCTCCACGAGGACGTCGTCCTCGCAGGCACCCGCCCAGCCGCGTCCGGCGTCCTCGTGAGCACGCAGCAGCTCGGTCAACCTGGCCACGTCATCGGCGTTCGCGGGGTCCGGCGTGCTGGCCTCCCAACCCACCGGCAGACCGGGGTCGTTGGGAAGGACTTCCTCGAGATCGCTGACGAATCGGTTGTCTTCGGGCAGTGCGTCTTCAGGACTCATCGGGGCCCATTCTGCCGTATCGGCCGCTCGGCCGACAGGCAACCTGCTCAGCCGACCGCCTCGGCGTCCACGAGGACCAGTGCCACGGAGGTCACCGCGGCCAGGCACTGGCGCATCGGCGAGACCACCTTCCTGCCGGTCACCCGGAGCCCGTCAGCACCCGAGGAGACGGTGACTCCGGGCGGCACGTCGCAGCCGATCGAGACCACGGATCCGACCAGCGCCCTGCCCTCGGGGACGTCCGTCGCGTCGTACGTCGTCCGGACCTGCTGGGCGAGATCGCCGCGGCTGAAGTCGGCGACGAACTGGTCGACCGCCTGCTGCGAGTCGAGCAGCACTGGGGTCTTCGAGGTGGTTCCTCCCTCGGCGGTGCCGTGCAGGATGGCAACCTCCGTGAAGTCGACCGCGCCCGTCGTCGCACTGCCCCCGTCGGTGGGCGTGCTGCTCGCGGAGGGCGACGGGGTCTGCGAGGTGTCGTCACCCCGGACGTCGTCGCCACCGTCACCCTCGGTCCCACATCCGGCGAGCAGCACGGCGAGCAGCACCGCGAGCAGCACCGCGGGCAGCACGGCGGGGGCGGCAGCGGACAGGAGGCGGCGGTGTGAGCGAGTCATGGTGATACGACGATAGGGCGTCCTCGACGGTTCCCGTCGCAGCCGGTTCACTCGGCCCCGGTGCGGTCGACGTACTCCTGGACGATGTCGTCGATGCCCTGGTCGACGTCGATGACGAGGCCGGCCTCGTCCGGCGCGAGCTGCTCGAGCGTCCTGAGCTGGGAGGTCAGCAACGAGCTCGGCATGAAGTGCCCGGAGCGGTCCGCCTGGCGGGCGGCGATCAGGTCACGGTCACCGTGGAGGTGCACGAACTCGACCCGGTCGCTGTGTTGTCGGAGCTGGTCACGGTAGCGCCGCTTCAGCGCCGAGCAGGCGACCACCCCTCCGCCGGTCTCGTGCGCGGACAACCAGGCCCCCACGGCATCCAGCCACGGGCGTCGATCGTCGTCGTCGAGCGCCTCGCCGCGCGACATCTTCTCGACGTTGGCCTGCGGGTGCAGGTCGTCCCCGTCGACGAAGGGGACCCGCAGCCGCCGGGCGAGGGCCGAGCCCACCGCGGTCTTCCCGGACCCCGAGACCCCCATCGCCACCAGCAGCGGACCGGGTTGCTTCGACGACTCACTCGATGACATGGCCCCACTCTCCCTTCCCCAACTTTGCCGATGACATCGGGGGCGGGGCGGTGCTTGTCTGATCTGCGGGGCCAACACTCAGGCTGGGAGGCCACGATGGTTCAACACCCTGCTCGTCTCGCGATGGTCGGCCTTGGGGCCGCCGCACTCGTCATCAGCGGCGCGCTGCCCGCACAGGCGGGAGGCGGCCACGGGCATCACCACGGCCACAAGCACCACGAGAAGATCACCACCGTCGCCGAGCTCTCCGGCCCGCGCGGCGTCGACTCGATCGCACCGGGCAAGACCCTGGTCACCCAGGACAACGGGGACCTGAGCCTGGTCGTCGAGCGCGGCCGCCACCGCGACGCCCGGGTGATCCGTCTCAGCGGGCTGCCGGAGAGTGCCGGCTTCAGCAACGCCGTCTCGAGCTCGCACGGACGCACCTACGTCCTCACCGGGGCCGGCGAGGGTGCCGGCAGTGCCACGCTCTACCGGCTGATGGGCGACGACCTCACGCCCGTCGCCGACATCGGCGCCTACCAGGTCACCGACCCCGACCCGAACGACCTCGAGGACTTCCCCGAGGACAGCAACCCGTACGGCGTGGTCGCGCTGCGCGACGGCACCGTGCTGGTCGCCGACGCCGCCGCCAACGAGCTGCTCCGGGTCTGGCCCGACGGCACCATCAGGACGGTGGCGCGGGTGAAGCCACGCACGGTCGCGGTGCCTGACGGCCTGCCGGCGACGGACCCCGAGGGGAACCCGTTGCCCCCGGCCGGCACCCAGATTCCCTCCGAGGCGGTCACCACGTCGGTCACCGTCGGCTCCGACGGCTACTGGTACGTCGGCGAGCTGCGCGGCTTCCCGGCCACCCCCGGCACCTCGCAGATCTGGCGGATCCGGCCCGGCACCCTCGATGCCACCTGTGACCCCGAGGCGCCCGACCAGGGCGACTGCACGAGGTACGCCGACGGGCTGACCTCCATCGTCGACCTCTCCGCCGACCGGCACGGCCACATCTATGCCACGTCGCTGTCGAAGATGAGCTGGTTGGCCATGGAGCTGGAGGTTCCGGGGTCCGAGGTCGGCGCGATCATCGAGCTCAGCCACGGTGGTCAGCAGAGTCGGGAGATCGCCGAGGACAAGGTGATCCTGCCCGGCGGAACCGATGTCGCCAGCAACGGCGACCTCTACCTGACCGGGCCGATCTTCGGTCCCGGGGCCCTGATGAAAATCCGCTGAGCCGCCGAGCTGCGTACCGGCCAGCCGCGCACGCCGTGATTCCCCAAGCCTCACGGCGTGCGCCGGCCTAGGCTGTGCCCATGCGCTTCGACCTCTCCGATCCCACCTTCGACGTGACCTCACCGGTGGTCCATGGAGCCCGCGAGCAGGACTGGTTCGTGGAGACCAACCTCGGGTGGGCCGTGGTGAGGTACGCCGAGGCCAGTGCCCTGCTCAAGGACCGGCGGTTCCAGCAGGGCAACGCCAAGTGGCCGGCCCAGAACGGCATCCACTCCGGTCTCTTCTCCGACTGGTGGAAGGAGACCCTGCTCAGCCTGGAGGGTGAGGACCACTCCCGGTTGCGCCGCCTGCTGATGCCGGCGTTCCGCAACAAGACCATCGCCGCGATGCGACCGCGCTTCCAGGCGTTGGCCAACGAGCTCATCGACGGCTTCGTCGAGCGCGGGGAGGTCGAGTTCGTCAGTGAGTTCGCCGAGCCCTACTCGGCGCGGATCATCTGCGTGCTCCTCGGCCTACCCGAGGAGGAGTGGCCCCAGGTGGCCCGCTGGGCCGACGACCTCGGCGCCAGCTTCAGCATCAACGTCGGCGCCGAGGTGCCGCGCATCGAGGCAGCCCTGACCGGCCTGCACGACTACCTCGATGCCGTCGTCGCCGACCGGCAGGTGCACCCGCGCGACGACCTGGTCACCACCCTGCTGAACGCCCAGGAGACCGAGGGACGGCTGACCCGCCACGAGCTCGGCGTCGCGCTGGTCTTCCTCGCCTTCGCCGGCATGGAGACCACCCGCAACCAGCTGGGGCTGGCCCTGCAGACACTGCTGGCCCACCCCGACCAGTGGGCGTTGCTCGGCGAGCGACCTGACCTGGGCGGACAGGCGGTCGAGGAGGTGATACGGGTCAACCCGACGGTGACGTGGGTGACCCGCGAGGCCGTCGAGGACGTCGACTTCCAAGGACTGCACATCCCGCGCGGTGGCATCGTGCAGATGCTGTCGCACGCATCAGGAACCGACCCCCGCGCGGTTCCCGACCCGTCGTTCGACATCACCCAGGTCCGCACGCCGCACCTCGGCTTCGGCTCCGGCGTGCACCACTGCCTCGGTCACTTCGTGGCACGCACCGACATGGCGGTGGCGTTGCCGTTGCTCGCGCGTCGGATGCCGGACGCGGTCCCCGACGGACCCGGCGAGTGGATGCCGGTCTCGGGCAACACCGGACCGCTGCGGTTCCCGATCCGGTTCACCGCCGGCTCACGCGCCGAGGCCTGAGCGCACGGGCCCCGGGTGGGCGGGGCTGGGCTCAGGGGCTGGGCTACGGGGCTGGGCTCAGGGGCTGGGCTCAGGGCGGCCGCCGGAGCGGCTCACCGCCAGACGCGGACGTGGTCGACGTACGTCGTCTCCGAGAGGTCGGTGCCCTTCGGTAGCGCGTTGACCCCGTGGCCCAGGGCCTGGGTGAGCACCACCATGAACGGCTGGTTGAACGGCGCCCAGGCGTCGGTGGTGTTGTCGGCGACGTAGTTGTCGACCAGGCAGGTCGTCCCGTTGACCATGATGGTCAGCCGGCCCGGCTCCCACTCGAGCGTGTAGGTGTTGAACGCCGCCGGATCGATCAGGCACTGGTTGGTCACCACGTTGGTGTTCGTCAACCGGTTCACCGTGGCGGGGTCGTAGCTGTAGTGGAGCCGCGGGATCACCCGGTCGGAGTGGACGCTGTAGAACTCGGCGAAGTCGATCTCGCCGGAGCCGGGGTGCGCGCCGTACTTCGTCGGGTCGACCGGCCACAGCCACAGGGTCTCCTGCAGGCCGGGGTCGCTCCAGTCGGGGATGCGGGCGCGCACCTCGAACCGGCCGTAGGTCTGCGCGAAGCGGCCGTGGGTGGAGACCATCCCCGCGGCGTACCGCGTCCGGAACTGCTTGCCGCCCACACCGCACCTGAAGGCGCGCCGGGTGCTGACCGCGGACAGTCGGAGGTTGCCGCCGGCCACGCTGATCGTGGACGGGTCGTCGAGGTAGCAGGCACGGGGTCCGCCCGGCTCTCCCGTGGAGAAGTTGCTGGTCGCGGTCCGCTGCGCGATCCACTTCTCGCCGTCGAGACTGCTGCCGGAGAAGTCGTCGGCGAACGTGCAGGTCCAAGCCTGGCCGTCGGCCTTCAGCACCGGCTCCCCGCAGGCGTCGGCCGTGCCGGTGCCCGTGCCGGTGGCGGGGGTGGCCGGCGCCATGACAGCAGGCGTGGGGGCACGGCCGCTCGAGTGCCCGGCAACCGCGCCGACCGCGGCCGGCGGGAGGGGAGCGCAGAAGATCGCCGCGCCGAGAGTCGCCGCGCCGAGCCCGACCCTTCGGGTCATCACTGCCTTGACTGAGCCTGTGTTCATCTGGGTCTCGCGTCTCCGTTCGACCCTCCCTGGGGCACAGAGTTGCAGAAATATCGGATCCTGCACAGGTCTGATCCACCCAGTGGCCCCCGGTCGGAGGACGATCCGTGGCACGGACGAGCCACCGGCGTGGCACGGGCGAGACGCAGACGAGGCACCATGGAGAGGTGACCCCCGACCTGCGCTGGCCGCTCCCCGATCACCTCGACCTGCGGGAGCGACTGGTCACCGCATGGTCGAGCGACCGCGGCTACCACGACCTGCAGCACCTCGAGGAGGTGCTGGCCCGCCTCACCGAGCTGGGTGCCGGCGACGACGTCGAGGTGGTCCTGGCCGCCTGGTTCCACGACGCGGTCTACGACGACGCCGGGAACAACGAGGAGCGCTCAGCCCTGCTGGCGACGGAGGAGCTGTCGGGGATCCGGTCCGTCGACGCGGACGAGGTGGCCCGGCTGGTCCGGCTCACGGAGCGGCACCGTCCCGAACCGGGCGACCGCGCCGGTGAGGTGCTGTGCGACGCCGACCTGGCCATCCTCGCGGCACCGGCTGATCGCTACGCGACGTACGTCGCCGGCGTGCGCCGCGAGTACGCCGCGGTGCCCGACGACGACTTCCGCCGGGGCCGGGCCGCCATCCTCCGCGACCTGCTGGACAAGCCCACGCTGTTCCACACGGCGTACGCCCGCGAGCACTGGGAGCCGACCGCGCGGGCCAACCTGGCCGCCGAGCTCACCGGGCCGTGAGACGGCCAGCACCCGCGCGACGACGGACCCGGCCCCGACGAGCACGACGAGCACGCTTCACGCGCGATCTGCAGTCATCTGGTGACTGCAGATCGCGTGCATCCTGACGCCGTGACCCGGGAATGGGATGCTGGCCCCGTGACCCTGCTGATCGATCCGCCCAACGTGCCCTGGCGTGGACGGATGTGGTCGCACCTCGCCTCCGACACCTCGCTCACGGAGCTGCACGAGTTCGCCGCCGCGCTGGGCGTTCCGGCGCGCGGCTTCGACCGCGACCACTACGACATCCCGGCCGAGCACTACGACGCCGCGGTCGCGGCTGGCGCAGTTCCGGTACGCAGCCGCGAGATCGTGGTCCGACTACGAGCCGCCGGGCTGCGCCGCCCCAAGCCTCGCTGACCTCGCCCTTGCGTCGTCGGCGCCTTGACCCGCCCGACATGGCGCCTTGACCCGCCCGACATGATGAAGGAACCACGTCCGGATCCATTGCGAGAGGTGACCGATGCAGCTGAAGTTGTCCCCCGAGGACGCCGCGTTCCGAGAGGAGCTGCGCGCCTACTTCACGACGAAGATCCCCCAGGAGATCCGCGACACCGTCGCCGAGCGGCGCGAGCTCTCCAAGGAGCAGATCGTCCAGGCCCAGCGAATCCTCAACGAGGGTGGGTACGCCGTCCCGCACTGGCCCGAGGAGTGGGGCGGGCGCGGGTGGACCGACCTGCAACGCCACATCTGGCACGAGGAGCTGCAGCGCGCCAACGTGCCGGTGCCGTTGGCGTTCAACGCCTCGATGGTGGGCCCGGTGATCGCTGCCTTCGGCTCCCAGGAGCAGAAGGAGAAGTTCCTACCGGCGACCGCGAACCTCGACATCTGGTGGTCGCAGGGCTTCTCCGAGCCCGATGCCGGCTCCGACCTGGCCTCGCTGCGCACCACCGCAGAGTTCATTGACGACGACTCCGGTGCACATTTTCGGGTCAACGGGCAGAAGACGTGGACCACCCTGGGCCAGCACGGCGACTGGATCTTCTGCCTGGTCCGCACCGACCCCGACGCCAAGAAGCAGGCCGGCATCTCGTTCCTGCTGATCGACATGACGACGCCCGGCCTGACCGTGCGCCCGATCGAGCTGATCGACGGCGGCCACGAGGTCAACGAGGTCTGGTTCGAGGACGTCCGCGTCCCGGCGGAGAACCTGGTCGGCGAGCTCAACCACGGGTGGGACTACGCCAAGTTCCTGCTCGGCAACGAACGCGTCGGTGTGGCCCCGGTGGGAGCCACGAAGCGGGTGCTGGCCAGTGCCAAGAAGTGGGCCGGTGACCAGCTCGACGACCCGCTGGTGGCCAGCCGCATCGTCGAGCTGGAGAACGAGCTGCTCGCCCTCGAGCTGACCGCGCTCCGGGTGGCGGCCAACTCCGCGGACGGCAAGCCGCACCCTGCTTCGTCCGTGCTCAAGCTCAAGGGCACCGAGCTGCAGCAGGCGGTCAGCGAGCTGGTCGTCGACCTCGCCGGGCCGGCGTCCCTGGCCTCGGGAGCGGCTGACGACGAGACCGACCTCGACTTCTGGACGCGCCGGGCCACCCCGGCGTACCTCAACCTGCGCAAAGCGTCGATCTACGGCGGATCCAACGAGATCCAGCGCCAGATCATCGCGCGCACGATCCTGGGACTGTGAGGAGCTGACATGGACTTCACCCATGACGACGAGCAGCAGGCGCTGCGGGAGGCCGTCCGTGGCCTGGTCGGCAAGAGGTACGCCGACTTCGAGAACCGGCGCCGTACGGTCGCCGACGAGCCGGGCTTCGACGAGGACCTGTGGCAGGCACTCGGCGAGATGGGGATCCTCGGGCTCCCCTACGACGAGGCGGACGGTGGCTCCGGTGCCGGACCGGCCGAGGTCGGGATCGTGGCCCAGGAGCTGGGTCGGGTGCTGGCGCCCGAGCCGTTCCTGCCCTCCGTGGTGCTGGCCGGCGGACTGGTCGCGATGACCGCCTCCGACGAGCAGCGTGCCGACGTGATCGGCGCGCTCTCCTCCGGCGAGCGTGTGCTCGCCTTCGCCCACACCGAGCCCGGCTCCCGCTGGAGCACGACGGCCGGCGCGGTCACCGCCACCCAGTCCGGTGACGGGTGGATGCTGAGCGGTGTCAAGGAACCTGTGCTCCACGGCGCCCGTGCCGACCAGCTGGTGGTGAGCGCCGCGCTCCCCGACGGTGGCACCGGGCTCTTCCTGGTCGCCGGTGACGCCTCCGGGCTGACCCGCAACGGCTATGCCACGCACGACGGTGGCCGGGCGGCTCGGGTCTCCTTCGAGGACACCCCCGCCACCTCTCTCGGCGAACCCACCGACCGCAGCGCTGAGATCGCACTGGTGCTCGACGGCACCCGGATCATCGCCGGCAACCAGGCCGTCGGAGCGATGGAGGTGGCGCTCGAGGCCACCACCGACTACCTGAAGAGCCGCAAGCAGTTCGGGGTCACCCTCAACACCTTCCAGGCGTTGAACTTCCGGGCCGCCGACATGTATGTCTCGCTCGAGCTCACCACGAGCATCGTGGCCTGGGCGACCATGGTGCTGGCGGAGGGCAGCCCCGACGAGGTGGCCGATGCCGCCGCTCGGGCATCCCTGCAGGTCAGCCGGGGCGGTCGGCACGTCGGCCAGGAGGCGATCCAGCTGCACGGGGGCATCGGGATGACCGCCGAGTACGCGATCGGCAGCTACACCAGCCACCTGACCGCGCTGGACCACATGTTCGGCGACGGCAACCACCATGTCGGCGTGCTCGCCGGCAAGGTCGCGACGTACGACGAGGTCGACCCGCTGGCCTGACCCGACGCACCCTCACAGGCCGGGACGCCGTCGTCGTCGTACGCCGGACCCTCGACGCCGGCGTCCCGGCCTGCGGTGCGTGTGGGTCGAACTGCCCATCCGCCGTCGCACCGATCTGCGCGATTGGCCCGACGCGGAGCGGGGCCATCCGTTCCTAGCGTGGAGCTCCAACCACTTGGAGGAGCCATGACCACCACGCACATCGAGACCGTCATCATCGGCGCCGGGCAAGCGGGCCTGGCCACCGGGCACCACCTGCAGCAGCGCCATCGTCCGTTCGTGATCCTCGACGCCGCCGAGCGGGTCGGGGACCAGTGGCGCCGGCAGTGGGACACGCTGCGGCTCTACTCCCCCGCGAAGTACGACGGGCTGCCCGGCCTGCCCTTCCCCGCCGACGCCTGGTCGTTCCCGGGCAAGGACCAGGTCGCCGACTACCTCGAGTCGTATGCCGCGACCTTCGCGCTGCCGATCCGGTTGACCACCAAGGTGCTGTCGCTCGCGGCGCGGTCCACCGGCGGCTACCTGGTGACGACGACCTTGAGCAGCTACACGTGCGACAACGTGGTGGTGGCGACCGGCACCTTCGGCCGCACCCCGCAGGTGCCAGACTTCGCCGACCAGCTCGACCCGACGATCCTGCAGCTGCACTCGAGCGAGTACAGGCGCCCCGGGCAGCTGCGGGAGGGGCCGGTGCTGGTCGTGGGGGCCTCGCACTCGGGCACCGACATCGCCTTCGAGGTCG
Source organism: Nocardioides sp. JQ2195 (assembly GCF_012272695.1). Lineage (NCBI taxonomy): Bacteria > Bacillati > Actinomycetota > Actinomycetes > Propionibacteriales > Nocardioidaceae > Nocardioides > Nocardioides sp. JQ2195. Next base: position 3,351,409 of record NZ_CP050902.1, read on the forward strand.
CACAGTCGCACCCGACGACGCTGGCGGGGCGTGACTGCGGGCAGATCCCGGTCCGGCCCGAGAAGCGGATCTTCCGACTGGCCTTCCCTGTCCTGGTCTTCGCGTGGCGGCACGTGCTGACCCGACGTACGCCGATGGGTCGCAAGGCGCTGCAGGAGGTCCGCTTCCACGGCGGTCCGATGATCCGGGTGAAGCGCTCCGACCTGGCTGCTCGGGGTGTCGAGCGACGCACCGAGCGAGTGACCGGTGTGCGTGACGGCCGGCCGGTGGTCGGTGACGAACCGATGGACGTGACGAACGTGGTCTGGGCGACCGGCTTCCACCAGGTCTTCGACTGGATCCGGCTGCCCGTGATGCAGGACGACGGGTGGCCAGACGAGATGCGCGGCGTCGTCGAGAAGGCGCCGGGCCTGTTCTTCTGCGGCTTGTCGTTCCAGTATGCGTTCAGCTCGATGGTGCTGCCGGGAGTCGGTCGCGACGCGGCCTTCGTGGCTGACCAGATCCTCGCCCGATCCCGCCACCCGAAGCGGGCGACCGGCCGGCAGGCCGATTCGGCTGCCGCCTGAAGCGCTCCCTGGTCGAGCAGGGACGAGGAACGAGCCCGTCCAGCACCACTCCGACGGTGCGGGCGTGGCTCGGGCCCGGTGCGGGCCCGGTGCGGGCGTGGCGGCACGGCGTTGGCGGCACGCGGGCGGCACGGCGTGGCAGTGGGCCCAGTCACCGGGGTCCTGGTGCGGATGGTCCCTGGTGTGGGCCTGCTGTCGTGGTGCTGCGTGTTCGGCCGGTGCTTCTTGTCGGGTTCCCGAACCGCCTCGGTTTCGCGGGCGGTTCAGGGATTGTCGGTGAGCTCGATGGTCCCGGTGTCGGTGACCAACCAGCTCCGGCCGTGCTGGTTGGTCCAGGTATAGGTGCCGTCCCGGTTGCGTTGGTAGCGCCACCCGCCGTGCGTCTTCAACACGTGGTGCCCACGGCACAACGGGGCCAGGTTGTCCGGGTTGGTCTGCCCGGGTGGTCCGGTGTCGTCGAACGCGACGATGTGGTCCAGGTCGCACGAGGTCGATGCCCGGGCGCAGTAGGGATGCACGCAGTGCGGGTCCCGGGCAACCACCTGCTCCCGCATCGCCGTCGGTGGGTCATGCGCATCGACCGCCCAGGTGCGGGTGGTGTCGATGACCGGGGTCACCCGGGCATCGGCACCGAGCTGCTTGAGGTACCCGCCGATCAGGGTGGTGGTCGCCGGACCGAACAGGTTCGTCGCCACCACCCCGGCTGCACCCGGTGGCACGGTGGCAGTGCCGGCGCACAGGGTGGCCAGGTCCGCCAACGACAGGTGCACGAACAACCGGGCCTTCAGGTACGACCTGCGCCGGGCCACGGCCTTGCCCGTGTCGGGGTGGACGGGCGGGTCCTGGTCGAGGAGGCCGAGCAGGTCCAAGGTGGCCTGACGGTCCGCGATCACCGCCAAGGCCTTGGCCTTGCGCTGCCCCAGGCTGTCGCCGTCGCCCAACCGGCCCAACGTGGTGGCCTCGTCGCAGACCAGGTCGTGGAACTTCGCCAGGTCCAACGAGGACCCGATGGCCTCCAGGGTGCTGGTGCCCTCCGCACCGGCCTCGTGGTCGACGGTGACGTCCCAGTCATCTCGGCCCCGCAGGCCGTTGCCGTCCTCCAGCCTGTCGGGGTGGAACTTCGCCACCCCGTGCTTGACGGCCTTCGCCATCGCGGCACAGGAGTACCGCCCGGTCTCGTGGAGGAAGGCGTCGATCCAGCGGGCGCACGCCAGGGACAGGTCGTGGGTGTCCTCCGCCAACCGCAGCGCCTTCCACGACTCCAGCTCCAACCCCTCGACCCTCGCGTGGGTGCGGGGCAGGCGGTGGTGCAGGTCGAGGGTGTTGGCCAGGAACTGCTGCGCCGCGGCACGAGAGACACCACACGCAGCGGCCCAGTCCTCGACCACGAACCGGGCCACCAACGGGGTCCCCTCCCCGCCCAGGGTGGCGTCGTAGTCACCCGCCATCCCCGGCAGCCCGTCACCCCACGTGGCCGGGTCGATCCCCGGCCCGGCAGGGTTCGTCACGCAGAGCTGGTAGGCCAGCCGCAGCTTGCGCCGCCCCGCCCGCCACTCCGCATGACGAGCATCCGTCACGAGGTCGAGCAGCGCCTCACCACCGAGGTCACTGACCTCGAACGGGTGGAGTGCCGCATCAACTTCCAACATGAGCTCAGTCAAGCAGGCGCCACCGACAGCCGACCCCCGAGAACAGCCCATTTCGGGGGTCTGGGGAAAACCACTTCCAGAATCTTTTCCGGGCCAGAGTGCACGGTCAGTCCAGGAGTGACCTCGGCCCGGGCAGGGCGTTCGTGGTACCCCACGAGGCCGTGACCGCCGTATCCTCGGTGCAGGAGGTCAGTGATGGGCGTCGTCGATGACTTGGTGCGCGCTCGGGAGACGTTCGAACGCGGTGACTGGCTCGCCGCCTTCGAGGCCTGGACCAGCCACGACCTCGCCACGCTGGCCTGCGACGACCTCGACGAGCTGGCCACGGCTGCCTTCCTGTTGGGGCGTCGCAGGGTAACCGTCGATGCCCTGCAGCGGGCCTTCACGCTCCACGTCGAATCCGGTCAGACGGCCGCAGCCGTGCGCACGGCCTTCCGGTTGTGCATGACCTTCGACACCAGCGGTGAGCAGACCGTGGGCGCGGGGTGGTCCGCGCGGGCACGCCGCATGCTGGCCGACCTCGACGAGGACGTCGTGGAGCGGGGGTACGTCACCTACCTGCAGATGCACCAGCGGCTCGCCGTGGGCGACTTCGCCGGCGCCGCCAGTCTGGCAGAGGCGGTCGTGGACATCGGTCGTCGACATGCGGATCCCGACCTGACCGCGATCGGGCTGGCGTCGAAGGGCCGTCTCCTGTTGTACGCCGGGCAGGTCCCGGAAGGACTCGCCCACTTCGACGAGGCGATGGTCGGGGTGGCCGCCGGCGAGGTCTCCCCGATCTTCGCCGGCAGCGTCTTCTGCGTGATGATCGAGGGCTGCCAGGAGGTCTCCGACCTGGGCCGGGCCTCGGCCTGGACCACCGCCCTCAGTCGCTGGTGCACGACTCAACCGGGGCTGGTCGCGTTCACCGGCCAGTGCGCCGTGCACCGCGGCCAGATCATGCGCCTGCACGGCAAGTTCGCCCTCGCCGTCGAGGAGTTCGACGCCGCGATCGAGCGGTACGTCGCCGCGGGCACCGTGGAGGCTGCCGGCCTGGCCCTGGCCGAACGCGGTGACGTCCTCCAGGTCCTGGGTGACCTGGACGGGGCCGAGTCGAGCTATGACCGAGCCGCCGAGCACGGCTACGAGGCACAGCCGGGGCTGGCCCTCCTGTGGCTGGCCAAGGGCCGGATCACCACCGCGGTCGCGGTGATCAGGCGGGTGCTGGCCGAGGCTGGCGACCCGGTGCACCGGTGCCGGGTCCTGCCGGCAGCCGTGGAGGTCCTGCTCGCAGGTGGACCTGATGGCCTCGCGGAAGCCCGCACCTCGGCCGCTGAGCTGGAGGCCATCGCGGCAACCTTCGGCTGCGACGCGTTGACGGCCATGGCCGCGCACTCACGCGGTCGTGTCGAGCTCGCCGACGGGGACGCGTCGGGCGCCCTTCCCTACCTGCGCAAGGCCACGTCGTTGTGGGCCGGGATGGACGCGGTGCACGAGGTCGCCCGTGTGCGCGTCGACGTGGGCCAGGCCCTGCGGATGATGGGTGACACCGAGTCGGCAGAGCGTGAGCTCAGCCGTGCCCGGCGTACGCTCCGGGACCTCGGGGCGGTGCTCGCGGCGGAGTCGGTGGGCCGGATGCTCCGTCCCGAGGGCCCACCGGACGGCCTGACCGCCCGGGAGGTCGAGGTGCTGCGCCTGGTCTCCGCGGGTCACAGCAACGCGCAGATCGCCGCCGACCTGGTGCTCAGCGAGAAGACGGTCGCGCGACACCTGAGCAACATCTTCACCAAGCTCGACGTGGGCTCACGCACCGCCGCCGCGGCGTACGCCTTCGAGCACCACCTCGTCTGACCCGATCTGCGCGCCGGGAGGAGCGCGCCGGGAGCAGCGCACCGGGAGGAGCGGGCCGGGAGGAGTCAGTCCTCGGACTGCTTCCTGACCGGGACCAGCTCGAGGTTGCGCACCCGCCACGTCTTGCCGTGGCGGACCAGGTCGAAGCGGATCGGGGAGGTTCCGCCCCGGATCTCCTGCACGTCGTCCTTCCCGCGCCGGATCTTCACCGGGTAGCGCATCACGAAGAACTTCACCCTCGCGGTCCTCGCCCGCTTGTCGATGCCGACCTCCATCGGCACCGTGTCGACGCCGAGTGTCTTGACCTGGGCCTTGTCGCGATGGGCGTCCTCGACGGCGGCGAACAACGTCTGGCAGGGCGCACAGTCCGGCGAGCTCAGGCCCCGCACCAGCTTCGTGCTCCCCGACTCCAGGCCCCAGTTGTAGGCATCGACCCAGTAGCCGACGAAGAACTTGGCTCCCGACTCGGTCAGGCTGAGCTTCTTCGGGATGTCCGGAGGGCCACCGACCTCGGGGACGTCGACCTTGGCGTCGATCGGGAGGCCCTGCGGCGGCGGGTCGTCGGAGCACGACCCCAGGCCACCGATCAGCAGGGCGCAGACCAGCACGACTCCGGCTCGGCGGTGCACGAATCGGTTCCTCTCGTCGCAACAGAAAATGACGTCGCCGGGGTCAACGAATCGACCCCGGCGAAGACACGCTCTCAGCAGATCGGACGCGTCACTCCCCCTCGGGGGTCAACGGCGCCGAGCCGTGGGCCAGGTCCTTGGCGACCCGCGGGTCGTCGGCATCGGCCTGGTAGTCGTACGCCGTCGTCTCGTCGACGCCGTTGTCGACCTTGCCGGCCCGCAGCGCCAGGGTGAGGACGGCACTGATCACGATGTTGATCACGAAGGCGGTCAGCGCGATGTAGCCCATCTCGCCGATCATCGGGATCATGTCGAGCGAGCCGCCGAAGTGCTTGCCGGTGACCGGGTTGACCACCTGGTAGGCCTGGACCGTGCCGTAGACCATGCCCACGGCCCAGCCCACCAACAGTCCCCACTTGTGGAACCACCGGGTGTAGAGGCTGAACACGACGGCCGGGAAGGTCTGCAGGATCCAGATCCCGCCGAGCAGCTGGAAGTTGATCGCGTTCTGCTTGTCGAGGGTGAAGACGAAGACCAGCGCGAACGCCTTGACCACCAGCGACATCAGCTTGGAGACCTTCGCCTCCTGCTTCGGGCTGGCCTGCGGGTTGATCCACTCCTTGTAGATGTTGCGGGTGAACGTGTTGGCCGCCGCGATCGACATGATCGCCGCCGGCACCAGGGCACCGATCGCGATCGCCGCGAACGCCACGCCCGCGAACCACGCGGGGAAGGCGTCCTCGAACAGCTGCGGGATCACCAGCTGGGCGTTCGGCTCGCCGTCGAGGCCCACCGGGTTGGTGCCGGCCGCGATGGCCACCCAGCCGAGCAGTGCCAGCAGGCCGAGCACGAAGGAGTACGCCGGCAGGATCGACGCGTTGCGACGGATCGTGTTGCGGCTGCTCGAGGAGAGCGACGCGGTGATCGAGTGCGGGTACATGAACAGGGCGAGCGCGGAGCCGAGGCCCAGCGTCGCGTAGGCCCACATCTGGCCGTCGCCGGGCACGAACGCGCCCTGCGGCTTGCCGGTGACCTCGTTGGTGGTCGCCATCTTGTCGGAGGCGGCACCGAAGATGTGGTCCCAGCCGCCGAACTTCGTCGGCAGGTAGATGATCGCCACGATGATCACCAGATAGATCAGTGCGTCCTTGACGAAGGCGATCACGGCCGGCGCGCGCAGCCCCGACGTGTAGGTGTAGGCAGCCAGGATCACGAAGGCCACCAGCAACGGCGCGTCGGCGGCGAGCCAGTTGTCGCTGCCGCCCACCCCGGCCACCTCGAGCACCGCCTGGATGCCGATCAGCTGGAGCGCGATGTAGGGCATCGTGGCCAGGAAGCCGGTCACCGCGATGGCCAGGGACAGCTCGCGCGAGCCGTAGCGTCCCTTCACGAAGTCGGCCGACGTGACGTAGCCGTGGCGGTGGCTGACCGACCACAGCCGCGCCATGAAGACGAAGATGATCGGGTAGAGCACGATCGTGTAGGGCACCGCGAAGAAACCGGCCACCGAGCCGGTGGCGAACATCGCCGCCGGCACCGCGACGAACGTGTACGCCGTGTAGAGGTCGCCGCCCAGCAGGAACCAGGTCACCCAGGTGCCGAAGCGTCGACCGCCCAGCCCCCACTCGTCGAGGGAGTCGAGGTTGTCACCCCGCATGAACCGGGCCGCGCTGAAGCCGAGCACGGTCACGACGAGGAACAGGATGATCAGCACCGTCAACGCGGTGCCGTTGACGCCGGTGTCGGTCGCCATCACGGTCACCTGGGGAGTCACCGCGGCGCTCATGCGTCACCCCTGTGGGTGGCCTTGCGCTTGCCGTTTCCGTCCAGGCCACGCGAGGCGAGCACGAGGCGGTGCGCGGAGTAGGTCATCGCCGAGCACAGGAAGACCCACATGAACTGGTACCAGAAGAAGAAGGGGATGTTCCAGAGACGAGGTTCGACCTTCGCATAACTGCCCACCCACATCAGGGCGACAATCGGAATCAGGAGGAGAACTCCTGCCGCGACCAGCATGTACTTGTTGGCGGGAACGACGTCGCGCGTCGGTCCGCTCTCGGAGCCAGTTGACATGTGACGGAACTTACTCCGATCAGCGTCTCTGCGTAACAACCCACGCGGTCGGGTGTCGGCGAGCGGTAGGTCGCACGGGACGAGCGGTCGAGCCCGAGACGGGGATCCGGAGCATGCTCGGGGCGCCTAGTGTTGCCGCATGACCAGCAGCGTGTACGTCGCCTCGGCCGAGGGGTTCACCGGCAAGTCAACGATCGCCCTCGGCGTCCTCGAACAGCTCTCCCGCGCCGTGGAACGGGTCGGCGTGTTCCGTCCGATCGTGCGCGCCGAGGCCGGCGGTGCCGACCAGCGCGACTACGTGCTCGAGCTGCTCACCTCGCACGACGCCGTCGACCTGACGTACGACGAGTGTGCCGGCGTCTCCTACGACGAGGTGCACCGCGACCCCGAAGCGGCGATGGACCGCATCGTCGAGCGGTTCCACCTGGTCGCCGACCGGTGCGACGCGGTGGTGGTGATCGGCAGCGACTACACCGACATCGCCACCCCGACGGAGTTCTCCTACAACGCGAGGATCGCGGCCAACCTGGGTGCCCCGGTGCTGCTGGTGGCCAACGGCATCGGCCGGACCCTGGCCGATCTGCAGACCGTCACCGGCGTGCTCCGCAGCGATCTTCGTGCCAACCACGCGACGCTGTTCTCGGTGATCGTGAACCGGGTGGACGACGCCGGCGTGCTGGAGGAGATCACCGAGCTGGCCGGCGTCCCGGCGTACGGCATCCCGGAGGAGCCGCTGCTCAACGCGCCCAGCGTGGCCGAGCTGATGGCCGCCTGCGACGGCACCCTGGTCAGCGGTTCGGAGGAGCTGCTGACCCGCGAGGTCAGCGGCCTCGTCGTGGCGGCGATGACGCTGCCGAACGTGCTGACCCGACTGTTCGAGGGCGCGGCCGTGGTCACCCCGGGTGACCGCGGCGAGACCGTGCTCGGTGTCCTGGCCGCACACATGTCGACGAACTTCCCGCAGATCTCCGCGGTCTTCCTCAACGGCGGCATCGCGTTGCCCGACGAGATCACCCGCCTGATCGAGGGCCTGGGCACCACCACCCCGATCATCGCCACCTCGCTCGGCACCCACGCCACCTCCACCGCACTGACCAACCGCCGCGGACGGCTGACCAAGGACGCGCCCCGCAAGATCGCCACGGCACTGCGCCTCTTCAGCGAGCACGTCGACGGACCGGTGCTGGTCGACCGGCTCGAGGTGGCCCGCACCGACGCGGTCACCCCGCTGATGTTCGAGCACCAGCTGATCGACGACGCGGTCGAGGCCGGCAAGCACATCGTGCTCCCGGAGGGAGAGGAGGAGCGGATCCTCAAGGCGGCGGACATGCTGCTGCGCCGGGGCGTCGCCGAGCTGACCCTTCTCGGCGACCCGCAGGCGATCAACGCGAAGGCGGCACAGCTCGGTGTCGACGTCAGCAAGGCGCACCTCGTCTCGCCGTACGACGAGGAGCTGCGCGAGCAGTTCGCGCAGGTCTACTTCGAACGCCGCAAGCACAAGGGCATCGACCTCGACGAGGCGCGCGACATCGTCACCGACGTGTCCTACTTCGGCACGCTGATGGTCGAGCTCGGCCTGGCCGACGGGATGGTCTCGGGTGCCGTGCACACCACGGCGCACACGATCCGGCCGGCGCTCGAGGTGGTCAAGACGGTGCCCGGAGTCTCCGTGGTCAGCTCGGTCTTCTTCATGTGCCTGGCCAGCCAGGTGCTGGTCTACGGCGACTGCGCGGTCAACCCCGACCCGACCTCCGACCAGCTGGCCGACATCGCGATCAGCTCGGCGGCCACCGCCCAGGCGTTCGGCGTCGACCCGTTGATCGCGATGCTGTCCTACTCGACCGGCACCTCCGGGTCGGGCACCGACGTCGACAAGGTCACCGCGGCCACCAAGCGGGTGCGCGAGCTGGCGCCCGACCTGCTGGTCGAGGGCCCGATCCAGTACGACGCGGCGATCGACGACGCGGTCGCGAAGACCAAGCTGCCCGACTCCCCCGTCGCCGGCGACGCCACCGTCTTCATCTTCCCGGACCTGAACACCGGCAACAACACCTACAAGGCGGTGCAGCGCTCGGCCAACGCGGTGGCGATCGGCCCGGTGCTGCAAGGCCTCAGGAAGCCGGTCAACGACCTGTCGCGGGGCGCCACGGTGCGCGACATCGTGAACACGGTGGCGATCACCGTGCTGCAGGCCGCCGCACCACCGGCCGGCGCGACCCCCACGGCAGCGGCGACGGCAGCGGCGACGGAGCAGGCATGAGCACGCCGCACGTCCTGGTCGTCAACGCCGGCTCGTCGTCGCTGAAGTACAGCCTCGTCGACGCCACCACCGGGGAGACCCCTGGCGACGGACTGGTCGAGCGGATCGGCGAGTCGAGCAGCACCCTCGTGCACCAGGGCCCCGGCGGCGGGACCCGCACCGAGGGCGCCGTCGCCGACCACGAGGCCGCCTTCCGGTTGGCCCTCGACGCGTTCGGCGAGCACGGCCCGGACCTGGCGGCGTACGACGTGGTGGCGGTCGGCCACCGGGTGGTCCACGGCGGCGAGCACTTCTCGCAGCCGGTGGTGATCACCGACGAGGTGATCGAGGCGGTCACCGACCTGATCCCGTTGGCACCGCTGCACAACCCGGCCAACCTGTCCGGCATCGCCGGTGCCCGGGCCCTCTTCCCGGACCTGCCGCACGTCGCGATCTTCGACACCGCCTTCCACCAGACGCTGCCGCCGCACGCCTACACGTACGCCGTCCCCCGCGACTGGGTGCGCGAGCACGGCATCCGCCGCTACGGCTTCCACGGCACCTCGTTCTCGTTCGTCTCGCAGGCGGCCGCGGACCTGCTCGGGAAGCCGTTGGCCGAGGTGAACCTGGTCGTCGCCCACCTGGGCAACGGCGCCTCGATCAGCGCGGTCCGGGGCGGCGAGTCGGTGGAGACCTCGATGGGGATGACCCCGCTCGAGGGCCTGGTCATGGGCACCCGCTCCGGCGACGTCGACCCGGCCCTGCACGCCCACCTGCACCGCGAGCTGGGCTGGTCCCTCGACGAGATCGACCGGATCCTCAACCGTGAGTCGGGGCTGAAGGGACTGGCCGGGGAGAACGACTTCCGGGAGGTGCTGCGGCTGCGCGACGCGGGTGATCCGGCCGCGTCGCTGGCCTTCGACGTCTTCTGCCACCGGCTGCGCAAGTACGTCGGCGCCTACTACGCCGTGCTCGGCGAGGTCGACGCGATCGTGTTCACCGGCGGGGTCGGCGAGAACGCAGCCCCGGTGCGGTCCGCCTCGCTCGCGGGCCTGTCCCGGCTGGGCATCACCGTCGACGGGACGCTCAACGAGGGGCGGGTCGCCGGCCCCCACGCGATCTCCCCCGCGAACTCCGCGGTGGCGGTGCTGGTGGTCCCCACCAACGAGGAGTGGGAGATCGCCCGGCAGTCCGTCGCGGCGCTCCCCTGAGCCGTCGGACCTGAGTCGTCGGACTCGAGCCGTCGGAGCGGAGCCGTCGCACCTGAGTCGTCGGACTCGAGCCGTCGGACCTGAGTCGTCGGACTCGAGCCGTCGGAGCGGAGCCGTCGCACCTGAGTCGTCGGACTCGAGCCGTCGGAGCGGAGCCGTCGCACCTGACCGGTCAGCAGATTTGACCCCGATTGGGGTCTCGCCCGAGGCGTCCGTGGTCCTACCGTGGAGGAGGCGCACGCCCGTGCGCCGTGCAGGCACCGGGAGCCACCGTGGACACCGACGAGCTGGGCGAGCGACTCTTCGGTGCCCTGCTCGGAACCCTCGACGTGCTGAGCATCCACGTCGGCGGCCAGCTGGGCCTCTACCGCGCGCTCGCACCCGGTCCGATGACGGTCGGCGAGCTGTCCTCGGCCACCGGGATGCACCCGCGCTACGCCCGCGAGTGGCTGGAGCAGCAGTGCGTGGCGGGTCTGCTCGAGGTCGACGACCCGACTCGTCCCGAGGACGAGCGTCGCTTCACCCTGCCCGACGGCCACGCGCCGGTGCTCACGGATCCCGGGGGCCTGGCCCACTTCCCCCCGTTCGCGGACCTCGCGGTTGCCGCGACGAGCCAGATGCCCGCGCTGCTCGACGCCTACCGGTCCGGTGGTGGTGTCGGTTGGGCCGAGTTCGGCCCGCTGATGCGCACCGCCCAGGCCGAGGGCAACCGGCCGATCCACCTGCACCTGCTCGGCCAGTCGTGGTTGCCGTCCCTGCCTGAGGTGGACCGGGTGCTCCGCGCCGGCGGCTCGGTGGCCGACATCGGCTGCGGCGAGGGGTGGTCCTCGATCGGCATCGCCTTGGCCTATCCGGACGCCACCGTCGACGGCTACGACGTCGACCCGTCGTCGGTGGAGGCCGCCCGCGAGCACGTGGGGAGGCACGACCTGGCCGGGCGGGTGCACGTGCGGCTGGTCGACGTCGTGGCCGACCCACCGACGTCGACGTACGACGTGGTGACGGCCTTCGAGTGCCTGCACGACATGCCGGACCCCGTGGCCGTGCTGACGGCCGCACGGACGATGCTGGCCGACGACGGCACGATGCTGGTGATGGACGAGCGGGTGCCCGATGAATTCACCGGTCCCGGTGACCCCGTGGAGCAGCTGATGTACGGCTTCTCGATGTTCGTCTGCCTGCCCGACGGCATGTCGCACCCGGGCTCGGCGGCCACCGGTACGGTGATGCGCCGCTCGACCCTCGAGCGCTATGCAACCGCGGCCGGCTTCGCCTCGGTCGAGGTCCTCCCGATCGACCACGAGACGTTCAGGTTCTACCGCCTGCACCAGTGATCGGCCCGCCCGCTGCTGCCCGTCCCCGTCCGGGCCGGCCCCCCCTGCTGCCCGCCCGCTGCGGGCCGGCCGGCCGGACAACACTGAGCTGCAGCTTCGGCCCGTCGCACGTTTGAGACTTGGTCGATCTGGAAGGCTGTGCTCCGTGACGTGGGGAGCTGCCGCAACGAAGCGGGTCGTGTTGGAAGTGGTCGGTTGGCTGTTGGTGCTGGCCGGCATCGCCGCGCTGGTGCTCCCCGGTCCGGGGCTGCTGATGCTCTTCGCCGGGCTCTTCGTGCTGTCCCAGCAGTACGAGTGGGCCGAGCGCCGCCTCGATCCCGTCGAGCGCCGTGCCATGCAGGCCGCCGCCGAAGGCGTGCGCACCTGGCCCCGGATCATCGGCTCGGGCCTGGGAGCGGTGTGGCTCCTGGGCATCGGTGTCGTCTGGTGCGTCTCGCCGCCGGCCCCGTCGTGGTGGCCGGTGGACGACCGGTGGTGGCTCTTCGGTGGTCTGGGCACCGGCATCACCCTGATCGCGTCGGGCTTCCTGGCCTTCGGGCTGCTGATCTACAGCTACAAGCGGTTCCGTCCCCAGATCCTGGCCGGCAAGTCCAGCGAGCAGGCCATCGACAACACCGACGACGACCCCACCAACGACAGCTGACCTGCTCGGCCTGACCACGCCGGTGCCGTGTCCCGGGAGGGCCGCGGGGCCGACAGGCACCCCGGGTGCGGTGGCCCTGCTTGCGGTCCCCAGGGGCTCAGATGCCGAGCCTCCGGGCCACGGCGTCACCACCGATGTCCCGGATCACCTGGGGGTCGCCCACCACGACCAGCTCGTCGGTGGCGCGCGACATCCCGACGTACAGCCGCTCACGGGCGCGCTCGCGGACCTCGGGCTCGTTGACGCACAGGACCACGGCCTTGCGCTCCAGCCCCTTGCAGCCGAGGACGTGGCCGTAGAACACCTCGTCGGGATCCCAGAACGTCTTCCAGTAGCCGTCCTGGTCGTGGAAGTCGGTGCGCTCCACCTGGATCGGGTGCCGCTTCCCGGTGGTCAGCAGCATGACGTTCTCCGGCTTCCAGCCGCGCTCGAGGAACTCGTCGACGATGTCGTCGGCCGTCGAGACGGCCTCCTCCGCAGTGCTGGGCACGAAGCGGACGTCGGGACCCTCGCCTCCCGAGGCATACATGCGGGACGGGGCGAGCGGGCCGAACGAGTCGTGGATCTGGCGGGTGTTGCGCAGGTTGTGGTCGAGGACCAGCGGAATCAGCTGCACCGGTGGCCGACCGAAGCGCGCGAAGAGCCGTTGGTTCTCGTCGGAGTAGACGAAGAGGCCACCCTCGTCCTCGTCACGCAGGGCCTTCATGACCGGTCGCCACCAGGTCTCCGCGAAGTCCTGCGCCTCGTCGACGATGATCGCGTCGTACTTGCTCCTGTCGTCCAGACCACTGGCCAGGTCGGCCATCAGGACCGGCAGCTCGTCCTCCCAGAAGGCGCTGTCGACGCGTTCGCCGTCGGGGGCGCCCCACTGCTTGCCGAAGTCGTGGAAGGTGCCGACGAACGCCGGCCGCTCCTTGCGGTGCCACGTGGCCACCTCGCGCTTGAGGTGCTCCGCGAGCCCCAGCGAGTAGCACAGCACCGCCACCCGTTGCGGCTTCACCTCGCCTCGCCCCCGCGTCAGCTGCTTGGCCTGCTGCAGCGCGAGCACGGTCTTGCCGCTGCCGGCCCCACCGCGTACGTCGACCCGGCGCAGCAACCGGGTCACCTGCAGGATCGACGCCTGCTCCTGGGTCAGCCGATCGACCTGTGCGGCCCGGTCCTCGGCATCCGCGTTCACGTCGTACGACGTGGGCGGTCGGCCGTTGAGGACCTCGACGACCGCCTGGCAGTCCTCGTAGGTCGGGTGGCGCTGACCGTGCGCCATCCGCAGCGTGTTCGTGCGCACCCGCTCGACGAGGTCCGGCAGGTCGGACTTGTCGTGCAGTGCCCAGCGGGGCAGGTCCGGCTCGTCGTGGTCAGGACCGAACTCGGCATAGGGCGTGACCACGCCGTGGGCCCACACGATGCGCTGGCGCCCCCACCGTTCCCGGTCGCGCTCGACGAACGTGCGGGCGGCGTACTTGCCCTCGCGAGCCTGGTCGACCGGATGGATCACCGAGGTCCGGCCGCGGCGGGCGATCCGCCACTCGCCGTCCTCGTGCCAGACGCTGCCGCCCTTCACCTCGAGCACGATGGCGCCGACCTCGGGCATCAGCACCAACAGGTCGAGCTCGTGGTCCTTCTTGTCGTCCGTGAGCCGGCGGTTGGCGATGAGGACGTCGTCGGGACCGAGGCCGTCACGCAGCACCTCCCACACCTGCTGCTCGGAGGCGTTGGTGAAGACCGGTGACGGCGGTACGAGCTGGACCATGTCCTGCACCTTGCCATGCCCTCCCCCGGCGCGCCGTCGATTCGGCCAAGCCCCTGCGGATCACCCGTGGCCCCTGCAGATCACGCCTGGCACCTGCAACCGGGCCAAGCCCCTGCAGGCCGGTCCGAGCCCCGCAGATCGAAGCCCGGCGTCGTGGACGTCGCGAGGGACGACGCTGCTGTCCCGATCCGTGACGGTGGACGGTCGGGCCGTCGCGCAGTGCGCTCGCCGGGAGGCCCGTCGGTTCCCACTAGGCTGACCCGCATGATCCGGAGCCGACTTGCCCGCGCCCTGCTCAAGCTGTTCCGCTGGCGCGTGGTCGGTGAGGTGCCGCGCAGCGGGATCTTCGTCGGCGCACCGCACACCTCCAACTGGGACTGGGTGGCGATGTTGCTGCTGCTCTGGTCGGGCGGCGTCGCGCCACGGGTGCTGATCAAGCGGGAGCTCTTCAAGCCACCGCTGGGCTGGATCCTCAACGCGACCGGCGGGATCGCCGTCGACCGCGACAACGCCACCGAGGTCGTCACCGAGCTGGCCGAGCACGCGGGTCGCGACGAGTCCTTCGTGATCGTGCTGGCCGCCGAAGGCACCCGGAGCAGGGGCGACCACTGGAAGTCGGGCTTCTACCGGCTCGCCCGGCAGACCGGCCTGCCGGTCTCCTTCGGCTTCATCGACGGACCGTCGAAGACGCTCGGGTTCGGGCCGACCCTGCACATGACCGGCGACGTCGCATCGGACATGGACACGATCCGGGCGTTCTATGCCGACAAGCGCGGGGTCAACCCCGAGGGGCGCACGGAGCCCCGGTTCAAGGACGAGACCACCCCGATGTGACACCCTGAGCGTCGCTCGCTCAGGTGCCGGACTCGCACAGCCTCACGAAGGCCCCCAGCTCCACCAGCCCCCGGGTGCTGCCCGGGAGGTAGGACGTCAACGCCGTCGACCGGACCAGCACCGCACGCCACTGGGCACGCGAGATGGCCACGTTGATGCGGTTGCGCAACAGCAGGAAGTCCATGCCCCGGGGCACGTCGGCCGCCGACGACGCGGTCATCGACACGAACACCACGGGGGCCTCCTGGCCCTGGAACTTGTCGACGGTACCGACCTTGACGTCGCCGAGCCCGGCGTCGGCCAGCATCTGGGTGATCAGCTGACGCTGGGCGTTGTACGGCGCCACGACCAGCACGTCGGCCCGGCCCAGCTGCCTGGGGGTCGAGGGGTCCTCGGGATCCTGCCAGTCGAGGCGACCGACGACGGAGCGGATCCGGTCGACGATCACCCGGGCTTCTTCGACGCTCGACGTGCGGTTTTCCTGGTGGGAGATCCTCACGACCTCGAGCCCCGGCGCGAAACCGTCGATCGACCTCTTGCTCGCCGGTGGGGCCGAGTGCAGCAGCCCGTCGTAGGACAGCTCCGACACGGGGGCGCAGACCGCCGGGTGCATCCGATAGCTGTCCGCGAGGAAGTAGCCGAGCTCGGCGGGCAGGGAGTGGTGACCGTCCATCAGCCAGCCCAGGGCGGACCTGTTGACGGGCTCGCCATGGGTGCCCTGGCTGACCTGCGGCAGCTGTTGCGGGTCGCCGAGCAGGAGCAACCGCTGGGCAGCCACCGAGACCGCGATCGTGTTGGCCAGTGAGAACTGCCCCGCCTCGTCGATGACCAGCAGGTCGAGCCCGTCGCGCGGGAAGGAGGTCGCCGCGTAGGCCCACGCTGTGCTGCCGACGAGACACCCTCCCTCGGTGCCCTCCACGAAGGCAGCCGGGTCCTTCTTCTCCTGCCACGGCCTGGTTCCGGCCTTGGATCCGGGCTTGGGCTTCTTGGCGATCAGCGTCGGGTCGAGCCCGCGCTTGACCACGGCGGCGAGGAAGTTCTCCACCACCGCGTGGGACTGGGCGACGACGCCGACCTTCCAGCCGTGGTCGCGCACCAACCGCGTGATCACCTCGGACCCGGTGTAGGTTTTCCCGGTGCCGGGTGGGCCCTGCACGGCCAGGTAGGACCTGTCGATCGACAGCAACGCCTCGGTCAGGTCGGCCGCCTTGTCACCCGAGTCAGGAAGTGTGCCGCCGGCGCCTCCGGCGGTCAGTCGGGGCCCGCGCTTGGCGAGCACGTCGAGGGCCGGCTGGGCGGGAAGGGTGCCCAACCGGTCGGCCTCGGTGGCGACCTCCCGGATCGCCTCGGCCAAGGGCTTCTCGTTCACCCCGAAGCCGGGGATCAGGGCGAGCGGCAGCTCCGGGTGGCCGTCCATCTGCATCTTGAGGGTCTCGGTGAAGGTGATCCGGAAGCGCTCCCCCTCGGGCTCCACGGCGGTGATCGTCACGCCGAAGCCGGCAGCGTGCACTCCGTTCTCGGGCGGGCACAGCTCTTGGGGCATCGGATCGGCGTACATGCTGTCCATCCCCGAGGCCACCCCGACAGCGCTGCCGACCGGGAGGTCCACCACGGCAGTCAGCACCCGGGTGAAGGTCCTCTTGCGGGGTCCCTTGAACCAGTCGTCGACCACCTCCGGCGGGTCGTCGAAGCAGACCACGTCGGGCGAGGTGCGCCAGGAACCGACCGGCTCACCGAGCCGGTTGAAGTGGGCCCACGCCTCGGGAAGGCGTTCGCGCCGGTGGTAGCCGAGGGCGGAGGCGAGCATCGCCCACCCCTGCTCCTCGTGCGTGCGCTCGGGACGCGGGGCGGCGCCGGCGCGCGAGCGCAGGGAGTCGGTCAGTGCGACGAGGGCCTCGTCGACCTCGCTCTCGCTCTCGCCTCCCCCAGCGGAGTCGTCGGAGTCGCCGGAGTCGGCCGCACCGCCACGACCGCCGGTGGCGCCGCCGGTGCCGCCGTCGTCCTCGACAGGCTCCACCAGACCGCGGAGCCAGTCACGCAGCTCGAGGGTGGAGACACAGTCGATCTCGTTGTAGTCGAGCAGGTTCGCTCGCTTCACCGCAGCGCCCGAGGCATCGCCGAGGTCCCGGAGCTGGCAGTAGTCGTGGTACTCCGCGATCGAGGCGTCGCCCTTCGTCACCTCGCCACCGCGAGGGGTCGAGAGGTAGAGCGGCTCCAGCCTCTTGATGCTGTAGGACGACTCCGAGATCAGCACCGACTCGCGAACCGTGGCATAGAGGTCGACGAACACCCCGCGCCGGAGCAGGTCGTCGACCACCGACTCGTGGGTCTCACACACACCGGCCAGCCGCTTCAGCGCGGTCACCTCGTAGGGCGCGTAGTGATAGATGTGCAGGTCGGGATGCACCTCGAGGCGCGCCACGACGTCGTCGAGGAACGCGATCAGCTGGTCCTTCTCTGCGGTGTGGTCGTCGGCCCACAGCGGCATGAACTGCCGCGGCTGGCTCGGGTGGTCGGGTGAGGTCAGGACGCCCCAGAGGTATTCGAGACCCCACCGGTCGGGGTCGCCCTCGTTGAAGAGCGGGTCACCCTCGAAGTCGAAGAACAGGTCACCGGGAGACGGCTCCGGCAGGCTGCGCAGGGCCTGCTGGGAGATGACCTCGTGGAGGGTCTCTCCCTCGGCCGCACCCTGCACCTGGAGCCGCGCCTGCGCGCGCAGCTTCGCGAAGGTGGACCCGGCCATCCCACTCGGGCCGGTCTCGGCCTCGGCGAGGTCGCCCATGGTGTGGATGCCGACGGACTTGAGCCTGCGACGCTGGTCCATCCGCAGCCGGGCGACCAGGACCAGGTCGTCGGCGGCCACGGCCGCGCGCTCGCAGTCGGCGCAGCTGCCGCAGTGGAGGATGCCGGGCTGGTCCCACCGGACCGGATCGACACCGGCCTGGTGGGAGACGAGCAGGGCACGGATCCGCGCGCGGCGTTCGCGGAAGACCGCCTCGAGCTCCTCGCGGGGGAAGTCGAGCACCCGGTCGTCGCCCAGGTGGAGGCGCACGACCGGCGCGACCCGGCCACCGGCCCGGGTGACCGCGGTCGAGTAGGCGGCCAGCTGCAGCAACGCCGTGGGCTGGGCCTGGCGGGCCAGCTTGGCGTCGACGACCACCCAGCCCTCGGGCGTCGCGCGCAGGAAGTCGGCGTACCCGAAGAACTCGCCGTCGAAGAACGCCGGCTGGTGGAGCACGTCGGCGCCCTCGGTCAACGCCTCGGCGGTCAGCTGGGCCGCGTCCTCGAGCGCGGCCGACGAGAAGCCGGGCACCGCCTCGAAGCGGCGTACGCCGGTGCCCCGCGCGGCGTCGTGGACACCGAGCTCGGCCTCGAAGGCGGCCAGGGCCTGGGCCTCGTGGCGCTTGCCGAGGTCGGCGATCTGGGCCATCAGCGGATCATCGGGCGACTCGTCCTGCGGTGCCCGACCGAGCAGGCGATCCACCTGGGAGAGCAGGGCGAACTCGCAGCGCGCCGCGGTGACGAGGTCCGTGGCACTCCAGATGAGTGAATCGCCGAGCGTGAACAAGGTGCCTCCTGGCTGTTGGTCATGACGTTAGGCCACGGCACCGACAACCGGCAGCGCATCGGTGACGTCCAGGCGACCGGCGGCGAGCTCACCGGAGGTCCGGCACCGACCCGGCCAAGTCCCGGGCGCGATTCGCCTCCATGCCGGACAATGGCGGGATGCCGGACGGGATGAGTGAGCGTGAGCGCCGCAGGCGCGCCCGTGAGCTCGCCCGGCTGATGGCCGAGCTCGACGAGGCAGATCGTCGTAACGGCCTGGGCGCCTGGCCGACGCCGGCTCCGCAGAAGCGACGGCCGACCGGTCGGCGTACGACGTGGGTCATCTCGATGGTGGTCACCGCGATGGTGCTCAGCATCGTGGTCGCCCTGCACCCCGGCTCGCAGGCCAGTGCCATCCGGCGGCTGCTCGGCTTCGGCCCGGAGCGCATCCTCGCGGCACCCGAGCTGCCCTCCGGCGACGGTTCCCACGCCTTCGTGATGACCCAGCGTGACGGCACGACACCCGTCGGCTACGACCCGTGCCGCACGATCGAGATCGAGATCAACCCCGACAACGCACCCGACGACCACCGGGACCTGGTCGAGACGGCGATGCGCCACACGAGTGGCGCCACCGGCCTCGACCTCCGGATCACCGGCACCACCGACGACCGGCCCGCCCAACGGTCACGGGTGTCCGGTCGCGCGCCCGTCCTGGTCGCCTTCGCGAACGAGGACGAGTGGCCCGCCCTCGAGGGCGACGTGGCCGGCGTCGCGGGCAGCGCGATGATGGAGTCGCCCAGCGGGCGCCGCTTCTTCGTGACCGGCTCGGTGGTCCTCGACGCCGACCTGTTCACCGACGAGGACGTCCCGGACGCGTCGCTGCAGGCGATCATGGACCACGAGTTCGGGCACCTGGTCGGCCTCGACCACGTCGAGGACCCGAACGAGCTGATGTACGACGAAAACGTGGGCCTGACCTCCTACGGCCCGGGCGACCTGCGCGGCCTGGCCGAGATCGGACGCCTCCCCTGCGAGTGAGTCAGCGCGTCCCGTCGTCGGCCAGGGCACGCGCACGCAGCTCGTCCCACTTTGGGAAGTGGTTGCGCAGGGTGGGCCCGCTGGGCACACCATCACGTCCCTTGGCCCACTCGCGGTAGCCGCCGTAGGTACCCCGCGAGTCGGGCTCGGCCAGGTATGCCGCCACCGCCGCGACGATGGCCTCCGGGCTGAACGCGGGCTTCTTCGTGGTGCTCACGACGACGTCGAGCCCCGCTCGCTCGCATGCCACGTGCCACTTGCCGAAGCGTCGGATGATGCCGATCCCGGAGGCGCCGCCGTGGCCGGCCCGCCAGGTGTCGTAGGCCGCCACGGTGAGCGGCCCGTCGACGCCGGCGGCGGCGGCGCGGATGCCGGCCAGCATCTCGTCATCGGTGTAGGTCGGCTTCGCCATCTCGCCTCACTCCGGGCTCGAGGCTCGCCACTGGTCGACCATCCAGTGCCCGTCATCGTGGCTGACCGTGAGGTCCAGGGTCTGGTAGGTCGCCGGCTCCTCCACAGGCTCGGCGTCCTTGCTCTCGGTCACCGTCCGCCGGGCGACCTCCACATCGGCGATCACGTCGTACGTCGTCGCGTTGCCGGCGTGGTCTAGCACCTGGAGGCCGGCCACCGTGGCGTCGCCACCGCTGATCGATCCCCCGTCGTCGTGGACGCTCTCGATCCGGGTCGCCTGCTCGTCGCACGCGTCGCAGCCGTCGCCGGCGAGGTCGCGCAGCGTGGTGGTGTCACCGGTCTTCTCGGCGTGGCCCACCACCGCCCAGTAGTAGGTGATGAATGCCTTGGCCGCCCGCGCACCGGTGCCGGACATGGCGGCAGGCGGACCGGGTGCCGTCGCCCCCGCGGCCGTCTCGGACGGGCTGTCGCTCGAGTCCTCGTCGTCGCCGCTGCAGCCGGACGACGCCGCGAGCGCGACCGCGCAGGCCACCGCGACCACTCGGCGTACGCGTGTGGGGAGCATGCGCGCGATTGTGTCATCGCCGGACCCGCCCCGTTGCCGGCCTCACCGCAGCACCCCGGCGAGAACTTCCACGCGTCAAGAAAAATTGGTGAGCAATAGTCTCCAATTCGGTGGGTACCGCGTAACGTCACTCACACTCGATGACCGTTGCGCACGTCAGCAAGGGCGTGCGTCGACCCGGTCATCCCAGCAATTCTCCACTTGGGAGGGGTTGTCGAATGGATTCACTCAAGGACAGTTTCGAGAACGTCGACTGGGCCGGCCTTGCCGGCAAGGTCGTCGCCGCCATCGTCATACTGCTCATCACTTGGCTGCTGGCCAAGGTGATCAAGGCCGCGTTCGTGAAGGCCACCCAGAAGGTCTCCGTGCTGCAGAGGGCCGGGTCCGACGGTGAGAGCATCGGCGCCTCGTTGGGCACGATCGGGTCGCTGCTGGTCTGAATGTTCGGACTGCTGGCCCTGTTGCAGCTCTTCGGACTGACCCAGGCGCTGGCCCCCATCCAGAACCTGCTCAACGGCATCGCCGGCTTCATCCCGAACCTCGTGGGGGCCGGACTCGTCTTCATCGTCGGTGCGCTGCTGGCCAAGGTGGTGCGCCAGCTCGTCGAGACCGCGCTCGGCGCCCTGCCCTTCGACAAGTGGCTCAACCGCGCGGGTGCCGACGAGGTCACCGGGAACACGACGATCAGCAAGACACTGGCGCTGGTGCTCTACTCGCTGATCATGATCATCGTGGCGATCGCCGCGCTGCAGGTCCTGGGCATCTCCTCGATCTCACGGCCCGCCGAACAGATGCTGAACACCATCTTCAACGCCATTCCGAACATCATCGCCGCCGCGATCCTGCTGGGCATCGGCGTGATGATCGCGAAGTTCGCCGGTGAGCTGCTGCAGGGGATCCTCGACGGCTTCGGTGTCGACCGTTCGCTGCACGCGATGGAGGTGCTGCCCGCCGACAAGAGCGCGACCCCGGCGATCAGCAAGGCTGCGCAGATCGGCATCGTGCTGTTCTTCGCGGTGATGGCTGCGCAGTTGCTGCAGTTCCCGCAGGTCACGGAGTTCCTCAGCGCGATCCTCGAGCTGGGTGGCCGGGTCCTCTTCGGTGGTGCCGTGATCGCCGTCGGCGTGCTGGTCGCCAACCAGCTCGCCAAGCTGGTCGGCGGCAGCGGCGGCACGATCATCAAGATCGCCACGATCGTGTTGTTCGCGGCGATGGGCCTGAAGTTCATGGGCATCGCCGACTCGATCATCGAGCTCGGCTTCGGTGCCGTGGTCGTCGGTGGCGCAGCCGCCGCGGCCCTGGCCTTCGGCCTCGGCGGACGCGACGCCGCTGCCCAGCAGCTGGCCAAGCTCCAGGCGGCTGCCGCCAGCTCGTCGTCCTCCGGCGGCTCGTCGTCGACCGCCAGCTCGTCGTCCACCGGCGGTACGTCGTCGACCGGCGGTACGTCGCCGGCCGGTGGCGGCACCGGCATCAGCCAGCCGTCCCCCTCCGGTGATCCGCTGACGGGTCCGATCCCGCCGACCGACCCATCGGGTGGGCCGACGACCTGACCCCTCGCACAACGACGCGAACGGGCCGCCAGCGCGATGCTGGCGGCCCGTTCGTCTGTCACCGGCACGAAGCCCGGCCTGACCTGTGTCGGTCAGCAGCGCGCCACAGCACGGATGGGGATGCCACCGCCGGCGCCGACACCGCTGCGCTCCGAGACCATCGTGTCCACGAGGTCACCCTTGCGCGCCCGCAACGACCTGATCTCGGACACCCTGCCGCGCTTGGCCCAGACCTTGACGGAGACCGTGGCGATCTTCCAGCCCTCTGCGCGCTTGACCTTGCACACCTGGGCCTTGGCGTCGTGGATGGTGGTCCCCGTCGTCCAAGCTGCCTCGGTCGTCGACCTCATGCCCCCTCCTCCGCCTCCGGGCCGACGGATCCGCTGCGTGGGTGCATCCGTCGTTGCCGGTCACCGATGATCGACCGGAAGTAGTGGGCCTGGGTCCGGTGGAAACGGAAGTCGACCGGGTCCACCTTCACCTCGGGCTCGGGCTCGTCGGGCGGGCAGACGTGCACCCGCTGCCACTGCCGCAGCTGGTCGAACGAGTCGTCGCGGTAGGTCGCCGTGCAGTGCAGGCAGACCCCCTCGCGTCGTCCCTCGTGCTCGACCAGGATCGTCCCCTCGAGCTGGAAGGTCACCGGATCGATGTGCCCG
Source organism: Nocardioides sp. JQ2195 (assembly GCF_012272695.1). NCBI lineage: Bacteria > Bacillati > Actinomycetota > Actinomycetes > Propionibacteriales > Nocardioidaceae > Nocardioides > Nocardioides sp. JQ2195. The sequence continues at coordinate 3,373,936 of NZ_CP050902.1, forward strand.
GTGGTCTCCACGAACGCCTGGTCGTCGGGCAGCACCAGGGCACAGGTGCAGACGTCGCGGTCGATCGAGCGCCACGTCACCGGCCGGTGGATGCCGGCCTTGCGATCCGCGAGGATCGCCTCGAGGACGGCTCGCTCCGCGTCGATCTCCTCACCCTCCACCAGCATGCTGGCCTCGAGCAGGGCCAGGTAGTGCCCCACCAGGCCCAGCACCAAGGCGTCGTACGCCGACCCGTGGGCGCGGTAGTCGCGTGGTCGTCGTGCCATGTTCTTCTCCCGTCGTCAGGAGCCCGCGCACGGGGCTCCGCCTTGACCGTCGAGCGGCCCGGGTCTTCTCCGGAGGGCACCGTGTCGGGGGACGCGGTTGCCGGTCGGCCACGTCCGGAGGCGTGCGGCCGACGAACCATCACCACAGGTGGTGATGCTCTGGACCCGTTCGACACCGTCTGGGTGCCGACGTGCAACAGCATGCACGAGACCACCGACAGCCTCGGTGGTCTCGTGGGTCCGGGCTCAGTCCCGGGACCTCATGGCATAGGTGAGGAAGACGTTGCCGAGCGACGACGTGCCGGAGTCGACCAGCTCGAGGCGGGACAGCGGGACGGTCTCGTCGAAGAGCCGGCGCCCCTCCCCGGTGATCGCGGGGTGCATGGTGAGCGTGAGCGTGTCGATCGCGCCGCCGAGGAAGAGCGACCGCACCGTCTCCACTCCCCCTGCGACGGAGATGTCGCCGCCCTCGCCCTGCTTGAGCTCGTTGACGTAGGCCACCGGGTCGCCGCTGACGTGGGTGGAGTTCCAGTCGAGGTCGCCGTCGAGCGTCGAGCTGATGACGTGCTTGCGGATCGGGTTGATGAACGCACCGAAGGGGTCGTCGGCGCCGACGGCGTCGCTCTGCCAGAACGTGCGCCACTCCTCCCAGAGCTTGCGACCGAGCACCATCTCGGTGATCGGCGCGAGGGCTGCGCCCATGCGTTCGCCCTCCTCCTGGCCGAAGGCGTCGAACTGGAACTTGTCCGGCGACTCGCTCACGCCGTTGACCGAGTAGAACATGTGGGCTGTGACCTTGCGCGACATCGTGATGCCTTCCGTGGATGGGGTTGTCGCTGTGTCGACCCGGGCCCGCGCCGGAACTCATCGCTGGATCCCGGTGTCAGGACGGGGCTGTCGGGACTGGCCGTCGGGACTGGGTCGTCAGGACTGGGTCGTCGGGACGGGGCTCAGAGGACCTTGGAGAGGAAGCTCTGGGTCCGCTCGTGCTGCGGGTTGGCCAGCACCTCTGCGGGGTCGCCCTCCTCGACGATCACGCCGCCGTCCATGAAGACCAGCTTGTCGCCGACCTCGCGCGCGAAGCCCATCTCGTGGGTGACCACCATCATCGTCATGCCCTCGGCAGCCAGGTCCTTCATCACCTGCAGGACGTCGCCGACCAGCTCCGGGTCGAGCGCCGAGGTGGGCTCGTCGAAGAGCATCATGTCGGGGTCCATCGACAGCGCGCGGGCGATCGCCACCCGCTGCGACTGCCCTCCGGAGAGGTGCGCCGGGAAGGCGTCCTCCTTCTCGGCCAGCCCGACCTTGTCGAGGTTGCGCCGGGCGATCTCGATCGCCTCGGCCTTCGAGCGCCCCTTCACCTTCTGCTGGGCGACACAGAGGTTCTTCAGCACCGTCATGTGCGGGAACAGGTTGAACCCCTGGAACACCATCCCGATCCGCGACCTCAGCGCATCGACGTCGGCGTCGGGGTCGGTGATCTCGTCACCCTCGACGAAGATCTTGCCCTTGGTGGGCGTCTCGAGCAGGTTCACGCAACGCAGCAGCGTGGACTTGCCGGAGCCGGACGGCCCGATCACGCAGACCACCTCGCCCACGGCGACGTGGAAGTCGATGCCCTTGAGGACCTCGTTGTCCCCGAAGTACTTGTGCAGCTGCTGCACGTCGATCGCGGCGGCGCTGCGGGCGCTGGGATCGGTTTCGTTCGTGCTCGGGGTGGTCATCAGCGGGCCCTCTCAGCCTTGGCTTCCATGCGGCGTACGACGATCGACAGCGGCACCGTGATGATCAGGTAGCACAGGCCCACCACGACGATCGGCGTCAGGTTCGCCTCGCTGTTCATGCCCTGGCGACCCCACTTGGTCAGGTCGTACTCGGACAGCGAGAGCCCGAGGATGTAGATCAACGACGAGTCCTTGGTGAGCAGGATCAGCTCGTTGGTCAGCGGCGGCAGGATGATCCGGAACGCCTGCGGGATCACGATCGAGATCATCGCCCGCGAGTGCGACATGCCGAGCGACCGGGCCGCCTCCATCTGGCCCTTCGGCACCGCCTGGATGCCGGCACGGATGGTCTCGGCCATGTAGGCGCCGCCCACCAGTCCCAGGGCCAGGGTGGCGACCCCGAGACCACCGAACGGGATCTCGTACTCAGGGAAGGCACGGTCGAAGCCGGGGCCCAGGGCGAGGAAGACGACCAGCGCCGGGAGGCCCCGGAACAGCTCGATGACCGCCGTGGAGAGCCAGCGCCAAGGACCGATGCTGGACAGCCGCATCAGCGCGAGGACGAGCCCCAGCACCAGGCCGAAGGCAAACCCGCACGCGGTGTAGACGACCGTGTTCTTCAGGGCCGTCTGCAAGATGTCGGGGAACTGCTTCCTGACCAGCTCCGGCTGGAAGAACGAGTCCCTCAACGACGCCCAGTCGGCCACCAGTGCGATGACGACGATGATCACCACGATCACGCCGTACTGCGCGTAGCGGAGATAGGTGGCTCTCTTGCGCTTGCTCAACGCCATGTGGTTCTCCCATCAGGCCACGCGGACAGCGCAGCCGTGGTGTCGGTGGAGCTGGAACGTGGGGTTCAGCTCTCCTCGCCGAACCACTTCTTGTGCAGCTCGTCCATCGTGGCGTCGTCGGCGATCACCTTGTTGATCGCGTCGAGCAGCTCGTCGTTGCCACCCTTCTTCACCGAGAAGCCGTACTGCTCGCCGGTCTGGAACTCGGTGGACACCTCGACGTCCGGGTTCTGGGTGACGTAGTAGTTGACCAGGCCGTTGTCGTTGACGCCGGCGGCGACCTTGCCGCTGTTGACGGCCTCCATCATCAGCACCGAGTCCTCGTAGGACACCGCTTCGGCGCCGTCGGGCAGGTTCTCCTGGACGTACTCCTCACCGGTGGTGCCCTCCTGGACCCCGATCCGCTCACCGGCCAGGTCGTCGAGGTCCGAGTAGCCGGAGCCCTTCTGCACGAGCAGCGCCTGGGTGGCCTCGAAGTAGGGGTCGGTGAAGTCCATGACCTCCTCGCGCTCGGGCCGGATCGACATGGCACCCGTGGCCACGTCGCAGTCGCCGCCGTCGAGCGACTGGCCGGAGACGATGGTCTCCCACGGCGTGTCGATGACGTTCGTGTCGAGCCCCTCGGCATCGGCCACTGCCTTGAGGACGTCGATGTCGAAGCCGACCACCTCGCCGTCCTTCGTGAACTCGAACGGCTCGTAGGGCAGGTGGGTGCAGATGGTCAGCGTGCCCTCATCGATGACCTTGACCCCCGATTCGGTGGTCGTGGTGCTGGTGTCCTTGGCACATCCGGTGACGGCGAGGGCCACGGCGGCGACGGTCATGATTACGCGAGCGGGACGAAGGTTCATGCGCAGCACACTAACCCTGTCGGGTCCCGAAGGGGAGAAGAGCAACGCACATGCCAGCAATCGATACACCGATGAAATCTCCGCCCGGTGCCGGCGGACAGGGGCAGCAGCGCCCCACCTACGATGGCGCCATGGCTCGCTCGTTCGAACAACAGCTCACCATCCCGCTGCCGCCCGAACAGGTCTCGGCGCAGGTGCAGCGGGTGCTGATGGCACTGCCCAAGGCCGGCAACGTCTTCGTCAACCCGCCCCGGATCACCGCGGACCTCAGCATGGGCGCCTTCAGCTGGGGCGAGAAGCTCCTGGTCCACCTGACCCAGGTTCCCGGCGGCACCCAGGCGGTCGTCCGCAGCGAGTGCTCCTTCCCGCTGCAGCTCGTCGACTACGGCAAGAACCGCAAGAACGTCGAGAAGATCGTGGCCGGTCTCCAGCTGCCGCCAGGACCCGCGGGACCGCCCGTCGGCTGAACCGTCCGTCCGCCGCGCTCCTCCTCGCCGAGAGCGGCGCGAGCGGTTCTCCCCCGGGTCCCGACGATGCCTCGCCACGGACCGGGCTCACTGCTCCCAGTGCAACGTCCCGCTCGATCCGTCCGGTGTCACGCTGATCGACTTCGTCTGCGCGTCCCGGGGCAGCTCGACGAGCGCCCGGACGGAGACCGACCTGCCCGGCTTCACGTGGGGCCTCCCGGAGAACTCCTCTCCCCCGGCGGAGAGCCATCGCTCGGCGTCGAAGCTGGCGCCGCTCGTGGTCTCGATCGAGACGTTCGGCACTGCGCGCGCCTGCCAGGCCACCTCACCGGTGTTCTCGAACTTCAGGCGTACGGCGACCAGGTGGTCGCCGTCGGACAGCTCGCCGCCGGAGACCGTGCTGACGGTTCCCCCGCCACCGGAACCCTCGCTGCCCGGGTCGGGCAGGTCCTTGACGGACACGACGGTGACGGAGAGGTCCGGTCGTTGCCCCGCCCCCCGGACGTCGACCGGGTCCCCCACCTTGACCACACTCGCCACGAGGTCCTTGCTGAACAGGTCGGTCAACGCGGGGGCGATGCGGGGTGCGGCGAAGACCACGGCTGCGACCACGGCGAGCGTGACGCCACTCCTGGTCAGCGCAGAGCGGATCCGGCGCCTGGTGCTGCGGCGCAGCACGGGCCGGCGAGGCGGCGTACCGCCCCTGGCGTTGCGCTCGGCCCTGGCCTTCCTCGCGCGGTGGTCCGTCGCCAGGGGCAACGTGATGACCGCGCGCCGGACCAGGTTGTCCACCTCGTCGGCGTCCAGCACCAGCGGCCGAGCAGCCAGCAGCTCGGCGATGCCGGAGGTCGAGCAGACCAGGACGTCCTGCACCCACTCCCCCCGGGGCCGATCCCCGGTGAAGCACAGGACCCCCGTGGCGGTTACGCCTCCGATCGCCGCGGACACCGCGTCGGCCGCCTCCGCGACCGACGTCACCGCACCCTGACGGGCGCTGCCGTTCTGCCGCAGGACCTGACTGCGCACGTCGACCTCGCCCGACCAGTTCTTGGTGTCGATCACGAACACCCCACCCGGACCGATCAGGACGTGGTCGATGTTGGCGCGCGGCCTGCCCGGCCAGGCCAGGTCATGCCGCACCACCCACCCGTGCGCCACCAGCGGCTCGAGCGCCTCTGCGGTGGCCTGCTCGCCGTCCGCCCCGCGCTCGTAGCGCTCGGCCGCCCGCCTGTGCCGTGCAGCCTTCTCGTCTTGCCTTCGCGCACACTCGCGCGCAGATTCCCCAACCATGGCACCCCCCAGCGCCTCTTTTCTGGAGAGTAGGCCCGTTCCGGGGATCGGCGTGGGGAAATCGGGAAAATCGCTCGGGCCAGCCGTCGCGCGGGTGCTGGCGGGTGACGGGCCCCAGCTCACTCGTCGAACAGGGAGCGGACGTCGTCGGCGTCGATGCCGGTGCCCATCGCCCCGTCCCCTTCGAAGACGGAGGCGAAGAGCGCCGCCTTGCGCTGCTTGAGCTCCATCACCTTCTCCTCGATCGTGCCGGCCGCCACCAAGCGGTAGACCATCACCGGACGTCGTTGGCCGATGCGGTGCGCGCGGTCGACGGCCTGCGCCTCGGTGGCCGGGTTCCACCAGGGGTCGAGCACGAAGACGTAGTCGGCCTCGGTGAGGGTGAGCCCCACCCCACCGGCCTTGAGGCTGATCAGGAACGCGTCGGCGCCGCCTGCCTTGAACGCGTCGATCTCCGCCCGACGATCACGTGTCGAGCCGTCGAGGTAGCGGCAGGCGATGCCCTGCTCCTCGAGTCGTGACCGGGCCCGCTTGAGGAATCCGGTGAACTGGCTGAACACCAGCGCTCGGTGCGCTTCGGCGGTGACCTCGACCAGGTGCTCGACAAGCGCGTCGAGCTTGGCCGACCCGAGCAGCTCGTGCTCAGGGTCGACCAGGGCGGCGTCGAGGCTCAGCTGGCGCAGCTTGGTCAGCGAGCTGAAGATCGCCACGCGGTTGCTGTCGAAGTCGTCGACCAGCCCCAGGATCGTCTGCCGCTCGCGTTGCAGGTGGGTGTCGTAGACGCGCTGGTGCTTCGCCCCCAGCACCACCTCGAGCACCTGCTCCTGCTTGGCCGGCAGGTCGGCGGCGACCAGGTCCTTGGTGCGCCGCAGGATGAACGGTCGGATCCGCGCACGGAAGCGGTCGAGCGCAGCCTGGTCGCCGTACTTCTCGATGGGCTTGACGACCAGGTCGCCGAAGCGCCGCGGCCACGGGTAGAGGCCGGGCGCGACGACCGAGAGCAACGACCACAGCTCCATCAACCGGTTCTCGAACGGGGTGCCGGTGACGGCCAGCCGGAACGGCACGTCGAGCTTGCGGACCGCCTGATAGGTCTTGCCCTGGTGGTTCTTGATCGCCTGCGCCTCGTCGAGGACGAGGCCACCCCACGACAGGTCGGCGTAGGCCCCGGCCTCGAGCCGGAACAGCGTGTAGGAGGTCACCACGAGGTCGGCACCGGCCACCGCGTCGGCGAGGGCGCAGCCACGGCGGGCGGCCGAGGCGTCGACGATGCGGACAACGAGGCCGGGCGTGTGCGTGGCCGCCTCGTGGGCCCACGCGGTCATCACGCTGGTCGGCGCCACCACGAGGAACGGCGCGGCACCCGACGCCCGGGCGTGCCCGATCAGGGCCAGCGTCTGGAGGGTCTTCCCGAGCCCCATGTCGTCGGCCAGGATGCCGCCCAGCCCGGACTGCCACAGCTGCACCAACCACTGGAAGCCGTCGCGCTGATAGCTGCGCAGCTCGGACTTGAGGCCGATCGGATCGACGTCGGGCAGGCCCTCGAGCCGGGTGAGGGCGCGAGCCGCGGCGACCCACTGCTCGGCCTGCGCGTCGACCACTCCCAGCTCGGCGAGCTCGGCCCACAGCCCGAGGTCGTGGCGACCGACGCGGACGCCGCCCGCCTCCTGCTCCTTGATCTCGGCCGCTGCGGCGACCAGCTTGGCGAGGCGCTCGAACTCGGGGCGGTCGAGGGAGAGGTGCAGGCCGCTGGGCAGGATCAATCGCTCCTGCCCGGTGGTCAGCGCGGCCAGCACGTGGGGCAGCGGGACCTGCTCGCCGTCGACCTGGATGACGACCTCCAGGTCGAGCCAGTCGGTGTGCTCGTCACCGGGCTCGCCTCCCGCAGCGGGCTCGCTGAGCATGAACTCGATCTCCGGCTCACCGACAGCCGCGCGGTAGTCGGGACGCTCCCCCTCCTCGACGATCTCGACCTGCCCGCCGGCGCGCAGGGCAGGCAGCACGGCCTCGCCGAGCATCAGCGCCCACAGGTCGGTGATGTCCTGCCGGGGAACCAACGCTCCCCCGGCGCCACACAGCAGCTCGGTCGCGACGGCATCGAGGTCGAGGGCCGCCAGCAGGCGCGACTCCGCCCCGAAGCGGCGTACGCCGTGGGCCGGGTCGCCACTGTCGAGGTCGAAGACTCGCTCCTGCTCGGCGCGATAGACCCAGCTCCAGACCAGTCCCACGTCGGTGGCCGAGCGCCAGGCGACGCTCAGGCGCAGGTCGGGGGCCACCTGGTCGGGCAGCAGGACCGAGCCGTCCGAGGAGCTCAGCGGCATCCGGTTGCGCAGCCTCGGCAGGTAGTCGCGCTCGAAGGTCTCCCGGTCCTCGGCCGGCACCTCCAGGCTGCCACCCTGTGCGTGCAGCTGGCGCACGGCGTCGGGAATGCGACCGGCCAGGGGCGCGAGCAGCAGGCGTTGCTTCGGGCTCTGGGCCGTGGAGTCGGCCACCGTGGGCACCAGCAGCGCCACACCGTGGGGCTGGCGGCCGATCAGTCGCACGGAGTCTCCGGATAGGTGCCGGTCGTCGTGCCAGACGCCGACGCTGATCCGGCTCGCCGCGCCGGTGCCGATGACGTCTGCGGAGAGCGCGAGCGGGTCGTCGAGCAGCTCGATCGAGGAGAGGCGCCCGTGGGGCACCAAGGACATCCCGATCTCGTCGGCGCGACGCAGGATCGACCACAGCTGCGGACCGGCGTCGGTGAGCCAGGCGTCGCGGCCGGGAGTCGGCCCGATCGCGGCAGCCACGGAGGCGAGCACGGCCAGCTGGTCGGGGTCGAACTCGTTGCGCAGGTGGGCGTAGTGCACCTGCGACCAGCTGATCCCGCTCTTGACCCAGCTCTTCCGCGACCCCTGGCGCACGGGCAGGAGGCTGATCTCCGGCCGCACGCGGGCGGCGTACCTGCTGGTGGACGGTCGCGGCAGGTTGAACCGCAGGGCCACCCCGGGGCGCGCCGGGCGGTTGGGCCCGTCGACCTCCAGCTCGTGGAGCAGGGAGTCCAGGCCCTTGCGCCACGCGGGGACACTCGGCACGACCGAGGCACGCTCGGCGCGCTGCCGAGCCGTCATCAGCACCGCCGCCGCGTGCTTGCAGTTGTGCCCGACCGGGCACGTGCACCTGCCATCGAGGCGCAGACCGTGGGGATGCGGCGCGACGAGCACCGAGACGTCGTAGGGCGACGAGCCGGTGCCGGCGACCGAGCCGAAGACGTCGACCCTCTCGCCATCTTCGTGGACGTTGACCTCCAGCACCATGCCTCGGACGGCGTAGGACCGGCCTCGGACCAGGGCACCGTGGTCGAAGTTGCGGGCGATGGCGCTCTCGGTGATCGCGAGCAGCAGCTCGTGCAAGGTGTGTCTCCGCTTCCCGACCCGGGGTGTCATCCGTGGCTCCACGCTACGCCGCCGGCCGTCGTCGTGCAGCACCGTCCGCCCCGCTTGTGGAGAACTCCTCGGGCGAGCAGCGCTGGGGACGATCGGCGGGAGGATCTCGACCGCCAGCATGAGGTCGAGTGGCGCGGTGAGCACGCGTCCAGAGGCTCCACCCGAAGCCGCGTCAGTCCGTCACAACGACCCCGGTGCCTGCACCGGGAGGGAGAACCTCGCCCTCCCCGGCTGGATCAGTCGGCACCAAGCTGTCGCAGGCCGTCGACCAGGGCAGCCTTCGGCCCCATCGTCGGCAGCACCGCGACCACCTGCTTCAGCGCGTCGTCCACCGAGGCCCCGAGGAGAACGCCGTAGCGCGCGGCCACCGTGGGCGTGCGGCTCTGCGCCGCGACGCAGTGCAGGAGCACGACGTGTCCCTCATCGCGCAACCGCTTGACTGCGCGAGCCGCGTCGTCGATGACGAACTCGAGGTTCGGGTTGTCGGCGCGGTCGGAGTCGATCAGCCGGAACGTCTCGTGGTGCAGCCCGACCGGCACCTGCTCGGTGCCCATCCGGCACAGGCTGACCACAGCGGTCACCGAGTCGGGCAGCGCGTCGACGCCGCTCGCGCCGCCGATGAGGACGCCGTCGTCGAGCGGGTGCGCGACGAGGGCATCGTGACCGGGGCAGTGGTCGTAGGAGACGCGAGGCGACGAGACCCACGACCCGCCGCGCACGGACGCGGTCGCGAAACGGACCAGGTCGGCCTCGCGCAGTCCCGGCCAGCCGTGCAGCTGGGTGCGCCATCGGCTCGGGATCGCGGAGCCTCCCCAGCGGGCTCCGAGGAGCGCGCCGGCGATGGCGGCCACCGTGTCGGTGTCGTTGCCGATGCGGATCGCGGTGTCGAGCGAGTCGGCGAAGTGCTCACACGGCTGCCGCTCCCCCGACGGAACGATCGTGTGCCAGATCGAGGACCAGGCCGCCTGCAGGGCGTGGATGACGTACCCGTTGGGGTTGAAGCGCGACGGCGGGCCGTCGACGGCCTCGTGCAGGCGCTCGATCCAGAACATCGGGGCGTCGCTGACCTGTGACGCGATCCAGCGGAACTCGCCCTTGCCGGGGAACCTTCCCTCCAGCACGGTGTGGCGAATCGCCAGGCACCACAGGGCGCAGGCCTCACCTGCGTGTGGGTCGGTGTGCGTCAACGCCGACACCCTCTTGGCTGCCTCGACCAACGCCACCGGGTCGTCGAGGTGGGCCAGGGCGACCGGCGCCGTGCGCATCAGCGACCCGTTGCCACCGCTGCGGCCAGTGCGGTCGTGCACCGAGCTGGCGGCGGCCGTCATGCTCGCTGCGGTGGCCCTGCGGCCGGCGAGCGCGAGCACCTGGCTGGTCTGGATGCCGACGTCCTTGGGGTGTCCGGCATACCACTCGGCGAAGCCGGCGGCGATCGCGTCGAGCGCCTCGTCGGTGCGCAGGTCGGCGCCCGTCGCGGCCACCCGGGCGATCGGGATCGCCATCGAGGTGTCGTCGGTCCACTCGCCGGGGGCGAAGTCGGCGAGACCTCCGCCGATCATGTCGGCCTGCTCACCGGGTGCGAGGCGCACCCGGTCGAACTCGTAGCCCGCGCCGAGCGCGTCGCCGATGGCGCTGCCGAGGAGGGCGCCGACCGCGCGGTCGACCTGTGCTGCGGAGAGATTCACGAGCGGGCTCCTGTCCGGAGGGAGAGGTCAGCGCGGACCGCGTTGACGGTGGTGAGGAACATCGGCAGCGCCTCGAGGAACGCATCGGCCTCGAGCCTGTGGGCCGGCACCTGGAGGGCGGCAAGGACGCTGCGCTCGAGCACGGCGAACTTGACCAGCGGGAGGTCGCGGTTGAGCAGGGACGCCTCGACCGCGGCCTGGCGCCGGCTGCGCACGCCTGTGACGACCGCACCGAACGCCTCGACGATCGGCAGCTCCGGGTGGATCCGCACATAGATCGGGCTCGGCTGGCCGGGCAGCGGGAAGTCGCCGTCGGCGTCCTGCTCGATCGACTCCTCGAACATGGCCTCGAGACCCAGTGCCACCGCCGCGACGAGCTGGTCGCGCGGGGTGGCGAAGCCGGGCGGCGGGACCTCGATCAGCTCCTCGGCCGCTCGGGCTGCCTCGCCCTCGAGGCAGGCCGGGTCGACCGGAAGACCGATGTCACCGAGGTGCTCGGCGTTCGGACCCCACCCCTGCACCGACATCAGCGTCGGGTGCGGGACGGCGTACTGCTTCTCCAGCGCGCGGCTGACCAGCAGCGCCAGTCGACGGGAGTCACTCTTCGCGGCGACGCGGTGGAGGTTCGGTCCGTCGAGCTCGTCGGGCACCTCCCACCCGGCACGCGCCAGGCGCCTCTCGCTGGTCCGGTCGAGGCGGTGCCACTGGAGCAGCACGCCGTTGCCGGCGAGCTCGGCGCGGATCTCGTCGCCCTCGGTGACGGCGAACTGGGCGTACGGCGTCGTCAGCCCGCTGTCGTCGTCGGTCGACGGCATCTCGATCAGCAGGTGATCGTCTTCCGTCATGGCGGCGAGGTAGCCGGCGAGCCCCTTGCGGAACCTGCGCCAGGCCTCCTTGGTCTCCTGGTCGGGACCGGTGTTGGTGTGGTCGTTCATGTCATTCCCCCCTTTACGCAATTCTGCGCTAACTGCCTTCAGGTTAGCACGTCTTCGACAATCGCGCAGATCTGCTCTAACTTGGTCGACATGTCACCGGCCTCCGACCTGAGTCGCCATCCCCGCCCGAGCGTTGCCGTTGACGTCGTGCTGCTGACTGTAGGCGCGCCCACCGACAACGACCCTGACCACGACTCCGACCCACGGCTTCGGGTGCTGGTGCAGCGCCGTCGGCGCTCCCCTCGCGGGCTCGTCCTGCCCGGCCGGTTCCTGCGGGAGCGCGAGACCTTCGCCGAGGCCGTCGCCGCCACGCTCACCGAGAAGGTCGGCCTCGACATCGGCGACGCCGAGCCCCGGCTGATCAAGATGTACGACGCCCCGGGGCGCGACGGCCGCGCCTGGACGCTGTCAGCACTGCACGTGCTCGCCCTCCCCCACGACCGGCTCGGCGAGGCCGACGGCGAGCTCCTCCCCCTCGGAGCGGACGGTCGCCTCGCCGACGGTCGACACCTCGAGTTCGACCACGACGACATGCTGGCCAGGGCGGTCCGCCGGATGCGTGAGCACTACGAGACCGGCCCGGATCCGTATCGACTGCTCGGCGACTCCTTCACCCTCGGCCAGCTGCGCGACCTGCACGAGGGCGTGCTCGGTGAGCCGCTGCTGAAGGACACCTTCAACCGCAGGATGAAGCAGTACCTCACCGAGAAGCTGGTCAAGGGCGAGCCGGTCCGCGAGGCCGGGACCGGCGGGCGTCCGGCGCTGGTCTACAAGCGCGCGAAGGACGGGGAGCTCACCGATCGCGAGCGCCGGCGGTTGCTGCTCCCCCGACGGTGACGCGGCGGTGGGCGTGCGAACCACCCCGGTCGGCCGGAGCCGATACCGTTCCCACATGAGTCAGCCTGATCTGCGGTCCCTGGCCGAGCTGATCATCGCCGACCGGCCGGTCTCCGACGATCAGCTGCGCGCGGCTGCCGCCGGGCTCGACGACGACACCACTCGCACCCTGATCGCGGCCCGCGGACGGCTCGACCGACTCCGTGCCCGCGACCGCGAGCTGTCCGCCCTGATGTCGAGCATCCGCGAGCTGGTCGAGGTCCGCGACGTCCAGCCCCTGCTGCAGAAGCTGGTGGACCGGGCCCACGAGCTGATGGGAACCGACGTCACCTACCTCTCGGAGTACGACGCCGAGACCGACGAGCTCTTCGTCCGGGCCAACCGTGGCGCGGTCTCCGCCAACATGCGCGAGTTGCGCGTCCCTGCCGGAGTCGGGCTGGCCAGCAAGGTCGTGCAGACCCGCAGCGCGCAGTGGACCGCGGAGTACGACGTCGCCAACTTCCCGCGGGACTCCGAGGTCTCGGCGGCGGTCCGGGCCGAGCACATGAGCTCGATCCTCGGGGTGCCACTGATCTCCTCCGACCGCGTGCTCGGCGTGCTCTTCGCCGCCGACCGCTCCACCCACGGCTTCAGCGCCGACCAGATCGCCCTGCTCACCGCGTTCGCCAACCACGGCGCGGTGATCCTCCAGACCGCGCGACTGCTCGAGGCCGAGCGCACCGCCGCCACGACCGCGGCCACGGCCAGCGCCGAGGCGGAGCGCCGCGCGACCGCGATGGAGGCCTCGGCGGCCTTCCACGAGGAGCTGACCCGACTGGTCCTCGGCGGGGAGGGATCCTCGGCGATCGTGGAGTCCTTGGCCCGCGCACTCGGGCGCGACGTCGCCATCGCCGATCGCGACCTGCACCACCTCGCCGGCACCGGGCACGACTGGTGGACCGAGGGCCGGTTGCACCCCGAGATCCTCGCCGCCGTCGACGAGAGCCGGCGTACGGCGCGCTGGGTCGCCCTCCCCAGCGGCGAGCCGGACGCCGATTCGGCCGGTGCGTCGAACGGCGAGTCGGCCGGTGAGTCGGCCGGTGAGTCGGCCCGTGAGTCGGCCGACCATCCGGAGGACCTGCCGGCCGGCGTGGTCGCGGCCATGGCCGGGCCGTCCCTGCTGGGCGTGCTGATCGTGGCCGGCGCTGATGACTTCGACGACGTGGAGCACCGCACCATCGAGCGCGCCGCGCAGATCCACGCCCTGGTCACCATGCAGCGCGACGCCGTGGCCGACGCGGAGGAGCGGGTCCGCGGCGAGTTCGTCAGCGACCTGGTCTCGGGCCGCGCCGACTGGTCCACCCTGCAGCAGCGGGCACAGCAACGCGGCGTCGTGCTCGAGGGTCGATGGCTGCCGGTCTACGTCGACGACTGGGACCAGCAGCGGTGGAGCCTGATCCGATCGCTCGCCGCGATGGACCCGCAGTGGCTGGTCGCCCAGCACGGCACCGGGGTGCTGGCGCTGGTCCGCGCCGACGAGGAGCCCCAGGCACTGGCCGACCGGGTGGCGCAGCGCCTCGCCTCCCGGGCCGAGTCATCACGGTCCGGACTGGTCGTGGTGGGCGATGCCCGCTCGATGCCCGACATCCCGCACGAGGTGGAGTCGGTGACCGCGCTGGCCGCGACGTTGCCGGGGATCGGCGTGACCACGGGAGCGGTCACCGCCCAGGAGTACGCGCCCTACCTCGTGCTCTTCGGCGGGGAGGCGCACCGAGCCCACGGGTTCATCACCGGGCAACTGGCTCCCCTGGTCGAGTGGGACGCCGCGCACGGCACCTCCCTGGTGGAGACGCTCGGTGCCTACCTCGACCAGCACGCCAGCGTGACCCGCGCCGCGACCGCCCTCTTCGTGCACCCGAACACCGTCAAGCAACGACTCGAGCGGATCGGCTCCCTCCTGGGCGACGACTGGCGGAGCCCGGAGCGCCAGTTCCGACTGGCCATCGCGCTGCGCCTGCACGGCCTCCAGTCCTGATCGGACATTTCATCGGCGAGAACTGTGGCCACTTCTGACATGTGCCGGCCATCACAAGCGAGGTTTCCTAGAAGGGTCAGCAAACTTGACCCCAACTCTTGAGGAGCAGCACGTGACCACCAGCAGGATTTCCGGTTTCCGCGACCTGAGCGTCGACGAGCGTCGTGACGCCGTTGCGAAGGTTGCCGGCATCGACGTGGCGGAGCTCGACGCGTTCGACGCCGCCGGATTCACGGTGGACGCCGCCGCCCACATGAGCGAGAACGTGATCGGCACCTTCTCCCTGCCCGTCGGGGTCGCCGCCAACCTCACGGTGAACGGGCGCGACGTGATGGTCCCGATGGTCACCGAGGAGGCCTCCGTCATCGCCGCGGCCAGCAACGGCGCCCGGATGGCCCGCACCCTGGGCGGCTTCCACACCACCAGCACCGGCCCGATCATGCAGGCGCAGATCCAGGTCGTCGACGTGGTCGACCCCAACGCCGCACGGTTGCGCATCCTGGAGGCTCGTGAGGAGCTCATGGAGCTGGCCGCCAAGCAGGACCCGAAGCTGGCCGAGGTCGGCGGCGGCGTCAAGGACCTGATCGTGCGCATCGTGGATTCGATCGACGAGACCTACGTCGTGGCGCACCTGGTCGTCGACGTCCGCGATGCCATGGGCGCCAACGCGGTCAACACGATGGCCGAGGCCGTGGCCGACCGGATCGCGGAGATCGCCCGCGGCCGGGTGGTCCTGCGCATCCTGACCAACAAGGCCGACATGCGCCTGGCCCGCGCCCGCGCGGTGCTCGACGCCGAGTCGCTCGGTGGCGAGCAGGTCGTCACCGACATGGTGCACGCCTACCGGTTGGCCGCGGCCGACCCCTACCGCGCCGCCACCCACAACAAGGGCATCATGAACGGCATCTCCGCCGTCGTGCTCGCGACCGGCAACGACACCCGCGCCGTCGAGGCCGGTGCCCACTCGCACGCGGTCGCCCCGGACGGCCGCTACACCTCGCTGTCGACCTTCGAGGTGGACGCCGACGGCAACATCGTCGCCACCCTCGAGCTGCCGATGCCCGTCGGCCTGGTCGGCGGTGCCACCAAGACCCACGCCGGCGCCCGCGCCGCGGTCGCGGTCACCGGTGTCGAGAGCGCGGCCGAGCTGGCCGAGCTGATCACCGCCGTGGGCCTGGCCCAGAACATCGCCGCCCTCCGGGTGCTGGCCAGCGAGGGCGTGCAGCGCGGTCACATGTCGCTGCACGCGAAGAACATCGCGATCGCGGTCGGTGCCGGCCCCGACGAGATCGGCCCCCTGGTCGCCCAGCTGATCGCCGAGAAGGCGTTCCGCCACGACCGCGCCGAGGCAGTCCTGGCCGAGATCCGGGGCGCCGGATGACCTCGACCGTCGACCTCGGCCTGCCGATGGCAGTCCCGGATCCCGACGTCCCCTCCTCGGTGCGCATCTATGAGGTCGGGCCGCGTGACGGGTTGCAGGCAGAGAAGGTGCCGTTGCCGGTCGAGGTGAAGGCCGAGTTCGTCCGTCGACTCGTCGGCGCCGGGCTGACCACCGTCGAGCTGACCAGCTTCGTCTCCCCGAAGCGGATCCCCCAACTGGCCGACGCCCGCGAGCTCGCTGCGCTGACCGACTTCACCGCCGCCACTCGCCACCCGGTGCTGGTGCCCAACGCCCGCGGGCTCGAGGATGCCCTGGCTGCCGGCGTACGTGAGGTCGCGGTCTTCGCTAGCGTCACCGAGTCGTTCTCGCAGGCCAACCTCGGCGCCTCCCGTGCCGAGGTGGCTGCCGGTCAGGCGCTGGTCACGAAGGACGCGCTGGCCGCCGGAGTCGACGTACGCGGCTATCTGTCGATGGTCTTCGGCGACCCGTGGGAGGGACCCGTCCCCGTCGACGCCGTGGTCGAGGCCGCGGTCGCGATGATGGAGACCGGGGTGCACAGCCTGTCCCTGGGCGACACCATCGGCGTCGCGACGCCGGGCCACGTGCGCGCCGTCATCCGGGCCCTGGTCGACGCCGGCATCGACGTCAACGCCATCGCCCTGCACGCGCACGACACCTACGGGCAGGCCCTGACCAACGTCTACGCCGCCCTGACCGAGGGCGTCACCGAGTTCGACGCGTCGACCGGCGGAGTGGGCGGCTGCCCCTTCGCCCTCAGCGCCACCGGCAACCTGGCCACCGAAGACCTCGTGTGGATGTTGCACGGACTCGGCATCGACACCGGCGTCGACCTCGGCGCCCTTGTCGAGACCAGCACCTGGCTCGCCGGCCACCTCGGCCGGCCGTCACCCTCGCGAGTGGTCACCGCCCTCGCTCCCTCTGATCGATCGGAAACGAACTGATGTCCCGTCTCATCGAGGTGTGGGGCGACACTGTCGACTCACGCCACATGACCGGTGCGATTGCCCTCGGCATCGGCATCGCCACACCGTCCTTCCTGCTGGCACGCCGGATCTTCGAGGGGACCGTCGAGGACCAGTCGCTGGCCCAGTCCTACGCGCTGCTCGTCGGGCTCGCGGCGTGCCTGGTCGCGGCGTTCATCTCGGCCCGGCTCTTCAAGCCGAAGCGGGTGGTGACCGAGGTGGAGTCGACCCTCGAAGGCCGCCGCGAAGCGCTCGCGAACATCGCTGCCGAGGGTGGCGAGTGGACCGACCCGGCCGAGCTGGACCCTGAGGTCCAGGAGGAGCTCCGCTCCCTCGGTCTGTACGACGTCCTGGTCGAGGCACATCGTGACAAGGAGGTGTCGGCATGATCGAGGCATTCCTCTGGGCTCTCGGCATGGGCTTGGTCGGCGCCGTCGTCTTCGCCGCCATCGGTCTGGTGTCCGGCACCGACGAGACCGCCGTGGTCGCCCCGCTGACGCTGCTCGTCGTGCTCCTCGGCGTCCCCGCGGCCGGTGTGTTCAGCTTCTTCCTCGCCGCGGTGGTGGCCAAGCACATCACCCACGCCATCCCGACCACGCTGCTCGGCATCCCGGGTGACACCATGGCGGTGCCGATGCTCGCCGATGCGCAACAGCTGCGTGAGCTGGGCGTGCCCCACATCGCGCTGCGCAAGGCGATCTCCGGTGGTGTCATCTCGGCCTTCATCGCGGTGCCGTTCGCGGTGCTCTTCGCGACCCTGCTCTCCCCGATCGCCGATGAGATCGGTGATGCGGCACCGTGGATCTTCGCGGGTGCCGCCCTGCTGATCGCGTTCACGTCGAAGGGTCGTTGGGCCGCGATGGCCGCACTCTTCCCGTTCGTGCTGCTGGTCGTCGGGGTGAACATGTTCGTCACCCAGCAGCTCGGGCACGGACTGAGCATCAGCTTCTTCCTCGGCATCGCGACCGGTCCCCTGATCGCGGACCTGTTCCTGTCGATGTCGCCGGCGGGCCGCAAGACGCTCGAGCGCTCGAAGCCGTCGGAGTTCGACCTCGCCCCCGACGTGCGCACGTGGAAGGGCCGGATGCCCAACCCGCTGAAGGTCCTGGACCGCAAGCAGCTCAGCTACACCTCGGGGGCCGCAGTCGTCTCGAGTGCCACGTTCGTCTTCTCCCCCGTCGCGATGACCGTGATGATGGGCGAGTTCGCCGGGTCGCGGATCAAGAACGGCTACCACCGCCTGACCACGATGATGTCCGTGCGCAACGGCACCACGGAGTCGACGTACATCGCGGAGACGCTGATCCCGCTGATCGCCCTGGGCCTGCCGCTGTCGCCGATGGCGGCCGGTCCGGCGGCGCCGCTGTTCAACGCGCCGCCGGAATACACGGTGAACACCGAGACCGGCGAGACGCACAACCTGCACGACCTGCTGACCACGTGGGAGTTCCTGGTCTTCGGTCTGCTGGCCGTCGCCATCGCGTCACTCGTCGCCTACCCGTTCGCGATGACCAACGCCCACCGCGCGGCCTCGTGGGTCATGCGCAACGTCTCCCACGAGGCCATCATCGGAGCGTTCGCCGGGCTGATCCTGGTGATCTGCATCTATGAGGGCGGACTGCTCGCCGTGCTCGTCACGGTGACGGTCGGATTGATCGGTGGCCTGATGAACAGGCTGCTCGGGGTGCACTCGGGCGTGCAGTTCATGGGCTACTACGCCGCGGTGCTCACGGTGCCGGCGATCCTGGCACTCTGATCCACCGCTTCACCCGCGTGGCCCGCAGCTTCGGCTGCGGGCCACGTTTGCGTTGCGCTTCCCTGCATGCCCTCCGAGCACTGGTCGGGACCGAATCTGGAAACCGCGCAGGCTCACCCTCCCTCCCCCCACGACCGCCTCGGCGGCTCGTTCATTCTCGGGCTGCTTCGCGACCTGCACGAGGGCGTGCTCGGCGACCGCGAGCGCCGACGATTGCTGCTCCCTGCAGGATGGACGCGTGAACGTCTATCTTGCATGGACCTCGGAACCGCCTGACGACCTCGAGGGGCCGTGGACCGAGGCCCGGCCGATCGCACCGGGGCTGCTCCTGCTCGAGAGCACCGAGACGCTGTCGGTGGTCTATCACGCGCTCAAGTGGTCACTCTCCGACGAAGCGTCGCTGATCGTCTCGCCCGTCGACCGCACACCGAAGTCCCGAGGTATGGCGCCGGGCACGATGTCGTGGCTGCGCGATCGCACGTCACGACAGGGCGAGCCACCAGCTGGCTGGTGATTCACGCATCGTGATCGTGTCAGTTGACTGACCAAGTGAGCGTGGTCGGTCCGACTCGGACTTGAACGGCTTCCAGCTCCACAGAGCCGGGCACCAGGATCGTGACCCTTCGAGTCGTCGCACGACCGACCGGCACCGTGAGACTCTTCTGGCTGGCCTCGGCCGACGCAACCCTGTAGAGCCGGTTGTCACTTGTCTGAACGCGAACCTGCGGCGCTGTGGGTGTCACCCATCGCTCGGGCCCGATATTCTCGTACTTCACCCGGACGACGACTGGCCGCTCCTTGTTCGCACCGGTGCGACTCGCAGCCTTCGCCTTCGTGACCGTGACCTCGAGACCAGGCTTTCCATCGGTTCCACGAATCACGAGCTTGTCGCCGACATCTGCCTCTGTCGTTGAGATGTCAGCAAGGCTGTCGGCGAAGACACCGCCGACCCAGGCTCCGATCTGCGGCCCAGCGACAAGCATGAGCCCGATCAGGGCGGCTCCGAAGACGAGCCGTGGCCATGCCACCGTCTGCGACTTCCTCCTGGCTCGGGAGACCTGCCGGGTCCTCTGCTGTTCGGACCTCTGAGCTCGTGACGGCTTGTCAGGGCTGGCCGCGACGCGCTGCCGCTGCACGGTCGCCGACCGGAGACCTCGGTCCAGCTGGGAGGCAAAGCGTTGAACAGCCATCGGATGCAACACCGGAGGCCGCGACCTGAGCATCTCCACCAGCGTGGCGGTCGAGCAGATCATCACGTCTCGCGCCCAACCACTGACCCTCTCCTCGCGGACGAAGCAGAGCACCCCGGTGGCGGGAAGATCGCCCAGCAGTCGAGTGATGGCGAGGGCACCTTCAGCCGCGCCGTGGACGGCCGACTCACGACTCCGTCCGTTCTGACGAAGCACGTCGCCGTCCATCGCGATGGTTCCGGACCAGTGCTTGCTGTCGATGACGAACACGCCACCGGTGCCGATGACCACGTGGTCGATGTTGGCGCGTGGACGACCCGGCCACGCGACGTCGTGCCAGACCTGCCAACCGTCAGCACGAAGGGTCTCCAGCGCCGAAGCGGTCGCTTCCTCACCGCTCGCACCGCGCTCCCAGAGCTCGGCACTGCGAGCCAAGCGAGCGGCCTTCTCACGTTGACGCCGCGCGACTTCCCTCGCGGACTCCCCCGCCATCCAGAGCCTCCCAACCTTCGCCAGGAGGTTAGGGGCAGATGGGACTTCGAAAGTCCGCTTCGACGAAATCAATCGGGTTTGGCGGACTCTGGTCTAGACCGGTGGAGATTCTGTCGAAACCGAAGGTCACCCAAGAGGACGGCTGAGCCCGCGGCCTGTCGTTGGGCGGTGCCAGGGTGCTGGCATGAGCAGCAAACGGTTCGAGATCCTTCCACTTCGTGACGACCCGGAGGATTACACGTGGACGTCGCCGGAACGGGCTGAGTACTTCACTGTCTACGAGCGAGACGACGAGAACCTGGCGCAAGCGAAGGCCGATCTCCAACACTTGACGACGCGTTGGTCTTCGCATTGCGTCATGATCCTGATCAGGTGCTGCTGTGGACAGGTGCGAGGTACGTCAATGTGACTTCCCCGTGGCCCAAGTCGTTGCTTCGCCACCAGCCAACCGAGATCAACATTGCCTGAGGCGCAGCGTCAATCGCTGACGCCACTCAAGATCGTCACCGGTTCCACCGGCATTGGTTCCTCAGGCCCGTCTTGTGAGGACTGCGCCGTGGAGTTCAACGCGACGGGCACGTCCACTGGAGTCGGCTCGGGCTCACGCAGCCTCGGTGGTGCTGCGGCCCAGGCCTTCAGGTTCTGCACAACATCACCATAGAAGCCGTCAAGCAGGTCGAGAACGGAGTCGATGAAGGACCCACGCCCGCGACCGCCCTTGACTCCCATCTGCGTGGTGCGAGCAACCCGGAATGTCTTCAGGTCGCGCTTCGGGTCGAGGATCAGCAGGGCAGAGTCCTCACGCACGGTACCCAGGAGTTCAGCAGCCCCCGGTCCACGCCCGTTGACCACAAACGCTTCTATCCGTACGTCGCCCGGCGCATTCTTGAGCTGCCGCACTAGCCAGTTCACTCGGGTAGTCGGGCGGCCTTCCTTCGGCGCGTCCACATCCACGTGGCAGGTCACCTGGCCGGAGCGCAGGTTTGCCGTTATGCGAATCGGGCCGACGGCGTGAGGAATTCGGATCGAGCCAGTTAGGTCCCCGGTCGAAACAACCGACTCGGTGAGCGCGGCCACCCGCAGAGCGGGATCCGCGGCTTCCTTCCGTGAGAGCAGCGGAACGACTTCCGTCCCGAGCTGCCGACCGAGTTGGAGACTCGCGAAGCGGACCAGCGCATCGAACCGGGAGAGCACATCTGTCAGGTTCTTGTCCGTGGCTCGCAACGTGCCGTCGCTGACCGAGTTCCGTACGCCGACCCAGTGCTGGCCCATGTCAGCGAACTCGAGAGCGCCCGACTTTGGGTGTTCGAGATAGCGAATCAACTCACCCAAGATCCAAGCCTGTTCGGGATCTGAAACACCGCGGTGCTCCTTCTGGACCACCGCGGTGGACAACAGGTAGGACCACGACCAGTGGAACATCTCCACTTTGCGCAGTTTGCGCTTGTCGACCTTGGTCGGGTGCTGACCGACGATCGCCGGGATCTCGTTGCTGATGGTGATGAGGGCGTCGAACTGCTGCTCTTTCGCGATGTCCAGGTAGCTCTCCAGTTGCTCAACCTGGAGGTCATTCTTGCCGGTCTTGACCTCCACCAGCGCAGTCCACGTCTTGGTCCCACGAGTGACACGGATCAAACCATCGGGATACAGACGTCTCTCTCCCAGTGCAAACGGAACTTCGATGAAGGTCTCGACGTTTCCGGCTGGTGCACCGAGCGGGCTGAGCACGGTGCGCCCGAACTCCTTCACCACGCTCATCACGGCCAGCACTGCCGAGGTGGCTCGCCGCTCCTGCTCTTCTGCACCCGAGATCCCTGAGGTCGGAATCAATCGCGCTTGATGCCAGCTCTCTTCACTCATGTCCGGTCCTCCCGATATGGCCTTCCCGGCAAGGTAGCCCGCTGGCGTGGCCCGCGTGGTCGGATCGGGAGAACCCATCACCGATTGTGCAGATGGTCGGCACCCACACAGCAGAGCCCAGGCAATCTCGTCGTCGCACCCAATTCCTCTCACGTTCCTGGCAAGCTTCGAGTCGTGCCTGACCACCATGACCTCGCCGAGGGACTCCACGAATCGATCGTCACCCAGCGGCTGAATGCTGCAATCCAGCAGGAACTCGATCGGCACACCGAGGTCGCCAAGGTTGATGACGCGGACTCCTCGCACGTTCTCACCCGACACATCGCGGGCGCAGTGCAGCAACGCCTTTCGGGCATCAAAGACCCCGATGCCAGGCTGGCGATGGCCAATCACTTGCTCCGGGCCATCGAAGATCCAGAAGACCGTGTGCTCGGCCCTCTGCAGCAACTCCACGCGGTGCGGCCAGAACCTGGCCCCGGCAAGGTCCTGCGCCTGCAGCATCGGCCCAAGACCCCGATGAACGAGTCGGCGCTGCTCACCAATGCCAAGGGCGAGCCGTCGTTGGCCACAGAGCTTCGCGCCGAACTGGACTCGGCCGACCGCGTCGATCTGCTGTGCGCCTTCGTGATGTGGCACGGGCTCCGGCTGATCGAGAACGAGCTTGCCACCGCGCGCGACGCGGGCGTGCCGATCCGTGTGGTGACCACGACCTACATCGGCGGCACGGAGCGCCGAGCGCTCGACCGACTCGTCAACGACTTCGGTGCCGAAGTCAAGGTTCAGTACGACGCAAAGCGCACCCGTTTGCACGCAAAGGCCTGGCTGTTCGGCAGGAACACCGGTCTCGACACGGCGTACGTCGGGTCATCGAACCTGACCACCTCGGCCATGCTCGAAGGCGTCGAGTGGAACGTGCGGCTCAGCGCACGCTCGACGCCGAGTCTCATCGAGAAGTTCCGGGCCACCTTTGAGTCCTACTGGAACAGCCCTGAGTTCGAGCCCTATGACCCCGCGGTCGATGGTGATCGACTCGATGACGCACTGTTGGAGGCAAAGGGCATCAAGGCAAACGATCGAGCAACCATCAGCATCTCGGGACTCGAGGTTCGGGCCTATCCCTACCAACAAGAGATGTTGGACATGCTCGAGGTCGAGCGAGTCCTCCATGATCGCCACCGCAACCTCGTGGTCGCTGCCACTGGCACAGGCAAGACCGTGATCGCCGCACTCGACTACCGGCGACTGTGTGAGCAAGCCGGCGGCAGCCAGCCGAAACTGCTGTTCGTCGCACATCGTAAGGAGATCCTCGACCAGTCGATGCGCACCTACCGCGAGGTGCTGAGCGACGGCAGCTTCGGCGAGCAGTATGTAGGCGGGCAGCGGCCCGAGCGTTGGCAGCACGTGTTCGCGAGCGTTCAGTCCTTGACGAGCTACGGTATTGCGAACATCCCAGCCGAAGCCTTCGACGTGGTCGTCATCGACGAATTCCACCACGCAGAAGCCAAGACTTATCGGCGCATCCTCGATCACCTGAAGCCTCAAGAGCTGCTGGGATTGACCGCCACCCCCGAGCGTGGGGACGGCACGGACGTGCGCTCCTTCTTCGACGGACGGACCGCGGCCGAGTTGCGATTGTGGGATGCACTCGGGGCCGATCTGCTGTGCCCCTTCCACTACTTCGCCATCGCCGACGGCACCGACTTGCGCTCCATCACCTGGTCAAGAGGCAAGTACGACGAGTCCCAGTTGGCCGACATCTTCACCGGCAACGATGCTCGCGCGCGGATCATCCTCAAGCAGGTGCGCGACAAGGTCGCGAACGTCAGTCAGATGAGGGCCCTCGGCTTCTGCGTGAACGTCGCCCATGCGACGTACATGACCAAGGTCTTCAATGATGCCGGCATCCCCGCCCTCCTAGTGACCGGCGAAACTTCGAGTAATGAGCGCGCACAGGCGCTTCGCGATCTGCGCGAGCGTCGCGTCAACGTCCTGTTCACCGTCGACGTCTTCAACGAAGGCCTCGATATTCCTGATGTCGACACCGTGCTCTTCCTGCGTCCCACGGAGAGCTCCACCATCTTCATGCAGCAACTGGGTCGCGGATTGCGGCGCACGCACTCGAAGGCCGTCCTGACTGTGCTCGACTTCGTCGGCTATCACCGCAAGGAGTTCCAGTTCTCCAAGCGATACTCAGCGCTCACCGGCATCCACGGCAAGCAGTTGGAGAAGGCCGTGAAGGACGACTTCCCGTTCCTTCCGTCCGGCTGCCAGATCCGACTGGACCGGCAAAGCCAAGAGATCGTGCTGGAGAACCTGCGTTCCCAGATCAGCAACCGCTGGGCCCAGATCGTCGCTCAGCTGAAGCACACAGGGGACGCGACCTTGCCGGAATTCCTGGAGAGCTCGGGACTGGAACTGAGCGACATCTTGCGCAGGGGAAGCCACTCGTGGACGAAGCTGCGCCACGACTCCGGGCTTCCCACACTTCCCGGGTCCGTGCTCGAGCAGCAGCTGCTGAAGCGCGTGCGGGCCTTCGCGCACGTCGATGACCCGTTGCGGGTGGATGCTTACCAATCCCTACTCGCGCCAGGCTCACCGTCGTACGACGAACTCTCACCCGCCGAGCAAAAATTGGCGCGCATGCTCTTCTACTCGATGTGGTCCGACGGTGGTGGCCATGGCTCGTACGAAGATGGGCTGAAGGCCCTGCGTGACGAGTCGGCTGTCCGCGCCGAAATCTCCACGGTTATTGAGCTCTCGTTTGAAGCAGCCCGCCATGTACCGGTGCCACTTGGTTCGGCGGAGATTCCGCTGCGCGTGCACTCTCGCTATCAGCGCGAGGAGATTCTGGCGGCCCTCGACTTCCCACGAAGGCCGAACAGCTTCCGCGAGGGTGTCTGGTTCTCCCCCGACCACAACGTCGACGCATTTTTCGTGACGCTGAAGAAGTCTGAGGCTGACTACTCCCCCACCACGATGTATGCCGACTATCCGATCAGCCGCGACCTGTTCCACTGGGAATCGCAGTCCACAACCTCGGTGACATCACCAACAGGTGTGCGCTATCTGTCCGGGAACAGCACTGTGTATCTGTTCGTGCGCCAAGAGCAGAAGGACGAGTTCGGCACTTCGCCCTACCTCTTCCTCGGCCCGGCCTCGTATGTCAGTCATACCGGGGATCGGCCGATCGCCATCACTTGGAGGCTTGCCCACGAGATGCCGATGGACTTCTTCAACCATGCTTCGGCAGTCGCTCAGTAGCGCGAGCTGGTCTAGCCCAGCCAGGTTTTGATTGGCCGAATCGTCAACCATGTAACGCGATTCCCCCTAGCATTCACGGACAGTATTTTGCAAGGGAGCAGTTGTGGTCGAAACGCTGACGTGTCCGTTGTGCTCTGCCGAGGTCGCAGGCACGTCGTCCGGTTGTCGCTCGTGCCACCTCCCGATCAGGGACGTGAGGAAGAACCAGAGCCGCCCGAAGCGATTCTCGCGAACCCGTGGTGCTGCCGGCTGGGTCTGGAGTCGCGTTGTGGGAGTGGCCTTCTACGCGGCCGTCGTCGCTTGGTGCGCCTTGCAGATGCCAGCGAGCCTGACCTTCGTGGCACCAGGAGCCCTCATCGGCGCGCTGATCCACGTCGTCAAGGGACGTCCGTGGGTGGGTCTCGGGGCGTTTCTTCTCATCGTGGTCGTGGTTCCACTTCTCTTCTGGCCGTCCATGCTCACCGGTGCCGTCGGTCATCTCACCGATCTGTAAGTCTCGTTTGGTCCGGTGAGCCAGCCACCTGAGTCGGAGAGCCATCATTCACGGCGGAGTGACGCGGCCCGAGTGAGTCCACTTGGTGCCAGCACTCTTAAGTAGCAAGAGTTGGGATGGTGCGTCGCCTGCCGCGTTTCCCAGCGCCGTTCGTCGATTTCATGCAGACTTTGTGCATGGGCGATAAGCAGGCACCTGCGGGCTGGTATCCAACCGAGGTCGGGCAGGAGCGTTTCTGGGATGGCTCAGCCTGGACTGAGGAAGTCCGCAATGTGGGCTCGGTCCCCACGCACGTAGCGGCAGGTGGGCGGTTCAAGGGTGCGGCTTCTGTGGCCGCTGGTCGGTTGATGTCGAGGAATGTAGACGTACCTGACGGCACTGTCTGGTCGGCCGTCGGCAAACCCATCAGCGGCATAGGTGCCGGCCGATACCGGATGGACGCCAACTACCTCTATTTCGAGAAGGGCGCCCTAGGCACCGACTCGCAACAGGTCCCCATCGCGCAGGTGCTGGATGTCGACGTCAAGCAAACCATGACCCAAAAGGCTCGCGGCGTCTTCACGCTTACGGTGCAGATTCAGCGGGGGGCCAACGTCGAACGCGTCCTCATGGAGGACATACCCGACGGCCGTGAGGCCCAGCGCCAGATCAACGAATCTGCTCATCGGGCACGCAACGCCATCCAACAGCGTCAGAACACCATGCGCTATGAAAGCACACACCCCGGCGTTCCAGCCGCCTCTGTCCCCCCTGCCGCTACTGCTCCCGAATCAACTGTCGCGCCAGACTCGATTGCTCAGTTGAAGGAGCTCGCTGCACTCAAAGAGGCGGGCATTCTCACCGAGGAAGAGTTCGCCGCCAAGAAGGTAGACATTCTCAGCCGTATGTGATCAAGCCTGGGGGCGCGCCATTCTCGACGTGATCCTCGACCACCTTCGATTGCGGCGGTATGACGCGTAGAGCCGTTCTGCAGCGCCTGACTCGGTACGGGACTCCGAACGAGTGCACGAACCTCTGGCTGCGGGCCGGATCGCCAGTCAACGCTGCCACCGCATACACGGCGACCCGAACCTGGCAGCCCTGAATGTTCGTGTCTACGGTCAAGTTAGGCGATGGTTGTCGGCGTCGAGACATACAGTCGATCACCTAAGCCAGATCACGAGTCAGCGGGGAAGACAATGGCGGTTCCGAAGGCATACTTGACCAGCACCAAGAACGTCGAAGCGATTCTGACAGCCATGCAGCAAGCACAGGCGCCAAAACAATTTTCGACTACTTTCCTTAGCAACCTGGGCTTCAAGGGCAACGCTGACCGTCTGTTTGTCGGCATCCTGAAGGCCCTTGGGTTCTTAGAACCAAGCGGCACGCCGACGCAGCGGTACTTCGAGTTCCTCGATCAAACGCAGAGCGATCGTGAATCGCCCCGGGTCTGATGGAGGCTCTCAATCCATGGAGGATGAGAGTCATGGCAGCACCAAGGAAGTACGGCGACGAGCTGCGTGAGCGAGCTACCCGGATGGCTGTGGACGCGCGCAAAGACCCGGCGACCAGGTCGGGTGCGGTCCCCAGGATCGCGGAGCAGCTCGGGATGCATCCAGAGACGTTGAGGAACTGGGTCCGGCAGGCCGAGATCGACGGCGGTGTCCGACCGGGCACAACGACCGACGACGCGGCGCGTCTCGTTGAACTCGAGCGTGAGGTCCGTGAGCTGCGCCGGGCCAACGAGATCCTGAAGACCTCCGCAGCGTTTTTCGCCGCCGCGGAGCTCGACCGCAAGATCAAGTAACCAAGGTGCCGACGGCGGTGCTGGTCGACTACATCGACCAGCACCGCGATCGGCTCGGGGTCGAGCCGATCTGTGAAGTCCTGCGTGATGCAGGCGTCCAGATCGCCCCGAGCACCTACTACGCCGCCAAGACGCGGCCGCCGTCGGCGAGGTCGATCCGCGACGCGGAGCTGGTCACCGACATCAAGGTTGCGCACAAGGCGAACCTGGGTGTCTACGGCGCTCGGAAGATCCATGCCGAGCTCAACCGCGAAGGCATCCCGGTGGCTCGCTGCACCGTGGAGCGGCTGATGCGCGCCGAGGGCCTGCGCGGCATCCCGCGGGAGAAGACCCGAAGGACCACCATCGGCGACGGCGCCGAGACCGAGCGACCCGAGGACCTGGTCAAGCGCAAGTTCATCGCCACCGCGCCCAACCAGCTCTGGGTCGCCGACCTGACCTACGTCCGCACCCACTCGGGGTGGGTCTATGCCGCCTTCATCCTCGACGTCTTCAGTCGCATGGTGGTCGGCTGGCAGGTGTCCACCTCGTTGCGCACCGACCTCGCACTCGATGCCCTCGACATGGGTCTGTGGTCCCGGCAGCGAGCCGGCCAGGACGTCACCGGCCTGATCCACCACAGCGATAGGGGCGTGCAATATCGAGCAATTCGCTACACCGAGCGGCTCGCCGAAGCAGACGCTGTCGCATCCGTCGGGTCCAAGGGCGACTCGTATGACAACGCGATGGCCGAGGCGTTCAACTCGCTGTTCAAGGCCGAGTGCATCCGCAACCCGGTCATGCGCCCCAAGGGTGGTTGGAAGTCGGTCGGTGACGTCGAGATCGCCGTCGCCGAATACGTCGACTGGTTCAACCACCGCAGGCTCCACGGCGAGATCGGGCTCATCCCGCCCGCCGAGCTCGAGACCAACCACTGGGCCAGCACCGAGCCCGAGCACTACCCTGAAACACCCGTCCTCACCGAGGCCGGATCCAAGTAACCGAGCCTCCACGAAACCCGGGGCGATTCAATCGCATCTTGGCGGAGGGCATGCGAGAGGCGTATGCAGACCTGTTCGAGTTGAACACCCTGGCCAACACCATGACCCGAGACGAGGTGAAGAACAAACTCAAGACGCTAACGCAGGGACAGTTCAGTGATGATGTTCTCGGAAAGATGGCAGGCACGTTCGTTGCGTTGGCCGCCAAGGCGGATTTCAAGGCGGTTGAGTCCGCCAAGCCACCAGCGGAAGACGCGGCCGAGGTTGCACCAGACACGCCCCCGGCACTGGTGACGGATGGACGCGCCTCATCCCGAGTCCGGCCGCCGATTGACTTGGTCTACAACATCGAACTAGTGCTTCCTGAATCGCGCGATCCAGCGGTCTACGACGCGCTGTTTCGCAGCCTGAGAGCTCACCTCCTCAATGATTGAGGGAGAGGTCTACGAGTTTGCGTTCCGGGGCCTACTGGCTGAGGAGGCACTTGATCGTGCTGGCCGCCGGACTTCGCGGATCCAATCCAGCATGTTCGAAGCTGACGTCGCCGCTCAGGTGTCACTTGATGTGCTAGACGAGGTCCACGTTGCTGCCGCGACAACGATGGCCGCCGTCTACGTGGCAGTCGCGGCGTTTGAGAACTCAGTGCGGCAACTCGTTACTTCTGTACTGAGAGAGGCCGTTGGCGACGACTGGTGGGAGAGTGCGGTGTCGGCACCCATCCAGAAGTCCTGTCGAGGACGACAGGACGAAGAAGAGAAGCACAGATTCCATACGCAGCGGGGCGACAGCCCCATCACCTATACCGACTTCAAGAACCTCTCGAATATCATCCGTGCCAACTGGGAGCACTTTGCAGACTTCCTGCCCTCGGCGGAGTGGGCAACTGCCATCTTCGACGGCATCGAGCGATCGCGGAACGTCATCATGCACAGCGGTCGACTCGATCCCGAGGACATTGCACGCATCGGCACGAATCTGCGTGATTGGGTGAAGCAGGTAGGTGCCTAGTGCGAGTTGCGTGAGTCGGTCGGTCAACTAGGACCGCGCCGCTCAGCTGCCTCAATCTGGGTGAAGTGACACAGATACTCATCGACAGGTCACCAGCACTCACTACAACAGCGAACAAGGGCCGGTTGGTCACCGCTCAGTCTGGCGGTGGTCCAGCACCGGATAGAATCTCACGCTTGAGTCGACGAGTTCCGCCAGCCAGCCCGGCAGTTCAGCACCCGCCAAGGCAGCTCGTCGAATGGATTCACGCGTGATGTGATGGGTGCGCTTGTCGTGCAAATACCTGAAGGCTTGCCGCCCAGTTCCTGCGCCGTTACGTCCTGTGCGCCCGCGCGGAATCAGATCGTAGAGCTCAGATCCGTCGACGCCCGGAATGACATCTGTCCAGTCAGCGCCAGCACTGACCGATGCCTGAAACGCCTCCGCTCGAAGGCGCTTGTCCGGCTCTAGAAATGGGATCAGTTGACTGAGTTCCTGGCCATCACGACCTGACGCGTAGAGCTCGTAATAATGCTTCTTGTAGTCCTTGTTCCACTTCGCTATCTGCGCGTTGGGAACACCCAGCCTCGTTACGAGAGTTGAGTCCCCGATAGTGGTGTAGCGCGGTCGCTGTCTTCGTGACCGGCGTGTATGTCGGACGTGGACGCGGCCACCGCGTGATCCTTCGAGTCAACCTTCCACAGAATCCTCGAATGGAGTCATCACGATGACCGCTCCCCACATTGTCGACCCTGCCGGCCTGCTCGGCGAAGCCCTCGCTGAGGCGAGTCCAGATCTCATGCGCTCGCTGCTCCAGTCGATCATCAACACCCTGCTCAGTGCCGATGCCGACGCCGTGGTCGGTGCCGAGTACGGCCGCCCGACCCCGAGCCGGACCAGCCAGCGCAACGGTTATCGCCACCGCGACCTCGACACCCGCGTCGGCACCGTCGACGTCTCGATCCCCAAGCTCAGGAAGGGCACCTATTTCCCTGAGTGGCTCCTCGAGCGTCGCAAGCGCGCCGAGTCTGCGCTGATTACCGTCGTGGCCGACTGCTACCTCGCCGGGGTGTCCACCCGGCGGATGGACAA
Organism: Nocardioides sp. JQ2195; assembly: GCF_012272695.1. NCBI lineage: Bacteria > Bacillati > Actinomycetota > Actinomycetes > Propionibacteriales > Nocardioidaceae > Nocardioides > Nocardioides sp. JQ2195. Next base: position 3,404,485 of record NZ_CP050902.1, read on the forward strand.
GCTCGTCAAGACCCTCGGCATCGACTCACTCTCGAAGTCCCAGGTCTCGCGGATGGCAGCTGAGCTCGACGAGCACGTCGAACAGTTCCGGCACCGGCCCTTGGATGCAGCGGGGCCGTTCACGTTCGTCGCCGCCGACGCGTTGACGATGAAGGTCCGCGAGGGCGGCCGTGTGATCAACGCGGTCGTCCTGGTCGCGACCGGCGTCAACGGCGACGGACACCGCGAGGTCCTCGGCATGCGCGTCGCGACGTCAGAGACCGGTGCGGCGTGGAACGAGTTCTTCGCCGACCTCACAGCCCGCGGCCTGAGCGGTGTCCGCCTCGTCACCTCCGATGCCCACGCCGGGCTGGTCGAGGCGATCGCGGCGAACCTGCCCGGCGCCAGCTGGCAGCGTTGCCGCACTCACTACGCAGCGAACCTCATGTCGACCACACCGAAGACGATGTGGCCTGCTGTGAAGGCGATGCTGCACTCGGTCTACGACCAGCCCGACGCGCCCGCCGTGCACGCCCAGTTCGACCGGCTGCTCGACTACGTCGCCGACAAACTCCCTGAGGTCCACGAGCACCTCGACGGTGCCCGTGCCGACATCCTCGCCTTCACCGCGTTCCCGAAAGACGTCTGGACCCAGATCTGGTCCAACAACCCCGCCGAACGCCTCAACCGCGAGATCCGGCGCCGCACCGACAGCGTTGGGATCTTCCCCAATCGTGACGCCATCGTCCGGCTCGTCGGCGCCGTCCTCGCCGAGCAGACCGACGAGTGGGCCGAAGGCCGCCGCTACCTCGGACTCGAAGTCCTCACTCGCTGCCGCATCAACATCGTGCCCACCACCGAACCCGAGATCGGAGTCAACGACCTACCCGAACTGACTGCCTGAACCATCAACAAGGAGAACGCAGCGCTACACCACTACCCGGGACTTGACCGGTTTTGGTCAGGTGCCATACGTGGCCCGCCGGAGGCGACATGTTCGCCCTTGACCCGTCCGCGGCCATGAAAGAGTTCGGGCCTTGGGGAGCAGGGTTACGGGGTTTGTCCGAATGGTGCTGTCACTCCCCTCGGCCTCCGCCTTCATACGGGTCAGACCGAGCCGGATGAGGTCCACGCGATTCCCGGGGGGGTGTCCGATCGGCTCTTTCGCAACAGATCGGTCCTCCCGGACGTCTACATAGTGTGGGAAACGTGCAGATGAGACTGGAGCTCGCTGACCTTGAGGTCGCGCGCGGTCAAGCGCTGCTTCGCTATGCGTTTCTGCTGTGCGGCGATAGATCCGAAGCCCAGGACCTGGTGCAGGAGGCTTTTCTGTCGGTGCTGCGCCGCGGGGGCGACCCTCTCGCCAGGCGAATAGAGAACCTCGAGGGTTACCTGCGTTCGTCGATTTACCACGATTGCGCGAGCAGAGGTCGTCGTCTTCGGCGTGGCCGTGAGGCGCTCAAGCGGTTGACGGGTGAGCGAGATGTCGTGGCGGACTCCCAGGAGACCGTGGCCTCACGCGACCACCTGTGGTCGGCGTTGCAGGAACTTCCAGCGCGGCAACGGGCAGCCATCGTGCTCCGCTTCTACGAAGACCTTCCTGACACTGAGATTGGCGAGGTCCTCGGCTGCGCCACCGGCACTGTCCGCAGTCTCGTGCACCGGGGGTTGACCCAACTTCAGCGCCGAGACGACCTCGCGACCCACAAGTCCAAGGTGAAGAGGTAATCATGTCGATCGACAATTCCATCCGGAACATGCTGCAAGCCGCCGCAGACGAAGCAGGCATCTACGAACCCGTCTTGCAAGGCGGTGCGCCCTGGGCCGAGCCTAGTCGGCGTCGCGGTCTGTGGGTGGCTGCGGCCGTCGCGGTCGCTGCCAGTGTGAGCGGCTTGGTTCTTCTCACTTCCGGTGTGGGTGAGAACGGGGCCGACCCTGCCGAGCCACCAACAGTTGGCACCTCCGACGACCCGCTCGCGAGAGCCATTCCGGTGACCGTGGTGAATGCATTCGAAGAAGCATCCGGTGCTCAGGTTGCACTGGCAACTGACCAAGATGCGCAGGCGGTCATATCTCGCGCCGATGCTGTCCGCGCAGCAGGGGGCGACACCAAGTCCCCCGCAGGACTCTTCGTGCTATCTCAGGAGAGATTCGATTCAGCGGATCCTGGGAACAGCGAGCCGACCGTGACTAAGACCCTTGTGTGGCTTGTGGTGCTTCCCGAGACCACGATGCAAGCACATCAGCCGATGGGCAAGGAAGACGGGACTCCGGAAATCGGCACTGTGACGCCGGTCGTCGTCATAGACGCAGTCACTGAAGACGACCTCTTGACTCTTGCGGTACCCCTCCCCTAGCCCGATCGGGCGCAACCTCGGAGACTAGTAGCTCATTCCGTAAAGAAACTCTCCGGTGTCCGCGTCGAGGAACACTACGAGGGTCCCGGTCTCGGCTACGGAACCTGTCTCGCCGCTAGCGCTCATGGGACCTCGTTTGACGTGCGGCGCATTCTCAAATGTCACGACCCACGCACGTCGGTCCGAATACATCGGTGAGATCCTCGATGGTCTGGAGGGGTCCGTCTCCAATTCTCTGCCAACCCCAGGAGTGGTCATCTTGACCAACGTGGCGGAGCTAACGCCAACGTCTGCGGCAAGAGCAAACTCCTTTCGCGCATTACTCGCTGCGGACTTAACATCCACACCAGCTGGTGTTACTCCCACAGATTCCGCGACGTCGACTCCGTGTGAGTGAAGCATCGCTTTCGCCCCTTCAGGCAGGGAACTTGAAATCAGCTGTGCTGGCTCATTGGGACGCTCATTTCCGGAAGCGACCTGGAATTCAGCGCCGATGGTGAACACTGCTCCGATTGCAGCCGCGGTCGCAAGTGAACTCACGAGAATGCGGGTGGTCCGATGTGTGCTCATAGCGGCGCCGTCCATGTCTTCATGCCTTTACCGCCCACCTGAGCGTCATAAAGGTCCAAGTGGTACCGGGAAGTCGATTCGACCTGCAGAGGAAAATTCTGGACGAAATTGAAGCCACCGCCTGAATCCATCCTTTGGAGGTTCCAGAACTCATTCTTGTCGCCCGTTGTGCCTGCAACATCAGTCTGCGGATGGAATGTCTCGGCCGCAAATTGGGCCTGCCAGTCAGCATTCCAATCACCTTGGGGGTTGTACCCCGTCTCTAGCAACTGGATCCCGTCGTAGAGCATGTGAATATGATTATCTGATGAGCGCAGAACGTTTGAGTACATGCGTGCCGTGGAACCTGGGTCTGGACCATACACATTGACGAAGGACGATCCGTCGCATGCCGGTGCGCACTTACGTGTGTATTGGGCGAACAAGTGAAGTCCTGAGACCGGTTCGCCCGCATCATCTCCTACCCTCGCCCATCCGATCTGTGCATAGTGCAGTGCGCCGCTCGTATCGTTCATGATGTCAGCTGTCACCATAGCCCAAGCAGAGCTGTCGCTCGGGCTACCACCTTGCGAGCTACACAGTTGCGGAGCATCACGCTCGATCATGGCGCGCGATCCAAAGATCGTAGATGACTGCGGTGAACCAACGCCGGCGAAGTAGTTCCCCTGGTTGGTGCAGTTATCGCCAGCAGCAGCACTGGCCGGTCCAGATATCGGACCCAGCGTCGGCGATATCGTCAGTGCGCAAAGCAGCGCACCACCAAAAACACTTCCTCCAGCAAACCTCACGGCGCGACCTCCTGAATTCCAATCCGCCAATTAGAGCATGAAATTGGTCGCGGCGGTCGAAAACGCCCTCATCCGCGTCGCGCAATCGATCAAGCTCGTGGCATCGCGCAACCTTGGTTCCAGAAAGGCGCCATCTCGAGACGGTCGTGCGCGGCACACTAGATGGGCCTCGGTGGGTTCGGGGGCTTCGATGAGTGCGGGTGCCAGGGTGTGCATCGCGCGCAGGACGTTTTCGGCGGTGTCGCGGATGAGGTCGAGGTCTCCTTCGGCCCATCCAGCGACGTAGCCGACGCTGTAGGCGGAGGTGTCGAGCTCGACAAGCCCGGCCAGGACGTAGGCGACGCTGTAGGCGGAGGTGGCGAGCTCGACAAGCCCGGCCAGGACGTAGGCGACTGATTCCGCTTCGGTTTCGTGGCGGCCGCGGTGGGCGATGTAGTCGCCGGAGTCGACGTGCCGCCATTCGTGGAGGGTGCCGAAGCAACCACGTCCCGTCCACGAGCACGTCGACCTCGAGTGCCTCGAGCTGGGAGTAGGAGACGACCTCGGTCATGAGGCAAAGAGTAGGCGCTTGGTTGTGCCGTGCTCCCCCGGTCGTCCGGCTTCGCACCCCGGTCGGACAGTCCAAGCGCCGGGTCGCGCCACTAGCAAGGGCCATCGGGGGTCTCGGACCAATAAAGCGGGGCCTTCGAGCCCGGAGGTCGAGGAGAACTGCAATTCCATGGCCCGAGCATGTATAGCCGGTGCCAATCAGGGTGCGTCGCACTGAGGTGGGCATACCCTTCACACCAAGCTACTGAATTCATGATGGGGTGTGCCGACTCCTTGTATACCAAGCCGACTTTACGGCCCCACATATTGTTGTTGAGGTCCATGGCTCGGTCGTTGTACTTAGACGTTGATTCGTGCAGCGTCAGAATGGCATAGGAGTCGTCGTAACCGATGTGTTGACGGAGGCGGGCACTCCAGTAGCAGTGACGGTAGGCGTCTCCGGCACCTTGATAGAGACTTCCGCGGTAGTCGCGGAATCTGTAGTTCGCGGAGTCTCTCGCCTTCGCGGCATCCTTCCTAGCGGTCTGGCAGTCTTTGAGGTGCCAAGGCAGAATGCAGAAGTCACGTTCTGCACCCGTCTTCGCGTAGGAAGAGTCTCGGGCTAGGAAGGTGGGATCGACGAGGACGGGGTATGTGACCGTCGATTCGCTTGTGGGAGCGAGCGCGACCACCAGATTGCCGTTCTGATTCGTTAGGGAAACCGGAATCTGTTCTCCCGCAGCGTCACGCGCTGTCGGCGCCTCTACCGAAAGAACATAGTCCCCAGATTCGTCCACGATCGTGGCTATATTGTCGTCGGTGGAGATGATTATCTCCTGCCCGCTCAGCAGTGTTGGGTCGTAGGTGAATGAGGAGGCCGAGTTTGCACTTCGAACGAGGTGGAACGTCTCTACGCTGTTCTCACTTTCCCGGACCGCGATGGTGTCTATCCCCGGATCTGAGTTGGGGTAAACGATGACATCGCCAGGGGTTAGCTCGGCTTCGCTGCTTGATGCTCCTTGGGGAAGGTCCCAAGATGTGACTGGGACTCCCCCGGAGTCGATTTGACCGATTAGGCCTGCTGAGTCTTCCGGCAAGACCAATGTGTCCGTAGGGAAATCGGCCTCTGGGTCGACCTCGAGGACTTCTGGTTCATCGACGTCCACGAATCCGGGGGGCGGCGTCTCTGTGTTTGTGAGGCCGTCAGTTGTTGGGTCAAGCGCGGGGAAGGTGCCGGCTGCCTTCTCCGCATCTATTGCCTCGTCTCCAGGATCAGTTGGATCGTAGATCGTAACGAGGTCTCCGAAGTGCTCTTGCACCACTTGGTTGACGAGCTCGCTCGTGGACTGTGCATCGAGGTCTCCGACTAGGAAAGAGTGCTCGATCGTTTCAGAAGCGTTTCCCGCGGCGTCGATTGCTTGAGCCTTGAAAACGTGTCTGCCAGTCGAACTAGGGGTCACCATAAAGTTGACGGGCGCTCCGGTTGTGGCCTGCTCTTGTGGGGCCTGCTCATCTAGCCACGCTCTCACTTTGGTGCCAGTGCCCGATGGAGTTACCTCGAATGTGCCTTGCTCGTTGGCCGCGCCATTCCAAGTGTTATCGGCTGGGTACACAGAGGACGTGATAGTCACGGGTTCGGGTGCTGTGGAATCCACTGTGAAGGTTAGTGCCCATCCTGCTCCTGAGTAGACAGACCCGTCGGTACCACGTGCTCGGACTTGGTACGTGTCCCCCTCAGTAAGTATTCCTTCGGGCACCTTGAATGAGGAGATCGACCCGTCAGCCGCGTTGGTACCAACACCTCTCGTGAATGGGATGAGGACAGTTCCCGCCTGGGTGACTTCGTACTGGGCAGACGACGTTCCTGGGTCCGCATCGGACACCTTCGTGGTGAAAACCGGCGTTACGCTGCGCGTCCGCGTGACGGTGCCGATTTTGTTCGACTCACTGATGGATAGGGACGACGGGACGCCGGGATAGGAGTTGTAGGTGACATCGATGTGGGGCCGGTTGTTTGGGTAGTTGGTGTAGTTGACAGATCGGTACCTGCGCCAAGAATTGTTGCTCGATTCGTTACCTGCCGCGAGCCGAATTCCGTGGTTGGGGAAAGCCCCACTGGCCCATCCTGCAACAATGTTTGTGATATTCCACGTTGCGTCGCCGGCAGGGCACCCGTCAGCGCCCTTCGCGACCCCGTAGTCGACAGATCCGGCGGAAGCGACGCTTGGCTGATTGCTCCAGGTCAAGTCGTCACCTAGCCAAGCATTGGTAATACGTGTTGCGCGGGTTGGGGAATTGGCACATGTCGTCGAGTGAAAATTCCTCAGGACGAGTTTCGCCGACAGGATCTTTTTGCCTTCCCAACGCGCGGTGCCGTTGTCGAAGTGCATAAATGCGCGCGATCGGGTCGTGCCTCCGTCATTGGTTCCGACACGGAGTTCTGGGCTGCTTGTCTGGCCCGTGGTGTACGTGCGGTTTTGAACCCATGCGTCGCCAGAGGCGAAGGTGGTGAACGAGGGGTCAACGACGACGGGGTATTCCGTGGCGGCGTCGGTCAGAAAGTCGCGGTTCGGTTTCAGATTGATCGTGGTTTGGTCGGTGCTCGCGCCGCTGAGGGTGGTGTCGACGGTCGCGGCGTTCCCAGGCTCGTCTCTGACGCCGTCTGAGGAGTCCCACATGACCGGCTGAGGCGCAGAGGCAGATAGGTCGTCATCCGGGGTGGAAACCTTGATCGCTCCCTGGGCGGTTTCGCGCACGTCGCCACCCTCGACGAGGACCGGTAGCACCAGCGGCTCGGTAGGGGCTTCTCGTAGGATGAAGTTGTAGGTGAAGCCTGTTGCGAGGGCCGTTACTTGGAGGTCCCCGCCCTCGATGACATCGGGGTATGTAGCCGTGGGTCCGTCCACAATGGGTTCTGGAAGCTGCTCGCCCCAACTCCACTCGATAGTCGAGTCTCCCTGAGAGAGAGTCGCAAAGGTCCTGCTCTGATCCGCCGGGAGCGCAACGTCAGCAACAGCGTATTTGGGAACGAGCACGTCTCCCCGCCGGACAAGGTGCGTATCCACGTCGTGCCACTCGCCGTCGTCAGACTTAACCCAAACCGGCTCAGGGTGAGTCTGCGCAGTCCACGAGCCATCAGGATTCGCGAGAACACGAGAGAATTCGTCACGTTGGGACAGGTCTTCGACTGAGTGGCCAGTGAGTTTCGATTGAAGGCGTGCCTCTCCGGAATCCGGGGCCTCCGTGATCAATGGCTGTGCTTGGAGTTGGTCTGCCGCAACAGCTGTATCACCCGTGCCTGCAAATCCGACTGTTGTGACACCAGAAGCAAGGAGCAGAGCTGATGCGGCACCTGCGATGCCGAATCGTCGAAGTGTCAACGAGATTCCCCCATGAAAGTAGATGTAGGAGGAGAAGACTAGGCAAGACCTTCGACTTACCACTGCCAAACCGAGAAACCCGGTCAGAAAGACCATTCACGGACGGGCCCTCGCAGGCAAGTGTCAGGACTTGACAGAGCCTGCTCGGCTGAGCACTCGGTGGAGATGGTAGGCGAGAGGAAGACCCATAATCGCCACGGCTACGAGGAGTAGACGCTCGGTGGAGGGCGCAACGACATAGTTCTCAGCAGGAACCTGAGCATCTGTGAGATTGTAAGTGCAGGTAGTTCCTGGCGGCAGCCAGCTCCGGCTTGCAGAACCATAAATTGAAGTCCCGGGTGCAAGTTCGCAGCCGGCCTCGCCGATAACAGTTGGTGCTAGCAAGCAGGCGATCACGTAGAGCACACTCACCGCCCACAGCAGGACTACGACAGCCACCAGCCAGCGACCCGGATAATTCTTCACGACAGGGATCCTGCCACGAAACCCGGCTGCGATAGCGAGATCCTTGGCGTTACTTCGGTAGCTCAGCCCAGGCTCCGCTCTAGGAGCTGCTTCAGCGCACGACCGACGGTCCTGTATTGGAGTCGAGCTCGACGTGTTGCTGCGGGGTTCGATTCGGCGGGTGGGTCCGGGCAATGGCCGTGCGTTCCTCCCGGCTGGAGCAGCCGAGGCCATGGATCGAGCGAGAACCTTGAAAAGCCTGCGTAGGGCCACCCCGTGACTTGGGCATGCGCGGCCTCGATGCCCTCGATGAGTAATGGGCGACAGGGTGTGTGCTCCCCGGCCGCCCGGCTTCGACGCCGCCGTCCCATTGGTCAGAGGCGGCGCCGTGGGACGTCTCCGACCTTGCTGCTCCCAGGGACCCCGTCGAACCTTCGTGAGCAACAGGCGAGCCAGCGCTCGGTCGCAGTTGAGTCCCCGATAGTGGTGTAGCGCGGTCGCTGTCTTCGTGACCGGCGTGTATGTCGGACGTGGACGCGGCCACCGCGTGATCCTTCGAGTCAACCTTCCACAGAATCCTCGAATGGAGTCATCACGATGACCGCTCCCCACATTGTCGACCCTGCCGGCCTGCTCGGCGAAGCCCTCGCTGAGGCGAGTCCAGATCTCATGCGCTCGCTGCTCCAGTCGATCATCAACACCCTGCTCAGTGCCGATGCCGACGCCGTGGTCGGTGCCGAGTACGGCCGCCCGACCCCGAGCCGGACCAGCCAGCGCAACGGTTATCGCCACCGCGACCTCGACACCCGCGTCGGCACCGTCGACGTCTCGATCCCCAAGCTCAGGAAGGGCACCTATTTCCCTGAGTGGCTCCTCGAGCGTCGCAAGCGCGCCGAGTCTGCGCTGATTACCGTCGTGGCCGACTGCTACCTCGCCGGGGTGTCCACCCGGCGGATGGACAAGCTCGTCAAGACCCTCGGCATCGACTCACTCTCGAAGTCCCAGGTCTCGCGGATGGCAGCTGAGCTCGACGAGCACGTCGAACAGTTCCGGCACCGGCCCTTGGATGCAGCGGGGCCGTTCACGTTCGTCGCCGCCGACGCGTTGACGATGAAGGTCCGCGAGGGCGGCCGTGTGATCAACGCGGTCGTCCTGGTCGCGACCGGCGTCAACGGCGACGGACACCGCGAGGTCCTCGGCATGCGCGTCGCGACGTCAGAGACCGGTGCGGCGTGGAACGAGTTCTTCGCCGACCTCACAGCCCGCGGCCTGAGCGGTGTCCGCCTCGTCACCTCCGATGCCCACGCCGGGCTGGTCGAGGCGATCGCGGCGAACCTGCCCGGCGCCAGCTGGCAGCGTTGCCGCACTCACTACGCAGCGAACCTCATGTCGACCACACCGAAGACGATGTGGCCTGCTGTGAAGGCGATGCTGCACTCGGTCTACGACCAGCCCGACGCGCCCGCCGTGCACGCCCAGTTCGACCGGCTGCTCGACTACGTCGCCGACAAACTCCCTGAGGTCCACGAGCACCTCGACGGTGCCCGTGCCGACATCCTCGCCTTCACCGCGTTCCCGAAAGACGTCTGGACCCAGATCTGGTCCAACAACCCCGCCGAACGCCTCAACCGCGAGATCCGGCGCCGCACCGACAGCGTTGGGATCTTCCCCAATCGTGACGCCATCGTCCGGCTCGTCGGCGCCGTCCTCGCCGAGCAGACCGACGAGTGGGCCGAAGGCCGCCGCTACCTCGGACTCGAAGTCCTCACTCGCTGCCGCATCAACATCGTGCCCACCACCGAACCCGAGATCGGAGTCAACGACCTACCCGAACTGACTGCCTGAACCATCAACAAGGAGAACGCAGCGCTACACCACTACCCGGGACTTGACCGTTACGAGATCCTGGAGCTCATCGATCGCGTCGGACGAATCGAGGCAGATGGCCCAGCGGGGCAGGCCTGTCGTGCAGGTGTAGGCATCCAGAGCCGCGCCTTGCAGAAAGGTGAGCACCCGCTCGCGGGTAGATGCAGCGATGACCGGTGGTACACGCTTTTCTGACGCACGACCTCCGCATCCCAGCAACGCCAGAAACTCCACGAGCCGCTTGCTTGCAACATTGAAACCGGGACACTTGCCATTTTGATGGATGATCTGCCCTTGAAGGCCGAACGTAGCGAAGCACGCTTGTTGGACTCGCTCGAGGACGCTGTCGACGGAGTTGGTGATCACAACCGTCCAGTTGCACAGATTGCGGTGTCCTTCGGAGAAGTAGGCACCCAAGAACAGCGCCAAATCATCTGTGAGCGTCTTCGGGATTCGGATGGCCTTCTCCCTTCCACGGAGCGGCCGATCGACGGGACGCGGCAACACCGCCGGTTCACTCGCCCACGCGCCTCCATAGCGAACGCCCACGTAGTCCCCCGGTTCAACGTCCCCAGCAGCGATCAGTCTGGGCACCTCGTCGCCGCCGGCTGAGACCAAGAGCTCAGCCGAAGGCGAGTATTCACGCAGTCCACGACCGCGGATGGCAAGAGCAACAGTTGATTCGAGCAGCATGACGACTGCCGTTCTCGACCCCTGGGTGAATGTGTGTGTCGGTTCTACAGGAAGCCACCGACAACGCAGAACGGGCCCGACACTCAGTGGTGTCAGGCCCGTTCGCAGGGGTCAGCTCAGTTGATCAGCTGCAGCCGGAGGTGCTTCCGCAACCTTCGCACACGTGGCACGAGCCGGCGGGGCGCATCTTGGTGCCGCAGGTGAGGCAGAGCGGGCTGTCGATCGCCGTACCGCTGATCTTCTCGAGAAGCTCGGCGGAGGTGTGGGCACTCTGGGGTGCTTCGACGATCGTTGCCTCGACCGGGGCTTGGTTTCGAGACGCCTCGTTCCTCGGCTCCTCAACCACCGCAGAAGACGCCTCGTTCCTCGGCTCCTCAACCACCGGGGGCTCGACGAGCTCGGAGGCGCTACCGGTCTCCTCGACCAGTTCGTAGGAACCGGTCTCGAGCTGGCGCTGACGCTCCTCGGCGGAGTAGATGCCGAGAGCCGAGCGGTCCTCGAAGGACATGTAGTCCAGGGCCAGACGGCGGAAGATGTAGTCCATGATCGACTGCGCCATCCGCACGTCCGGGTCATCGGTCATGCCGGCCGGCTCGAAGCGCAGGTTGGTGAACTTCGAGACATAGGTCTCCAGCGGGACGCCGTACTGCAGGCCGATCGACACCGCGATTGAGAAGGCGTCCATCACACCGGCCAAGGTCGAGCCCTGCTTGCCCAGCTTGAGGAACACCTCACCGAGCTCCCCGTCGTTGTGGGCGCCCGAGGTCATGTAGCCCTCGGCACCGCCGACGGTGAACGACGTGGTGCGCGACACGCGCGACTTCGGCAGGCGCTTGCGGGTCGGGGCGTAGACGACCTTCTCCACGACCTTCTCGACAACATCAGATTCCGTCTTGCTGTTCGAGTCGCTGCCCTTGTTCTCGCCCTTGCCTGACGAGAGCGGCTGACCCACCTTGCAGTTGTCGCGGTACACGGCCAGGGCTTTGATTCCGAGCTTCCAGCCTTGGAGATAAACGTCTTCGATTTCCTCGACCGTCGCCTCCTCAGGAAGGTTGACCGTCTTGCTCACGGCCCCGCTCAAGAACGGCTGAGCAGCCGCCATCATTCGCACGTGACCCATGGGCTTGAGCGCCCGGGCACCCATCGCGCAGTCGAAGATCTCGTAGTGCTCGGTCTTCAGACCCGGCGCGTCGATGACATGACCGTGCTCGGCGATGTAGGCAACGATCGCCTCGATCTGCTCGGGCTGGTAGCCCAGCTTCTTCAGCGCCCGCGGGATCGTCTGGTTCACGATCTGCATCGAGCCACCACCGACGAGCTTCTTGAACTTGACCAGCGAGAAGTCCGGCTCGATGCCGGTGGTGTCGCAGTCCATCATGAAGCCGATGGTGCCGGTCGGCGCGAGCACGGAGGCCTGCGCGTTGCGGAAGCCATTGGCCTCACCGGTGGTGAGCACGTCGGCCCACGCCTGGGTGGCCAGCTTGTGCACGGCCAGGTCCTCGGTGTGCAGGGTGCGTACGGCGTCGTTGGCGGCCTGGTGCTTGCGCATGACCCGCTTGTGGGCGTCCGCGTTGCGCGCGTAGCCGTTGTAGGGACCGACGATGCCGGCGAGCTCTGCCGAGCGCTTGTAGGACTGGCCGGTCATCAGCGACGTGATCGCGGCAGCCATCGAGCGGCCACCGTCGGAGTCGTAGCCCAGACCCATCGCCATCAGCAGCGCGCCCAGGTTGGCGTAGCCGATGCCGAGCTGGCGGTAGTTGCGGGTGGTCTCGCCGATCGGCTCCGTCGGGAAGTCGGCGAAGCAGATCGAGATGTCCATCGCGGTGATGATCAGCTCGACGGCCTTCGCGAAGAGCGGGGCGTCGAAGGTGTCGTCGTCCTTGAGGAACTTCAGCAGGTTCAGCGACGCCAGGTTGCACGACGAGTTGTCGAGCGACATGTATTCCGAGCACGGGTTGGACGCGGTGATGCGGCCGGTCTCGGGGTTGGTGTGCCAGTCGTTGATGGTGTCGTCGTACTGCAGGCCCGGGTCGGCGCAGGACCAGGCGGCCTCGGAGATCTTGCGGAACAGGTTGCGGGCGTCGACGGTCTCGATGACCTCGCCGGTGCCGCGGGCCTTCAGGCCGAACTCGGTGCCGTCCTCGACCGCACGCATGAACTCGTCGGTGACGCGCACCGAGTTGTTGGCGTTCTGGTACTGCACCGAGGTGATGTCCTTGCCACCGAGGTCCATGTCGAAGCCGGCGTCACGAAGCGCACGGATCTTGTGCTCCTCGTTCATCTTGGTCTCGACGAACTCCTCGATGTCGGGGTGGTCGACGTCGAGCACGACCATCTTGGCCGCACGACGCGTGGCGCCACCCGACTTGATGGTGCCGGCGGAGGCGTCGGCGCCGCGCATGAAGGAGACCGGGCCCGACGCCGTACCACCGGAGGAGAGGAGTTCCTTCGACGAACGGATGCGGGAGAGGTTGAGGCCGGCGCCGGAGCCGCCCTTGAAGATGAAGCCCTCTTCCTTGTACCAGTTGAGGATCGAGTCCATCGAGTCATCCACGGAGAGGATGAAGCAGGCGCTCACCTGCTGCGGGCTCGGCGTGCCGACGTTGAACCAGACGGGAGAGTTGAAGGAGAAGTACTGGTGCACCAGCAACCAGGTGAGCTCGTGCTCGAAGAGCTCGGCGTCGGCCTCGGAGGCGAAGTAGCCGTGCTCCTGGCCGGCGTCGGTGTAGGTGTTCACGACCCGGTCGATGAGCTGCTTGAGGCTCCACTCGCGGGCGTCGGTGCCGACGGCGCCGCGGAAGTACTTGGTGGTGACGATCGTGGAGGCGTTGACGCTCCAGAAGTCGGGGTACTCGACGCCACGCTGCTCGAAGACGGACTCGCCGGTCTTCCAGTTCGTCTGGACGACGTCGCGACGCTCCCACGTGATCTCGTCGTAGGGGTGCACGCCCTCGGTGCTGAAGACCCGTTCGATCTTCAGGCCCTTGCCCTTGCCGCCCTGCGCCTTTGCAGAGCCGCTGTTGACCGTCTCCGTCATGTCTCCTCTTTCCCGATCTCCGGCTGATGAACTTCTGGTCGTGCCTGGTGCTGGTGTGACTGGTGCTGGTGTGCTTGATGCTGGTGTGACTGGTGCTGGTGTGCTTGATGCTGGTGTGACTGGTGATGTGGGTGTTGCTGCTGGGACCGCCGATGCGACGGATCCCTGAGTAGTGCGCCCGGCACGCAGCTTCCCCACTACGTGCCGGGCGGTCTGTGGTCAGCCCGTGGGCTGGGGTTGCTTCTCGCCGGGCGCCGACGCGCCGGCCTCGAAGCCATGGGAGACGCCGGCGGAACGCTCCGCACGCAGCATCGCGATCTCGGACTCGAAGTCCTCGGCGGACTCGAACGCGCGGTAGACGCTGGCGAAGCGCAGGTAGGCGACCTCGTCGAGCTCGCGCAACGGGCCCAGGATGGCGAGGCCGACCTCGTTGGCCGGGACCTCGGCGGACCCACCGCTGCGCAGTGCGTCTTCGACGGCCTGGCCCAGGCAGGCCAGCTGGTCGGCGGTGACCGGACGACCCTTGCAGGCCTTGCGGACACCGGAGACGGCCTTCTCGCGGTTGAACGGCTCGCTCGCGCCGGAGCGCTTGAGCACCGTCAGCTGCATCTGCTCGACCGTCGTCCAGCGCTTGTTGCAGGCCGGGCACGTCCGGCGGCGGCGGATCGATCCACCGTCGTCGCCGACGCGGGAGTCGAGCACGCGGGTGTCGGTGCTGCGGCAGTAGGGGCAGTGCATCTCTGGCAGCCTCCTTCACGGGCTCGTACGGCGAGTTGTTGCGCTGTGCTGGCGTGGGTTTGCGGTCGCTCCACGGGACACCACGAAGGCCCCACGGAAGGGGGCTGCTGAGGCGGTCTCGTTGTGGAGAACAGGTCGTTCCCTGTGGACAACTGGCGGTCAACTGTGGGTTCTCGACCCAGTCCCTGTGGACTAGATGTGGAAAACCACAACGGTGTAACTACTAGATGTAGTGGTAACCGTACGTCGGCTCCCCAGCCGATGCAAGCCCCGTCCGAGATCTTTTTCCATCACTCGTATAACCGCAGGTCAGGGCCGAATCATCCCTCCGACACGCGCCTCAGTGGCATCCTTCGAGTGTCCCGCGAGTGCTCTGCGCGTGCCTTGCGAGGCACCTGACGAGCCACCTGAGGCGACGCCCTCGCCAACTGTGAGCGCCGACCTCCCGACAGTGGAGGATTTCACGCACCAGCTGCGTGAAATCCTCCATCGTTCGACCCTCAAGCGCGCACTCAGCGACCAGCCCGCCGACCTTCCGCACCGGCTTCTCCACAGGTCATCGCCGACCCCGTTGCGGCGATCGACCGGGCGCTGAAGGCTTCCTCCATGGATGTCCGTGCCCTGCAGGCGATCCAGGAACACCAGGCCGGCGTGATCTCACGCCGACAGGTGGTGGCCTGCGGCGGCACCGACCGCGACATCGCCCGGCTGGTGCGCCGACGCACGCTCACCCGTGTGATGACCGGTGTCTACGTCGACCACAACGGCCCGCTCTCGTGGGAGCAGTCCGCGTGGGCGGTGGTGCTCCGGCACTGGCCGGCCGCCCTGACTGGCGGCTCGGCACTGGTGGCGCATGGCCTTCGCCTCCCCCGTTTCCTGAGGGCACCGGGTCCGACGGCCTTCGACGCACTCGGGCCGACCGGTGACGCGCCCACCGGTCGGCGCCGGGGCGCGACCATGATCCCGGGCGTCGGGGTCGACGTGATGGTGGAGGCGCACCGTCGACCCGACCGGGTGGCGGGTGTGCGCCTCACTCGCTCACGAAACTTCGACGACCTGGCGCTCCTGCACCTCAGCCCGCCGCGCGTGCGCCTCGAGCACGCGGTGCTCGAGGTCGCCTCACGTGCGCCTGACGAGGCCGCTGCCGTCGGAGTGCTGTCGGATGCCGTCCAGTCCCGGCGAACCACAGCCCAGCGCCTGCTGGTCGCGCTCGAGCTCCGCCCACGGATGCGGCATCGCAAGCTGTTGCTCCGCCTGCTCGCGGACGTGTCATCGGGAGCCTTCTCGGCGCTCGAGCAGCGCTACCTGGTCGACGTCGAGCGCAGGCACGGCCTGCCCACCGCACGCCGGCAACGCCGGGAGCGCCGGGAGCGCGGAGTGGTCTTCCGCGACGCCGACTACGAGAAGTACGCCGTGATCGTCGAGCTCGACGGTCGCCTGGGCCACGAGTGGTCCGACGATGCAGGCCAGGACCTCGACCGAGACATCGATGCGCTCATCGACCAGCGGGTCACCGTGCGAGCCCGCTGGCACCAGGTGCTCGATCCCTGCCGTCTCGCCGCGGCCCTCGTGCGGATCCTGTGGGCTCGCGGCTGGACCGGCCGACCCCGTTCGTGCGGTGCCGACTGCGCGGTCGGCCTACTCCTGCGCGCGCAGCCGCCGGACAGTGGAGGATTTCACGCAGACAGTGCGTGAAATCCTCCACTGTCGGCCGTGGCCCAAGCCAGGGTGTCGTGCGGGCCACATTTTCGCTGACCCCGCCCGCCATTCGTAGCGGCCTGACACAATGGCCATCGTGGCAAAGCAGGGGGCCGGAAAAAGAGCAGGATCTCGGCGGGGGCCAAAGAAGCGGTCGCTCCCGAGTCGGTCTGCCCTGCTCCTGTGCCTGGCGATCACCGTCTGCGTGGTCGCGTGGGGCTATCTCGTGTTCGCCGCGATCGACTTCGGGCGCTCGGCGCGTGGCGGCGAGTCGGGGGCCTGGACCTTCCTCGGCCTGGCCTGCCTGGGCGCCGCTGCCTGCCTGTTCGTCGGGATGATCCTGATCGGCCGACTCCTGCGCGCGACCGGCATCATCACCGCCCCGACCGGTCCGGACGGCAGAGGGACGCGCGCGCCGAGCCCCACGAGGCCCACGACCGTCTCGAGCGCAGGTACGAGCAGCACCAGCGCGAGCGACACCACTGCCAGCGCGGGCTCGCACGTGAGCAGCACCACTGCCAGCGCGGGCTCGCACGTGAGCAGCACCACTGCCAGCGCGGGCTCGAGCACCAGCAACATCCCGAACACCGCGAGCAGCGCGCCGAGCACCACGGGCACCGGCAGCGCCAGCAGCACGCCGAGCGCCGGCACCGGCACCGCCAGCAGCGCCAGCAGCACACCGAGCGCCGGCACCGCCAGCGGTTCGCCGAGCTCGGCGACCACCAGCCCCGGCACCTCGGGCAGCATCACGCCGGCCGCCGTCCCGGAACCGCGCACCACACCCGGTCCCGACCCGAGTCGGGACACCCCGCCCCAGGGCCACCACAGCGCATCCGGCAACAACAGTGCATCCAGCAACCACAGCGCATCCAGCAACAACAGCGCAGCGGGCAACCAGGTCGGACACAACCTGCTGTCCGGCGACACGGCCGAGGTGCCCAAGGTGCCGTCCGCGCGCTACAAGGGCAAGCGCATCGCCCGGTGACCGCACGCCACGAGGCCCCGCGCAGCGCCCGATGACCGCACCCCACAAAGGCAAACGCCTCGCCCGCTGACCACACCCCACGACGCAAGCGCCTCGCCCGGTGACCGCGGAAGATCCAGTTAGGTTAACCTAACTCGGTGGTTCCACCTTCCCCCGCGCGGCCAACGGTCGCCCCGCCCGAGCGAGTCCACGCACCCCCCGGAACGCCTGGAACTTCCACGCCACCGGCCAGCGCCTGGGCCCTCCTGCGACGCGGGCTGGCCCGCAACAAGGCTCGCCTGGTCGCCAGCTTCGGTCTGCTCAGCCTCTGGCAGGCCTGCGAGACCCTGGTGCCGGTGATGATCGGCCTGATCATCGATCGCGCGGTCGCCACCGGCGAGGTCCGCGAGATGGTCGTCTGGGGACTCGCCCTCTGCGCGCTCTTCGGCTTCCTCTCCTACGGCTACCGGTTCGGCGCACAGATCGGGTTCAGCGTCATGCAGCAGGAGATGCACCGGACCCGCGTCGAGATCGCGGCGCACGCGCTGCACCCGCGCGGAGCCAGGACGTCCCTGCGCCCCGGCGAGACACTCTCGCTGGCCACTGCCGACGCCGAGCTCGTCGGGCAGTTCATCCGCTCCATGGGCTTCACGGTCGCCGCGGTCATCTCGCTGGCCGGAGCGTCGTGGTACCTCCTCACCCTGGACCTGACGCTCGGCCTCGTGGTGCTCGTCGGCGTCCCGATGGTGCTCGCGCTGACCCAGGCGATCACCCCCGCGATCTCCCGGCACACCGAGCACCAGCAGTCCACGGTCGCCGAGGCGACCGGCGTCGCCACCGACCTGATCCGCGGCCTGCGCGTTCTCAAGGGAATCGGTGCCGAGTCGGTCGCCGGGTCCCGCTACCGAGCACTCAGCGGACGGGCCCGCGACGCATCCGTGCGGAGCACGTCGACGTACGGCGCGATGGCCGGCCTCACCCAGGGCCTCTCGGGACTGTTCCTCGCGGCCGTCGCTGTGGTCGCCGGGCACCGGGCACTCTCCGGTGACATCAGCATCGGCGAGCTGATCGCCGTGGTCGGCCTGACCCAGTTCCTGGCCGAGCCCCTCGGCATGCTCGGCGACATCTCCGCCCACACCGCACGGGCCCACGCCTCCGCCCGCCGGATCGTGGTGTTCCTGCACACCCCGCACCTGGTGCCGGTCGGCGACGCGCACCCGCACTCGGGGGCAGGACTGCGACTCACCTCCGTCACGGCTCCCGGCCTCAACCGGGTCAGCCTGGACTCTCGCCCCGGCGAGATCCTCGGCATCGCGGTCACCGACCCGGCGGCTGCCGCTTCACTGATGGCGCTCGTGAGCGGCTCGTCGTCCCCTGTCTCCGGCGACCTCACCCTGGGCGGCCTGCCGCTGGACGAGCTGTCCCTCGCCGCCCGCAACGAGCACCTGCTGGTCAGCCCGCACCACGTCGACCTCTTCGAGGGCACCCTGCGCAGCAACATCGACCCGACCTCCACGCTCGCCCCCGCGGAGCTGGACCGACTGCTCGACGCGTCGGCCTGCGCCGACGTGGTCTCGCTCGTCCCCGAAGGCCTCGACCAACCGGTCACCCCCGACGGCGCCACCTTCTCCGGAGGCCAGCGCCAACGCATCGCGCTGGCCCGCGCCCTCGCCACGGACGCGCCCCTGCTCGTGCTGCACGACCCCACCACCGCCGTCGATGCGGTCACCGAGCACCGCATCGCAGCAGGCATCCGCGAGCTGCGCAGCGACGCCGCGGGGCGGCGTACGACGTGGCTGGTCACCTCCTCCCCCGCCCTCCTCGCGCAGTGCGACCGGGTCTTGCTGATCACCGACGCCGGCGTCACCGGCGAGGGCACCCACCACGAGCTCGCCGCCGACCCGACGTACGCCGAGGTGGTGCTGCGATGAGCACGCGCCACCTCCTCCCCATCGCCACGCGCCAGGAGACGGCCGGGCTCGCCTGGCGCCTGGTCGCCCGTCACCGGTTGCCGCTGGTGGCATCGATCGTCTCGTTCGTGCTGGCCGGCCTCTGCGCCTTGGTGGCGCCGTGGATGCTCGGGCACATCGTCGACCTGGTCATCGAGGGCGCCCCGGCGCGCGAGCTCACCACGGCCGCCGTCGTCATCGGCGTCGCAGCCGTGGGAGGCGGGTTGTTCACCTGGGCCTCCGTCGCCTTCCTCGCCCGCGCCGGCGAGCCCGCTCTGGCCGAGCTGCGCGAGGACGTGCTCGACAAGGCACTCGCCCTGGACTCGGCCCGCGTCGAGGCAGCCGGCACCGGCGACCTGCTCTCCCGCGTCGGGGACGACGCCCGCACCGTCGCCAGCTCGCTCACCGAGATCGTGCCGACGCTGGTGAACTCGCTGGTGCTCGTGGCCTTCACCGCCGCCGGCCTCTTCGCGCTCGACTGGCGTCTGGGCCTGGCCGGCTTGGGGGCGCTGCCGTTCTACGTGATGGGACTGCGCTGGTACCTCCCGAAGTCGGGCCCCTACTACGCGCGCGAACGCGTGGCCCAGGGCGAGCGCGCCCAGGCCATGGTCAGCGGGCTGCAGGGTGCACCCACCGTGCGCGCCTTCGGGATGTCGGCCGACCAGGTGGCCACCATCGAGGACCGCTCCGACGAGGCCCGCACCATCTCCGTCACCGTGTTCAGGCTGCTCACCCGCTTCGGCGCACGCTCCAACCGCGCCGAGCTGATCGGGCTGCTGCTGGTGCTGACCACCGGTTTCCTGCTGGTGCGCGCCGACTCCACCACGGTGGGCGCGGTGACCGCCGCCGCGCTCTACTTCCACCGACTCTTCAACCCGATCAACGCGCTGCTCTACATCTTTGACTCGGTGCAGTCGACCGGCGCCTCGCTCTCCCGCCTGGCCGGCGTCTCGCTGCTGCCCCCTCCGCCTGCCCGGCCGGGTTCGCTGCCGGCCGCTCCGGGGCCACTGACACTCGCCGGCATCGACCACGCGTACGTCGAGGGGCGCCCGGTGCTCTCCTCGGTCGCGGTCACCATCGCACCGGGCGAGCGGGTCGCTCTCGTCGGTGCCACCGGGGCCGGCAAGACGACACTCGGCGCGATCGCGGCCGGCGTCCTGCCGCCGACGTCCGGACGTGTGGACCTGGCCGGCACCTCATTGGCGGAGCTGCCCAGCAGCGTCCTGCGCCAGCGGGTCTCGTTGATCAACCAGGACTTCTACGTCTTCGCCGGCACCGTGCGCGACGCGGTGACCCTGGTCGCCGCCGACGCCACCGACGACGCTGTCCGGGCGGCGCTCGAGACCGTCTCGGCCCTCGGGTGGGTCGAGGCGCTGCCCGACGGCCTCGACACCGTCATCGGTGGCGGCGCCCACCCGCTGACCCCGGCCCAGGCCCAGCACCTCGCCCTGGCCCGGATCGCGCTCGCCGACCCGTGGTTCGTCGTGCTCGACGAGGCCACCGCCGAGGCGGGCTCTGCCGGCGCCCGCGACCTCGAACGGGCCGCACTGGCCGTCACCGAGGGCCGCGGCGCCCTCGTGGTCGCGCACCGGCTGACCCAGTCGGAGTCGGCGGACCGGGTGCTGGTCATGCACGAGGGCCGCGTGGTCGAGGAGGGCAGCCACGACGAGCTGTTGCGCTCCGGCGGTCGGTACGCCGAGCTGTGGGCTGCCTGGTCGGGCAGCTGAGCCGAGTCGGTCGGCACCACGGCGCGCCTCACCGGGCTCCGTCGGGGACGTCCAGGGCTGCGGCCATGAGGGCACCGTGGCCGAGCGCCGGGCCCTGACGCCCCGGCCCAACAGCAACGCGTTCCGCACTGGCCGCCGTGGACCAATTGGTCCACCGCGGCCAGTCCGCGGGCGACCGCCCACCCGGAGCCCTTCGAGACGGACAGGCCGCTCATCACCGTGCGTCACAGGGCGGCGGCGAAGAGGACGGTGCCGACGCCGTCTGCGCCTCGCTGGGCAGCCGAAGGCTCCCCGCGGACAGCCGTGGGGATACGGCGCTCTCCCGGTCCCGTCCACCCGCCGCACGACACGTCGAATCTTTGTTCGAGGAAATCCTTGCCTTGTTCGAACACATGATCTAACTTCGTACATGTGTTCGATCGAAAGTCTGATCGATCCCGACAGCTCCACAGCTTCCCCGGAGGCCGTTGTCGGTGGTCACCGTTAGACATTCGCTCAGCACCGACCACCCACTTCCCCCGGAGGTCTCGATGAGCACCATGACCCTCAGCCCCGCCAGCCAGACCAGCACGATCCCGGTCGGCCAGCGCCAGGTCAGCACGATCCAGGTCGGCCAGCGCCAGACCAGCCAAGGCAAGGTCGGCCAGCGCCAGCTCCGCCTCACCCGGCGCGGCCGCGTGGTCATCTTCATCGCGGCACTGCTGGTGGTCATGGGCGCCGCCCTTCTCCTGGCCAACGCATCGACGGCCACCAACCACGCCGGCGTCGACCAGCCGACCCGGGCAGTCGTGGTCGAGTCCGGCGACACGTTGTGGAGCATCGCGGGCGACCTGGCCGGGGACGGCGAGGTGCGTGACATGGTGCACGAGATCAAGCAGCTCAACGCGCTCGACTCCTCGATGCTGATGACCGGCCAGACCATCTTCGTGCCGATCAGCTGACACAGATTTCCGCAGGTCGCCTCGACCCCGGCCTGCGGATGGGGAAGACGAAGGGCGGGGCGCCGACAACCGGCCACCCCGCCCTTCGCACGCCCGAACCCAGCTCGCACCTGAACCCGCGACACGTTCGAACAGGTGTTTGAACCCGAGGGCGATTGAGGCTACGTTGGAAATCCACCCGGACAGGACTGCGGAAGGCACGCCGATGGCACGAAACGACAAGGTCGCCGAACTCCCCGACGGGCCTCCCGACGCGACGGGCCTGACCCCGCGCCAGCAGCGCATCCTGAACAGCATCAGCGACTCCCTCGAGCGCAAGGGCTACCCGCCGAGCATGCGCGAGATCGGCGAGACGGTCGGCCTGACCAGCTCCTCCTCGGTCTCCCACCAGCTCAAGGTCCTCGAGGCCAAGGGCTTCATCAAGCGCGACCCCAACCGTCCCCGCGCGATCCAGGTGTTCCTGCCCGAGACGATGGCCCCGGGCCGCGCCGTCGGGTCGGCCGGTGAGTCCGTCATCGACGAGACCGGCATCGGCGACGCGATGCCGTCCGCCACCTACGTCCCCGTCGTTGGCCGGATCGCGGCCGGCGGCCCGATCCTGGCCGAGGAGCGTGTCGAGGAGATCTTCCCGCTGCCGAAGACGCTCGTCGGTGAGGGCACCCTGTTCCTGCTCGAGGTCTCCGGTGACTCGATGATCGACGCCGCCATCTGCAACGGCGACTACGTCGTGGTCCGTCAGGAGCAGACCGCCCGCAACGGCGAGATCGTGGCCGCGTTGATCGACGGCGAAGCCACCGTGAAGACCCTGCAGCGGCGCGACGGCGAAGTCTGGCTGATGCCCCACAACGATGCCTACGAGCCGATCGACGGCAGCAACGCCAGCATCCTCGGCATCGTCACCGCGGTCCTGCGGCGGGTGTGAGCCCCGCGCGGGGCGTGAGTCGTCAACTGCGTCGAGGCGGCAAGGGCGTGACAGAATCCGCTCATGCTTCGCACCTCCACCCTTGCTGTCCTCACGCTCGTGGCCGCCGGGCTGTCCACCAGCCCGGCCCACGCTGACCGGACCAGTGCTGACCGCGGCGGTGCCGACCGCTCCGACGACGTGGTCTCGGCCGCGGGCCAACACCTCGACGGCCAGGTCGTGGACCGGGTGGCCGACACGGTGGACCAGACGATCCCGGAGCTGACCGAGCTCCTCGAGTCCGACTCCACGGCCCGCGTGCGCAACGGCCGACTGTTGCACCAGGACACCTTCGAGCAGGCCGAGTCCACGGTGTCCGAGCACGTCGCGCGGGCCTCGGCACCCCTGTCCCAGACGTTCGAGCTGCACAGCCGTCCCGGCGGCAAACGCACCATCTATCTCGACTTCAACGGCGAGCGGGTCTGCGACAGTGGCTGGACCGGTCCCGGCGACTGCATCAAGGCCCCCGCCTTCGACACCGACGGGCGCTCCGGGTTCAGCTCCGGTGAGCTGCGTGCCATCCAGTCCGCGTGGAAGCGCGCGGCCGAGGACTACGCGCCGTTCGCCGTCGACGTCACCACGGAGCGTCCCTCCGCCGGGGACATCACCCGCTCCGGCAGCGGCGACAAGCGGTTCGGCGTACGTGCCGTGATCACCAGCTCCAACTCGGTGCGCAAACGGGTCTGCGGTGGCCCCGGCTGTGGTGGCGTGGCGTTCGTCGACATCTTCGATCGGTCCCGGGCCAACCGCTTGCGCGACTTCTGGGTGTTCCCCCGGGAGGTCAACAACCAGCCCCGCCGGATCGCCGACGTCGTCTCCCACGAAGCCGGCCACACTCTCGGCCTCTCCCACGACGGCACGCGCAGGAGTCCCTACGCGAGCGGCCACGGCATCTGGGCGCCGTTGATGGGCTCGTCGAACCGCCAGCTCACCCAGTGGAGCCGCGGAGAGTACGCTCACGCCGACAACCGCGAGAACGACCTCTCCGTCATTGCCTCCAACGGTGCTCCGCGGGTCCGCGACGACCACGGCGGTCGCTCCGGGAGCGCCACCAGGCTGCGTGCTGGGCAGGCCGCGCGGGGTGTGATCAGCAGGGGCAGCGACACCGACGTCTTCCGGATCAGGACCACCTGCCGGGCCAAGCTCACGGTGCGCGCCCGCAATGCCGGGGAGAGTCCCAACCTCGACATCCGCCTGACCCTGACCAACAGGGCCGGCCGGGTGCTCGCGCGGCGCAACCCGCTGTCGTCCGCCTCCGGCGAGGCGCGCGGTCTCGACGCGACGTACGCCGGCAAGCGCCGGGCCGGGGTCTACTTCGTCCGGATCGACGGCGTCGGAGCCCGCGACCCGAGGACGACGGGCTACAGCGACTACGCCAGCCTCGGCAGCTACCGGGTGACGCTCGACTCCCGCTGCGGCGGCTGAGCCGGGCGCGCCACCGGGTCGCGAGCTGGCCCGCGGCGCGTCCCGGTCAGCCGGCCGCGAGCCGCTTGAGCGCGTTGCGCGCCACCTGGGGGTCGGCGGTCGTCCACATCGGGGGCAGGCTGGCCTTGAGGAAGTTGCCGTAGCGAGCCGTCACCAGGCGGGGGTCGAGCACCGCGACCACGCCTCGGTCAGCGGTGGTCCGGATCAGTCGGCCGGTGCCCTGGGCCAGCAGCAACGCGGCGTGGGTGGCCGCGACCTGCATGAACCCGTTGCCGCCTGAACGGTCGGCTGCCTTCTGGCGCGCCGACATCAGCGGGTCGTCGGGACGCGGGAACGGGATTCGGTCGATCAGCACCAGCTGGCAGGTCTCCCCCGGCACGTCGAGGCCCTGCCAGAGACTGAGCGTGCCGAACAGGCAGGTGTGCGGATCGGCGACGAACTGCTTCTGCAGCTCCGCCAGCTGGGCCTCACCCTGGGCGAGCGTAGTCAGGTGGGGCAGACGCTTGCGCACCTCCTCCGCGGCGGCCTCGGCGGCCCGTTTGCTCGAGAACAGGCCGAGGGTGCGCCCGTCGGCGGCGTCGACGAGGTCGACGATCTCGTCGAGCTGCGCCCTCACCAGTCCGTCACGACCCGGCGGGGGCAGGTGCCGGGCGACGTAGAGGATCGCCTGCTGGCCGTAGTTGAACGGCGAGCCGACGTCGATGCCACGCCAGGGCAGCACGTCCTCGGTGCGGGGCGAGGTCTCTGTGGTCGCGATGCGCTCGTCGGCCTTGAGCCCGAGGGACGAGGCGACCGTGCTGAAGTCGCCCCCGAGCATCAGGGTCGCCGAGGTGAAGACCACCGTCTTGTCGCTCAGCAGCTTGTCGCGCATCGGGCCCCACACCTGGAGCGGCGCCACGCACAGCTGCGGGCCG
Source organism: Nocardioides sp. JQ2195 (assembly GCF_012272695.1). Lineage (NCBI taxonomy): Bacteria > Bacillati > Actinomycetota > Actinomycetes > Propionibacteriales > Nocardioidaceae > Nocardioides > Nocardioides sp. JQ2195. Next base: position 3,429,444 of record NZ_CP050902.1, read on the forward strand.
CCGCGCGAGGGGTCGCGGTCGTTGCGCCAGAGCACGTCGGAGTCGAGGTCGGCGGCCATCCGCTCGGCGGTGGTGAAGACCTCCTGCACTCCTCCCTTGGCCTGGTTCTTGCCGGGGTCGCCCTCCTCCCCGGAGTCCTTGGGGATGGCACTGAGGCAGGCCCGGGCGGCGTCGCGCACGAGCACCAGCGCATCAGCGAGCTGCTCGTCGATGCGGTCGATGCGACCGGGCTCGGTGCGGGCGATGGCGTCCTGGAGGCTGCCGGCAGCATCGTCGAGGTCGTTGGCCTCGTCACCCTCGACGTAGCGCTGGGCCCGGCGCGCGGCGCGCTCCAGGTCGCCCACGCTCAGCTCGTCGGTGGCCGCCTGGGTGATCCGGGCGGTCACCTCGTGCGCCTCGTCGACCACGACGACGTCGTACTCCGGGATCATCGGGACGCCCTCGATGGCGTCGATGGCCAACAGGCTGTGGTTGGTGACGATCAGCTGTGACTCCGCCGCCTTCTCGCGAGCGCGCTCGGCGAAGCACTCCTCCCCGAAGGGGCACTTGGCCTTGCTCAGGCACTCGCGGTGGCTGACGGAGACCTGCCGCCAGACCTTCTCGGTGTGGCGGGGCGCGTTGTCCTTCTCACCGGTGCCGCCGGTCTCGGACTCCTTCTCGGCCCACTCGCGCAGCTTGAGCACCTCGGCGCCCATGGAACCGCTGGGCAGCTCCACCAGTGCCCCTTGGTCGTCGGGCGCGCCCTCACGCACCCGGTGGAGGCAGGCGTAGTTGGAGCGGCCCTTGAGCACGGCGAAGGACGTGTCGATCCCGGGCTTGGCCTTGAGCGCATCGACCAGGCGTGGGATGTCGCGCTCGACGAGCTGGTGCTGGAGGGCGAGGGTCGCCGTCGCGACGACCACGCGCTTGTCGTGCATCAGGCTGGGCACGAGGTAGGCCAGCGACTTGCCGGTGCCGGTGCCGGCCTGGACGAGCAGGTGCTCGTCGTCGGTCATCGCCCGGGCCACCGCGTCGGCCATCTGGACCTGGCCGGGACGTTCCTGCCCACCCAGGGCCTCGACCGCCTCGCCCAGCAGCGCGGCCACCTTGGTGGTCTCGGCTGCTTCAGTCATCGCTCACTCCAGTCGCATCCATCGGGCTTGCCGGCACCCCGAAACCCTAGCCGCCACCACGGACACCCGCTGTCGCCCCGGGTGCAGTCCCGGGTGTCCTCGCGCGTGCGACGCGGCGTCCGTGTCACTCCACCAGCGACTGGTCACGTGCGGAGTGACACCAGCACCACCCACGAGCCGACGCACGACGCGCGCACGTGCCGGCGTACGACGCGCCCAGGTGCCGGCGTACGACGCGACGCGCGCAGCGAGCCGGGATCAGACGACGGCGCCCGAGTCCTCCGGGTTGCGCTCCTTCTTCTGCTTCTTCTCCCGCGAGAACGGCGAGAGCTTCTGCAGGTAGATCAGCGCCGGGGTCGCGGAGAACACCGAGGAGTAGGTACCGATGATCAGGCCCAGCAGCAGCGCGATCGCGAAGTCCTGCAGCGAGTCGCCACCGAGGAACGCGAGCGCGGCCAGGATGAACATGGCGCCGAGACCGGTGTTGATGGTGCGCGGCATCGTCTCGATGCAGGCGGTGTTGCTGACCTCGGAGAAGGTACCGGTCCGGGTTCCCTGCCAGCGTTCTCGAATCCGGTCGAAGACGACCACGGTGTCGTTGACCGACAGACCGACGATGGTCAGCGCCGAGGCGAGGAAGATGCCGTCGATGGGCTTGTCGAGCCACGCGAAGATGCCGGTCACGATGATCACGTCGTGGAACATCGCACCCACGGCCGACACGGCGAAGGTCCAGTGGAACCGGAAGGCCAGATAGATCATCTGCGCGATCAGGGCGATGATGAACGCCCAGAGCGCCTTCTCCTTCAGCTCCTGGCCCAGGCTGGCCGCAACCGTGTCGTCGCTGTACTGCGTGGTCTTGCCGGCCTCGTTGGCCAGCCCCTCCTCAATCTCCGCCTTCTGGGCGTCGGAGATGTCGCCGGCGCGGATCGAGACCCGCTCGACGTCGTCGCTGCCCTTGACGATCTGCACGACGGCCTCGGGCAGGCCGACGCCGGAGACCACGTCACGCGCCTTGTCGGCCGTGATCGCCTTCTGGGTGGTGTACTCGAGCGAGCGACCACCGGTGAACTCGAGGCCGTAGTTGAGGCCGTGGCCGAAGATGCCGACCAGCGCGAGGATCAGGGCGGCACCCGAGATGCCGAGCCAGAGCTTGCCCTTGTCCATGATGTTCGGGTTCTTCTTGGTCAACCAGGTGCGTGCCCGGCCGACGTTGGCCAGACCGGTGATCTGGGGACGCTTGGCCACGAACTTGGTGGTCACGCCGATCTCGGTGAGCACGCGGGCGATCACCAGCGCGGAGATCATCGACGCGATGACACCGATCGCCAACGTGACACCGAAGCCCTTGACCGACCCGGAGGCCAGCAGGAACAGCAGCAGGGCAGCCAGCAGCGTGGTGACGTTGGAGTCGATGATCGCTGTCCACGCCTTGTTGAACCCGATCTGGAGGGCACGGCGCATGCCGGCCTTCGGGTTCTCGGCATACTCCTCCCTCGCTCTCTCGAAGACCAGCACGTTGGCGTCGATGGCCAGACCGATGGCGAGCACGAAGCCGGCCAGGCCCGGGAGGGTCAGCGTGGACCCCAGGGCCAGCAGCATCGCGTAGGAGAGGACGGCGTAGGAGGTCAGCGCGATCGCGGCGAGGAAGCCCACGAAGCGGTAGACGATGATGATGAAGAGGCCGGTGATGATCAGGCCGATGACGCCGGCCTCGGCGGAGGACTTGATGGCGGCGTCACCGAGGGTCGGGCCCACGGTGCTCTGCGAGATGATCTTGACCGGGATCGGCAGGGCGCCGCCCTCGATCAGGATGGCCAGGTCCTTGGCCTCGCTCTCGCTGAAGCTGCCGGTGATGCTGGTGCCGTTGTCGATGCGACCACCACAGGACACGTCGACCGTCGGCGAGGAGATGATCTCCTTGTCGAGGACGATCGCGATGCGGTTGGCGTCGCCCGTGGCGCAGGCCGCCTTGGCGCTCAGGTCACCGAACGCGTCGTTGCCCTTGCCGGTGAAGTCGACCGCCACCTGCCAGCCGACCCCGTCCTGCCGGGTGCCGGCGTCGGCGCCCTCGATGTCCTCACCGGTCAGCTGGGCCGGGGCCAGCTCGAGGAACTGGCCGGAGTCGGTGTCCTGGAGGATCTCGTCACCGGGCTTGGTGGGCTTCGCGTCCTTGGACGCGGCCGCGGCCACCACCGGGTGCACGCTCAGCTGGGCGGTCTTGCCGATCGCCTCGACCGCACGGGACGGGTCCTGGAGGTCGGGGAGCTCGACCAGGATGCGGTCCTCACCGACGCGGGTCAGGGTCGGCTCGGAGACACCGAGGGCGTCGACTCGACCACGGAGGATCTCGATCGCACGATCGACCGACTCAGCATTCGCCTCGACCCGGTCCGTGCTCTCGGCCTGCAACATGATCTGCGTTCCACCGCGCAGGTCGAGCCCCAGCCGGGGCTTGACGTTCATGGCGATGGCCACACATCCGGCGAGGAGACCGAGGACAAGCAGGAGTCGGATGAATGCGCCACGTGACATGAGCGACATCTTCCCCCACACCTCCAAGTCACCACGAATCGGGATCCAGCCGAAATGAATCCGTTACCTTCTGCGACCACGGCTGCCCCCGGGCTCCGGGCCCGAGCGGGGAATCAGCCGGCCAGGGCGTCCGCCACCGCGGCACCGAGCTCGCGGTGGCCCTGCGGGGTGAGGTGGAGATCGCCGTCGAGGTAGTCGAGGTCGAGGTCGATCATCGACAGGTAGCGGACCCCGGCGGCGCTCATCTCCCGGGCCAGCACCTTGTCGACGTGGGCGGCTGCGGGCATCCGCGACGGGGCCGGGACCGGGCCGACCACGACCACCTCGAGGCCCTGCAGCTGCGCCAGCACCCGGCGTACGCCGGCGCGGATCGCGGCGTCGCTGGAGCGCACGTCGTTCAGGCCGCCCTGGACCACGACGAGGTCGGCTCCGTCCCGGACCGCGCGGGCCGCGCGATCGGCGTAGGAGACGTTTCCGCAGGTGCTGGCGTGGGCGCTGAACCCGGAGCCGGAGAAGCCGTGGACGTGCACCTCGCCGTTCAGCTCACGTGGCCACGAGCGGGCCGGGTCGTCGAGGCCGAGTCCGGCGGAGTAGGAGTCGCCGATCACCACGACCCGCTGCCCGGTGCCGGTGACCACGGCCTCGCGCGCCTGCGAGGCGAGCGAGAAGCGCTCGCACTTGGAGACGTCCTCACTCGTGGCGCGCTCGAACGCGGCGTACGACAACGCCAGCAACGACGCCATCGCGACCAACGCGACCACGCGCGTCGCCCAGCGCAGCCTCGAACCCCGGACCACGAACTCCCCCACGCCTCAATTGTCCCCCAGCCACGCCCACGTCGTGGCCCTTTTGTTCAGACGGCGTACGCCGCCAGCTCGCCGGCCAGCCCCTCGTGGGCCCGGCCCTTGACGAGACTGCCCTCGGCGGTGTGCTCCAGGGACTCGATCTCGCCCTGCTGGTGCAGCTTGTTGATCAGGTCTCCGCGCTCATACGGCAGCAACGCGCTGAACGCGACGCTCGGCCGGGGCAGCTCGGACTCGATCAGCGCCAGCGCCTCGCGGATGCCCTCCCCGGTCTTCGCGCTGACCACGACCGAGTGCGGTTCGCGGGCCCGGAGCCGGGCCAGCACCATCGGGTCGGCCGCGTCGGCCTTGTTGACCACGATCAGCTCGGGGACCTTGCTCGCCTCGATCTCGGCGAACACCTCGCGCACGGCCGCGATCTGGCCCTCGGGATCGGGGTGCGACCCGTCGACGACGTGCAGGATCAGGTCGGAGTCGGCGACCTCCTCCAGCGTCGAGCGGAATGCCTCGACGAGCTGGTGCGGCAGGTGGCGGACGAAGCCGACCGTGTCGCTCATCGTGTAGATCCGGCCGTCCGAGGTCGTCGTACGCCGGGTGGTCGGGTCGAGCGTCGCGAACAGCGAGTCCTCCACCAGCACCCCGGCGTCGGTGAGCCGGTTGAGCAGCGACGACTTGCCGGCGTTGGTGTAGCCGGCGATCGCCACCGACGGGATCGCGTTGCGCTGGCGCTCGGCGCGCTTGGTGTCGCGGGTGCCCTTCATCGCCTTGAGCTCGCGACGGAGCTTGGCGATCTTGGTGTTGATCCGGCGCCGGTCGGTCTCGATCTTGGTCTCACCGGGGCCGCGGCCACCGATGCCCTCGCCGCCGGCCGCGCGGCCACCTGCCTGCCGGGAGAGGTTGCCACCCCAGCCACGCAGTCGCTGCTTCATGTACTGCAGCTGCGCCAGCTCGACCTGTGCCTGGCCCTCCTTGCTCTTCGCGTGCTGGGCGAAGATGTCGAGGATCAGGGCGGTGCGGTCGATCGCCTTGACCTTGAGCTTGTCCTCGAGGTTCCTCAGCTGGCTGGGCGCGAGGTCGCCGTCGAGGATCACCGTGTCGGCACCGGTGGCCTGGACGATCTCGCGCAGGCCGTCGACCTTGCCGCGGCCGATGTAGGTCGCGGGGTCGGGCTTCTGCCGTCGCTGGTAGACGTTGTCGAGCACCTCGGAGCCGGCGGTCTCGGCCAGCAGGGCGAGCTCGGCCATCGAGTTCTCGGCGTCCTCCACGGAGCCCTCGGTCCACACCCCGACGAGCACGACCCGCTCGAGGCGCAGCTGGCGGTACTCGACCTCGGTGATGTCCTCGAGCTCGGTGCGCAACCCGGCGACCCGGCGCAGGGCGTGGCGCTCGGCCAGGTCCTGGTCGCCGGTGGTGAGCTCGGGGTCGGGTCCGTCCGCGGAGACCACGTCATCGGCGTAGCCGGACTCGAAGTCCTCGTCGTCCCACGCGTCGGTCTCGGCGAGCTCGGCGTCGAGGGAGAAGTCTTCAGATGCGTTCGTCATATGCCCTCAAGAGTAGGCCCCTCTCAGGCCTTGCGCTAACGGTTTCAGTGGCGGCCCGGCCCGGATGGGCGTGCTCCTGGGCGCTCGGACCGACGAAGGTTCGGGTCAGACCGGCCCGCGCCTCACTTGGGGGGCATCCGGATGCCGCCGTCGACGCGAATGACCTCACCGTTCATGTAGGAGTTCGTCACGCACTCGATGACCATGCTGGCCAGCTCGTCCGGGACGCCCAGGCGCTTGGGGAACAGCACGCTCTCGCCCAGCTTGGCCTTGAACTGCTCCGAGGCCTCGCCCTCGCCGTAGATCGGCGTGTCGATCAGCCCCGGCGCCACCGTGTTGACGCGGATCCCCGCCGAGGACAGGTCACGGGCGATCGGCAGGGTCATCCCGACGACGCCGCCCTTGGAGGCCGAGTAGGAGGCCTGGCCGATCTGGCCGTCGAAGGCGGCCACCGAGGCCATGTTGACCACCACCCCGCGCTGGCCGTCGGCGTCGGGCTCATTGCGGCTCATCGCGGTGGCGGCCAGGCGCAGTGCGTCGAACGTGCCGATCAGGTTGATCCCGATCACCTTGGTGAAGGCAGCCAGGTCGTGGGCCGAGTCGAACTCGCCGTCACGGCCGATGGTGCGCTGCGCCCAGCCGATGCCGGCGGAGTTGACCAGCACCCGGAGCGGGCCGAGCTCCGCTGCCTTGGCGACCGCGTTCTTGATCTGCTCGGTGTCGGTCACGTCGACGCCGACGAAGGCACCGCCGACCTCGTCCGCCAGGGCCTCGCCCTTCTCGGCGTTGAGGTCGGCGACGACCACCTTCGCGCCCTTGGCGGCGAGCTGGCGGACCACGGCAGCACCGATTCCCGAGGCGCCGCCGGTGACGATTGCACTTGCTCCTGTGATGTCCATGCCGGGGAGCCTAGAGCGTGGTGATGCCCTCTGCCACGAGTCTCGCGGTTCCGGTCATCAGCACCCGGTCGTCCTCGGTCCAGGTGATGCTCAAGGTCCCGCCGGGGACGTCCACGACGTACGCCGTGCCGCGCTCGGCACCGTCTGCCTGCGCGGCCGCGACCATCACCGCGCACGCGCCGGTCCCGCACGACCGGGTCTCGCCCGAGCCGCGCTCGTGCACGCGCATCGCCACGTGCTGCTCGCCGCGGCGTACGACGAACTCGACGTTGACGCCGCCGGGATAGACGGTTGCGTCGTACGTCGGCCCCTCCAGCAGCGAGCCGGCGTCGTCGAGCGACTCGACGAACGTGACCGCGTGGGGGTTGCCCATGTCGACGTTGACCGCGGGCCAGGTGTGCTCGCCGACGGTGACCTTCGACTCGGCACCGAAGGTGGGAGCGCCCATGTCGACCGTGATCGCGACGTCACCGTCGTCGGTCGCCGCGAACGTGACGGTCTTGATGCCGTCGCGGGTGGCCACCTTGAGCGGCTCACGCGGATCGATCGAGGCGTGGGTGGCGAGATAGAGGGCGAACACGCGGACCCCGTTGCCGCACATCTCGCCCACGGAGCCGTCGGAGTTGCGGTAGTCCATGAACCACCGCGCCTCGCCCCGGGCGGCGACGGCTGCGGGGTCGTCGGTCGCGTCGGTGCGCACCACGCGGATCACGCCGTCGCCACCGATGCCGGCCCGGCGGTCGCACAGTCGCACCACACGCTCGGCGGTGAGCTCGAGGAGCCCGTTGGCGTCCGGCAGCAGCACGAAGTCGTTCTCGGTGCCGTGCCCCTTCACGAAGGCGGTGTCAGTCACCCGACCATTGTCCCATCCCGCTCAACGCACCACGGACCAGCGCCCACACATGAAGTCGCGGTTGCGCGCCACCTCGACCAGCTCGAGGTCCAGCTCGCGGGGCAGGAGCGGCGCGCCGGAACCCAGGGTGACCGGGGCGTACTGCACCCACACCTCGTCGAGGAGCCCCTCGTCGGCGAACTGGCCGACGAGGTCGCCGCCCCCGACGATCCAGATGTTCTTGCCGGCGGCGGCCTCCGTCATCTCGCGGTGCACCTCGGCGACCGGCGCCTGGGTGAGGTGCACGTCACCGCCCCCGCTCTTCGCGGGCAGCTCGCGGTGGGTGAAGACCCAGGTCGGGCTGGTGTAGTCCCAGGTCTCGTGGTTGCCCAAGATCCACTCATAGGTCGTCGCCCCCATCACCAGCGCGCCCTTCTCCTTCCCGAACTCGGGGTAGGCCATCGGCCCCTCCAGGTCGATGTCCTGGCGGAAGAGCCACTCGAGCGAGTTGTCCTTCGTGGCGATGAACCCGTCGAGACTGGATGCGGTGTAGTACTGCGTGACCATCTGACCAGTGTGCGCCCACTCCGCCCCCGGCCTCCACCCCTCACCCCACACCGAGTAGCGCGGTGTCCATGTCACTTCGCAGGCGACTGGTCGCGTGTTGAGTGACAACAGCACCACACAAGTGCTGGCGTCGGAACCGGCGCGACCTGCGGCGACTCACCCGCGGATGGCGTCGACCGCCCGGTCCACCAGGTCAGGGGCGTCCCACGGCAGCCAGGTGATCCGTGGGTCCTTGCGGAACCACCCGTCCTGCTTGCGGGCGAAGCGCCTGGTCGCGGTCTTCGTCCGCTCCTTCGCCTGCTCCAGGGTCAGCTCACCCGCGAGGTACGCCGTCACGTCGGGATAGCCGATCGCCCTCGAGGCCGTGACCGCGTCGGCCAGTCCGTGGTCCAGCAGCCGGGAGACCTCGTCGACGAACCCGTCGTCGAACATCTGCTCCACCCGCTGCCCGATGCGTACGTCGAGGGTGTCCCGGTCGATGTCGACACCGATCTGGTGCGCGTTCTCCACGGCGTACGCGAGCCTGGGCAGGCTGGCCGAGTAGGGCTCGCCCGTGATCATCACGACCTCGAGCGCCCGCACGACGCGACGTCCGTTGCTGGGGTGGATTCCCTGTGCTGCTTGGGGATCCAGCTCCCTGAGCCTGGCATGCATCGCGCCGGACCCGTCGGCCTCGAGCGCCTCCTCGAGCCCTCGTCGTACGTCGGCATCCGTGCCGGGGAACTCGAAGCGGTCGAGCACGGCGCGGGTGTAGAGCGCCGAGCCGCCGACCAGCACCGGCACGACCTCGCGGGCGCGCAGGTCGGCGATGGTGTTCCTCGCCAGCCGTTGGAAGTCGGCGACGGTTGCGATCTCGTCGATGTCCAGGACGTCGAGCAGGTGGTGAGGGGTGTCGCGGCGCTGGTCAGGAGGCAGCTTGGCGGTGCCGATGTCCATGCCGCGATAGACCTGCATGGCGTCGGTGTTGACGATCTCGCCACCCAGGCGCTCCGCCAGGTCGAGGGAGAGCCCGGTCTTGCCGGCCGCCGTCGCCCCGACGACCGCCACCACCGGGATCTCGTCGTGGGGTGAGACTGCCGCAGACATGGGCTTAGTCTTCCAGAGTCACATGTCGTGTCGCGAGCAGTGCGACCGATCGAAGCGAATGGAGCAGATCATGGGTTTCCTGGACAAGCTGAAGGGCAAGGCGTCCGACGCTGTTGACCAGCACGGCGACAAGATCGCCGACGGTCTCGATAAGGCCAAGGACTTCGTCGACGACAAGACCGGCGGCAAGCTCGGCGACAAGGGCGACGTCGTCGTCGACAAGGCCAAGGACGCACTCGACGGCCTCGACGGGAAGAACGACGACATCAAGTGACCCACCCGCAGGTTGCCTGAAGAACCTGCAGGGTGCCCAGCCCGAGTCCGGCGGCCTCGGCGAGAGCGGCACCACCGAGCGCGGCGAACCAACGACACCGGCACCACCGAGGGCGGCCTCGTCGTGGTGGGCCGGTGCGCGCGCCCTAGGCTCAGCGCCATGGTTGAACGATTCGCCGTCATCCCGGCCGCCTACGTGTTCCTGCTGCGTGACGGTGAGCGTGGCACGGAGGTGCTGCTCCAGCTCCGCCAGAACACCGGGTACATGGACCAGCACTGGGCCGCCGCCGCCGCCGGGCACGTCGAGCAGGGCGAGACCGCCTTCGCAGCCGCTCAACGCGAGGCCACCGAGGAGCTCGGCATCACCGGCATCGACCTCACCTTCGTCACGTCCATGCAGCGCAGCCAGGGCGGTGCCCCCATCGAGGAGCGCATCGACTTCTTCTTCACGGCTCGTTCGTGGTCCGGCGAGCCAACCGTCATCGAGCCGGAGAAGTGCGTGGAGATCGCCTGGTTCCCCCTGAGCGCCCTGCCCGAGCCCGTGGTCCCCCACGAGCACCAGGTTCTCACCGGGCTCCGCGAGGGCCAGGTGCCGGCGTACTCGACGTTCGGCTTCACCAGCTCCTGATCACCCGGCCCCTCGGGCGCCTGCCCCTCCCACCACGAAGTGGCTAGGGTCGACTCGTCAACGTCGACCCCGCTCGAGAGGAAGTTCTCATGTCCGATCAGGAAGAGCAGCCCACCACGGAGGCCGAGGAGACGACCGACTCCGACACCTCGGCGTCGGACGACGCTGCAGGCACCTCGCCGGCGCCCGAGCCCACGAGCGAGGAACCGCAGCTCTTCCCCGGTGGCGTGGACTCGATCGACGACCCGAAGTACGGCGACACACCCGGCGATCCTGTCTCCCGCGACCTCGACCCCGACAACAATCCCGCGATCAGCGAGGACGCGGTTCCTGACGAGATCACGGAGCCCGACGACAAGCAGCAGGAGCCGGACAACGGGGAGGCCGACCTCGACGCCGGCCAGACCGGGGAGTCCGAAGAACCCGCCTGAGCCACTCATCTGACTCATCCGCCTGTCCCGACCGGCGGTTTCGCCCATGCCGAGGGGCGATGGCAGAGGTGCGCGCGGTTTGCTGTCACCAGGTGACAGCAAACCGCGCGTCATCGGGCCTGTCGCCCAGCCGTGCACCTCGCTGCACCGCTCCCCACGCTCACGACGCGGGTTCTCCACAGCCCGGGGAAGAGCCCGTGGCGCGCACGATCTCCGCATCCGACGATCGTGGGATGAAACGCTTGCAACGACTGCTCAACGAGCAGGACGGCGTGGTGAGCCGTCAACAGATCCGTGCGCTCGGGCTGACCGACAACGACCTGCGCCGGTTCCTGCGCAGGCGTGAGCTCGTTCAAGTTCATCCGGGCGTCTACGTGAACCACACCGGCCCCTTGACCTGGCACCAGCGGGCGTGGGCCGCGGTCCACCATGCCTGGCCTGCTGCGCTGTCCCACGGCTCGGCCCTCCGCGCCGCACAGGGGCCGGGGCGCCGCAACGACATGGACGACGACCCGATCGACGTCGCCCTGGGACACCGCCGCACCATCGTGCAGCGAGACGGCGTGATCCTGCACCGCATGGTCGGGCTCTCGTCGCGGGTGCAGTGGAACCGCTCCCCACCTCGGCTGCGGATCGAGCAGGCGGTGCTCGACCTGGCCGCCGAGTCAGCGAGCGAGCTCGACGCCGTGGCGGTGCTGGCCGGCGCGGTCTCCGCACGCCAGACAACGGCGTCGCGGCTCCTCCACGCACTGGGGCAACGCAAGAAGATCGCCCGCCGCAGGTTCCTGGCCGACGTGCTGGTCGATGTCGCCGAAGGCACCTGCTCGGTCCTCGAGCACGGCTACCTGACGCGCGTCGAACGACCTCACGGGCTGCCCACCGCGGTCCGTCAGGCGATCGACCTGAGCCGCGGCACCCTCTATCGCGACGTGCTCTACGAAGACTTCGACCAGGTCGTCGAGCTCGATGGACGGGTCTTCCACTCAGGTGCCCAGAACCGCGATCGGGATCTCCGCCGCGACCTCGATGCCGCGGTCGACGGGCTCAACGGTGTTCGGCTCGGCTGGGGCCAGGTCTTCGGTGATCCGTGCGCCACCGCACGCAAGGTCGCCCTCATCCTGCAACGACAGGGCTGGTCCGGCGAACCCACGCCGTGCACCAGCTGCAGGCCGGCCAGGTCACGCGACTCAGACCGGGACACGCGTGGATTGCAGTCACCTGGTGACAGTGAATCGCGCGCAAACCCGCCAACGTCGGCCTCGGGACCTGAGCACGCCGCGTGAAGCAGCGGGCGCAGACGGTTCAGACAGGTGGTTCAGGCCGGCAAGCAGGCAGGTGGTTCGGCCGGCCAGCAGGCAGATGGTTCAGGCTGGCGGTTCACGCCGGCGAGCAGGAGGGCGCATCCGGCAACGGCGCGGGAACCCCGATCGACGGCATGCCGAGACCCACGCCCTTGGGGGCGGACGAGCGACCCTCCCACGCATCGCCGGCGCGGGTCCGGCGCACGGACTGCACCGCCTGGTCGGCGATCAAGTGGTGCGGGGCCGCCTGGGTGATCGTCACCGTGACCATGTCGCCGGGGCGGAGTGGTCTCGAGTTGGTTCCTGAGGAGGCGAGGGACGAGCCGTCTCGAAGGGCGCTCGTTCCTCGCTCCTCAACCACCGCTGGGTTGAAGTGCACGAGCCGGTTGTCGGGACCTCGCCCGGAGAGCCGGTGGGTGGCGGAGTCCTTGCGGCCCTCGCCCTCGGCCACCATCAGCTCGACGGTGGTGCCGACGAGCGCCTTGTTCTCCTCCCAGGCGATCTCGTTCACGACCGCGACAAGGCGCTGGTAGCGATCCGCCACCGCCTCGGGCGCGACCTGGTCGTCGAGCGTGGCCGCCGGCGTGCCGGGACGCTTGGAGTACTGGAAGGTGAAGGCGCCCGAGAAGCGGGCCTCACGCACGACGTGGAGCGTCTCGAGGAAGTCCTCCTCGGTCTCGCCGGGGAAGCCCACGATGATGTCGGTGGTGATCGCAGCGTCCGGAATGGCAGCGCGCACCCGTTCGATGATGCCGAGGAACTTCTTCTGGCGATAGGAGCGCTTCATCTCACGAAGCACCTTGTCGGAACCGGACTGCAGCGGCATGTGCAGCTGCGGCATCACGTTGGGAGTCTCGGCCATCGCCTCGATGACGTCGTCGGTGAACTCCGCGGGGTGCGGCGAGGTGAACCGCACCCGCTCGAGACCCTCGATCTCGCCACAGGCGCGGAGCAGCTTCGAGAACGCCTGGCGGTCGCCGAACTCGACGCCGTACGCATTGACGTTCTGCCCGAGAAGGGTGACCTCGGTGACGCCGTCGGCGACCAGGGCCTCGACCTCGGCGAGGATCTCGCCGGGACGACGGTCCTTCTCCTTGCCGCGCAGGGCCGGCACGATGCAGAACGTGCAGGTGTTGTTGCAGCCGACCGAGATCGACACCCACGCGGCGTACGCCGAGTCGCGCTTGGTCGGCAGCGTGGAGGGGAACACCTCGAGCGACTCGAGGATCTCGACCTGCGCCTCCTGCTGCACCCGGGCGCGCTCGAGCAGCACCGGCAGCGAGCCGATGTTGTGGGTGCCGAAGACGACGTCGACGTAGGGCGCCTTCTCGGTGATCGTGGCGCGGTCCTTCTGCGCCAGGCAACCGCCGACGGCGATCTGGAGGTCGGGGTTCTTCGCCTTGATCGGCGCGAGGTGCGAGAGGTTGCCGTAGAGCTTGTTGTCGGCGTTCTCGCGCACCGCACAGGTGTTGAAGACGACGACGTCGGCCTGCTCGCCGGAAGGAGCGGCGGCGTACCCGGCGGTCTCGAGCAGCCCGGTCAGCCGCTCGGAGTCGTGGACGTTCATCTGGCACCCGTAGGTGCGGACTTCGTAGGTGCGTGGTGCCGCGGTGCTTGCCCCGGTGATTGCCTCAGTCATAACGGCTCTAGGGTACGGCGACACCCGCACGGCCAGCCATTCGAGTGGGGCGACCACGCGGGGCCGGGACACAATTCGGTTTCAGTCGGCGCACATCGAGGGTCTTGTGGCCCACGTCACAGGATTTCCCGCTAGGTTACGCAGATGACTTTGGCTGAACAGGAGTCCACGGCTGCGCAACCTGGCGAGCCGTTGGTCGTGCTCGACGGCGTGAACAAGTGGTACGGCGAGCTGCACGTGCTCCAGGACATCAACCTGACGATCAAGCGCGGCGAGGTGGTCGTGGTGATCGGGCCGTCGGGCTCCGGCAAGTCGACGTTGTGCCGGGCCATCAACCGCCTCGAGTCGATCCAGAAAGGATCGATCACTCTCGACGGCAAGCCACTCCCCGAGGAGGGCAAGGCACTGGCCGCCCTGCGCGCTGATGTCGGCATGGTGTTCCAGAGCTTCAACCTGTTCGCCCACAAGACCATCCTGCAGAACGTCACCCTCGGCCCGATCAAGGTCCGCGGGACCAAGAAGGCCGCGGCCGCAGAACGCGCCAAGGAGCTCCTCGACCGCGTGGGCATCGGCCACCAGGCTGCCAAGTTCCCGGCCCAGCTCTCCGGAGGCCAGCAACAGCGCGTGGCCATCGCGCGGGCCCTGGCGATGGATCCGAAGGTGATGCTCTTCGACGAGCCGACCTCGGCGCTCGACCCCGAGATGATCGCGGAGGTCCTCGACGTCATGGTCGACCTGGCCAAGCAGGGCATGACGATGGTCGTGGTCACCCACGAGATGGGTTTCGCGCGCACGGCGGCAGACCGGGTGATCTTCATGGCCGACGGCGCCATCGTCGAGGAGAACACCCCGGAGGAGTTCTTCACCAATCCACAATCCGATCGCGCCAAGGACTTCCTCGGCAAGATCCTCAAGCACTGACCACACCTGCAGAGCGAAGCGAGCCGGGTCACCGGCCACGAAGATGGAGGAGCACGATGCGCGCAACCAAATGGAAAGCGGCCCTGATTGTGGCCAGCCTGGCCCTGTCGTTGTCAGCCTGCGGTGAGGACAAGGCCGACGAGGGTGTCGCCGACGTCGAGGACACGAGCTTCGACGCGGGCACCACGATGGCCAAGCTCCAAGATGCCGGGAAGATCACGATCGGCACCAAGTTCGACCAACCTCTGTTCGGACTCAAGGGCCCCGATGGCGACCCCGAGGGATTCGACGTCGAGATGGGCAAGATCATCGCCGCGAAGCTGGGAATCGAGGCCGGTGACATCGAGTGGGTGGCCACGCCCTCCGAGATCCGGGAGACCTCCATCTCCGACGGTCGCGTCGACATCGTGATCGCGACCTACACCATCAACGACGATCGCAAGAAGCTGATCGACTTCGCTGGTCCCTACTTCAACGCCGGCCAGATGCTCATGGTCACTGCGGACAACGACGAGATCTCCAGTGTCGACGACCTCGACGGCAAGACGGTGTGCAGCGCCCGCGGTTCGACGCCCGCGCAGAACATCAAGGACAACTACCCCAAGGTGAAGCTCGAGCTGCCGGCGGAGTACAGCGACTGCCTCGAGCCACTGCGCAACGGCCAGGTCGACGCGCTCACCACCGACAACGTGATCCTGTCGGGCTACGTGGCCCAGAACGAGGGTGACTTCAAGCTCGTCGGCGACCCGTTCACCGAGGAGCCCTACGGCATCGGTCTCAAGAAGGGCGACGACGAGTTCCGTGACTTCCTCAACGATGTGATCGAGGAGTCCTACGACAACGGTGAATGGGAAGACGCCTGGGAGAAGACTGCGGGCACCGTGCTCGACCTGCCGGCCGAGTTCCCGAAGGTCGACCGTTACTGATCCGGCACGGTTGATCCGGCCCTGAACAGGCGTTGGTCGTCCCGGGAGAGATCCCGGGACGACCTCCACCAAGGAGGAAGATGGACGCGCTGGTCGACAATCTCGACCTGATCCTCGAGGCGTTCTGGACCACGATCCAGCTGACCGTGGTGGCCGCGATCGCCGCACTGATCCTGGGCACGGTCCTGGGCACGATGCGCGTGTCACCGATCCCACCACTGCGGTGGTTGGGCGCGGCCTACGTCGAGATCATCCGCAACACGCCGTTGACACTGGTCTTCTTCTTCATGGTGTTCGTGGCCCCGCAGGTCGACATCCTGGTGGAGTTCAAGACCAGCGCCTACGTGGCCCTGTCGGTCTACACCGCAGCGTTCGTCTGCGAGGCCGTGCGATCCGGCATCAACAGCGTCTCGACCGGTCAGGCAGAGGCAGCCCGCGCGATCGGGATGACCTTCAGCCAGAGCATCGGCACGGTGATCCTGCCGCAGGCGATGCGCACCATCGTCCCGCCCCTGATCAACATCTTCGTGGCCCTGACCAAGAACTCGAGCGTGGCGGCGGGCTTCTTCGTCACCGAGCTGTTCGGACAAGGGCGCACCCTGGCCATCGAGAACCCGAGCGAGGGCATGTGGTTCCTGGCCGGAGTCGCGTTCTTCTATCTCGTCATCACCATCCCAGCCGGCATCGCTGCCGGGCATCTCGAGCGGAAGGTGGCGATCGCACGATGAGCTCCGTCCTCTACGACATCCCGGGACCACGGGCCCGCCGGCGCATCCTGATCGGCAGCATCATCGGCGGATTGGTCCTCGTCGCGCTTCTCGGCCTCGCCCTCAAGAGGTTGTCCGACAACGGCATCCTCGGTTCGCCGAGCTGGGAGGTGCTCACCTACCCCGAGATCTGGGAGTCCCTCGGGCGAGGGCTGCTGGCCACCCTGAGGGCCGCCGCGCTCGCCGCCGTGCTGGCTGTTCTCCTCGGCGCAGTCCTCACCGCACTGCGCCTTTCACCCACCCGCTGGCTGAGCTGGCCCGCAGCCACCTTCACCGAGCTGTTCCGCGGCCTGCCGGTCCTGTTGCTGATGTTCGCGCCGTTCGTCATCTCCACCACGATCAGTCCCTTCACCGCCGTGGTCATCGGGCTGACGCTCTACAACGGGTGCATCATCGCCGAGATCCTTCGCTCCGGCGTGGTTGCCCTTCCGAGCGGTCAACGTGAGGCAGGGCTTGCCATCGGGCTCACCCCGGTGGCCACCCTGCGCGCGATCGAGTTCCCCCAGGCGGTGCGCATCATGCTCCCGACCCTGGTCAGCCAGATCGTCGTGCTCCTCAAGGACACGTCCCTCGGATACATCGTCACCTACGAAGAGCTGCTCACGACGGTGAAGACCCTGCGAAACTTCTACTCCACCAGCTTTGGCAGCGAGGTGCTCTTCCCGATCTTCTTCGCCGGCGCGGTCATCTACATCCTGGTCAACATGACCATCTCGCAGGTCGCGAGCTGGTTGGCACGCCGCGGCAACAAGAAGGCAGCCCGGGCACCGCTGGGTCGTGAGGACCGGCCGACCGCCGGTGGCGTGGGCGGAGCTGCCTGACGGCCGCGTCCGTCGCGCTTGAGGTGGTGGCGGGGTGAGACCCCGCGGGCCAGCAGACGTTCGAAGGCCTGATCAACCCTTCTTGGGGGGCTTGGGCGTCACCCAGAGCTTGATCACGCCGTTGAAGCACTCGACGCCGTCCAACGTCTGCGCCTTGACCCGCACGTGCAGGTCGGGGTCGTCCCCGGTCCACTGCTCGTTGTCGGTCTCGGCGACGACGGTGATGTCGGAGTCGGCCTTCGCGGTGTAGTTGATGTCCATCCCCTTGGGGATCCACCGCTTGTCCTTGGGGATCGTCACCTCGGCCAGCGCGCCCATCGCCGCCTCGGCCCCGTTGCACAGCGCGATCGCGTGCACCGTGCCGATGTGGTTGTGCACCGCGCGACGCTTCGGGATCGTGAGCTCCACGTGATTGGGCTCCACGACCTGGAAGGTCGGCCGGATCGTCGCGAAGTACGGCGCCTTCTGACTGAAGGCCAGCGAGAACGCCTTCTTGCCCATCGGCACTGCCGACATCGTGTTCCACATGTCCAGAATTGAGACCATGGCCTCATGTTACCCACAAGTAACCACCGGGTGGAAGGTGGCTCCGGCCACATCGGCCCTGCCCAACCTACGGTCGCGTAGGTTACGGTGGCCGCGAGAACTGAAAGTCACCGCAGCAGGAGAACACTTGTGGCCACGTCCACCAGACACCCCGATGAGGACCTCCAACTCGCCACTCGTGGCGGGGACGAACAGTCGAAGCTGGAGCAGTTCGCCCTGGCCCTGTTCATCCTGGTCCCCTTCATCGCGCTGATCGCCGCGGTCCCGATCGCGTGGGGAGGCTGGCTGACCTGGCTCGACGTGGCCATCGCCGTGCCGATGTACTGGATCGGGCTGCTCGGGGTGACGGTCGGCTTCCACAGGTACTTCACCCACAAGTCCTTCAAGCCCAACCGTGGCGTCAAGATCGCGCTGGCCGTCGCCGGCTCCATGGCGGTCCAGGGCCCACTGATCCGCTGGGTCGCCGACCACCGCAAGCACCACAAGTTCTCCGACCGCGACGGTGACCCGCACTCCCCCTGGAAGTACGGCAGCAGCGTGCGCGCCCTGGGCAAGGGCATGTTCCACGCCCACATCGGTTGGCTCTTCGACGAGGAGCAGACCCCGCAGCGCAAGTACGCGCCCGACCTGATGAAGGACAAGGACCTGGTCCGCATCTCCAAGGACTTCTGGTTCTGGACCCTGCTCTCCCTCGCGATTCCGCCGATCATCGGCGGCCTGGTCACGATGTCCTGGACGGGCGCCCTCACCGCGTTCTTCTGGGGCTCGCTGATCCGGGTCGGGCTGCTGCACCACGTGACCTGGTCGATCAACTCGATCTGCCACACGATCGGCGAGCGCCCGTTCGTCTCCCGCGACAAGTCGGCCAACGTGTGGTGGCTGGCCATCCCGTCGGGCGGTGAGTCATGGCACAACCTGCACCACGCGGACCCGACCTGTGCCCGTCACGGCGTGCAGAAGGGGCAGGTCGACGTGTCCGCCCGGGTGATCTGGATGCTCGAGAAGGCGGGCTGGGTCAGCGACGTGCGCTGGCCGGTCAAGGAACGCATCGAGGGCAAGCTGGTCAAGAACCAAGCGAAGGTCGCTGCCTGAGTCAGCGTCTCGACCTCGCGGCCCGGTCCCGCACCCAGCAGTGGTTCAGCTGCCTGAAGGCCGCGTGCGAGAAGGCATGCGCAGGTCACGCCCGCCGGCGGCCGGCCACAAACCGCCGGGGCACGCGCGGCCGCACCGGGCACCTGTCAGGATGGGGCGATGTCGAACTCCAGCAACGCCCGCAAGGCGGCGCCACGCAGCCGGATGACCGCCGCTGGCCGCCGCGAGCAGCTGATCGACATCGCCCGCACACTGTTCGCCGAGCGCGGCTTCGACGGCACCTCCGTCGAGGAGGTCGCCACCCGGGCCGAGGTCTCCAAGCCGGTGGTCTACGAGCACTTCGGCGGCAAGGAAGGGCTCTACGCGGTGATCGTCGACCGTGAGGTCACGATGCTGCTCACGACGATGCGCCAGGCCCTCACCAGCGGCACCTCGCGGGTGCTGCTGGAACAGGCGGCCGTCGCACTGCTCGACTACATCGATGCCCAGCCCGACGGCTTCCGGATCCTCGTTCGCGACTCCCCCATCGGGGCCCAAGGAGCCAGCTTCCAGTCGATCATCGGCGACACGGCGACCCGCGTCGAGGGCATTCTGGTCGACCAGTTCAAGAAGCGCGGACTGGACGCCAAGATGGCGCCGATGTATGCCCAGATGCTGGTCGGGATGATGGGCACGACGGGACAGTGGTGGCTCGCCGCCGGACGCAGGCCCGCCAAGCAGGTGGTCGCCACGCACATCGTGAACATGGCCTGGAACGGACTCGCCGGGCTCGAGAAGAGGCCCCGACTGGTCAGCGAGGGCTGACCGATCAGGGTTGGCGCCCGGCGAACGCCGCCAGCCGGTCGACGTACGACGCGGACGCGGAGATCTCGACCCGCTCGCCGAAGGCCTCACCTCGCAGCTCGTCGGTCAACGAGCCCTCCATGAAGTCCAGCCCGCACTGCGCCACTCCCTCGTCGAGCGGTCGCGGGTAGCCGGCGGCCCGGGCCAGGTCCCAGGCATGCACCGCCAGCTCGGCCACCTGCATCGGAATGGGCAGGTTGGCGCCGTCCTCGCCGACCTCGTGCCAGTGGTGGAGCAGGTCGTCACCCCGCTCGCGGAACTCCTCGGCCCAACCGGGGGCGTCCGGCACCGGAGCGTTGGACCAGTCGACGTCCACCCCGCGAGCGGCCGCGAGGAAGTTGCCCGGCGTCGCGGTGAGGTGGCCGACCAGGGTGCCGACATCCCAGTCGGCACACGGCGTGGGTTGGGAGAACTGTTCCTGGCGGACAGCCGCGAGCACGTCGCCGGCCTGGTCGATCGCCCGCGACAGAAGGGGGATGGAACCGGTTGCTGTGGTCATGTCAGTTGCCTCCGGCAACGACACTAGCCCTCCTGCGCGAGGACTTCGACCCTGTTGCCGTGGGCATCGCGGGAGTGGAACCGCTGGTGGCCGTCGAAGGTGCGGCGCTCGTTCCAGTCGACCTCGAAGCCGAGCTCGCGCAACCGGGCACCCACCTGCTCCAGCTCGTGGAGCGAGTCGAGCAGGAAGGCCGGGTGGGCCTTGCGGGCGGCGACGAACGGCTCCTCGACCCCGATGTGGAGCTCAGCCACGGTCTCACCCCGGGCGTCGTGCGAACGGAACCAGCACCCACCTCGTGTCGCCAGCTCGGCGGGCTTGCGGACCTCAGCGAGGCCCAGACCGTCGCCGTAGAAGCGTCGAGCACCGTCCTCACCCCCGGGCGGGCAGGCGACCTGGACGTGGTGGAGCCTCATCCGGACACCTCCGGGGCCTTCTGCGCGACCACGAAGACGCGCCGGAAGGGCAGCAGCACGCCTGCCTCCTCGGGCGGGTACGCCGCGCGGAGCCGACGCCGGAACTCCTGCGTGAAGGTCGCACGCGTGCCGTCGTCCGGCAGCGCCTGGAGGGTCGGCCGGGCACCCGTGCCGCTGACCCACTCGAACACCGCGTCCGGCCCGTGCAGGACGTGCAGGTAGGTGGTCTCCCACGCGTCGACCACGAACCCGAGCCCGGCGAGCCGGCGCTGGTAGTCGGCCGGATCGTGGGAGCTGGGCACCGCGACCCCGGCCAGGTGGGGCGCGAACCGCTCGTCCGCGGCCAGCTCGGTGCGGATCGTGTGACTGGGCTCCGCGAAGTTGCCGGGCACCTGGAAGGCGAGCCAGCCGCCCGGCTTCACGGCAGCCGCCAGGTCGGGGAGGAGATCGAGGTGGCCATCGACCCACTGCAGCGTCGCGTTGGAGACGAGTACGTCGACGGGCTCGGCGTCGCGGGCCCAGTCGCGCAGGTCGCCGACCACGAAGGTGACCCCGGCACCGGTGGGTGCCGCGGCGATCATCTCCGCACTGCTGTCGACGCCGACGACCGACGCGTCGGGCCAGCGAACGGCCAGGCTGGTGGTGAGGTTGCCCGGCCCACAGCCGAGGTCGACGACCCTCTCGGGCGCGTCGGCACGGACTCGTCCGACGAGGTCGAAGAACGGACGGCCCCTCTCATCGGCATAGGTGAGGTATTGGCTCGGATCCCATACGTGGCTCATCCACACTCCCATTTATCTTGACATCAAGACATTTTCAGTCTCGCCCAGCACTTTCTCGATGTCAAGATTCTTGATCAGTTAGGCTGATCGGCATGCGGGACGAAGTGGACGACCTGGTCGATGCCTGGGGGCGCGAACGATCCGATCTCGACCTCGGCCCGATCGAGGTCTTCAGCCGGATCAGTCGCCTGGCCCGCCTGCTCGACCTGGCTCGCCGGACAGCGTTCACCGACCACGACATCGAGTCGTGGGAGTTCGACGTACTGGCCGCCCTGCGCCGCGCGGGCGGCAACTACGAGCTCTCCCCCGGCAAGCTGATCAAGGAAACCCTGGTCACCTCCGGCACGATGACCAACCGCGTCGACCGGCTCGCCTCCCGCGGCCTGGTCGAGCGGCTCCCCGACCCCAACGACCGTCGCGGCGTCCTGGTCAAGCTCACCCCCGAGGGACGAGCCGCGGTCGACGGCGCGTTCGAGGCGCTGGTCGACGCCGAGCGCGAGATCCTCGCCGATCTCTCCTCACGCGAACGCAAGCAGCTGGCCAGCCTGTTGCGCTCGCTGATGACGCCCTTCAGCCAGACCTGAGCAGCCAGACGTGAGCAGCCAGACCTGGTCAACCAGCCGGCCACGGCGTCACGTCGATGATCTCCAGGTCGAGACGGTTGTCCTCGGTCGACTCCCCGATCGGCTCGAGGTGCACCACGATGCCGGTCTCCACGTCGAGTGCGACGGCATACGCCTCGGGATGGACCCGGTTCGGGTCCAACGGCCAGTCGTCGTCGTACTCGTCCCTGTCGGAGATCTCCGACCAGAGCAGCGCGCAGCAACCACAGGTGGGGTCGTAGCCCTCGACCGGCTTGACCCGCGCCCGCCACACCGGGCGACCGCGGTGCTCGTCGGCGCGCAGGTCGGTGATCGAGGTGTGGTCGCCGAGCTCGCGGGGGTCGAGCATCGCCACCCAGTGGTAGTTCACATACATCGGGTCGCCGTACTCGATCGCCACGAACGTGCCCTCGCCCTCCTCGAAGTCATCGGGGCGCTCGGCCACCAGCCCGTCGGCACGTCGGACCGGCTCCACCTCATGCGGCCAACGCCGGATCAGCCTGGGTTTCGACGGCGGCACCTCCCCCTCGGTCCACGACACACCGATGACACCCGCGGAGTCCTCGAGGCGGTTCTGCTCGACCGTGGCACGCCCTCGGGAATCCACGACTCGGAGCACCCCGGGCCGGTTCACCCAGGCCTCCACCGAATCCTCGCCGTGGCGCCGGAAGTGCAGGCCCTGCCAACGCCACGGCGAGCTGCGAGCCAGAGCGCGGAAGGAGTCCTCGGTCAGTTCCATGACGCCAGCCTGCCCCAACGACCGAGGCAGTCGCGACTGGTCAACCGGCTGGTCACGGGCAGTGGCAGTCGATCGGGGACGCCGGCGACCGATGACGGACACGGATCACTGTCACCCGGTGACTGCGATCCGCGCGCAAGGTGGGCCGACCTGCCTCACGACCGCATGCCGGCCACCGGGGGCTACTCCAACGCCTCGGCGGCCTCGAGCCACTCCAGCTCGAGCTCGTCCTTCTCCGCGTGGAGCACGGTGAGCTGGTCGCTGAGCTCGGCCAGCTTGTCGTAGTCGTGGGCGTGCTGGGCGATCTGCTCGTTGAGCACGGCCTCCTGGTCGGCGATCTTCGCCAACCGACGGTCAATCCGCTCGACCACCTTGCGGGCAGCTCGTTCCTCGGCGCTGCCCGGCTTCGCCTTGGCTGGAACCGGCGACGGATCGGCGGCCGTCTCACCGGGTTCCGACGCGCCCTTCGCGACCTCGCCCCTCGGTCGCGGGGCTTGCTCAACCTCGTCTCGCGACGCCGTACGCTCGTTCCTCGCAGACGGCTGCTCACTTGACCGTCGCTCGAGGTATTCGTCGACGCCGCGCGGCAGCATCGAGATCTTCCCGTCCCCGAGCAGGGCCCACACCGAGTCCGTGACCCGCTCCAGGAAGTAGCGGTCGTGGGAGACCACGACCAGCGTCCCGGGCCAGCCGTCGAGGAAGTCCTCGAGCACGTTGAGGGTGTCGATGTCGAGGTCGTTGGTGGGCTCGTCGAGCAGCAGCACGTTGGGCCCGGAGAGCAGCAGGCACAACATCTGGAAGCGGCGCCGCTCACCACCGGACAGGTCCCCGATGCGAGCCGTCAGCCGGTCCCCGGTGAAGCCGAAGCGCTCGAGCATCGACGTCGCCGTGATCTCGCCGTCGGCGGTCTTGGTGACCCGACGAATCGACTCGACACTGGCCAGCACGCGCTGCTCGGGGTCGAGGTCGTCGAGCGCCTGGGTCAGGTGCTGCAGGGCCACGGTGCGGCCCCGCTTCACCTTGCCCACGGCGGGGGCCAGGTCTCCGGAGAGCAAGGACAGCATCGAGGTCTTGCCTGCACCGTTGACACCGACGATGCCGACCCGGTCACCGGGGCCGATCCGCCACGTGGCGTGGTCGAGCAGCTGCCGCTCGCCGCGGAACAGGTCGACGTCCTCGACGTCGATGACGTCCTTGCCGAGCCGCTGGGTGGCGAACTTCTGCAGCTCGAGCCGGTCGCGTGGCGGTGGCACGTCCTCGATCAGCGCGTTGGCGGCATCGATGCGGAACTTCGGCTTCGAGGTGCGCGCGGGAGCTCCACGACGCAACCAGGCCAGCTCCTTGCGGGCCAGGTTCTGCCGGCGGCTCTCGGAGGCCGACGCCTGGCGCTGCCGCTCGGTCTTGGCCAGCACGAACGCGGCGTACCCGCCCTCGTAGGAGTCGACGACCCCGTCGTGGACCTCCCAGGTGAACTGGCAGACCTCGTCGAGGAACCACCGGTCGTGGGTGACCACGACCAGCGCCGACGGCAACGAGGTCAGGTGGCGGGCCAGCCAGGCCACGGCCTCGACGTCGAGGTGGTTGGTGGGCTCGTCGAGGATGACCAGGTCGTGCTCGTCGAGCAGCAGGGCGGCCAGCGAGCACCGTCGCCGCTCACCACCGGACAGGCCGAGCACAGGGCGGTCGAGGGACACCCCGGCCAGCAGCACCTCGACAACCTCACGCGTGGTGGCGTCCGCCGCCCACTCGTGGTCGTCCCTTCCGCCGAGCACGGCCTCGCGCACCGAGTGCGTGTCGACCAGCTCGTCGCCCTGGTGCAGATAGCCGATGTGCAGTCCGCGCGTCTTCGAGACGCGGCCGGTGTCGGGCTCCTCGATGCCCGACATCACCTCGAGCAGCGTCGTCTTGCCGTCGCCGTTGCGACCGACGATGCCGATCCGCTCGCCGCGGGAGATGCCCAGCGACACCTCGCTGAGCAGAGGACGCACGCCGTAGGACTTGGAGACCTTCTCGAGGTTGATCAGGTTCGCCATCAGAGCACCGTCGCCCCTTCGACCGGACCGCTGGCCACGACGGCGCGGCCGTACGACGACACCGCGTCGGCCACCCGCGCGGCATGGTCGGCGTCTTCGCAGAGGAACAGGCAGGTGGGCCCGGAACCGGAGACGAGGGCGGCCAGCGCGGTGGCATCCAGCCCGGCCTGCAACGGCTCGGCGAGCTCGGGGCGCAACCGCAGCGAGGCGGGTTGCAGGTCGTTGCCGACCGAGCCCGCGAGGGCGCGGGCGTCGCCGGCGGCCAGGGCGTCGACCAGGGCCGACGGGATCTCGGGGTCCGGGACCACAAGTCCGTCGTGGAGCACGTCGAACTCGGCATAGACGGCCGGTGTCGACATCCCGACGGGGTCGGTCAGGACCACCCAGTCGTAGCGGCCGGTGTCGGTCAGCGGGGTGACCACCTCGCCGCGACCGTGACCGGCAGCAGAGCCGCCGACCAGGCCGAAGGGCACGTCGGAGCCGAGCTGGCCGGCCAGGTCGAGAAGGGTCGACCTGGGGGTGTCGAGCTCCCAGAGGGTGTCACAGGCCAGCAACGCGGCCGCGCCGTCGGCAGAGCCCCCCGCCAACCCGCCGGCGACCGGGATGCCCTTGTCGATGTGCAGGGTGACAGGCGTGGTGACGCCTGCGTGCTCGGCGAGCAACCGGGCGGCCCTCAGGGCCAGGTTGGAGTCGTCGAGGGGCACGGCGGCCACGTCGATGCCCTCGCCGGGCGTGCAGGTCACGGACCAGTCGGTGGACGGGCTCGCGGAGACGGATGAGCAGAGCGAGATCGCCTGGTAGGCCGTGGCCAACGGGTGGAAGCCGTCCGGGCGGACCGGGCCGACGCCGAGGTGCAGGTTGATCTTGGCCGGGGCGCGCACGGTCACCACGGTCGGGGTCGGCTCAGGCATGCAGTCCCTCGGCGATTCGGGCGAAGTCGTTCACGTCCAGCACCTCTCCACGGGCCATCGGGTCCACACCGGCGTGCGCCAGGGCGCGCTCCGCGGCCTCGGCGGAGCCGGCCAGGTTCTTCAACGTCGAGCGCAGCGTCTTGCGGCGCTGGGCGAAGGCAGCGTCGACCACGGCGAAGACCTCCTGCCGGGTGGCCTTGGTGGCCGGTGGCTCACGCCGGGTCCAGGCAACGAGGCCGGAATCGACGTTGGGCGCCGGCCAGAACACGTTGCGACCGACCGCACCGGCACGGCGTACGTCGGCGAACCAGGCCGCCTTCACCGACGGGACGCCGTAGACCTTGGAGCCGGGGGCGGCGGCGAGCCGGTCCGCGACCTCCGACTGGACCATCACCAGGCCGCGCTCGAGGCTCGGCAACAGGGTGAGCAGGTGCAGCAGCACGGGCACGGAGACGTTGTAGGGCAGGTTCGCCACCAGCGCGGTCGGTGGCGGACCGGGCAGCTCGGTGACCCGGAGCGCATCGGCGTGGACCAGCTCGAACCGGTCGACGTGGTCGGGGGCGAAGTCGGCGATGGTGCGCGGCAGGGCCTCGGCCAGCTTGTCGTCGATCTCGATCACCAGCACCCGGCTGGCCACCTCGAGCAGGGCCAGGGTCAACGACCCGAGACCGGGGCCGACCTCGACCACCACGTCGTCGCCGGTGATCGAGGAGGCACGGACGATGCGGCGACAGGTGTTGGCGTCGATGACGAAGTTCTGGCCCTTCTGCTTCGTCGGCCGGACGTCGAGCCCCGCGGCGAGCGAACGCACTTCCGCCGGGCCGAGGAGTCTCGGCCCGGCGGAGGGGTGTCGTGCGTCTGGCATGGGGGTCAGCCTAGTGCCGACCGGGCCATGACCAGCATCGAGCAATCAGCGGGGCAGGCCCAGGCTGGCGGCGCAGGCAGGCCAGGCGCCGTAGCCGCCCGAGGCGTCGCGCAGCTTCGTGGCGATGGCGATCTGCGTCTCGCGGCTGTTCTCGCTGGGCAGCCCGGTTCCGCCGTACGACTGCCAGGTGCCGAGGTTGAACTGCAGGCCGCCGTAGTAGCCGTTGCCGGTGTTGATCGCCCAGTTGCCACCGGACTCACACTGGGCCAGACGGTCCCACACGCTGTTGCCGCTGGCGTAGTTCGCGGTCGGGGCCGGGCGGTCCTTGGTGCCGACCTTCACGATCTCGTCGACGGGCTGCTTGGAGACGTCGGCCTTGACGACCTTGGTCCTGAAGAGCTGGCCGTTGCGGTACTCGAGGCGGTAGGTCACGTCACGCGCACCCTCGACACCGTCGCGGACGGTCTCCGACTCGTCGTCGTACATGGAGGAGTCGGACCGCTCGACGGTCTCGAAGTCGATCGCCTCGTCGTCGACGTCTTTGCTGACCACGCGGACCTTGGTCACGACGATGTCCATGCCCGGCTTGAGCTCGGTCTTGCGGGCGGGCTTCACGATGTCGTTCTTGTCGGCCTTGACGTCGAGCTCCTTGAGCACGTCAGCGACGGTGAAGCCGGCGATCTCCTTGTTCATCGCCTTCTTCGCACCGACCTTGAGCGTGAACTCCTTGGGAGTGACGACCTCGAGGGTCATCCCGCCACGGTCGATCGCGGCACCACGGCTGGCGGACAGGTCAGCGTCCTCGAAGCGGCGACCGATCTCGGCCAGGGCCGAGTCGACGTCGTCGGAGTGCACCCAGTGGGTGGAGGTCTTGCCGTCGACCGAGAGCTCGAGCTGGCGACCGAACTGGACTGAGATGCGAGTTCCCTCGTTCACCTTCTCGTCGAGTCCGGGAGCGACCTGGTCGTGCTCGCCGATCTTGATGTCCTCGTCGGCGAGGACCTCCTCCACGGTGGAACCGTTGGAGTGGATCGTCTTGGTCTCCCCGTCGAGCGACAGGGTGACCTCCTTGTTCATCTTGGCGTAGCCGTAGCTGGTCCCGATCAGGGCGAGGGCTACTGCAGCGACGAGGACTGCGAGGACGGTCTTGCTTCTTCCGAGGAGTGCGATTCGGTTGCGCACGTGGCTCCAGACTTCGGTGAACCCGGTTCTCGGAGGACCAGCGCGATCACGCGACGTCCGCGTGAGGGGAATGGGTGGGCGGCCTTCTGGGCCACCGGTGCACTGGTCGATCGATCTGTCCGATCCCGGCCATCAGCCATCGACCATAAGCGCGACAAACGGGACGTGCCAAGCCGACGAGGCCTGTATCACGTAGCCCTTTCGGGCCAGCCCGCACCCCCACGAACACTGTCTTCGCAGGTCAGCAGGCGTGTCTCCGACCTCTCGGACTGGGGATTCATGCTCTCCATCTTCCGTAGACCGTGGTGGTGTTCACATCGATCGCGGCGCACAACGAGGCCAGGTCGTCCCCTCGGACCTCGGCCATCGCCCGCACGGTCAGCGGCACCAGGTAGGAGGCGTTCGGCCGTCCTCGCAGCGGGTGCGGGGTCAGGAACGGGGCGTCGGTCTCCACCAGGATCCTGTCCTCCGGGGTCACCAGCAGGGCGTCACGCAGCGGCTGGGCGTTCTTGAAGGTCACCGTGCCGGCGAAGCTCAGGTGGGCACCTCGTCGCAGGCACTGCTCCGCGAACTCCGCGTCACCGGAGAAGCAGTGCATCACCCAGCGCTCCGGGGCTCCCTCCTCGTCGATGATCCTCAGCACGTCGTCGTGCGCGTCGCGGTCGTGGATCATCAGCGTCTTGCCGAGCCTCTTGGCCAGGTCGATGTGGGCCCGGAACGACGCCTGCTGGGCCTCCCGGCCGCTCTCGTCGGTGCGGAAGTGGTCGAGGCCGGTCTCCCCCACGGCTCGTACGACGTCGTTCCCGGCCAGTTCCTCGATCTCCTTCAGGGCTTCGTCGAGCGTGCCCTCCGCGGCGAGACGGGGCGCTTCGTTGGGGTGCAACGCCACCGCGGCCACCAGCTCGTCGTACTGCCCGGCGGCCTCGACCGCCCAGCGTGCGCCCGGCAGGTCGCAGCCGACCTGCACGATGCGGGTCACGTTGACGTCCTTGGCTGCCGCGATCGCCTGCTCGGTGCGGAACCAGTCGTCGCCGTCGACGATGTCGAGGTGGCAGTGGTTGTCGGCCACCGGGTGCGGCAGCGGCTCGGGCGCCTCCGGACGGGTCAGGTCACGCCGGCTGCCGCTCTTCTCCTCGGTCGTGGCGCGCTTGCGAGTCGGTTCCTCAGTCACACCCTTCACCCTAGAGTCCTCGGTGCCGACCCGCCTGCTCGCGACCGGTCTCGACACACCGACTCGTCCCTCGCCGGCACTCGACCAACGAGATCGAGGTCGAGGTCGACCAGCGATTCTTGTTCGGTGGTCGAGTAGCGAGCGCCAGCGAGCATATCGAGACCCGTCAGCGGTGGACGGCGTCGTAGACCTCACGCTTGGGCACGCCAGCCCGCTTGGCCACGGCGAGGATGGCGTCCTTGCGGGACTGACCTTCCGCCTCGAGGTCGACGACCGCTGCCCGCCACACCTCCGGGTCGTTGGCCAGCTTCGGCGCCTCGGGCGCGCCCTGGACCACGATGGTCACCTCCCCGCGGATGCCGTCGGCCGCCCACTGGGCGAGCTCGCGCACCCCGCCGCGGCGTACTTCCTCATAGGTCTTGGTCAGCTCCCGGCACACCGCGCCGGGGCGGTCGTCACCGAATGCGTCGGCCATCGCCGCCAACGCCACCTCGGTGCGGTGCGGCGCCTCGAAGAACACCATGGTGCGCTGCTCGTCGGCGAGATCCGCCAGGCGCCGTGACCGCTCCCCCGCCTTGCGCGGCAGGAACCCCTCGAAGCAGAACCGGTCCACCGGCAGTCCGGAGACAGCCAGTGCGGTCAGCACGGCGCTCGGCCCAGGCACGGCAGTGACCCGGATGTCGTGCTCCACCGCGGCTGCGACCAGTCGGTAGCCGGGATCGGAGACGCTGGGCATCCCGGCATCGGTCACCAGCAACACTCGCTCGCCGGCGAGCAGGGCCTCGAGCAGGACCGGCGTACGCGCCGATTCGTTGCCCTCGAAGTAGGACACGACGCGACCCGTCAGGGTCACCCCGAGCTCGGAGGTGAGTCGCTTCAGGCGGCGGGTGTCCTCGGCCGCGACCACGTCCGCGCGGGCGAACTCGGCGACCAGCCGCGGAGGGGCGTCGTCGACCTGGCCGATCGGAGTCGCCGCCAGTACCAGTACGCCGGGTTCGTGGGTGGTCACGCGCCGATCATGTCATCCACCCGCTGCGTAGCATGTCTCCCCGTGACCACCCCCCGGCTCCCCAGCGTGAAGGAGCGCTTCCGCCCGCTGGCCCGGTTGGAGGATCCCCTCATCGGCTGGCTGGCGACCCTGTCGGTCACGGCACTGGCGTTCTTCCTGCGGGTCTGGAAGCTCGGCACTCCTCGGGAGTTCGAGTTCGACGAGACGTACTACGCCAAGGACGCCTGGTCGATGCTCAACCACGGCTACGCGCGCAACTACGTCGACGACGCCAACGACCAGGTCCTCGCCGGCACGACCCATGGCATCTGGGACGGCGACGCTCCCTCGATGATCGTCCATCCACCGGTGGGCAAGTGGATGATCGCGCTCGGCGAGAAGGCGTTCGGGATGGATCCCTACGGCTGGCGGATCGCCTCCGCCGTCGTCGGGGCCCTGATGATCCTGCTGATGTGCCGCCTCGTGCGTCGCCTCACCGGGTCGACCCTGCTCGGTTGCGTGGCCGGGCTGCTGCTGTGCCTGGACGGCATGCACCTGGTGCTGTCGCGGCTGGCGTTGCTCGACATCTTCCTGGCCTTCTGGATCCTGGCCGCCGTGACCGCCCTGGTCGCCGACCGCGACTGGACCCGTGAACGGATGGTGCGAATGGTCGAGGAACGCGGGCGCTCCGGGTGGGGCCCGCTCAAGGGGATGTGGTTCCGTCCCTGGCGCCTGGTCGCCGGGATCTGCTTCGGGCTGGCCATCGGCACCAAGTGGAGCGCGCTCTATCCCCTGGCCGTCTTCGGCATCCTGGTCTGGCTCTGGGATGCCGGGGCACGTCGGGCACTCGGCGTCCGTGGAGCCCGGCTGAAGTCGGCGCTCGTCGACGGGGTCCCGGCCTTCGTCCACCTGGTCCTGGTCGCCTTCGTGGTCTACGTCGCCTCGTGGACCGGGTTCCTGGTGCACGCGGACCGCTACGAGGAGGCCTTCTCCTCCTCCCAGTACACCCGGTTCGTCTCGATGGACGACAAGTGCAAGGAGACCACCGACGACTCGAAGAAGTGGTCGACGGCCGACGAGCCGGACGCCCACGGCCTCGGGGAGCTGACCCAGTCGCTGCGGTCGCTGGCTTGGTACCACCACGACGTCTATGTCTTCCACACCAACTTCTTGAACTGCAGCACGCACACCTATGAGTCCGATCCGGCGGGGTGGCTGGTCCTCAACCGCCCGGTGGGCGTGAACGTCGAGAACGACATCAAGCCCGGGGACCAGGGATGCACGGCGGCCGCCGGCAGCAGCTGCCTGCGGCAGGTCATCCTGCTCGGCACCCCGGTGCTGTGGTGGGCCGGGGCGGTCGCGCTGATCTGGGCGCTGATCGCGTGGGTCGGCAAGCGGGACTGGCGCTACGGCTTCGCCCTGGCCGGAGCCCTGAGCCTGTGGCTGCCGTGGGAGCTGAACGACGAGCGCCCGATCTTCTCCTTCTACGCGTCGGCCGCGATGCCCTTCATCATCGTCGCGCTGACCCTGGCGTTGGGCGAGATCCTGGGCCGGGAAAGGGGGCCGTCGCGGCGCCGCACGATCGGCACGATCATCACCGGGTCGTTCGTGATCCTGGTCCTGCTGAACTTCGCGTGGTTCTGGCCGATCTGGACCAACGGGCTGCTGACCCGGTCGGAGTGGCTCGACCGGATCTGGTTCCAGCGATGGATCTGAGCGGCCAGCCGACGCCAGCACCTGCGGAGCCGTCATGAGTGCGCCTGAACGACCGGCGATGTGGAGCCCCTGGCGTTCGGTGATGGCCTTCGGGATCGTCAGCCTCGCCGCGGACATGGTCTACGAGGGCATGCGGTCGATGGCCGGTCCCCTGCTCGGCTCCCTCGGAGCCTCGGCACTGACCGTCGGCATCGTCACCGGTGCCGGTGAGGCCATCGCGTTGGGGCTGCGCCTGGTCACCGGGCGGATGGCGGACCGCTCCGGCAACTACTGGGGCCTGACCTTCTTCGGCTACGCGATGACCGCGATCTGCGTGCCCCTGCTGGCGATCACGCCGTTCTTGGGCGTGGCCGGGCTCGGTGTCGCGACCACCCTGATCCTGCTCGAGCGCACCGGCAAGGCGGTCCGCTCCCCCTCGAAGTCGGCGCTGCTGGCCCAGGTCGCCAAGCCGGTCGGCCGGGGTCGCGGCTTCGCCGTGCACAAGGCACTCGACCAGGTCGGTGCCTTCGCCGGCCCGTTGCTCATCGCTGCCGTCGCCGCCGCGACCGGCCACCTGTGGCTGGCCTTCGCCGTGCTCGCAGTCCCCGGGGTGATCTCCCTGGTGCTGCTGGCGCAGGTGCGGCGGCGTACGTCGTTCGCCGAGTCCGCCGTCGACGTGGACGTGCCAGAGCCTGCCGCCGTGGGCCGCCTGCCCCTGACCTTCCACCTGTTCGCGTCGTCGTGCGCGGCAGGGACCCTGGGCCTGATGACCTTTGGCGTGATCTCGTTCCACATGGTCGATGCCGGTCTGGTGCACGTGGCCGTGGTGCCCGTGGTCTACGCGATGGCGATGGCCATCGAGGCGGTCGCTGCCCTGGCCACCGGCTTCGCCTATGACCGCTGGCACGCCAAGGTGCTCTTCGTCCTCCCGCTGCTGATCGCGTTCATCCCGGCCATGGCCCTCGCCGGCAACCTGGGCTGGGTGCTGGCCGGCGTCGCCGCGTGGGGGCTGGCGACCGGCATCCAGGACTCGACGGTGAAGGCGCTGGTCGCCGACCTGGTGCCGTCGTCGTCGCTGGCCACGGCGTACGGCGTGTTCGCCGCGTTCCAGGGCGGTGCGGCGTTGCTCGGCGGGGCGTTGTCGGGCGGGCTGTACCGCGACCACCTGGCGGTGTTGGTGGCGCTGGTCGCAGTCCTCCAGGTCGTCTCCTTGGCACTGCTGGTGACCACGCTCCGCATCGCCCGCGGCCCGGCCTCGGCGGCCCCTGCGCCGGGTGGGCGACAATGAGCACGACCGGACGTGAAGGAGTCGACCTGTGAGCACCGAGCACGCGATCGCCATCGCCGCCACCTTCGTCTGGCTCGGCATGGTGCTGGCCATCTCGTTCATCGAGGCGCCCCTGAAGTTCCGGGCCCCCGGTGTCACCATCCCGCTCGGGCTGGGCATCGGCCGACTGGTCTTCCGGGCACTCAACGCAGTCGAGTCCGTGCTCGCCGTGGTGATGCTGCTGGCCCTGCTGATCGATCACGAGGAAGGCAGCAAGCTCGCCGTCGCCGCCCTCGCCGCCATCGTGCTGCTCGTGCAGGTGGTCGCCGTCCGACCGTCGCTCACCAAGCGCAGTGACGCGGTGCTGGCCCGGCCTTCCTCCGATGCTCCCCGGTCCCACCTGCACTGGGTCTATGTGGCGCTCGAGGTGGTCAAGGTGCTGGTCCTGGTGGCCACCGGCATCATCCTGCTCGCCGAGGTCTGACCCGCCAGCGCCCGGTCGAGGTCGTCCCTGAGGTCCTCGACGTCCTCGAGTCCGATCGAGAGCCGGACCAGGTTCGCCGAGGGTCGAGCCCGGGGCGCGACCGGTCGGTGCGTCAGCGCCGCGGGGTGCTGGACCAGGGAGTCGACACCGCCCAGTGACACCGCATGGGTGAAGAGCCGCACCGTGGACGTCATCGCCTCGGCAGCCGCATACCCGCCACGCAGGGCGATCGCCACCATGGCACCGGTGCCGCGCATCTGCGTCTCGAGCAGGCCGCGGGGGTCGCCGTCGCTGCCCGGGTGGTGCACCCTGTCCACGGCCGGGTGCTGCGCCAGCCACGCGGCCAGCTGCTGTGCGTTCGCCTGCTGGGCGCGGATCCGGATCGGCAGCGTGGTCAGCCCGCGGTGCAGCAGGTAGGCGCCGAGCGGATGCAGCAGGCCACCGGTGACGGCACGGACTCGCCTGAGCGCCGCGGCGGTCTCGCTCCCGCAGGCGATCGCGCCGGCGGTCACGTCGCCGTGACCACCGAGGTACTTGGTCGCGGAGTGCAGCGCCATCGACGCGCCGAGCGCGATCGGGTTCTGCAGGATCGGGGTGGCGAAGGTGTTGTCGACCAGCACCGGCACACCGCCGGCCTGGCCGACCACGTTGCGGATGTCGACCAGGTCGAGGGTCGGGTTGCCGGGGGTCTCGAGGATCACCAGTGCGGTGTCGGGACGGACACTGGCCGCGACCTGGTCCTCGTCGCAGAACGTCACCTCGACGCCGAGCAGGCCGGAGTCGAGCAGGTGGTCCGTGCCGCCGTACAACGGGCGCACCGCGACCACGTGGCGCTGGCCGCTCTGGCCGGTGTGGGCGAGGATCGCCGCCGTCATCGCCGCCATGCCGGAGGCGAAGGCCACCGCTTCGTCGGCCTGCTCCAGCTGCGCCAGGGCCGACTCGAAGCGGGCCACGGTGGGGTTCCACAGCCTCGAGTAGACGTTGCCGCCTTCGGGCAACGGGTGGCCGCCGGTGGCCATCGCCTCGTAGGAATCGCCACCCCGCTCGATGTCGGGCAGCGGGTTGGTCGAGGAGAGGTCGATGGGCAACGCATGCACGCCGAGCGCCGTGAGGTCGTCACGGCCGCAGTGCACGGCAAGGGAGTCAGGGCGCAGGGACATGACTCGATGATCGTGATTCCTGCGATCATTGACCATGGATCTTGCTGATGGCACCGCGAATACCGTTGAATTGGTCAGATCCTGCAACCCCAGTCGCCGGAAGTGGTGTCGATCTTGGTGAAAGCACAGGCCTCCACGGTGGCTCCGCCTGGCCTCGATGGGGTGGACCTCGAGATCCTGCGGGCGCTCTCCGCGGACGCCCGGCTGACCAACAAGGCGCTGGCCGGTCGCCTCGGGCTCGCGGAGTCCACCTGTGCCTACCGGGTGCGGCAGCTGCGCGAGCGTGGCGTGATCACCGGATCCACCGTGCGGCTCGACATGGCCTCCCTGGGTCGGCCGATCCAAGCGATCATCAAGGTCCGCCTCGGCAGCCACAACCAGGCCCACGTGAACAAGCTGTACGCCGACCTCACCTCCGCGCCCGGCGTACTCCAGGCGATCCACGTGGCCGGGGAGGACGACTTCCACCTGCACGTCGCCGTGGAGAGCTCGGAGGCGCTGCGGGACCTGGTGCTCGACCACGTCACGATCCACCGCGTCGTCCGGCAGACCGAGACCCAGCTGGTCTTCGAGGTGCGCGACGGTGCAGGGGTGCTGTGACCGCCGAGTTCACAGGACGAGGCCGCAGAGCTCACAGGCCGACGGGCCTCAGAGCCGAGGACGTCCCGGCTGGCGCTGGCCGAGGACGTCCCGGCTGGCGCTGGCCGAGGACGGGTGTTCATTTGGGCAGGAAGTTGGGAGCACGCGACACCGGCTCGAGCCTGAGACTCAGGCTTGCCCCAGCGAACCTCCTGCCCAAATGAACGGTACGGCGTCCACGAGCGCGGTGCTCGTTGGCCGGCGGGTGGGTTCGACATCACGGCAACGCAGCAGCCGCTGGCTGATCCGTCACCGCACGAAGACACCCGCATAGGGCTTCGGGTCGAAGTAGGTGGTCTTCGGTGGCATCACCTCGCCGAGGTCGGCCACCTCCCGGAGCTGCTGGAGAGTCGGCGGAGCGAGCACGAACAACGCTCCCCCGTCTCGGTCACACCTGCTGGTGAGCTCCTCGGGTGGCGTCGTGACCGGAATGCTCTCGATGCGCTCGGTGGCCGAGCCACCGACGAGCGGGCCGAAAACGTGGTGCGTCAGCAGAGTGAGGTCGAGGCCGGCCACACCGGAGGGACGGTCCGCCGTGAGCCGGGCCGCCAGCCAGGTGCTGCCGACGTACACACCCGTGCTCCGGGGCGGCAGCGCGCCGGGCGCGCACTCCGTGACGTCCCAGCGCGCAGCGAGCAGGGCGCGGAGGTGGGAGGCATCGACCGGGCCGCGGATGCGGCGGCGGAAGGCACTCAGTCGCAGCCCCCGCGGTGGGTAGATGATGCACAGCAGCGCGGCCTCGGCCGGACGGCCGGCCCGCTCCCACATCTCAAGACTGGCCGCCACCCGGTGATGGCCGTCTGCGATGTCGTGCACCGACCGGCCGAAGGCCTCGACCAGCAGTGAGCCGGCGGCGTCCGGAACCCGCCAGACCGACTGCTGCCATCCGTCGGGGCCGACGAAGTCGAGCACTGGTGGCTCGTCCATGGTCGCCGCCACGAGCCGGTCGACCTCGTCACCGCCGTCATGCAGGAGCGCCACCAGCTCGGTGCGCCTGGGTACAGCGGCGAAGTGGTCGACGAGTCCCTCGACGCGGGCTCGGTCGACCGCCTCGTGACCGCGCACCCGCCCGTCGGCGAAGCCCTCGAGCTCGACGTCGGCGACCACGCCGACGTGTTCGTCAGCACCGCGCCGGAGTCGATAGACGAACAGCCCCTCCACCGGTGGCTGGTAGTCGTTCCCATCGACTGCGTGCGCCGGGTGGAGCGTGCCGCCGGCGACGAGCGTGTCGGTCATCGGGACGACGTTCCGCGTCGCTGCCTCGGGACGTGTGACGCGCAGCGCGGCGGGCCGCACGAGGCTGCTCACGACTGGCCCGCCAAGGGAGTCGCAGAGACCCCGAGGACCTCCGGCACCGCCGCCAGCTCCTCGAGCAGCGACGGAGCAACCGTGCCGGCCACGTCCATCGACGCCACCGCTGCCTCACCGCCCCGGAAGACGCGATTCTCCATGTTCTCGACGTTGAGTCCCGCCGTGCGCAGCAGCTCGAGCAACGTGGCGAGGACGCCCGGACGATCGAGATGGCGGACGGTCAAGGTCACGGCACCCAGCCGACTCGGCTCGAGGTTGACGCAGTTGCGCACTGCCCCTTGGGTGAACGCGTCGACGATCTCGACCACGCCTGCGGCCGTGGCGGCCTGGGCCTGCGCGGTCGATGCTCCGATGTGATGGGTGCCCACGACCGCCGGGTGCTGCGCCAGCTTCGACACCCACGCACCGCTCCCGCCGGCGGGCTCGTCCCGATAGACGTCGAGCCCGGCACGGACCGCGCCCCGCTCGAGCGCCTCGAGCAGGGCGTCCTCGTCGATCAGGTCACCACGCGAGGTGTTGAGCAGGATCGCACCGGGACCCATCCAGCCGAGGAACTCGCGGTCGACCAGGTCGCGCGTGCCCTTCGTGGAGGGTGCGTGCAACGAGACGACGTCCGACGACCTGACGAGTTGCTCGAGCGACGGGACCATGGTGATGCCAAGGTCGGCGATGCGGGACTCGACGGCGTCGCCCCGGGGCTTGTCCAGGGCCTGCACCTTGATCCCGAACGCCGACGCACGCTCGGCGACCTCCAGGCCGATGGCCCCGAGGCCGATGATCCCCATCGAGGAGCCGAGCAGCCCCGAGGCCTTGCTGTGGGCCTTCTTGCGCCACTGGCCCGCGCGCAGGTCGGCCACGTTGTCGGCGATGCCTCGGTCGACGGCGATCAGGAGGCCCATGGTGAGCTCGGCGACCGCCGCGGAGTTTCGGCCCGGGACGTTGGCCACCAGTACGCCGCGAGAAGCCGCCGCAGCTGTGTCGATCGTGTTGGTGCCGGCCCCCGCCCGGATGACCAGGGCCAGCCGGTCCCCGGCCGCGATGGCCTGCTCGCTGACCTTGGTGCTGCGCACCACCAGGACGTCGAAGCCGGGAACGGCCTGCGGCAGGTCGGACTTGCCCAGGGAGGAGTCGACGACGCACTCATGACCGCGCTGCTCGAGCTCGTCGAGCGCCGGTTGCGGCAACGTGTCCGCGACGAGGATGCGCAGGCCGTGGGAATCGGCCTGCTGGGCTGAGGATTGCATCGCGACCTCCCGCACGAGGCAGGTGGCCCACTGAACGGGCCGTGTCGACGTCACGCTAGCCGTTGCGCGGCCGGTTCTGCCACAGGATTGACCAGATGCCCCGGCGGCATTCACGCCCGGTCGAGTGCGGCGCGCAGTGCCGGGAGGAGTACGTCGTAGCCGTCGCCGCTGAGGTGCACGCCGTCGTCGACGAATGCAGCCGCCCCGAGCGGCACCAGTAGCGCTGCGGCATCGAGCACCGTCGCCCCGGTGTCCTCGAAGGCCTCCGACAGGCGGGACGAGTAGCGCGCCACGTCGGCATTGGTGCGGTCGTTCGCGCCCCGCAACCGGGACTGGTCGACCCCAGGAGGTGTCACGAAGACCAATCGATCCGCCACGGAGCCGACGCCGGCCAGGAACTCGTCGACGTGGGTCAGGACCCGATCGAGACCTACCTGCTTCCAGGGCGCGGCGTCGTTGGTGCCGACCGAGACCGCCACCCGGTCGGACCCCGAGAGAGCCGCGGCCGTGGCCTGCGGCACGAGGTCGGAGGCGAACGACCCGCCCACGGCGTGGTTCACGATGGCTCCACCGGAGGAGGTCAACCGACCCAGGTCTCGGCGTACTCGCGCGAGGTGGCTGTCGCCGAGAAGGACGGTGCGCACGGCCACGGCTCAGGAACCGGCCGGCTGCTCGTGGCCGCCAGGGCGTGACCCCGCCAGGACCGAGGCGAAGAGCACGAGGACGAGTCGACCGGCAGCCCCGGTGAGGCCGCCCACCTGGCGTCCGTTCACGCTCAGACGGCCAACCGCTCGAGCTCCTCGGTGAGCATCGCGACCAATGCCTCGAGCTGCACGTCGGCGGAGTCGGCGATCTCCTCGTCGGAGCCGTCGAGCGCTCGCGCGGCCAGGCCGGCCTTGCTGTCGATCAGCTCGGCGATCTTGGTGTCGAGGGTCTGGGAGGCGATGATCCGCCACGCAGTGACCGGCTCGGCCTGCCCGATGCGGTGGATCCGGTCGATCGCCTGGGTCTGCTCGGCGTCGGTCCACGAGAGCTCGGCCAGCACCATGTTGGAGGCGACCTGCAGGTTCAGCCCGACGCCGGCGGCGGTCAGCGAGCAGACGACGATCTCGACGTCGGGGTCGTTGACGAACGCATCGATGTTCTTCTGGCGCTCGCGCGGGGTCTGGTCGCCGCGGATGGACGCGTAGCGGATGTCGCGCTTGGCGAACGTCTCCTGCGCGGTGTCCATCACGTCGATGTGCTTGGCGAAGAAGACCACCTTGCCGACGTTGCGAGCCAGCTGGGCCGCGTAGTCCGCGGCCAGGCCGGCCTTCGCCTCACCGATGCGGCGCATCATCGTGAAGACGTTCTCACCGGACTCGTTGCTGGCGGTGTCCTCGCGCTCCCACGTCGCCACCCGGCGTACGAGCTCGTGGTCGATGCCGTCGACGGTGACGCCGACCGATCGCGTCTCGAGTGCCGTCTGGTAGCGGTGCACCAGGCGCTTGGCGAGGCGGCGCTCGGACTCGTGGATCGAGCGACCGAGGGCGCCGTCGAGCTCGACCGGGAGGTCGGCGACCCGACGGGCCGGGATGTCGGAGGCGACGTCGACCTTGCGGCGCCGCACGATGCCCATCTCGATCACGGCGTTGCGGGCCGCGGAGTAGAAGCCGGAGTCGACCGGAGAGAGGCCGGTCTCCTCGAGCGCGGCCATCAGCTCGGCGCGAGGCTTCTTGTCGTCGATCCAGCCGAGGAACTGCCAGATCGCCCGGAAGTCCTCGATGTCGTTGATCAACGGGGTGCCGGTGAGGGCCATCATCAGCGGACGAGCATGGCGGGCCCGGATGCGGTCCGCGATCTCGAGCGCGTGCTGGGAACGCTGCGACGTCTTGTTCTTGATGAAGTGCGCCTCGTCGATGACCATGCCTCGGAAACCGAAGTTGCCCAGCCATCCGACGTGGCGGTCGAGGATCTCGTAGTTCACGATCACGATGTCGGCGAAGCCGTCGATGGTGTCGCCGTCACCGTGGATCACGGTGGTGGGCCGGTTCGGTGTCCAGATCTCGGCCTCGCGGGCCCAGTTGGTCTTGACCACCGACGGCACGACGACCAGCAGCGGGTAGGCCTCGGCAGCCTGGGCGGCCAGCAGTGCCTGGGCGGTCTTGCCCAGGCCGGGCTCGTCGGCGAGCAGGAAGGTGCGGTGCCCCTCGGCCGCGGCCGCGACCAGCTCGGCCTGGTGGTGCATGAGCTCGTGCCCGTTGGCGGTGGTGGCCGTCTGCGGGTCCGGCAGCTTCATGCAGGAGGACGCGCCGCCGTACTCGAAGGAGCGGAAGAGCGGGCCGAGCAGCTCCCACGTGGCCAGTCGATGGGTCTTCGGGGTGACCGGGGGCGGGGCGGAGAAGTCGGGGGCAAGGAACGGGTTGGAGAGCTGGCGGGCGATCACCGACTGCGGCACCACGCGGCGCTCCACGGAGCCGTTGACCACGGCCGTCTCCCGGCTCACCGTCTCTTCGGGTACGTCGAACCCGGCGGCGAGCATCATCTCGCGCTTGAGCCCGCGAGCGGCGTCGGAGACCGACGCCTCCTCGGTGAGCAGCTCCAGCAGGGACGTGTCGCGGGCAGCGGTCTTGGCGAGGATCGTGGCGATCCCGTCGAGGCGCTTGAGCTGCTCGCCGCGCTGGTTCTCGGTGAGCTCCTCGTCGGCCTTGATGCGGGCACGTTCCTCACGCACCAGCAGGGCGACGACCTGGAACTTGGTGCGGTCGGGGCGCAGGACGTTGCTCTTCTGCACCGCGATCTCGACCTCACGCACGGCGCGCGCGAGCACCGGGATGATCCCCTCGTTGTCGAGGGGTCGGTTGCGGCGCTGGTTGCTCCGCCCGTTCTTCTGGTTCTTCTGGGCGGGTCGCGTGGCACCGGTCTGTCGGCGCTGGCCTCGTCTTGCCAAGAATCTGCTCCTCTGGAGGGCCCGGTCAGGGCGTAGAGGTCGCCAGGCGCTTCTCCCTCGAGCGACGGGCGCGTCCGGTCGCGTCTGGCTCTGCTGCACAGAGGCGAACCGACGAGGCGGCCGACTGGTCCGATCATGGCGAACCGATGGAACGGAGGGGTTGCGAAACCTGACCTCTACACCGTCATTCTACGCACGCTCCGTGGGGATCTCCGCATTCGACCACCGAGCGAGTTCCACAGGATCCACCCGCCGGGACGCCGAGGCTCACCGCAGGTCGTAGGTCGCCAACGAGACGGCCACGTAGTGGGCAGCGAAGGCCAGCAGCGTGAAGGTGTGGAAGACCTCGTGGAAACCGAACCACTCCGGCTTGGGGTTGGGACGCTTCAGTGCGTAGGTCACTCCGCCGAGCGTGTAGAGCAGGCCGCCGACGACCACGAGGACCAGCGTGGCGATCGCGATCGGGGTGCTCAGCGACTTGGCCCCGTCGATGAACTGGGGGATGAAGAAGACCGCGGTCCACCCCATCCCGATGTAGATGGGCGTGTAGAGCCAGCGTGGAGCACCGATCCAGAACACCCGGAACACCACGCCCAGCACGGCCGTCGTCCAGATGCCGACGAGAAGGACGAGGCGAGCGTCCCCGTGCAGCAGCAACATGGCGAAGGCCGTGTAGCTGCCCGCGATCAGGATGAAGATGTTGGAGTGGTCGAGCCGCCGCAGCAGGGCCCAGATCGCGGGCTGCCAGGTGCCCCGGTGATAGATGGCCGAGACCCCGAACAACATCAGCGCCGAGGCGATGAAGACCGCCGATCCCACCTTGGTCGCGGTCGTGGGTGAGAGCACGATCAGCACCACGCCGGCCGCCAGCACGAGCGGGACCGAGCCGGCATGCAGCCAGCCGCGCAGGTGGGGCTTGAGCTCGGCCATCTTGTCCGCCATCGAGACCAGGGCCGCATCGTGGTCGAGGAATTTCACAGCACAGTGTGACAGACGGGGGCGCAGGCCCCGGCGGTCAATCCCCCCGCTCAGCTCGCTCAGGTCGGGCGTTGCGGATCACGAAGGCGGCCAGGGCAGTCGTCATGGGTACCGCGGCAATGAGGCCGGTGGTCGCCACCACGCTGCGCACCAGCTCCTGCGTGATCAGCTGCGTGGTCACCACGTCGCTCAAGGAGTTGTTGTTGGCGACGATGAGCACCAGCAGCGGCAGCGACGACCCGGCGTAGGCCAGGACGATCGTGTTGACCACGGAGGCGATGTGGGAACGGCCGACCCGGCTGGCCGCGCCGTAGAGGTGCCGAAACCGGTAGCCGGGGTTGGCATGGGCCAGCTCGGCGACCGTTGCCGACTGGGTGACGGTCACGTCGTCGAGCACACCGACCGACCCGATCACGATGCTCGCGATGAGCAGTCCGCGCATGTCGATCTCGTAGGTCGACACCACCGCCGTGGAGATGTCGTCGGTGACTCCGCCGAGGTTCAGCAGGGCGACCGAGGCCATGGCCAGGACACCGGTCAGGGCGAGACTGGCGAGGGTTCCGAGCACGGCGACCGTCGTGGCCAAGGTGAGTCCATGGGTCAGGTAGAGCACCACCAGCGTGATCGCGGCCGAGGCGACGATGGCCACCAGGAGCGGCGACTCCCCCTCGAGCACGGCCGGCACGACGAAGAACAGCAGCACGCTGAAGGTCACGGTCAGGCCGAAGAGGGCAGCGAGCCCTCGCCAGCGGCCGAACAGGAGCAGGATCAGCACGAAGACGCCGCCGAGCAGCCAGAGCTGCAGCCCGCGCTGGTGGTCCACGATCGAGTAGATCTGGCCGTCAGGCCCCTCGCTGGCGATGACGACGACCGCATCGCCCTCGTCCACCACCGGCGCACCCGGCCCACTGGGCAGGACCACGTCGACGGACGACCCCGCCTCGCTCCCCTCGTCGATCTCCACGGTGGCCTGCCCGCAGCCGTTGACGTCGTCGGGGACCCCCTCGGCGCACGGTTCGGACCGGATCTCCGTGATGCGGGCGTTGTGCTCCTGGGCCTCGTTGTCGGAGGGCGAGACTCCGTCACTCGGCCAGAGCCAGACCAGGGCCGCGAGGGTGAGCACGGCGAGGGGTCCGACGATCCACAGGGCGACCCGGAACATGGTGCGGGTCTCGGGTGCGGCGTGCCGTCCGTGACCGTGCCCCATGAATGACCTCGTTCGTCGTCTCGCCCCACGTGGTGAGCCACCCTAGCGGCGGTCGGATCGACCCGGATCCGTGCCGGAGTGCAAGAAAGCCCGGGCCGATGGCCCGGGCTTCCTCGAGATGTCTGCCTGGTGGAGCTTAGGGGATTCGAACCCCTGACCTTCTCATTGCGAACGAGACGCGCTACCAACTGCGCCAAAGCCCCATCGCGTCGACGTACTCACGCGAGTAAAAAAGATAGCACCCCGGCTCGACGACTTCCGAATTGGACCGTGCTCCCGACGGCTCGACGAGCTCGACCACCGGACCCGCTCAGGAGTTGACGACCTGCTTCTCCTCGCCCTGGTCGCGGTCGTCGCGGGCGGCCTGGTCGGCGGCGTCGGACTGGCGGGCCAGCACGGCGGCCTCGTCGGTGCGACCCGAGGTCCAGGCACCGGGCTCACCGAGGTTGATCGTGCGCACGGAGCGGCGGACCGCCGCCGGCTTGGAGACGTACGTCGGCAAGGTCACCGGCAGCGGGTCCCACAGGTCGGGGTCGACCGCGTGGATCGTGGAGGTGTCGGCGGACGGTGCGACCTCGTCGAAGCCCTGGTCATTGCGAGCCACGGCGTAGTCGGCGGGGACGTCTGAGTCGGTCTCCCGGGGTTCGTCCTCGACCACGTCGTCCACCGGAGCGGTGCCGAGCAGCACGCCGTCCGCGGCGATCTCGTTCCTGACCATCACCCGGCACAGCACCAGCCACACGACCAGGAGCCCGCCCGGGACGGCCTGCCAGACCCAACCGATGACGCCGGCCGCGGCGACGGCAGCGACGGCCACGTTGAGCAGGACCAGGAGTGAGAACACCCGACGACGACGCGCGGTCGCGACCCGGGTCGCCTCGCGACGAGCCCGGATCAGCTCCGGCGAGGCAGGTGCAACCGGAGTCGAGGGCTTGACGGTCACGCTGGTGCGGTTGTCGGAACGTCCGGGCTGCACGACGAGGCGGGCGCTGCCCTTCCCGCTCGGCACCCGGCGGGCCAGCACCCGCATGGTGTCGGAGAACCGGTCGACCGACCGACTGCGCGACACCTCCTCGTGGTGACGCAGTGCCTTGGGGATCAGGTAAACAGCCCACGCGATGGCAAGGGCGACGAAGATGATTCCGGACAGGTCCACGCCTCAGAGGTTAGATCGATAGCGCAGCCTGAGACGGATGTCCATAGGTGTGTCGCAAAACAACTCATGTGACCTGTGTGATTCCGCGCTGCTCGCAACGTCATACGTCCTGGCGGCCCCGGCAACCACACCGCATGACGCTGCGGGGCGTCATACGTCCCGGTGGCCCCGGCGACCACACCGCATGACGCTGCGGGGCGTCATACGTTGCGCAGCCTCATGGGGAGCGCGTCGTACGAGCGGGAGAGGTCGGTCAGCGCTCCAGCCGCTTCACGAGCCCACCGGGACACTCCTCGGCCGTGATCGCGAACTGTCGGTGGTCGCGCCACTCACCGTCGATGTGCAGGAATCTCGGCGCATAGCCGACCTCGTGGATCTCGAGCTTCTCCACCACCCGCAGGGAGTTGGTGTTCTCCGGGCGGATGGAGATCTCGATGCGGTGCAGACCGGCCACGAAGAAGCAGTAGTCGATGGTCATCGCCACCGCCAGCGGCATCACTCCACGACCGGCCACGCGTTGGTCGATCCAGTAGCCGATCGAGGCGAACTGCCCCGACCCGCGGACG
Organism: Nocardioides sp. JQ2195; assembly: GCF_012272695.1. Lineage (NCBI taxonomy): Bacteria > Bacillati > Actinomycetota > Actinomycetes > Propionibacteriales > Nocardioidaceae > Nocardioides > Nocardioides sp. JQ2195. Next base: position 3,473,828 of record NZ_CP050902.1, read on the forward strand.
ATGTTGCTCACCGTCACCTGACCGACGAGACGACCCTCGACCTCGACCACGAACGGCATCGCCTGGTCGTCGCGGGCCAGCCTGCTCAACCGCTTCACCATGCCGCGGAAGGTCGCGGGGCGTCCTTTGGCGCCGGGTGGGACGGTGGCGTCCCACGGCCTCAACCAGTCGGCGTTGCGCGCGCGGGCCTCACGCCAGTCGCGCGCGTCCCCCTGCTCGATCGGCCGAAGAGTGACGTCACCGTGCTGCAGGGTGACCGGCCAGTGGCTCATCAGTGGTCGCTCCCGACGACCTGCTCGACGGCGTGGCGCAGCAACGGCTCGAGCACCGCGATCCCGTCCTTCACTCCACCGCGTGAGCCGGGCAGGTTCACCACGAGACACGACCCGGACACCCCCGCCAGCCCGCGGGACAGGGCTGCGGTGGGGATGCCCTTGGCGACGCCGTGGGCCCGGATCGACTCGGCGATCCCGGGCACCTCCCGGTCCAGGAGCGGGCGCGTGGCCTCGGGCGTCCGGTCCGTCGGGGTGAGCCCGGTCCCCCCGGTGGTGATCACCACACGGGCGCCGGCGTCAACGGCGGCGGCGATCGCCTCACCGACCGGATCACCGTCCGGCACGACGGCCGGCTCGGATACCGCGAATCCCCAAGCCTGCAAGGCATTCACGATCAGTGGACCCGTCGTGTCGTCGTAGACCCCGGCTGCGGCACGGTTGGAGGCCACCACGACGGCGGCCGGCAGCGGCGCGGCCGGAGGTGTGGTCACCGGGTCCACTCCCCCGACTTGCCGCCGGACTTCGCCTCGATGCGTACGTCGGTGATCACGGCGCCCTTGTCGACGGCCTTGACCATGTCGATCACCGTGAGGGCGGCGACCGAGACTGCGGTGAGCGCCTCCATCTCGACGCCGGTGCGGTCGGTGGTGCGCACGGTCGCGGAGATGTCGACCGACTCGTCGCCGACGACCAGGTCGACGGTGACGCCCGAGATCGCCAACGGGTGGCACAGCGGGATCAGCGACGGCGTCTGCTTGGCCCCCATGATGCCGGCCAGCCTGGCCACACCGAGGGCGTCACCCTTGGGTACGCCCTCGCCGCGCAGCAGCGCGACGACAGCAGGCGAGACCAGCACGCGCCCGGATGCGGTCGCCTGGCGCGCGGTGACGGACTTGTCGGAGACGTCGACCATGCGCGCTGCGCCGGTCTCGTCGACGTGGGTGAGCCGGTCACCCATCAGTAGGCCTCGTCGAGGAGGAGCACCTGCACCGAGTCACCCGGCTTGAGCGAGGTGACGTCCTCCGGCACCACGATCAGGGCGTTGGAGCTGGCCAGGTCGCCGATCAGGTGGGAGCCGTGCCCACCGACCGGGGTGACCACCGAGGAGTCGTAGTCGGCGCGCACGAACTGCGCACGCCCGTCGGGCGAGGTGAAGCCGTGCGTCAGCCGCGCCGTTCGTGTCGGCCGCTCGTGGGGACGGTGGCCCTGCAGCTTGCGCAGGGCGGGGAGCACGAACACCTGGAACGAGACGTACGCCGACACCGGGTTGCCCGGGAGCGTGAAGATCGGCACCTCGTCGTCACCGACGACGCCGAAGCCCTGCGGCTTGCCGGGCTGCATCGCAACCTTGCCGAACCACATCGTGCCGGTGTCGCGCAGGGCCTCCTTGACCACGTCGTAGTCGCCCTCGCTGACCCCGCCACTGGTGACCACGAGGTCCGCCCGCACGAGCTGGTCGTGCAGTGCCTCGGTGAAGCCGGCCCGGTCGTCGGGCACGGACCCGACCCGGAACGGGATGCCGCCGGCGGCGCGTACGGCGGCAGCGAGCATGAACGAGTTCGCGTCGAAGATCGAGTCGCGCGACAGGGGCTGCCCGGGGTCGCGCAGCTCGCTGCCGGTCGACATCACCACCACCCGCGGCCGCGGCCGGGCCTGCACCTCCGCCCTCCCGGCGGCAGCCAGGAGGCCGATCTGGCGCGGGCCGAGCACGGTGCCCTCGGAGACCAGCACCTCGCCCTTCTCGACGTCGTCGCCCGCGCGACGGATGTGCTGTCCCAGCTTGGGGGGCTGGTGGATCTGCACCTGGGCGACGCCTCGGTCGGTCCACTCGTAGGGCACCACCGCGTCGGCGCCGGAGGGCATCGGTGCACCGGTCATGATCTTCACCGCGGTGCCGGGTGACATCGCGGTCAGCTTCGCCTGACCGGCCCCGATCTCACCGACCACCGGCAGGTGGACGTGGTGGTCCTCGGCCGCGTCGGCGACGTCGTGGAAGACAACCGCATAACCGTCCATCGCGGAGTTGTCGAAGGGCGGCAGCGGCATCGGGGCCACCACGTCCTCGGCGATCGGCAGGCCAGCGGCGTCGAGCAACGACTGGCCGTAGACGCCCAACGGCTCGATCGTGTCGAGGATGCGGGCGACGTGGTCGGCGACAGGGACGAGCTCAGCCATCGAGCACCGTCCCCGTGGCCACGCGCTGGGCGCCGGGCTGTCGATCGAGCGACACCGCGCCGGTCACCGTCACGTTCGGCTCGAAGGTCCAGTCGCCCTCGACCGTCAGTGACTCGGCACCACGCAGCGACGGCGCCCCCTGCGGGAATCGCTTGTCGAACTCCCCGACCAGGCGATAGACGTCCCGGTCGAGGGTGATCAACGGGATCCGCTCGCCGGTCTGCTCCAGCACGAAGTCGGAACCGAGGTCATAGACGTCGGAGCGCAGCACCAACAGGTCGTCGGTGGTCTTCACCGGCACGAAGCGTTCGCGACCCACCTCGATCGTGCGGGCACCCTCGAAGACCTCGATCGCCGCACCCATGGCGGTCTCGATCTGGATCACCTCGGGCGACGACGGGTCACCGGGATCGACGTTCTTCACGTTGCGGATCAACGGAAGTCCCAGCACGCCCTGGCGCTGCACCAGCGCCTGCTTCATCGCGGCCAGGTCGAACCAGAGGTTGTTGGTGGAGGTGAAGCGGTGTCGCTCGAGGTCCGCCAGGTCCGCCTTGTCCCGGTCGAGCGTCTGCGCGGTCTCGCGCAGGATGATCCGGCCGTCGCTCGTGCGCCGGGCGAAGTGACCGCCCTTGCGGTCGGCCGCGGTGCGCCGCACCGCCTCGATCGCGAACGGGGCACCCGACTCGGCGAACCAGCCGGCCACCTTGGGGTCCGGGGTCGCGCCGAGGTTGTCGGAGTTGGACACGAAGACCCGCTCGTAGCCAGCCTCGAGCAGCTGGTCGAGCAGGCCGCTGCCGACCAGGGCGGTGTAGATGTCGCCGTGGCCGGGCGGGCACCACTCCAGCGAGGGGTCCTTCGGCCAGCTCACCGGGGAGAGGTCCTTGACCAGGAGCTTGGGCTCCTTGTTCTGCAGGAACTCCAGCGGCACGCCCTTGACCGGCAGGTCCTCGTAGCGGGCCAGCGCCGCCATGGTGTCCTCGGTGGTGCGGAAGCTGTTCATGAAGATCAGCGGCAGTGGGGCGTCGTAGGCGGCCCGCAGGGAGAGGATCTGGCGGGCGATGATGTCGAGGAACGAGAGTCCGCGTCGCACGCACAGCAGCGACTTGGCGCGGTCCATCCCCATCGAGGTGCCGAGGCCACCGTTGAGCTTGATCACCGCCGTCGTGGCCAGCGCCCGCTTGGCGGCGGCGTCGTCGACGTCGACATCGGCCAGGGCCTCCATGTCGAGCGGCTCGATCGTCTCCTCCGGGATCATCCCGGTCTCGCCGGCCTCCAGGAGTCGGAAGTAGTGCGCGAAGACCTCACGAGCTCCCGGCTCGATCTCGGCTTCGGCCATCTTGTTGAGTGCACGGTTCAGTGCTGAACTGCCCATACGGTCGATCGTAGGCCGCGGGGTGCCCGGGGCAACAACCATGCCCCTAACCTGTGAGACATGCCTGCCCGGAAGTCGGCCCAGAAGATCGCGCAGAAGACGGCGCTGCGCGACCAGCTGCTGACCTCACGCAACCAGCTGTCGTTGGCCGAGCGGTCCTTGGCGGCCACCCGGATCGCCGAGCACCTGCTGGCACTTCCGGAGGTACGCCGGGCAGCCAGCGTCGCGGCGTACGTCTCGATCGGCGCGGAGCCGGGCACCGGGTTGTTGCTCGACTCGTTGATCACCGCCGGCAAGCGGGTGATCCTCCCTGTGCTGATGCCCGACAACGACCTCGACTGGGCGGCGTACGACGGGTCGCTGGCCTCGGCGCGACGCGGCATGCTCGAGCCCACCGGGCCCCGTCTCGGCGTGACCGCGATCGCCACCCCCGAGGTGGTGCTGGTGCCCGGGCTGGCGGTCGGTGCGGACGGGATGCGGCTCGGCCGTGGAGGTGGGTCCTACGACCGGGCCCTGGGCCGGGTGCCGGTCGGCACCTTCACCTGCGTGCTCCTGCACGACGCCGAGCTGCTCGATGCCGTGCCTTCCGAGTCGCACGACCGGCTGGTGACCGCCGCGGTGACGCCGTCCGGCGTACGCCACTTCCGTTCGCCCTAGCCGGGTCCGCCCAGCCGGGTCCGCCCAGCCGGATTCGCCCTACCCGGTTCGGCCCAACGCGGTTCCGCCCATTCCGGTCCGGCGCCCGGTCCCGGCCAGCCGGGGCCGGTCTAGTCGCCCGGGGTCAGCGTGAGCCGGTGCTCCTCACGGGCCTCGACGGCATCCTTCGTGAAGGCCCAGGGCAAGGTCTTCCCCTCGACGAACAGCTCTGCCTGGTCGGTGTAGTTGGCGTGGAAGGCGTGGCCGGAGTTGCCGGTCAGGTTGATCCAGCGCGAGTCGTCGAAGTCGGCCAGCGAGACCACCATCCGCATCGAGGGCGCCGAGGTGACCTCGTAGCCCTCGGCCGCATTCCACGACGTCGCGTTGACCAGCGAGCTGCCGCCACCGATCTTGTGACTGCGGTTGAACAACGCCTCCACTAAGCCGATCCCGGAAGTGCCCAAGGTCTGGTTGCGCAGCTCGAGCCGGTGCAGCTGGCCCCACTCCCACTCGCCGGGTCGTCGTGACATGAGCCGGATGATCTCGTCGCTGGCGGCGAGGAGGGCGGCCCGCAGGATGTCGTCGCGGGTCTCGACGTCGTCGGTGGACCGGTCGTCCCAGTAGGGATCGGCCGGCCGCTCGACGAGGTCGGACACCACGGTCCACCAGCGGCTGCCACCGTCGGGGCGGATCGACTCACGCATCTCGTCGGCGAAGGTCAGCTCGAGCAGGTTCTTCCAGACCACGTTGAAGTAGGCGGCTCCGGCCGAGCCGGTGCCCTGGCGGTGGTCCCATTCGGCCAGCACCTCCTGGCCGTCGTTGCGATAGCCGTCGGGCAACCGGATGTCGAGCAGGTGCGGCACGAGCACGTCGGCCAGCGCCGACCGGTCATCGGTCTGCAGGTCGGTCATCTCGTCGATCGACAGCTCACCTTCGGCAGTGATCAGGTCGCGGATCCGCTGGGAGCGGTAGCCGTGGTCCCAGTCGTCGGTGAGGTAGAGCGGGTAGGAGTCGTCAACCACCGCCTGGTTGGCGGTGACGATGAAGCCCTCCTGCGGGTCGAACAGCTTCGGCAGCGCGTCGAAGGGGATGTACTTCCCACTCCAGTCGTTCTCCGGCAGCCATCCCTCCACGGGGAGCGAGCCGTCGTTGCCGGACTTGCGGATCGGGATGCGACCGGGCGCCTGGTAGCCGATGTGGCCCTCCCGATCGGCATACACCAGGTTCTGCGCCGGCACCGCGAAGTCCGCCGCGGCGGAGCGGAACTCGTCCCAGTTCGACGCCCGGTTGAGCTCGAGGATCGCGTCGGCGGTGTTCGAGGGCTCCAGCGCGGTCCACTTCAACGCCACCGCGTAGCCGTTGCCACGATCGGGTCCGTCCGGTGCGTCTGCGTTGGCGCCGACCGTGCTCAGCTCCTTCGAGACGTCGGAGAGCAGCGGGCCGTGATCGGTCTCCCTCACGGTCAGCTCGAAGTCGTCCGCGTCGCGGACCTCGATGGTCTCGGTCCGCGTCTGCAGCGGACGCCGCTTGCCGTCGTACGTCCAGGAGTCGCCGGCGACCTTCTCGAGGAACAGGTCGGTGACGTCGGGGCCGAGGTTGGTGAAGCCCCAGGCGATGTCGGCGTTGTGGCCGATCACGACTCCGGGGACGCCGGCGAAGCTGAAGCCGGAGGTCTCGAACGGGCAGGCGTCGGAGACAGTGCGGCAGTGCAAGCCGACCTGGTACCAGATGCCCGGCAGGCTGGTGCCGAGGTGCGGGTCGTTGGCCAGCAGCGGGAACCCGGTGGCGGAGTGCTCGCCGTCGACGACCCAGCTGTTGCTGCCGATGCCGTCCCCCTCGCCGAGCAGGGCGGGGATCGCGTCCATGGTGTGCTTCGCCGCGGTGAGCGCGTCCACCTGGTCGGCGGTGTACGCCGGTCGCGCCGGGTTGCGGGTGCCGGGACGCGTGGCGTCGGGTTCGTAGCGACCGTCGACCAGCGCGCCCTGGTTCACGATCGGGTCGTGGTCGGCGAAGGGATAGTCGGGGTAGAGCTGATCCACCTGGTCGGGGGTGTGGTTGACCGAGAGCAGCACACGGGCGATCTCGTCGTCCATGTTGCCGCGCAGGTCCCACGCCATCGCCTTCAGCCAGGCCAGCGAGTCGACCGGGGTCCACGGCTCGGGGTGGTAGTCGAGCCCACCCGCGCGGAGCACGGTGTACTCGAGCGAGATCTCCGACGGTGACCGGCCGTCGAGGTAGGCGTTGACGCCGTCGGCGTACGACTCGAGCGCGGAGCGGGTCTCGGGCGTGAGCATCGCCAGCTCGCGCTCCGCGACGCGACGCCAGCCCATCGTGCGGATCGTCTTGTCGGTCTCCAGGGTGGTGCTGCCGAACAGCTCGGACAGGCGACCGGAGGTGATGTGACGCCGGATGTCCATCTCGTAGAAACGGTCCTGCGCGTGCACGAAGCCCTGGGCCTGCATCAGGTCGGCCGTGGAGTCGGCGTAGATCTGCGGGATGCCGTTGTCGTCGCGGATCACGTCGACGTCGGCGTCGAGGCCGGACACCTCGATCTCGCCGTCCATCTGGGGGAACGAGTGGCGCACCAGCACCACACCGGTGATCGTGCCCGCCAGCAGCACCAGCACGAGGAAGGAACATGCCCAGACCGCCCAGCGAGCGCCCCACGGCCAGGCCCGAAACGCCAGCCAGCGCTCCTGCAGGGTCACCTGATCTCCCGATCCACCCCGGCATTCTCCCCGTGGGGTGGGGTCACGACGCGGAGGACGCGCTGGAGGTGGACGACCCGGAGGTGGAGCTGCTGCTCGAGCTGCTGGAGCTGCTGCTCGTGGAGCTGTTCTTCGACGCGCCGTCCTTGGAGGGGCTGCCGTTGGAGCCGCTGCCGCTGGTCGACTCGCTGCCGCCGGAGCTCGAGGACGTGATCGTCGAGGAGGAGCCGCTGCGCGAGTCGGTGCGGTAGAAGCCCGATCCCTTGAACACCACACCCACGGCGTTGAACACCTTGCGCAGCCGGCCGTGGCAGTTCGGGCAGACGGTGAGCGCGTCGTCGCTGAACTTCTGGACCTGCTCGAAGGCGTGCTCGCACTCGGTGCAGGCGTACTGATAGGTGGGCACTGGCCGGAATCCTCCGAGGAACGTGATCAGGAATGCGTGGTCGGGAGGACTGGCACTCAGTCATCCCGACTGCCAATGATACGGCACCTGTGGAGAACCGATTCACGTCGCTCCGGATCGACCTAGCCTCACCGGCATGGCTGCGAACACTCCCACCGACCTGCGCCGACGCCTCGCCGACGTTCATCACACGATGCGGCGCGCCGTCCTCGGCAGACGCCGCCTGCTGTGTGCCCTGTGCGTGGTCGGAGCCGTGTTCGCCGGGTTGCGGGCCCTCGCCCCGGCGCCGCCGTCCACGGTGCCAGTCACCGTCGCCGCGCGCGACCTGCCCGCGGGCAGCACCGTCGCGGCCGGCGACGTGGAGACGGTCGGCTTCCCCGAGGGCACGGTCCCCACCGACACCAGCGACGCGGCGTACGCCGTCGGACGCACGACGACCGGGCCGCTGCGGCGCGGAGAGCCGATCACCGACGCGCGACTCGTCGGCGCGAGCCTGCTCGAGGGGTACCCGGGCCTGGTCGCGATCCCGGTGCGGATCCCCGACGACGGCGCTGCCGCACTGCTTCGGGTGGGCGACCGGATCGACCTGCTGGCCACCGATCAACGCACCGGCGCCACCGAGCGGGTGGGGGACGACATCCCTGTCATCGCCCTGCCGCACCGAGACGTCTCAGGGCAGCAGAATGCGCTCGCCGGGCGCCTGATCGTGGTCGGCACCACGTCCGAGCTGTCCGAAAAAGTAGCTTCTGCCTCGGCGACGCGTTATCTCACTGCCACGATTTCACGCTAGCGTGTGCTGCTGTCCAATGCCCCCTCAAGCACCTGGAGGGGCACCCAATCCTGAGAAGGAGAACCCAAAGTGGATGGATTCAAGAACTTCCTGCTTCGCGGGAACCTGGTGGAGATCGCCACCGGTCTGATCATGGCGCTGGCGTTCGCCGACGTGGTGAGCACCTTCACCAACTGGCTGACCGCCCTGCTGCCCGACAGCCTCGACGACGTCTTCAGCAACGAGCTGAACTCGTTCGGCGCCTTCCTGAACGCCGTGATCGCCTTCATCATCATGGGTGCCGTCGTCTACTTCCTGGTCGTGGTGCCCTACACCAAGGCCAAGGAGCGGTTCTTCCCGAGCGAGATCGCCGGACCGACCGAGCTCGACCTGCTCGCGCAGATCCGCGACCAGCTCGCCGCACGTCCCTGATCCACCTGTTCCACTGACGAGGTCCGTCCCTTCGGGGGCGGGCCTCGTTCGCTCTTCCAGCCCCACGCCGGCGCGCCACCGCGGTCCGACCGACATGCAGCTGACCCGTATGCCGACCCGGCCCACGCTCAGCTCAAGGCGAAACCACCGCAGCTGCATGTCGAACGGATCGCCAGTCCCCGGACCATGGCCACACGCACCTCGTCCGGCTTGAGCATCACGTCCTCCCAGACGAAGCGCCAGACGATCCACCCTGTCGTGGTGAGCCACGTATAGCGCCGGCAATCCACCCGGAACATCTCCTTCGATCCGTGGAAGGCAAAGGACTCGGCCTCCACCACGATCTTCCGGGCCGCGTCGGCGAGGTCGACCCGGTGCTCTCCGATCTGCACCTGCGCGACGACGTCCAGCCCGGGCACCGATCGAGCAATGTGACGCAGGCAGGTCTCGAAGGCGTTGGCGGATCGGCCGTCGCCCTGCTCGATCACACGACGCACCCTGCTCCGGGCGATGGCCGGCAGTTCCAGGGCGGCGGCGAGCAGGACCGTCCGACTCTGGCCCTTGCGCAGCGCCGCATCCACGACGCACAACGCATCACGCTCCGGCAGGTCGCGACAGCAGTCGAGCACGGTCTGGACCAGCGTCGTCACTCGGCCTGTTGAGTGGTTGCCCCATCCCCGGCCGACCTCGACCACGCTGGCCGCCGGTAGGTTCCGCCACTTGATCGACACGCCCTCCCGGCGTTCCGGAGCGATCTTGCGGTTGCGGGGCACGGTCAGTTCCGGAGTCACCTCCTCCCCCGGCGCAAGGCACAGGTCCAGCTCCCAGAACTGGGCAGCGCTGCGACCGCTGACCACCGCGCTGAGACGGTGGGCCTCACGCCAGGCGGCATCGAGGCCGGGCACGGCATACTTCCCCTTGCCGCAACGGACGATCGCGCCGTCGGACAGGGCTTGCTCGATCTCGCTGCGCCGACAGAAACGACGCAGCCGGGCCGTCGTGGCGCAGCCACCCAGTTGAGCCAAGGCGTAGGCCGCGTCCATGGAGGCAGTCTTGCTCCCGGCGCGGTTCGACGCGAACGCCTGTCCACAGGCGCTCCGTCCGCGGTCCCGACCGACATGCAGTTGGCCCGTACGCCGACCGAGCCCACGCTCAGCTCGCGGCGGAACCACCGCAACTGCATGTCGAACGGACCCCAGGGGTCGAGCTGGGAGACACGCTCAGGCCACAGCCAGGCACGGCAGAGGCGTCAACCGTGGTGGGGCGGGACCTGGGAGCGGTACCAGTCGTCAGGCTTGCCCTCGTCGTTGCCGCTCGAGCGCTCGTCGCCGGTGGTCTCGGGGAGCACGTCACCGAAGATCGCGGCCAGTCGCTTGCGTCGCTGCCACGGTGTCTCCCTCGGTGGCGACGTCTCCCGCTCGTCGGCCGGGTCCGAGCCGCCCGGGTCCGAGCCGCCCGGGTCCGAGCCGGCCGGGTCCGAGCCGGCCGGGTCCGAGCCCGGCGGGTCCTGGTCGTACGGCTGGGTCATCGGGCCATCATCCCACTGGGTCCGGGCCGACTCAGCCACACAGGCCGTTGGCGGCAGCCATCTCGGCCTGGTCGGAGGTCTCGGAAGGCGTCGTGGAGGGGGGCGACGGCGTGTCGGAGGCGTCGGCGGACGGGTCGTCCGTGGGTGACTCGGACGCGTCCGCATCGGGGCTGGCGGTGGAGCCCGGCCGGTTCTCGGCGGTGATGACGTCGGTGGTGAGGCGCTTGCTCAGCGGCTCGTCGTACCGCATCTTCTTCCAGAGCTCGTTGGCGGCCGGCTCGTCCCAGACCAGGCGGTTCGGGTCGGGCTCGTAGAACTTCCACGGCACGGTGATGAACTTGATGTTGTCGGTGCCGATGTGCTGGAACTCGCTGGCCAGGTCGGCGATCTTCTTCGGCGAGCCCAGGCGCTGGTCGACGGTCAGGGACTTCATCGCCGCGCTGAGGAAGCTGAAGAGTCGGTCCGGACGCCCCAGGACGCCCTTGGACATCACCTTGTTGGCCATCGCTGCGACGAACGCCTGTTGCCGCTTCATCCGGCCGATGTCGCCGTTGCTGGAGATGTTGTGCCGGATGCGGACGTAGTCGAGCGCCTCCTGGCCCTTGAGCTCACGGGTGCCGGCGTCGAGGTGGATGTTGCCCACGGGGTCGTCGACGTCCTCGGGGATGCAGACCTCGACACCGTCGATCGCGTCGACCATGTCCCTGAACCCGTTGAAGTCGACGACCACGAAGTGGTTGATGCGCACCCCGGTCAGCTGCTCGAACTGTCGGATCGTGCAGGCCGGGCCGCCGTAGGCGAAGGCCGAGTTCCACATGTCGAACCCGCCGGGGATCGCGTTCATGTCGTCGTCGTAGCAGGTGGGTCGCTCGACCATGCCGTCGCGCGGCAGGCTCACTCCGTAGGCGAACTTCCGGTCTCCGGAGAGGTGCATGACGATCGTGGTGTCGGAGCGTTGACCCCCACCGGTGAGGCCGTCGATGTTGTTGCCCGCGCCCTCACGGGAGTCGGACCCCATGATCATCACGTTCAACGGCTTGCCCGGCGTGGTCAGGTCGGCCTCGTCCGGCCGCTCGCCGAGCTGCTGGTCGACGTTGAGCACGTTGAGGTTCTCGGTGAGGTGCCGATAGGTGTAGACGCCGAAGAGGGCGAACCCGAGGGTGAGGGCGAGGATGCCGTAGCCGAGGACGCTCAACAGGCGATGCTTCTGCTCGGCCTGTCCGCGGTGTCTGCCGCTCGGTTCGTTGTCGCTCACTCGGTTCTTCTCGCTGGTTCGAATCGGGGTGCGGGGCGCTGCGCCGGTTGAACGGTAGTGCAGCCGTCCAAATTGTGCGGTTGAACCCGCCATCCACCAAAACCTCGGGCGCATGGCAATATGTCCGACGGTGCCATCGGCACCACGCCCCAGTAGCTCAGTGGATAGAGCAGCCGCCTCCTAAGCGAAAGGTCGCAAGTTCGACTCTTGCCTGGGGCACACGGTCTTCCGGACCGCCCGACGACGGGCCCGACAACGGAGTGCTCTCCGCTGCCGGGCCCTCGGCTCTCCCCCTGCCTGGCCCTCGCTCTCGCTGCCGGGCCCCGGCTCTCCGCCCACCGGCCCGCACCGTGTCGATCTCGTCGCGCAGGAGCGACCTGTCCTCGCTGCGGACCCTGGGCTCCGGCTCGGCAGTGAGGGGCCCTCGGGTCGGAGGTCAGGCCGGCACGGCATCCCGGGCTGCCGTGGCCTCGTGGTGCCCGGCATCGGCGGTCGGCGTACGACCTCGGGCCACGCCCCGGACGCTGACGGTGACCAGGGCGCCCACGATGCTGATCACGGCGAACACCTGGAACGCCGTGCTGCCGCCGACGCCGGCGCTCACGAGGATCCCGCCGATCACCGGTCCCACGATCCCGCCCAGGCGGCCGAAGCCCGCGCACCAGGCGACGCCCGCGGCCCGCGCGGTGGTCGGGTAGTAGTTCGACACCAGTCCGTAGATCAGCACCTGCGTGCCGATGGTTCCCACCCCGGCCACGGCGACCGCGGTCAACAGCACGCCAAACGGGAGACCGAGCGGCATCAGCAACAGGGCCAGCGCGGCCAACACGAACGTGGTCGCGACCACGCGTTGCGCACCCACGCGATCGGCCACCCAGGAGGCGATCAGGCCACCCACGATGGCCCCCAGGTTGAGGATCAGCAGGAACGCCAGTGCGTAGTCCTTGCCGTAGCCCTTGCTGCCCATGATCTGCGGGAGCCAGGTGTTGAGGCCGTAGGTCAGGAGCAGCCCGGAGAAGCTCATCAGGCCCAGGAGGACGGTGGGCACGAGCAGGGGTCGCGCGGCCAGCGCTGCGTAACCGACCTTGGCGGGCGCGGCCACCTCGGTGTCGGGGCCGCCGACAGGGCTCGGCAACGGGATACCGGTACGCCGGGACACCTCCGCGGCCCGCTCCTCCTCCCCGCGGGAGAGCAGCCACAGCGGTGACTCCGGCAGCTTCGCCCAGGCGAGCGGCAGCAGGAACAGGACCGGGAGGGCGCCGATCCAGAAGAGACCACGCCATCCCGCCACGTCGTTGAGCACGATGGCGGCCAGCGCAGCGAGGACCCCGCCTGCCGGGACACCGCTGTAGACGAACGCGTTGTAGCGATTGCGGCGGTCGGCCGGGGCGAACTCCGCCACGAGCGCCCCGACGGTGGCCACGAGCGCGCCCACGCCGATCCCGGTGAAGAAGCGGCCGGCGCCGAACGCGACCACGCTCGTCGTCGTCGCCGTCACGGCCATGCCGAGCGAGAACCACGCGATGTTGACCAGCATGATCCGGCGACGCCCGACCCGGTCGCCGATGGCGCCCGCCGTCAGCGCGCCCACCAGCACCCCGAAGAGTGCCCAGCTGCCGAGGGTGCCGGCCTGCGCCGGGGTCAGCGCGCCGATCTGGCTCTTGTCCGCCAGCAGGGTGGGGACCACGGTGCCGTAGACGACCAGGTCGTATCCGTCGAAGAGAAGGGCGGTGAAGGAGAGGCCGACCACCCATCCCAGGGTTCGGCTGCGGCGGGCTTCCGCAGTGGCTGAGGTGCTGGTCATGGAGAACTCCGATTCAGGGGGTGATTCCGGACATTCCCGTCACCCTGACAGAGATGTGGCGCCCGTCACGTCGGGGCAATGCCTAGCGTTGACCACGGGCGGTATTGAGCGGCGTGCCGTATCAATCGACCGCGTCGAGGTCCTGGTCGAGCCACCCGGCGCTCTCCCCACCACGCAGGAAGTCCCGGCACCGAGGACTCGGTGCCGGGACTTCTTGCGTGGTCAGCCGCGAGGGCGGATCACTCGATCGTGGTCTTGACCTCGACGTCGACGCCCTTGTCGTGCAGGAGGTCGCCCTTGGCGTCGACCGGCGTCACGCTGATGTCGAAGGTGATCGGCGAGTTCTTCTGGTAGGCGAAGTTCTCACCCTGGGAGTAGCTCTGGTCGGTGCCGAGCGTGTAGACGCCGGCCTCGTTGTAGCCACCCGGCGCCAGCTCGTCCGGGTTGACGCCCTGGGGCTCGAAGAGGCTGTCGTCGGTGTCGCCGTCCATGCCCTGCATCCACTTCCAGTCGTCGTAGCGCGGGGAGATGGAGACCAGGCTGGAGCCGAGGTCGATGGGGGCGCCCGTGTTCGTGATCACGTAGTTCACGATGACGAGCTCGTCGCCCTTCTTGAGGATCGGCTTGTTCGTGTCGGGGTCGACGAACATGCCGTCGTCGGTCGCCTTCGCCGTGCCGACCTGGTAGATCTCGACGCTGATGTCGCCGGCCTCGGCCGTGGTCAGGAGCTTGCCGGGCGTGGTCACGGGCAGGGCCCACTCGGGCTGCGCACCGGTGGGGGCGGTCTCCTCGGCGGGCTCCTCGGTGGGCTCCTCGGTCTCGAGCGCCTCCTCCTCGACCGTGGCGGCCACCGACGGGTCACTGTCAGCCGTGGCACCCTCGTCGGTCGTCTGGCTGGACTCGTTCGACGAGTCGTCCTTGTCGTCCGACCCGCAGGCGCTCAGCCCCAGGATCGGGATCAGAACGGCGGCGACGGCGGTGGTCCCGAGGCGAATTCGGCGGTGGCGCATGAGGGTCCTCTCAAGGTCTGTGGCTCTGGAGAAGACCCTGTCCCCCGCCTGTCAGCCCGAAACATCGAGATGCTGTGGTGGCGGTCACCGTCACGCGTCGATGACGTCGAAGCCCATGCCTGCCTTGCGCAACCGCTCGAGCAGCAGGTCCCCCATCGCGACTGCGGGAGTCACCTGGCCCGCGGTCTCGGGAGTGGAGTCGAAGGCCAGGCACAGCGCCGACTCAGCCAGCATCTTCGAGGTCTCGGTGTAGCCGGGGTCGCCCCCGGAGACGCGCGTGTGCACGGTCTTCCCGCCCGCCTCGGCGACGAAGTCGACGGTGAACCACGACGCACGGCGTCGGGACTCCGACGGGCCCTCCCCCTGCTTCACCTTGCCCTTGAGGAAGTTGCGCACCGGGCCGACCTGGGCGGCCGCCGCGAGGGCGGTCACCCCGGCCGCACCGCCGGCGGCGTACCGGAGCGTCTTGGTGCCGGCGAAGTGGGAGTAGCGGAACCTCGGGCCGTACGCCGCCAACGCAGCGCCGCTGCGCTGGACCACCTGCGGGTCGATCGTCGGCAGAGGCAGCAACCAGTAGCCCAGGAGCTTGTCCCGGTGGGGCTTCCCGGCCACCGCCCGGCTCGATCGTCCTTCGGGCCGGTCCTCCTTGCGGCGACGCTCGGCGAACGCCGCCTTCATCTGACGAGCCCGCTCCATGGCGCCGAGCGCGGAGTGGAACGTGCCACCGGAGAACGTGGCGTTGCTGCGCACCACGCCGCGCATCGTGATCGGCTGGTCGGCGGGCAGCTGGTGCACCGTGAAGAAGGCGCCGAGGTCGTGCGGGATCGAGTCGAACCCGCACGAGTGCACCAGGCGGGCACCGGAGGCCACCGCGGTGCGGTGGTGGGCCAACCACATCCGATCGACGAACTCGGGCTCGCCGGTGAGGTCCACGTAGTCGGTGCCGGCCTCCGCGCACGCAGCCACGATCGGCTCACCGTGCTGCACGTAGGGCCCGACGGTGCTGATCACCACGCGAGTGCGGGCGGCGACGTCGGCCAGCGCCGGGACATCGGTCGCATCCACCACGATGAGGTCCATCGCCTCGAGCCGGGGGTCGATGCCCGCGAGCCGTTCGCGCACCGCCTCGAGCTTGACGCGGTTGCGCCCGGCCAGGGCCCAGCGCAGTCGGGCCGGCGCGTGCCGGGCGAGGTATTCGGCGGTCAGGCCGCCGGTGAAGCCGGTGGCGCCGAAGAGGACGATGTCGTGGTCGCGGTCTGCCATGCGGACACTGTGCCACTTCGCACGACACGGTCACGGATCGGGACGGTCACGGGTCGGGACCGCCACGGATCGGGACCGTCACGGATCGGGACGTGGACGTCGGAAGAACCGTTCGGGACGACACCGGCGTCCCGAACGCGGCGTACCGTTGCTGGCATGTGCCGCAACATCAGACCGCTGAACAACTTCGAGCCGCCCGCGACCTCCGACGAGGTCACCGCCGCCGCGCTGCAGTACGTCCGCAAGGTCAGTGGCACGACCAAGCCGTCGCAGGCCAACAAGGCCGCGTTCGACGAGGCCGTGCACGAGATCGCCCACATCACCGCGCACCTGCTGGACAACCTGGTCACCAACGCTCCGCCGAAGGACCGTGACGAAGAGGCGGCGAAGCGCAAGGCCCGCGCGGAGCTCAGGTACGCCCGTTGAGCATCGCCCCCCGGCTCGACGGACGCGCCCTCGTCGTGCTCACCGGAGCCGGGCTGTCGACCGACTCCGGGATCCCGGACTACCGCGGACCGGATGCCCCGGCGCGGATGCCGATGACCTTCGGGGAGTTCCTCTCCGGGCCGTCGGCACGGCAGCGCTACTGGGCCCGCAGCCACGTGGGCTGGGGCCGGATGAAGCAGGCCGAGCCCAATGCCGGGCACCGCGCACTGGCCGCGCTCGAGGCCCGGGGCCGGGTCCGCCTGCTGATCACCCAGAACGTCGACGGCCTGCACGAGGCCGCGGGCAGCAACGCCCTCGCCCTGCACGGCCGCATCTCGGAGGTGATCTGCCTGTCCTGCCGCACCGTCTCCTCTCGGCGCTCCCTGCAGGAACGGCTCGAGGAGCTCAACCCCGGGTACGCCGAGGCGCACCGCGCCGTGCTCACGCGACCCGACGGCGACGTCGACCTCGACGACACCGCCGGCTTCGTGGTGCCCGGGTGCACCGAGTGCGCGGGGCTGCTCAAGCCACACGTCGTGTTCTTCGGCGAGAACGTCCCCACCGATCGCGTGCAACGCAGCTATGACGCCGTGGAGTCCTGCGTCGACGACGGCGTGGAGGGCCGGGGCCGTGGGGACCGCGGTGGCGTCTTGCTGGTGGTCGGGTCGTCGCTGACCGTGATGTCCGGCCTGCGCTTCGTCAAGCGTGCCGCCAGGCTCGGGGTCCCCGTCGTGATCGTCAACCGGGGAGCCACCCGCGGCGACGCGTTGGCGACGTACAAGCTCGAGGCCGGGGCGAGTGAGTTCCTCAGCGAGCTGGCAGCGGGGCTGTCGCCGACCCTGGAGCCACCCGTCAGAGGCGCTTGACGAAGATGTGCTCGGCCGCCTCGGGGATGATCTCGGCGGTCTCGCCGCCCGAGCCGAGCAGCACGCCGTCGGCGGTCGCGGCGACCGCGACCGTCTTGTCGGGAACGGCACCGACCCGACGCAGCGCGCTCATCAGCTCTTCATCCTTCTGCATCTCCTCGGAGATGCGGCGGATGTGCACCCGGGACTCGGTCGGGGTGGCGACCGTCGAGAGCGGCTCGACGCCCTCCATGAAGTCTTCGCTGACCCGCGAGTCACCGAGCTCGTCGAGGCCGGGGATCGGGTTGCCGTAGGGCGACTCGGTCGGGTGGTCGAGCAGCTCGATCAGACGTCGCTCGACGGTCTCGGACATGACGTGCTCCCACCGGCACGCCTCGGCGTGCACCAGCTCCCAGTCGAGGCCGATGACGTCGGTGAGCAGGCGCTCGGCGAGCCGGTGCTTGCGCATCACCCGGGTGGCCAGGCCCAGCCCCTCCTCGGTGAGCTGGAGGTGGCGGTCCCCCTCGACGGTCAGCAGACCGTCGCGCTCCATCCGCGCCACGGTCTGGCTCACGGTCGGCCCGCTCTGGTGCAGCCGCTCGGCGATGCGCGCGCGCAACGGGACAATGCCCTCCTCCACGAGCTCATAGATCGTGCGGAGGTACATCTCGGTGGTGTCGATCAGGTCGCTCACGGTCCCCATTGTTGCCTACTCGTCACCAGGGCGGGACGCCCGGCTCTTCAGGGATGCTGCAGATCACGCTAGGTTCGAGGCTCTGCACCGACGACGGCGCCTGACCAGGCTGGAGAGAACCACCCCATGCACCACTTCCCCGCCCACGAGCTGACCATCCCGGGGCGCTTCTGCGGACCGGCGGCCTCCGGGAACGGCGGCTGGAGCGCCGGCGCCCTGGCCGGGCTCCTGGAGCACGACTGCCCGGAGAACCGTGCCGACAGCTGGCCCGCCATCGAGGTCACCCTGCGTCAGCCACCGCCGCTCGACTCACCGATGCAGGTGCACGACGACGGGGAGGCGACGGTGGCGTCGTTCGGCGGCCTGCCGGTGCTGTCCGCCCGCGTGCTGGACGAGGACACCCTCGTCGCCGTCGAGGGGGTCCCGGCCGAGGTCGCGCGCGACGCGGAGTCGTCGTACGCCGGCCTGCGCCAGCATCCCTTCCCGACCTGCTTCGCGTGCGGCACCGGTCGCGCGGAGGGAGACGGGCTGCGGATCTTCCCCGGCCCGGTCGAGCCGGTCGCCGGCTGCGACCGGGTGGCGGCCACCTGGACCCCGCACCCGAGCGTCCAGGAGGACTACCACGCCTATGTCGACGACCAGGGGCGCGCGTCCCTCGCCTCGACCTGGGCTGCGCTCGACTGCGTCGGCGCCTGGTCCAGCGACATCGAGGAGCGCCCGATGGTGCTGGGTCGGATGACCGCCGCGGTCGATGCGTTGCCGGTCATCGGCGAGGCCCACGTGGTGGTCGGCCAGACCTTGCGACGCGAGGGACGCAAGACCTTCACCGCCAGCAGCCTCTATGACTCCGACGACCGGGTGGTGGCCCGTGCCGAGCACACCTGGATCACGGTCGACCCGGCCGACTTCCGGTGACCCACCTCCGATGACCTGGTGGAAGCACGCGGTCTGCTACCAGGTCTACGTGCGCAGCTTCGCCGACGCTGACGGCGACGGGCTCGGTGACCTCGCGGGCATCACCCGGAGACTCGACCACCTCGCCGACCTCGGGATCGACGCCGTGTGGATCACCCCGTTCTACCCGTCCCCCCAGCATGACCACGGCTACGACGTGGCCGACTACCGCGACGTCGATCCGCGGTTCGGCTCGCTGGCCGACTTCGACGCACTGCTGGCCCGTGCCCACGACCTCGGCATCCGGGTGATCATCGATCTGGTCCCCAACCACACCTCGAGCGAGCATGCCTGGTTCCGGGCAGCCCTCGCGGCCGGGCCGGGCAGTCCGGAGCGGGCCCGTTACCTGTTCCGCGACTCCCCCACCGACGGGCCACCTAACAACTGGGAGTCCGTCTTCGGCGGTCCGGCGTGGACGCAGGTGCCCGACGGGCAGTGGTACCTCCACCTCTTCGACACCAGTCAGCCCGACCTCGACTGGCGCAACCCGGAGGTGCCGGCGATGTTCGCCGACGTGCTGCGCTTCTGGCTCGACCGTGGTGTCGACGGGTTCCGCGTCGACGTCACCCACGGCCTGTTCAAGGAGGAGTCGCTGCCCGACCAGCGCCTGACCGACGCGGAGCGGGCCGCGCTCGCCGGACAGGACCTGATCGGTCCCGCGCACGCCCAGCACGAACCGATGTGGGACCAGCCGGAGGTGCACGAGGTCTACCGGTCCTGGCGCACGATCCTCGACTCCTACGGCGGCGACCGGATGGCCGTGGGCGAGGCGTGGACCCGCGACGCCGCCTCCTTGGCCCGCTACATCAGGCCCGACGAGCTGAACCAGTCGTTCAACTTCCACTGGTTGAGCGCCCCGTGGTCGGCCACCGCCTTCGCCCAGGTGATCCGCTCGACCCTGG
Organism: Nocardioides sp. JQ2195; assembly: GCF_012272695.1. Classification (NCBI taxonomy): domain Bacteria; kingdom Bacillati; phylum Actinomycetota; class Actinomycetes; order Propionibacteriales; family Nocardioidaceae; genus Nocardioides; species Nocardioides sp. JQ2195. The sequence continues at coordinate 3,493,282 of NZ_CP050902.1, forward strand.
ACGCGGTCACCCCCGTCGGCGCCTCACCCACGTGGGTGCTGAGCAACCACGACGTCGTCCGCCACCCGACCCGCTACGGCGGCGGGTCCCTGGGGCTGGCCCGTGGCCGGGCGGCGACGATGGCGATGCTGGCGCTGCCCGGGTCGTCCTACGTCTACCAGGGTGAGGAGCTGGGCCTCGAGGAGGTCGACGTCGCCCCGGAGCACTGGCAGGACCCCCAGGCCGGCGTCGAGGGGAAGGCCAGCCGGGACGGTTGCCGGGTGCCGCTGCCCTGGTCCGGCGCCGAGCCGCCCTACGGCTTCGGGCCCGGTACGTCGCAACCATGGTTGCCGCAGCCTGCCGGCTGGGGGCCGGTGGGCGTCGCGGCGCAGGAGGATGACGACGACTCGACACTGGCGTTCTACCGGCGCGCGTTGTCGGCCCGACGTGGGTTCGCGGAGACCGCCGGCGACGAGGTGGACCTCCTCGACCTGGGCGAAGACGTGCTCGCGTTCCGACGAGGTTCCGTCACCGTCGTGGTGAACTGCGGCACCGGTCCGGTGCCGCTGCCGGGCGGGCGGATCCTGCTCGCCAGCGGGCCGGTCAGCGACGTGCTCCCCTCCGACACAGCCGTGTGGCTGGCCGGTCCACCGCCCGGCGAATAACCCCTTGTGGCCGGCCGCACCGCGTCGTACCTTTGCAGGACACGTGAAAGGAGGTGGTCCAGCAGATGCATTCGCAAGGGACTCGTGAGGTGGCTGCCCGCTAGCAGCTCCACTGCCACGGGACTACCCAGCAGCTGTTGCAGCCGCCGGCGAATCCACGGCAGTCACCCGGCCCGCAGGTGCTCCGGACATCAGTCCACCGGAGACGACTGAATCCCAGTCACACCTGCGGGTCGACCCATTTCCGGCCATTTCTGGACGTGTCGGCCCGGTGGTCGAGCACCCCGGAGCGTCCCGGGTCATCGCAGCAGCGGCCCCGGGGCACGCGGTGGGAGCCCGGGTTGCTCACGCCACCGGGGCAGCGAACTGGGAGCGGTGGAGCGCCGCATACGCACCGTCGGCATCCAGCAGCTCCTGGTGGGTGCCCTGCTCGACGATCGCGCCGTCCTCCATCACGAGGATCAGGTCGGCGTCGCGGATCGTCGAGAGCCGGTGCGCGATGACGAACGAGGTGCGGTCGCTGCGCAGGGCACTCATCGCCTGCTGCAGCAACAGCTCGGTGCGGGTGTCGACGGAGCTGGTCGCCTCGTCGAGGATCAACAGGGCCGGGTCGGAGACGAAGGCCCGGGCAATGGTGATCAGCTGCCGTTCACCCGCGCTGATGTTGCCGCCGTCCTCGTCGATCACGGTGTCATAGCCGTCCGGCAACGAGTGCACGAACCGGTCGACGAAGGTCGCCCTGGCCGCCTCGAGGATCTCGTCGTCGGTGGCATCAGGCCGCCCGTAGGCGATGTTGTCGCGGATGGTGCCCTCGAAGAGCCAGGCATCCTGGAGCACCATGCCGATCTGGTCGCGCAGCGCTGCCCGCGGCATCTCGGAGATGTCCACCCCGTCGAGGGTGATCCGACCGCCGTCGAGCTCGTAGAACCGCATCACGAGGTTCACCAACGTGGTCTTCCCGGCACCCGTCGGTCCGACGATGGCGACGGTCTGCCCGGGACTGGCGACCAGGGACAGGTCCTCGATCAACGGCTGGTCGACCTCGTAGCTGAAGGAGACGTCGTCGAAGACGACCTCGCCGTGCCGCTCCCCCACCGGTGCGGGGGCCGCCGTGCCGTCCGCGCGCTGCTGGTCGGCGTCGAGCAGCTCGAACACCCGCTCCGCACTGGCCACGCCCGACTGCAGCAGGTTCATCATCGAGGCCACCGCGGTCAGTGGCTGGGTGAACTGGCGCGTGTACATGATGAACGCCTGCACCTCACCGAGGCTGAGCGATCCGTTGGCCACGCGCAGACCACCGACGACGGCGATGACGACGTAGTTGAGGTTCCCGATGAACATCATCACCGGCATGATCAGGCCGCTGATGAACTGGGCCCGGAACGACGCGTCGTAGAGCTTGTCGTTCTCGTCGGCGAAGATGCGCTCGACCTCGTCCTGGCGGCCGAACACCTTGACCAGCGAGTGGCCCGAGAAGGTCTCCTCGATGTGGGAGTTGAGCTTGCCGGTACGTCGCCACTGGGCGATGAACTGGGTCTGCGAGCGCTTCATGATCTGGGCCGTGGTGAACATCGAGATCGGCACGCTGACCAGGGCGATCAGCGCCAGCACGGGCGAGATCCAGAACATCATCGAGAGCACCGCCACCACCGTCAGCAAGGAGGTGAGCAGCTGGCTCATCGTCTGCTGGAGGGTCTGGCTGATGTTGTCGATGTCGTTGGTCACCCGGGAGAGCAGCTCGCCGCGAGGCTGGGTGTCGAAGTATTCCAACGGGAGTGCGTTGACCTTCGTCTCGACGTCGGCGCGCATGTCACGCACCGTGCCCTGGACGACGTCGTTGAGCAGGAAGCCCTGGACGAACGAGAGCAGCGACGACCCGGCGTACAACGCCAGCACGATCAGCAGCACGGACGCAACGGCGCTGAAGTCGACGCCGACCCCGGGCACGAAGTCCATCGCCGACAGCATGTCGGCCAGCCGGTCGTCGCCGGAGGCCCGGACCTGGTCGATGACCTGGTCCTTGGTCGACCCGGCCGGGAACTTGTTGCCGAACAGGCCCTCGAAGATCAGGTCCGTGGCGTGGCCGAGGATCCGCGGGCCGAGCGCCGTCAGGACCACGCTCCCGAGGGCGAGCACCAGCACCGCGATCGCCTTGGTGCGGTAGGGCCGCATCCGGCGGATCAACCGCTTGGCCGAAGGGCCGAAGCTCATCGCCTTCTGCCCGACCATGCCTCCTGGCCCGCGGCCGGGGCCGCCAGCGGTGACGACCCGCTCGGTCTCCTTGAGCTTGGCGCCGCCCTTGGGGCCGCCCGACGCGTCGGAGGAGCTCGTGGTGTCGCTCATGCTGCCTCCTCCGCGGTGAGCTGGGACTCGACGATCTCCTGATAGGTGGCGCAGTCGGCGAGCAGCTCGTCGTGGGTTCCTCGCCCGACCACCACGCCGTCCTCGAGCACGAGGATCAGGTCGGCCCCACGAATGGTGGAGACCCGTTGCGCCACGATCAGCACCGTCGCGTCGGCGGTGACCGGCCCCAGCGCAGCCCTCACCCGGGCGTCCGTGGACAGGTCCAGCGCCGAGAACGAGTCGTCGAAGAGATAGATCCGGGGTTGTCTGACCACGGCGCGGGCGATCGCGAGTCGCTGCCTCTGGCCACCGGAGAAGTTCGTGCCGCCCTGCACCACCGGCGCCTCCAGCCCCTCCGGAACGGCCTCGACGAAGTCCTTCACCTGGGCGATCTCGAGGGCTCGCCACAGGTCCTCGTCGCTGGCGTCGGGCCGGCCGTGGCGCAGGTTGTCAGCGATCGTGCCACTGAACAGGAACGCCTGCTGCGGGACCAGTCCGATCCGGGCCCACATCGAGTCGGCGTCCAGCCGGCGTACGTCGACACCGTCGATGCGGACTTCGCCGGCGGTCGCGTCGAAGAGCCGGGGCACGAGGTTGACCAGCGTGGTCTTCCCGGCACCGGTGGACCCGATCACCGCGACCGTCTGTCCCGGTCGGGCACTGAACGAGATGTCACGCAGCACCGGCTGCTCGGCACCGGGATAGGTGAACTCGACGTGGTCGAGCTCGAGCACTCCTCGGGCCTCGGTGACGAGGCCGTCCTCGGCCAGGACCACGCTGCTGTCGGTGTCGAGCACCTCGGCGATGCGGTCGGCGCACACGGCGGAGCGGGGCACCATCATCAGCATGAACATGCCCATCATCACCGACATCATGATCTGCATCAGATAGCTCAGGAAGGCGGTCAACGAGCCGACCTCCATGTTGCCGTCGTCCACGCGGTGGCCGCCGAACCAGAGCACCGCGACACTGGCCACGTTGACCACCAGCATCACCATCGGGAACATGGTGGCCATCCACCGACCGGCTCGGATCGACACGTCGGTCAGGTCCTGGTTGGCCTTGGCGAAGCGCTGGGTCTCCTCCTTCTCACGGACGAAGGCGCGGACCACGCGGATGCCGGTGATCTGCTCGCGCAGCACCCGGTTGACGCCGTCGATGCGCTCCTGGACCAGCCGGAAGCTGGGCACCATCCGGGAGACGACCAGGCCGACCACGACGAAGAGCACGGGGATCATCACCGCGAGCAGCCAGGAGAGGCCGAGGTCCTCCCGCATCGCCATCAGGATGCCGCCGACCATCATGATCGGGACCATCACTGCCATCGTGCAGGTCATCAGCGCCAGCATCTGCACCTGTTGCACGTCGTTGGTGTTGCGCGTGATCAGCGACGGGGCACCGAAGTGGGTGACCTCACGGCCGGAGAAGCTGCCGACCTTGGCGAAGACGGCCGCCCGCAGGTCCCGTCCGAAGGACATCGCCGTGCGTGCCGAGAACCAGACCGCGATGATCGAGCAGGCGATCTGCAGCAGCGAGACCGCAAGCATGATGCCGCCGGTGCGAAGGATGTAGTCGATGTCGCCCTGGGCCACGCCGTCATCGATGATGTCGGCGTTCAGGCTGGGCAGGTAGAGCATCGCCACGGTGCTGACGAACTGCAGGGCGACGATGATCGCGATCCACCGCTTGTACGGCGCCAGGTGGGTGCGCAGGATCCTGAGCAGCATCAGGCGTCCTCCTCGGGGAGCATCACGCCGCCGACGATGATGTCGGCGACCTGGTCGGAGGTGAGGTCGGCCCCGAGGTCCATGCCGGCCGAGCCGAAGACGAGCGAGCGGAGCACCACGGCGGCGGTGGCGGGCGGGACGCGCAGCTGGTCGGCGTACGGCTCGAAGAGGCCGGACAGCATCTCCAGCAGCTGGCGGTTGGCCCGGACCATGAACTCCGGAGGGCCGGGCGGGCCCTCGTGGCGGTGGTCGTGGCCCTGCTTCATCATGTAGCTGCGGACGGCGAACATCACCCGCATCATCCGGTGCAGCTGCAGGGTGAGGGTCTCGGCGGCCCTGCGGACCCGCTCGTGCAGGTCGTCGTCGGACGCGAGCATCGCCTCGAACTCCTCACGGCCGTGCTCGGGGTTGATCGCCTCCTCCGCGACGGCCCACATCAGCTCGGTCTTGTCTGCGAAGACCCGGAAGATCGTCCCCTCCGCGACACCAGCCGCCTCGGCGATCAGCCGGGTGCTCAGGTCGCCTCCGTGCTCGATGACGAGGGGCACGACGGCATCGAGGATCGCCCGACGGCGATCGTCGGGGGACATGGGGCGGGCGCGAGGAGTCACGCCGGCAAGAGTAAATGAGTGAGCGCTCACTCACAAGCCCTTCTGCGGGTGGCCACCTCGTTCCGTGCCAAACTGAGCCCCATGACGAGCACCACGGCCCGCCCTCGCGTGATCCTCCACGTGGGCATCCCCAAGACCGGCACCAGCGCCCTGCAGGTCGCCTTCGTCCGCGACCGTGAGCTGCTCGCCCAGCACGGCATCATCTACCCCAGCGACCCCGCCGTCCCGAGCATGGACGCCCGCGCGACGCGCGGCGGTGTGACCAGTGGGAACGCCTCGCTGCTGCGTGCCTTCCTGATGCCCGGGAAGACCCCTCGTGGGACCTCACCCGAGGAAGCACTCGCCACCGCCATGACGGTGATCCGCGACGCGGGTGACGGCAGCTCGTCGCTCCTGTTCTCCTCCGAGTTCCTGTGTCGTTCCGACCTGGGCCGCTTCGCGACCTTCGTCGCGGCGTGCGACGAGATCGGCTACGACGTGGAGGTCGTGGGCTACGTCCGCAACGTGGTGGGGCACGCCGTCTCCCAATACATCCAGCGCTTGAAGCGACACCGTTTCACCGGCAGCTTCGCCGACTTCGTCGAGCCCTCCGAGGGCGACACCTACAAGCCGCCGATGCGTTCCTGGATCGAGGGCATGGGCGCGGTGCTCGGTCCGTCGGCGGTGACGGTGGTCCACTACGACAGCCTCCGCAACGACCTGGTCCGGCACTTCTTCGACGAGTACCTCAAGGTGCCGGCCGAGAACCTGGCGCCGGCCCTCGAGCACACCGTCAACCGGTCACTGACCCCCGACGAAGTACGCCTCATGCGTGAGATCAACAAGCGGTTGAAGACCGCCGGCGCCAGTCGTCAGGTCAGCGACGTGGTGATCAGCGCGAACCCCTCGGTCCCCGAGCGCCCCTACCTCACCCGCGCCGACCGCGACCGCGTGGTCGAGCTCTTCACCGACGAGGTCGACTGGATCAACGCCAACGGGATCCTCGGGGGCAAGCTCGAGCTCGACTCCCCCAGCATCACGATCCTCGACGAGGACCCCGACGACACCGCGATCACGCCGAGCGAGCGGACCCTGGTGGACGTGATCGCCACCCAGGCGAACCGTGCGGTGAGCCTGCAGGCGAAGGCCAAGCAGAGTGCCCGCAAGGCGAAGCGAGCTGCCGCCCGGAAGACACCCGCCGCTGCTGCGGCCCCCAAGGCCGCTCCGGAGCGCCGCCGCAGCCTCTTCCGGAGGAAGTGAACAGGCCGGATCAGGGCGCCAGTCGCTCCCGGAGCCAGCTCGTGCCGTCGGCTGCACGGCGGTAGCGCCAGCGGTCGTGCATGCGGTTGGCCCGCCCCTGCCAGAACTCGATGCGCTCGGGCACCACGACGTACCCGCCCCAGTGCTCGGGGGGCGGCACCTGCTCGGGTTGGTGCGCCGCCGCGTCGTCGTAGGCGCGTCGCATCTCGTCGGCGGTGACCACCTGTGACTGCGGCGAGGCCCACGCGCCGAGCTGCGCTCCGCGCGGGCGTGTGGCGAAGTACGCCGCCACCTCGTCGCGGTCGAGCAGCTGCGCGCTCCCCTCCACCCGGACCTGTCGTTGCAGCGGGTGCCACGGGAAGAGCAGGGCGCATCTCGGGTTGTCGTGCAGCTCAGATCCCTTGTGGGACTGGAGATTGGTGAAGAACGAGAAGCCACGTTCGTCAAGCGCCTTGAGCAGGACCATCCGTGCGGAGGGCTGGCCGTCGCTCGAGACCGTCGCCACGACCATGGCATTCGGCTCGGGGAGGACCCGCGCCTGCTCGAACCAGGCACGGAAGATCACGAACGGATCGTCCGACAGGTCACCCTCCGAGAGCCCCTCCTGGGCGTACTCCGCACGGAGCCTCGCGAAGTCGTCTGACATGGCCTCGACCCTAGCCCGGTGTGCACTCGGCCGAGGAGAGGGGCAGAATGCGTTTGTTTCAACGTCGAGCACAAGGAGTCTGTCCATGACCGAGGTTCACCACGGCCTTGAGGGCGTCATCGCATTCGAGTCCGAGATCGCCGAACCCGACAAGGAAGGCTCCTCGCTCCGCTATCGCGGCGTCGACATCGAGGACATCGTCGGCCGCGTCCCCTTCGAGAACGTCTGGGGCCTGCTGATCGACGGCGCCTACACCCCCGGCCTCCCGGCCGCCGAGCCCTACAACCTGCCGGTCCACACCGGCGACGTACGTGTCGACGTCCAGGCCGCCGTCGCGATGCTCGCGCCGGCCTTCGGCTTCGGCCAGACCTACGACATCTCCGACGAGCAGGCCCGTGAGGACCTCGCACGCGTGGCCGTCATGGTGCTGTCGTACGCCGCCCAGTCGGCCCGCGGCCTGCACCAGCCCGTCGTGCCGCAGAAGCTCGTCGACGAGGGCAGGACCCTGGCCGAGAAGTTCCTGATCCGCTGGAAGGGCGAGGCCGACCCCAAGCACGTCAAGGCGATCGACGCCTACTGGAGCTCGGCCGCCGAGCACGGCATGAACGCCTCCACCTTCACCGCCCGCGTGATCACCTCCACAGGTGCCGATGTGGCCGCCGCGTTCTCCGGCGCCATCGGAGCGATGAGCGGCCCCCTGCACGGTGGCGCACCCTCCCGCGTGCTCGGCATGATCGCCGACGTGGAGAAGTCCGGCGACGCCGAGGGCTACGTCAAGGACCTGCTCGACCGCGGCGAGCGGCTGATGGGCTTCGGCCACCGCGTCTACCGTGCCGAGGACCCGCGCGCCCGCGTGCTCCGTCGGACGGCCAAGGAGCTCGACGCGCCCCGCTACGCCGTCGCCGAGGCCCTCGAGAAGGCTGCCCTGGCCGAGCTCAAGGACCGTCGCCCCGACCGCGTGCTCGAGACCAACGTCGAGTTCTGGGCCGCGATCGTGCTCGACTTCGCCGAGGTGCCGGCCCCGATGTTCACGTCGATGTTCACCTGCGCCCGCACCGGTGGTTGGTCGGCGCACATCCTCGAGCAGAAGCGCACCGGTCGCCTGATCCGCCCGTCGGCGGTCTACACCGGGCCCGACACCCGCCCGGCCGACTCGGTCGAGGGCTGGAACTCCGACTGGGCCAAGTAGGTCTCACAGCCCCTGCTAGACAGGCGGCTCGAGGCCCGACTGGATCGCGAAGACGACCAGCTGGGCACGGTCACGCGCATGCAGCTTCACCATCGCCCGTGACACGTGGGTACGCACGGTGTCGGGGCTGACGACGAGGCGTACGGCGATCTCCTGGTTCGACATCCCGGTCGCCACCCACGCCACCATCTCGCGCTCACGCTCGGTGAGGTGCACCAGCTGCGGGTGCGGCGTACGACGCGGCGCGGCGTCGCCGAAGTGCTCGATGACACGCTTGGTCACCGACGGGGCGAGCAGGGAGCCGCCCTCGGCGACCACCCGGATCGCGTCGAGCAGGGCGGTCGGCTCGGCGTCCTTGAGCAGGAAGCCGGAGGCACCGTGACGGAGGGCCTCGAAGACGTATTCGTCGAGCTCGAAGGTGGTCAGAACGACCACGCGCACGGCGGCCAGGCCGGGGTCGGCGCCGACCTGGCGGAGCAGCTCGAGCCCGTCGGTGCCCGGCATCCGGATGTCGCAGAGCACCACGTCGGGTCGCTCGCGACGGATCGCCATCAGGCCGGCGGCGCCGTCCTCCGCCTCGCCGACCACCTCGAGATCGGCCTCACTGCCGATCAGCGTGCGCAGGCCGACTCGCACCAGGGCCTGGTCGTCAACAAGGACGACGCGGATCATCGGCCCACCGCCCCGGCTGGTGGGAACGTCGCGCGCACCCGGAAGCCGCGGTCGGTCGGACCGGCCTCCAGCATTCCGCCGAGGCCTCCCACCCGCTCGCGCATGCCCCGAAGACCCATGCCCTCATCGTGCACCACTCCCCCGCGCCCGTCATCGTCGATCGCCACGACGAACGCCCCGTGCCCGGAGGAGAGGGCCACCGTCACGGCGGTCGCGCCGGCATGGCGCAGCACGTTGGTCAGCGCCTCCTGGATGATCGCGTAGGCCGCCTCGCTGGTCGATGCGTCAACGTGGTCGCCGCTGCCGACGACCTCGACGTGCAGGCCACCGGCGCGCACTCGATCGAGCAGGAGGTCGAGCTCGTCCAGCCCACGCCGTGGCGTGCGTGGCGCGCTCTCCACTGCAGTGCCGGTGATCTGCGACAGCTCCGCGCGCAACGCGTCGAGGGCTTCCTTGCTGGTCGTGCGGATCGCCTCCAAGGCATCCCGGGCGGCCGCGGGATCGCGCTCGAGCACGTGCAGGGCGACACCCGACTGCATCGCGATCACGGCCAGGCCATGACCGACGCCGTCGTGCAGGTCCTGCGCCATCCGGAGCTGTTCCTCCGTGGCGGCCCGCCGCCGTTCGACGCGGTGGGCCTCCTCGCGCGTGCGGATCGCGGTGGCGATCGAGGCCGCCGCGGAGACCAGCGCACCCACTCCGACCGACTGCCAGATCCCGATGTCGAGCTCGTCCCACCGGACGCCACGGATCACCAGCCCCGCCCAGACCAGCACACCGGAGGCGAGCAGCAGCGGCCACCACTCACGGAACCGACGCCGCGAGGCCACCAGGAACGCTGCCACCACGATGGTGAAGAAGACCGGGCCGTTCTCACCGCCCACGGCGAAGTAGGCACCGACCGAGACCCCGTTGGCAACCACGCCCAACGGCCAACGGTCGATCGCGAAGAGCACGACCGCGGAGAGCACGGCGAGGACCACCGCCGCAGCCCCACCGACAAACGCGCGCGCGGGATGGAAGTCGCCGGCATCGCCGAGGTTCACCCCGACGGAGCCACCGGTGACGACCACCAGCACCGGGATCAGCCACCACCGGTGCGACAGCAGGGACAACGTCGAGTTCATACCCCCGACGCTAGGGCAGGCAGGAGCACTCGGCGTACGACGCGGCACGGTTGCGGCCTACGCAGTTCTGCGTAGCACGGGGCCGCGACTGGGCGGACGTCCCGGCGCGGGATCCGCGGCAACCTCGGAGCCATGAGCGAGAACGTGGTGGAGACCAGGGAGCTGACCAAGGAGTACGGCGACCGGCTGGCCGCCGACAAGGTCAGCATGACCGTGCGGCGCGGCGAGGTCTACGGATTCCTCGGCCCCAACGGCGCCGGCAAGACGACGACCCTGAGGATGGTGCTGGGGCTGGTCCGACCGACCTCCGGATCGGCCACCGTGCTCGGCAACCCCGCGGGCACACCCGCGGTGACCGCTCGCATCGGTGCGCTGATCGAGGGACCCGGCTTCTTCCCCTACCTGTCCGGTCTCGAGAACCTGCGGGTGATGGCGCGCTACCGCGGCCTGCCCGGGTCGGCGGCTGCCGCTGCGCTGGCCAGGGTCGACCTGGCCGGCCGCGGCAACGACAAGTTCACGTCGTACTCGCTCGGGATGAAGCAGCGCCTGGGCGTCGCCTCGGCGCTGATGGGCGAGCCCGACCTGATCGTGCTCGACGAGCCCACCAACGGGCTGGACCCCGCCGGCATGGCCGACATGCGGGCGCTGATCGTGGAGCTCGCCCGGGGTGGCCAGAGCGTGCTGCTCTCGAGCCACCTCCTCGACGAGGTCCAGGAGATCTGCGACCGCGTCGGCGTGATCAACCGGGGCCGGCTGTTGCGGGAGTCGACGGTGGCCGACCTGCGCGGCAGCACCCACATCACCCTCGCCGCCCACCCTGTCGACGACGCGCTCGCGGTCGCCATGAGGGCGGCCGGCGAGGACGGCGTACGCCTGGTCGGCGAACGGATCGAGCTCGACCTGGCCGACTCCGCCGCACCCGCGCTGGTTCGCGACCTGGTCGCCGCCGGCATCGACGTCCACGCGATCGGCAGCTCCGAACGCAGCCTCGAGGACGTCTTCTTCGAGATGACCACCACGCCCGAGATGGAGTCCCTGTCATGAGTGCCCCGACCAACCCGGCCACGTCGTCCCACCCGACCCGGAGCATCAACGGCCTGGTCACCAGCACCCGCGCCGAGCTGCTGCGGCTGCGCAGGTGGCCCGCGGTCTGGGTGACCGTCGGCGCCTGGCTCGCACTGAGCCTGATGTTCGGCTACGTGTTCAACTACGTCAGCTACACCAGCGGTTCCAACGACTTCAGCAACGAGGGCACCACGAAGGCGATGCTGCTGGCCCAGATGATGCCGAGCAACGTGCCTGACGTGCTCGTCCAGGGCATGCCGATGTTCGGCGGGACCCTGCTGATGGTGCTCGGGGCGATCGTGGCCGGCAACGGCTACGGCTGGGGCACCTGGAAGACGATCTTCACCCAGGGGCCCTCGCGCCTGTCGGTGGTCGGTGGGTCGATGGCTGCCCTGACCGTGTTCGTGGTCGGCATCCTGGTGCTCTCGCTGCTCTTCGACCTCGCATGCTCGCTGGCGATCGCCGGGATCGAGTCACAGGCCGTGACCTGGCCCGCGTTCGGTGACGTGGCCACCTCGGTGGGCGCCGGCTTCCTCGTCCTGGAGATGTGGGCGTTGGCCGGCTACCTCCTCGGCACGGTGGCCCGCGGCCCGGCGCTCTCAGTCGGTCTCGGCCTGGTCTGGGCGCTGGTCGTCGAGAACCTGCTCCGCGGCGTCGGGCAGTTGCTCGACCCGGTGGAGGCGTTCACCCACGTGCTGCCCGGCACCGCCGCCGGGTCGCTGGTCGGCGCGATCATGGGTACCTCCGACGACGGCACGCCCGGGGTCCTCGACGTCATCTCGGGCACCCGGGCCACCTGGACCGTGGCGGCGTACGTCGTGGTGTTGCCGCTGCTGGCCGGCTGGCTGGTCCGCCGCCGCGACGTCTCCTGACCCCGCGAACGGGCAGTTCTTGCTGCGCGAACGGGCAATTCTTGCTGCGCGAACGGTCAGTCCTCGACAGCTGAACAGGCAGTCCTTGCGGTGGCGTCGCCCAGGCGCTTGGCGAAGCACCGGCTCAACGGCGAGTCACGGTAGTGGCCGAAGCCGGGGACCCGTGTGTAGCCCGAGGTCTCGTAGAGCGCGATGGCCTCGGGCTGCATCATGCCGGTCTCGAGGATCGCGACCTCGGCGCCACCGGTGGCCGCGGTTGCCTCCAGGTGCGCAAGCATCCGCCGGGCGAACCCACGTCCACGAGCCACCGGGACGACGTACATCCGCTTGATCTCGGCGGTGACACGCGTCCCGAGGGCGAGTACGTCGTCGCGTCGCCGCCAGGCACCTGACGCGACCGGCTCGCCGTCCAGCCGACCCACGAAGAAGCTGCCCCCGGGCGGCTCGAACATGGCCGGGTCGAGCGGGGTGTCGTCGCGCCCGCCGTACCGTTCCACGTACTCGAGCTGGACCTGCTCGATCAGCCGGACCGCGTCACCGTGGCCGAAGCCGACCCGATCGATGACCAGCTCAGGCAAGCCGGTCTCCGCAGGCATCACAGAATGTCGCCTCCGCATCGTTGCGCACCCCGCACCTGCTGCAGGACGGACCGGCGTGGTCCTCCGGAGGCGCCCCGGGAGTCCTGCCCAGGTGGCCCACGCCCTGGCCGTCGGTGAGGTACTCCAACGAGTCCTTGGCCACGGGCATGACCTCCCCCGCGGCGTAGCGCGCGGCGGCGCCCCCGAAACCGGCGTTGAGGCAGACCCCCGCAACGATCAGCAGCGGCAGCGCGGCGAAGAAGAGCATGAAGTTGGGCGTCTCCGGGACGAACGATTCGTCGCCCATCGTGCTGGCCACGTCCTTCGCGAAGAGGACGAGCAGGAGCACGAACCCGAGCAGGGCGAGGACTCCGACGACGCGGAACACGGTACGCAGCGTGCCCTGCTGGGCGAACCCGGGATTCGCAGCCATTGCTGGACTCCATTCGTCGTCGGTTGAGTCGGGTGACACAATAGGGCTTCGCTGACAGCGTGGTCAGGAAACACACCCCCTGAACGACACAGATGAGGTTGTCACCCGTGACCGACATCAAGATCCCCGCTGACCTGCTGCCCGCCGACGGCCGTTTCGGCGCCGGGCCCTCCAAGATCCAGACGTCGCACCTCGACGCGCTCGCCGCCACCGGCGACAAGCTGCTCGGTACGTCGCACCGCCAGGCGCCGGTGAAGGACACCGTGGGCCGGGTGCGCGAAGGACTGGCCTCGCTCTTCGAGCTGCCCGACGGCTACGAGATCGTGCTCGGCAACGGAGGCGCGACCGCTTTCTGGGACATCGCCACCTTCGGCCTGATCCGCGAGAAGAGCCAGCACCTCACCTTCGGTGAGTTCTCCTCCAAGTTCGCCAAGGCCGCGAAGAGTGCCCCGTGGTTGGCCGACCCGTCGGTGATCGAGGCACCGACCGGCTCGCGTCCCGACCCGGTGGCCGAGGAGGGCGTGGACGTCTACGCCTGGGCCCACAACGAGACCTCGACCGCCGTGATGGCCCCCGTCGTCCGCCCCTCGGGTGCTGCGGACGACGCCCTGGTGCTGGTCGACGCGACCTCCGGTGCCGGCGGCCTGCCGGTCGACCTGAACGAGGTCGACGCCTACTACTTCGCCCCGCAGAAGTGCTTCGCCTCCGACGGTGGCCTGTGGATCGCCGCGATGTCGCCGCGGGCGCTGGCCCGGGTCGACGAGATCGCGGCGACCGACCGCCACGTGCCGGCGTTCTTCGACCTGCCGACCGCGATCGACAACTCGAAGAAGAACCAGACCTACAACACCCCGTCGGTGGCCACGCTCTTCCTGATGGCCGAGCAGCTGGACTGGATGAACGCCAACGGCGGCCTCAAGGGCATGGTCGAGCGCACGACTGCCTCCTCCGACGCGCTCTACGGGTGGGCCGAGAATACGACCTACACGACGCCGTACGTCGAGAACCCCGAGCACCGCTCGCTGGTGATCGGCACCATCGACTTCGACGAGGCGATCGACGCTGCGGCGATCGCCAAGGTGCTGCGCGCCAACGGCATCGTCGACACCGAGCCCTACCGCAAGCTGGGCCGCAACCAGCTGCGCATCGCGATGTACCCGGCCGTCGACCCGGCCGACATCGAGCAGCTCACCCGTTGCATCGACCACGTCGTCGCCGCGCTCTGATCCAATCTCCTCGATAGTCCCCAACGTCTGGCAGGTGGATCATCCGCGATCACCTGCCGCACGTTGGGGACTATCGGGAGATGGCGGCGGCGATCTGGTCGTACGTCGAGTGGTTGAACGCCACCATCCGGGCCTCGTCGACCTCGGTCGGGGTGGCCCGCAGCGTCTCCACGGCGGCCCGGATCGCGTCCTCGCGCGGCCAGCCGTAGACGCCGGCACTGACCAGCGGGAAGGCCAGGGTCCGTGCACCGAGCTCGTCGGCCACCTCGAGTGCCCGGCGGTAGCACGAGGTGAGCAGGTTGCGGTCGCGCTGCCCGGCGGTGAAGTTGGGCCCGACCACGTGGATCACCCAGCGGGCCGGCAGCTCCCCGGCGATCGTCCACCCCGCCTCACCGGTGTCCATCCCCTCAGGGAAGCGACGCACGCAGTCCTCCAGGATCACCGGCCCGCCCGCCCGGTGGATCGCACCGTCCACACCTCCACCACCGCGCAGGTGTCGGTTGGCGGCGTTCACGATCGCGTCGACCTGCTGCTGGGTGATGTCTCCCTCGACCACGGTGATCTCCATGGTCCGAGTGTGCACCCTCGCTGTTTCCCTGTCAGGGGCCGCGAGCGGTCACCCGAGCCAGGAGAGCCAAGTCAGCGGGGTCGCAGCGACCGCACCAGCACGATCAGCATGACCACGCCCACCAGGCCGCCGATCACCCAGGGGAAGACCTCGGGATCGTCCGTCTCGCCCTGGTCCTGTGACTCCGCGGTCTCCCCCGGGCTCGAAGCCTCGCTCGGCGTCGCCGTCGGGGACTCACTCGGCTCAGTGCTCATCGCCTGCTGGATCTTCTTCGGCAACGTGATCCGCAGGACCTCGGCGTGCACGCCCTCGGAGCTGAGGTAGATCCGGCCGTCGGGAGCCACGGCGATGCCCTCTCCCTGCTGCTGCCGGGGCAGGTCGACGGTGCCCACCACCTCCAACGACGGGAACCGGTAGACCACCGCACGGCTGTAGGTCCGCACGACCAGGTGCTTCCCGTCGGGGAAGAAGGCTCCGTCGGTGACCAGGCCCGGAGCCGCACCCAGTGTCGTGAGCCGGTTCGGAGCGGCGGTGCGCAGCGTCTTCGGCGCGACGTAGAACTGGCCGCCGAGGACACCCTTGGACACGACGTAGAGCCGTCCCGTGGTCGGGTGCGCCAGCAGCGCCTCGGCATCGCGCGGGCCGTCACGGAACTCGAGCGGGTAGGTCGTGCCCGAGACCGTCGCGTCGGCCGGGCCGACGGGAATGCGCGTGACGGAGATGTCGTGGCGCTTCCCGAGGTTGTCGCCGATGTCTGCGACCCAGACCTGCCCACCTCTGGCGGGCGCCATCGCCTCGACGTCCGCGGCCGCGCCTCCCCAGCTGATCGTGCCGAGGGTGGCTCCGGTGTCAGGGTCGACGGTGAAGACCCGTGCACTGTCGCCGGAGTCGTTGGTGGTCACCATCAGGTCGCCGGTGGCGATCAACGCGCTGGACTCGAGGATGGCCGGGTCCTGGAACCGGAACACCACGTCACGGTCGGCTGCTGAGGCACTCAGCGCGCCCATCAGGAACGGGGCAGCGATCGCCGCCGCGACGAGGACTCGCCGCATCACACCGCCACGAGCTCGGCCAGCTTCGGGTGCACGCCCCACATCGCGACGAGGTCGTCGTACTCCTTGCGGACGCTGCCGCCCTTGACCCGGCCGCTCGTGCGTACGGCGCGGAGCAGGGTGTTGCGCGGAGTGTGCTGGCTCTCGACGAACTCGACCACGTCGACCTTGTAGCCCAGCAGCCGCAGGATCGAGGCACGCAGGGCGTCGGTGAGGGTGTCGGCGAAGCGCTCGCGCAGGATGCCGTGCCGGGTGAGCATCGAGTACGGCGCGGGCGTGGGGTTCTTGCGCAGCTGCGCGGAGATGTCGTGGTGGCAGCACGGAGCCGCCAGCACCAGCGAGGCCTCCCACTCGACTGCGCGCGCCAAGGCCTCGTCGGTGGCGGTGTCGCAGGCGTGCAGGGCCAGCGCGACGTCGGGCGCCCGGTCGAGCCGGGCGCCGGCGATCGACCCGACCACGAAGTCGGTGCTCCCCGAGATCCCCAGCTCACCGGCCACGCCCGCGTTGTGACGGGCGGACTGCTCCTTCACGTCGACGCCGATCAGGTGCACCGGCAGGCCGCGGACGTGGCTGAGGTAGCGGTGGGCCGCGAAGGTCAGGTAGGCGTTGCCGCAACCCAGGTCGACGATGCGCAGCGGGTCCTCGGCGCTGGGCTTGCGCAGCGCGCCCTTGCCGATCGCGTCGGTGATCGAGGCGTCGAGCAGCCGCAGGAACTCCTCGACCTGGCGGTACTTCGCCTGCCGGGTCGGCTTGGTCCGACCCTGCGCGTCGGAGATGCCGAGGGCGACCAGGACGGGGTCGTCCTCCGGCAGCAGGCGCTGCTTGGCCTTGTCGTGCTCACGCTCGGCCTCCACCTCGGCGTCACGGGCACTGGTGTGCACCATCGCCTCGAGCTTCTTGGTGACCCGGATCTGGTGCTGCTCGGTGGTGGTCTCGACGTGCCAGTTGGCGAACGGCTGGTCGAGCAGGTCGTCCACCGCGTCGCGGGCGTCGTCACCGACGTGGTTGGACGTGTGTGCCTGGGTGTCGTCGTAGGCGGTGACCTGCAGGTGGCGGCCGGACTTCAGGTCGACGTAGCGCAGCTCGACCCGCTTCCACCTGGTCTCCTGGCCGCGTTGTCGTCCGGACGCCACTGCTCGGACGAGCACCTGGTCGTCGAGGACCAGCGCACGCATGCGGGACAGGGCACGCAGGAGGGGCTCGGCGGCCATCACTTCACCAGCGCGGCGACGACGACCACCAGCAACAACGCCACCAGCGCCAGCGGAATGACAAGACGGCGGTAGCGGGGATTCATGCCCCAATCCTACGGCCGTCCCTCCCCCCGCCGGGCAACGCGGTGTTCCGGCCGCTTCCCACCCGGCGCATCGCCCGGGAAGTGACAACGGCACCGCACGCGGGCAGCCTCAGGGGGCCTGCCGGCGTGAGGCGAGCAGCTCGGCCAGGTGCAGGGCTCGTACGCCGACCAGGTCGTCGAGCTGGATCCGGCACGACATCCCGTCGGCCAGCACGACCGCGCCCGGAGCAGCAGCGCGTACGGCGGGAAGCAGCGCGTGCTCGGCGATCGCCACCGACGTCTCGTAGTGACCCTTCTCGACGCCGAAGTTGCCGGCCAGGCCACAACATCCACCGACCCTGGTCACCGAGGCCCCGGCCCGGCGCAACAGGGCCTCGTCGGTCTCCCAGCCGAGCACCGACGCGTGGTGGCAGTGCGGCTGCGCCACCACCTCGACCCCGGTGAGGTCCGGTGGGACCCAGTCGATCGAGGTGAGGAACTCGGCCAGGGTCAGCATCCGTCCACCGACCGATCCTGCGCCGGGCACGAGCTCGGCCGCGTCGGAGCGCATCGACGCCAGGCAGGAGGGCTCCAACCCGACCACCGGCACCCCCGAATCGACGTAGGTCCGCAGCGTCGACACCGCCCTGGAGACGATCTTCCGGGCTGCGGTGAGCTGACCCGTGGTGATCCAGGTGAGTCCACAGCAGGCGGGCTCGTCGATCACCCGGACCCGCAGTCCGGCCCCCTCCAGCAGCTCGATCGTCGCCAGCCCCGACTCGGGGGCGAAATGGTCGGTGAACGAGTCCGCCCACAGCCACACGTCCGGGACGTCATGCGTTGTGGTCGCTCCGGGCGCCGCGACGTATGACGCTGCGGAGGCTCGCAGGGTGCGAGACGCGAAGGCCGGCAGCCCACGCCTCTGGTCGATCCCGGCGACCGACTTGGCCAGGCGAGCCAGCGGTCCGGCTCGCAACGCCAGGTTCAGCGCCGGTGCCACCCGGGCGGTGAGTCGCGCCCATCGGGGCAGGCGACCGAGGGCGTAGTGGCTGCGCGGGCGCGGCTTTCCGGCGTACTGCTGGTGAAGCACCTCGGACTTGTACGTCGCCATGTCGACCCCGGTGGGACAGTCCCGGGCGCATCCCTTGCAGGAGAGGCAGAGGTCCAGCGCCTCGGAGACCGCAGGGTCGGTCAACCCGGCGACGAGCGAGCCGTCCAGCGCTTCCTGCAACACCCTGGCCCGCCCGCGGGTGGAGTCCTTCTCGTCGCGGGTGGCGGCCCAGGACGGGCACATCACGCCACCGGACGGGGCGTTGTCGGCCAGGCACTTGCCGACCCCGGTGCACCGGTGCACGGCTGCGCCCAAGGAGCCGTCGTCGTGGGCCAGGGCAAGCAGCGGCCGCACCCGCGCCACCGGACGAGCCGGGCGCAGGTCGGCATCGAGAGGAGCGGGGTCGACCAGCACCCCCGGGTTGAGCAGGTTGTCCGGGTCGCAGATGCGCTTCACCTCGGCGAACAGCGCGAGCGAGGTGGCGTCGTACATCATCGGCAACAGCTCGGAGCGGGCCCGGCCGTCACCGTGCTCACCCGAGAGCGAGCCGCCGTGGGCACGCAACGCCACCGCCGAGTCGGTCAGGAACGAGCGGAACCGGGCCCCCGCATCGTCGAACTCGAAGTCGATGCGCACGTGCACGCAGCCGTCGCCGAAGTGCCCGTAGGGCACGCCGTCGAGACCGTGGTGGCGCAACAGCTCGTCGAAGTCGCGCAGCCAGGCACCGAGGTGCTCGGGCGGCACTGCCGCGTCCTCCCAGCCGGAGTACGCCGGCCGGCCGAGGCTGCGGGCAGCGAGCCCCGCACCGTCCTCACGGATCCGCCACAGCGCCGCTTGCTCGTCCGGTCGGACCACCAACCGGTGACCGAGGGCATCGACCGCACGGACCACCTGGCCGGCAAGCGCCTCCGCCTCTGCCGGCGACGGGGCCCCCAGCTCGACGAACAGCCAGCCCGCACCGCGCGGCAGGTCGGGCACCGGCCGTCCCGCGTCCCGCACCACGTCGACGATGCGGGCGTCGAGCCCCTCGCAGGCCACCAGGCCCGGCGTCCGGAGGAGCGCGGGCACGGCGTCCGCGGCCTCGGGCATCGACGGGAAGCCGAGCACGACGAGGAGGGTCGCGGGCGGCTCGGCGACCAGCTCCACGGTGGCTGATCGCACCAGGGCCAGCGTGCCCTCGGAGCCGACCAGGAACCGGTCGAGGCGTCGACCGTGCTCAGGCAGAAGGTGCTCGAGGGAGTAGCCGGAGACCTGGCGTCCGAACCTGCCGAACTCGGTGCGTACGTGGCCCAGGTGCGCATCCACCATCCGGGCCAACGCACCTCCGGCCACGCTGGCGTCGACCTCGCCGACCGACCCCGTGCTCAGCGACTCGCCGGTGCCGAGCACGACGTCGAGGCCTGCCACGTTGTCCGCCGTTCGTCCGAAGCCGAGGGCACGCGAGCCGCAGGCGTTGTTGCCGAGCATGCCGCCGATCGTGCAGCGGGTGTGCGTCGACGGGTCGGGACCGTAGCGCAGGCCGAGGGGCGTGAGCTCTCGCTGCAGCTGCGCGTGGACGACGCCCGGCTCGACGCGTGCGGTGCGGGCCTCCGGGTCGATCGCCAGGATGCGGTTGAGGTGCTTGGAGGTGTCGACGACCAGACCCGGACCCACCGCGTTCCCGGCGATCGAGGTGCCCGCACCACGCATGGTCACCGGTGTTCCGGTCTCGCGTGCGGCCTCGAGGACCGCCGGCAGCTCGTCGGTGTCGCGCGGCCGCACGACCGCCCGGGGCACCACCCGGTAGAGCGACGCGTCGGAGGAGTACAACGCCCGGTCCAGGGTGGTGGTGGAGACGTCGCGCACTCCACGCCTGCGCAACGCGGCCAGCAGCGCGTCGGAACGGGCTGCGTCGGAACGGGCTGCGTCGGAACGGACGGTCCCGGAACGGGCGGCTTCGGCCCGGTCGGCGTCGGACATCGCGTGGCTCACGGGTTCTCGGGTCGGTAGCGCGAGGTGTACATGAAGACCACCTGTCCGGTCACCGCGATGAGGAACCCGAAGAGCGTCACCCACCCGAAGGTGCCCATCGACGGCTTCGCGTCGTCGGCGACCTTGATGGTGATCGCCAGCATGCAGGTCATCAGCGTCATCGTGCAGCCGCCGATCCAGGCCAGGTCGTTGGCCAGCATGCGACGCAGTCGGTCGGAGTTCTCGGGCTGAGTCCACCAGGACTTGTGGGGGATGTTGAGGTGCTTCAGGGAGCCGCGGGCGAACACCCGGATGAACAGTGCGAGGAGCACGGCCAGCCCCAGACCGGCTCCGGCCATGCTGAGCACGGCGACTCCGCGGGGCTGGAAGCGGTCCCCGGCGCCGGTGGCGTCGAAGTGCACGGGCACCTGCTCCGGATAGGCGAAGGCAGCCACGACGAGCGCGACGACGTAGGCCAGCACCGAGACTCGGAAGAACCAGATCACCAGTGCTCCATCGAGCTGGTGAAGATGGCGGCCAGGTCGTCAGCCGTGGCCTCACGGGGAGCCGTGGCGAGCAGGCGCTGCTGCTTGAGGGTGCCGTCGACCAGGTCCTCCACGTCGGCGTTGCCGTAGCCGACCTCGGCGAGGCCGTTCGGCAGGCCGATGTCGCGCATCAGGGTGTTGAGGACGGTGGGGAGGGTGTCGGGACCGGCCGACGTGTCGGCGGCCGGGTCGAGCAGGCGCGCGGCGGCGAGGTGACGCTCCGGCGAGGCCTCGAAGGTGAACCGGAAGGCCTCGGGGGCGGTGAGCGCGACCGCCATGCCGTGGGGCACCATCGCCTCGTCCTGCGGATATCCCTCCGGCCGGAAGTCACGCACCCGGCCCGCGATCGGGTAGGCGTTGGCGTGCGGGATGTGCACCCCGGCGTTGCCGAACCCCATGCCGGCAAACGTCGCAGCCAACGCCATCTGCTCCCGCGCGACGACGTCGTCCCCGTGGTGCACGGCAGTGCGGAACGCTCCGGCCAGCAGTGACAGCGCCTTCTCCGACCACACGTCCGCGATCGGGTTGGCCCCGCAGTAGGGGACGCGCTCGGCGGCCTGCTTGGCCGGGAAGTCGGCGTACCAGCGGGCGGTCCAGCTCTCCAGGGCGTGGCACAGGATGTCCATGCCGGCGGCGGCGGTGACCATCGGCGGTTGGGTGAGGGTGAGGGCGGGGTCGATGACCGCCATCGTGGGACGCAGCCGCGGATGGCTGATCCCTGTCTTGACCTTGAGGGAGAGCACGTCGAGGACGCAGATCGTGGTGCTCTCACTGCCGGTGCCGGTGGTCGTCGGCACCGCGATCAGTGGCTTGAGCGGGTGGGCCGGCGACAGGGCCCGGCCGACCGGGGCGTTGATGTAGTCCATCAGCTCGCCGTCGTTGCTGCCGAGCAGGTTGACTGCCTTGGCGGTGTCGATGGCGGAGCCACCGCCCACCGCGACGTAGGCGTCGAACGGGCCCTCCGACCGGCCGAACTCCACCGCGCCGGCCAGGCTCTCGTCGGTCGGCTCGACGTGGGCGTCCTCGAAGACGACCACCTCGATGCCGGCCGCGGCGATCTGCTCGGCGATGCGGGCCGGGTGACCGGTGGCGGCGACGCCCGGGTCGGTGACCAGCAGCACCCGGTGGGCGTCGTACTGCTCGAGGTCATGACCGATCTCTGTGGAGGACCCGCTGCCGAACTTCAGCGCGGGCGCTCCGTAGGTGAAGACTGTCTCAGCCACCATGCCAATCCAACGATCAGAGGGCGAGGGCGTGACGCACGACCTCGAGGACCTCCACCCTGCCAGACTCGACATCGCCGACCGGGACCCACGCCACGGCGTCGGTGGTCCCGTCGACCTCGACCACCCGGGGCTCTGCCTCGTCGGTGACCACGGCGTCGAAGATGAGGTGCACGCCGTGGAAGTCCTCGTGCCTCCCGCTGGGCGCCGTCCCCGCGAACTGCACGTCGTGCACGTCGCGCAGGGCGCCGACCTCGCACTCCACCCCGCACTCCTCGCGGATCTCCCTGACCAGCGCGTCGGCCGGCCGCTCGCCGTGGTCCACGCCGCCCCCGGGCAGGGTCCAGGCACCCGTGTGGAAGGCCCGCTCGGAGAGCCGGGTCAGCAGCACGGCTCCACCGCGCCGGATCAGGCCGTACGCCGCCACTCGCTGCACTGCGAAGGGCCGGTGCTCGTCGAGCGCCTCGTGGACCAGGCTGGTGACCGGGGTGGCTCCGCTGGCGACGTCGGCGAGCGGCACCCACTTCGCCTCGATCGTGGAACCGTCCACCTCCACCACGTGTGGCTCGGGCGCATCGACGGGGACCCAGCCCTCGAAGACGATGCGCAGCGCGTGGTAGTCGGCACGCTGCTCGTTGTGCGTGGCCCTGGGGTTGTGCAACGAGTAGACCCGTGCCTGCTCGGAGACCACGGCCGCCAGGCCGGTCTCCTCGTGGATCTCCCGGATCACCGCCTGCCGCGGGTCCTCGCCGTGGTCCAGGCCGCCGCCGGGCAGGGTCCACAGCGGCGTCCGCGAGACCCGTGGGGCCAGTCGGGACAGCAGGATGCGGTCGCCCCGGATGATCACGGCGTACGCCGCGACCCGCTGCCGTTTCGGAAGTCGACCCATGTGACCGGAGTCTATGCCTGCGCCCGAGTGTGACGGACTCGACTTGCCTCAGCACGCTCGGTCGATACGGTGGATCGAATGCGTCGCGATCCCTGGCTCGACAATGTGAAGCTGACGCTGGTCACGCTGGTGGTGATCGGGCACTCGCTCGGCCTCCTCGGGGCCAGCGTCCTGGACCTCCAGATCTACGACTTCATCTACTTCTGGCACATCCCCGCCTTCGTGCTGATCAGCGGACACCTCTCGAAGGGCTTCGAGTGGGACCGGCGCCACTTCTCCTCGCTGTTCACCACGATCGCGCTGCCCTACCTGATCTTCGAGCCCGCCCTCTACTACTTCCGTCGCGAGATCGACCAGCCCGAGGACGGTCCGTTGTGGCTCGAGCCGCACTGGGCGATGTGGTACCTGTGTGTGCTGTTCTTCTGGCGGCTGGCCACTCCCCTGCTCAGGAAGCACTGGGTCTTCGTGCCGATCGCGGTCGTGGTCTCGCTGCTGGGTGGCCTGACCGACGAGCTGGTCTTCTGCCTGCCCCGGATCCTGGGGCTGCTGCCGTTCTTCGTCCTCGGCCTCCACCTCGACCACTCCCACCTGCGGCGCCTGACCACCTGGTGGGTCAAGCCGTTCGCGGTCGCCGCGCTGGTCTGGATCTTCCAGCTCAGCGCGAGCCTCGACAGCTGGGGACGCTCCGCCTTCCTCTGGTACGACCAGGGCTACGGGGCGCTCGGCTACACCACCGGCGACGCCATGGCGGTGCGGGCCGCGGTGATGGCCGTCGGCCTGCTCGGCACCGCCAGCGTGCTGGCACTCGTGCCACGCAGGGCCTCCGTCTTCAGCACCATGGGATCGGCCACCCTGGTGGTCTACCTCTTCCACGGCTTCTTCGTCCGGTACGCCGACCACGCCGGTTGGCTCGAGCGCTGGCACGACCGCCAGTGGCTGCCCCTGGTCGTGGTCACCCTCGCCGCGATCGCGCTCTCCCTCGTGCTGGCCTCTCCCCCGGTGGCCAGGGTGCTCACCTGGTTCGTCGATCCGGTGGGTTCGGTGCGTCGTCTACGGTTGTCCGGTGGCACGCGATCCCTGGCTCGACAACGTGAAGATGACACTGGTGACCGTGGTCGTGATCGGCCACGCGCTGGTGCTGGTGCTGGCCAACGGTGACAACGAGCAGATCTACAACTTCATCTACACCTGGCACATCCCGGCGTTCGTGCTGGTCACCGGCTACTTCTCCCGACGCTTCACGTGGAGCCGCACGAAGCTCTGGTCACTCTTCTGCACGATCGCGGTGCCCTACCTGCTCTTCGAGTGGGCGATGCTCACCTTTCGCGAGTACCTCGACGATCCCACCATCGAGAGCGGCCCGATCTGGCTCGATCCGCACTGGCCGATGTGGTACCTCTCCGCGACCTTCCTGTGGCGACTGGCCACTCCGATCCTCGTCAGGCACTGGTCCGCGCTGCCCTTGAGCGTGGTGGCCAGCCTGTTGATGGGCACCCTGCACGCCGAGTGGACGACGTACCTCGACCTGCAGCGCACCGTGGGTTTCCTGCCGTTCTTCGTGCTCGGCCTGCACCTGCGGCCCGCACACCTCGCCCGGTTGAGGAGCCGGGTCGCCCCGGTGGTGGGTCTGGTCGTCCTGCTGGGCATCTTCGTGCTCGCCGGGCACGCCGACGACTGGCTGACCTCCGACGGCGCCTGGCCGCCGCGGTGGCTGTGGTACTCGATTCCCTACGACAGCTTCGGGGTCAGCGCGACCGACGGGATGTGGATCCGCTTCCGGGTGATGATGCTCGGCGCCGTGGGTGTGGCGGCGGTCCTCGCGGTCATCCCCCGCCGGCAGGGCTGGTTCTCCGAGATGGGTGCCGCGACGCTGGTGGTCTATCTCTTCCACGGCTTCTTCGTGCGCTGGACCCGCTCCACCGACTACGCGCTCTGGTCAGCCGACCACACGCCGTACGCCCTGTGGCTGACCATCGCCGCGTCCATCGCGCTGGCCCTGTTCCTGGCGTCACCACCGGTGGTGAGGGTGCTGGGCTGGGCCGTCGACCCGATCGGCTCCGTGCAACGAGCCCGCACCCGCAGCACCCCGTCCCGGCAGTCCTGACGGTGCGGTCCTAGCCGGCCGACGGACCCCAGGTCGGCCGGACGGCGCTGCGCGGCACGTCGTCCAGGGCGGCCGCCTCCGCGAGGTCCGGCGCGTGCCCGCCGAGGTGAGCGGGGTACCACGGCGCGTACTCCCCCGGCCGCGGCCGATGGTGCGGGAGCTGCTGCAGCTCCTCCAGCATCTGGGAGAGCACGCCACCGAGGTGGGCGGTGCACTCGGTCAGGTCGTCTCCCGGCGCCACGCGCAACGGGGCACCGAAGGAGACGTCCACCCGGCGTCCACGCCTCCACTCGGGCGGAGGTTCCCGGCCGTCCACCGGTCGACCGACCGAATAGATCCGCTGCGAGCCCCACAGCGCCACCGGGACCACCGGGGCACCCGTCTCCCGCGCCAGGGACGCCACGCCCCGCATCAGCGGCCGGACCGTGTAGGAGTAGGAGATCCCTGCCTCCGGGAACGCGCAGACCGCCTCACCCCGCGCCAGCAACCCCCGCGCCCTGAGGTAGGCACCGGCCGGTGCCTGCCGGTCCACCGGGACGTGTTGCATCCTGTCCATGAACCACGCCGCCCAGGCCTTGTCCCAGACGTCGTGGCGGGTCATGAAGCGAACGAAGGGACGCCGCTCCAGGGCGCCCTTCTGCACGAACACGAAGTCGGGGTAGGAGACGTGCGTGCAGGCCAGCAGCACCGGTCCGGCGACCGGGACGTGGTCGGCACCCCGGGTCTCCACACGCACGTCGAGCGCCCTCAGCAACCCGTTGCCGATCCGGTTGACCGCGGCGTGGATGCGGTCGCTCATGGCGGGGATCCTACTGGTTCATCCCCCGATCATCTCGGTGACGGTGCTCGAGCTGTTGCCGGTGCACCCGGCCGTGTGAGCCCCACCCCCGGGCAGGACGAAGGGCCCCAGCCGGGTCGGCTGGGGCCCTTCGTCGGTGACTACGTCAGATCAGTTCTGGAAGGAACCTGATCTCGATGCGGCTCAGTTCTGGTAGGAACCGAAGTCGAAGTCGTCGAGCGCAACGGCCTGGCCGCCGGTCCCGCCGAACTCGTAGTCGTAGGTGTCGTAACCGGAGACGGAGTACGCCGCAGCGCGGGCCTCCTCGGTCGGCTCCACCCGGATGTTGCGGTAGCGCTCCAAGCCGGTGCCGGCCGGGATCAGCTTTCCGATGATCACGTTCTCCTTCAGGCCACGCAGGCTGTCGGAGCGACCGTTGATCGCGGCGTCGGTGAGCACTCGGGTGGTCTCCTGGAAGGAGGCCGCCGAGAGCCACGACTCCGTGGCCAGCGAGGCCTTGGTGATGCCCATCAGCTCCGGACGACCCGACGCCGGCTTGCCACCCTCGGAGAGAACGCGACGGTTCTCCTCCTCGAAGCGGACCCGGTCGACCAGGTCGGACGGGAGCAGGTTGGTGTCACCGGACTCGAGCACCGTGATCCGGCGCAGCATCTGCCGCACGATGATCTCGATGTGCTTGTCGTGGATCGACACACCCTGGCTGCGGTAGACGTTCTGCACCTCGTCGACCAGGTGCTGCTGGGCGCGACGGACACCCAGGATGCGCAGGACCTCCTTGGGGTCCTCCGTTCCCTGCGTGAAGCGGTCGCCCACCTCGACGTGGTCACCGTCGGTGACCAGCAGGCGCGAGCGACGGCTGACGGGGTACTCGACGACCTCGGAACCGTCGTCGGGGGTGACCACGATCTTGCGGGCCTTGTCGCCGTCCTCGATCTCGATGCGACCGGCGACCTCGGAGATCGGGGCCAGACCCTTGGGGGTCCGGGCCTCGAACAGCTCGACGACGCGGGGCAGACCCTGCGTGATGTCGTCGGCCGAGGCCACACCACCGGTGTGGAAGGTACGCATCGTGAGCTGCGTGCCGGGCTCACCGATGGACTGGGCGGCGATGATGCCGACCGCCTCACCGATGTCGACCAGCTTGCCGGTGGCCAGCGAACGGCCGTAGCACTTGGCGCAGGTTCCGGTGCGGGCGTCGCAGGTCAGCACGGAGCGGACCTTGACCTCCACGATCCCGGCAGCCACGAGCTCCGCGATCTTCACGTCGCCGAGGTCTTCACCGGCAGCGGCGAGGACGTCGCCGGTCTCCGGGTGGGTGACCTCGACGGCGGCAGTGCGGGCGTACGCCGCGGTCTCGGCGTTCTCGTGCTTGATGACCTTGCCGTCGGGCAGCACCTCGCCGATGACCTTGGGCAGACCACGCTCGGTGCCGCAGTCGTCCTCACGAATGATGACGTCCTGCGAGACGTCCACCAGACGACGGGTCAGGTAGCCCGAGTCAGCGGTCCGCAGCGCGGTGTCGGCCAGACCCTTGCGGGCACCGTGGGTGGAGATGAAGTACTCCAGGACCGAGAGGCCCTCACGGAAGTTGGCCTTGATCGGCCGGGCGATGATGTCGCCCTTCGGGTTGGCCACCAGGCCACGCATGGCGGCAACCTGACGGATCTGCATCATGTTTCCGGAGGCGCCCGAGTCGACCATCATGTAGATCGGGTTGGACCGGTCGAAGTTCTTCTCCATCGCCTTGGCGACTTCGTTGGAGGCCTGGGTCCAGATCTCGATGAGCTCCTGACGGCGCTCGTCGTCGGTGACCAGGCCACGCTCGAACTGCTGCTGGACCTTCGCCGCCTGGGCCTCGTACTTGCCGAGGATCTCGACCTTGTCGGCAGGCGTGGTGACGTCGTCGATGGAGACCGTCACACCGGACCGGGTGGCCCAGTGGAAACCGGTGTCCTTCAGGGCGTCCAGGGACGCCGCGACCTCGACCTTGGTGTAGCGCTCGGCCAGGTCGTTGACGATCGCGCCGAGCTGCTTCTTGCCCACCTCGTAGTTGACGTAGGCGTAGTCGGCCGGCAGGGCGTCGTTGAAGATCGAGCGGCCCAGCGTGGTCTCCACGGACTCGTCGCCGATGCGCAGGGTGATCCTGCTCTGCAGCGAGATCTCCTTGCGGTCGAACGCCATGATGGCCTCGGCCTGCGAGGAGAAGGTGCGCCCCTCGCCCGGGCCCTCGCGGTCGGTGGTCAGGAAGAACAGACCGATGATCATGTCCTGGGTGGGCATGGTCACGGGGCGACCGTCGGAGGGCTTGAGGATGTTGTTCGTCGACAGCATCAGGATCCGCGCCTCGGCCTGGGCCTCGGCGGACAGCGGCAGGTGCACCGCCATCTGGTCACCGTCGAAGTCGGCGTTGAAGGCCGAGCAGACGAGCGGGTGGATCTGGATGGCCTTGCCCTCGATCAGCTGGGGCTCGAAGGCCTGGATGCCGAGGCGGTGCAGCGTGGGTGCACGGTTGAGCAGCACCGGGTGCTCGGTGATGACCTCTTCGAGGACGTCCCACACGACCGGACGCGAGCGCTCCACCATCCGCTTGGCGGACTTGATGTTCTGCGCGTGCGACAGGTCGACCAGACGCTTCATCACGAACGGCTTGAAGAGCTCCAGCGCCATCTGCTTGGGCAGGCCGCACTGGTGCAGCTTCAGCTGCGGACCGGACACGATGACCGAGCGACCCGAGTAGTCGACGCGCTTTCCGAGCAGGTTCTGGCGGAAGCGACCCTGCTTGCCCTTGAGCATGTCGGAGAGCGACTTGAGCGGGCGGTTGCCCGGGCCGGTCACCGGACGACCACGACGGCCGTTGTCGAACAGTGAGTCGACGGCCTCCTGGAGCATCCGCTTCTCGTTGTTGACGATGATCTCCGGGGCACCGAGGTCGAGCAGGCGCTTGAGTCGGTTGTTGCGGTTGATCACGCGACGGTAGAGGTCGTTCAGGTCCGAGGTGGCGAAACGACCACCGTCGAGCTGGACCATCGGACGCAGGTCCGGCGGGATGACCGGGACGGCGTCGAGGACCATGCCGATCGGCTGGTTGCCGGTCTTGCGGAAGGCGTCGACGACCTTGAGGCGCTTCAGGGCGCGGACCTTCTTCTGGCCCTTGCCGGTGGCGATGGTCTCGCGGAGGTTCTCGACCTCCTCCGCGATGTCGAAGTCCTGCAGGCGCTTCTGGATCGCCGCAGCGCCCATGTGGCCCTCGAAGTACTTGCCGAACCAGGTCTTCATCTCGCGGTAGAGCAGCTCGTCGCCCATCAGGTCCTGGACCTTGAGGGACTTGAACGTGTTCCAGACCTCGTCGAGGCGGTCGATCTCGCGCTGGGCACGGTCGCGCAGCTGCTTCATCTCCCGCTCGGCACCGTCGCGCACCTTGCGGCGGGCGTCGGCCTTCGCACCCTCGGCCTCGAGCGTGGCGAGGTCCTCCTCGAGCTTCTTGCTGCGGTCCTCCAGGGAGGTGTCGCGGCGACCCTCGAGGCGCTTGCGCTCCAGGTCGACCTTGCCCTCGAGCGAGGACAGGTCGCGGTGGCGGGCGTCCTCGTCGACGGAGGTGATCATGTAGGCAGCGAAGTAGATGACCTTCTCGAGGTCCTTCGGCGCCAGGTCGAGCAGGTAGCCCAGGCGGGACGGGACACCCTTGAAGTACCAGATGTGGGTCACGGGAGCGGCGAGCTCGATGTGGCCCATCCGCTCGCGGCGCACCTTGGAGCGGGTGACCTCGACGCCACAACGCTCACAGATGATGCCCTTGAAGCGGACGCGCTTGTACTTGCCGCAGTAGCACTCCCAGTCCCGGGTCGGGCCGAAGATCTTCTCGCAGAAGAGTCCGTCGCGCTCGGGCTTGAGGGTGCGGTAGTTGATGGTTTCCGGCTTCTTGACCTCACCGTGGCTCCATCCGCGGATGTCTTCCGCAGTGGCAAGGCCGATCTGAAGCTGGTCGAAGAAGTTCACGTCGAGCACGATGGCTGTAGTCCTTCGTTAGTTCTGGATCAAATGCTTGGACTGAGTCGCCCTCCGCCCGGGATCGCCGGGCGGAGGTGCTGGCTCAGACTTCTTCGACGGAGCTGGGCTCGCGACGCGACAGGTCGATGCCCAGCTCTTCAGCGGCCCGGAAGACGTCTTCCTCGGCGTCGCGGAGCTCGATCGAGGAGCCGTCCTGCGAGAGGACCTCCACGTTCAGGCAGAGCGACTGCATCTCCTTGACGAGAACCTTGAACGACTCGGGAATGCCGGAGTCGGGGATGTTCTCGCCCTTGACGATGGCCTCGTAGACCTTGACGCGACCAGGCACGTCGTCGGACTTGATCGTCAGCAGCTCCTGCAGGGCGTAGGCGGCGCCGTACGCCTCCATCGCCCAGACCTCCATCTCGCCGAACCGCTGGCCACCGAACTGGGCCTTACCACCCAGGGGCTGCTGCGTGATCATCGAGTAGGGGCCGGTGCTGCGTGCGTGGATCTTGTCGTCGACCAGGTGGTGCAGCTTGAGGATGTACATGTAGCCCACCGAGACCGGGTCCGGGAACGGCTCGCCGGAGCGGCCGTCGAACAGGTCGGCCTTTCCGTTCTCGCCGATCATCCGCACGCCGTCACGGGTCGGCAGGGTCGAGCCCAGCAGACCGGTGATCTCGTCCTCGCGCGCACCGTCGAACACCGGGGTGGCGACCTTGGTGTTCGGCTCGGCCTTGTCGGCGTGGATCTTGATGAGGCGCTGCTTCCAGTCCGCGCTCTCCGGGTCGTCGTGCAGGTTGAGGTCCCAACCCTGCTTGGCGAGCCAGCCGAGGTGGAGCTCGAGGATCTGGCCGATGTTCATCCGTCGCGGGACACCCAGCGGGTTCAGGATCACGTCGACCGGGGTGCCGTCCTCCATGAACGGCATGTCCTCGATCGGCAGGATCTTGGCGATGACGCCCTTGTTGCCGTGACGACCGGCGAGCTTGTCGCCCACCGAGATCTTGCGCTTCTGGGCAACGTAGACACGCACCAGCTGGTTGACACCCGGGGGCAGCTCGTCGCCGTCCTCGCGGTCGAAAACGCGCACGCCGATGACGGTTCCGGACTCACCGTGCGGGACCTTCATCGAGGTGTCGCGCACCTCGCGGGCCTTCTCACCGAAGATGGCGCGCAGGAGGCGCTCCTCCGGGGTCAGCTCGGTCTCACCCTTGGGGGTCACCTTGCCGACGAGGATGTCACCGTTGGTGACCTCGGCGCCGATGCGGATGATGCCGCGCTCGTCGAGGTCGGCCAACATCTCGTCGGAGACGTTGGGGATGTCGCGGGTGATCTCCTCCGGGCCGAGCTTGGTGTCGCGGGCGTCGACCTCGTGCTCCTCGATGTGGATCGAGGTGAGGACGTCTTCCTGGACCAGGCGCTGGCTGAGGATGATCGCGTCCTCGTAGTTGTGGCCCTGCCACGGCATGAAGGCGACCAGCAGGTTGGTGCCCAGCGCCATCTCGGCGTCGTCGGTGCACGGACCGTCGGCGATGGGCGTGCCGGCCCGGCCGGTCAGCGCGTCGCGACCCTCGACCCGGTCACCCTCGGAGACCAGCGGACGCTGGTTGATGCAGGTGCCCTGGTTGGAGCGACGGAACTTCGCCATGCGGTACGTCGAGTAGGTGCCGTCGTCGTTCATGACCTCGATCAGGTCGGCCGACACCTCCTTGACCACGCCGCCCTTCTCGGCGGTGACCACGTCGCCGGCGTCGACGGCGGCACGGAGCTCCATGCCGGTGCCGACGATGGGCGAGTCGCTCTTGACGAGCGGCACGGCCTGACGCTGCATGTTGGCACCCATGAGGGCACGGTTGGCGTCGTCGTGCTCGAGGAACGGGATCAGGGCCGTCGCGACCGACACCATCTGGCGCGGCGAGACGTCCATGTAGTCGACCTCGTCGGCCAGGATCTCGGTGACCTCACCGTCGCGCTGGCGGACCAGCACCCGCTCCTCGGCGAAGCGCATGTTGTCGTCGAGCTTGGCGTTGGCCTGCGCGATGACGAACTTGTCCTCGTCGTCGGCGGTCAGGTAGTCGACCTTGTCGGTGACGACACCCTTCTCGACGCGGCGGTAGGGCGTCTCGACGAACCCGAACGGGTTGATCCGGCCGTAGGAGGCCAGCGAGCCGATCAGACCGATGTTGGGACCCTCGGGGGTCTCGATCGGGCACATCCGGCCGTAGTGCGAGGTGTGGACGTCGCGGACCTCCATGCCGGCACGGTCACGGGAGAGACCACCCGGGCCGAGCGCGGAGAGGCGGCGCTTGTGGGTCAGACCGGCGATCGGGTTGGTCTGGTCCATGAACTGCGAGAGCTGGGAGGTCCCGAAGAACTCCTTCAGCGCGGCGACGACCGGGCGGATGTTGATCAGGGACTGCGGCGTGATGGCCTCGACGTCCTGGGTCGTCATCCGCTCGCGGACCACGCGCTCCATCCGGGCCAGACCGGTGCGGAGCTGGTTCTGGATCAGCTCGCCGACGGTGCGCATGCGGCGGTTGCCGAAGTGATCGATGTCGTCGGGACGGACCTCGATCTCCTTGCCGTCGGAGTCGATGAGGACGTTGCCCTCACCGTCGGTCAGCTTGTCGTCGCCGTTGTGCAGGCGGACGATGTAGCGGATCGTGGCGACGATGTCGGAGATGGTCAGCGTCTGCTTGTCGAAGGCCTCGGCCTGGCCGAGCTTCTTGTTGATCTTGTAGCGGCCGACCTTGGCCAAGTCGTAGCGCTTCGGGTTGAAGTAGTAGTTCTTCAACAGCGTCAGCGCGGCCTCGCGCGTGGGCGGTTCGCCCGGACGCAGCTTGCGGTAGATGTCGAGCAGTGCGTCGTCAGGACCCTCGGTGTTGTCCTTCTCGAGCGTCAGCTGGATCGACTCGTACTGGCTGAGCTCGGCCATCACGGCCTGGTAGTCGTAGTCCTCGCCGGTGTCCTCGGCGACGGCCACGAGGGCCTTCAGCAGGACGGTGACGTTCTGCTTGCGCTTGCGGTCGAGGCGTACGCCGACCAGGTCGCGCTTGTCGACCTCGAACTCGAGCCAGGCACCACGCGACGGGATGACCTTGGAGGTGAAGATGTCCTTGTCGGACGTCTTGTCCGCGGCCCGCTCGAAGTAGACGCCGGGGGAACGCACCAGCTGCGAGACGACGACACGCTCGGTGCCGTTGATCACGAAGGTGCCCTTGTCGGTCATCAACGGGAACTCGCCCATGAAGACCGTCTGGCCCTTGATCTCGCCGGTCTCGTTGTTGGTGAACTCGGCGGAGACGTAGAGAGGTGCGGAGTAGGTGAAGTCCTTCTCCTTGCACTCGTCGACGGTGTACTTCGGATCGACGAACTCAGGGTTCTCGAACGAGAGCGACATCGTCTCGGAGAAGTCCTCGATCGGTGAGATCTCCTCGAAGATCTCCGTCAGACCGGACTTCGTCGAGACGTCCTCGCCGGCATCGATGCGGGCCTGGACGACCTGCTGCCACTTCTCGTTGCCGACGAGCCAGTCGAAGCTGTCGGTCTGGAGAGCCAGGAGTTGTGGAACCTCGAGGGGTTCGCTGATCTTTGCGAAGGAAGTGCGACGGTGGTTGTTGCTTGCTGCGTTGCTGCGCGCGGCCAAGAGTGTGTCCTTCTACAGGTTCGCTCTGGTGTTCGCGCCAACCCACCACAAACCAGCCACCGGACAGGCAGGAAGCATTTGAGGGCAGGCGCAAAGAAGGAGCCTAGCTCAAATAGGCGCGCCTCACAACCCCCGCGATCGTGGAACTGCGATCGCCATGATGCTGTTGGGCTAGATCATGAACCCGCAACCGGCTCAGGTCAAGCACCGCGGCCGGAAGCTCAGTTCTGGCCGGGCTCGGAGGCCGGCGGGTGGTCCGACTCCTGGTCGGCGCTCGCCGGCTGCCAGAGGTCCATGTCCTGGATCAGCCAGGCCCCGTCCTCGTGCACCATCTTCACCGTCATCGGGATCGGCGGCAGGTTGGTGGAGGTGTTCTTGTTGGTGGTCCTGCTCGAGAGCACCACCACCAGCTCGACCAGGTCTCCCCCCTCGGAGGCCCGCACGACGCCCGACCCGATCACCTGGGTGACCGCGGCGCCCTTGACCTTCTCCAGGTTGGGCAGGATCGCGTCGTTCCAGATCTTGTCGTAGGAGGTGGCGACCTCGCCGGTCAGCACCTGCATCGCTGCGTCGTGGTCGCGCTCGGGATAGCGGTGGTCGTAGGTGAGGACCTTGGGCACCGACTGCTCGGCCGCGGCCCGCGCCGCGGTGATGTCGGCCTCGACCTCGTCCGGGTCACTGCTCCCCCGCTGCAACCAGAACGCGCCGCCGGCGGCGGCCAGGGTGGCCACCAGCAGGAGCGCCAGCATCCAGACCGGTACGTCGCGACCGCCCGCCGAGCGCTCGGGCGCCGGCTCGTCCACAGCACCCGTCGTGGGCTCGCCCGACGCGTCCACCGGGACCGGGGCATCCGCCTCGTGCGACTCGACCGAGGACTCAGCCTGCTCCGCCCCGTCGGTCGGGTCGTCGCGTTCCGACACGTCGGGCTCGGGGCTCGACTCGGGCCCCAGCTCCTCGTCGTACGCCGCCCGCTTGTCCTCGTCGAGCAGCACCCCGGCCGCCCTGTTGTAGAGCCCGAAACGGTGGTCGGTGGGGTCGAGGTCCGCGATGGAGCCCTTCCACGCCGTCCGGATCTCGTCGCTCGAGGCACTGCGCTCGACGCCCAGGAGGTCGTACCAGTTGGCGCTCACTGTGCCGCTCCGTACTCGGAGAAGTCATCGACGAGCCAGGTGTCGTCGACCTTCTTCAAGGTGATGTTCCAAGCGTAGGGGCCGGTCTGCTCCTGCTTCTTCACCGACTCGGTTGACTCCCCGCCGACGATGACCACCGCAGAGTCCTCCTCGAGGCTCTCCACCGCGACCCGGTCCACCGTCACCCGTCGGGAGTAGCCCTGGCTGGCAACGGCCTTCTCGAGCAGCTCGCTGGCCTTGTCGAAGTCGGCCTTGAAGGAGGTGGTGATCAGCGGCTCGACCCGCGAGCGGTACGCGGTCAGCGACTTGTTCTCGTCGAGGTCACCGGCACCGAAGTTCCACCCGGCCAGCATGTACTCACGGGCCTTGAGCATGACGGCGTCGCGGTT
The DNA here is from genome assembly GCF_012272695.1 of Nocardioides sp. JQ2195. Taxonomy (NCBI): domain Bacteria; kingdom Bacillati; phylum Actinomycetota; class Actinomycetes; order Propionibacteriales; family Nocardioidaceae; genus Nocardioides; species Nocardioides sp. JQ2195. Next base: position 3,528,269 of record NZ_CP050902.1, read on the forward strand.
CTCCTGCGCCGGGTTGTCGTCGACCGCACGGTGTTCCCGGAAGGCGAGGACCAACCAGACGAGGGAGGCGACCAGGGCGAGCGCCAGCAGCACGGCGATGGCCCGCCGCACCCGCGGTGAGCCCATCGTGGCCCTGGAGGTGGTCGTCTCGCTGGTCGTCACTCCGCGTCCTGGAGCGGACGGAGCATCAACCACGTCCACGACTCCTCTCCATCGGCTGATTCGCCGGCCGTGTCGCTGGCCGGCTGGTCGATCGGGCTGTGGGTCAGGGTACCGGCGGGGGTCAACCGGGCCGGCTGGTCGAGCCAGGTCACCTTGCCGGTCCTCTCGTCGTACGTCGCCACCACGGGCTGGTCGTAGTCAGTCGCGGCACGGTTGAGGTTCTGGGCACCGCGGGCGTTCGACGTCGACGCCGGTTCCCGGCAACCCAGGTTGGTCTTCAGCGGCCGGTTGTCCCGGTCGAAGGGATCGCGCCGGTCAGCCCCCTCGTAGCCGGCGTGGCACAGCTTGTGCGGGGTCAGCACGAGCCCGAAGTGCGCGTCGTACTGGCCGGTCGCCGGGTCCTTGGAGACCACGGTGAAGCCCGACTCCACGACGTAGGGGTAGATCGACAGCATGTGCTCCAGGCCGTCCAGGTTGCGCACGACGACCTCGCTGGTCGTGACCAGGTTGTTGAGCAGCGACGACAGGTCGACCTGGTTGTCCTCGATGAAGGTGCGCAGCTCGTTGGCCGTCGCGGAGCCGCTGTCGATGACCTTGCGCAGGTCGGCGTCGGAGCCGGCCAGGGTGGTGCTGAAGGCCTCGAGGTTGCGCGAGAAGTTCCTGATCGAGGACGCCGTCGCCAGCTGGCCGCCCAGCACGGTGTTGGCGTCCTTGATCAGTGCCGTCGTGACGTCGAAGTTGTCGTTGGCGGTCTCGATGAACGAGTTGGAGGTGTCGATGATCTGGCCGAGGTCCTCGCCGGTGCCGTCGAAGGCGAGCCCGAGCTCGTGGACCACGGTGCGCAGGTCGTCCTGGTCGACGCTGTTGACGGTCGCCGAGATGTCACCGAGGAGCTTCGCGGTCGGGATCGGGGTGCGGGTGTCGACCGTGGGGATCTCCGACGAGTCCTCGAGGAAGGGACCGTCGTCCACCTTGGGCTGCAGCTCGACGTACTGCTCGCCGACCGCGGAGCGGTTGCCGACCACGGCCAGGGTGCTGTCGGGGATCTTGTCCCAGTCGTTCTCGATGCTGAGGTGCACGTCGACCCCGTCATCGGTCAGCACCATCTTGTCCACCTGCCCGACGGTCACGCCACGGTAGGTGACCTCGGCGCCGGAGAAGATGCCGCCGGACTCTTGGAAGTGGGCCACCACGGTGTAGCTCCGGTCGAACACGACCCGGTCCAGCTGCGCGTAGCGTGCGCCGACGTAGGACACACCGAGGAGGGTGATGATCACGAAGACCACCAGCTGCAGCTTGGTTCGACGTGTGATCACTGGGCCACCCCCGGAAGCAGGATCCGTGCCAGCGACGGGTCATAGGCGTCCATCGCCCGCGGCAGGGGCACCGACCGGGTCCGCCCGGACCCGGGAGCCGGGCGGTTCAGCCCGCCGAGGAGGTCGTCGATCACGCTGCCTCCGTCATCGAGGTCGAGCAGCTTCGGCTTGTCACCGTCGGCGCCGGTCGTGCACAGCTGCGGAAGGATCGTGCAGGGCGCTTCGAGAACCGGGTCCAGGGCCTTGAGGCACTTCTCCAGGTTCGGCGCGTCGAGACAGTCCTTGACCTTCTTGAGCGCGCCGTCGCACAGGTCCTTGAGGTCGATGTCTCCGTTCGTCGGGATCTGGCCCAGCGGGATGCAGGCCGTCTCCCCTCCGTCGGCGAGCAGCTTGACGTCCAGCTTGATGGCCAGGTTCACGTAGTCACCCATGTGCAGGTTGCGTGCCACCTGCGGGTCGCGGCCCACCGACTCGTCCACGAACGGGTAGGTGAGGAAGACGCTGAACGCGTTGGCGAAGTCGTCCCCGCTCCTGGCCAGGCCGGTGAGCACCGGGTCGAGCTGGGTCAGGGCATCGATCGTGGACGCCTTGGACACCTTGATCACCCGCGTGCCGACCTTGCCGAGACGGGCCAGGGCCTTGAGCATCTTGACCAGGTCGGCGCGCTGCTGGTCGATCGAGTCCAGGGCTGCCGGCAGCTCGTCGAGCGCTGACGTGATCGAGGGCTTCTGCTTGTTGACCTGCTTGGAGAGGTTGTTCAGGGACTCGATGGCGGTGACCACGTCGCCCTTGTTGTCATCGAGCTGCTTCATGAACGTGCGCAACGAGGTGAGCACGCTCCTCGCGCTGTCCTCGCGACCGCCCAAGGCCTTGTTGAGCTCGCTGGAGATCGTCTTGAGCTGGGCCACCCCGCCACCGTTGAGCACCAGGCTCAGCGCACCGAGGACCTCCTCGACCTCCGGGTTGCGGTTGGTGCTCGACTCCTTGATCCGGTCGCCGTCGGCCAGCCGCTCGGTCGTCGGGTTCGACGGTGCCTCCAGCGACACGAACTTCTCGCCGAGCAGGCTGGTCTGCCGGATCTCGGCCACCGCGTTCGACGGCAGGTCGACGTCGTCGCGCAGCACCATCCTCACTTCGGCCTTGTCGTCCTTGAGCGTGATGTCGGTGATCTTGCCGACCGTGACGTCAGCGACCTTCACGGTGGACTGGGGCACCAGGTCGAGCACGTCGGGGAAGATCACGGTGACCTCCATCGGGTTGTCACCGACATCGGCGCCGCCGGGAAGCGGGAGCTTCTGCACGGAGAAGCCGCACCCGGTCACCATCGCCAGGGCGAGCACGCTGAGCAGGATCATCACACGACGGGTCATCGGGCGACCTCCAGCAGTGAGCTGAACGTGGTGTCCCGGGCCGACCGGGAACCGTAGGTGGCGCTGCGCGGGACCAGCCCGTCGACCAGCTTGCACAGGGTGCCGCTGCTGTCGGCCTGCCCGATGATCGAGCACAGGGCGATGGCCGGGTTCTCGCTCAGCTCGTGGCCGAGGTTGTCGAGGTTCGCCGCGGTGTCCAGGGTGCCGGCCTCGGGGTTGTAGGTCAGCGCGAGGTTGCTGAGTGCCACCGGACCGGCCTTCAGGATCTCGTCGAGCTCACCACGACGCTTGACCAGCGTCTTGGAGACCTTGTTGAGCCCGGAGATGTTCTTGCTGAGCAGGGCCTTGTTGTCCTTGACGAAGGCCTCCACCTTGCCCAGAGCGGTCCCGAGGTTCTCCAGCGAGGCCGCCAGGTCGTCCTTCTCACCGGCGAGCAGGTCGGAGACGGACGACATCGACTGGTTGAACCGACGCACCACGGTGTCGTTGTCGGCCAGGGTCTTGATGAACTTCTCCAGCTCCTGGGCGCTGCCGAAGAGCTCGTCCTTGTTGTTCTCCAAGGTGCCGGTGAGCTTGCCGAGGTCCTCGATCGTCTGGTGGAACTTCTCGCCCTGCCCGGCGAAGTTCTGCGCGGTGGTGGTGAGCAGCTCGGTCAGCGCGCCGTCGCTGTTGGCGCCCTCGGGGCCGAGTGCCACGGTGAGGTCGTCGAGGCTCTGGTAGATGTCGTCGAGCTCCACGGGGGTGGCCGTGCGCTCCACGTCGAGGACGGCGTCGTCCTTCATCTTCGCTCCGCCCTCGTAGACCGGCGTGAGCTGGATGAACCGGTCGCCGACCACGCTCGGGGAGACGATGACGGCCGTGGCGTCGGCCGGGATGTCCACCTCGGGGTCGTAGGAGATCTCCACGTCGACCGTGGTGCCGCTGGGGGTGACCTTGTCGACCTGGCCGACCGGGATGCCCAGCACCCGGACGTCGGAGCCCTCGTAGAGCGAGACCGTGCGCGGGAACGAGACCGTCATGTGCTTGCGGTCCTCGCTGCGGAACATCACGAACGCGGCCGCGACCAGCAGGACGACGATGATGCCCGGGATGATTGCCCTCTTCATCTCAACCACCTGCCGGAAGGGGTGGCATGTTGGTGATCGTGGTGTCGAACCAGGGCCCGTTGCCGAGGGTGCTCGCGAAGTAGCGGTAGAACGGCGCCATCGTGCGCAGGCTCTCGTCGAGGTTGTCCTGGTTCTTCAGCAGCACCTTCACCACCGTGTCGAGATTGGTCAGGGCCGGCTTCAGGTCGGCCTTGCTCTGGTCGACCAGGGCGGTGAGCTCCTGCGACATCGACGAGGTCGACACCAGCAGGTTGTGGATCGCCGTCCGGCGCGAGACCAGGGCGTCGAAGAGGACCCGGGCATCCTTCATCAGCTTGATGATGTCCTGGTCACGCGAGCCCAGCACCCCGGAGACCTTGCGCAGGTTCTTCAGCAGGGTGTTGATCTGCTCGTCCCGCGCAGCGAGGTTCGTGGAGAGCGCGGAGACTCCCTTGAGGGCTGACCTGAACTCGTCAGGCGTGTTGCGGGTCAGGTCGCTGAGGGTGCCCAGCGACGCCTTCAGCTGCTCGACGTCGATCGCTTCGGCGCGACCGGCCAGGCCCTCGAAGGCCTCCACCACGTCGTACGGCGAACGGGTGCGGCTGACCGGGATGGTCGAGCCCTCCTCCATCTGGCCCGAGCCGGCCGGGGACAGCTCGAGGTACATCGCACCGAGGAGCGTCTTGACCTTGATCTGGGCACCTGACTCGGGCCCGAAGTCGACGTCCTTCTCGACCTTGAAGGTGACCTTGACGTGGTCGCCGTCGAGCTCCATCTTGTCGACCTTGCCGACGCGGACGCCGGCCACGCGGACCTCGTCGTTGGCCTTGAGGCCCCCGGCCTCCGCGAAGGAGGCGTAGTAGGTGTCGCCCCCGCCGATCAGCGGGAGGTCGTCGGCTCGGAAGGCGGCCAGGAGCATCACCATGATGGCGGTGATGCTGACGGCCCCGATGATCACGGGGTTCTTCTGTCGGAACGGAGTGCTCATGGCAGCGAGCACCTCGCGTTCTTCGTGTCGTAGTCGATCGGGATCTCCTTGAGCTTGCCGACCTGGACCGTTCCGGTGAAGCGGCACAGATAGAAGTTGAACCAGGAGCCGTAGGTGGCCGTGCGGCCGATCTTGGTGAGCTTGATCGGCAGCACCTGCATCGCCCGGTCGATCTCGGCGCGGTTCTTGGCCAGGTTGCCGGCCACCGTGCGCAGCTCCTTCACGTCGCGGACCAGCGGTCCGCGGATGCCCTTGACCAGGTCTGAGGTCTCGACCGCGAGCGACGAGATGGAGTCCAGCGAGCCGAGGATGGCGTCCTTGTCCTGGGCCAGGCCGTGGACGAGCTTGCGCAGGTTCACGATGAGGCTGCTGAGCTGCTCGTCGCGGTCACCCACCGTGACCAGCACCTCGTTGAGGTTGTCGATCAGGTCACCGATCACCTGGTCGCGGTCAGCCAGGGTCTGGGTGATCGATGCGGTGTGGCCGAGGAGGCCCTCGACGGTGCCGCCTTCGCCCTGGAACACCTGGATGATCTCGTAGGAGAGCTGGTTGATGTCCTGCGGCGAGAGCGCCTGGAAGAGCGGCTTGAAGCCGTTGAACAGCACGGTGAGGTCGAGCGCGGGCTTGGTCCGCGAGAGCGGGATGGTGTCACCCTCGTCGAGGTTGGTGCCGCTCTGTCCCTCCTGGGCCAGGGCGATGTAGCGCTGGCCGACCAGGTTGCGGTAGCGGATCGTGGCGTGGGTGGTGTCGGTGACGTCGGCCTCGTCGGCCACCGAGAAGGTCACCACCGCGCGGGTGCGTTCCTTGATCTCGATGTCCTTGACGGTGCCGACCTTCACGCCGGCCATGCGAATGTCGTCACCCTCGACCACCCCGGCCACGTTGGTGAACTCGGCCTTGAAGTCGCGGCTCGAGGCGAAGGTGAGGTTGCCGATCAGCACGACCAGCATGCCGGTGGCGATGGCGGTGACCACCATGAAGACCACCAGCTTCCAGGTGGCGCTGGCGGTGCGCTTGTCGAGGAGGCTCACCGCAGGGTCACCTCCGTGCCGCGCACCAGGGAGCCAAGGAGCATGACGTCGAGGTCGGTCGGCTCCGAGCCCGTCGACCCGGAGATCAGGCCGCGCACCATCTGTGCCTCGCGCCGGCTGCCGGGCGTGGCGGCGAGTGCCATCGACCCGGGTGCGACCCGTCGCGTGCCCTTGCCGGTGTCGGTCTCCACCCCGTCGTTGAAGTTGGGCACGTCGGTGAACGGGTTCTGCTGGGAGAAGGGCGGGCTGGGCAGGGTGCCGCAGTAGGCACCACTCTTCTGCTGGAGCACAGGAGAGTCCTGGGGGCCGTACTCCCGGGGGCTGTTCGGCAGCACCTCGAGGTTGATGTGCAGGGTGAACCCGCGGAAGGCCTGGGCCTGGAGGTCACCGGCCTTGACGATGCCGGCCGTCAGGCACGGGAACTCGGGTGCGTACTTGGCGATCATCCGCAGCTGGGTCGCGCCGAGCTCGCCGACCCGGATGAGGTTCTGCTCGTTGGCGTCGAGGAACTCGCCGGTGACGTCGGAGAACTTCGAGACGTCGTCGAACAGCTTGTTGAGCTTGTCCTCCCTGGAGAGCAGGGTGTTGCCGGTCTTGACCGTGTTGCGCAGCGTGTGGGCGATCTCGGGGAGCACCGAGGCATACAGGTCGGAGGTGCGCGCGGTCAGCCGCAGGTCCTCGATCAGGTCGGGCAGCAGCGGGTTGATCCGCTTGAGGTAGCTGTCGAGGATCTCTATGCTCTCCCCGATCTTCTCCCCGCGGCCCTCGAGGGCCGTGGCCAGCGCGGTCAGGGTCTTGTTGAGGTCGGCCGGCTCGACCGTCCGCAGCAGCGGGTAGAGGTCGTTGAGCGTCTGCTCCACCTCGGCCGCAAGCTTGGTCTGGGTGATCGTCGCCCCGGCCCGGATGTGGTCCGAGGACGGCTGGTCGGGCACCTGCAGGGCGACGTACTTCTCCCCGAAGAGGGTCTTGGGCTCGATGCGCGCCGTGACGTTGGCCGGGATGTTGCCGACCTGGTCGGGGTAGAGGCCGAGGGTGAGCTCGGCGCCCTCACCGGATGCTTCCATGTCGAGCACCTCCCCCACCAGGACGCCGCGGATCTTCACGTCCGCGCGCATCGGCAGCTGGAGCCCCACGCTGGAGGACTGGAGCGCGACCTCGTCGTAGTCGGCGAACTTCTTGGTGAAGATCGCCATCGTCAACCACAGGCTCCCCGCCATCAACGCGAGGAACAGCAGGCCGATCAGCTTGGTGTTTCCGAGAACTCGACTCATCGTCAACCCGCCAGCCTCACGGTCGTGGTGGTCCCCCAGATCGCCATCGACAGGAACAGGTCGATCACGTTGACAGCCACGATGGACGTGCGCACCGCCTTGCCCACGGCAACACCCACGCCGGCCGGTCCACCGCTCGCGTTGTAGCCGTGGTAGCAGTGGATGAGGATCACGACGACGGCGAAGACGAGCACCTTGCCGAAGGACCACAGGACGTCGCCCGGTGGGAGGAAGGTGTTGAAGTAGTGGTCGTAGGTGCCCGAGCTCTGGCCGTAGAACTGGGTCACGATGAGCCGGCTGGCGAAGTAGGACGACAGCAGGCCCACGACGTAGAGCGGGATGATCGCGATCAGGCCGCCCACCACCCGGGTGGCCACCAGGAACGGCATCGACGGGATGGCCATCACCTCGAGGGCGTCGACCTCCTCCGAGATGCGCATCGCGCCCAGCTGGGCCGTGAAGCCGCAGCCGACCGTGGCCGCCAGTGCGATGCCCGCCACGAGTGGCGCGATCTCACGCGTGTTGAAGTAGGCCGAGACGAAGCCCGAGAAGGCCGCCGTGCCCAGCTGGTTGAGGGCGGCGTAGCCGGAGAGGCCCACCTGGGCCCCGGTGAAGAACGTCATCCCGACGATCACGCCGACGGTGCCACCGATGACCGCGAGGGCACCGGAGCCGAGGGTGACCTCCGCGAGGATCCGCAGGATCTCCCGGGGGTAGCGCGTGACCGAGCGGGGCACGGCACGCAGCACACCGAGGTAGAAGGCCATCTGGCCCCCCATGGTGTCGAGGGACTGCAGCGGCTTCGTGTAGACGGACTTGAGGTTGGCCATGATCAACCCCCCTTCGGCGGGATGATCTGGATGTAGATCGTGCTCATCACGAAGTTCACGACGAACAGCAGCAGGAACGTGATGACCACGGACTCGTTGACCGCATCGCCGACGCCCTTCGGGCCGCCGCCGGCCGAGATGCCCTTGTAGCAGGCCACGACCGCGGCGATGAGTCCGAACACCAGGGCCTTGAGGAAGCCGACCCAGAGGTCGGGCAGCTGGGCTAGGGCGGTGAAGCTGGCCAGGTAGGCGCCGGGGGTGCCGTCCTGGAGCACGACGTTGAAGACGTAGCCACCGGCGATGCCGACCACGGTCACCATGCCGTTGAGGAAGACCGCGACGAGCATGCAGGCCAGCACCCGGGGGACGACGAGGCGCTGGATCGGGTCGATGCCGAGCACCATCATCGCGTCGAGCTCTTCACGGATCTGACGGGCGCCGAGGTCGGCCGCGATGGCCGAGCCACCGGCTCCTGCGATCAGCAGGGCCGTCGCGATCGGGCCGGCCTGCTGGACCACCGCGAGCACGGAGGCCGAGCCCGTGAACGACTGGGCACCGAACTGCTTGATCAGCCCTCCCACCTGGAGTGCGATCACCGCACCGAAGGGAATCGCCACCAACGCGGTCGGGACGATCGTCACCGACGCGATGAACCAGGCCTGCTGCAGGAACTCCCGCAGCTGGAAGGGTCGCTTGAAGAGCGCACGACCCACATCGAGACCGAAGGCGAACAGCTTGCCTGCGGTGCCGAGTGGCGCGAGGACCCGGGAGGAGGTGAGAGAGGACATCTGGTGGCTTCGTCAGGATCCCGGCGCCAGGCCGGCGTTGGTCGACTCGAACGAACCGGGAGGCGGAGTGACGCCGTTCTGGCGGCACCACTCGCCACCGGGACGCTGGCCACGGCGCGGGATGCCGTTGGAGGGCTCGAGCTGGAGCGGGATGGGCGGCAGCGGCGGCATCTCGATGTCGCGCTCGGCCTCGAGCTCGTCGGCGTCCTTCTCCTCGGACATGCCGATCGGGCCCACGGTCTGTGCGTTCAGGAACTGCCGGACCACCGGCTCCTCGGAGCTGAGCAGCATCTCGCGGGGACCGAACATGGCGAGGTGCTTGTGGTAGAGCAGGCCGATGTTGTCCGGCACCGTCCGGGTGCTGTTGATGTCGTGGGTGACGATCAGGAACGTGGCATCGATCTGGGCGTTCAGGTCGATGAAGAGCTGGTTGATGAAGGAGGTCCGCACCGGGTCCAGGCCGGAGTCGGGCTCGTCGATCAGCAGGATCTCGGGGTCGAGCACGAGGGCGCGGGCCAGGCCGGCACGCTTGCGCATACCACCGGAGATCTCACCGGGCAGCTTGTCCTCGGCACCGAGCAGACCGACCAGGTCCATCTTCTCCATGACGATGTTGCGGATCTCGGTCTCGTTCTTCTTGGTGTGCTCGCGCAGGGGGAACGCCACGTTGTCGTAGAGGTTCATCGAGCCGAACATCGCACCGTCCTGGAACAGCACGCCGAAGAGCTTGCGGATCTCGTAGAGGTCCTTCTCGGAGCAGGAGGCGATGTCCGTGCCCTCGATGATGACCGAGCCCTCGTCGGGCTTCAGCAGGCCGATCAGGGTCTTCAGGAAGACCGACTTGCCGGTGCCGGAGGGGCCCAGCATCACGGACACCTCGCCGGCGGGGATGGTCAGGGTGACATCACCCCAGATCAGTTGCTTGCCGAAGGTCTTGGTCAGCCCTTCGACCTTGATGTCCACGCCCATGGTGCCTCTTCTCCCTCGTGACGCCTGACTGGTTTCGCGCTCGTTGCACCGAACGCGAACTCCCTTGCCCACGCCGACTTCGCAGTAACAACGCGACTGCTGCGGGTTAAGTTACGGCCTTTGCCGGTCATAAGTCACCCGTTGTGTCAGTCCGTGGCCGTCGTCCGGGGCGACACGAGGACGTCAGCCGCACGGATCCTCCGGGGACGTCGCGGGCACCGCCCGGGGAATCCTCCCGGGAATGCTGCGGGAATGCTGGGGAACGACGAACGGGCGGGCACCCCCACCTTGCGTGGGGATGCCCGCCCGTCGTTCGCGCGAGCGCGAGGATTCAGAGCACGCCGTGGCGTGCGGGAATCACTTGACCGTGACGGTGGCGCCGGCGCCCTCGAGGGCTTCCTTCGCCTTGTCGGCGGCGTCCTTGTCGACACCCTCGAGGATCGCCTTGGGGGCCGACTCGACGAGGTCCTTGGCCTCCTTCAGACCGAGGGAGGTCAGGGCGCGCACCTCCTTGATGACGTTGATCTTCTTGTCACCAGCGGCCTCGAGGACGACGTCGAACTCGTCCTGGGTGGCGGCCTCTTCGCCACCGGCAGCGCCACCGGCCGCGGGGGCGGCAGCAGCGGCAACGGGGGCAGCGGCGGTGACGCCGAAGGTCTCCTCGAACTGCTTCACGAACTCGGAGAGCTCGATGAGGGTCATTTCCTTGAACGCTTCGAGCAGCTCGTCAGTGCTGAGCTTCGCCATGATGGGCGCTTCCTTTCGGTACTGGCCCCACCAGCGGTTTGCTGGGCGGGCCGGGTTTCAGGTGGTGTACGTCGGCCTGGGTTCAGGCTTCGGTGGACTCGGCAGCCTCATCGGCAGCCGGAGCCTCGGCGTCCTCGGAAGCCGGGGCTTCGTCGGTTGCGGCCGGGGCCTCCTCAGCAGTGCTGTCTGCCGGGGCGGGAGCACCGGCACCACCTGCGAGGATCGAGGGGTCCTGCTGCGCCTTGGTCTCGAGGGCGCCGGCGAGCCGGGCAGCCTGCGAGATGGGGGCGTTGAGCAGGTAGACGGCCTGGGACAGCGAGGCGAGCATTGCGCCGGCCATCTTGCCCAGGAGGACCTCGCGCGACTCGAGGTCGGCCAGCTTGGCGACCGCCTTCGCGTCGAGGAAGTCGCCGTCGAGTACGCCGCCCTTGATGATCAGGGCGGGGTTTGCCTTGGCAAAGTCACGCAGACCCTTGGCCGCCTCGACGACGTCGCCTTCGATGAAGGCGATCGCGGTCGGACCGGTCAGCAGGTCGTCGAAGCCTTCGATGCCCACCTCAGCGGCGGCGATCTTGGCCAGCGTGTTCTTGACCACGGCGTAGTTGGCGTTCTCGCCGAGGGCACGCCGCAATTCCTGCAGCTGCGCCACGGTGAGACCGCGGTAATCGGTCAGTACAGCACCGGAGGCAGTGTTGAACGAGTCAACGACCTCCGCAACAGCTGCTGCCTTGTCTGGCCGCGCCATGGGTCTCCTTCCGAACTACGTCAGAGAGACCACCACAACACCGTGAAAATCACGAACGCCCCGGCAGAGTGCCAGGGCGTATCGGATCGACGAGGATCCTTGCTCTGTCACCTGCGCAGGCCATCCCGCTCTTCGCGGAACCTTCGGTCGGCGTTCCAACAGTGTTGGGCGCTGACCACCGGCGGTCTCTGGTTTCAGTGGTGAACTCTAGGCGGAGTCACGGTCGGACACCAAATCGTGCGGGGGCTCACCCGCCGGCCCGGTAGTCGGCCGGGACCTTCGTGGTCACCTGGTCGGCCGGCGGAGCCTCGATGGGTGCCACCCGGCCGTAGCGGGAGTAGAGCAGGGTGGCCTCGGTCTCGACGCCGTCGAGCGAGGAGGTGGTCACGGCCTGGACAGGACGATCCTGGTCGTCGAGCCAGAAGTTCATCGTGGTGGTCTCGGTCGACGTGCCGGCCTGCCCGTCGTCGGCCGGTGTCGCGAACTCGATCGTGTAGTGCACCGCGCTGATCGTGGTGTCGCGCCCGTCCGGAGCGGTGGTGTCGATCTCCTCGACCCCCACGACCTCGAACGCCCGAGGGTTGCTGAACGACTCGAGGAAGGGCTCCTGGTCGGCGAGATCACGCAGCGCCTGGAACGCCGGCCTGTCGGGAACCTTCCACCACGGCTTCTCCTGACGATCGTTGCCGCGCAGGTAGAGGGCCCCGCCGGTGTGGACCACGGTGAGCTGCCCGTTCGCCCCCGGCAGGGTGCCGCGCGTGACTCGCTGGTCACCATCCATCCAGACGTCCTGGCTCAGCACCGCGACCGCCTGGTCGTCCTCCACGAGGGCCACGGCCTGGTGCCAGCCACCGGATCGTTCCTGTGCGCTCGCGATGGTGGCGAAGAACCGGTCCTCGGGGATCGTGGTGAAGCCACCGGCGAGCTCCCGGGGGGCCTCCGCCTGCGCGGAGACCCCCTCAGCCCGACCCGCGGAGCCCTCGGTGTCGTCACGGCCGCTCACGACGAGGAGCAGCACCACGGCGACGACGAGGACGGCAGCGAGGGCCGCCTGGGCAGCCGAGGAGCGGGAGAGCTGACGAGACATGGCGCTCAGTCAAGCACCCGCCGGACTCATCGCGTCACGGTGTCCGCGTCAGCAGGCGCCTCGATGTCCACGTCGACACCGTAGTCGGAGTAGGTCTGCTCGACCTGGCTCGTCTGGCCCCGGATCTCGTACTCCTGGGTGACCTTGACCGGACGGTTCTCCGCGTCGATCCACATGTCGAACGTGAGCTCGGGCGGCAGCATGCTGACCACCTCCGCGGGAAGGTCGAGGTTCTCGGCGTACGTCTCCGAGCTGATGGTGATGTTGTAGTGGTTGGCGGCGACCCCGTCGACGTCCTCCTGGCCGATGAGCTCGAAGTGCTTGGGGTCGTCCATGGCGCCGAAGAAGGTCTCCGGGTCGGACATGTCCATGAGCTGGGACAGGGGGTTCCCGGCATTCTTCGGGTCGCTGGGGTCGAACTTCAGCCACTTGCCCTCGGGGACGCCGATCCCGTCGGCCTGCATGTACATCACGCCGTCCACCACGATGGTGGAGATCTGCTGGGGGGCGTCGGGACGCGTGGTCGCCTTGGCCGCCACCCCGTTGTCGGTGTACTCGCTCTCGAGGTCCAGGGTCATCGTGGCCTGGCCCGTCGTGGTGGTGGTGACGCCCTTGAAGCTGCCGGCGTCCTTCTGGGCGGTCATCACCGTCTCGTAGAAGCTGTCGCTGTCCAGCTCGGTCAGCTCGGCGTCACCGTCGTCGCTCCCCCCGTCGGTGGCGCCGTCGGTGGTGGCGCTGTCGTCACCGCCATCGGACTCCGCGCCCTGGGACTGGCTGGTGCTCTCACCGTCGCCGCTGTCGTTGGAGTCACCGTCGCCATTGCACCCGGCAAGCAGGAGGGTGGAGGCGAGAGCCGCAGCGATCGCGGCGCGGGGAAGCTTGATGGACATGGAGTCTCCTCGTCGTGGTGGGTGTGCACGGCCGACCGTACCCAGCCGTCCCCACCGGAAACTCCGGCCGACGAGAGTGTGGGCCACGCCTCACCACATGACAGAAGCCGGCCCCCGAGGGGACCGGCTTCCGGCTGGCACACGCTGAGGTGTGGCGTGGGTCAGGCCTGGACGTCACCCTCGACCGCGACGTTCTTCGTGCGGTTGGGGTCGACCTGGACGCCGGGGCCCATGGTCGTGGAGAGGGTGACCTTCTTGATGTAGCGGCCCTTGGAGCTGGCCGGCTTGAGACGAAGCACCTCTTCGAGGGCAGCGGCGTAGTTCTCGGCGAGCTGGACCTCGTCGAAGGAGGCCTTGCCGATGATGAAGTGCAGGTTGGCGTGACGGTCCACGCGGAACTCGATCTTGCCGCCCTTGATGTCGGTGACGGCCTTGGCCACGTCGGGCGTGACGGTGCCGGTCTTCGGGTTCGGCATCAGGCCGCGGGGGCCGAGCACGCGACCGAGACGACCGACCTTGCCCATCATGTCGGGGGTGGCGACCACGGCGTCGAAGTCGGTCCAGCCGCCGTTGACCTTCTCGATGAGCTCGTCGCCACCGACGATGTCGGCGCCGGCCTCACGGGCGGCCTCGGCCTTGTCGCCGTTGGCGAACACGAGGACCTTGGCGGTCTTGCCGGTGCCGTGGGGCAGGTTGACGGTGCCGCGCACCATCTGGTCGGCCTTGCGGGGGTCGACACCGAGACGCATGACGACGTCGACGGTCTCGTCGAACTTCTTCTTGCTGCCGCCCTTGGCGATCTTGATGGCGGCCAGCGGGGCGTGGAGTGCGTCGATGTCGAACGACTCGGCGGCCGCGCGGTAGGTCTTGCTGCGCTGCATGTGATTCTCGTTTCTTCGAAAGAGTGTGTGGTCCGGGCCAGCGCGGCCCTGCCACGAGTTGCTGAAGGGGAGCTTCCTGGGGGAAGAGACCTCAGGCGGTCTCGACGCCCATCGACCGGGCCGTGCCCTCGACGATCTTCATCGCGGCGTCGACGTCGTTGGCGTTCAGGTCGGGGAGCTTGGTCTGGGCGATCTCGCGCACCTGGTCCTTGGTCAGCTTGCCGACCTTCTCCTTGTGCGGGGCACCCGATCCCTTCTTGACGCCGGCAGCCTTCTTGATCAGCTCAGCGGCCGGAGGGGTCTTGGTGATGAAGGTGAACGTGCGGTCCTCGTAGATCGTGATCTCGACGGGAACGACGTTGCCGCGCATCGACTCGGTCTGCGCGTTGTAGGCCTTGCAGAAGTCCATGATGTTCACACCGTGGGGACCCAGGGCGGTACCCACCGGCGGAGCCGGAGTCGCAGAGCCAGCCTGCAGCTGCACCTTGACCAGTGCAGCAATCTTCTTCTTGGGGGGCATTCTTCTTCTCTTTCTGTTTTGTGGTCCTGACGAGGAGTACGACGTACGCCTCTGCCACGTGCTGTTGCCCGGGCAACCGGACCATTGTGCGCCGGATGCCCTGAGGATGTGAAATTGATGTACCCGTTGGTCGAGTGCCGGCGAGGGACGAGCCGGTGTGTCGGGACCGGGCCGAAGCCTCAGCTCCTGCCCTGCGGCTGTCACCGGTGCCTCGACCCGCAGTCGCGACTTCGTTCCTCAGCCGCGTGCTCGCTCGACCCAGCTCGATTGTGAGCTGCGAGCGAGCTCGCCTCTCACACTCGCTGAATCTGGGAGAAGCTCAGCTCGACCGGGGTCTCGCGACCGAAGATCTCGACGAGCGCCTTGACCCGCTGCGTGTCAGCGTTGATCTCGGTGATCGTGGCGTGCAGCGTGGCGAACGGCCCGTCCACGACCATCACGGAGTCGCTGACACCGAAGTCGGCAACCTCGACCGGCTTGCGCGGAGCGGCACCACCGGCGGCGGGCTGGCCGCCTCCGGACGTCTCGGCGGCAGCGGCCTCGGCCTCGGCCGCAGCGACCACGGCAGGGGCCAGCATGCTCTCGACCTCGCCCATGGACAGCGGGACCGGCTGGTGGCTGTGACCCACGAACCCGGTGACCGAGGGCGTGTGGCGCACGGTCGACCAGGACTCGTCGGTCAGGTCCATCCGGACCAGCACGTAGCCCGGCAGGACGGTGCGCTTGACCAGCTTGCGCTGGCCGTTCTTGATCTCGGCGACCTCTTCGATGGGGACCACGATCTCGTGGATGTAGTCCTCCATGTTGAGGGAGATGATGCGGTTCTCGAGGTTCGCCTTCACCCGGTTCTCCATGCCGGAGTAGGTGTGGACGACGTACCAGTCGCCGGGCTTGGCCCACAGCGCGCGACGGAACTCCTCCAGCGGGTCCTCGGCAGCAGCGTCGTCCTCTGCGGCGGCGTCGGCGCTCTCGTCGGCCTCGGCGCCCGCCTCGTCGGCCACGGGCTCCTCGGCGGCGACGTCCTCGTCGGCCAGACCCTCGTCGGCCAGACCTTCTTCAGCCAGACCCGCTTCAGCCTGCGTCGCTCCGGCGTCGTCCTGGACGTCGACCTGGTCGGCAGTCTGGTCGACTGCCGCTTCGTCGTGCTGCTCCGACACGTGTTGCTCCGTCATTTCGTAGTTCGATGTGGCTGCTGCGGCGATCACGCTCCGGTCCGGGCGGACCGCGAACCGCCTACTGCTTGGTGTTGTTCGCGAAGATCTCGAAGACGAGCTTTCCGAACCCGAGGTCGAGCAGCGAGACCAAGGTCATCATGAAGACCACGAAGACCATCACCACGATGAAGTAGGTGATCAACTGCTCCTGGGTCGGCCAGACCACCTTGCGCAGCTCGGCAATGGCCTGGCGCACGAACTTGACCGCACCCGTGCGTTCGCGCGCATCGCTCGAACCACGCATCGCGTCGCCGTTCGCCACGTCATCACCTTTCGTTGCTGTGCTTGTCGTTTCCCTTTGCAGGGCACGAGGGACTTGAACCCCCAACCTTCGGTTTTGGAGACCGATGCTCTGCCAGTTGAGCTAGTGCCCTTCGGTGTCTCGAACCGCCGTACCAAGCCCCCTCAGAGGGCATGACCCAGCATGTCGCGATCGACCAGACGTGGAGTCTACGTGGAACACTCACGCGACGTCCAAACCAGACGTGAAACCATGGTGCCATGACCGAGTCCAATGAGCCCGTCCAGCCTCTGTCCGAGCGTTCCCCCGAGCAGCTGGCCACCTTCCTGGAGGACCAGCAGTCGGCGTACGCCGACCTGAAGTCGCGAAGCCTGGCCCTCGACCTCACGCGCGGGAAGCCGGCCACGGCGCAGCTGGACCTCTCCGACGCCCTGCTGTCGTTGCCGACCGGCGTCAAGGACTCGACCGGCGTGGACACCCGGAACTACGGCGGGCTCGCCGGCATCGCCGAGCTGCGCCAGATGTTCGCCGAGCTCCTCTGGGTGGAGCCCGAGCAGGTCGTCGCCGGCGGCAACTCGAGCCTGGTGATGATGCGTGAGGTGCTCACCGACCTGTGGCTGAAGGGTGGCGTCGACAGCGAGCGACCGTGGGGCCCGCGGGAGCCCGGCGAGAAGGTCCGCTTCATCTGCCCCGTGCCCGGCTACGACCGCCACTTCACCCTGCTCGACTGGTTCGGCATCGAGCCCGTCACCGTCCCCATGAACGACAACGGCCCCGACATGGACGCCGTCGAGGCACTGGTGCTGGACGACGCGAGCATCAAGGGCATGTGGCTGGTGCCCACCTATGCCAACCCCACCGGCTCCGTCGTCACCCAGGACGTCGCTGCCCGCCTGGCCGCGATGCCGACGGCGGCCGCCGACTTCAAGATCTTCTGGGACAACGCCTACGCGTTCCACCACCTCACCGAGGAGGAGGCCAAGAGCGCCGACATCCTCACGCTCGCGGCGGCCTCGGGCCACCCGCACCGGCCGATCATGTTCGCCTCGACCTCCAAGATCACCTACGCCGGAGCCGGCGTCGCGTTCCTGGCCGGCTCCGTGGAGACCGTGGCCTGGTACACCACCCACCTCGGCAAGGGCGCCATCGGCCCCGACAAGCTGAACCAGCTGCGCCACGCCCAGTTCTTCGGCTCCGCACAGGGTGTGCGCGACCACATGGCCCGTCACCGAGAGATCATCGCCCCGAAGTTCGCCGCCGTGGAGAAGGTGCTCAGCGAGCGCCTCGGTGGCCTCGACGTGGCCACGTGGACCCGCCCGACCGGCGGCTACTTCGTCAGCCTCGACGTGCTCGACGGCACCGCGGCACGGGTGGTCACCCTGGCCAAGGAAGCGGGCATCGCGCTGACGCCGGCCGGGTCCTCCTTCCCGAAGGGCGATGACCCCCGCGACCGCAACATCCGTCTGGCCCCGACGTATCCCGAGCTGGATGCGGTCACCGAGGCGATGGAGGCCGTCGCCACCTGTGTCCTGCTCGCCGCCGCCGAGTCGTTGAGCTGAGCCCACGCCCCTCCTGCGGCCGTTCCTCTCAACGGGCACCCGGTGAGAGGGGACTTCCCGGCCGGAGTCCCGGCCGGGAAGTGGTGATCCCGGCCGGGAGGTTCACCACGGCACCGCCACGGATCTGACACAGTGACCGCCATGCGGAGAGCTCTGTCCACCCTCCCGAAGGCGCACCTGCACCTGCACTTCACCGGCTCCATGCGGCACTCCACGCTGCTCGAGCTGGCCGATCGCGACGGCATCGTGCTGCCCGAGTCACTCGTGTCGGACTGGCCGCCGCAGCTCTCGGCCGCCGACGAGAAGGGCTGGTTCCGCTTCCAACGGCTCTACGACGTGGCCCGCTCGGTGCTGCGCACCGAGGACGACGTACACCGACTGGTGCTGGAGGCCGCGGAGGACGACGTCCGCGACGGCGGGCGCTGGCTGGAGATCCAGGTCGACCCCAGCGGGTACGCCGCGAAGTTCGGGGGCATCACCGCGTTCACCGACCTCGTCCTCGACTGCGTGGCCGACGCGAGCCGGCGCACCGGGCTGGGCATCTCGCTGGTCATCGCGGCCAACCGCACCCGTCATCCGCTCGACGCCCGGATCCTGGCCCGTCTCGCGGCGCAGTACGCGGGTCGCGGGGTGACCGGCTTCGGGCTGTCCAACGACGAGCGTCGGGGCAACACCGACGACTTCGCCCGCGCCTTCGCGATCGCCGAGCGCGCGGGCCTGATCGCGGTCCCCCACGGCGGCGAGCTCCTGGGCCCCGACAACATCCGCCGCTGCCTCGACTCGCTCCACGCCGACCGGCTCGGACACGGGGTCCGCGTTGGTGAGGACCCGGCGCTGCTGGAGCGCGTCGTCGAGCAGGGCGTGGCGCTGGAGATGTGCCCCGTGTCGAACGTCGCGCTCGGCGTCTACTCGGACCTGACCTCGGTGCCCCTGCCGCAGCTGATGGAAGCCGGCGCGACCATCGCCCTCGGCGCCGACGACCCGTTGCTCTTCGGCTCACAGCTGGAGGGTCAGTACGCCACCATGCGAGCCGCTCACGAACTCACCGACGGGCAGCTCGCCGAGCTCGCCCGCATGTCGTTCCGCGCATCCCGGGCCCCCTCCGACATCCTCGACCGGGCCCGTGCCGACATCGATGTCTGGGAGCGCCAGTCGCCTGACACGATGGAGACATGAGCACCCCGTCCGACCCGTCGCCCGAAGATCCCACCCGGGCCTGGGGGCACCCGACCGACCCCGGTTGGGGCCGCCCGGCCGACGCCGGCAACCAACCGCAGCCGCCGTACGCCGGCCAGCCGCCCTACGCCGGTCAGCCGCCCTACGGCGCCCGGCCGGAGTACCCGCCGACCGGTTACCCGCCGATGCACGTGCCGCCGGCGCAGCACCCGTCGGCGATGACCGCGATGGGCCTGGGCATCTTCTCGCTGGTCGGCGGCTTCACCTGCTACCTGCCGATCCTGGCCGCACCCTTCGCGTGGGTGGTCGGTCGCAACACGGTGCGCGAGATCGACGCCGAACCGGGCCGGTGGAGCGGCCGCGAGCTGGCCAACGCCGGCCGGATCATAGGCATGGTGACGACCATCCTGCTGACCCTGATCGTGCTGATCGGGGTCGGGGCGCTCGCGATCGTGCTCTACGCGCCGTGACCTGCGACCCTCGGGCCGCGGGCGGTGCCATGGGCAAGATCGATCAGCACTCGCGGCGATAGACCACCACACGATTCCACGGGGTTTCGTCATGACGATCCAGTCGGAACCCCAAACGCTCGGCGAGCCGAATGCTGGTCCTGCAGGACGCTCTGGCCGTAGCCGCGGGCGCTCCACACCGATGCAAATCGCTCGGCCTGCCCCTGCGCGGCAGCTTGGTCAAGGCTGTCCCCGCCGATGAACCGCGCCACGTGCGGGTCGGAGTACAGACCCGCCAGCACGGGGCCGTCGTCCGCCACGACAGGACGTAGGACAAGGCGGGCGGTTTCGGTCGGGGTCGGCTCGGAGGTCATGCGAGCCATCCTCCCTCCACCGAGCCCGCACGGATCGGCGACCACAGCACCGCACCAGTCGAAATCTCTTTCCACAGATTCATCTCGGGCATTGCATCACCCATTGGGCAAGGCTAGAATCGAACACATGTTCGATTCATCCATGACCTCGAACCCGGAGCAGGCCGCTCCGGGCGCTGTGGTGCCCGTGGATGCGTCGACAGTGGCCGCATGGACTGTGGCCCTGATCGCCAGCATCAGGGCCACAGACGAAGATTCTGAGCGCATCGACCTGATCGCCGAGCTCGAGAAGCTCAAGCGCATCATCGGTTCCGTCCAGGCAGACCTTGCTGTCGACTTCGACACCTCCATGCGCGCGAAGGCCGAAGCCCAAGGCATCGGCAAGCGCAGACAGGGTCGCGGCATCGACACCCAACTCGGCCTCGCCCGCATGGAGACCCCGGCCCGTGCCAAGAAGCACCTCTCCCTGGCCACCGTCCTCCGCAAGGAGATGCCCCACGCCCACGCCGCCTTCCGGACCGGCGCCATCAGCGAGTACGGCGTCACGCTGCTCGTCAAGGAAACGGCCTGCGTCGAACTCGACGCCCGCCAACAGATCGACGAAGAGATCGCCGCCGATCCCGAAGCGCTGATGAAGATGAGCGACAAACAGATCGGCAACCGAGCCCGCACACGCGCCGGCGAACTCGACCCCGCCTCCGTCGCCCGGGCCCGAGCCAAGGCCGAAAAGGACCGCCGCGTCTCGATCCGCCCCGCGCCCGACACCATGGCCTACGTCACCGGCCTCCTACCCGTAGGCCAAGGCGTTGCCGTCATCGCGGCCCTCACCAAGGCCGCCGACACACTCATCAACTCCGGCGACGAGCGCTCCCGTGGCCAGATCATGGCCGACACCTTCGTCCAGCGCCTCACCGGCCAGGCTGCCGCCTCCGACGTACCCGTCGCAGTGAACCTCGTCGTCTCCGACACGAGTTTGCTCGGCACCGACAACAACGCCGCCCACCTGGCCGGGCACGGCACCATCCCCGCCGACCTCGCCCGCCACCTGATCGCCAACAGCCTCGACGCAGGCATCACCACCTGGCTCCGCAAGATCTACGCCGGAACCCACGGCGGCCTCGTCAAGATGGACGCCAAGGCCCGCACCGTCCCCCACGGCCTCGCCAGGCTCCTTCGACTGCGCGACGGCAACACCTGCCGCAACCTCTGGTGCGACGCCCCCATCCGCCACATCGACCACGCCCACGGCGTCATCAACGGCGGCCAGACCACCGAAGAAAACCTCCAAGGCCTCTGCGAAGCCTGCAACTACGCCAAACAAGCACCCGGCTGGTCAGCCACCGGCCAACACCCACCCGATCAACGACACCGGGTCACCACCACCACCCCCACCGGGCATCACTACACCTCGACCGCACCGCCCCTGCCCGAGCCCGCTCGACCACCCGCCCACCTCAGTCCGGTCGCAGCCCAATTCAGTGAACAGATCGCAGCGAGACGACGTCGGCTCACCATCGAGCTCTACCGCGGACCCTCCATCGACTACGCCGCCTGAGCCCTCACAAGGAACACCCGACGAGCACCGGCTCGTTGACCAGTCTGACCCCGAAGGCCAGCTCGACCCCGTCGCGCACCTCCATCGCCAGGGCCAACAGGTCGGAGGTGCTCGCCCCGCCCCGGTTGGTGAGCGCCAACGTGTGCTTGGTGGAGAGGCTGACCCGGTCGTTGCCGTGGCCCTTGGCGAAGCCGGCGTGCTCGATCAGCCAGGCCGCACTGGTCTTGACCCGTCCGTCGGGCTGCGGCCACCGTGGCGCCGCCTCCGGCAGGGCCGCCGCCTGCTCGGGGGGCAGGAACGGGTTGGTGAAGAAGGAGCCCGCGCTCCACGTGTCGTGGTCCTGCGGGTCGAGCACCATGCCCTTTCCGGCACGCAGCCCCAGCACCGTTCGGCGTACGTCGGCAAGGGGCGCGCGCTCCCCCGGCTCGACGCCCAGGGTGCGGGCCAGCTCGGCGTACTTGATCGGGGCACCCAGGTCGCCACAGCGCAGCTGGAAGGTCACCTCGAGCACCACGTGCCGGCCCGGGTCGGCCTTGAAGCGGCTGTGCCGGTAGCCGAACGAGCAGTCGGCGTTGGCGAAGGTGCGTACGCCGTGCAGCTTGCGGTCCCAGACCCGGACGGACGCGATGGTCTCGGCGACCTCCTGGCCATAGGCGCCGACATTCTGGATCGGGGTGGAGCCGACCGCCCCGGGGATGCCGGAGAGCGCCTCGACCCCGACCCAGCGGTTCTCGACGGCGTGGACGACGAAGTCGTCCCAGTTCTCACCGGCGGCGACGGTGACCAGCACGCCACCGCAGGCCGGGTCGTCGCAGGACTCGTGGTCGGCCGAGATGCCGGTGGTGGCCACCTTGACCACGGTGCCGTGGAACCCGTCGTCGGCGACCACCAGGTTGCTCCCGCCGCTGACCAGCAGCACGGACTCACCGCGGGCGTCGGCGTCGCGGACAGCCGCGACCAGCTCGTCCTCGGTGGTGGCCTCCACGAAGGCCCCGGCCGGACCGCCCAGCCGCAGGGTGGTCAGGTCCGCCAGGCGTTCAGCCACGAACGACCGCCTTCGGCGCACCGAGCACCTTCTCGTCACCACAGGTGACGGTGAGCGCGATCGAGGTCAGCCCGTCGGACTCACCGGTGGCCTTGCCCGCCACGGTGATCACCACGCCCTCGTCGTCGTCGGGCACCACCACGGGCTTGGTGAACTTGCAGCCGAACTCGACGACCCGGCCCGGCCCGCCGGCCCACTCCTCGACGGCGCGCGCGGCCAGCGCCATGGTGAACATGCCGTGGGCGATCACGCCCGGCAGCCCGACCGCAGTGGCCACCCGGTCGCTCCAGTGGATCGGGTTGAAGTCACCGCTGGCACCGGCGTAGCGGATCAGGTCGGCGCGCGTCACCCGGAACTCCCGGGTCGGGTAGTCGCTCATGATTCCTCCCCGCGGTGGATCAGCGTGGCCTTGGTCGTGCAGACCAGGGCTCCGTCGGCGTCGGTGACCACGCTGGTCGTGCCGATGATGTCGTTGCCACCGATCTGGCGCAGCGTCTCCACCGTGAGCGTGGCCGTGAGGACGTCACCCACCCGCACCGGACGCTGGTAGGCGAAGCGCTGCTCCCCGTGGACGATGCGGAACAGGTCGACCTCCACGTCGGCCAGGAAGTCGTTCATCGCGGCGAACGCGACGGTGATCGGGAACGTCGGCGGCGCCACCTCGGCGTCGTACGTCGCACCTGTGGCTGCGGCGAACTCGCGGAGCTTGCCCGCGGTCACCTCGTGGGGGCTGGACGGCGGGAACTCACGGCCCACCAAGGACTGGTCGATCGGCATGGGGCCAACCTATGGCATGTCGCCACCGCACCCCGCAAATGGCGTCGAGGACGGCTCCCGATGACTCGGGGGCCGTCCTCGACGGACGTTGCAGGTGGAGCTCAGCGGGTCTCGCGGTGCACCGTGTGGGTGCGGCAACGCGGGCAGAACTTCTTCAGGTCGAGACGATCGGGGTCGTTGCGACGGTTCTTCTTGGTGATGTAGTTGCGTTCTTTGCAGTCGACGCACGCAAGCGTGATCTTCGGGCGAACGTCAGAGCTCTTGCTGGCCACGATTAGTCCTTCTTGATGGTTGGTGCGTCGATCGGTGGTAGCGGGGGCGGGACTCGATCCCGCGACCTCACGATTATGAGTCGTGCGCTCTAACCAGCTGAGCTACCCCGCCTCGGGACGGGGGTACCCACCAGTCTCGCGACTGGCGGGCTCCCAACCCAGAGCCCCTTTACGGAATCGAACCGTAGACCTTCTCCTTACCATGGAGACGCTCTGCCGACTGAGCTAAAGGGGCGCAACGACAGTGAAGAATACACAGACGTCCCGGAGAACATGAAATCGAGTGGCAGAGGCCTGCATCACAGCGAATTCGAGCCCTGGATCCGAGCGAAGGGACGGGCTTCCTCCAGCTCGAAGGCGAGCTCGAGCAGGGTCGCTTCCTGGCCCGCTCCGGCACCGAGCATCATCCCCTGCGGGAGGCCCCGGGCGGTGGTGGCCAGGGGCAGGGAGATCGCCGGGTCACCCGTGGCGTTCTGCAGCGGGGTGAAGGCCACCCAGTCCAGCAACCGCTCGATGATCTGGTCGTAGTCGTTGGTGGGGTCGAGGTGGCCGACCTGCGGCGTCCCGTGCGCCACGGTCGGGGTGAGGGTGACGTCGTACTGGCGGAAGAACCGGGCCGAGATGTGCTTCGAGGCCGCCAGCCGAGCGGTGGCCAACGGCAACCGGTGCAGGTTGCGCGCGCTGTGCCGGGCCAGCCCGCGGGTCAGGTTGTCGAGCCTGGACGGGTCCCAGGTCCTGCCGTGGGTCAGCCGTCCGGTGCGCACGATGAAGCCGCTCAGCAACGCCCAGTAGAGCAGGAAGTCGTCGGCGAAGCGGTCAGGCACCGGTGGCTCGATCATCTCGACGCGGTGACCGAGCTCCTCGAGCAGGGCGGCGGTCTTGTGGGTGAGCTCGGTGGTCTCGGGGTCCGCACTCCGTCCGACGGAGTCGGTGGTGACCGCGATCCTCAGGCGCTTGCGCCCCGGACGGGTGATGTCGCCGACCGGGGCGAGCTTGAGGTTGCGGAAGACCTTCTCCGACTCGCGGAGGAACGCGGCGGTGTCCCGCACGGACCGGGTGACCACGCCGTCGGCGACGATCCGGACCGGCATGTCGCGCATCATCTTGTCCTGGGCGATCCGGTTGCGCGTGGGCTTGAGCCCGACCAGGCCGTTGACCGCCGCCGGTATCCGGATGGAGCCCCCGCCGTCGTTCGCGTGGGCGATGGGCAGGGCGCCGGCCGCCACCAGGGCCGCGGCTCCCGCCGACGACGCCCCGGCGGTGTACGCCGGGTCCCACGGGTTGCGGACCGGGCCGAGGCGTGGGTGCTCCGCGGAGGCACTGAAGCCCCACTCCGAGAGCTGCGACTTGCCGAGCGGGATCATCCCGGTGGCCAGGTACATCTTCGCGAAGTCGCCGTCGGCCTTCTTCTCGGTGCCGAGGAACGCATCGGCCCCGTGCATGGTGGGCATCCCGGCGACGTCGCAGTTGTCCTTGACCAGGGTCGGCACGCCGCAGAAGAACCCGCCGCGCGGGTCCCGAGCCTCCACTCGCGCCCGGTCGAAGGCGGCGTACGCCAGGCCGTTCAGCTCCGGCTCGACCTGCCCGATCCGGCCGATCGCCGCCTCGACCACCTCGGGCACCGAGACCCGCCCTGCCTGGATCTCCTCGACCAGTCCGACCGTGTCGAGGTCACCGAGGGCGTCGTCGCTGAAGGAGTGCACGCGTGTCATGACCACAAGTTACCGCCGGGTCCGGTTCGTGCGGAGGGCGCTCATCCCAGCAGGTGGATGACGACGGGCACCAGGATGCTGGTGGCCAAGGCGGTGAGTCCCATCGAGAGCCCGGAGAAGGCTCCCTCGACCGGGTCCTCGTGCAACGCCCTGGAGGTGCCGATGCCGTGCGAGACCGAACCGATCGCCAGGCCGCGCGCCCGTGGATCGCGCACCCGGAGCAGGTTGAGCAGGGTCGGTCCGAGCACGGCGCCCATCATCCCGGCGACCACGGTGAAGACGGCGACCAGGGAGGCGTTCCCGCCCACGTGCTCGGTCACGGAGATGGCGATCGGCGTGGTGGCGGACTTGGCGGCGATGGTCAGCTCCAGCTCGCGACCGCCACCCAGGGCCCGCGCCAGCAGGACACCACCCCCGATGGAGACCAGGGCCCCCACCGGGATGGCCACCAGCATCGGCAGCGCCAGCTCCTTGAGGTGGTGGGCCTGATGGTGCAGCGGCACGGCCAGGGCCACCGTGGCGGGGCCGAGCAGGAACGCGATGATCGATCCTCCGGCCAGGTACTGGTCGTAGGAGACGTCGAGAGCCCACATGACCAGGCCGACGACGATGATCGCCACGAGCACCGGCTGCGCGAGCGGGTGGTTGCGGCTGATCCGCTTCACCTCGAGGCCGACCTTGTAGGCCGCGACCGTCACGAAGACGCCCAGCAGCGGCGTGCTGCGCACGTGGTCGAGGAGCTCGCTCACGACGTCGTCCCCGGCTCGGAGCTGCGTCGGCTGAGGAGCACGACGAGTCCCGCGACCGTGGCCAGACCCGCCAGCCAGGAGATCACCAGCGCACCGGCGATGGGGAGGGCCTCGTCGCGGACGGCACCCAGGTAGACCACGATGCCGACACCGGGTGGGACGAACAGCAGCTGCAGGTGGCGCAGCAGCCTGTCCGAGGTCTGCAGCAGCCCGGAGTCCGCGTACGGGCGCCGGACCTGGAGCACGATGAACAGCAGCACCATCCCGATCACCGGCCCCGGCAGCGGAAGATGCAGGCCTTCGGCCAGGACCTCACCGACCAGCTGGCACCCGAGGAGCCACAACATCCCGTTCAGCACGGCGGTCACCCTACGCGCGAGACGTGGCTCACCCCGACGGCGGCTCGAGGGGACGTTCCAGGGAGACGACCTCGGGTGGCAACCCCCACTCGGAGCCCCCGAGGCGCGAGAGCGGACGCAACGCGGCCATCGTGGGCACGCCGTCGACCAGGGCGTCCTCGCTGATCGAGAACGACACCACCCTGCCCAGCACGAGCGTGCAGGAGCCCACCTCGACGGTGGAGTGGAGGACGCACTCGATCGCGGCCGGCGCACCCGCGACCCTGGGCGGTGCCACTCGGTCGCTGGGCTCCATCGCGATGCCCAGCGCGGCGGCCTCGTCGACGTCGGCACCGTAGGGAGCGCTGGACTGGTTGACCGCATCCATCTGCGGCTCGCTGGCCAGGTTGACCACGAACTCCCCCGTGGCCCGCACGTTGCGCAACGTGTCCTTGGCGCCGACCGAGGTGAACTGGACGACCGGCGGCCGGTTGCTGGCCACGGTGAAGAACGAGTGCGGCGCCAGGTTGGCCACACCGTCCGCCCCGAGGCTCGAGACCCAGGCGATCGGCCGCGGCACGACCAGGGCAGTCAGCAGCCGGTAGGGATTGACGTCGGGGTCGTCGGTGGAGAAGGCACGGCGCGTGTTCACGGAACCCAGCATGACTCAGGCGGTGGCACTCAGGAGACGGGAGTCGTGACGACCGAGCAGCCGACCGGCGGTTTCCACGTCGCCGGCGGCGAGCAGTCGACGTACTTCCGTGGAGGAACAGGTGTGCTCGCCCACCCGCACCAGGTCGAGGGCGTCGACGCTGAAGCCGTGCCAGGCGCCGGCGGCGCGCAGGTAGTCGACGTCGCCGGCACCGCCGCGGCCGCACCGGAAGTTGCTGCCGACCACCAACGTGCGGATCCCCAGCCGCGCGACCAACCCGTCGGCGACGAAGGACTCGGCGGGAGTGGCCGCGGTGGCCCGGGTGAAGGGCAGGACCACGACACCGTCGACGCCCTGGGCGAGAGCCAGCTGGACCCGGTCGTCGACGCTGAGCAGTGCGCGCGGCGCTCGCTCGGGGCAGGTCACCAGCAGGGGATGCGGGTCGAAGGTGACCAGGATGGCGGGCAGGCGCAGCCGCGCCCCGGTCTCGACGGCACGCCTGACGAGCGCCTGGTGACCGCGGTGGAAGCCGTCGAAGACACCCATCGTCACCACCGAGCCGTGGGGGTCGGTCTCGGGCCGGGTGGGCCAGTCGTGCCACGTCTGCGTCTGCATGGTGCTCACCTTCCTGGGGGGTTGGAGTCCGCGGGGCCGTGGTCAGTGGGGTGGGCGCACGGCCCCGCGGATGCTGGGGTCAGCCGCGCTCGAGCTCGAAGTCGTAGGTCGAGCGGCGCACGCCGGTGCCGTCGTCCTGCGGGTCGAGGACCAGCTCGGGCTTGGTCGCCTCGGCGACGTCGGAGTCGAGGTACTCGCCACCGGCGAAGTAGAGCTGCGTGGTGACGGTGCGGTGCCCCTCGGCGCGCACCTGGATGTGCAGGTGCGCGGGACGCCACGGGTGCCACCCGGAGGCCTCGATCAGCTGCCCGGTCGGCCCGTCGTGCGGGATCATGTAGGGCGCGGGCTGGATCGTGTCGATGGCGAACCGGCCCTCCTCGTCGGTCACCACGACGCCGCGGAGGTTGCCGTCCGGCACGTGCGGGGCGAAGCCTGAGTAGTAGCCGTCGGAGTCCGCGTGCCAGATGTCCACCTCGGAGCCGGCCAACGGGGTGCCGTCGATGTCACGGACCTGGCCCTCGAGGACCAGCGGGGTGCCGACCTCGTCGTCTCGCCGCGGCAGCTTGCACGTCGCGCCCAGCTTGACCTGGTCGGGCTGGTAGTAGGGCCCGAGGATGGATCCCTTGGTGCCCTTCTGCGAGCTGGCGACCTGCTCCTCCACGGCGTGCTCGACGAACACGTCCATGAACAACGGCCACTCGCCACCTTCGCCGACCTCCATGAGCCAGGCCTTCGCAGCATTGAACTCTGCGTAGTTGACGTCGTACTCCTTGATCGCCTCGTGCACGCCCTTGAGGACGGCGGTGACGATCGCGGCGACCCGCTCCGGCGGGGTGTCGGCCAGGTCGGCAGCCGAGGCCGTCGATGCGGCCTTGAAGTTCGCGCTGGCGTTGGCGCCGGCACCCCTGGCAGTGGGTGAGTCCTGAACTGCAGTCATCTCCTGTGCTCCTGTCTTGACTGGTGGCGCCGAGTCACCGGTTGATGATCTTGCTGACGTCGGTGGGGTTGACCAGGTCGGGGACCGTCCAGCCGTCGAGGTCGTACTCGCCGAGGAACGAGTCGGCGAAGTCGGTCATCCTCGCGCTCTCGCCCTGGGCCTCGGCGGCGAAGAGGATCTCGGCCTTCACGTTCTCGTGGTTGCCGGAGTAGTTGCGCTCGTAGAGCTCGTGGCGACCGCCGAACTCGGTGCCGACGGAGTCCCACAGGGCCTTCATCACCTTGGTGCGGTCGACGGCGTCGTAGCCGTTGGAGCCGCGGACGTACTTGTCGAGGTAGGGCCGGACCTCGGGAGTCTTGAAGTCCACCGCGTTGGAGTTGAGGTAGATCAGGCCCGAGGCGACGTCCTGCTGGATGATCTCCTTGACCCGGGGGTACATCTCGATCATCAGCTGGCGGTAGACCATGCCGTAGTCGAGCTTGGGCAGGGCCATGCCACCGGGGCCCTGGTCAGGGTTGGCAGCCATCGCGTCGGCCAGCGCACGGAAGGTGTTGCGGTAGCCGATGACCTCACCGACGCGGGTCTGCACGCCGCGGAAGTCCTTGGTGCCGGTGGCCTCGAGTGCCTTGAGCAGCAGTCCGGCGATGAACTCCAGCTTGGTGGCCAGTCGGATGCAGCCGTGGAAGGTGAAGCGGTGGAAGAAGCCGGTCTGCATGGCGAAGCCGTTGATCTTGTCGACGTCGCCGTAGACGAAGATGTTCTCCCAGGGCACCAGCACCTTGTCGAAGACGAAGATGGTGTCGTTCTCGTCCATCCGGCTCGACAGGGGGTAGTCGAAGGGGCTGCCCAGGGTGTCGGCCTGCATGCCGTACGACGGTCGGCAGATGAGCTTCACACCGGGCGCGTCCATCGGGACGGTGCAGACCAGCGCGTACTCCTTCTTGCGGATCGGGAGGCCGTAGTGCGCGATGAAGTTGTAGTTGGTGATCGCCGAGCCGGTGGCCACGACCTTCGCACCGGAGACGATGACGCCGGCGTCGGTCTCCTTCTCGACCTTCATGAACACGTCGCCCACCTCGTCCGGCGGCAGGTTGCGGTCGACCGGCGGGTTGATGATCGCGTGGTTCCAGTAGAGGACCTTCTCCTGGCTCTCCTTGTACCAACGCTTCGCGTTCTCCTGGTAGGGCGAGTAGAACTCCGTGTTCCCGCCCAGCGTGCCGAGGAAGCTGCCCTTGTAGTCGGGGGAACGACCCATCCAGCCCCAGGTCTTGCGGGCCCAGGTCTCGATCGCCTTGCGGTCGGCCTGCAGGTCCTCGGAGGTCTTCGGGGTCTTGAAGAAGGGGTGGGTCCAGCCGCCGTTGCCGGTGTCGGTCGGCACCCAGACGTCCTTCTTGAGCTGCTCGTCGTGCAGTGAGTCGTAGAGCCGGGCGGTCATCCGGATCGGGTTGCGGAAGGCCGGGTGCTCGGTCACGTCCTTGACCCGCTCGCCGTAGATCCAGATCTCGCGGTCGTCCTTGAGCGAGTCGATGTAGTCCTGGCCGTTCATCGGCTGGGTGGCAGTGGGAGCCTCCGGAGCCTCGAACGTCTCGGTCGTGTCGGTGGTGTCCGTCGTGGTGGTCATCTGCTTCTCCTTGTGCGGGGTCTGGTGGGGGTTGTCGGTCGCGGCGGGTCAGGCGTGGGTGGACTCGACCAGGGGGCGGAAGCTGTCGGCGTCGAACCAGCCGCTGGTGGGGCAGTCGATCGAGCCGCCCCAGTGGATGCCGGGAGCGGCATCGTGCTCGGCGCTGAGGTAGCGGAACTGGCCGCCGTGGAACAGCAGCGGGTCCCGATCGGTGGTCTCGATGGCCTCGACCTCGCCGATGACGATGAGGTGGTCACCGCCGTCGTAGGTGCGCCAGGCCCGGCACGAGATCGTCGTGGCGGTTCCTTCGAGGACCGGCGCCGTCGGCCCGTCCACCCAGGCAGGCGCCTGATCGGCAGGGCGGCCGGCGAAGTGCCAGGCGACGTCGACCTGGTCCGCAGCCAGGATGTTGATCGCGAACGGTCGACCGTCCAGGAACTGGCAGGCCTTCGAGTTGCGTCCCAGGGTCACCTGGGCCAGTGGCGGATCGAGCGACACGGCGGTGAAGGCGTTGACCGTGGCACCGTGCGGCTCCTCCTCCTCGTTGCGGCAGGTCACCACGGTGACGCCGGTCGCGAACCGACCGAACGCGTCCCGCAGCTGTCGGGTATCCATCTCGTCCACCTCCGGTGTACGCTTTGCGTACGGTCTGCACGCTTTGCGTTCATCACCACAGTGGTGCAGCTCACAGACGGCGTCAACGGGTGGAATCACCTGTTTTGATACCCGTTCGACAGGAATTCGGAGGTTCCGCAGATGAGTCAGCCGCCCATCGCCGGCAGCGACCGTGACCACATCCAGAGCATCGAGCGCGGCTTCGCCGTGCTGCTCACCTTCGACGAGGAGTCGCCCTCCCCCACGGCGTCCGAGGTGGCCGAGCGCACCGGGCTGTCGCGCCCCGCCGTACGCCGCATCCTGCTCACGCTGCAGAACCTCGGCTATGTCCGGGCGGAGGGACAACGCTGGCGACTCTCCCCGCGCGTGCTGACGATCGGGCAGCACTTCGCCGCCACCAACAGCATCATCGAGGTCACCCAGCCGCACCTGCTCCGCGTGGCCGAGCGCACCGGCGAGTCCGCCTCCCTCGCCCAGCTCGACGGGGTCGACGTCATCTACGTCGCGCGCGTGCACGCCCGTCGAGTGCTCAGCCTCAACGTCGACATCGGCACCCGGCTGCCGGCCCACGCCACGTCCATGGGTCGCGTGCTCACCGCGTGGGCCGGCAGCGACGTGGTCGACCGCGTCATCAACGAGGGCGGCCTGCCGGCGCTCACCAGCCGCACGATCACGGACCCGATCGTCTTCCGGGACACGCTCCACCAGGTGCGCACCGAAGGGTTCGCCATCGTCGACGGGGAGCTGGAGGAGGGCTTCCTCTCCGCCGCCGTGCCGGTCCGGGACGCCAAGGGGTCCGTGATCGCGGCGATCGCCTACTCGACGTCTCGCGCCCGGAGCACGCCGGAGGAGGTGCAGGAGGAGGTCCTGCCCCTCCTGCGCGAGGTCGCGCTCGACATCGGCCACGACTTGGCCGTCCTCGGCGACCGGCCGCGCGTGCTGGCACTCAGCGCACGCAACACGTTCACCTGAGCCGGCTGCTCAGGCGTCGGGGTCGGCCAGCGAGATCCGCAGCTGCTCGAGCACCCGGTCGACCGCCGGCGTGCGGCGCTCGGGATGCCAGCCGATGGCGAGCTCGACCGACGTCTTCTCCGCCAGCGGCCGGAACGTCACGCCGGCCAGCTGCAACGCACCAACCGACTCCGGCACCATCGCCACACCGAGCCCGGCCGCCACGAAGACCACCAGGGTCGAGGTCTCGGCGGCCTGCACGGCCGTGTGCGGGCTGAACCCCGCTCGCTGGCAGGCGGCGAGCACCGTGTCGTGCAGGACGGACCGGTGCTCGGACGGGTAGGTGACGAACGGCTCGTCACGCAGGTCGCCCACGCTGACCACCTCGGCCTCGGCCAGCGGGTGCTGCGAGGAGAGCGCCACGACGAGCGGCTCGCGTCGCACCACCTCCACCACCAGGTCCTGGTGCGGCACCGGCGTCCGCATCAGCGCAACGTCGATCGTCCCGTCACGCAGCGCGTGGACCTGCTCGGGCGTCAGCATCTCGCCCTTCACCTCGCACTCGACGTCGGGCAGGGTCGCGCGCAGGTGGCGGGCCAGCTTCGGGAGCAGGGAGTACGTCGCCGAGCCGATGAAGCCGATCGAGACCCGGCCCACCTCCCCGGCGGCCACCCGACCGGCCTCGACCCCCGCCTGGTCGACGGCGGCGAGCACGGCGCGGGTCCGCTCGAGGTAGCGAGCACCAGCAGGGGTGAGCGCGACCTGACGCGTCGTACGGGTGAACAGGGCAACGCCCAGCTCCGCCTCCAGCTGGCGGATCTGCTGCGACAACGGTGGCTGGGCCATGTGCAGGCGCTCGGCAGCCCGGCCGAAGTGCAGCTCCTCCGCGACTGCCAGGAAGTAGCGCAGATGACGTAGTTCCATATCCCCACCATATGAGTGATCGTGGAATGGATATCTTCAACCTATGGAAGTCTCGGCGTCAACTTCCTAGATTGGAGACATGCCCCCAGCCAACGCCGCGAACAACGCAAGCGACATCGTCATCTGCGAGCCGGTACGCACGCCCGTGGGCGCCTTCGGTGGCGCCTTCTCGGACGTGGAGGTCACCGAGCTCGCCACCACGGTCCTGACCGAGCTCGTCCGACGCACCGGACTCGGCGAGGGTGACGTCGACGACGTCATCCTCGGCCAGTGCTACCCCAACGGTGAGGCCCCCGCGCTGGGCCGCATCGCCGCGCTCGATGCCGGCCTCGGCACCGGGGTCCCCGGGCTGCAGATCGACCGGCGCTGCGGCTCTGGTCTGCAGGCGGTGCTCTTCGCCGCCGCCCAGGTCACCACCGGCGCGGCCAAGGTCGTCGTGGCCGGCGGCGCCGAGTCGATGTCCCGGGCCGAGCACTACGCGCTCGGACTGCGCCAGGGCATCAAGGGCGACGGGGTCGAGATGATGAGCCGCCTGGCCCGTGGACGGGTCACGGCCGGCGGCAAGCTGCACCCGGTGCCCGGCGGCATGATCGAGACCGCCGAGAACGTCCGTCGCGACCACGGCATCACCCGCGAGGCCCAGGACGAGCTGGCGTTCCGGTCCCAGCAGAACTGGAAGGCCGCCCAGGACGCCGGCCGCTTCGCGGACGAGATCGTCCCCGTGACCGTCCCCGGCAAGCGCGGCCGGCCCGACACCATCGTCGACGTCGACGAGCACCCGCGCCCCGACACCAGCCTCGAGAAGCTGGCCGGGCTGCGCCCGATCCGCGGCGCGGTCGATGCCGGGGCCACCGTCACCGCCGGCAACGCCAGCGGCCAGAACGACGGCGCTGCCATGTGCATCGTCACCACCCGCGAGGAGGCCGAACGCCGCGGGCTCGACGCCTTCCTGACCCTCCGCTCCTGGGCGGTCGCCGGCGTCGGCCCCGAGGTGATGGGTATCGGCCCGGTCCCCTCGACGGCGGCGGCCCTCGAGCGCGCCGGCCTCCGGCTGGGCGACCTCGACCTGATCGAGCTCAACGAGGCCTTCGCCGCCCAGGTGCTCGGCTGCTTGGTCGAGATGGGGATCAAGGCCGACGACGAGCGACTCAACGTCAACGGCTCCGGCATCTCGCTGGGACACCCGGTCGGGGCGACCGGCGGCCGGATCCTCGCCACCATGGCGCGCGAGATGCGCCGCCGCGAGGCGACGTACGGCCTGGAGACCATGTGCATAGGCGGGGGCCAAGGCCTCGCCGCGATCTTTGAGGCGGTCCGATGACTGAGAACCACGCAACCACGCTGCACCACGAGATCATCGTCGGCCCGGAGGGCGCACCCACGGTCGTGCTCTCCAACTCCCTCGGCTCCACGTTGCACATGTGGGACCGCAACGTCGACGAGCTCTCGAAGCACTTCACCGTCGTGCGCTACGACACCCGCGGCCACGGGAAGTCTCCCGCGGTCGAGGGCGGCGCCCACCTCGACGACCTCTGCGACGACGTGATCGGCCTGCTCGACGACCTCGGTCTCGACAAGGTGCACTTCGTCGGGCTCTCCCTCGGCGGCATGACCGGCATGCGCCTGGGCGCCCGCAACCCGGAGCGCATCGCCGGCCTCGTCGTGCTGTGCACCTCCCCCTACCTGGGCCCCGCGTCGAACTGGCACGACCGCGCCGCACTGGTGCGGGCCGAGGGCACCGGCGCGGTCGCGGAGGCCGTCGTCGACCGGTGGTACTCCCCCGGCTTCCTGGCCTCCGAGGACGAGCGGGTCCGCGAGGCACGCAATGTCGTCGCCAGCACGCCGTCCGAGGGGTACGCCGCATGCTGCGAGGCGATCGCGACGATGGACCTGCGCGACGAGCTCGCCACCATCACCGCACCCACGCTGGCGATCGCCGGTGCGGACGACCCGTCCACGCCTCCCCCACACCTCGAGGGCATCGCCGACGCGGTCCAGGACGGGCGGCTGCTGGTCGTGCCGGACTCGGCCCACCTCGCCAACGACGAGCAACCGGCCACCGTGACCCCCGCGATCATCGAGCACCTGCAAGGAGTCCCAGCATGAGCGTTCCCCTCGACAAGGTGGTCGGCTCGGCCGCCGAAGCCGTCGCCGACATCAGGTCCGGCAGCCAGGTCGCCGTCGGCGGGTTCGGCCTGGCCGGCATCCCGTGGTTCCTCATCGAGGCGCTCCTCGAGCAGGGCGCGGACGAGCTGGGCGTCGTCTCGAACAACTGCGGCGTCGACGGTGCCGGCCTCGGACTGCTCCTCGAGTCCCGTCGGATCAACCGCGTGATCGCGTCCTACGTCGGCGAGAACAAGGAGTTCGCCCGTCAGTACCTCGCCGGCGAGCTCGAGGTCGAGCTCACCCCGCAGGGCACCCTCGCGGAGCGCATGCGTGCCGGCGGCGCCGGCATCGGGGCCTTCTTCACGCCCACCGGCGTCGGCACTGCGGTCGCCGAGGGCGGGCTGCCGTGGCGCTACCACCCCGACGGCTCCATCGCGGTCGCCTCACCTCCCAAGGAGACCCGCACCTTCCACGGTCGCGAGATGGTGCTCGAGGAGTCCATCGAGGCCGACGTCGCCCTGGTCCGGGCGGCCGTCGCGGACCGGCACGGAAACCTGCGCTTCAACAAGTCGGCACAGAACTTCAACCCGGCCGTGGCCATGTGCGGACGCCTCACGATCGTCGAGGCCGAACGCGTCGTCGAGCCGGGTGAGATCGATCCCGATGACGTCCACGTCCCGGGTGTCTTCGTCGACCGCGTGGTCGGGCTGACGCCGGAACAGGCTTCCCGCAAGCGGATCGAGAAGCCCACCACCACGCCGCGACCGGAAGGCAAGTGAGATGACCGAGACCTCTGTGAGCACGGGCTGGAACCACGACGAGATGGCCGCGCGGGCGGCCGGCGAGCTCTCTGACGGACAGTACGTCAACCTCGGCATCGGCATGCCCACCCTGATCCCGGGCCACCTGCCCGCCGACTCGTCGGTGGTGCTGCACGCCGAGAACGGCATCCTCGGTGTCGGGCCGTACCCCTTCGAGGAGGACCTCGACCCCGACCTGATCAATGCCGGCAAGGAGACCGTCACGACCAGGGCCGGGGCATCGTTCTTCGACTCGCCCACCAGCTTCGCGATGATCCGTGGCGCGCATCTCGACGTCGCCGTGCTCGGTGGCATGCAGGTCTCCGTGACGGGCGACCTGGCCAACTGGATGGTGCCCGGCAAGATGGTCAAGGGCATGGGCGGCGCCATGGACCTGGTCCACGGCGCGAAGAAGGTGATCGTGCTGATGGACCACACCACGCGCGACGGGGGCGCCAAGCTGATGACCTCCTGCACGCTCCCGCTCACCGGGCGTGCCGTGGTGCAACGCGTGATCACCAACCTCGGCGTCTTCGACGTGGCCACCGCGTCGTTCAAGGTGGTCGAGCTGGCGCCCGGTGTCACCCAGGAGCAGGTCCGGGCCGCGACGGACGCCCCGCTGACCTGAGACGTCGACTCCCCGTCCGGGCCGACGTCCTCGTGGAGCGGGCCACGCACTCCTTCCACGAGGGCCCTTGACTTCAAGTTGACTTGAACTTGAAGACTGTGGCCATGACCACCAAACCCCACATCCAGCAGCCGTCCGACCAGCACCCTTCCGACCGGCACCCGTCCGACCGGCCCACGACACCGGTGGCCCTCGTCACCGGGGGGTCGACCGGTCTCGGCCGGAGCCTTGTCCACGTGCTCGCGGCCACCGGCTGGCGCGTGATCACCACGGCCCGGAATGCCGCCGAGCTGGAGGAGGCACACTCCGGCCGGGTCGGCATCACGGTGCGGCCGGGGGACCTCCGCTCCGCCGACCACCGTTCAGCCCTGGCCCAGACCGTTCGAGAACACGGCCGCCTCGACCTGCTCGTCCACAACGCCAGCGACCTGGGACCCACTCCCCTGCCACCCCTGGCCGACGTACGACCCGAGCAGCTGCACGACGTTCTCGAGGTGAACCTCGTCGCACCGATCGCGCTGACCTCGCTCCTGCTGCCCCTGCTGAGCCGGGACAACGGCGTGCTGCTCTCGCTCTCCTCGGACGCCGCCGTCGAGCACTACCCCGGGTGGGGTGCCTACGGCGCCTCCAAGGCCGCGCTCGACCACGCGACGCTCACCCTCGCGGCCGAGAACCAGCTCCGCGGCTATGCCGTCGACCCGGGTGACATGCGGACCCGGATGCACCAGGCGGCGTTCCCCGGGGAGGACATCTCCGACCGGCCCTCGCCGGAGTCGGTGGTCCCGCACCTGCTGGCCCTGATCCCCAGCGGCCTGGCGAGCGGTCGCTATCGCGCGGCCGACATCGACGCGTCCCTCCTGGTGGAAGGTGCCGCTCGATGACCGCGCTCAGGGACCAGCCACTCACCCGCTTCCCGACGCCCACGACTGCCCCCGCGCCTGCGGAGGCACGTGGCCTGCGACGCGACGAGGTCCGGCTGCTGGTCGCCCGTCCGGACGGTGTCACCCATGTCGCGTTCCACGAACTGCCGGAGCACCTCGCGCCCGGTGACCTGCTGGTGGTGAACGACTCCGCGACCGTCCCGGGCGAGATCGACACCGTCAGCGATCGCCTCGGCCCGGTCGTGCTGCACGTGGGCAGTGTCCTCGACGACGGCACCCGCCTGGTCGAGCTGCGCTCGGCGCCGGATGCCGCCGAGGTGATCCTGGGAGCTCGGGTCGGCGACGTCCTGCGCTGCGGTTCCGCCGAGCTGGAGCTGGTCTCGGCGCATGCCGGCGACGATTCGTCACCCACGGGGCTCGGCAATCGGCTCTGGAGGGCGCGGCCGACCGATGACCTCGACGCCGAGCTGGTCGCGAACGGCCGCCCGGTCGCCTACGGCCATCTCCACCACCGCTATCCGCTGGCGGACTACCAGACGATCTTCGGCTCACGCCCGGGCAGCGCGGAGATGCCGTCGGCCGGACGTCCCTTCAGCGAACGGGTCCTCACCCGCCTCGTGGCGCGGGGCGTGCTGGTCGCGACCGTCACCCTGCACACCGGTCTGTCCTCACAGGAGCTCGGCGAGTCCCCGGCCACGGAATGGTTCGAGGTGTCCGAGAGCACCGCCGACCTGGTCAACGCGACGCGTCGGCGCGGCGGCCGGGTCGTCGCCGTCGGCACCACGGTCACACGTGCCCTCGAGTCGGCCGTCGACACCGGCGGTCGCGTGGTTGCTGCATCCGGATGGACCGACCGGGTCATCTCGCCGCAGGCCCCGGCCCGGGTCGTGGACGGGCTGGTCACCGGCTGGCACGACCCCCGGGCCTCGCACCTGTTGCTGGTCGAGTCGGTGGCCGGCGCCGAGCTCACGCAGACGGCGTACGACGAGGCCTGGTCCGCGGGGTACCTGTGGCACGAGTTCGGGGACTCAGCACTCCTGCTCCCCTGACCCCACGCCGAGTCGGCACGTGTTCACGCAGACGAACGCCGAGTCGGCACGTGTTGACGAAGTTCTCGTCAACACGTGCCGACTCGGCGTGATTTCAGGTCAACTCGTGCCGACTCGGCGTCTGGGGTCAGGTCACGCCTTGATGTCGGACGGGTGGGTGGCCAGGGCGGTCACCTTGATGTCCATGTAGGGGAACAGCGGCAACCCGGAGAGCATGGCGTGCAGCTCGTCGGCGTCGGCCACGTCGAGGATCGAGATGTTGGAGTACTCCCCGGCGATGCGCCAGATGTGCGGCCACTTGCCCGCCTCCTGGAGATCCTGCGAGTACGCCTTCTCCCGGGCCACGATGTCGGCGCGGACGTCGGTATCGAGGTCGTGCGGGATCCGGACCACCATGTGTGCGTGGAAGAGCGCCATGTCAGGCGGGGTCCAGCACGAAGTCGTAGGTGGTCTGGTTGCCGTTGCCGGACTCGGCGGGCTGGATGTCGAGCAGCAGCTCGGGCTTGACGGCCGACGCGACGTCGTCGTCGTTGTGGGCGTCACCGGGGAAGTAGAGCTGGGTGGTGATCAGCTGCTTGCCCGGGGCCGAGACCTTGAGGTGCAGGTGAGCGGGGCGCCACGGGTGCCAGCCGGCCGCGGAGATCAGCTTGCCGCAGGAGCCGTCGGTCGGGATCTGGTAGGGCGCGGGCTGCATGGTGTTGATCCAGTAGCGACCCTCGTCGTCGGCGGTGATGGTGCCGCGCAGGTTCCACTCCGGGATGTTGGGCGCGAACTGCGAGTAGAACCCGTCCTCGTCCGCGTGCCACAGCTCGATCGTGGCGTTCGGGACCGGGGCTCCGGAGAGGTCGGTCACCTGGCCCTGGAAGAGCAGCGG
Source organism: Nocardioides sp. JQ2195 (assembly GCF_012272695.1). Classification (NCBI taxonomy): domain Bacteria; kingdom Bacillati; phylum Actinomycetota; class Actinomycetes; order Propionibacteriales; family Nocardioidaceae; genus Nocardioides; species Nocardioides sp. JQ2195. The sequence goes on from NZ_CP050902.1 coordinate 3,567,063, forward strand.
CGTGCCCTTCTCGCCGTCACGCATGGGCATCGTGGCCTCGGCCGGGAGGGCCGGCGCTCCGGGCACGTAGTACGGACCCTCGATGGTGCCCTTGGAACCCTCGCGGTCCTCGTTGGCGACCTCTTCCACGACGTGCTCGACCCACACGTCGAGGAACAGCGGCCACTCGCCGTCCTGGCCGACGTTGATCAGCCACGCCTTCAGGGCGTTGTACTCGTCGTAGGTGACCTTGTGCTTGCGCACCGTCTCGTGGACTGCGTCCAGCACCTCGCGTGCAAGGAGGTCGACCCGCTCCTTGGGCGTGTTCTCGACGCCGACCAGCTTGTCGGTCTTGAAGCGCTCGGTCGCCGACGCGCCGGAGGCGGCTGCGGAGGCAGTTTCGGTCGCAGTGTTGCTCATTGCTCTTCCCTCAATTCCTGTGTGTGCGCATGCAGTCCGCCGACATGACGGGCATCACAACGTGCTCTCAGGCTAAGCCCGTGATTGGGACAACACAATGACTCGTTCCTCGGCAACAAAGACCTCCGAAGTCTCAATACCACCCTAGGTCAGACCTAGGCACTTGGCTGGTGTGAGCGGGGCCACGCCCGTGCCAGTGTCGATGGATCACCCGCTGATCTGGAGGAACCCATGAGCGACACCTTGGCGCACGTACGCGACACCCTCTCCAACGCGGTCGTCGACGACCGCGAGGCCGGCATCTACCGGGCCAACCGCAAGATCTTCACCGACGAGGAGATCTTCGAGCTCGAGATGAAGCACATCTTCGAGGGCAACTGGATCTACCTCGCGCACGAGAGCCAGGTGCCCAACGCCGGCGACTACTTCACGACGTACATGGGTCGGCAGCCGGTCGTGATCACCCGCGACAAGGACGGCGATCTGCACCTGCTGATCAACGCCTGTGCGCACCGCGGCGCGATGATCTGTCGCAAGAAGACCGACAACCGCACCACGCTGACCTGCCCCTTCCACGGGTGGACCTTCCGCAACGACGGCAGCCTGCTCAAGGTCAAGGACCCCGACGGCGCCGGCTACCCCGAGACGTTCAACACGAACGGCTCGCACAACATGACCAAGGTGCCCCGCTTCGAGAGCTACCGCGGGTTCCTGTTCGGCAGCCTCAACGACGACGTCACCACGCTCGCCGAGCACCTGGGCGACACCACCAAGGTCATCGACATGCTGGTCGACCAGTCCCCCGAGGGCCTCGAGGTGCTGCGCGGCTCCTCGACCTACACCTACGACGGCAACTGGAAGGTGCAGGCCGAGAACGGCGCCGACGGCTACCACGTCACCGCCACCCACTGGAACTACGCCGCCACCACCTCACGTCGTGACACCGGCGAGTCCGCCAACGCCACCAAGACGCTGGACGCCGGCAGCTGGGGCAAGTCCGGTGGCGGCTACTGGTCCTACCCCAACGGCCACCTGTGCCTGTGGACCTGGGCCGGCAACCCGCAGGACCGCCCGCTGTGGGACCAGATGGACCTGCTCAAGGAGAAGTACGGCGACGCCAAGGGCGAGTTCATGGTCAAGGGCTCGCGCAACCTGTGCCTCTACCCGAACGTCTACCTGATGGACCAGTTCTCCACCCAGATCCGGCACTTCCGTCCCATCTCGACCGACCAGACCGAGGTGACGATCTACTGCATCGCCCCCAAGGGCGAGAGCAAGGAGTCGCGTGCCTGGCGGATCCGCCAGTACGAGGACTTCTTCAACGCCTCCGGCATGGCCACCCCCGACGACCTGGAGGAGTTCCGCTCCTGCCAGCTCACCTTCCAGGCCACCAAGGCACCGTGGAACGACATGAGCCGCGGGGCCGAGCACTGGCTGACCGGGCCCGACGAGGTGGCCGAGGCACTCGACATGCCCGGCGTCATCTCGGCCGGCCTCAAGAACGAGGACGAGGGTCTCTACCCCGTCCAGCACGGCTACTGGCGCGACGTGATGGTCGCCGCCGTGGATGCCGAAGAAGCCGCAGCAGCCACCCGTTCGAACCAGGCGTGAGGAGAACCGCAATGACCACCACCGACACCGAGGGCACCAAGCTCATCACGCAGAATGCCATCGAGCAGTTCCTCTACCGCGAAGCGCGCCACCTCGACGACCGCGAGTTCGAGAAGTGGCTCGAGTGCTACGCGGACGACTGCGAGTACTGGATGCCTGCCTGGGACGACAACGACAACCTCACCGAGGACCCCCAGACCGACATCTCGCTCATCTACTACGCCAACAAGGGTGGCCTGGAGGACCGCATCTTCCGGATCCGCACCGAGCGCTCCAGCGCGACGTCCATCCCCGAGCCGCGCACCAGCCACAACATCAGCAACGTCGAGGTCATCGAGCGTCGCGGCGACATCGTCGACATCCGGTTCAACTGGCACACGATGTACTTCCGCTACAAGACGATCGACCCCTACTACGGGACGTCCTTCTACACGATCGACTTCTCCGGCGAGCAGCCGTTGATCCGCCGCAAGACCGTGGTGCTCAAGAACGACTACATCCACCACGTCGTCGACGTGTACCACTTCTGAGACGCACCCGGAAGGACTCCCATGAGCCAGCAGGCTGCCACCAAGCCCACCCATCAGGTGGCGCTGTCGTTCGAGGACGGCGTCACCCGCTTCATCACCGTCGCCGAGGGCCAGACCGTCGCCGATGCGTCCTACCGCCACCGCATCAACATCCCCTTGGACTGCCGGGACGGCGCCTGTGGGACGTGCAAGGCGTTCTGCGAGTCGGGTGAGTACGACGGGGGCACCTACATCGAGGACGCCCTCACCGAGGACGAGGCCGAGAAGGGATACGTGCTGCCCTGCAGCATGAAGGCGAAGTCCGACCTCGTGCTCCAGATCGCCAGCACCTCGGCGGTCGCGAAGACCAGCGCGGCGACCTACACCGCGAAGATGTCGCGCCTCGAGCGCCTCTCCGACAGCACCGTCTCCTTCACCCTGGAGATCCCGGACCGCGACAAGCTGGCATTCCTCCCGGGACAGTACGTCAACCTCGCCGTCCCGGGCACGGACGAGACCCGGTCCTACTCCTTCAGCAACTCGCCGGACGAGTCCGGGCTCTCCTTCCTGGTCAAGCTCACCCCGGGTGGGTTGATGTCGGAGCACCTGGCCAACAACGCCGCCGTCGGTGACGAGATGACCTTCACCGGCCCCAACGGCAGCTTCTTCCTGCGCGAGTCCGACCGTCCGCTGCTGCTGCTGGCCGGTGGCACCGGGCTGGCGCCGATCCTGGCGATCCTGCGCACGCTTCGTGACACCGGGAGCGAGCGAGCCGTGCACCTGGTCTACGGGGTCAGCAACGACACCGACCTGGTCGAGCTCGAGACCCTGGGCGAGCTGGCCGGTGCGCTGCCCAACCTCACCTGGGACCACTGCGTCTCCGACCCGGAGAGCACGGCCGCGAACAAGGGCTTCGTGATGAGCCTGATCCGCGACGAGCACCTCCACGGCGGCGACCTCGCGGTCTACGTCTGCGGCCCGCCGCCGATGGTGGAGGCGGTGCGCACGCACTTCAGTGACGAGGGGGTGGAGCCCACCGGGTTCTACTACGAGAAGTTCGCCCTCTCGGGCACGCCTCCCAAGGAGACCCCGGTGGTCGAGGAGGTTGCGCAGCCACCGTCTCGAAACCAGGTCTCCGGTGGTTCCGAGACGGTTCCCGAGGAGGCGAGCGACGAGCCGTCTCGAAGGCCGGGCGCCAGCGCGCCCTCCTCAACCACCGGCACCGCCGCCGAACCCGTCGAGTCCGCCGAGGTGGCCCCCGCGGTCGCGTCCAACCGCATCGCCGGACAGGAGATCTTCCCGGCCCGCGACGTGGCACCGCTGCACGCCGCTGCCCCAGGGCGTACGCCGGACGAGGACGCCGCTGCTGCCCGCAGCATCGCCGGCCAGCAGGTTGCCAGGGCCGGCGCCGAAGGACCCGTCACCCCGTTCGTCGCCGGCGATGACCAGGAGCTGCTGGTCTCCGGTGCCCGCGGGATCGCGGGGCAGGAGATGTTCGGCAGCCGCGACACCGAGCCGCTCCACGAGCCCGTCGCGGCACCCGAGGCTGCTGCACAGGAAGCGGAGGAGACCGCTCCCGGTGCCTACGAGATCGGCGAGGAGCACCCCTCGGTGCACGAGTCCGACGCGATCTTCGAGGCACGCGCCGCGCTCGAGCTCGGTGCCCTGGAGCTGGTGATCGGCCGGCTCTCCTCGCGCCAGGTCACCGGCTACCGGCTGCTGGCCGAGGCCACGGTTCCCTACGTCGACGGTGACCGCTTCGTCGACGCGGCGGCGTACACCGAGACCAACGCTGCCTTCCACGACTACCTCTTCACCCTGACCGGCAACGAGCACCTGTTGCAGGCCTACCAGGCACTGGGCGTGAAGGGGCACATGGAGGACGTGCTGCGTCGCGCCACCTGGTGCCACCCGAGCTGCACGCAGGACCACCTCGACATCGTCGACGCGATCGAGGCCGGCGACCGGGTGGCCGCCCGCACGCTGATCGCCGACCACGCCGAGCGGTCGAAGCAGACCACCCGCCGGGCCATGGACGAGGCACGCCAGCGGGCACTGCCGAAGTTCATCACCCCGGGTCGCTTCGACCACAAGGTCGTCGTGGTCACCGGTGCGGCCCAGGGAATCGGCGAGCAGACCGCCCGCCGGATCAGCGCCGAGGGCGGATCGGTCGTGCTGGTCGACCGTGCCGAGATCGTGAACGAGCTCGCCGAGGAGCTGGGCAGCGCCGCTCGCCCGGCCCACGCCGTGATCGCCGACCTGGAGACGTGGGACGGCGCATCCTCGGTCGTCGAGGCAGCGATCGCCCGATTCGGGCGCATCGACGTGCTGATCAACAACGTCGGCGGCGCGATCAACTTCAAGCCGTTCACCGAGTTCACCGACGCCGAGATCCGCGCGGAGCTCGACAGGTCCCTGCTGACCACGCTGTTCAGCTGTCGGGCGGCGCTGCCGTCGATGGTCGAGCGGGGCCGCGGCGTGATCGTGAACGTCTCCTCGGCGGCCACCCGGGGCATCCACCGGATCCCCTACTCGGCGGCCAAGGGCGGCATCAACGCGATCACCGCGTCGCTGGCCCTGGAGTATGCCGATGCCGGGATCCGCGTCGTCGCGACCGCGCCCGGGGGCACCGAGGCGCCCCCGCGCCGCATCTCCCGCGGCACTCCGGCCGCGGAGACCGAGCAGGAGCAGGCCTGGTTCCAGGCCCACATCGACCAGACCCTCGGGTCGTCGTTGATGGGGCGCTACGGAACCCTCGACGAGCAGGCCGCGGCGATCACCTTCCTCGCCTCCGACGAAGCGGCCTACATCACCGGCACGACGCTCCCCGTCGCTGGCGGGGACCTCGGCTGACCGGGCTCGCTAGCGTAGCTGGATGACCACTCACTTCTCGGGGCACGTCTTCGTCGGCCGGTCGGCCGAGCTCGAGTCGCTGCGCCAGCTCGCCGCCACCACGTCCGGCCGCCCCTCGATCGTCGTGGTCGAGGGGCCACCGGGCAGCGGCAAGACCGCGCTGGTCGAGGAGTTCCTGGCCGTGCAGAGTGCCGTCACCGTCCTGCGGGCCGGGGCGTCGGAGTGGGAGTCGGCCCACCCCTATGCGGTGCTCGAGCAGCTCGACGTCGCTCCCGACCCGGCCGATGACCCCGTGGTCGTGGCGCGCGCGCTGCTGCCCGAGCTGCGTCGCCGTACGGCGGGAGACGGTCGCCTCTTCATCGTCGTCGACGGCGCCGACCTCGCCGACGCCGCGAGCCTGAAGGCACTGCACTCCGCCGCTCGGCGGGCGCCCACGACGATCCGGGTCGTCATGACCGCCCGGAACCCGATCCGGGTCGACCTGCCGGACCTGCGACGCCTGCGCATCTCGGAGCTGTCGACCTCCGACGTCCGGCAGCTCGGGCAACAGCACGGGGTGGCGCTGACCGACCGTGAGGCCCGGGCCCTGCGCGACCATGCCGCGGGCAACGCCGGCGTCGTCATCGAGCTGCTGGCCGAGGCCCCGGAGACGCCGTGGACCGACTGGCAGCGCACCCTGCCCGCCACCAGGCGACGGGTCGCCGAGGTGCGCCTCGCGTTGGAGAGCTGCTCCCCCGTGGCGCAACGCCTGCTCGCAGCCGCCGCCGTCCTCGGTGACGACGCCGCCGAGGACGAGGCGATCCGGCTCGCGGACGTCGACGAGGACTCCGTCTCGGCACTCGACAGCGCGGAGGAGGCCCGGCTGCTGCACCGCGACCTCCGCCTGGGCAGCAAGGTCCTGCACTGGGTCGACCCGATGACCCGATCGGCCGTGCTCGAGCTGGTCGGGATGCGGCGCAGCCACGAGCTGCACGCCCGGGCGGTCGAGGTGGTCGAGGACGAGTTCCGGCTGCTCCACCACCGGGTGCTGGCCGACCGCGAACCCAACGCGGCGCTGCTCGTCGAGCTGCGGGAGTTCGCCGAGCGCCAGTCCGCCGAGGGTGCGTGGAGGCACGCGGCCCACGCACTGGTCCGGGCCAGCCGGATGGAACCGGACCGGGCCCGGGCGATGGCCCTGCTGGTCGAGGGTGTCGACGCACTGATCGGGGCCGGTGAGCTGCCCGAGGCCAATCTCTTCGTCGAGGAGCTCGAGGTCGCCCCGCGATCGGCTCGCATCGACGCGACCCTCGCCTACCTCTCGATCCTGCGCGGGCGTCCGGCCGAGGCCGAGCTGCTGCTCGACCGGGCCTGGCAGAGCTGGGACACCGCCCGCCCGGAGGTCCGCTCGCTGATCGGCGTACGCCGGGTGCTGCACCACCTGGCCATGTGGCAGCCCGACGCCATGGTCGAGTGGAGCGACCGCGTGTCCGGGACCGGCAGCCCCGATGCCACCGCAGCCCTCGAGTCCGCGGCGATGCGGGGCATCGGTCTCGCCGCGTGCGGACGGTGGGACGAGGCGCTCGCCTCGTACGACGAGCTGGGCCACCGGGTCCCGACCGGTCCGCAGGCGCAGCGGATCCGGATGGGGCGGGGCTGGATCGACCTGGCCCGCGACGAGCCGGTCTCGGCTCGCCACGACTTCGAGGGCGCCGTCCCGACCCGGTTCCGGATGGGCTCCACCCGGGTCTCGCTGTGGGCCCAGGCCTGGTTGGCCCGGAGCCTGTTCCGCCTCGGCGACTGGGACGAGGCGCTGGCGGTCGTGGCCCGGGCCTCCCGTGAGGTCGCGGAGTCGGAGCACCACCTCCTGCGGCCGCTGGTCCACTGGACCGGGGTGCAGGTCAACGTGCTGCGCGGGGACCAGGCCGCCGCACGCGAGCACCTGCGCAAGGGCGCTGCCGCGGCGCAGGACTACCCGATGATGCAGATCCCGGCGGCGCTGGCCCGGGCCCACTTCGCCGAGGGCGCCGCCAACTACGAAGGCGTCGTCCAGGCCCTCTCCCCGGTGGCGGCGCGACTGGGGAACCGCATCGAGCCGGGGTTCTGGCCGTGGCCGGCGCTGCACGCCAACGCCCTGGTGATGACCGATCGGGTGAGCGAGGCGCGTGCCCTGATCGACGCGCACCACGCGGTGGCGCGCGAGCGTGGCCACCGCTCCGAGCAAGCCGCCCTGGAAGCCGTGCTCGGTCGGATCCACTGCGGCTCGGGTGATCTCGACGCCGGCGTCGCTGCCTTCGAGTCCGCCCTCGAACTGCTCTCCGACCTGCCCCTGCCCTTCGAGCGGGCCAGGGTGAACTTCAGCTACGGCCAGTCGCTGCGGCGGGCCGGCCGACGTCGCGAGGCCGACGGCGTCATGAGGTCCGCCCGCGACGGCTACGCGACCCTGCGCGCGACGACGTACGTCGAACGCTGCGACCGCGAGCTCAACGCCGCCGGGCTGCACACGCGTCGCACCACGAGCCTGACCGACCTCACGCCCCAGGAGACGGCCGTCGCCGACCTCGTCGCGTCGGGACTGAGCAACCGCGAGGCCAGTGAGCAGCTCTACATCTCGGTCAAGACCGTCCAGTACCACCTCACCCGCATCTACGCGAAGCTCGGCATCCGTTCGCGCACCGAGCTCGCTGCCCGGCACGTCCCGACGTCGGAGGGCAGCCCATGACCGAGCTGACCACGGCTCGCCCGCAGCGACCGCACCTGCACGACCTCCGTCGCGATCTCGGCACCACCGAGCTCGCGAACGGACTGATCGCCCTGGTGTTCGCGGCGACCGGACCGGTCGCGGTGATCCTCGCCGTCGGCACGGCCGGTGGCCTGTCGCGTGAGGAGATCAGCTCGTGGATCTTCGCGGTCTTCTTCCTCAACGGCATCATCACGATCCTGGCCAGCTGGTCCTTCCGCCAGCCGCTCTCCTTCTTCTGGACGATCCCGGGCACCGTGGTGGTCGGCAAGTCGCTCGACCACCTGGCCTGGCCCGAGGTCCTCGGCGCGTTCGTGGTCACCGGGGTGCTCATTCTCGTGCTCGGCATGAGTGGCTGGGTGGCTCGCGTGATGTCGTTGATCCCCCTGCCGTTGGTGATGGCCATGGTGGCCGGGGTGTTCCTGAGCTTCGGCACCGACCTGGTCGGCGCCGTCCGCTCCGACGCAGTCATTGCCGCTCCCATGGTGCTGGCCTTCCTCGTGCTCAGCCGTCCCGGGGCCCTGGGACGTTGGATGCCGCCGGTCCTGGGCGCCCTGGTGATCGGCGCGGTGGCCGTCGCCGTCACCGCTGGTTTCACACCCGGCACCGGACCGATCCTCTCGACCCCGACGCTGCAGGCACCTGTCTTCAGCACCTCGGCACTGCTCGAGCTCGTGGTGCCGCTGGCGATCACGGTGCTCGTGGTGCAGAACGGACAGGGCGTCGCGGTCCTGACCGCGGCCGGGCACAGGCCACCGGTCACGTTCGCCACCATCTGCTGCGGCATCGGATCACTGCTCAGCGCCGCCGTCGGAGGCATCTCCTCATGCCTGACCGGGCCCACGAACTCGCTCCTGGTGGCCTCGGGCCAGCGCAGTCGGCACTACGCCGCGGCGATCACCTGCGGCACGCTCGCACTGGCCGTGGGACTGTTCGCACCGCTCTTCGTGCGGTTGATGCTGGCAGCGCCGCCGGCCTACATCGCCACGCTCGGAGGGCTCGCGATGCTGCGCGCACTGCAGGGCGCCTTCGTCGCGTCCTTCGCCCATCGCTTCACGCTGGGTGCCCTGGTGACGTTCCTGGTCACGATCACCGACCTCACCCTGTTCAACGTGGGCGGGGCCTTCTGGGGGATCGTGATCGGCCTGGCCGTCTCGAAGGTCCTGGAGCCCGACGACTTCCACGTCCAGACACCTGCGTAGGACCGCGTCCACTGCTGAGCGGAGCAGGTCTCGATACGCTCGCTGGCGCTCGCCACTCGACCACCGACGGGATCCGCTCGCTGGCGCTCGCCACTCGATCACCGAGAAACAGGGGCTCGACCGTCGAGGGAGGCCGAGGGTGTCTCTCGAGGCCGGTCAGCGGTCCTGGCGGTAGCGGGTGAGCTTGTCCTCGTCGATCTCGATGCCGAGGCCGGGGCCCTGCCGCACGAGGATCTCGCCGTTGCTGATCTCCAGCGGCGTGGCCAGCAGGTCGTCACTCATGTCCAGGAAGTTGGAGAGCTCCCCGGCGCGGCGCGCGGTGGACTCGTAGGCCGCCCCGAAGGCGAGCGTGCACAGCGATCCGACCTGGCTGTCGATCTGGTTGCCCATCACGACCTCGACCCCGAGCGACTCGACCAGGTGGTGCACCCGCTGCGACATGGTGAACCCGGTGCGGGCGGTCTTGATGCTGACCATGGTCGCGGAACCACCGAGGATCTCTCGCGTCACCTCGGCCGGCGAAGAGACGGACTCGTCGGCCACGAAGGGGATGCGGGACTGCTCGACGAGCCAGCGTCGGCCGAGCACGTCGTCGGCGGGGTTCAGCTCCTCGGCCATCGACAGGTCGAGGTCGTCCATCTGGCGCAGGGCGCGGGCCGACTCGGAAGCGGTCCAGCCGCGGTTGCCGTCGATGTAGAGCTCGATGCGGTCGCCGAGGCGTTCCCGGATCGCTCGACAGACGGCGATGTCGAGCTCGATCGGGGTTCGCCCGACCTTCACCTTGAACGTCGAGATGCCGTAGGTCTCCAGCATCCGCTCCGCCTCGTCGGCCATCTTCTGCGGCTCGTCGAAGCCGAGCATGTGGGAGACCCGCATCCGGTCGGTGAAGCCGCCGAGCAGCTGCGTGACGGACACCCCCGTGGCCTGGCCGATGATGTCCCACAGAGCCATGTCGACCGCGCCCTTGGCGGTCGGGTTGGCCACGGTGCGCGCCATCCGGCCGTGGATCAGCTCGCGGTCGTACGGCGACTCCCCGGTGATGGCCGGCGCGAAGATCGAATCGACCACATCCTTGATGGACGCCTGGGTCTCGCCGTAGGTGAACGGACGCGGCGGGGCCTCCGCCGTCCCGACCAGCCCGTCGTCGGTGTGCACCCGCACGAGGATGTGCGAGGCGGTGTGCACCTCACCGCTCGCGAAGACCAAGGGCTTGCGATAGGGGATGGCGAACGGGATCGCCTCCACCTGCGTGATCTTCATGAGCTACCTCCGGGATGCCGTCACCTACTCGATCAGGGTAGAACGACTCATTGAGACAAATCCAAGACTTGTTCTGCGCACAATGAGATGCCACACCTCCCAATCATCGTCCTGCCCGGAGAAGCGTCACACTGGGGATCATGAGCAACCTGGAGAAGGACCCGCCCGAGCTGCGATGCACGACCGGCAACACCGACGACGGCATCGAGATCCTGCCGCCGCGCGAGGTTCCGCTGGGCGGTCCCCGCGCGATGCTGGTGCGGCGCACCCTGCCGCAGCGGCACCGCTCACTGATCGGCGCCTGGTGCTTCGTCGACCACTACGGGCCGGACGACGTGGCCGACTCCGGCGGCATGTCGGTCGCACCGCACCCGCACACCGGCCTGCAGACGGTGAGCTGGCTCTTCACCGGCGAGATCCGGCACCGCGACAGCGTCGGCACCGAGGCGATGGTGCGCCCGGGTGAGGTCAACCTGATGACCGGCGGCCACGGGATCAGCCACTCGGAGGTCTCGACACCCCAGACCACGGTGCTCCACGGCGCCCAGCTGTGGGTGGCGCTCCCCGAGGCCACGCGCGATGCACCTGCGGCGTTCGAGCACCACGCCCCGGAGCCGGTGGAAGGCGACGGCTGGGAGGCCCGGGTGTTCCTCGGCTCGCTGCTCGGATCGACCTCGCCGGTCACCACCCACACCCCGCTGCTCGGGGCGGAGGTCCTGGTCGGGGCCGGCACGACGGTGCGGATCGACGTCGACCCGACCTTCGAGCACGGACTCCTGCTCGACACCGGCTCGGTCACCCTCGACGGGCGCGGAGTGCAGTCGGCCGACCTCGCGTACGCCGCCCCCGGACGCTCCTGCCTCGAGCTCCACGCACTCGAGGACTCACGCCTGCTCCTGCTCGGCGGCCCACCGTTCGGGGAGGCCATCGTGATGTGGTGGAACTTCGTCGGGCGCACCCATGAGGAGATCGTGAAGTACCGCGAGGAGTGGCAGGCACAGATCACCGCCGACGGAGCGGTCGTGGACGACGGGCAGCGGGTCGCCGACGGTCGCTTCGGCGTCGTGGCCAACGAGTCCCTTCCGCCCATCCCGGCGCCCGCGATGCCCAACGCTCGGCTGAAGGAGCGCCGCTAGTCGCTGCCCAGGTGGGAACAGGCGGGACGACCGCACCGTTGTGCCCAACATGTCCGACCTCTTCTCTCCCCTGGCCATCGGCTCCCTGGAGCTGCCCAACCGTGTCTTCATGGCACCGCTCACCCGGATGCGGGCCACCGCCCCCGGCGACGTGCCGAACGACCTGATGCGCGACTACTACGTGCAGCGCGCCACCGCAGGGCTGGTGATCAGCGAGGGCACCCAGATCTCCGCCGAGGGCAAGGGCTACGCCGACACCCCGGGCATCCACAGCCAGGAGCAGGTGGCGGGATGGCGCTCGATCACGGACGCCGTCCATGCCGCCGGGGGACGGATGGCCGCACAGCTGTGGCACACGGGTCGGGTCAACCACGAGTCGCTCCACGACGGGGCGTTGCCGGTGTCGGCCAGTGCCGTCGAGTTCCGCAGTCGCACCTCTCTCAAGGATCCCGACGGCAACGTCGTCCGGGCGAACTGCCCGACGCCCCGCGCCCTCACCACCGACGAGCTCCCCCGGCTGGTCGACGACTACCGCCGCTCCGCCCGGAACGCGCGCGAGGCCGGCTTCGACCTGGTCGAGGTGCACGCGGCGCACGGCTACCTGCTGCACCAGTTCCTCGCCGAGACCAGCAACCACCGCACCGACGAGTACGGCGGGTCGCTGGCGAACCGGGCCCGGTTGCTGCTCGGGGTGGTCGACGCGATCGCCGGCGAGATCGGCGCCGACCGGGTCGGCGTACGCCTGTCCCCGGTGGGGAGCTTCAACGGACTCGACTCCGACGACGACGGCGAGTCCGGGCTGCACGTCGCCCGCGCACTGGCCGAGCGCGGGACCGCGTTCCTGCACCTCTCCGAGCCCGACTGGGCCGGCGGTCCGAGCCTCGACGACGAGTTCCGCACCAAGCTGCGCGACGCCTTCCCGGGCGTGATCGTGGGCGCCGGCAACTACGACGCGGCCAAGGCCGAGCGACTGCTCGACGCCGGGTTCATCGACGCGGCGGCATTCGGCCGCTCGTTCATCGCCAACCCCGACCTGCCGGCGCGGCTCGAGCACGGCCTCGAGCTGAACCCGCCGGTGCCGGAGACGTTCTACGGCGGTGGCCACGAGGGCTACACCGACTACCCGGCCATGGCAGACGCCTGGCCGCCGGCCCACATCGTCCCGAGCGTGCCGACCTAGCTGTTGCTGAAGACCGCCGGCCCACCGTCGTCCCCGCCGGTGGAGCGGCCGGCCCAGGTCCAGGCGTAGGCCGGGTCCTCACCGGCGAGGCCGGCCTCTCCCAGGTCGAGCGGCGCGAACGTGTCGACCATGACTGCCGACTCCTCGAAGAACTCCGCCCCCAGGGACGCCTCGATGGCACTGGGTTGCGGACCGTGGGCGTAGCCGCCCGGGTGGAGCGAGATCGAGCCCAGCCCGATGCCCGAGCCCTTGCGCGCCTCGTAGTCGCCGCCGACGTAGAACATCACCTCGTCGGAGTCGACGTTCGAGTGGTAGTAGGGCACCGGGACCGAGAGCGGGTGGTAGTCGACCTTGCGCGGGAGGAAGTTGCAGACCACGAAGTTGTGGCCCTCGAAGACCTGGTGCACCGGTGGCGGCTGGTGGATCTTGCCGGTGATCGGCATGTAGTCGTCGATGTTGAACGTGTAGGGGTAGAGACAGCCGTCCCAGCCGACCACGTCGAACGGGTGCGTGGCGTAGGTCATCCTGGTGCCGCCGATGCCCCCACCGACCCGGTGCTTGACCAGCACCTCGACGTCGGTGGCCAGCTCGCCCGTGGCCATCTCGGGATCCCACACCGGCCCGTGCAGGTCGCGCTCGCAGTAGGGCGCGTGCTCGAGCAGCTGGCCGTACTTGGACAGGTAGCGCTTCGGTGGCGCGATGTGGCTGTTCGCCTCGATGCAGTAGAGCTGCGACCGCTCGGTCGGCAACCACCGGTGCGTCGTGGCCCGCGGGATGACCACGTAGTCGCCGGCCCGGTAGGACAACGTCCCGAAGACGGTCTCGAGGAGGCCCGCACCGCTCTCGACATAGACGCACTCGTCACCGATCGCGTTGCGGTGGAGCGGGGAGGCGATGGCCGTGACGACGTAGGAGATCCGCACGTCGTTGTTGCCCAGCACGAGGCGGCGGCCGGTGACGGCGTCGGCCTGTGCGTCGAAGCCGAGGTCGTGCAGCCTGAGGTGGCGCGGCTTCAGCGGGTGATTGGGGGTGCGTGCCTGGTCGGGCAGCTCCCACACCTGGGAGTCGACGATCGCCGAGGGCACGCCGCGGTGGTAGAGCAACGACGAGTCGGAGGAGAACCCCTCCTCCCCCATCAGCTCCTCGTGGAAGAGGTTGCCGTCGGCGTCACGGTGCTGGGTGTGGCGCTTGGGCGGCACGTCGCCCGCCAGTCGGTAGTGCGCCATCGCGAGACCCCTTCGTCTGTGTTCGTTCAGCGAACGCCCCTGTCCGCTCAGTCGTTCCTGCGCTACTCTCCCACCGTGTCCGACTCCACGGCAAGCCCCCGCCTGTCCCCCGCCTTCACCGGCCTGCTCGACGATGCCGCGATCTTCCCGCCGGGCAACAGTCCCCTGGAGGAGGCGGTCCCGGCCTTCCTCTCCCGGCGCTCGGAGGAGTACGCCGACCTGGTGGCCTCGTTCGTGGTCAGCGACCACCGGCTCCCCGACCTGCGCACCCTCGTGGGCGCCGGTGCCGACCTCCCGGTCAGCGTGGTGATCGGAGCCGGCGCGGGCGGCATCGCCCCGGCCGCCAGCACGGTCGACCGCCTCGACGGCCTGAGGTTGACCGGCATCGAGGTCGCGCTGCGCGACCCGGCCGACCTCGTTGCCAACGCCCGCCGGGTGATCGCCGGGATCGACCAGGCCCTCGACCTCGGGTTGGTCGACGACGACGTGGCGGTCTTCGTGGAGCTCCCCCAAGAACGACCGAGCGCGGGCTGGTTGGCCGCCGCCGACGAGATCGCCGCTGCCGACCTGGGCCTGAAGTTCCGCACCGGTGGCGTCGAGGCCGACCTCTTCCCGTCCGTCGAGGCGCTCGGTGAGTGGATCACCGCTGCCCTCGACAGGGAGTGCCCGTTCAAGTGCACCGCCGGCCTGCACGACGCAGTGCGGCACACCGACCCCGGGACCGGGTTCACGCATCACGGCTTCCTGAACGTCCTGCTGGCCACGCGCGCCTCCCTCGACGGCGACGACCCCGTGGCGGTGCTGGCGGAGACCGACCCGGCCACCCTGGTCGCACGCTTCCGCGAGCTCGGCCACGACACGATGGCCCGCACCCGGCGCTGGTTCACCGGCTTCGGGTCCTGCAGCGTGACCGAGCCACTCGACGACCTGCACGCCCTCGGCCTGCTCACGAAGGAGTCCTGATGACCGCACCCACCACCTGGGTCACCGGCGCCGCCGGGTCGGCGTACGACGTCGACAACCTGCCGTACGGCGTCTTCGCGACCGCCGACGAGGAGCCGCGCGTCGGAGTGCGGATCGGTGACTTCGTCCTCGACCTGGCCCCGGCTGCGGCCACCGACCTGCTCGAGGTGGCGCACGTCTTCGAGCAGCAGAGCCTCAACCCGTTGATGGCGCTGGGGCGCGAGCGCAACGCCGGCGTGCGCCAGTGGATCGTGTCCCTGCTCACCGACGAGGGAGAGCGGGCCGACGTCGAGCCCCACCTGATCCCGTTGGCCGAGGTGGAGATGCGGATGCCGATCGAGGTCGGTGACTACGTCGACTTCTACGCCTCCGAGCACCACGCCTCCAACGTCGGGAAGATCTTCCGTCCCGACCAGGCGGCCCTGCTGCCCAACTGGAAGCACCTGCCGGTCGGCTACCACGGTCGCTCGGGGACCGTCGTGCCCAGCGGCACCGACATCATCCGGCCGATGGGCCAGCGCAAGGCCCCGACCGACGACGCCCCCACCTTCGGTCCCTGCACGCGGCTCGACATCGAGGCCGAGCTGGGCTTCGTGGTCGGCACCGGGACGGAGCTCGGTGGCCGCGTCTCGATCGATGACTTCGCCGAGCACACCTTCGGCGTGATGGGCCTCAACGACTGGTCCGCCCGCGACATCCAGGCCTGGGAGTACGTTCCCCTCGGCCCGTTCCTCGGCAAGTCGTTCGCCACCTCGATCTCCACCTGGGTGACGCCCCTAGCCGCGCTGGACGCAGCCTGGACCGACCTGCCCGGCCAGGACCCGGAGCCCCTGCCCTACCTGCAGGTCGACGGGCCCGCCGGTCTCGACATCGAGATCGAGGTGCTCCTCAACGGGCACGTGGTCAGCCGCCCGCCCTATCGCACGATGTACTGGTCGCCGGCGCAGATGCTGGCGCACATGACCGTCAACGGCGCCACCGTCCGCACCGGCGACCTCTGGGCCTCGGGCACCGTGTCCGGCGAGGTCGCCGAGCAGCGTGGTTCGTTCCTCGAGCTGAGCTGGGGTTGGCGCGAGCCGTTCCGGGTCGGCGACGAGGAACGGGTCGCCCTCGAGGACGGCGACGAGGTCGTGATCCGCTACACCGCCCCCGGCACCGGCGGTGGCCGGATCGCCCTCGGCGAGGTCAGCGGACGGATCGTCCCCGCCAGCGAGTAACAGGTCGCAGGGCGCTGGGAAGCCCCCTACGTTGGAGTCATGACGTCGATCAAGCAGGTCCAGATCACCTTCGACTGTGCAGAGCCGAGGAAGGTCGCCGAGTTCTGGTGCGAGGTCCTGGGCTACGTGCAGCCACCCGTGGACGAGGACGACGACGACTCGTGGGCCGCTGCCCAGGACCCCACGGGCGCAGGTCCGCGGATGTACTTCCAGCGCGTGCCCGAGAGCAAGGTGGTCAAGAACCGGGTGCACGTGGACGTGCGAGCGGTCGCCGGGCTGGCCGGCGAGGAACGCCTGGCCGCGCTCGAGGCCGAGTGCGCGCGACTCCTCCCCCTCGGCGCCACGCGGGTGCGACTGATGCCGGCCGACGAGGAGAACGAGTCCTGCCTGGTGATGCAGGACGTCGAGGGCAACGAGTTCTGCCTCGATTGAGGTCCCCGAACTGGCCTGTGCCGGCTCCGGGGCTAGGCGCCCAGCGTCGTGCGGACGGCGTACAGCTCGGGGAAGAAGGTCAGCTCGAGTGCCTTCTTCAGGAACGGGGCACCACTGGACCCGCCGGTGCCGGTCTTCATCCCGATGATGCGCTCGACGGTCTTGAGGTGGCGGAAGCGCCAGTGCTGGAAGTTGTCCTCGAGGTCGACCAGCTCCTCGCACGTCTCGTAGGCCGCCCAGTTGTTGCCTGCGTCGGCGTAGATCCCCTGGAAGACCGGCACGAGGTCCTCGCGGAAGGTCCAGGCCTTGGTGACGTCGCGATCGAGGATCTCGATCGGCACCGGGTAGTCGTGCCGGGCGAGGTAGCGCAGGAACTCGTCGTAGAGCGACGGGGCGTGCAGGGCCCGCCGGACGATCTCCAGTGCGGGCGGGTCCGCCTCGAAGACCTTCAGCATCGCGGCGTTCTTGTTGCCGAGCGCGAACTCGACCGCGCGGTACTGCCAGGACTGGAAACCACTGGAGCTGCCCAGCGAGCCGCGGAACTCGGCGTACTCGCTCGGTGTGAGCGTGGCCAGCACCGACCACTGCTCGGTCAACGTCTTCTGGATGTGCTTGACCCGGGCCACGCACTTCAGCGCCGGCGCCAGGTCGTCGACGCGGAGCAGGGCGCAGGCGTGCTCGAGCTCGTGGAGCACCAGCTTGAGCCACAGCTCGGTGGTCTGGTGCTGGACGATGAAGAGCAGCTCGTCGTGGTGCTCGGGGTCGCTGATCGGGCGTTGGGCGGAGAGCAGGGTGGCCAGGTCGAGGTAGCCGCCGTAGCTCATCCGGTCACTGAAGTCGGTGACGACGCCGTCCTCGATGGCTCGGGTGTTGGCGTCGACACCGCTCGTGGAATCGGTCATTGGTTCCTCCCTCAGCCACCGTATCGGGTGCGCAGAGGGGCGTAGGGTCCGAGGCGTGAAGCCCCTCGGCCAACACCCTGCTCCCAGCCACGTGATCGCCCACCTGAGCGACCCGCAGATGCTCGCCGGCCGTGACCTCTTCGGCCGGGTCGACACGGCGGCACGCATGCGCGCTGCGCTGGCCCGGTTGCCCGCGCTCGACCCGGCGCCTGATGCGCTCGTGTTCACCGGCGACCTGGCCGACCTCGGCGAGCCCGAGGCCTACGCCCTCCTGCGCGGCCTGGTCGAGCCCGTTGCCCGGCAGTGCGGAGCCCAGGTGGTGTGGGTGATGGGCAACCACGACGACCGGGCGGCGTACGCCGTGGGGTTGCGCGACGCGCCACCCAGCGACACACCGCAGGACGAGGTGCACGACGTGAACGGCCTGCGGATCGTCTCGCTCGACACCAGCGTCCCCGGCTTCCACCACGGAGAGATCTCCGCGGAGCAGCTCGACTGGCTGGCCGACGTGCTGGCCACCCCCGCCGAGCACGGCACCCTGCTCGCCCTCCACCACCCACCGATCCCGGTGCCGATGCTGGAGGCGGCCGCTCTCATCGAGCTCCAGGACCAGGCCGGCCTGGCCGAGGTGGTGCGTGGCACCGACGTCCGGGCGATCATCGGCGGGCACTTCCACTGCTCCTCGTGGTCGACCTTCGCCGGCATCCCGGTCTCGGTGGCGTCCTCCACCTGCTACACCGAGGACATCGCCGCCGAAGCGCGGCTGACCTCGGGCGTCGACGGGCAGCAGGCGTTCACCGTCCTGCACGTCTATGACGACGCGATCGTGCACAGCGTGGTCCCCGTGGCCAGCGCACCCGAGGTGGTGGGCCACCCGATCGACCTCGCGGAGCAGCTCGAGGCACTGGACCCGGCCGAGCTGTTCGACCTGGTCTCGCGCAAGGACTCGGCGCTCAACGCGCAAGATCTCTGAGCAACCTGCCGCCCTCGTCGAGAGCCTCGCCGCTCGGCCCCGGGCCGAGGGGCGGTCAGACGCCTTCGCTGTCGGCGAACCCGGGATGCACGAAGGGCTCGCCCCGCCGCATCGACTCCACGGCGCCAGGATGGACCCGGTGCAGGTGGGCGATCGCCTTGCGCCGGTAGCGCAGGATCTGGATCGCCCCGATCCCCCAGAAGACGTACTGCGCGCACAGGGCAACGCGGAAGTCGGCCAGGTCGTAGGACGCAGCCCCCCGGGGCTCCCGCCAGTCCAGGATCACCCCGATCAGCGCCATCGTCAGCAGGGACGCCAAGAACCCGCCGATGTTGACCAGCCCGTTGGCCCGGCCGAGCGACTCCTCCGGAGTGAAGCTCCGGGCCAGGTCGAAGCCGACCATCGAGGCGGGGCCACCGGATCCGGTGACGCAGACCAGCACCACCAGCAACGGCAGCGGCGCCGGCCCTCCCCAGAGGAGCACGACCGTCCACAGCACGGCCATCGCGGCGACGATCGAGAGCACGATCCACGAGCGGTGGAACGGGAACCGGGTCACCAGCTTGCCGAGCACGATGCCGCTGACCAGGATCCAGCCGGTCATCACGGTCAGCAGGGTGCCGGCCGCCTCCGGCGACAGGCCCTGCCCCTTCACCAGGAACGGGAACCCCCACAACAGGGCGAAGACCGTCAGCGAGAACTGCGAGGTGAAGTGCGACCACATGCCCAGGCGGGTGCCCGGGTTGCCCCACACCAGCTGCACGGAGCGCGAGAGCGCTCGCAGCTTGATGCGCACCGGCGCCACCCGTTCGTACGGCGAGTCCTTGACGACCAGCAGGACGCCGACCAGCAGCAGCACCCCGAGCGACGAGGCCAGTGCGAAGGTCTTCGTCCACCCGAGGGCGTGCAGTGCCAGGGAGAGCGGAGCGGCGGCGATGATCGCCCCGAGCTGGCCGACCTGTCCGGTCAGCTGGGCCATCATCGGCCCCTGCCGGACCAGGAACCACGCGGTCACCAGGCGCAGCACGCTGACGAAGACCATCGCGTCGCCGGCGCCCAGCGCTGCCCTGGCCAGGACCGCCGCCCCGAACGACGTGCTGAACGCGAAGCCCAGCTGGGCCAGCGTCATCGTGACCAATCCGCTGACCAGGAGGGCCCGGGCCCCGAAGCGGTCGAGCAGCACGCCCACGGGGATCTGCATGCCGGCGTAGACCACCAGCTGCAGCACCGTGAAGAACGCGAGCTCGGTGCCGCTCACGTCGAAGCGGTCGGCAGCGATCAGCCCGGCCACGCCCAACGAGCTGCGGTGGAAGACCGCCAGCATGTAGACGGCCACGGCGACGATCCAGATCACCCAGGCGCGGCGACGACCGATGTCGTGAAGCTGCTCTCGGGACGCCGTCATGGCCTCATCGTCCTCCACGGCCAGCCGCGCCGCCCACCGGCCCGCGGATCAGTCGCGCCGCCGCGCCGCACCCGGAACGAGGAACGGCGTGTGTTGCAGCGTCTCCGCTGAACACACGCCGTGCCGGTCCTGCTGTGGCAGATGAAGGATTCGAACCTTCGAAGCTTTCGCGACGGATTTACAGTCCGCTCCCATTGGCCGCTCGGGCAATCTGCCATGCTGTCCCGGACTTGGCCCGGGCGACAGCAGACGAAAGAATAGCGCAGCCCCAGCCCAGACGAAAAACGCCACCGGCCACCGAGGCCGTGGGCAAGCAGAGGAGAAGTCATGGCCGACTCGTCGTTCGACATCGTCAGCAAGATCGACCGCCAGGAGGTCGACAACGCCCTCGGGCAGACCGCCCGGGAGGTCGCCACCCGCTTCGACTTCAAGGGCACCGGTGCCACCATCGAGTGGCAGGGCGACGAGGCGATCGAGATCACCGCCTCCGCCGACGACCGCGCCAGTGCCGTGCTCGACGTCTTCCAGGGCAAGCTCGTCAAGCGGAACCAGTCGCTGAAGATCCTCGACACCGGCGAGGTCCGCCAGTCGGGCCAGGTCTCGAAGATCTCGATCACCCTCAAGGAGGGCATCTCCTCGGAGAACGCCAAGAAGATCTCCAAGCTGATCCGCGACGAGGGCCCCAAGGGCGTGAAGGCGCAGATCCAGGGCGACGAGCTCCGGGTGTCGTCGAAGAAGCGTGACGACCTGCAGGCGGTGCAGCAGCTGGTGAAGTCGCAGGACTACGACTTCGCGGTGCAGTTCACCAACTACCGCTGAGACGTCGCGTCCGGCGCAGAGGCGCACGCCGAGATCTTCGTGAGTGCGAGGATCTGGCCGTCGGCTGACCAGGAACCCACGAGGAGCACCACGATGCGACCCCCCTCTGCCTCCGTCGAGATCGACGCCCCGCTCGACGCGGTCTGGGCGACCATGCTCGACACCGCGTCGTACGCCGAGTGGAACCCGTTCGTCGTACGAGCCGAGTGCACCGAGCCCCGCGTCGGCGAGCCGATCGTGCTGCACGTGCGCTGGGCCGACGGCAAGGGCACCCGCTCCCCCGAACGCATCAGCGTGGTCGAGCCGCCCGCGACCGACGCGGACGGAGTGGCGCGCGCAACGCTCGCCTACGTCTTCGAGGGCTGGCCCGCCAGGCTCGGCCTGATCAGGGGCACTCGCTTCCAGCGACTCACCCAGCGACCCGACGGCCCCACGACGTACGACACGGTCGAGGAGTTCTCCGGACCGATGGCGAAGTACGCCGGCCCGGGCCGCGTCGCCGACGGGTTCCGGCGTCACGCCGAGGCGCTCAAGCGGCGCTCGGAGTCACTCTCCTGACTCGGGCCTGACGTGGGGCGATCCGCCTCGACGCACGCGGCCGGGTCGGCCCGTGCGCCCACTCAGGGAGACGTCGAGTCGGCCGCTTGTCCGGCGACTAAGGTGGAGCGTGGGAGCAGTCCCATCGGACCGCACGAGATTTATGGAACGTGTTCCAGTTTTGCCATACTCTGGGTATGCCAGTCCGATCACGACACACAGCAGGAAGTAGGTAGGTGGGGTGACCAAGCAGGTCCAGCAGCTCGACCGCGTCATCATCCGGTTCGCCGGGGACTCCGGCGACGGGATGCAGCTCACCGGTGACAGGTTCACCCAGGAGTCCGCGGCGTTC
This sequence comes from Nocardioides sp. JQ2195, assembly GCF_012272695.1. Classification (NCBI taxonomy): domain Bacteria; kingdom Bacillati; phylum Actinomycetota; class Actinomycetes; order Propionibacteriales; family Nocardioidaceae; genus Nocardioides; species Nocardioides sp. JQ2195. Next base: position 3,588,755 of record NZ_CP050902.1, read on the forward strand.
GGCAACGACCTGATGACGCTGCCGAACTTCCCGGCGGAGATCCGCGCACCCCAGGGCACCATCCCGGGGGTCTCGTCGTTCCAGGTGCACTTCGCCGACCACGACATCCTCACCGCTGGCGACTCCCCCGACGTGCTGGTCGCGATGAACCCGGCCGCGTTGAAGGCGAACCTCGGTGACCTGGCCAAGGGCGCGGCGATCATCGTGGACACCCACGACTTCACCAAGCGCAACCTGGCCAAGGCCGGGTACGCGGAGAACCCGCTCGAGGACGACTCCGCCGACTCCCCCCTCGCCGACTTCGACGTGCACCAGGTCGACCTGACCGGGATGACGGTCGAGGCGGTCAAGGACTTCGGGTTGTCCCGCAAGGACGCCGCCCGGGCGAAGAACATGTTCGCCCTCGGCCTGCTGTCGTGGATGTACGGCCGCCCCACCGAGAACACGATCGAGTTCCTGTCCCGCAAGTTCGCCAAGGTCCCCGACATCAGGGACGCCAACATCACCGCGTTCAAGATGGGCTGGAACTTCGGCGAGACCACCGAGTCGTTCATCGTCCAGTACGAGGTGAAGCCGGCCGCGATGGCGCCGGGCACCTACCGCAACATCACCGGAAACCTGGCCCTGTCCTACGGCCTGGTCGCCGCCGGGGTGCAGTCCGGGCTGCCGGTCTTCCTCGGCTCCTACCCGATCACCCCGGCCTCCGACATCCTCCACGAGCTCTCCAAGCACAAGGGCTTCGGCGTCACCACCTTCCAGGCCGAGGACGAGATCGCCGGCGTCGGCTCCGCCATCGGCGCCTCCTTCGCCGGACACCTCGGGGTGACCACCACCTCCGGGCCCGGCGTCGCGTTGAAGGGCGAGGCGATCGGCCTGGCCGTGATGACCGAGCTGCCCCTGCTGGTGGTCAACGTCCAGCGCGGCGGCCCCTCGACCGGTCTGCCCACCAAGACCGAGCAGTCCGACCTGCTCCAGGCCATGTTCGGACGCAACGGCGAGGCCCCGGTGCCGATCGTGGCCCCGCAGTCGCCCGGTGACTGCTTCGCCGCGGCGGTCGAGGCCGCCCGGATCGCGGTCACCTACCGCACCCCGGTGATGCTGCTCTCCGACGGCTACCTCGCCAACGGGTCCGAGCCGTGGTCGATCCCCGAGATCGACGACCTGCCGGTCATCGATCCGAGGTTCGCCACCGCCGACGACCTCGTCGAGGGCCCCGATGGCAAACAGGAGTTCGCACCCTATTCCCGCGACGAGACCACCCTGGCCCGTCCATGGGCGATCCCGGGGACCCCCGGTCTCGAGCACCGCATCGGCGGGCTCGAGAAGGGCGACGGGCACGGCAACATCTCCTACGACCCCGCCAACCACGACCTCATGGTCCGCACCCGCCAGGCCAAGATCGACCGGATCGCCGAGTCCCTGCCCCCGCTGCAGGTCGACGACCCCTCGGGCGCCGCGAAGGTGCTGGTGCTGGGCTGGGGCTCGACCTACGGCCCCATCGGCGCCGGCGTACGCCGCGTGCGCAAGGCCGGCCACAACGTCGCCCAGGTGCACCTGCGCCACCTCAACCCGTTCCCCAAGGACCTCGGCGACATCCTCGCCCGCTACGACAAGGTGCTGGTCCCGGAGATGAACCTCGGCCAGCTCTCCATGCTGCTGCGCGCGAAGTACCTCGTCGACGCGATCGGCTACAACCAGGTCCGCGGCCTCCCGCTCAAGTCGGCCGAGCTGGCCGGCGTGATCGCCGACCTCATCGGCCAGGCGGAAGGCATCGAAGTGAATCTGCAGAGCGACTCGTCCGCAGGCTCTGCGCAGGAGGCAGTCAAGTGAGCACCACCGAAGAACTCCCGTTCCCCGCCCTGCCCAGTGGCGTGAGTGGGGTCCCCACTCTCGGCGAGGGAGAGAAGCAGACCGGCAAGGACTTCACCTCCAACCAGGAAGTGCGCTGGTGCCCCGGCTGCGGTGACTACGCCGTCCTCAAGGCCGTGCAGAACTTCCTGCCCGAGCTCGGCCTGCGTCGCGAGAACGTCGTGTTCATCTCCGGCATCGGGTGCTCGTCGCGGTTCCCCTACTACCTCGACACCTACGGCATGCACTCGATCCACGGCCGCGCCCCGTCGATCGCCACCGGCCTGGCCACCGCCCGCGAGGACCTGTCGGTCTTCGTGGTGACCGGTGACGGTGACGCCCTCTCCATCGGCGGCAACCACCTGATCCACGCGCTGCGCCGCAACGTCAACATGACCATCCTGCTCTTCAACAACCGCATCTACGGGCTCACCAAGGGCCAGTACTCCCCCACCTCCGAGGCCGGCAAGGTCACCAAGTCCACCCCGATGGGCTCGCTCGACCACCCGTTCAACCCCGTCTCCCTCGCGTTGGGGGCCGAGGGCTCCTTCGTGGCCCGCACCATCGACTCCGACCGCTCGCACCTCACCTCGGTGCTCTCCGCCGCAGCCGCCCACCGCGGCACCTCGTTCGTGGAGATCTACCAGAACTGCCCGATCTTCAACGACGGCGCGTTCGACGCGATCAAGAACCCCGACACCAAGGCTGATGCGATCATCCCTCTGGTGCACGGTGAACCGATCACCTTCGGCGCCCGGGACGAGACCACCGGACTCGGTGACAAGGGCCTCGTGCGCGCCGCAGGTGGCGGCGTCGAGGTGGTCCAGGTCGCAGACGCCGGCGTCGAGGCACTCCTCGTGCACGACGCCCACAACCCTGACCCGTCGACCGCCTTCGCGATCTCACGGCTGACCGACTCCGGCTACCTCAACCAGTCACCCATCGGCATCTTCCGCCAGGTCGAGCGTCCGTCGTACGACGACCAGGCCAGGGCCCAGATCCGCACCGCCTCGGAGGCAGCCACCGCGCCCGCGTCCGAGCGACTGGCCAGCCTGATCAGCGGCGGCGACACCTGGACCGTCGTCTAGAGGCCCCGCACGCGAAGGCGGCACGAGCTCGCAGCAACGCCGAGCCGGCACGGGTCGGCGCGATCACGCGTCAACCCGTGCCGACCGGGCGCTCCTGATCAGCTGTAGCGCCTGTAGACGCCCCAGCTGCCCGACTTGAACGTGGCGAACGTGATGTTGTTCTTGGGGATCACCAGGCGGTAGTGCCACTTGCCCGTGGCCGGGGCCACGAGGCGAATCCTGAACTCACCTCGGCGGTTGGTCCGCGGCTTGGCCCAGGTCCGGTAGGTCCCGTGCTCGCGGTGCGAGCGCTGCACGAGGACGCGCTTGCGCTCCCAGCCCGGAGCGATGTCGCCGCTCATGTGGACCCGGCCGTCCCGCGCACGCACCTTCAGGTGGGGGTGCCGAGTGCCCTTGACCTTCTTGCTGGCGGAGGAGGGCTTCACGGTGGTGGTGCCGGCGTAGTAGAGGGCGTAGACCGCGTTGCCCTTCGACTTCGTCCGGAAGGTGAACCTGCCGTAGCTGTTGGGGCCCTTGGTGTCCACCACCTTGAACTCGCTGGCACCCGCCTTCTTCTTCAGCAGGAGGACCTTGTCGCCGTCCGCATTGATGTTGCACCAGGTGTTGGCTGCACAACCGCCCGTGGTCGTCGATGGGTAGGCCTGCACCGAGCCCTTGATCTTGATCGGCTCGTTGTACTTGTACTGCGACTTCGACGACGCCCGGACCCGGCTCGGGATGGTCGGAGCGGCGGCGCGCTGTGCCCGATCGTGCCCGAGGTCGACGTCGAGGTCAGCACGGGTGAACTGTCCGTCCTCGGGCATGGCCGGTGCCTGCGCCGTGACGTCGTCGCCACGGTCGGAACCGTCCGTCGCCGAGGCCGGGACCACGGTGGTGGCCATCAACGGTGCGGTGGCCACCAATGCGGCTCCGAGAGCCGCTGACAGCAGTCGCTTCAGGTGCATGAGTGGGTCCCCCCCAGGAGAGAATCAGTTCCGACAGGTGTCCTGCTACCCCGGTGGCTCGGCCCGGAAACGTCGTGGGCGACCGTGCGCCCTATTGTGTGATGCATGACCGGCGGCCCCATGACGCAGTCGCGGCTCGGCTTCCTGCTGGGCGTCGCGGCGTACACGCTGTGGGGCGCGTTTCCGCTCTACTGGCCGTTGCTCGAGCCGGCGGGTGCGATCGAGATCCTCGCCCACCGGGTGCTGTGGTCCCTGGTCACGGTCGCCCTCCTCGTGGTCGTGACGCGGCGGGTGCCGGCCCTGCGCGCCATCATCGGCACCCCCCGCGTACGCCGCCTGCTCACCGTAGGCGCCGTGGTGATCGCGGTGAACTGGGCGACCTACATCTGGGGAGTCAACAACGGCCACGTGGTCGAGGCCGCGCTGGGCTACTTCATCAACCCCCTGGTGACCGTCCTGATGGGCGTCCTGATCCTGCGCGAGAGGCTGCGCCCTCTGCAGTGGGTCGCCACGGGCATCGCGGCGTGCGCCGTCCTGGTGCTGGCGATCAACTACGGTCGGCCGCCCTGGGTCGCCCTGGTCCTGGCCTTCTCCTTCGGCACCTACGGCCTGGCCAAGAAGCAGGCCAACACCGGGGCCGTGGAGAGCCTCGCCTTCGAGACGATCGTGCTCGCCCCGGTGGCTGCCGCATACGTCGCCTACCTCGTGGCCACCGGCAGCTCGACCTTCGGCAACGAGGGCATCACCCATGCCCTGCTGGTCACCACGACCGGCCTGGTCACTGCCGTCCCCCTGATCTGCTTCGGAGCGGCCGCGATCCGACTGCCGATGGTCACCCTCGGACTCCTCCAGTACCTCGCTCCGATCTTCCAGTTCGCACTCGGAGTGCTGTTGTTCCACGAGGACATGCCGCTGGGCCGCTGGATCGGATTCGTCCTGGTCTGGATCGCCCTGACGATCTTCACCGTCGAGGCGATCAACCACCGTCGCAGACAGCTGCGGCTCACCGCCGAGGCCAGCGCCCTCTGAGGCCTGCTCGACCGCTGAATTCACGGGACACCTGAATTCAAGAAGCGCACCCGGCTGAATTCGAGACGGTTTCGCAATTGCCGGCGACCAGACATCTCCGTTGAATTCTTGACCGAAAGGGGTCAGGTCATCTCGGGATCAGAGTGCTCGCGCCTCTTCCGCCACCGAGTTGAGAATTGATTCCTCTCCACGAGCGACCATGCCGATCGACGAAGAAAGCGGAATTCGTGGGCCCTTCACCTGGCCCAAGCGATAGCTCCACACCGACACCAGCGACGGCAGGGGGGCCGCCGTTCCTCGTGATCGCGCGATCTCCAGGGGACCGGCGCCGTAGGACTCGCGAATCCTGAACAACCCCGGCCCGAGGCCCGACGCCTGGCACCGCATGTGGCCGCCGTACAGCTCAAGGGGTTCGACCGGAACCGCCGCGAGCGCTCAGGAAACGTCGACGGGAGCCACGAGTCTCGGGGCGACTCTGAGCCGGGCTGCGTGACTATCCTGCAGGAGTGACTCCCGATGAGGTTGCCCAGCGATCCGCCGAGGCGATGTGGGCCGATGACCGAGCCAGCCAGTCACTGGGGATGTCGGTGAGCGAGGTCGGCCCGGGCCGTGCCACGGTGGTGATGACCGTGCGACCCGACATGGTCAACGGTCACGCCATCGGCCACGGCGGCTTCACGTTCACCCTCGCCGACACGGCGTTCGCCTTCGCCTGCAACTCCTACAACCGCTCCACCGTGGCGGCCACGGGACAGATCCGGTTCCTCCGGCCGACGCGTGCCGGCGACGTCCTGGTCGCCCGGGCCGTGGAACGGCACCGGGAGGGGCGCGACGGCACCTACGACGTCGTCGTGCGCTGTGGTGACGACGTGGTCGCCGAGTTCGAGGGCCACAGCAAGGAGATCGGCGGCACCCTGTTCCACCGGGGCTCGGCCCGGGAGGACCCTGTGGAGGAGGAGACATGAGTGGCGACATCCCGACCATCGACCGAGCGGCCCTCGAGGAGCTGCAGCTCGAGCGCCTGCGCACGACCCTGCGCCAGGCGTGGGAGCACGTCCCCCACCACCGACGGGCGTTCGAGGCGGCCGGGGTGCGACCGGATGACCTGACCACGCTCGCCGACCTCGCCCGCTTCCCGTTCACCACGAAGGCCGACCTGCGGGACAACTATCCCTTCGGCATGTTCGCGGTGCCGCGCGACCAGGTGAACCGCGTGCACGCCTCCAGCGGCACCACCGGCAAGCCGACCGTCGTCGGCTACACCAGGGACGACATCGACGTGTGGTCCGAGCTGATGGCCCGATCGATCCGTCTCGCCGGCGGCCGGCCCGGCGACGTCGTGCAGGTCTCCTACGGCTACGGCCTCTTCACCGGTGGCCTCGGAGCCCACTACGGCGCCGAGCGACTGGGCTGCACCGTGGTTCCGGTCAGCGGGGGCATGACGTCACGACAGGTCCAGCTGATCACTGACTTCGAGCCGCGGATCATCATGGTCACCCCGTCCTACTTCCTCGCCATCCTCGACGAGATGGAAGCCCAGGGGGTCGACCCCCGACGCACAAGTCTCGAGATCGGCATTTTCGGCGCCGAGCCGTGGACCGACGAGATGCGCCGTGCCATCGAGGAGCGGGCCGGCATCACCGCGGTCGACATCTATGGCCTCAGCGAGGTGATGGGCCCCGGCGTCAGCCAGGAGGCCGCGACCACCCAGGACGGCCTGCACGTCTGGGAGGACCACTTCCTGCCGGAGGTCATCGACCCGGTCACCCATGAGGTGCTGCCGGACGGGAGCGAGGGCGAGCTGGTCTTCACCAGCCTGACCAAGCAGGCCATGCCGGTCATCCGCTATCGCACCCGGGACCTGACCACGTTGTTGCCCGGTACGGCGGCGCCGGCGTTCCGGCGGATGCGCAAGGTCACCGGTCGCACCGACGACATGATGATCGTGCGCGGGGTGAACGTGTTCCCCACCCAGGTCGAGGAGCAGATCCTCGCCGTTCCCGGGTTGGCTCCGCACTACCTGTGCGTGCTCACCCGGCCCGGCAACCTCGACGAGCTCACCGTGCGGGTCGAGGCCGAGACGACCGTCGACCCTGCCCTCGGGGCGACCCTCGCCGAGCGGATCAAGCAGCGGATCGGGGTGAGCGCCCACGTCGAGGTCGTCGAGCGCCACGCGCTGGAGCGTTCCCTGGGCAAGGCCAAGCGGATCGACGACCGGCGCTGAGTCTCGGCTCACTCGGTCAGCCCGGGTTCCGTGTCCGGCATGCAGCGGGCGGCCCGACGAACATGCAGTTGGACTCCGAGCCGCACGAAATGCCCCATTTTGTCCGCTTCTTGGCGCCAACTGCATGTCGGTCAGTACGCCGCAGCAACCGTTGCCCGATCAGGCGGTACGGGTGGCCACCACGTCGGCGAACCCCTCGAGGGCGGCGCGGACCGGGCCCTCGGGCAGCACCTTGAGCAGTTCCTTGGCCTCGCTGGCGCGGGCCACCACGTAGGCCCGGGCCTCGTTCATCGCCGGGTGGACCCGCAGCAGCCCGAGGGCCTCGGCGTGCAGGGCATCGTCGTCGAGGTCCATGCCCAGGAGCTCGACGAGTCGCGCGTCGGCAGGGTCCTCCGAGCGCTGGGCCAGGAGCACCGGCAGCGTCGGCACTCCTTCACGCAGGTCGGTGCCCGGCGTCTTCCCGGACTCGTCACTCTCCGAGGCGATGTCGAGGATGTCGTCGGAGAGCTGGAAGGCCGTGCCGACGATCTCGCCGTACGCCGCCAGGGCGTCCTCGATCTCGCGTGGGGCACCGCTGAAGCGCGCGCCGTAGAGCGCGGAGGTGGCGATGAGTGATCCGGTCTTGCCGGCGACGACGCGCAGGTGGTGCTCGATCGGGTCGGCGTCGGGCGCCGGCTCGAGGGTCTCGAGGATCTGTCCCTCGACCAGCTTGGTGAACGTCTTCGCCTGGATCCGCACCGCGTCGGCCCCGAGGTCGGCGGTGAGCTCCGAGGACTTCGAGAACAGGAAGTCGCCGGTGAGGATCGCGACGTGGTTGTCCCAGCGCGAGTTGGCCGAGTCGGCGCCGCGTCGCAGGTCGGCCTCGTCCATCACGTCGTCGTGGTAGAGCGAGGCGAGGTGGGTCAGCTCGACCACGCAGGCCGCGGTGACCACCTCGTCGGCAGCCGCATCGGGGCCGGTCTCGGCGGCCAGGAGCACCAGCAAGGGACGGAACCGCTTGCCGCCGGCATCCATCAGGTGCCGAGCTGCCGTGGTGACGAACTCCGCTTCGCTGACGATGTGCCCGGTGAGGGCGCTCTCCACCTCGGCCATACGGGCCCGGAGACGGTCGGCCAGCTCCTCGTCGACGACGGGGAGGGCAAGGGCCGGCTGGTTCTGTGCGGTCACCTGATGAATTCTCCCGCATGGGCTGCCAGGTCGAGCAAGGGGCCGGGTACGACGCCGAGCACGACGGTCGCCAGGGCGCCGATTCCGATCGCCGTCGCGGTCAGGAAGCTCGGCAGCGTGACCGACGGTCCGTCACCGATCGGCTCGTAGAAGTACATGAGCACGATGACCCGGATGTAGAAGAACGCCGCCATCGCGCTGGTCAGCACGGCGATCACGACGATCGGCCAGGCGCCGGCGCTCATCGCCGAGGCGAACACCGCCCACTTGCCCGCGAAGCCGGCGGTCAACGGGATCCCGGCGAAGCCGAGCAGGAACAGCGCGAAGACACCGGCCACGACCGGGGACTCCTTGCCCAGACCGGTCCACCGGGACAGGTGGGTCGCCTCTCCCCCGGCGTCGCGGACCAGGGTCACGACGGCGAAGGCGCCGACGGTCATGAAGCCGTAGGTCACCAGGTAGAACAGCACCGACTGGGTCGCGGTGATCTGGCCGTCGGCCAGGCCGTCGGCGGAGTGGATCCCGACCAGACCGGTGAGCAGGAAGCCGGTGTGGGTGATCGACGAGTAGGCCAGCATGCGCTTGATGTCGCTCTGGGCGACGGCCAGGACGGCACCGATCACCATCGACAGCACCGCGATCACCCAGAGCATCGGCTCCCAGGTCCAGCGCTCGGAGCCGAAGGCGACGTAGAACAGGCGCATGATCGCGGCGAAGGCTGCGATCTTGGTGGCAGCCGCCATGAAGGCAGTCACCTGCGTCGGGGCGCCCTGGTAGACGTCAGGGGTCCACGCCTGGAACGGCACCGCGCCGACCTTGAAGAGCAGGCCCACCGAGATCATTCCCATGCCGATCAGCAGCATGGTCCTGCTGCCGGTCTGGTTGGCGATCGCGTCGTTGATGCCGGCGAAGTCCATGACACCCGCATATCCGTAGACCAGGGCGATGCCGTAGATCACGAAGCCGGAGGAGAACGCGCCGAGGAGGAAGTACTTCAGGGCGGCTTCCTGGCTGAGCAGGCGACGTCGCCGGGCGAGGCCGGAGAGGAGGTAGAGCGGCAACGAGAGGACTTCGAGCCCGACGAACAGCGTGAGCAGGTCGTTGGCGGCCGCGAACATCATCATCCCGGTGAGCGCGAACATCATCAGCGGGTAGACCTCGGTGTGGTCGAGGCCCTTCGACGAGGCGATGCGCTCGGCATCGGTACCGGGCAGTGCCGCGGCCTGTCCGGCGAAGGCGGACACCCCACCCTCGAGCCGGCGCTCGGCGAAGAGCAGCAACCCGCAGATCGTGATCACCAGCAGGAGGCCCCACACGAACACGGCGGGGCCGTCGACGGCCAACGCGCCCTCGGCCACGACCGACCCGTGGGCGCCTCCGTGGTCGTCGAGGCCGAGGCCGACGATGACGACGCCGACCAGGGCCGCGACGCTGCCGGCGAGGGCCAGGGCGAGCTGCGCCAGGAGGCGACGACCGCGAGGCAGGAACGCCTCGACGACGACGCCCAGGCAGGCGATCGCGAACACCAGCAGCAACGGCCACAGCTGGCCGTACTCGATGTCGGGCTTGGCGAAGTCGATCACTGCTGGCCCTCCTGGCTGGACTCTGCGTCAACGGGCGTGACCACAGGATCGTCGTCACTGACCCCGACGACCGACATGGTGCCCTCGACGGCCGGATTGATGATGTCGAGCATCGGCTTCGGATAGAAGCCGAAGATCAGCATGGCGACCACGAGTGGGGCCACGGCGCCGATCTCACGTGCGTTCACGTCCTTCATGCCGACCACCCCGGGGACGGTCGGACCTGTCATCAGCTTCTGGTACATCCAGAGGACGTAGATCGCGGCGAGCACGATGCCCGTGACGGCGAACGCACCGGTGACCCAGTGGTGGGCGAACCCACCGACCAGGACCAGGAACTCCGAGACGAACGGCGAGAGCCCCGGCAGTCCCAGGGTCCCGAGACCGCCGACGAGGAACAGGCCGGCCAGCACCGGTGCCACCTTCTCGACTCCTCCGTGATCACTGATCAACGTCGAGCCGCGCCTGCGGATCAGGTACCCGGCGACCAGGAAGAGCACCGCCGTGGCCAGGCCGTGGTTGAACATGTAGAAGGTGGCCCCGGTCATGCCCTGGCTGTTCATCACGAAGACGCCCAGCACGATGAAACCGAAGTGGGACAGCGAGGTGAGACCGATCAACCGCAGCATGTCGTCCTGGCCGATCGCGATCAGGGCACCGTAGATGATCGAGATCAGGGCCAGCACGACGACCACCGGCGTGGCCCACTTCGACGCCTCGGGGAAGAGCCCCAGGCAGAAGCGGAGCATGCCGTAGGTGCCGATCTTGTCGAGGACGCAGATCAGCAGCACGCTGGTGCCCGGTGTGGCCGCGGCCGTGGTGTCCGGCAGCCAGGTGTGCACGGGGAACAGCGGCGCCTTGATCGCGAAGGCGATGAAGAAGCCGAGGAACAGCCAGCGACCGGTCTCCTTGTCGAGGTCGAGCGCGGCCAGCTCACCGATCAGGTACGTCGGGTGGCCGGCCTGGGCCGAGACGGCGTAGAGGCCGACGACGGAGGCGAGCATGATCAGCCCGCCTGCCAGCATGTAGAGCAGGAACTTCACGGCTGCCTTGGCGCGCACTGCCTTGTCGACGTGGCCGTAGTGGCCCACCAGGAAGTAGGCCGGGATCAGCGTGGCCTCGAAGGCGACGTAGAACAGGAAGACGTCCTGGGCCATGAAGACGACCAGGGCCAAGCCTTCCAGTGCCAGCATCCAGCCGAAGAAGCCGGGGGCACGCGAGGTGCCGCCGGCGACATCCGCGTCGTTCCACGAGGCGAGCACGACGACCGGGACCAGCAGCGTGGTCAGCAGCACCAACGTCAGCCCGATGCCGTCCACGGCGACGGCGTAGTGGGTGCCGAAGGCGGGGATCCAGTCGTGCAGCTCGACGAACTGGAAGCCGTCGCCCGGCTCGTAGGAGCACGCCACGACGAGGGAGAGCACGAAGGTCAGGGTCGCGGTGCCGAGGGCCACCTGCTTCGGAAGCGCCGAGCCGGTGGCGGGGAGCAGAGCGGTGACCAGGCCGCCGACCAGCGGCAGCAGGATGATCAGGCTCAACCAGGGGAAGTCATTCATCCGGCATTCACCACCAGCATGACCGCGACCACCAGTGAGGCGCCGATCAGGATCGAGAGGGCGTAGGAGCGGACGAAGCCGTTCTGGACCACGCGAATGAGCCGGGCCAGCCCGCTCACCCCGGTGGCCTGGCCCTCGACGGCACCGTCGATGACGGTCGTGTCGAAGGCCATCAGCCCGGAGACCGCATGGCGGCCGGGGTTGACGACCAGGCCGTCGTTGATCGCGTCTCCGTAGAGGTCGGCACGGGCCGCTCGGGTGAAGACGGAGACATCAGTGGGCGCTTCTCGGGGCACCTCGGTCCTTCCGATCGTGAACCAGGCAAGGGCAACACCGGCGGCGACGACCAGCACGATGATGGCGGTCAGGGCCAGCGCGGGGACCGGCAGGTGCTCGTGGTGGACCTCGCCCACCACCGGGGAGAGCCAGTCGGTGATCCAGCTGCCGACGAGCAGGATGCCGCCGAGCAGCGACAGTGCGGCCAGCACGATCAGCGGAACCGTCATCACCTTCGGCGACTCGTGCGGGTGGACACCGGGTTCCCACCGTCCCTTTCCGTCGGGACCCGGCGTGAAGAACGTCATCAGCATCAGCCGGGTCATGTAGAACGCGGTGATCCCGGCGCCGAGCATCGCGGCCAGGCCGACCCAGATGTTCTGGGCGAACGCGGTCTCGATGATCTTGTCCTTCGACCAGAACCCGGAGAAGCCGGGGAACCCGATGATCGCCAGGTAGCCCATCGCGAAGGTCAGGAAGGTGATCGGCACCGCACGCGCCAACGCGCCGTAGTGACGCATGTCGACGTCGTCGTCGGTGGCGTGCATGACCGATCCGGCGCCGAGGAACATGTTGGCCTTGAAGAACCCGTGGGTGAGCAGGTGGAAGATGGCGAACGCGTAGCCTGCGGCACCCAGCCCGGCGCCCAGCATCATGTAGCCGATCTGACTCATCGTCGAGCCGGCCAAGACCTTCTTGATGTCGTCCTTGGCGCACCCGATGACCGCACCCCACAAGAGCGTGACCACGGCGACGACCACGACCGTGGTCTGGGCGATGGACGCGTTCTCGAAGATGAAGTTGGAACGCACGATGAGGTAGACGCCGGCGGTCACCATGGTGGCGGCGTGGATCAGGGCCGACACCGGGGTGGGGCCCTCCATGGCGTCGAGGAGCCACGCCTGCAACGGAACCTGGGCGCTCTTGCCGCACGCGCCGAGCAGCAGCAGGAGGCCGATCGCGTTCATGGTGTTCTCGTTGGCGCCACTCGCGGCAGCGCTGACACCGGCGAAGGCGGTGGTGCCGAACGTGACGAACATCAGCATGATGGCCAGCGACATCCCGATGTCACCGATGCGGTTCATCACGAAGGCCTTCTTGGCCGCCGCGGCGGCACTCGGCTTGTGCTGCCAGAAGCCGATCAGGAGGTAGGAGGCCAGGCCGACGCCCTCCCAACCGAGGAAGATGCCGAGGTAGTCGGCGGCGAGCACCAGCATCAGCATCGCTGCGATGAACAGGTTGAGGTAGCCGAAGAACCGGCGCCGGCGCTCGTCGTGCGCCATGTAGCCGATCGAGTAGACGTGGATCAGCGAGCCGACGCCGGTGATCAGCAGGACGAACAGGATCGACAGCGGGTCGATCAGCAGGTCCATGCCGACGGTGAAGCCACCGGCCTCGATCCAGGTGAAGAGGTGCTGTCCGACCTGGCGCTCGCCCTCGTCACGGCCGAGCAACGCGGCGAACATCAGCAGGCCGAGCACGAACGAGCCGGCCACCGTGGCGGTGCCGAGCAGGTGGCCCCAGGCGTTGGTACGGCGGCCACCGATCAGCAGGATCGCGGCACCGACCAGCGGCAGCACGATCACCAGCCACGCGAGCGAGAGGACGCCGTCGGCACTGCCGGGGTCGACCACGGGGATGTGGGTCTCGGCAGCAAGGCTCGACAGCAGGGCGTTGGGGGAACTCATGGCACTCACCTCAGTACTTCAGCAGGCTGGCGTCGTCGACCGAGGCCGAGCGTCGAGTCCGGAAGATGGTCATGATGATCGCGAGTCCGACCACGACCTCGGCCGCGGCGACCACCATCACGAAGAACGCAGCGATCTGGCCGTCGAGGTTGCCGTTCGCCTTGGCGAAGGTCACCAGCGCCAGGTTCGACGCGTTGAGCATCAGCTCCACGCACATGAACACCACGATGGCGTTGCGCCGGACCAGCACCCCCACGCAGCCGATGGTGAACAGGATCGCGGAGAGGATGATGTAGGGCTCGGTGCTCATGCCTGGTCCTCCTCCGTGGTCGCGGGGGCTCCGGACTTGCCGGACACTTCGGGCGACTGCTCGGGCGACTGGCCGAGCTGGCGCTGCACCATTTCGATGTCGTCGGCCAACGCCGGCGCACTGCGCACGCTGCCCCGGGCGGCCAGCACCCGCGAGATCGAGGCCTCGCTGGCAGTGCCGTCGGGCAGCAGGGCGGGCGTGTCGACCGCGTTGTGCCGGGCGAACACACCGGGCGCCGGCAGGGGGCCCGGGTGCTTGCCGGTCTCGGCGTACTCGCGCATCCGGCGGCTGGCGGCGTCGGCCTGGGTCTCCTTGGGCGCGAGCCGCTCACGGTGGGCGAGGACCATGGCACCGATCGCCGCGGTGATCAGCAGGGCCGAGGTTGCCTCGAACGCGAAGACGTACTTGCTGAACAGGAGGTTGGCCAGGGCCGGGACGTTGCCCCCGGCGTTGGCCTCGTCGAGGCCGACCGTGGCGCCGAAGGTGACCTGGGAGATGCCGATGACCAGGATCAGGCCGAGCAGCAGGCCGAACCCGGTGGCCAGCAGCCGCTGGCCCCGAATCGTCTCCACCACGGAGTCGGAGGCATCGACGCCGACCAGCATCAGCACGAAGAGGAACAGCATCAGGATCGCGCCGGTGTAGACGATGATCTGCACCGCGAAGAGGAACGGCGCCTCCAGGACGGCGTACAGCACCGCCAAGGAGATCATCACCACGGCGAGCAGGAGCGCAGCGTGCACGGCCTTGCGGACGAACAGGATGCCCAGGGCGGCCAGCACCATGATCGGCGCGAGGATCCAGAACGCGGTCATCAGCCCTCCTTCCGGCTCGCGCTGGTCCAGGCGTCCTGCGCCTTGGCCTCGCCACCGGTGGTCGCCGGATCGGTCGCGCTCGGGCGTGCCTTGAAGTCACCGCGGTAGTAGTCACCGTCGGTGTCGCCGATCAGCATCGCGTGGGGCGGTTGCTCCATGCCGGGAAGCAAGGGGGCGAGCAGGTCGGACTTCTCGTAGATCAGGTCGGCCCGGTTGTTGTCGGCCAGCTCGTACTCGTTGGTCATCGTCAGGGCCCGCGTGGGGCAGGCCTCGATGCACAGTCCGCACAGGATGCAGCGCAGGTAGTTGATCTGGTAGACGCGGCCGTAGCGCTCACCCGGGCTGAACCGCCCCTCGCCGTTCGCCGACTCGTCGTTGGAGGCGCCCTCGACGTAGATCGCGTCGGCCGGGCAGGCCCAGGCGCACAGCTCGCAGCCAATGCACTTCTCGAGGCCGTCGGGCCACCGGTTGAGCTGGTGGCGACCGTGGAAGCGTGGTGCCGTCGGCATCTTCTCGAAGGGGTACTGCTCGGTGACCACCTTCTTGAACATGGTCCGGAACGTGACGCCGAAGCCGGCGACGGGGTCCCAGAACTGCTCCTTCAGGCTCCGGGACTCCTCGTTGGCCTGCTCATTCGACCGAGTCATCAGTCCTCCTCATGAAAGACGAGCGGTGCAGCGGCGCCGCGGACGGCTCCGTGCGTAGGCATGGGGGGCACGGGGAAGCCACCGACCGGCGGCTCCTCCACCTCGGGTTCGTCGGCCTTCTTCGACTCCGGCCAGAACATCACCACGAGGAAGGCCGCCACGAAGATGCCGGCGATGATCAACACCTGCGAGCGTTCGAGACCCCCGTCGAGGGTGATCGCGCGCATGGTCGCCACGGCGATGATCCAGACCAGGGCGATCGGGATCAGCCGCTTCCAGCCGAAGGCCATGAACTGGTCGTAGCGCAGGCGTGGCAACGAGCCGCGCAACCAGATGAACATGAAGATGAACAGGAACATCTTGCCGAAGAACCAGATCAGCGGCCAGTAGCCCTCGTTGGAGCCCTCCCAGAAGGCGGAGATCGGCCACGGCGCCCGCCAACCTCCCAGGAACAGGGTGGTGGCCAGTGCCGACACGGTGGCCATGTTGATGTACTCGGCGAGGAAGAACAGCGCGAACTTCAGGCTGGAGTACTCGGTGTGGAATCCGCCGACCAGCTCGCCCTCGGCCTCGGGAAGGTCGAACGGAGCACGGTTGGTCTCCCCCACCATCGCGATCACGTAGATGATGAACGACGGCAGCAGGATGATGCCGAACCAGCCGGGCACGGGCACGTCGAGACCGAGCACGTCGATGTGCCGGGTGCTGGCCTGGGCAGCGACGATCTCGGAGGTCGACATCGACCCGGCGTAGAGGAACACCGCCACGAGGGCCAGGCCCATCGCGACCTCGTAGGAGATCATCTGGGCACTGGAGCGCAGCCCACCGAGCAGCGAGTAGGTCGAGCCGGACGACCAGCCACCCAGGACGATGCCGTAGATGCCGATCGATGCGATCGCCATGACGAACAGGACCGCCACGGGCATGTCGGTCAGCTGCAGCGGAGTGCTCTCCCCGAACATGTGCACCTCGGGGCCGAACGGGATCACCGCGAAGGTGACGAACGCGGGGATGACCGCCAGCACCGGCGCAATGATGAAGACCACCTTGTCGGCCGCCTTCGGGATGAGGTCTTCCTTCAGCGCCAGCTTCACCCCGTCGGCCAGGGACTGCAGCAGGCCGAAGGGACCGTGCACGTTGGGGCCGATGCGGTGCTGCATGCGGGCCACCACGCGGCGCTCCCACCAGATGTTGAAGAGGGTCAGCAGCACCAGGACCACGAAGATCATCACGGCCTTGACCAGCAGCAACCACCAGGGATCGTTGCCGAACCCGGCCAGCTCGCCGGCCGCCATCACGTGGGTGCCGGTCCCGGTCGTCGAGATCATGCCTTCACCGCCTTCACCGTCACGGCGGACCCGGGCGAGGCCAGGCCGGCGACCACCCCGTCACCGAAGTTGTTGGCCGGCATCCAGACGGTGTCCTCAGGAAGGTCAGCCACCTCGACCGGGACCGTGACCGAGCCCCGGTCACCGGCCAGGGTGACGTGCGTGGCACCTGCCAGCACGTCGTACGTCGCCTGCGGGACGCGGGCGACCGCCGGGCGGGCGGTGGCCAGGAGCTCGGACTGCCCCCTGAGCATGACGCCGTTGTCGAGCATCTGCTTCCAGGTGGACAACCAGAACTTGTTGCGGGCCAAACGGCGGACCTTGGCCTTCGGGGGCGCGGCCGGGGCAGCTCGCTCGCCGTCCCAGGGGCCGACCTCGTTCATCTGACGACGGGCCTCGTCGACGGTCCGGAAGCCGAGCGGCGTGCCGGACTCCTCGGCGATCCCGGCCAGGATGCGCAGGTCGGGCAACGAACCGGGGTTGCTGAACACGGCATCGAAGGTGCGCGGACGCCCCTCCCACGTGACGAACATGCCGGCCTTGTCGCTGGCCGGGGCCACCGGGAACACCACGTCGGCGGCCCTGGTCACCTCGGTCTCGCGCAGCTCGAGGCTGACCACGAAGCCGGCCGCGGAGATCGCCTCGCGTGCCGCCTGCGGGTCGGCCAGGTCGTCGAGGTCGACACCACCGACGACGAGTCCACCGAGTCCACCGGCCGCCGCGGCGGCGATGATCTCGGCCCCGTCACGGCCGGGCTGCTCGGGCAGGTGGTCGACGCCCCAAGCGGTGGCGACGTCGATCCGGGCCGACGCGTCGGCGACCGGTCGGCCGCCGGGCAGGAGGTTGGGCAGGCAGCCGGTCTCGACCGCACCGCGGTCTCCGGCGCGACGCGGGACCCAGGCCAGGCGGGCACCGGTGGCACGGGCCAGGTCCGCGGCGGCGCTGAGCGCACCGGGCACCGTCGCCAGCCGCTCGCCGACGAGGATCACGGACGTGGCGTCGATCGTCTCGGGCGACGCCTCGGCGAGTCCCTCGAGGGCCTCGCGCTCGGCACCGGCCGACGTGGCGACGAGCTGTCCCTTCATCTTGCGCAGGCCGCGCGTGGTGAAGGGGGCGATCGCGACCACCTTGGTGGTGCCCTTCATCGCGGCCTTGCGCAGGCGCAGGAAGATCGTTCCGGCCTCGTCCTCGGGCTCGAGCCCGGCGAGGACGACGACCGAGGCCCGCTCGAGGTCCGCGTGGGTCACCGGCATGCGGAGCACGACCTCGGACGCGAGGAACGCAGCCTCCTCCGCGGAGTGGGGCCGGGCGCGGAAGTCGATGTCGTTCGTGTCGAGCACCACGCGGGCGAACTTGCTGTAGGCGTAGGCGTCCTCGGCGATCAGGCGCCCACCGGTCAGCACGCCGACACCACCCGACGTACGCGCTGCGGCGAGACCGCGAGCCGCGACCGTGAAGGCCTCGGGCCACGAGGCGGGCCGCAGCTCACCCGAGGCCTCGTCACGCACCCACGGGTGGGTGAGCCGGTCGGCGAGCCGGGCGTAGGCGAACGCGAAGCGGTCCTTGTCGGTGATCCACTCCTCGTTGACCTCGGGGTCGTTGCCGGCCAGGCGCCGCATCACCTTGCCGCGACGGTGGTCGACGCGGATCGCGGCGCCGCAGGAGTCGTGCTCGGCGATCGAGGGCGTGGACACCAGGTCGAAGGGACGCGAGCGGAAGCGGTAGTCGGCACTGGTGAGCGCTCCCACCGGGCAGATCTGGATGGTGTTGCCGGAGAAGTAGGAAGTGAAGGGAGCGCCATCCACGGAGCGTTCCCTCGGTCGCTCGCTCGTCCCTCGCTCGTCCCTGTCGGAAACAGGTGCGATGCCGATCTGCTGCTGGGCACCTCGCTCGACCAGGGCGATGAACGGGTCACCGGCGATCTCGTCGGCGAACCGGGTGCACCGCTGGCACACGATGCACCGCTCGCGGTCGAGGAGGATCTGCGCGGAGATGTTGATCGGCTTCTCGAAGGTGCGCTTGACGCCACCGGAGGCCGAGAAGCGGGACTCGCCACGGCCGTTGGACATGGCCTGGTTCTGCAGGGGGCACTCGCCGCCCTTGTCGCAGACCGGGCAGTCGAGCGGGTGGTTGATCAGCAGGAACTCCATCTGGCCCTGCTGCGCCTTGTCGGCGACCGGCGAGGTGGCCTGGGTGTTGACCACCATGCCCTCGGCGACCGGGATCGTGCAGGAGGCCTGCGGCTTGGGCATGCCACGGCCGTTGCCGGCGTCGGGGATCTCGACGAGGCACTGGCGGCAGGCACCGACGGGAGCCAGGAGCGGGTGGTCGCAGAACCGCGGGATCTGCACGCCGACCTGTTCGGCCGCACGGATCACCAGGGTGTCCTTGGGGACGCTGACCTGGATGCCGTCGATGGTGACGGTGACGAGATCCGTCTTCTCCGGGGTGCTGGTCACGAGCGCGCCTCCTCGCGGGCGAAGGCAGTTGAGGCCATCGGGTCGAACGGACAGCCACCATGGGTCAGGTGGGCCAGGTACTCGTCACGGAAGTGCTCGATCGACGAGGAGATCGGGCTGGTCGCTCCGTCGCCGAGGGCGCAGAAGGCGCGGCCGAGGATGTTGTCGCACTGGTCGAGCAGCACGTCGAGGTCCTCCTCGGTGCCGTTGCCCTGCTCCAGCCGGGTCAGCACCTGCGTCATCCAGTAGGTGCCCTCACGGCACGGCGTGCACTTGCCGCAGGACTCGTGCTTGTAGAACTCGGTCCACCGCAGGACCGCGCGCACCACGCAGGTGGTCTCGTCGAAGATCTGCAGGGCGCGGGTGCCGAGCATCGATCCCGCGGCCCCGACGGCCTCGTAGTCGAGCGGCATGTCGAGGTGCTCAGGGGTGAGCAGGGGGGTGCTCGATCCTCCGGGGGTCCAGAACTTCAGCGTGTGGCCCTCGCGCATCCCGCCGCCGAGGTCGATCAGCTCGCGCAGGGTGATGCCGAGGGGCGCTTCGTACTGCCCGGGCCGCTTCACGTGGCCCGAGAGCGAGTAGATGACGTAGCCCTTGGACTTCTCGGTGCCCATCGAGGAGAACCAGTCGGCACCCCGGTCGATGATGCTGGGCACTGACGCGATGGACTCCACGTTGTTGATCACGGTGGGGCTGGCGTAGAGCCCGGCCACGGCGGGGAACGGCGGACGCAGACGTGGCTGGCCGCGGCGGCCCTCGAGGGAGTCGAGGAGCGCGGTCTCCTCGCCGCAGATGTAGGCGCCCGCGCCGGCGTGGACGACGAGGTCGAGGTCGTAGCCCGAGCCGTGGATGTCCTTGCCGAGGTGGCCGGCCTCGTAGGCCTCACGCACCGCGTTCTGCAGACGGCGTACGACGTGGAGCACCTCGCCGCGGACGTAGATGAACGCGGTGTTGGCGCGGATCGCGTAGGAGGAGATGATCACGCCCTCCACCAGGGTGTGCGGGCTGGCCATCATCAGCGGGATGTCCTTGCAGGTTCCCGGCTCCGACTCGTCGGCGTTGACCACGAGGTACTTCGGGTTGGGGTTGTCCTGCGGGATGAAGCCCCACTTCATCCCGGTCGGGAAGCCGGCGCCGCCACGACCGCGCAGACCGGAGTCCTTGACCGCGGTGACGACGTCGTCCTGCTTCATCCTGAGGGCCTTCGGCAGCGCCGCGTAGCCGCCCTGGGCGGTGTAGGCCTCGAGGGTCCAGCTGCGGTCGGTGCCCCAGTTGTCGGTGAGCACCGGCGTCAGCATGTCGCTCATGCCTTGCCCTCCTCGTCCTTGCTGTCCGCGAGCTTGGTCTCGGACTCGGCGCGGGAGGTGTCGGCCTGCTCCGCTGCCCCGACCTCGGTCCGCGCGGTTCCGCTGCCGTCACCCGAGGCATCGGACTCCGGTGCCGTCCAGTTCATGGTGCGGGCGATCTCCACTCCGACGAGCGACGCGTGCCCGGCGGACGGGCCCTCGTCGGCGAGCCCGTCCGGGAAGCCGGCCAGCACTCGTTCGGCCTCGCGCCAGGTGCACAGCTTCGGCCCACGGGTGGAGTGGACCTCCTTGCCCGCGCGTAGGTCGTCGACCAGCTGGGTCGCGGACTCGGGGGTCTGGTTGTCCATGAACTCCCAGTTGACCATCATCACCGGCGCGTAGTCGCAGGCCGCGTTGCACTCGATGTGCTCGAGCGAGACCGTGGCGCGGTCCCCCTCGCGGGTCAACGCGGTCTCGTCGTTGCCGACGCCGAGGTGGCCCTTGAGCCGCTCCAGGATCAGGTCGCCACCCATCACCGCGCACAGCGTGTTGGTGCACACCCCGACGTGGTAGTCGCCGACCGGGCGGCGCTTGTACATCGTGTAGAACGTGGCCACCCCGGACACCTCGGCCGGGGTGAGGTCGAGGATCTCGGCACAGGCCTGGATCCCCTCGGGGGTGATCCGCCCCTCGGCGCTCTGCACCAGGTGCAGCATCGGGAGCAGCCCCGACCGCGCCTGCGGGTAGCGTGCCGCGATCTCCTTCAGCTCGGCGTACGTCGAGTCGGGGAGCAGGTTCTCGTTCTCGGTGAACCTCGGTCCAGTCGCTTCGCTCATCGGTCGACCCCTCCCATCACCGGGTCGATGCTGGCGATCGCCACGATCACGTCGGCGACCATGCCACCCTCGCTCATCACGCTCGTGGCCTGCAGGTTCGTGAACGACGGATCCCGGAAGTGGGCGCGGAAGGGCCGGGTGCCGCCGTCGGAGACGACGTGGGCGCCGAGCTCGCCGCGCGGCGACTCCACGGGCACGTAGGCCTGGCCGGGTGGCACCCGGAAGCCCTCGGTGACCAGCTTGAAGTGGTGGATCAGGGCCTCCATCGACTCCCCCATGATGTGGCGGATGTGGTCGAGGCTGTTGCCCATGCCGTCGCTGCCGATCGCGAGCTGGCTGGGCCAGGCGATCTTCTTGTCGGCGACCATCACCGGGGCACCCTCGAGGCCGCCCAGACGGTCAGCGGCCTGCTCGACGATCTTCAAGGACTCCCACATCTCGTTGAGGCGGATCCGGAAGCGGCCGTAGGAGTCGCTGGTGTCCCAGGTCTGCACGTCGAAGTCGTAGTCCTCGTAGCCGGAGTAGGGCTCGGACTTGCGCAGGTCCCAGGCGTAGCCCGTCGAGCGGAGCACCGGACCGGTCATGCCGAGTGCCATGCAGCCGGCCAGGTCGAGGTGTCCGACGTTCTCGAGGCGGGCCTTGAAGATCGGGTTCGCGTTGCACAGCGCGGCGTACTCGGGCAGCCGCTTCTTCATCAGCTTGATGAAGTCGCGGATCTCGTCGAGGGCACCGGGCGGCAGGTCCTGGGCGACACCGCCGGGCCGGATGAAGGCGTGGTTCATCCGCAGGCCGGTGATCAGCTCGAAGAGGTCCAGCACCAGCTCGCGCTCACGGAAGCCGATCGTCATCACGGTCAGCGCTCCGATCTCCATGCCTCCGGTGGCGATCGCGACCAGGTGGGAGGAGATGCGGTTCAGCTCGGAGAGCAGGACCCGCATGACCTGGGCCTTCTCGGGGACCCCGTCCGCACCGTCCTCGATGCCGAGAAGCCGTTCGACGCCCAGGCAGTAGGTCAGCTCGTTGTGGAAGGGCGCGAGGTAGTCCATCCGGGTGCAGAACGTGACGCCCTGCACCCAGGAGCGGAACTCCATGTTCTTCTCGATGCCGGTGTGGAGGTAGCCGATGCCACAGCGGGCTTCGGTGACCGTCTCGCCCTCCAGCTCGAGGATCAGTCGCAGCACACCGTGCGTGGAGGGGTGCTGGGGACCCATGTTGACCACGACGCGCTCGTCGCCGACGTCACCGCCGTCGGCGATGCTCTCGACGAGGGAGTCCCAGTCCTGGCCGGTGACGGTGAAGACCCGTCCCTGGCTGGTGTCGGCCGCGCCGGCGTAGAGGTCCTGATCTGTCTGACTCATGAATAAGACCTCCGCTGGTCCGGCGGCGGGACGCTCCCGCCCTTGTACTCCACGGAAATGCCGCCCAAGGGGTAGTCCTTGCGCTGCGGGTGGCCCGGCCAGTCGTCGGGCATCTCGATGCGGGTCAGGGCGGGGTGCCCGTCGAACTGGATCCCGAAGAAGTCCCACGTCTCGCGCTCGTGCCAGTCGAGCGTCGGGTAGGTCCCGACCAGGGACGGGATGTGCGGGTTGCCGTCGGGCACCGCCACCTCGAGCCGGATCCGGCGGTTCCAGGTCATCGAGAGCAGGTGGTAGACCGCGTGCAGCTCACGCCCGTGGTCCTCGGGGTAGTGGACGCCGCTGACCCCGGAGGCGAACTCGAAGCGCAGGCTCGGCTCGTCGCGCAGCTTCTGCGCGGCCTCGACCAGGTTCCCCGGGCTGATGTGGAAGGTGATCTCACCGCGGTGGATGACGACCTTGTCGATCAGGCCGTCGAGGCCGTCGGCGACCTTGTCGAACCATCCGCCGTAGGGACGCTGGGCCGCACCCGGGAAGACCGTGGGCTTGACCAGGCCGCCGTAGCCGGAGGTGTCGCCGGTCCCCTTGACCCCGAACATGCCGGTGCGCTGGCCGACGACCTCGACCTCGCCGGGCTGGGCGGGAAGGTTCTCGGGTGGCAGGTTCTCCGGGGACTGCTCGGTCGCCGGCTGCTCGACCTGCTTGTCCTGCTTGTCCTTGTCGTCGCTCATCGCAGCTGCCCCTTCATCGCCGAGGTGGGCAACGCGTTGAGTGCCTCGGTCTCCAGGTCGACGATCTGCGCGGCGCGGTTGGCGCCGAGCTTGGTGTGCTGGACCTGGTCGTGCAGCTTGAGGATCGCGTCGATCAGCATCTCGGGCCGCGGGGGACAGCCGGGGAGGTACATGTCGACCGGGACGACGTGGTCGACGCCCTGCACGATCGCGTAGTTGTTGAACATGCCGCCACTGCTCGCGCAGACCCCCATGGCCAGCACCCACTTGGGCTCGGCCATCTGGTCGTAGATCTGGCGCAGGACGGGAGCCATCTTCTGGCTCACGCGCCCGGCCACGATCATCAGGTCGGCCTGGCGCGGGCTGGCCCGGAAGACCTCCATGCCGAAGCGGGCGAGGTCGTACTTCGGCCCGCCGCTGGTCATCATCTCGATCGCGCAGCAGGCCAGGCCGAAGGTGGCCGGCCAGAAGGACGCCTTGCGCATGTAGCCCGCCACCCCCTCGACCGTGGTCAGCAGGACTCCGCTCGGAAGCTTCTCTTCAATACCCATGGGTTGGTTGCCTCTCAGTCCCACTCAAGTCCGCCGCGTCGCCACACGTATGCGTAGGCGACGAAGACCGTGGCGATGAAGATGACCATCTCGACGAGCCCGAAGAGGCGCATCGCGTCGAAGTGCACGGCCCACGGGTAGAGGAAGATGATCTCGATGTCGAAGACGATGAAGAGCATCGCGGTGATGTAGTACTTCACCGGGAAGCGGCCGCCACCGGCCGCCTGCGGGGTGGGCTCGATGCCGCACTCGTAGGAGTCGAGCTTGGCCCGGTTGTACCGGGCCGGGCCGGTCAGCGAGCTGACCACGATCGAGAAGATCGCGAACCCGGCGGCCAGCGCCCCCAGGTAGAGCACCGGTGTGTAGAGCTCCATCAGTCCATCCCCTCGATCCGCTCATGCATTGGGCGCCACCTTGCTGAGTGCGTTGATGATCCGGTCCATCGCGTCCCCGTCGCGGGGATCGGTGAGGTTGGCCATCAGCTTGAGCGTGAACCGCATCAGCCGAGGCCGGGGCAGGCCGTACTTCGTCGCCTGCTTCATGAAGATCGGGTTGCCGACGAGGTGGGCGAAGGCACGGCCGAGCGTGAAGTAGCCGCCGTACGCCGCGTCGAGGGCCGCGGGGTAACCCTCCAGCACCCGCTCGCGTCCCTGTCCGGGCAGGCGGCCGAGTGCTTGGACGACGGTCTCGGCGGCCATCTTCCCGGCCTCGAGGGCGTAGTCGATGCCCTCACCGTTGAACGGGTTGACCATGCCGCCGGAGTCGCCGACCAGCAGCATCCCGTTGCGGTAGTGGGGCTTGCGGTTGAAGCCCATCGGCAGGGCCGCGGAGCGGATCGGTGCGGTCAGGTTCTGGTCGCGGAAGCCCAGCTCCTCGGGCGTGTTCGCCAGCCACCGGCGCATCGACTCCTTGTAGTCCATGTTCTGGAAGGCGGAGCTGGTGTTGAGGATGCCGAGGCCGACGTTGGCGGTGCCGTCACCGAGCGGGAAGATCCAGCCGTAGCCGGGCAACAGATTTGCCTCGTTGGACTGCGGCGAATTCCTGGGACCGTCCCACAGCTCCAGCCACGACTCCATGTAGTCGTCGTCGTGCATGGGGGTCCGGTAGTAGGCCCGGCAGGCCACCGCCATCGGCCGGTTCTCGCGGCGCTCGATGCCCAGCGAGGTGGCCATGCGGGCGCTGACACCGTCACAGGCGATGACGACGGGAGCGCGGAACTCGAGCTCGTCGCCGTACTTGCGGCCCCGCTCGTCGACGGACCTGGCGCGTACGCCGACCACCCGGCCGGTGCGTTCGTCGAAGACCGGTCCGGTGACGGACGTGTTCTCGCGCAGCCGCGCGCCGGCCTTCTGGGCATGCCGGGCCAGCAGCTCGTCGAGGTCCGTCCGGGCCCGTGCCATCCCGAACGGCGGAAAGGTCGTGAGGTCGGGCCAGGGCAGCTCGATGCGGTGCCCGGCGCCGATGATCCGGAGGCCCTTGTTCTTCTGCCAGCCGGGCTCGTCGAGGTCGAAGCCCATCCCGAGCAGCTGCTTGACCGCCCGCGGGGTCAGTCCGTCACCGCAGATCTTGTCGCGGGGGAACGAGGTCTTCTCGAGGACGAGGACGTCGATGCCGGCACCGGCGAGGTGGAAGGCGGTGGCGGCACCGGCGGGGCCGGCTCCGACGATGATGACCTGGGCCTGGCGATCCGCTGCGGGCAGCATGGCGGCGGCAGTCATCGCAGGGCTCCCTCATTCAGGTCGACGCTTGATCCAACGGGCTGCATGTGAGTTTGTGAACCACTTCACATGGTGGCCTGCGCCACAGTCTAGGACCGAGCCACCACCAACGGAACCCGGGGGTGACCTCCACGTCGATCACCGCCCACCTCACGATTTAGCCCACGATGACGTGCCGTAATTCGACCGGCGGCACGCGGTGCCCGGGGTCAGGCGGTGGCGCGGTGCAGGGCGACGATCCCCCCACTGAGGTTGCGGAACTCGCAGCCGGTCCAGCCGGCCTCCGCGAGCCACTGCGACAGGCCCTGCTGGTCCGGCCAGGCGCGGATCGACTCCGCCAGGTAGACGTAGGCGTCCGGGCTCGACGACACCGCGCGCGCGATCGCGGGGAGCGCCTTCATCAGGTACTCCATGTAGACCGTGCGGAACGGTGCGAAGGTCGGGTGGCTGAACTCGCACACCACGATGCGGCCACCCGGCTTGGTCACCCGGCGCAGCTCCCGCAGGCCAGCCTTCGGGTCGACGATGTTGCGCAGGCCGAAGGAGATGGTCACCGCATCGAACGTGTCGTCGGCGAACGGCAGCTGGGTCCCGTCACCCGCGGTGAACGGCAGGTGCGGCTTCGCCTGCTTCCCGACCTCGAGCATGCCGATCGAGAAGTCACACGGGACCACGGTCGCCCCCAGGTCGGCGAAGGGCTGGCTGGAGGTGCCGGTGCCGGCGGCCAGGTCGAGCACGAGCTCGCCGGGCCTCGGGTCGACCGCGTTGATGACGTCCTTGCGCCAGCGACGGTCCTGGCCCATCGACAACACGTCGTTGGTGATGTCGTAGCGACGAGCCACCGCGTCGAACATGCGGCGTACGTCGTGCGGGTCCTTGTCCAGTTCAGCGCGAGTCACGTCGCACAGACTATGCGCGAGGCCCACGCCGAGCACTGGAGAGGTCACGACTGGGTCACGGGAAGAAAACTTCCGGCAACCAAATGCGCGGTTCCTGCGTCATGCCTTGTGACACTGGAAATTCTTCCCCGGAACCTGGAGGACTCTCATGAGGGCCCTACGCATCTTCTTCCTGACCGTGATCGCGCTGGTGCTGATGTCGGCCACGGCCTTCGGCGCCGGAGTCGCCGTGCGGCACCTCAACGAGGACTCCGCCACGGCCGCGCCCTCGCAGGCCACCGCCAAGGACACGGGCCGAGACGGCACGGCAGGAACCCCGCGAGGGGACGCGGACGAGCAGGACGTGCCGGTCAAGGAGGTCAAGCCCGCGAAGCCGTCCCCGGTTCTCCAGCCCGGCGACAAGGGTGAGCAGGTCCGCGAGCTCCAGCACCGTCTCTTCCAGATGCAGTGGCTCCCGGAGAGGACCACGGGGGTCTACGACGGCACCACCGAGGAGGCCGTTGCCGGCTGGCAGGAGAAGCGCGGCCTCGAGGCCACCGGCGTGATGGACCAGAAGTCCTGGCACAGGTTGGTCAGGATGACCGAGACGCCGACCCACGACCAGATGTTCAACATCCTGCGGCCCGGCCCGGCGATCCTCTCGTCCGGCGACAGCGGGGAGGACGTGCGCGACCTGCAGGCCCGGCTCAAGGCGATCCAGTGGCTCTCCGGCCTGGTCACCGGCACCTATGACCCGGCCACCGTCGCCGCGGTCAAGGGCTTCCAGGAGAAGCGCCAGATCCCCGTCACCGGCGAGGTCGACCAGCGCACGATGGACCGCCTGCACGCCATGACGAGCACGCCGTCCCACGACGCCAAGCACAACATCGCCCCGGACCCCGGCGGTGCCACCAGCGCCGCGCTCGACTCGCGCTGCACCACCGGACGCGTGCTGTGCATCGATAAGACCAGCCGCACGCTGCGCTGGGTGGTCGACGGCAAGGTGCTGCAGACCCTCGACGTGCGGTTCGGCTCGACGCTCAACAACACGCCGACCCGCGAGGGCACCTTCCACGTCGGCTGGAAGGACATCGACCACGTGTCCAACGAGTTCGGCTCGGCGATGCCGTTCTCGATGTTCTTCTCGGGCGGGCAGGCGGTGCACTACTCCTCCGACTTCGCCGCCCGCGGCTATGCCGGCGCCTCCCACGGCTGCGTGAACGTGCGCGACTACAACGGTCTCGCGTGGCTCTACGAGCAGGTCGCCGTCGGCGACAAGGTTGTCGTCTACTGGTCCTGACGCCAGCGCCGCTCCGTGCGGCCAGAGGGCTCAGAACCGGGAGACCAGCAGCGGCCCCACGACGTACGCCAGCAGTCCCAGCACGGTCCAGATGGCCGATCTCGCCATCGCGGGACGCTCGGAGTCACGAACGCCGTGGGGCACGCTGCGCCAAGCCATGACGATGCAGACCACCCCCACCCAGAGCAGCACCGGCACCACCAGCGACTCGCCGTACCCGGCGGAGATCGCCGTGGAGGCCAGCGCACCCAGCGCCATCAGCACGACGGCGATGGCCAGGCGCAGACGCCAGCGACGGTGGACGGCGGCGGCGATCGATTCCTCGGACATGGGACCCGAACCTAGCCGGTTTCGGGGTTGGCCCCGATGGGTACCTTCACGATCGTGAACTTCAAGGTCGAGACAGATGCGCTCCGCACCGCCCGTGACCGGCTGAGGGCCCTGGCCGCCGACGTGGACAAGGCAGACGCGTACAAGAGCACCTACCTCAAGATCACCGGTGCCGACAACGGCGTGTTCTTCGTGCACATCGACAACGTCAACGACGGGGTCGTGACGAGGCTCGACGACGTGCTGGCGCGGATCAAGCGCCTGCTGAGGAACTCCGGCCGCGAGCTCGGGGCGGTGGCGACGTGGTACTGCGAGACCGACAGCTCCACCGAGCGCAGCATGGATGCCCAGATCGACCGTGACCCCACGATCCCGACGGACGAGCGCTACACCGACGATCCCGACTTCGAGGACACCGTCCCCGAGGACCCGGGCGACTACACGCCCCCCGCCGACCAGGATCCGCCGTCGTCCGACGACGACGGCATGATCATCGCTCCCGGCCCTCCGGGATATCTCGACGACCAGCCGGAGTACCCGATCGCATGAGCCTCCCCTCCGAAGCCCTCGACTTCCCGTGGCCCCAGGCGCAGATCCCCTCGGGGGTCGACGTCCTGCTGGGGCTCGGTGACTACATCTCGCCGTCCTTCTACCTGCGCAAGGGCATCGAGATCGTGATCGGCTACGACCCGGCCTCGTGGCTCGTCTCCGAGTTCGCCGGCGACTGGCAGAAGGTGTCCCAGGCCGGCACCGCACTGGAACAGCTGGGCGAGTACATGCACCTGCTGGCCAAGGACGTCAACGCGGCCCGGGTGACGATGAACCCGTTCTGGGACGGCAACGCGGCCGACAACGCCTCGGTCTACTTCGAGAAGCTTGCCGTGGCCATCGACGAGCTGCAGACCCCGCTGGACGACATCGCCAAGGCCTACGCGACGACTGCGACGGGGATCAAGAGCTGGGGAGAGACGATCAACGACCTCCTCGGGCTGCTGCTCGACTACCTGATCGAGCTCGGCATCGCCGCTGCCGCCACCGCGGCCAGCTCCTGGACCGGTGTCGGGCTGGCGATCGGTGGGGTCGGCACCGCCTACCTCGCCTACAAGGCGACCAGCACCTGGATGAAGGTGGTGGAGGCCCACGGCCACGCCTCGACGGCCGCCAAGGGCGTGATCGGCCTGACCGCCGGACCCCTCGGTATGCTGCACGTCGACCAGGACCTCGAGCTGCCCACCTCCGCCTACGACCACCCGGACGTGACGCGATGATGCCCGACGACTGGGACCCCGTCGCCGCGTTCACCCGCGGTGACCGGCTGCGGTCCGAGTCGCTCAAGGCGAATCTCACCGCGATCCGCGACCAGACCGAGGACCCCGCCGTACGCCGGCTGGTCGACGACCTCTTCGCCGGCCGGATGGGGCTGCGCGAGGTCATCCGCGACCCGGCCTTCGAGGCCGAGCTCGACAAGGGCATGCAGCGGTTCTCGGAGGCCTGGGAACAGCTCACCCCCGAGCAGCGTGCTGACCTGGCCCGCCAGGGCCAGGCGGAGGAAGCCCGACGCCGCGAGGAGCTCGGGCTGCCCGAGCGGGTCGAGCCGATCCCGTCTGCCGGGGACAGCCCCCTCCTGCGTGAGGACGACTGACTCCGGCACAGGACCCATGGTCCGCAGCGTAGGCTGATCCCTCGTGACTCCCGAACAGGCAGCCGACGAGCGGATCGTCGTACGCACCGCACGTCTCGAGCCCGACGCGGTGGGTGCGCTCCTCGATGTCGTCCCGGACGACTCACCCGTGAGCTGGATCCATCGTGGCGACGGGCTCGTCGGCTGGGGGGTCGCAGCGCAGGTGCGCACGTCGGGGCCGACCCGGTTCTCCGACGCCGCGAAGTGGTGGGACGAGACCGTCGCCCGCCTCGAGGTCGTCAACGAGGTCAACGAGCCCGGCACCGGAGCGGTGGCGTTCGGCAGCTTCGGCTTCGCCGACGAGCCCGGCGACTCCACCCTGGTGCTCCCCCGCGTCGTCATCGGCCGGCGCGGAGGCCTGTCGTGGATCACCACCGTCGACTGCGAGGCCCCCGGCCTGGCTCCGGCCGACATCCCACGTGCCCCCTCGGTCAGCTTCGCCGACGGTTCCCGCAACGGCGACGAGTGGATGTCGGTGGTCGGTGACGCCGTGGCCCGCATCAACCGTGGTGACCTCGAGAAGGTCGTGCTGGCCCGCGACCTGGTCGCCACCTCCGACACCGACGTCGACGTCCGGTGGCCGATGCGGCGTCTGGCCGAGTCCTACCCGATGTGCTGGACCTTCCACGTCGACGGACTGTTCGGCGCCACCCCCGAGATGCTGGTCCGCCGCGAGCGCGGCCTGGTCACCTCCCGGGTGCTGGCCGGCACCATCCGGCGCACCGGTGACGACGACCGCGACCTCGCCCTGGCCGCCACCCTGGCCCGCTCGTCGAAGGACCTCGAGGAGCACGAGTACGCCGTCCGCTCGGTCGCCGAGGCCCTCGAACCGCACTGCTCCTCGATGAACGTGCCCGAGGCCCCGTTCGTGCTGCACCTGCCCAACGTGATGCACCTGGCCACCGACGTGGCCGGGGTGGTGCACGACGCCGAGAGCGTGTCCTCGCTGGACCTGGCTGCAGCGCTGCACCCCTCGGCCGCCGTCGGCGGGACGCCCACCGAGGTGGCGACCGCGTTGATCACCGAGATCGAGGGCATGGACCGGGGACGCTACGCCGGCCCGGTCGGCTGGCTCGACGCTGGCGGGGACGGTGAGTGGGGCATCGCGCTGCGCTCCGCCCATGTCGACGGCCCCACCGTCCGGCTCTTCGCCGGATGCGGCATCGTCGGGGACTCCAACCCCGAGGCCGAGCTGGCCGAGTCGCAGGCCAAGTTCGTCCCGGTCCGCGACGCGCTCACCGCCTCCAACTGATCGTCCCTCCCGTCCTCGAAGGGCACATCGCCGACATCGACCGGACCATCGAGGCGATGCAGATCTCCCGGGCGATGACCGAGCACGCCGTGCACTGCCAGGCCCACGACATCGCCCGGTGCCCACGCTTCCGGGCGCACATCGACGACCTCGTGGCAGGATTCTGAGATGCCCTCCATCGCAGTCACCGGCTCCAGCGGCGCGGTCGGCGGTGCCGTCGCGCGACTCCTCGCCGACAGGTCACCCCGACTGGTCGTGCGCGACCCCGCCCGCGCTCCCTCGATCCCCGGCACCGAGGTGGCCGTGGCGTCGTACGCCGATCCCGACGCGGCGCGACGGGCCCTGGCCGGGATCGAGGTGCTGTTCATGGTCTCCGCGGCCGAGTCGGCGACCCGCCGCACCGAGCACCGAGCGTTCATCGAGGCGGCCGCCTCCGCGGGGGTCGGCCACCTCGTCTACACGTCGTTCGCCGGCGCGGCCCCCGACGCGACCTTCACCCTCGGTCGTGACCACTGGGACGCCGAGTCGGCGATCCGCGCATCCTCGATGAGGTTCACCCTCCTGCGCGACAACTTCTACCTCGACGTGCTGCCACTCTTCGCCGACGAGACGGGGGCGATCCGGGGGCCGGCCGGGTCCGGACGGGTCGCCGCCGTCGCCCGCGCGGACGTTGCCGAGGTGGCTGCAGCGGTCCTGCGCTCGCCGCACGAGCACCGCGACACGACCTACGAGCTGACCGGCCCGGAGGCACTCCGGCTCGACGAGGTCGCGACACGGGCCGGCAGCGTGCTGGGCCGGGACCTGCGCTACGTGGAGGAGACCGTCGAGGAGGCCTATGCGTCCCGCCGGGCGGCGTACGACGCGGAGCAGTGGCAGCTCGACGCGTGGGTGAGCACCTACACGGCCATCGCCGACGGCTCGGTGGCCCGGGTCACCGACGACGTGGAGCGGCTGCTCCGCCAGCCGGCCCGCACGCTCGAAGCGGCGCTCGGTCCGGTCTAGTCCGCGCTCACAGGTCCTCGCCGTCGGCGCGTCGGACGTAGCTGTGGCCCTCGGGCAGGAACATGTCCATGTGCCGCTCGAGCATGCCGTGCGCGGCCTCGGTGTAGATCCGGTCGTGGATGGCCAGGTTCGACGGCGCGTTCACCTCGCGGACGAAGTCGATCGCCTCGGATGCCTTCAGCCACGGCGCGCTCGACGGGACCAGCAGGACGTCCACGTCCTCGCCGGGATGCGTCAGTGCGTCACCGGGGTGATAGATCCGCCGGCCACCGACGCTGAGCACGAAACCGCTGTTGTGGAAGCGCGGCAGCTCGGGGTGGATGACCGCGTGCAGCTTGCCCACTGCACGCACCGGGACGCCGACGTCGAAGTGCTGGTCGGGGGTCACCACGGTGACACGCTCCGCGAGGTCCGGGGCGTCCTCGGCGATCTTCGCGGCGACCGCGTCGATGGTGAAG
The DNA here is from genome assembly GCF_012272695.1 of Nocardioides sp. JQ2195. NCBI lineage: Bacteria > Bacillati > Actinomycetota > Actinomycetes > Propionibacteriales > Nocardioidaceae > Nocardioides > Nocardioides sp. JQ2195. Next base: position 3,621,095 of record NZ_CP050902.1, read on the forward strand.
ATCGGCGCCTCCGTGGCCCGCAGCCGGTCCGCGTCGTAGTGGTCGGCGTGCTCGTGGGTGATCAGCACCGCGGTGGCGGCGTCGACGGCCTCGGGATCGGTGAAGACACCCGGATCGAGCACCACCACCTGCCCACCGTCCTCGATGCGGACACAGGCATGGCCGAACTTCGTGATGCGCATGTGACGATCGTAGTTCGCGCCCGCGGACGGACCGGCGCAGCCCGCGCTGTCCGCCCTGCGCTCGTCACCTCCGGACGTTCCTCGGGACCTCCTCGGAGGCTCTCCTCCTGACCTCTTCCGGAAATGCACGACGCACCAACCGGGTCTCGGGTCCCGGTTGGTGCGTCATTGAAAACTATAGCGCCCTGTGTCCGGGGGACAAGGAGAATCGAAATTTCTCCCAGAATTTTTCTGGGTCACCCGGTGACGTGGTGGACGAAGCACCAGCGCCAGGACTCCCCCGGCTCGACCGACCGCATCACCCGGTGGCCGGAGTCCTTGAAGTGCTCGGTGGCGTGCCGTCGCGGTGACGAGTCGCAGCAGCCGACATAACCACAGTCCTGGCACATCCTCAGGTGCACCCACGCCGTCCCCTCGGCCAGGCAGCCGGTGCACTCCCCCGGCGTCTGCGGCTCGACCTCCTCGACGTCAGCGGCCAGGTCATCGCACAGGTCACCGGTGGCCCGCGCCTCGCTGCGGGTGGCGCGCACCCGGTCTCCGTCTGCTGCTGCCACGTCGATCATCGACTCCTCGATGTCCAGCATCGTCAGCACCTCCTGGACCACGGTGTGCGGCACCTGCCCCTTGCTGCGGACCTCGAGCACCTTGGTCCGCTCGGCCTCGATCATCGAGAGCCTGATCCGACCATAGGCCTGGCTCGGGGTCTCGTGGTCACCGTCGGGGTCGCCGAGCTGTTCCCAGACCGCGAAGTTGCGCTGGTCGACACGGGCCCTGATCAGGTCGAGGGCACCGTGCGGGTCCTCGTCGTCGGCGTCGACGACGGCGAACCCCGCCTCGGTGGCCTGGTGCAGCAGGGTGGCCCGGGCCAAGGCTTCCTCTGCCGGATCCGGCGACGGCACCTTGAGCCGGCGTGCCACCCACGGCAGGGACAGGCCCTGGATGAACAGCGTCCCGGCCACCACGGTGAACGCGATCAGGAGAAGGATCGGACGGTGCGCGGTCTCCTCGGGGATCAGGAACGCGGCAGCGAGGGTGACCACCCCACGCATGCCGGCCCAGCCGAGCACGAAGGTGCTGGTCCAGTGCCCACCTCGGTTGCCGCGGGGCATGCTCAGCAACGAGCGCACCGGGAAGACCCAGATCATCCGCAGTGCCATCACGGCCACCAGGGCAGCGGCACAGACCAGCACCACCCGGCCAGCGGAGAGGTCGCTGTCGATCACGTCCTGGACGATCCACCGCGCCTGCAGCCCGATCAGGAGGAAGACCGTGTTCTCCAGGACGAAGGCGATCGTGCGCCAGTTCATCCGCTCCGCGATCCGGGACTGGGCGTTCTGCAGCACCGGCGCCTTGTGCCCGAGCAGGAGCCCGGCCACCACCACGGCGATCACCCCGCTGGCCTCGATCTCCTCGGCCAGCAGGTAGGCCGCGAACGGAGTCACCAGCGAGACGCCGGTGTCGAGGAGCGAGTCGTCGATCTTCCGGCGGACCTTGGCCACCACGAAGAACGCGACGAGGCCGACCAGCAGCCCGCCCACCGATGCCCGCAGGAAGTCCAGCCCCACCTCGTGGAAGGCGACCGACGTGGACATGGCCGCGATCGCCGTACGCAGGGAGACCAGAGCGGTGGCGTCGTTGAGCAGGGACTCACCCTCGAGGATGGTGACGATCCGCCGGGGCAGGCCGATCCGCCGGGCCACCGAGGTCGCCGCCACTGCGTCCGGCGGGGCGACCACCGCGCCGATCGCGATCGCCGCCGGCCACGAGACCCCGGGCAGCAGCAGGTGCACGACGACCGCGACACCGGCCGTGGTGAAGATGACCAGGCCGATCGAGAGCAGCAGGATCGACCCCCGGTTGGCGTTGAAGTCGACGAGGGACGTGGTGAGCGCCGCGCTGTAGAGCAGCGGCGGCAACAACCCGAGGAGCACGACGTCGTGGGACAGGTGCACCTCGGGCACGATCGGCAGGAAGCTGGCCGTGATGCCGGCCGCGATCAGCAGCATCGGCGCCGGGAAGTCCAGCCGTTGTGCCAGCCCGGTGAGGGTCAGTCCCGCAACGGCCAGCACGATGAGCTGAAAGGCGATCTCCACGAACGCCATTGTCCACCGGCTGTCGAGCGGCCGGCGGCCAGCGGCCAGACGCTCAGGCGATCGGCTCGGCGACCCACTTCATCGGGTCTCCCCAACCCAGCTCCGAGATGCCGTGGCTGTCGAGCGCCAGGACGACGAGGGTGCGCCGGTGGGCCGCGAAGGTCAGCACGTGGGCGATCATGCCGCCGTACGTGAACACCTCGGGCTCCGCGCACAGGGCGTCGACGAAGGTCTCGTCCAGGCGACCGGCATCGACCACGTCACGGACGTGTCCGAGATAGGTCGGGCCCTCCGCCGCGAGTCGGGCACGCATCGAGCTCAAGGACTCGTGCTCCTCGAGGGACCAGTCGTAGTCACGGGTCGCCATCGCCGCGTTCCACATGCCCATCTGGCCGATCAGTCGGGACAGCAGCGACCTGATGGTCTGCTGGTCCTCGTCGACCGCGAGTCCGATAGGCGCGTCGAGCTGCTCGTCGGTGAGCCGTTCGGCCAGGTGCACCATCTCGCCGGTCAGCCAGATGTGGTGCTCCACCATCTTCGTCAACAGATCCATCGAGCTCACCTTGTCTCTCGCCGGCAGCCTGAGGCTGGCCGGTGGGTGGAAGTGCACGCCGCTGGGTGCGGCGATCTGGATGTGACCGGGCCGGCGACGCCAGGTCGCCGGCGGCACGCCGTACGCCTTGGTGAAGGCCCGGGTGAAGGCCTCGTGCGAGCCGTAGCCCGCCTCCACCGCGATGTCGATCAGCGGCACCTTGGTGGTGATCATCCGGTACGCCGCCCGCTCCATCAGGACACGTCGGCGCAAGGCATTCGGTGGCTCCCCCGCCACCGAACGGATCATCCGGTCGAAGTGGAAGCGTGAGAAGTGCAGTCGCGCGGCCAGCTCCTCACCCGACGCCTCGTGGTCGTCGAGCGCCTCGGTGAGGTGGTCGATGAAGTCCACGAAGCTCTCGGTTGCGGTCACGAGCTCATCCTCCGGCTCCGCTGGTCGTGCTGCTTGATCAGCCTTGCGCGATCGGAGCGAGCCGGCAAGTGGTGCCTGATCCGTGCGCCGACCTCGTCACCCTCGGGGCTCGGGGTGCCATGAGACATTGCGACAGCCCAGGTGTTCAGCCGAGCGCGCGGATGCTCGCGTCCAGCTCGCGCCGGTTGTCGCGGCGTACGACGACCTCGACGACCTCGATCCCCCCGTTGGGCGAGGCCAGCGCCTGCTCCAGCTCGGGCAGGGAATCGACCTTCCAGTGCGGGGTGCGGGTGGCCGCACAGAGGCTGGCGAGGTCGACTCCGTGAGGGGTCCCGAAGAGCTTGTCGTAGCGATCGGCGAAGGTCGGATCGCCCTGCTCGAGCATGGTGAAGATCGAGCCACCGTCGTCGTTGACCACGACGACGGTGAGGTCGGGCTCTGCCTCGCCGGGGCCCAGCACCAACCCGTTGGCGTCGTGCAGGAACGTCACGTCGCCCATCAGTGCCAGGTTGCGTTCACCGTGCGGCCGGGCCAGCGCAGCACCGATCGCGGTGGAGATGGTGCCGTCGATGCCGGCCAGCCCACGGTTGGCGATCAGCTTGCGACGCTCGCCCACCGTCCGCGAGGGCGCCATCAGGTCGAGGTCGCGGATCGGGCTCGACGCGCCCACGAGCAGGAGGCCGCTCGGCGGGAGGGCCCGGCAGACGGCACCGGCCACGGCGTACGGCGTGATGCCGGCCTCTGCGGCCAGCAGGCGGTCGAGCGCCCGGGCGACCCGACGGTCGGCGGCCTGCCACTCGGCCAGCCAGGCGGGATCGTCCCTGCCGACCACGGTCAGTGCGTGCGCCTCCCGATCCACCGGGAAGGGGCGTTGCGCCCACCATCCCCGCGGCGGCACCGAGATGACCTCGACGTCGTCACGTTCGAGGAGCCGGGTCACCGGGCGCGAGAGCGTGGGGTGGCCGGCGACGACCACGCGCTCGATGCGTCGGCCCAGCTCGCCGTCGAGCAGGAGGCGGTAGCAGCGCAGCGCGTTGTCCCCGTTGCGAGCCCCACTCGTGGGCTCGGCCAGCAGCGGCCACCCACCCGACTCGGCCAGCACCCGGGCTCGCGGGCCGGCGTCGTCACCGGCCACCACGACCGTGCTCGGGCCGAGCTGCAGCTCGCGTTGGCCGTGCATCCTCTCCCGTCGTCGCATCCTCGGTTGCACCGCGTCCCCGGTGTGGTGCCACGGTGCGTCCGGGACCAGTGGCGGGGTGAACTGGATGTTGACGTGGATCGGCAGGCACCCGTGGTCGAGCAGCGACAGGGCCTCGCGGACCTCCTCGAGCCCCTCGGGGTCGGCCACGTCGAAGAACGTGGCCGCGTCACCGAAGATGCGCACCTGGTCGGTGGTCTGGCTGGCGCCCGTGCCGCGCAGGGCAGCGGGCCGGTCCGCGGTCACCACGACCATCGACACACCGGCGTGCGCTGCCTCGAGGACCGCGGGGTGCAGGTTCGCCGCGGCCGTGCCCGAGGTGCACATCACCGCGGAGTGGTGTCCGACCTTGGCCATGCCGAGGGCCAGGAAGCCGGCGGTGCGCTCGTCGATGCGGGTGTGCAGGCGGAGCCGGCCGGCGGTCGACGCGTCCCACGCGGCGAAGGCCAGGGGTGCGTTGCGCGACCCCGGAGACAGCACCACCTCGGCCACACCGGCCGAGGTCAACATGTCGAGGAGCGACCGGGCGAGCTCGGTGGAGGCGTTTGCGCGCGGGGGGCTCATGCCTGCCGATCCTGCCGCACCGAGCGGCGCAGCGCATCGATGTCGGCCCGGCGACCTGCCCAGTGGGCCACGCGTTCCGGGGCCGCGGCGAGACGGGTCAACGCCTCGTCGAGCACGACCGGACGTTGCACCGGCAGCATCCCGTCGACCGGCAGCAAGGGTCGAGCCACCACGTCGTCGGTGAACAGCTGCACGGTGGCCAGCCCGCAGGCGTGGGGCAGCTCGGGCAGGGCCGCGGCCAGTGCCACCCCGGCCGCGATGCCCACCGACGTCTCCAGCGCGCTCGAGACCACCACCGGGAGCCCGATGTCCTCGGCGATCCGCAGGCAGGCCCGCACCCCGCCGAGGGGCTGCACCTTGAGCACCGCGATGTCGGCCGCCTCCAGGTCACGGACCCGGTAGGGGTCTGCTGCGCGACGGATCGACTCGTCGGCAGCGATCGGCACCTCGACCGCCCGGCGCACGGCGGCGAGGTCCTCGACCGCGGCGCACGGCTGCTCGACGTACTCCAGGCCGCCGGCGGCTCGGTCGAGCGCGCGGATGGCGCTGATCGCCTCGTCGACCTCCCAGCCGCCGTTGGCATCGACCCGGATGAGCCCGGTCGACCCGATCGCGTCGCGGACGGCCTCCAGGCGGGCCAGGTCGTCACCCAGCGTCTGGCCGCGCTCGGCGACCTTCACCTTCGCGGTGGCGCACCCACCACGGGTGACGATCTCGTGGGCGCGCTCCGCGTTGGTGGCCGGGACGGTGACGTTGACCGGCACGACGTCGCGCACGGGCGCGGGCCAGTCCCCGGCCGCTGCCTCTTCCGCGCAGCGCAGCCAGGGTTCGGCCTCGGCCGGGTCGTACTCCAGGAACGGGCTCCACTCGCCGAAGCCCGCCTCGCCCTCGATCAGCACGCCCTCGCGCACGCTGATGCCACGGAACCGCGTGCGCAGGGGGATGGAGTAGACGTGGTTCACCGGTGGACCTCCTCGAGCAGGGCGCGCAGCGCGATCCGGTCCACCTTGCCGGTGGCCAGGAAGGGCATGGTCTCCAGGCCGATCACCTGGCGCGGTGCCCACGCCCGCGGGTGCTCGACGGCCACCCAGTCACGGGCCTGCTCCAGCCCGAGGTCGCCGACCAGGAAGGCCACCACGCGTTGCCCCCACTCGGGGTCGGTGATGCCGAGGACCTCGACCTCCTCGACCATCGGGTGGTCGAGGAGGCGGCGGGCCACTGCCGGGGTCGGCACGTTGACGCCGCCACTGATGACCATGTCGTCGACCCGGCCGAGCACCTGGAGCCGACCGTCGACGACGCGCCCGAGGTCGGAGGTGACGAACCAGCCGTCGACCAGGGCCCGCGCGGTCAGGTCGGGGTCGCCGTCGTAGCCCTCGAACAGGGTCGGACCACCGATCCGGATCGGCTCGCCGTCGCGCACGTCCAGCTCGACACCGTCGAGGGGCACGCCGTCGTACACACAACCACCGGAGGTCTCGCTGGAGCCGTAGGTCGCCACGACCCGGATGCCACGCCCCTCGGCCTCCACGCGCAGGGCGGGGTCCATCGGGCCACCGCCCAGCAGCACGGCGTCGAAGCGCGTCAACGCTTCCGCGTCGGTCTCGCTCTGCAGCATCCGGCGCATCTGGGTCGGCACCAGGGAGAGGTACGCCGCCGGGCCGGCCGCGCACTGCGCCGCCGCGGCCGCGAACGACGCGTGGTCGTCGAGCACCACCGGCTCCTCGCCGGCCACCAGCGAGCGGATCACCACCTGCAAGCCCGCGACGTACGACGCGGGGAGCGTGAGCAACCAACGGCCCGGGCCACCGAGGCGGGCGTGGGTGGCGTTCGCCGACGCGACCAGCGCCCGGCGCGGGAGCACCACGCGCTTGGGCCGTCCGGTGGAGCCCGAGGTCTCGACCACCAGCGGCTCCGGCTCGTCCGCGTCGGCCAGCCACGCACGCACCGCGGCGATCACCTCGGGGGTGGTGCCGTGGACGGGTCGAAGAAGGCTCACGCAACGAACGCTAGTCGGTCGTGGCACGATCGCGGGCGTGGACCTCACCTGGCTCGGCCTTCACCACCGCGACGTCACCGGTCGGCAGATGCACGACCTGCTGCTCCTGCGGCACGAGGTGTTCGTCATCGAGCAGGACTGCCCGGCCTACCAGGACATCGACGGGCTGGACGTGGCCGGCGACACCCACCACGTGATCGCCCTCGCCGGCAGCCAGGTGGTCGCCACGGCTCGGGTGCTCTCCCCCGGGCTCTCCGGTCCGCGCCCGCGCATCGGTCGGGTGACGGTGGCGCCGGTCGGCCGGGGCGACGGCGTGGGGCACGAGCTGATGCGCCGGACGCTCGGGTTGTGCGAGCGGGTCTGGCCCGACCAGGAGCTGAAGTTGTCGGCGCAGGCGCACCTGGAGGGCTACTACGCCCGCCACGGCTTCGCGGCCGTCGGCGAGGTGTACCTCGAGGACGACATCCCGCACCTCGACATGGTCCGGCCGGCCTGAGCCTCATCCACGCGACCCCGCCGACTTCCCGCGTGCCTGTCCGACGGGACCGTCTACGGCGTACCGGACTCGCCGGAAGAGTCCGGCGGCTGCTTGAATCGTTGCTCGTGACGACCTCTGCACAGTGGATCGCCGGCTCCCGGCCCCGAACCCTTCCCGCCGCCGTCGCCCCGGTGCTCGCCGGCACCGGCGTCGCGGCGTACGTCGACGAACCCGTCTGGTGGAAGGCCGCGTCGGCGATGCTGGTCGCGCTGGCCCTGCAGGTGGGCGTCAACTTCGCCAACGACTACTCCGACGGCATCCGGGGCACCGACGAGGACCGGGTCGGCCCGATGCGGCTGGTCGGGTCCGGCGCGGCCACGGCCCGCGCGGTGAAGCTCGCGGCCTTCGCGTCCTTCGGCGTCGCCGGGATCGCCGGGCTCGTGCTCGCCGCCGCAACGAGCTGGTGGTTGGTGGCGATCGGTGCGGTCTGCATCGTGGCGGCGTGGTTCTACACGGGCGGCAAGCACCCCTACGGCTATCTCGGGCTCGGCGAGGTGATGGTGTTCGTGTTCTTCGGCCTGGTCGCGGTGATCGGGACGACGTACGTGCAGACCGAGACCTTCGAGCTGCCCGCCCTCTACGCCGGGATCGCCAGCGGATGCCTGTCCTGCGCGATCCTGGTCGCCAACAACCTGCGCGACATCCCCACCGACCGGGAGGTCGGCAAGCGCACCCTGGCCGTCGTCCTCGGCGACGAGCGGACCCGTTGGTTCTACGTGCTGCTGGTGATCGCCGCCGCGGTCGCCCTCGTCGGCATCGCCCTCGCCACCACCTGGTGGGCACTGGTCGCGTTCGTCCACGTCGTGCCCGCGGCGCGCGCCGTCCGTGTGGTCGCCGGGGAGAGGGCCGCCGGGCCGGGACTGATCCCGGTGCTCCAGCTGACCGGCGTCAGCGAGCTGCTGCTCGGGGCAGGGCTGTTCGGCGCACTGTTGCTGGCCTGACGCCGGCTCCGGCCCCGGCCCCCCGAAGAATCCCGAGACGTTCCCGCCGCCCGGCGGCTGCGGCTACTGCTTGCGTCGGTTGAGCTGCCGCTCGATGCGCGACTGCGGCTGGCCGAGGACCTTGGCCAGGAGCTGGGCGCGCATCTTCCACGCAACGAACCCGGCGACGACGACGGCGACGATGATGAGGAACCACATGGCGCCAGCCTACGCCCGGTGACCCCGCCGTCGTCTGCCATGATTCGTCTGCGGGATACACACATCGAAGGGCACCGACATGGGACTGGCGTTCTACAGGCGTGACGGCGACAGCCTCGTGCCGCAGCCACTGGCCAAGAGCCTGTGGGGTGCGAACAACATGCACGGCGTCGCGATCAGTGCGGGTCTCTCCCGTGCCGCGGAGAGAGCCCTGCGCGACCTGGGCCGCGACGACCTCCAGCCGGCCCGCTACACCGTCGACCTGTTCCGGCCCGCGGCGATGGTGCCGAGCACCTTCACCGCCGAGGTCGTGCGCGAGGGCCCCCGGATCTGCCTGATCGACGTCTCGATGCTGCAGGAGGGCGAGCGAGTGGCCCGGGCCAGCGCCCTCTTCCTCAGCACCAGCACCAACCCCTCGGGAGAGGTCTGGCAGCCGGCCGATGCCGATCGTCCGGCGCCACCGCCGCTCGACCTGGCGCCCGAGGGCTCCGAGCCGCACGTGCCGTGGTTCCACAGCTCCGCCGGCTGGTCACAGGACTTCAGCGAGCACCAGAACTCCGCCCGCAAGGCCACCTGGCAGACCGGCGTACCCGCCGTCGACGGCGAGCCGGCCACCCCGTTCACCGCCGTGGCCAGCATCGCCGACGCCACCACGATGGTGGTCAACTGGGGGTCCAAGGGCGTCGAGCACATCAACACCGACATCACGGTCACGCTCTCGCGACTGCCCGACGGCGTCCAGCTCGGGCTGTCCGCGCTCGACCACCTCGAGCACGACGGCATCTCGGTGGGAACGGCCACGATCTTCGACCGCCGCGGCCCGATCGGAACCACGGTGATGACCGCGATCGCCAACACCCGGCGCACCGTCGACTTCGACAACGTCACCTACGCCGACGACGGCTCCCGCAGCTCCCCCGGCGCCTGACGCGAACGGGCAACTCTTGCTGCGCGAACGGGCAGCTCTTGCTGCGCGAACGGGCAACTCTTGCTGCGCGAACGGGCAGTTCTTGCTGCCCGAACCGTCAGGAATCTGCGGCCAGGGCCAGCGACCCGGTCTCGCGGAAGCGCTCGAGCACCCGGGTGTACGGCGCGATGTCGATGCCCTGCGCAGCCAGCCAGTCGTCGGAGTAGTAGGTGTGTGCATAGCGCTCACCGCCGTCACAGAGCAGCGTGACCACCGAGCCGTCCTCACCGTGGTCGCGCATGTCGGCGATCTGGTGCAGCGCACCCCACAGGGCCGTGCCGGTGGATCCCCCGACGAACCGCCCCGTCACCTCCGAGCACCACCGGGCGGCAGCGATGGAGGCCGCGTCGGGGACCCGGATCATGCTGTCGACGACACCGGGGAGGAACGAGGGCTCGACCCGGGGGCGGCCGATGCCCTCGATGCGTGAGCCCGATCCCCGGGCAGAGAGATCGTCCTCGGCCCAGCCCTCGAAGAACGCCGAGTTCTCCGGATCGACCACGCACAGCCGGGTGTCCAGCCGCCGGTAGCGCACGTAGCGCCCGATGGTCGCCGAGGTGCCACCCGTGCCGGCGCCCACCACGACCCACGACGGAACGGGATGCCGCTCCTTGGCCATCTGGTCGAAGATCGACTCGGCGATGTTGTTGTTTCCGCGCCAGTCGGTGGCCCGCTCGGCATACGTGAACTGGTCCATGTAGTGCCCGCCGGTCTCCTCGGCCAGCCGACGCGACTCGTCATAGATCGACGAGGGGTCATCGACCAGGTGGGAGACGCCCCCGTGGAACTCGATCAGTGCGATCTTCTCCGGCGAGGTGGAGCGCGGCATCACCGCGACGAAGCGCAACCCGAGCAGGCGGGCGAAGTAGGCCTCGGAGACCGCGGTGGAGCCCGACGAGGCCTCGATGATCGTGGTGTCAGGTCCGATCCAGCCGTTGCACAGGGCATGGAGGAACAGCGACCGGGCCAGCCGGTGCTTCAACGAACCGGTGGGGTGGACCGATTCGTCCTTGAGGTAGAGGTCGATCCCCCACTCGGCCGGCAGCGGGAAGACGTGCAGGTGGGTGTCGGCCGACCGGTTGGCGTCGGCCTCCACCAGGCGAATCGCCTCGTTCAGCCACGACCGTTCGCCCTCGTCGACCCGGGTGCTGACCGTGCAGCACCCCTCGTTGCGGGACTCGACCGAGCTCACTGGTCGTCCTCGCGGGCCCTTGCCTCGTCGAACTTCTTGGACGCCTTCTCCGCCCTGGTCTGTACGACGCGGGCGAACCGCTCGCGCTGCGGGTTCAGCAGGAACAACGAGGCCGCCCCGGAAATCAGGAACGCGATCACCACCGCCCAGATCATCTGGACCGACCCGTCGGCGAACGCGGCCCAGATGCCGACAGTGATTCCGAGGGCGCCGAGGAACAGCACGACGCGCATCAGGGTGTAGACAGCGAATTCCTTCACACCCCACACCCTAGTTTGTGGGCGAAGTCGGACTATCCTTGAGGGGTGGGCAAGTTCATCCTCGCCATCCTGCTGATTGCAGTGGCGATCTATCTGGTCGTGTGGCTCATCGAGAGCCGTGGCGCAATCTTCCGGCGCGGCTCCGGGCGCCCCGCGCCGAAGCGGCCGCGCGACCGTCGTCCCAGCGGGCCTCTCGGGCCCGATGACGACCCCGACTTCCTGCGCGACCTCAACCGCAAGCCGCGCAAGGGCGATCCCGACAAGTAGGCCACTGCGGGCTCGATCTTCCCCCGGGTGCCCGGGGACGTGACCACTCCCCGGCCGGACCTGACCCACACATCAGTCAGGAGATTCGAAGTCCCAGCCGGGAAGTGCCTGTTTCACCGGGTGCCCGGCGAAAGGGGCACGGACGCGTCCGCCGGGCCCTGCACCGACACCACGGCCGGGGCGGCGTACGAGTGCTGGGAGCTGCCGCCGAAGAAGTAGTTGATGCCGATGAAGTTGAACCACAGCGTGGCCACGCCGACGAGCGCGACGATCGCCGCATTGCGGCCCTTCCAGCCGGCGGTGGCACGGGCGTGGAGGTACGCCGCGTAGACGACCCAGGTGATGAACGCCCAGACCTCCTTGGCGTCCCAGCCCCAGTAGCGCGACCAGGCGTAGTGCGCCCAGATGGGTCCGGTGATCAGCACGGCGAAGGTCCACACCGGGAACGCGAAGGCGTGCACCCGGTAGGCCACCCGGTCGAGCACCTCCGGGGCCGGCATCCGGCCGATGAAGCCCGTGGTCCGCTCGGACGACCGTTCCTTGATCAGGAAGAGCACCGAGAGCATCGCGCCGATGGAGAAGGCCCCGGTCGCGATCACCGCGGAGACCACGTGGATCACGAGCCACGGGGAGGAGAGGGCCTCGGTGAGCGGCACGACCTCTTCATAGAGGGTCAGCTGGGAGACCATCAGGATGACCAGCACGAAGCCGACCACGACGGGAGCCAGCCACTGCAGGTGGAACCTGGCCCGGAGCAGCAGGAAGATCAGCACCACCATGAAGGTGCCGCTGAGCACGAACTCGTACATGTTGCCCCACGGGACCCGGTTGGGGTCCGCGGCCATCCCGCGCCCGACCAGGCCGATGAGGTGCACGCAGGCGCCGATGACGGTCAGCAGGAAGCCGAAGCGACCGAAGGTCCTGGTGCGGGCGTCGACCGGAGCCTCGTTGGGCAGCTTGCGCAGCACGGCCCACTCGGCCAGGTGCGCCAACAGGGCAAGGAAGTAGACCACCCCCACGACGGCGACCGCCTGGACGCTGAGGCTCTCCCACTGGGTGTTGCTCACGATTTCTCCTCACGCGCGTCGCCCGCTCGGAGCAACGCAACAATCTCGGCGAGCTCGGTCTCGACCTCGCCACCCCCCGACCTGTCCAGGGCCGCGACCTCGACCACGGTCTCGTCGTCCTCGCGGCGAGTGCGGACCCAGACCCGACGCGGCCTGACGAACAGCGAGCCGAGCAGGCCCACAAGGCCAAGGATGACCCCTGCCAGCGCCACCTTGGTCCCCGGGGTCTTGCTGATCTGGATCCGCACCCACGGCCTGATCCCGTCGAAGGTCACCGAGCCGGCACCGTCGGGCAGCTTCCGGGTCTCACCCTCGAAGAGGTCGACCCGGAACATCGAGCCGTCCTTCTTCGTCAGCTGGGTCATCCGCGACTTGTCCATCGCATAGATCGACTGCGGCTCACCGGAGTCCATGCCGAGGTTGCCGACGAAGGCCAGCATCGACAGCCGTGGGTTGCGGTCGTCACCGAAGACCGAGACCGGGTCCCCGTCGACGTTGGCGTACGTCGGGTAGAGCAGCCCCTCGAGCCCGATCTGGCGCGGCTTGGCATCCGGCGCCTTGGCGACACCGAAGGAGCGGAAGGTGGCCTGGTCCTCGGGCAGGAAGATCACCGGGCCCGAGAACGCGACGTCTCCGTTGCCGTCACGGATGGTGATCGACGGCGCATAGCCGTGGCCGATCAGGAACAGGTCGGTCTCGCCGATGGAGAGCGGGTGGTTGACCCGGAGGCCGTACTCCTTCTCCTCGCCGTCGGGCGTCTCTCGGTAGTTCAGGTGCGCGACGAACTGCTGCGCCATCCCCTTGCGCGGCCCGCTCAGCAACCACTTGATGTCGAACTCTTCGAGCTGGAACGAGAACGGCTCCATGTCCTCGGCCTGCATCAGGCTGCCCGGCACGAAGTCGTCGTACTGGGTGAGGTTGTTGGAGAAACCGCCGTCCTGCCAGACGATGACGCCACCCTTGTAGCCGAAGAGGGACCCCATCGAGAAGCCGACCAGCACCACGAGCACGGAGATGTGGAAGAGCAGGTTGCCGGCCTCGCGGAGGCGGCCGCGCTCGGCCGAGATGACACCGCTCTCGTCGGTGACGAGCCGGAACCGCCGCTTCTTCAGCACCTGCTGCGCGCGGGCCAGGACGTCGTCGGCCGGCTCCGCCGTGGTGTACGACGTGCTGTCCGGGAGGCGGGTCAGGTTGCGGGGAGCCTTGGGCGGGGCGGCGCGCAGGCTGCGCCAGTAGACGCGGGTCCGGGGCAGGATGCAGCCGACCAACGACAGCACCAGCAGCAGGTAGATCGCGGCGAACCAGACCGAGTCGAAGACGGAGAACAGGCCGAGCTTCTCGTAGATGGGCGTCAGCTTCGGGTGCTGGTCACGCCACTGGGAGGCCTTGAAGGCGTCGATGTCGTCCTGCGGGATCACCGAGCTGGGGATCGCGCCGAGCGCCAGCATCAGCAGCAGGATCAGCGCCGTGCGCATGGAGGTGAGCTGGCGCCACGTCCAGCGCAGCAGCTCGCGGATGTTGAGGTCAGGGGCGGCCATCAGACACTCGTCTCGAATCCGAGGATGAAGCGAACCTGCATCCAGTTGACGATCCAGTCCCACCAACCGGTGACCAGGAGCACCCCGATCAGCACCAGCATGGCCCCACCGATGCGCGTCACCCAGGCCTGGTGGCGACGGATGAACGCGAAGGCGCCGAGGGCTCGGCGGTAGGCCAGCCCGGCGATGATGAACGGCACGCCGAGCCCCAGCGTGTACGCCGCGGAGAGGACCGCGCTGCGGGCCACGGTGGCCTCGTTGATGCCGAGGGTCAGGATCGCGCCCAGGGTCGGGCCGATGCAGGGGGTCCAGCCGAGGCCGAACAGGAAGCCGAGGAACGGGGCGGCGGCCAGGCCGACGGCGGGGACCTTGTGCACCCGCACGTCGCGCTGCAGCATCGGGATCAGGCCGATGAAGGCGAGTCCGAGCAGGATCACCAGCACCCCGAGCACGACGGTGATGGTGCGGTCGTGCGCCAGGAGCGTGGAGCCGAAGTAGCCCGACAGTGCACCCAGTGCCACGAAGACGCTGCCGAAGCCGAGGACGAAGAGCAGCGACCCGGCCAGCATCCGGCCGCGGTGGGCGTGCTCGAGGTCGGCACCCGAGAGACCGGTCGCGTAGGACAGGTAGCCGGGGAGCAGCGGGATCACGCAGGGCGAGAAGAAGGAGACCAGGCCGGCGAGCAGCGCGACGGGCAGGGCGACGACCAGGGACCCCGACATCACCGAGTCCTGGAAGAACTCAGCCATCTCCCTGCCCGCCCTCGGCGACGACGTCGTCGATCAGGTCGCTCAGGGTGTTCTTGCTCGGCATCACACCCAGCACGCTGGCGGCCACCCGCCCCTGCTGGTCGATGATGACCGTGCTCGGGGTGGAGTACGGCGTGAGCGTGCCGTGGAAGGCCAGCAGGCTCTTGCCCGACGGGTCGAAGATCGAGCGGAACGGCACGTCGAAGGTGCGCACGTAGCCCTTGGCGTTCTCGCGCGAGGGGTCACGGTTGTTGAGCCCGACGAAGACCACCTCGTCAGGGTCGACCTCGTTGGCCACCCCGACGATGTCCGGGGCCTCCTCGCGGCACTCCACGCACCAGGCGCCCCAGACGTTCACCACCACGACCTTGCCGCGGAAGTCGGCGAGGGAGAGGTCCTCGCCCGCGAGGTCCTCGCCGCTCAGCTTGATCGCCGAGGTGCGCTCGCCACGCTCGAGCTGGGTGATCTGGCCGTTGCCCGAGACGTATCCCTTGTCACCGGTGCCCTCCAGCGAGGAGCAGGCGGTGAGCAGGAGCAGGCAGGCAGCAGCGACCGCGGCAGTCGTGCGGCGGGCGAGCGGGCGGGGCTGGGGGTTCAGGGCCGCTTCTCCTCGGGAGCGTCACCGGCCGAGAACGGCGCGGACTTGTCCTTGACGGGGATGAGGTGGCCGGCCGGCTCGGAGTAGGTCAGCGAGACCAGCCGCTCGTCCTCGAAGTTCAGCGAGGTGAGCGAGCACAGCGTGCACTGCCGCTTGCGCGGGTCGTGCAGGTAGGACCGCTTCTCGACGTACAGGCGCGTGGTCCAGATCGGCAGCTGGTGGGAGACGATCACCGCTTCGTGGCCGGTGGCGGCGTCGCGGGCGTCGTACACCGCAGCCATCATGCGCGCGGCGACCTCCTTGAACGGCTCGCCCCACGAGGGCCTCAGCGGGTTCCACAGGTGGCGCCAGGTCGAGGGGTTCTTCAGGGCGTTGTGCTCCCCGGCGAACCGCTTGCCCTCGAAGAGGTTCGAGGACTCGATGACCCGCTCGTCGGTGACCATGTCGAGACCCCGCGCGTGGGCCAACGGCCGCGCCGTCTCCTGGGCCCGCTCCAGCGGCGAGACGCGCAGGTGGGTGATGTCGCGGTGCTTGATCGCCTCGGCGACGACCTGCGCCATCTCGCGGCCGCGGTCGGAGAGGTGGTAGCCGCTCATCCGCCCGTAGAGCACGCCCTCGGGGTTGTGCACCTCACCGTGGCGGAGCAGGTGGACGGTGGTCTTCTCGGTCATCACATTCCCTTGGTGGTCTGGCCGCCGGCGTCCTCGTTGGCTGCCGCGGCCGCGCGAGCGGCGCCCGGCAGGGCATCGAGGACGGTCTGGACCGCACGATCGTCATGGGCGCTGGACAGGAACCACGTCTCGTAGGCCGAGGGCGGCAGGTAGACGCCGGCGTCGAGCATGGCGTGGAAGAAGGCGGTGTACGCCGGCAGCGACTGTGCGTCGGCAGCGTCGAAGTCGCGGACCTCGCCGTCGCGGAAGAACACCGAGAACATGGTGCCCGTGGACTGGATCCGGTGCGGGACGCCGGCCGTCGACAGCGCCTCCGCGGCGGCGGCCTTGATCGTCTCGCCGGCCGCGGTGATGTGTGCGTAGACGTCGTCGGTGGCCAGGCGCAGCGTGACGAGCCCCGCAGTGGTGGCGATCGGGTTCCCGCTCAGCGTGCCGGCCTGGTAGACCGGCCCCTCGGGCGAGAGGTGGCCCATCACGTCGGCGCGACCACCGAAGGCTGCCGCCGGGAACCCACCGCCCATGACCTTGCCGAACGTGACCAGGTCGGGCCGCCAGCCCTCGACCGCCCCGTCGAGGCCCCACTGGCCCTGCCTGCTGGCCCGGAAGCCCGTCATCACCTCGTCGGAGATGAACAGCGCGCCGCTCTCCCGGCACAGGTCGGAGAGCACGGCGTTGAAGCTGCGGCCGTCGAACTGGCCGGGAGGGACGACCCCCATGTTGCCGGGGGCCGCCTCGGTGATCACGCAGGCGATCCGGTCGCCGTGCTCGGCGAAGACCGCCCGGATCGCGTCGGGGTCGTTGTAGGGCAGGACGAGGGTCTGGTCGACGAAGCTCTGCGGGACGCCGGGGGTGCTGGAGACCGAGTGGACCTCGGCGGTGGTCCCACGCAGCGTGGCCAGCCCGGAGCCGGCCGAGGCGAGCAACGAGTCGACGTGGCCGTGGTAGCAGCCGGCGAACTTGATCACGAGGTCGCGGCCGGTGAAGCCGCGGGCCAGTCGGATCGCGGACATGGTGGCCTCGGTGCCGGAGGAGACGAACCGGACCTTCTCGATCGGCGTCCGGGAGACGATCTCCTCGGCCAGCTCGACCTCGGGCACGGTCGGGGTGCCGTACGACGTCCCACGTGTCACTGCGTCCTGTACGGCCGCCATGACCTCGGGGTGGCCGTGGCCGAGCAGCATCGGCCCCCACGAGCAGATCAGGTCGACGTACTCGTTGCCGTCGACGTCGGTCAGCCAGGCGCCGGCCGCGGAGCGGATGAAGCGGGGGGTGCCTCCCACGGCGCTGAACGCGCGGACCGGCGAGTTGACCCCACCGGGAGTCACCGCCTGCGCCCGGTCGAAGAACTCTGCCGATCGTTGGGCCGATCGACGGGCGCTGGAGGGGGGCACTGCGGAAGTCACGGCCTCATTGTCGCCGAGGCACCAAACCCGGTGCCAATCGGGGCCACCACCCCAATCGTGACGATTTCTGGAAATCTGCCCCTTTCCGCGTCACGATCGTGGGATGGCCGCGTTTCCTCCCCGAGGGCAGGGAACACGGGTCTCGTCCAACGAGATGCTCATCACACCAGATACTCGCGCGTAACCTGGCGTGTCACACTTCGTTGATCTGAGTGCCTGTGCTTGAGGGAGCAAGGGTTATCGACGCAGACAATTGGGGAGAACCAAGGAATGAAGACCGCACGCTTCGGCCGAACACAGCGCCTGATGGCTCTCGTTCCGCTCGCCCTGCTGTCCACCGCGTGGACCGCCAGCCTCGTGGGCGTGGGTGGCGGCACGGTTGCCTCCGCTGCTGACAGCGAGGGTCGGCTCCCCGACGGCACCGCCGTGCCGACCGAGGCGATCGAGGACCCGGCGAGCTTCTCGCAGCCCGGTTCGCTCGGTCTCGGCGTCCCCAAGGGCGATGGCGCGCAGATCGTGCAGACTGCCTCGACCAACGGCGTCCCCTCGGCGGCCCTGGCCGCCTACCAGCGAGCCGCGACCGTCATCAACGCCGCCGACAAGTCGTGCCAGATCCCGTGGGAGCTCGTCGCCGCCATCGGCCGCGTCGAGTCCGACCACGGTCGCACCGGCAACAACACCCTCGGCAAGGACGGCATCTCCCGCCCGGGCATCTACGGCATCGCCCTGGACGGCTCGAACGACACCCAGGAGATCACCGACACCGACGCCGGCCAGTTCGACCGCGACGCGAAGTTCGACCGCGCCGTCGGGCCGATGCAGTTCATCCCCTCCACGTGGTCGGTCGTGGGCGTCGACGCCGACGGCGACGGCGAGCGCAACCCGCAGGACGTCGACGACGCGGCCCTCGCCGCGGCCGTCTACCTCTGCTCGGGCAACGACGACCTGTCCTCCGAGGCCGGCCAGCGCTCGGCGGTCTACCGCTACAACCACTCCGAGAAGTACGTCGACCTGGTCCTGCGGATCAAGGACGCCTACATGAGCGGTGACTACTCCTCGGTCCCGAACAACACCACGTCCGCGATCTCCATCCCGACGGACTACACGTTCACCCAGCCCACCAACGGCCAGCAGCTCGGCTCGCCGCAGAGTGAGCCCGCGAACAACGGGACCCAAGCCGCCAGCGGCGCCGAGCCCGGCACCAGCACGAACTCCGGTTCGACCGACTCCGGCAGCACCGGCACCCAGACCGACCCGACTCCGACGGTGCCGACCACCAACGACCCGGGCGAGACGATCAAGAAGGGCATCGAAGACGGCAAGAAGGCTGTCGAGGAGACAGTCAAGAAGGTCACCGACCCCGTCACGCAGACGCTGACGAAGACGCAGGCCACCACGCAGTGCCTCGCCTCCGGCATCCTGGCACTCGACGTGAACCGTCTCAACGCATGCATCGCGGACCTGATGAATCCCTGACTCACCGGTCTCACTCGGATCGGCCCG
Source organism: Nocardioides sp. JQ2195 (assembly GCF_012272695.1). Classification (NCBI taxonomy): domain Bacteria; kingdom Bacillati; phylum Actinomycetota; class Actinomycetes; order Propionibacteriales; family Nocardioidaceae; genus Nocardioides; species Nocardioides sp. JQ2195. The sequence goes on from NZ_CP050902.1 coordinate 3,639,987, forward strand.
GACTCCTCGGAGTCCGGGCCGTTCTGCATCCCGCACAGAAGACCTCAAGCCCCGCCGAGCCGGCACGTGTTGACGCCGTACCCCGCCCAGTCGGCACGTGTTGACGCCGTACCCCGCCGAGCCGGCACGTGTTGACGCCGCACGCCGCCGAGTCGGCACGTGTTGACGTCCCCGGGCCGATCGTTCGGGCCGGGACGACGTGAGCGGGAAGTCAGCGTCGCAGGAGGCGTGCGGCTTCGGCGGCCCAGTAGGTCAGGATCACGTCGGCACCGGCTCGTCGGATCGAGAGCAGCGTCTCCATGATCGCGGGCTCGCGGTCGATCCAGCCGTTGGCGGCGGCCGCCTCGACCATGGCGTACTCCCCCGAGATGTTGTAGGCCGCCACCGGCACGTCGACGGCGTCGCGCACCCGGCGGATGACGTCGAGATAGGCGAGAGCCGGCTTGACCATCACCAGGTCAGCACCCTCGTCGATGTCGAGGAGCGCCTCGCGGACGCCCTCGAGGGCGTTCGCGGAATCCTGCTGATAGGTGCGCCGATCGCCCTGCAGGGACGAGTCCACCGCCTCGCGGAAGGGGCCGTAGAACGCGGAGGCGTACTTCGCGGAGTAGGCCAGGATCGCGACGTCACTGGCACCGGCATCGTCGAGAGCGGCACGGACGACGCCGACCTGTCCGTCCATCATCCCGCTGGGCCCGACCATGTGCACCCCGGCCGCGGCATGCGCGCGGGCCATCTCGGCGTACACCTCGAGCGTGGCGTCGTTGTCGACCCGCCCCTCCGCATCGAGCACACCACAGTGCCCGTGGGAGGTGAACTCGTCGAGGCACAGGTCGCTCATCACCGAGAGGGAGTCGCCCACCTCGGCCACCACGTCGGCGATCGCCACGTTGAGGATCCCCGCCGGGTCGAGGGCTCCGGAGCCGGTGGGGTCCTTCGACTCGGGCACCCCGAAGAGCATGATGCCGCCCAACCCGAGCTCGGCGGCCTCCGCGGCGGCCGCCTTCAGCGACGAGCGGGTGTGCTGCACGACACCCGGCATCGAGCTGATCGGGATCGGCTCGCGGGCCCCTTCGCGCACGAAGACCGGCAGCACCAGCTGGCGTGCCTCGAACGACGTCTCCGCCACCATGGCCCGCAGACCGGGGGTACGACGCAGCCGACGCGGCCGCACTGTGGGGAACTCCATGGCTGCTCCTTCAGGCTCTTCGTCGGCTCGGACGTCATACGGTGCGGTCGCCCGGGCAACCGCACCGTATGACGTTACGCCGGGGTCAGGAGGTGGTGGCCCGCCGGCGTGCCGACGGCTTGCGGTCAGACGGCTTGGTGACCGGCTGCCCGCTCTCGATCAGGTCGGCCCGACGGCTCGCACCGAAGTCGGCCAGCGCGTCGACGAGCACCTCGACCGACGGCGACGAGGCCATCACGTCGACGCGCAGGCCGTGCTCCTCGGCCGTCTTGGCGGTGGCCGGACCGATCACCGCGATGATCGTCGAGGCGTGCGGCTTGCCGGCGATGCCGACCAAGTTGCGCACCGTCGAGGACGAGGTGAACACGACCGCGTCGAACTTGCCAGACTTGATCGCGTCACGCGTCGGCGCCGGCGGTGGCGTGGCGCGCACGGTGCGGTAGGCGGTGACGTCGTCGCACTCCCAGCCGAGGTCGATCAGGCCGGCCACGAGGTTCTCGGTGGCGATGTCGGCACGGGGCAGGAAGACCCGGTTGATCGGGTCGAGCACGTCGTCGTACGGCGGCCAGTCGGCCAGCAGGCCCGCCGCGGACTGCTCGCCCGAGGGCACCAGGTCGGCGCGCAGGCCCCACGCAGCGATGGCAGCAGCGGTCTTGTCGCCGACCGCGGCGATCTTGAGGCCGGAGAAGGCGCGCGCGTCGAGGCCGTACTCCTCGAACTTCTCGCGCACCGCCTTGACCGCGTTGACCGAGGTGAAGGCAATCCACTCGTAGCGACCCTCGACCAGGCCACGCACGGCCTTGTCCATCTGCTGCGGGTTGCGGGGCGGCTCCACGGAGATGGTCGGGACCTCCTCGGGCACGCCGCCGAAGCCGCGCAGGCGCGAGGTCAGCGAGGCGGCCTGCTCCTTGGTGCGCGGCACGAGGACGCGCCAGCCGAAGAGCGGCTTGGTCTCGAACCACGACAGCGTCTCGCGCAGGTTGACGACGTCGCCGACCACGGTGATCGCCGGCGGGGCGATCTTGGCGGCCCGGGCGTCCGCGGCGATGTGCTCGAGGGTGGAGGTCACCGTCGACTGGGTGGTCACCGTTCCGGTCTGCGTCATCGCCACCGGAGTGGTGGCCGATCGGCCGGCCTCGATGAGTGCCTTGGCGATGTCGCCGATCGAGCCGACTGCCGAGAGGAGCACCAGGGTGCCCTTGTCGGCGTATCGGCTCCAGTCCACGCGGTCCCCGCAGGCCACCACGGACACCTCGCGGTGGGTCTTGTTGGTCAGCGGCACCCCGGCGTACGCCGGAACGGCGGTGGCCGAGGAGACACCGGGCACGATCTCGAAGCCGATGCCGGCCTTGGCGCAGGCCTGGGCCTCCTCGGGGCCGGAGGCGAACACGAAGGGGTCGCCGTTCATCAGGCGTACGACGGTCAGTCCGCGCTTGGCCTGCTTGACGACCACCTTGGCCCGGTTGGCGTGGGTGAGCGGCTGGCCGTCCTGGCCGAAGCCACCGTCGACGAACTCGGGAGCACCGAAGTCGTCGATGACCTCCTTGCCGGCCTCGTCGACGACGACCTTGGGCTCGGGGAGCCCCAGGACCGTGCGCACGAAGTCTGCCTGCTCGGGGAGCTCGGTGACGACGACGTCTGCCTCGCGGAGCAGCTCCACGGCGCGCACGGTGAGCAGGTCGGGATCACCCGGGCCGCTGCCCACGAAGGAAACCCATCCGCGAGCCTGTGAGGGGATCTGCGTGCTCGCGGTCGCGTTCGCTGCCGGAGCCTGCGTGGTCTTGATCTTGCGTCCAGTCATGCCTGCTGCCTTCTAGCTGGTGTGTCGATCAGTTCTGCTGCGCCTTCTTCGAGCATCCCGGTCGCCAACCGGGTGCCGACTCCCACGGCATCGGAGAGCGGTCCACTCGCCGATCTGCGGATGTCGATCGTGCCGTCGTGGGACAACGCCACGGCTCGGACCCAGATCTCGGACCCGTCCTCCCCACCGTCGGCGACCTCGGCCAAGGCTCCGACCGGGGCCGAGCACCCGGCCTCGAGGGTGCTGAGCACGGCCCGTTCCGCCGAGACGGCGGCCCGGGTGTGGGGGTCCTCGATGTGTTCCTGCAGCCGCGAGGCCAGGTCCGCGTCCTCGCTGCGGCACTCCACCGCCAGTGCTCCTTGGCCGGGGGCCGGCAGCATCTGGATCGGGTCGATGGTCTCGGTGACCAGCCCGAGGCGGTCGATGCGGGACAACCCGGCACGGGCCAGGACCACTGCGTCGACCTCACCGGAGCTGACCTTGCCGAGGCGGGTGTCGATGTTGCCCCGGAGGCCGACGATCTCGAGGCCGAGGCCGAGCGCGGCCAGCTGCGACGCACGACGTGGGGAACCGGTCGCCACGACCGATCCCGGCGGCAGCTCCCCCAGGGTGAGGCCGTCACGGGCCACGAGCACGTCACGCGGGTCCTCGCGCGGGGGTACGGCGGCCAGCGCGATGCCCTCCGCGGCTCCCGTGGGGATGTCCTTGAGGGAGTGCACGGCGATGTCGACCCGCCCGTCGAGGAGCGCGTCACGCAACGCGCTGACAAAGACACCGGTGCCGCCGAGGCTGGCCAGCGGCGCCCGGCTGATGTCGCCCTCGGTGGTGATCTCGACCAGCTCGACATCGACGCCGAGGCGTTCACGAATCATCTCCGCCACGTGGCCGCACTGGGTGCGGGCCAGCAACGAGGCTCGGGTTCCGATCTTCAGGGTGGTCATGGGCGCTCCGCTCGGGTGACCGCGTCGACGGCCTCGGGGTCCAGTGCGAACAGCTCACGCAGCGCCGCCGCGTAGGAGACCGCACCGGCCTCGTTGGCCAGCTCCTTCACGCGGGTGGTCGGCTGGTGGAGCAGCTTGTCGGCAACGCGGCGTACGGCCATCTCGACCTCGGCGCGGGCCTCGGAGTCCAGATCGGGGCGCCGGCTGAACAGGCGCTCGATCTCGGCGTCGACGACGGTCGTGGCCATGCTGCGCAGGGCGACGACCGTCGGCGTGACGCTGGCCTTGCGTCGTGCGGCGACGAACGCGGTGATCTCCTCACCGACGATCTCGCGGACGCCGATCACCTCGCGGGCGCCCTCGGTGCCGGCGAGGTCGGAGGCCAGTCGGCGCAGGTCGATGACGTCGACCCCGGGCAGCTCGGCCACGGCAGGGTCGACGTCGTGCGGCAGGGCGAGGTCGAGGAAGACCAGCGGGTCGGTGTTGCCGAAGCGGGCCCGGGAGACCTCGTCAGCCGTGACCACGACACCGCTGGCTCCGGTGCAGGAGACCACGAGGTCGGCCTTGGCCAGCTCGGACTGCAGGTCGGACAGCGGCAGGGACCGGGCGGCGTACTCCTCGGCGAGACGCACCGCGTTGCCCTCCGTGCGGTTGAGGATGGCGATGTCGGAGGCGCCGAGACGGCTCACGGTGGCGACCGAGAGCGCGGCCATCGCGCCGGCGCCGACCACGAGGACCCGCTTGCCCGCCACGCTGCCGCTCTCGGCCGTGGCCAGGTCGAGGGCGGCTCCGACCATGGAGGGGGCGGCGCGGTCGATGTCGGTCTCGGCGTGGGAACGCTTGCCGACCCGCAGTGCCTGCTGGAAGAGCACGTTGAGGGCGGGACCGACGGTGCCGGCCTCCTGGCCGTGACGCAGCGCCTCACGCGCCTGGCCGAGGATCTGGCCCTCGCCGACGACCATCGAGTCGAGACCCGCAGCCACGTGGAACAGGTGGGACACCGCGCCGTCGTCGTAGTGCACGTAGAGGCACGAGAGGAGGTCGTTGTCGAGCACGAAGCCGGCACCGCGGTCACACAGCAGGCGGGAGATCTCCTCGACGCTGCCGTGGAAGCGGTCGACCTCGGTGTAGATCTCGAGCCGGTTGCAGGTGGCCAGCACGGCGGCCTCGCTGACGTGGTCGCACGCGGTCACGTCGTCGAGCAGCTTGGCGACGCCGTCCGTGTCGAGCGCGAGTTGTTCCAGGACGTCGACGGGTGCGGTCCGGTGGGAGATCCCCACGACGAGGATGCTCATGCGATCACCTCCTGCTCGGGGCTGTCATCGGTGTCGGGCAGCGACTTGCGCTGCTCGTGGTAGGCGAGGATCTGCAGCTCGATGGAGAGATCCACCTTGCGCACGTCGACGCCCTCGGGCACCGACAGCACGGTCGGTGCGAAGTTGAGGATGCTGCTGATGCCGGACGAGACCATGCGGTCGGCGACGTCCTGGGCGGCCACGGCCGGGGTGGCGATCACACCGATCGACACGGACTCGGCAGCCACGATCTGCTCGAGGTCGTCGAACGGACGGACCTCGAGCCCGGCGACCGCCTCGCGGTGGCGCTCCGGAGCGGCGTCGAGCAGGGCGACGACCCGGAAGCCGCGCGAGCGGAACCCGGAGTAGTTGGCCAGGGCGTGGCCCAGGTTTCCGATGCCGACGATGACGACCGGCCAGTCGTGGGTGACGCCCATCTCGCGCGCGATCTGGTAGCGGAGGTAGTCGACGTCGTAGCCGACCCCGCGCGTGCCGTAGGAGCCGAGGTAGGACAGGTCCTTGCGCAGCTTGGCGCTGTTCACGCCCGTCGCGGTGGCCAGGTCCTCGCTGGAGCAGGTGCCGATGCCGTGCTCGACCAACGACGTGAGCGCGCGCAGGTAGATCGGCAGCCGAGCCACCGTGGCCTCAGGAATCTCACGCCCCGGCGAGCGACCAGCGACGCCGTCGACAGAGGCAACCCCTTGCGGGCTGCCGGCTGCGGGCGTCCGTGCGGTCAATGTTCTCGTCTCCAGAGGGCAGCAAGGCTCGGCTGATTCTCCCGGCTGGGATGCGGGGAAGAATTCCTTGCGGCGCATTCACCTTAGGAGTTTGTGAACGGAAGAACAAAACGAGTCCGTCGGATGGCTACCACAGGTGAGAAGACTCACCTCCACGGGGGGTCCTTCAGCGCGTCAGCGCGGTGCGCAGGCGGGTCTCGTCGACGCGCCAGAAGTCGTGCTGGGAACCGTCGACGAACGTCACCGGGACCTCGTCGGTGAACTTCTCGCGCAGCACCGGGTCGCCGTCGATGTCGACCTCGTCGAAGGACTCGCCCAGCTCGGCGCAGACCTTCTCCACCACCACGCGGGCCTGGTCGCACAGGTGGCACCCGGCCCGGGAGTAGAGCCGCACCCGGGGCTGATCACTCACCGTCGGGCTCCTCGAAGAGAGCGACCCGTCTGCGAGCGGCGGCCCGGAGCCTGCCCTTCTGCACCTTGCCCGTCATCGTGTAGGGCAGCTCGTCGACCACGTGCACCGTGGTGGGTTGCTTGAAGCGAGCCAGTCGGTCCGCACAACGGGCGCGCACGTCGGCCTCGACCTCGTCGGCGGACACCGAGTCCGCGGCCACGACGTAGGCAACGACGGCTTCACCGGTGCTGTCGTCCTCGACGCCGACCACCGCACAGTCGCGTACGCCGGGGGTGTCCTTGATGACTTCCTCGACCTCCGACGGATAGACGTTGAAGCCGGACACGATGACCAGCTCCTTGCGCCGATCGACCAGGAAGAGGTCGCCGTCGTCGAGGAAGCCCACGTCACCGGTTGCCCACCAACCCTCGTCGTCGGGGCCGTCGGAGCCATCGGGCCAGTAGCCGTCGAAGAGGTTGCCGCCGCGGATCTCGATGTCGCCCGGGTCGTGTCCTTCGACCGGTCCGCCGTCCTCGTCACGCAGTCGGATCTCGATGCCGGGCAGTGCGGCTCCCACGGAGCCGGCCTCGGCGGCCCTGCTGCACAGGGTCGAGGTCACCACGGGGGCGGCCTCGGTCAGCCCATAGCCCTGGTGCACCTCCACAGCAGCCTTGTCCATGAACTCATCGACCACCTCGGCGGACAGTGGCGCCGATCCGGAGAGCACCAGCCGGACCGGTCCGAGGCGCTCCGCCAGGTCGTCCATCGGCAGCCAGTGGGTGAAGACCGGCGGCGCCACCGGCACCACGCTGATCGCCTCGTCCTCGATCAGGTCGAGGGTGCCGGCGGGTTCGAAGGTGTCGGCGAGCACGACTCGCGCGCGCATCCGGAGCGCGCCGCCGAGCACCGCGTTGAGCCCGTAGACGTGGAACAGGGGCAGCACACCCAGCACGACGTCGTCGACGCCGAGCATCGGCGGGTCCACCGAGGCGATCTGCTCGATGTTGGAGAGCAGCGCACGATGGCTGAGCATCGCAGCACGGGGACGGCCCGACGTGCCACTGGTGTAGAGGAGCGCCGCCAGGGTCTCGGAGTCCTGGAGTGCCGGCAGGGCGCGACCGTGGCTGGCGACGAGCTCGTCGTAGGAACGCTCACCCTCGGCGGGGCTGGCCCCGACGACGACGGTGCGCGGCGTGGGTACGTCCTCCAGGGTCTCCGGGTCGATCCCGTCGACCTCACCGCTGCGGGCACGCTCGAGCAGCGCCAGGGCCTCACGGACCGTGCCGACCGTGCCGGGGTCTGCGACGACCAGGCGCGCGCCCGAGTCGGCGAGCATCCGGGCGAACTCGTTGGCCGTGGAGCGGGGATTGACCGGTACGGCGACCAGCTGCGCGCGCAGCACGCCCAGATAGGTGGTGATGAACTCGATCCGGTTGCCCAGGGCCATCATCACCCGGTAACCGGCGACGGTCCCCTCGCGACCGAGTCCCGCGGCGACCCGGTCGACCTCGTCATCGAGCTCGGACCAGGTCACCCGGCGATCACCGGAGGCCTCGACGACGGCCAGGCCGTCCGGCAGGTCATGGGCAGCCGAGGTCAGCAGGTCAGCGACGGAGTTCGTCATGTCTAGATACTTCCACAAGCCTGCGCCCTAGGCTTGAGGAGTGACCACCAAGCGCCCACGCCCTGCGAAGCGGATCGACCTGCAACAACGCTCGACCATGGCTGGGGAGGCCGCCGCCTCCGCGGCGGAGGTGGAGTCCGCCCTCGACATGCCCCAGGACCCGCGCACCGCGGCCTTCTTCGACGTCGACAACACCGTCATGCAGGGTGCCAGCATCTTCCACTTCGCGCTGGGCCTGCACCGTCGCAAGTTCTTCACCACCCGCGACATCCTCGGTGCCGCCTACAAGCAGGCCTACTTCAGGTTCGTCGGCGTCGAGGACCCCGAGCACGTCGCCGAGGCCCGCAACTCGGCCCTGAGCTTCATCGCCGGCCACACCGTGGCCGAGCTGGAGGAGCTGGGCGAGGAGATCTTCGACGAAGCGATGGCCCACCGGATCTGGCCGGGCACCCGGGCCCTGGCGCAGCTGCACCTCGACGAGGGGCAACGTGTCTGGCTGGTCACCGCCGCCCCGATCGAGATCGCCACCATCATCGCCAAGCGGCTCGGGCTGACCGGCGCGATGGGCACCGTCGCCGAGCACGTCGACGGCGTCTACACGGGCCAGCTGGTCGGTGACATGCTCCACGGTCCGGCCAAGGCGGAGGCGATCAAGGCGCTCGCCGCCCGCGAGGGTCTCGACCTGTCGCGTTGCTCGGCCTACAGCGACTCCTCCAACGACCTCCCGATGCTCTCGTTGGTCGGCGATCCGGTGGCGATCAATCCCGACGCGAAGCTCCGCGCCCATGCCCGAGAGCGTGGCTGGCGCATCCGTGACTACCGCACCGGCCGTCGGGCGGCTCGTGCCGGACTGCTGGCCGGCGCCGTGGCTGGCGCCGCGACGGGTGGTGTCGCCGCCGTGGCCGCGATGCGTCGACCCCGTTCCTGACCGGAGTGTGATTTCCGTGGGAATCGGTTCACAGCGGCCAAAACGTTGACTACTGTGTAGTAGGTCGGGCCATGGGAGGGCTCGCGGGGAGGGTAGTTCCATGGTTCCGGGAGACGAGGGCATCGCCCGCGGCTTGGCCGCGCTGCGCGAAGCCGTCCTGTCTGCCCTGGCAGCCGAGCCGGACCTCGCCCTGGCCGTCGCCCACAGCAGCGCGCCGTCGAGCGGCGTGCTCGCCGGAGGGCACGCCGACCACCGTGGGGCGGGCAGCGGCGGCAACGGCCCCTACGACGACGCCGACCAGGCCTCATCCTCCGCAGAGCACGAGGCGGACCGCGAGCGTCTGATCGCCCTGGTCGAGCTCGCTCGCGGTGGTGACAAGGAGGCGTTCGGCCAGCTCTTCGACCACTACCACCCGTCGGTCTACCGGTTCCTCTACTACCGCACCCGGTCGCAGACCCTGGCCGAGGACCTGGCGTCGGAGACGTTCTTCCGGGCGCTCCGGTCGATGAACAACTTCCGTTGGCAGGGCAAGGACTTCGGTGCCTGGTTGATGACCATCGCCCGCAACCTCACCACCGACCACTTCAAGGCCGGTCGCACCCGTCTCGAGATGACCACCGAAGACATGGGCATCCACGACGACTCCACCGAGGGCCCCGAGGTGGCCGTCCTCGCCTCGCTCAACAACGAATCCCTGCTGATCGCCCTCCAGAAGCTGCCCAAGGAGCAGCAGGAGTGCCTGGTCATGCGCTTCCTCCAAGGCATGAGCATCGCCGAGACCGCGAAGGTGCTGTCCCGCTCCGACGGCGCCGTCAAGCAGCTGCAGCTGCGCGGCGTGCGCAACCTCGCGAAGCTGCTTCCGGCGGGGATGAGGGACTGATGAGTTCCGCGTCTCAGTGCGTAACCTCCCTCCGGCTCTCGTCGTTGGCACGGGTGACGGGGTCGACCTCGACGCGAGACTGCGCACGGGTTGACGAAGCACACCTACTGACAGGACGAAAGCGATGATCTCGCTGCTTCCGGCGCAACGACGCGCCGAGGAGTTCGCCGAGCTGGTCGAGAAGGACGCCGATCAGCTCTCGGACGACGTCCGGGCCCGCCATCGCGACCTGCTCGCCGCAGTGTCCGCCATGCGCAGCGTGGAGGCCCCCGCCCCTCGCCCCGAGTTCGTCACCGAGCTCCGCTCCCAGCTGATGGCCGAGGCCGAAGTCGCGCTGAGCCAGATCGACCGCAAGCTCGCGCTGCCGACCCACCCGCGCAGCCGCCGTGACCGCCGCCTGGCGATCGTGGGCGGCATCGTCGCCCTGCTCGGCGCGACCACCTCGGTCGCTGTCGCCGCCCAGGGTTCCTTGCCGGGCGACACCCTCTATCCGGTCAAGCGTGCGATCGAGGGTGTCCAGTCGTCGCTCTCGATCAGCGAGGGGGCCAGGGCAGAGACCGCGCTCGAGCAGGCATCCGGCCGGCTCGCCGAGGTGGAGGCACTGGCCCGCCAGGTCGACGCGGAGAACGCCAACCAGCTTCCGAGCACGCTCGACGACTTCACCGACCAGGCCGAGTCCGGTGCCGACCTGGTTCTCGACCACTATGGCGACGACGCCGACATCGAGCCGGTCAACGAGCTGCGCACGTTCGTCAGCAGCAGCATGGCGAAGCTGGTGTCCCTCGACGCCCTGCTCCCGGCGGCCGCGACCGACTCGCTCAACCGCGCCGCCAGGGTGCTCAGCGACATCAACGACCGCATCACCTCGGTCTGCCCGGACTGTGGGGCCTCCGTGCTCGAGGTGCCCACCCGCCTGGTCCTGGCGCTGCGCACCTCCGACACCGGCCCGCTGGTCTCCCCCACCCAGGCTCCGGCCGCCGAGATCCCCGCTGGTGAGCCCAACCAGGCCATCGACCCGGATGAGGTCGTCAACCTCCCCGAGAACCTCGTGAACGACGTCACCCCACCGTCGCCGACCAGTGACGGTGGTACGACGACGGCACCGGTCGACGACGCGCCGGTGAAGAAGGCCAAGAAGGCCGTGGACGACCTCAGCAAGACCGTCGAGAAGGTCACGGATCCCGTCCTCGGCGACGACGGCCTGGTCGACGGGCTCCTGGGCCTGACCGACCCGCTCCTCGGCCTGGGCGACTGACGCCTGGCCTGTCGGCTGATCGCCCGGAATCAGCCCGTCCCGGCTCGCTCCGGCAAGTGCCGCCGCTCCCGAGAGCTCAGCGGAAGACCGACGTGCGCTCCATCAACAGCTTGTAGAGGGTCTGCTGGATGGTCTCGCGCACCTGGTCAGTCACGTTGAAGACCAGCATCGGGTCGTCGGCGGCGGTCTCGTCGTACTCGTCGGTGCGGATCGGCTCGCCGAACTCCAGCAGCCACTTCGAGGGCAGCGGAACCAGGCCCAGCGGCCCGAGCAGCGGGAAGAACGGCGTGATCGGGATGTAGGGGATGCCGAGCAGTCGTGCCAGCGACGGGACGTTCCCGACCAGCGGGTAGATCTCCTCCGCCCCGACGACGGACAGCGGGATGATCGGAACACCCGTGCGCAGCGCCGCGGAGACGAATCCGCCGCGACCGAAGCGTTGCAGCTTGTAGCGCTCGGAGTAGGGCTTGCCGATGCCCTTGAAGCCTTCGGGCCAGACCGCCACGAGCTCACCGCCACGCAGCATCCGCTCGGCGTCCTCGCTGCATGCCAGGGTCGCGCCGCCCTTGCGGGCCAGTCCGCTGATGACGGGCATCTGGAAGACGAGGTCGGCGCCCAGCGGCCGCAGGAAACGGCCGGTGTGGTCGTGGGTGGTGACCATGGTCATCAGTCCGTCGACCGGGATCGTCCCGGAGTGGTTGGACACGACCAGCGCGCCGCCGTCGGTGGGGATGTTCTCCAGTCCGCGCACCTCGATGCGGAACCACTTCTGGGCGATCGGGCGCAGGGCGGCCATGAAGAACCGCTCGGTCACCTCGGCGTCGAAGCCGTACTCGTCGACGACGTAGTCGCCGGTGAGGCGACGCCGCAGGAAGGCCAGGAACTGGGCCAGCCGTGGCTCCCAGTCGGTGCCGAAGACCTCGAGTGCTGCGGCGTTGACCGCCGCGAGCCAGTCGCCCACCGGGATGCCGCCACCGGGTTCCCGGTCGACCGCGGAGGTGTCGGAGGTGCTGGCGCGTGGAGCCGCCCCGTCTGGGGCCGGGGCCCTGTCCTTGGCCGGGGCAGGCTTTCGCGCGTTGCCGGCCAGGTTGCGGGCCGCTGACGAAGGCCGCTGGCTCCCGCTGCCGCGACCGGGGCGGCCGCGGGTGCCGATGGGGATGATGTCCGCGTCACCCACGGGCGTCTCCTCGCGCGAGCTGGTGGGCGAGCCCGGCCAGGACGTGGTCCGCCGAGGCCACGTTTCCGGGGGCGTGGATGCCGGGAGGCAGGGTGCGCGCGAAGTCCGCGAAGGCCGACGCCGTCGTGTGGCTCGGCTCGAACTCCCAGTCGTCACGCATGCGTGAGGTGTCGACGCCTCGACCGTAGGTCAGGAACGCCACCTGCTCGGGTGAGAAGTCGGCCAGGCCGCCGCGACGCAGCAAGGAGCCGAGTCCAGCGACGGCGAACGGCGGCAACGGCAACGACGTACGCCCGAGACGCCTGGCGGCCTGCGACAGCATGATCACCCCGTCACCCGCGACGTTGACGGTGCCGACGGCGCCCTCGGAGAGCGTGGCGAAGCGCATCACGGCCATCAGGTCGTCGACGTGGAGGAACTGCAGGCGCGGGTCGAACCCCATGACCTGCGGCAGCACCGGCAGCTTGAAGTAGTGCGTGATGGGTGACTGGACGTCGGGACCGATGATGTTCGCCGCACGCAGCATCGCCACGCGCACGTCGGGACGACGACGGGCAAAGCCGCGGACGTAGCCCTCGACCTCGTAGGCGTCGCGGGAGTAGCCCGAGCTCGGGGTGCGCTTCGGATCCATGTCCTCGGTGAACATCGCAGGGTCGCGGCTGCTCGCGCCGTACACCGTGGTGGTCGACTTGACCACGAGGTTGCGCAGGCCCGGGGCGCGCTGGCATGCCGCCAGCAGCTGCATGGTGCCGATGACGTTGAGCTCCTTCATCGTCGCCCGACCGCCGACGCCACCGGGGGTGGCAATGACGCTCATGTGGACGACGGTGTCGACCTCCTCCTTCACGATCACCTTGGCGATGACCGGGTTTCGGATGTCGGCACGGATGAAGTCAACGCCCGTGGTGTCGCCCCGCGGGGGGACGATGTCGACGCCGATGACACGATCGACCGCCGGGTCAGTGGCGATCTCGCGGGCAAACCGGAGACCGAGGTCTCGAGAGACCCCGGTGACCAGAACGACCCTGCCCATGCTCGGCGTCCGTCAGTCTTCGGTCGAGGACTACTTGCCGAGCTTGCGACGCTGCACGCGCGTCTTCTTGAGCAGCTTGCGGTGCTTCTTCTTCGCCATACGCTTACGGCGCTTCTTGATGACTGAACCCACTGTTTTCCTTCCAGAGCTTGCGGTCACTCCCGACGGAACGGCCGGGGCGACCGCCACAGCCTATCGGGCAATGGGCAATGGGCAGAAACCAGCGGTCGACCTGACCGCATCGTGGCAGGGCGGGACGAGCTCAACCAGCGTCGTAGAAGCTGCGCTCGATGTATTCGTTGACGTCCTTCTCGGTGACCCGGAAGGAACGCCCGACCCGCACTGCTGCCAGGTCGCCACTGTGGACGAGGCGGTAGACAGTCATCTTGGAGACGCGCATCATCGCTGCGACCTCGGCGATCGTCAGGAACTTCACCTCAGAGATCTCGCCAGGGTTTGCCATGACACACCACTTTCTTATGACACGTCGCCTGCTTCCCCACAGGCGTGAGCCGTGCCTTACTTCCGTGAGAATAGGGCCTGAAGTGACTCGTGGGGAAGAGTGGACACCAAAATAGTTCTGATCACTCGGCGTGTCGAATTGATCCGCGACAATTCCTCTCGCGCGAACGGCGGGTTCTTGCTGCGCGAACTGCGGGTTCTTGTGCCTCGGATGGAGCATCCTCGGCACCTGCGGCGATGTGGCAGACTGGATCCGTGCTGACGACGTCCTCGACCCAGTGGTGGCCCGCCTGAGAGGCGGACCACCATCGAAGCTCAGCTTTTTCGAATCGGCCGCCCCCGGGCGGCCGTCGTGCATTTGCGGCTGACCCGTGGGCCCACACCCAAGGAGTCACCATGATCAAGCTGTCCCTGCTCAAGCCCACCGGCCACCTCACCCTCGGCAACCTTCTCGGCGCACTGCGTCCCATGGTCGCCGGGCAGTCGGAGGGGCGCTGCTTCTACGGCATCGCCGACCTGCACGCCCTGACCGTGCCCCACGACCCCGCGGCCCTCCGCTCCCTGAGCGTCGAGACGGCACGACTCCTGCTCGCCGTCGGCCTGGACGAGAGCACCCTCTTCGTGCAGAGCCGGGTGCCGGCACACTCCGAGCTGTCGTTCCTGCTCGAGTCGACGGTGCACACCGGCGAGCTGAACCGGATGATCCAGTTCAAGGAGAAGGGGCGGGACCAACCCGCGACCCGAGCGTCGCTCTACACCTACCCGGCGCTGATGGCCGCCGACATCCTGCTCTACCGGCCCGAGCAGGTGCCCGTCGGCGACGACCAGCGCCAGCACGTCGAGCTGACCCGCGACCTGGCGCTGCGCTTCAACCGCACCTACGGCGAGGTGTTCACCGTCCCCGAGATCGTCACTCCACCTGCCGGCGCTCGGGTGATGAACCTGCAGGAACCGACCACCAAGATGGGCAAGTCCCACGTCGACGGGGCGGGCATCATCCACCTCCTCGATGCGCCCGACGTCGTACGCCGCAAGATCGCGCGCGCGGTCACCGACTCGGACGTCGGCGCCGCAGCGGTTCGCGCCGACCGCACCGAGAAGCCCGGGGTGACCAACCTGCTCGACATCCTCGAGGCGTGCGGCGGATCGGCCGCGGGCGTCACGACGTACGGCGCCCTGAAGTCGGCCGTCACCGATGCCGTGGTGGCGCAGCTGGAGCCGATCCAGAAGCGGTACGCCGACCTCGACGACGCCTCGGTCTCCGCAGTCTTCGAGGAGGGTGCAGCGACGTGCCGCCAGGTGACCGCACCGGTCCTCGCGGCGGCACGGACCGCGATGGGCCTGGCCTAGGGTGTCGACGTGATCCGCGCCGTGCTGTTCGACCTCGACGACACCCTCTTCGACCACACCACGGCGGCGCGCTCGGCCGTCGTGCGGTGGGCACTGGAACGCGGAGTGTCGGGAGAGGAGGAAGCACTCTCCACCCGGTGGCGCACGGTCTCGGATCGCCACTACCGCCGCTACCAGGCTCGTGAGCTCACCTACGAGGAACAGGGACGTGAGCGGGTTCGCGAGTTCCTCGCGCAACACGTCGACGATGCCGAGGCGGACGAGGCGTTCAACGCCTACCGCACGCACTACCGCACGGACTGGCGCGCCTTCGCCGATGCCCGGCCGGCGATCGAACGCCTGCACGAGGACGGCGTGGTGGTCGGGGTGCTGACCAACGGCGCGCGCGAGCAGCAGGCCCTCAAGATCGAACGGGTTGGCTTGGCAGACCTCCGGATGCCACTGTTCGCCAGCTCGGACTTTCCCGCAGGCAAGCCCGACCCTCGACCGTTCCTCGTCGCCTGCGGGACGCTGGGTCTTCCCCCGGAGCAGGTGACCATGGTGGGCGACTCGGTCCCGATCGACGTCGAGGGCGCCCTCGCCGCCGGGCTCGCTGCGGTGCTGCTCGACCGTTTCGACGCCCACCCCGACCACGACGGCGACCGAGTCCGCTCGCTCGACGACCTCCTGATCTGATGGTGGAGCATCGCGGTCACCGAGTGACTGGATGATCCCCGATCACGCTCCACTACCGTGCTGGCGTGGACCTTCTTCGTGGACGCGTGGCCGACGACGACCCGGCGCTCGAGATGGCGGCCTCCCATGCCTTGCTACGTCAGGCGAGCAGGGGCGAGATCGGTGCCGCGCTGCGGGTCTTCAGGCCCACGCGCATGGTGGCCTTCGGGCGGCGGGACACCAATCGTCCGGGCTTCCAGGATGCGGCCCGGGCCTGTCGCGAGGCGGGCTTCACCCCCGTCGTACGAGCATCGGGCGGCCGCGCTGTCGCGTGCACGCCGGCCGCGCTCGTCGTCGACCACGTGCAACGTGACCCGGCATCGCTCGGCGGGATGGACGCTCGCTTCGAGGACTACGGCGCGATGCTGGCCGGCGTGCTCGCCGACTTCGGCATCGACGCCCGGGTCGGGGAGGTCCCGGGCGAGTACTGCCCCGGCGCCCACTCGATCAACGCGCGGGGCACGGTGAAGCTGATCGGCACGGCGCAACGGATGGTGCGCGATGCCTGGCTGTTCAGCTCGATCGTCCAGCTCGACGACGCGTCGGTCCTGCGACCGCTGCTCGCCGAGGTCTACACGGCGCTGGAGGTCGAGTTCGACCCTGCCTCCGTCGGAGCGTTCGTCGAGGAGGCTCCCGGCGTACCACTCGACACCCTCGAGCAGGCCGTCATCGGGGCGTACGACGACCGGTTCGGCCTGGTCGCCTCAACGATCGCAGCGACGGTGCTCGATCAGGCAGACGCCATGGTCGCTGACCACCGGGTCACCGACGACAACAATTGAGCGTTCGCGCCGCAACAACTGCCCGTTCGCGCAGCAAGAGTTGCCCGTTCGCGTCAGGAACCCTCGGCGAGGGCCTGAGAGCGGTCGCGGGCCGCTTCCATCGCCGAGAGGAACGCCGCACGCACCTTGTGCACCTCGAGCTCGCGGATCGCGGCGGCGGTGGTGCCGGCCGGCGAGGTCACCTGCTCGCGCAGCACCGTCGGGTGGGTGCCGGTGTCGCGCAGCATCTTCGCCGAGCCGAACAGCGTCTGGATGACCAGCTCCGTCGCCGTGGCGCGCGGCAGGCCCAGGTGCACGCCCGCCTCGACCATCGACTCGACGACGTAGAAGATGTAGGCCGGCCCGGAGCCGGAGATCGCGGTGACCGCGTCCTGCTGCTTCTCGGGGATCCGCAGCACCCGCCCGGTGGCGCCGAGGAGCTGCTCGGCCAGGGCGAGGTGCGCGTCGTCGCAGTGTGAGCCGGGCGAGATCGTGAACATGCCCTCGTCGACCAGGGCCGGAGTGTTCGGCATGACCCGCACGACCGCGATCCCGTCGGGGATGCGCGCCTCGATGAACGCGGTGGTGATGCCGGCCGCCAACGAGACGACCAGCTGGCCGGGGCGCAGGTGGGGGCCGATCTCGTCGAGCACGGTGCCCATGTCCTGGGGCTTCACCACGAGGGCCAGGGTCTCGGCCTGCTCGGCGGACTCGACGTTGGAGACCACGCTGACGGCGTACTTCTCCTCGAGCTCGCGGGCGCGGGGCTCACGCTTCTCACCGACCAGGAGTGTCGCCGGGTCGGCACCGGCCCGGATCAGCCCGGAGAGCAGGGTCTCCCCCATGACTCCGGCACCGATGATGGCGGTCTGTGCCACGCGGATCCACCCACTTCCTGGAGAGATGCTGCCGGTCGGACTACTTCTTGGAGACCAGCGACTTCACGAAGAATGACAGGTTCTGCGGACGCTCCGCGAGGCGTCTCATGAGGTAGCCGTACCACTCCTGGCCGTAGGGCACGTAGACCCGCACGGTCTCCCCGGCACCCGCGAGCCGCTTCTGCTCCTCGGGTCGGATGCCGTAGAGCATCTGGAACTCGTAGGTCCCCTTCTCCCGGCCGACGTCGGCGGCGATGGACGAGGCGATCGCGATCATCCGGGGGTCGTGGGTGGCGACCATCGGGTAGCCACCACCGTTGAGCAGGACCTTGAGACAGCGCACGTAGGACTTGTCGACGTCGAGCTTGTCCTGGAACGCGACCGACTCCGGCTCGTTGTAGGCGCCCTTGCACAACCGAACCCTCGAGCCCTGGTGGGCGAGCGCGCGACAGTCGTCCTCGGTGCGGTGCAGGTAGGCCTGCAGCACGGCGCCGGTCTCGGGGAAGTCCTGGCGCAGCTCGGCGAGGACGGCCAACGTCGCATCCGTGGTGGTGTGGTCCTCCATGTCGATGGTGACCGTGGTGCCGGCGTTGCGTGCCGCCCGGCAGATGGCTCGGGCGTTCTCCAGCGCGATCTTGTGCCCGGAGCCGTTGCCGGAGAGCATCAGGCCGATCGCGGTCAGCTTCACCGAGACCTCGGCATGGCGCGCCAGCCCGTGCTCGGAGAGCTGCTGGAGCAGCTCGATGTACGCCGCCACGGTGGCGTCCGCCTGGGCCGCGTCGAGGGTGTCCTCGCCGAGGAAGTCCAGGGTCGCGGCGAGCCCGTCCTCGACGAGGGCAGCAGCGGCCGCCACGGCCGCCTCCGTGGACTCCCCGGGGACGTAGTTGGAGACGATGCCGGAGGAGACCGGCATCGTGCTGACGAGTTTCTTCACCCGCTCGCTCCTGGCGAGGAGCAGAAGGGGTTGGCGGAGCAACGGCATGCCGAACAGGCTATCGCCGCCCCCGTCAACGTGTGAAAGTCGCACCGGCCGGGGCAACGAAGGGCCGGGGCAACGGGGGCCGGCGCCAGCTCGCCGTCAGGCCCGTCTCCCCCTGTTGCTTGCCACTCCGATCGCTGTCACGGTCGTGGCCGGCGTCGTCGTGCCCTCGGTCACCGCGTACGCCGACGCAGCGTGACCGCACCCAGGGCAAGGGCGGCCACGGCGAAGGCGACGACCACGGCCAGGTCCTGCCACACCTCGGTGGTGGAGCTGCTGGTGGTCAGGTGCGTCATCGCGTCGGTCGCGTAGGACAAGGGCAGGCAGTTGCTGATCACCTCGAGCACGTCGGGCAGCACCGTGCGCTTGACGAAGAGTCCGCACAACAGGATCTGCGGGATCACCAGCGCCGGCATGAACTGCACTGCCTGGAACTCGGTGTTGGCGAAGGCGCTGACGAACAGTCCCAGCGCGGTGCCGAGGACGGCGTCGGCCACGGCGACCACGGTGAGCAGCCACACCGGCCCCCGGATGGTGAGGTCGAGCAGCCCGACACTGAGGGCCACCGCGAGCACCGACTGCACGACGGCGACGAGGGCGAAGGCGAGCGCGTAGCCGACCAGGAAGTCGCCCTTGCCCAACGGCATCGAGAGCAGCCGCTCGAGCGTGCCGCTGCCGCGCTCGCGCAGCGTGGTCACGCTGGTCACCAGGAACATGATGATGAACGGGAAGATCGCCAGCAGCCCGGGCCCGAGCTCGTCGAAGGTGTTGCCGGGCAGGTCGTCGAACATCCACCACAGCAGTGCGATCAACAGGCAGGGCAGGACCAGCAGCATGACGAGGGTGCGCGGATCGCGCCGCAGCTGGGTGAGCACCCGCCGGGTGACGGCCAGGGTGATGCGGGGGTTCATGCGACCGCCTCCTTCTCGACCAGGGCCAGGAACGCGGTCTCGATGTCGTCGGCTCCGGCACCGGCCTTGATCGCCCCAGGGCAGTCGTCGGCGATGATCCGGCCCTCCCGCATCAGCAGCAGCCGGTCGCACCGCTCCGCCTCGTCCATGACGTGGCTGGAGACCAGGACCGTCGTGCCACCGTCGGCGAGCTCGTGGAAGAGCGCCCAGAGGTCGCGACGCAGGACGGGGTCGAGCCCGACGGTCGGCTCGTCGAGGACGAGCACGTCGGGTTGGCGCAGCAGGGCGACCGCGAGGCTGGTGCGCGAACGCTGTCCGCCGCTGAGGTTGCCCACGACCTGGTCACGGTGGTCGTCGAGGTCGACCGCGACGATCGACCGCTCGACGTCGTCAGTGGTCGCGGCGAGGACCTGGGCGAAGAAGCGCAGGTTCTCCGCCACGGTCAGGTCGTCGTACACGCTGGCGGCCTGGGTGACGTAGCCGACCCGGTCGCGCAAGGGCCTGCTGCCGGCCGGTTCACCGAGCACGGCGACGGTGCCGGACTCGACCACCTGCACTCCGACGACTGCTCGCATGAGTGTCGACTTGCCGCACCCAGAGGGACCGAGCAGGCCGGTGACCTGACCGGTGGGGATCGCGAAGCTGATCCCCGGGAGCACGGTGCGCGCGCCACGGACGACGGTCAGGTCGTCCACCTCGATCGCATAATTCATCATGCGTTGAATTATGCGCGCGTCCACAGCGGGACGCAACCCCCTGCGGGCCCGCTCGACCCTGCAGGCCGGGCGCCACCGGGACGCACCACACGCGGCCGACACGGCCGCGGCGCTCTGTCGGAGTCGCTGGCGTCGACCGGGACCCGGCAGGACTACGAGGGCAGCTCGCCGGTGAGGTAGCGCTGCACGGTCGGCGCAAAGATGGCGACCACGTCGTCGGCGGGCATCGACGCCAGCGGCTCGACCCGGAGCAGATAACGGACCAGGATCAGACCGAGCACCTGGCTGGCCACCAGCGGCATCCGACGCCCCGGGTCGTCGATGCCGAGGGCAACTCCGATGGGACCGATGACCACCTTGAGGAACCCCTCGCGCAACAGCACCTGTCCGTCCGGCTCGGCCATGCTGCGGGCCAGGCCGAGCAGGGGCAGCTGCAGCTCAGGGTCGTCCCAGACCGAGAGGAAGACCCGCAGCATGCGCTCGCCGGCACCGTCCGCCCCCTCGGCGACGGCGGGGGCCAGCAGCACGCGCGGGTCGACCGGCAGCTGCAGCGCAGCCAGGAACAGGTCGTCCTTGGTGCCGAAGTAGTGGTGCACCAAGGACGGGTCGACCTCCGCCGCCAGAGCGATCGCCCGCACCGACGCACTGGCGTAGCCACGCTCTGCGAACAGCTTCCTCGCCGCCGCGAGGATGCCCGCGCGCGTGTCCGGCGATCCCGGACGCCGGCCGGAGCGCCGGCCGGGGCCACGCGAGCCGGCGCTCACCGGACGACCTCGGTGACGAAGTGATCGCGGACGAACTGCAACGAGTCCTTCAGGTCGACGGTGCGCTGCGCGACCGTGCCCGACCGGCGGGTGTTGATCTCCACGACGATGTGACCCTCGAACCCGGTGTCGGCCAGGTGGCCGAGCAGCTCCGCGGCCGGCTGGTTGCCGCGACCGGGCACCAGGTGCTCGTCCTTGGCCGAGCCACTTCCGTCGGTCAGGTGCAGGTGCCGCAGGCGCTTGCCCAGCCGCTTCACCATGGCCAGCGGGTCGGAGTGGGCCGTTGCCGCGTGGGAGAGGTCGACGGTGGCGTTCGCATAGCTCTCCTCCGAGGGGTCCCAGCCCGGCGAGTAGACCTCGATCCCCCGCCGTGAGGAGGCCCGCCACGGGTACATGTTCTCCACCGCGAACGCGATGCCGGTGGCGTCCTCCAGACCCTGGATCCCCCAGACGAACTCGCGCGCGTAGTCCTTCTGCCACCGGAACGGCGGGTGCACCACGACCACGTCGGCGCCCACCTCGAGCGCCATCTCCGCGGACCGTTCGAGCTTGCCCCACGGGTCGGATCCCCAGACCCGCTGGGTGACCAGCAGGCACGGCGCGTGCACGGCACACACCGGCATCGCATGGTGCCGCGACAGCTGCTTGAGCGCCGAGACCTGCTGGCTCAACGAGTCCATGCCGACCATCACCTCGACCGCGTCGTAGCCCAACCGCGCCGCGTGGGCGAAGGCGTGCGCGGTCGACTCGGGATAGACCGAGGCAGTGGAGAGGCCGACCAGTGGAGCCACGTCAGTCAGTGCCCACTCGTCCGGGCCACACGGTGTCGAGCACGCTGATCTGGTCGAAGCGCTCCAGGATCACACCCTCGCGCAGCGCCCACGGGCAGATCTCGAGGGCTGACAGGTCGAAGATGTCCATCACGGCTTCGGCGACCAGCGCCCCCGGCACGATCTGGTGGGAACGGCTGGGCGAGACCCCGGGCAGGCCGGCGAGGTCCTCGGGCGTCATCTCCATCAGCTTGGGCAGCCACCCCTGCAGCTCCTCCGCGCCGAGCTGCCGGGCGACCAGCGGCCCCTCGTCGGAGGGCGCGGCGCCACAGATGCGGGCCAGCGACCGGAAGGTCTTGGAGGTCGCGGCTGCACGGTCGGGCGCACCGCCCCGGAGCAGGTTGCCGGCGTCGCGGGCGATCTCAGCACGGATCGTGCGGCGCAGGGCACGCATGCCGTCGCCGTCGGGCACACCCGCCCCGAACCAGTCCTTGGCCAGGCGGGCTGCGCCCAACGGCAACGACCAGGCCACGTCGGGGGACTCGTCCCGGCCGCCGGCGATCTCGAGCGAGCCACCGCCGATGTCGAAGACCGCCAGGCGGCCGGCAGACCACCCGAACCAGCGGCGTACCGCGAGGAAGGTCAACCGTGCCTCGTCCTCCCCGGGCAGGACCTCGAGATCGACCCCGGTCACCTCGCGCACGTGGTCGAGCACCGCGTCGGTGTTGACCGCGTCGCGAACCGCCGACGTCGCGAACCCGAGGGTCTCCTCGCAGCCCTTGTCCTCCGCCACCACCAGCGCCTCGCGGCAGAACGCAGTGAGGGCCTCGATCCCGGCGCGCGTCACGGCGCCGCTCTCGTCCAGGTGCTCGGCCAGCCGCAGCGGCTCCTTGTAGGAGTACGCCGGCAACGGCGCCGCCCCACCGTGCGCGTCGACGACGAGCAGGTGACCGGTGTTGGAACCGATGTCGAGAACTCCCAGCCTCATGGAGACACGGTATCCCCGGGCACGCCGTATGGTTGCCCGGTGCCTGAAGTACCCCTCGACTTTCCCCGCGCCTGGGTCGAGTTCCTCGATCCGGCAGACGACGACCAGGTCTTCCGCTGCGACCTCACCTGGCTGACGTCGAACTACACCTGCATCTTCGGGTCGGGGTGCGCGGGGATCTACCAGGACTCCCCCGACGTCGGCTGCTGCACGCTCGGCGCGCACTTCTCCGACAAGGACGACGAGAACCGGGTGGCCGAGTTCGTCGACCAGCTCGACGAGACCATGTGGCAGTTCCACCCGGGCCGCAAGGTGCGCCGCAAGGACTGGGTCGAGAAGGACGAGGAGGGCGCCCGCAAGACACTGGCGATCGAGGTCGACGGGCAGAGCGCCTGCATCTTCCACAACCGCGCCGACTTCCGCACCGACAACTGGACCGTCGGAGCCGGCTGCGCGTTGCACGGGTTGGCCCTGGCGCAGGGGCGCAACCCGCTGGAGACCAAGCCCGACGTGTGCTGGCAGCTGCCGATCCGTCGCACCTTCCGAGACGTCGAGCGCCCTGACGGCACGACGTACTCCGAGGTCACGGTGACCGAGTACGACCGTCGCGGCTGGGGGCCGGGCGGCCACGACCTCGACTGGTACTGCACGGGGAACCCCGAGGCCCACGTCGCGCTCGACCCGCTCTTCGTCACGAACGAGCCCGAGCTGACCGAGCTGATGGGCAAGCCGGCGTACGACGAGCTGGTCCGACACTGCGAGGCGCACCTGCGCTCGAGGTCGTTGCTCGCGATCCACCCCGCCGACCCGCGCTGAGGCCAGCCGGCCTTCACTGAGGCTGCCGGGGTTCGCTGAGGCTGCCGGGGTTCGCTGCACACAACCCTCTCGACGTCAAGAGATCCCACCCCCGATGTGGGCCACGGAACACCGAGAGACAACAATGCTTGCCATGCGCCTGGACCATCTCTCTTTCGCGGCCGGACCCGACGGACTCGCCGCCACAGCTCAGCGGCTCGGGAAGCTGCTCGGCAAGGAGTTCACCGACGGTGGGATCCACCCACGCTTCGGAACCCGCAACCGCATCCTTCCCCTGGCCGGCCACACGTACCTGGAGGTCGTCGAGGTCCTCGACCACCCGGCCTCCGACAAGGCCCCGTTCGGCCAGGCCGTCCGTGCCCGCTCGGCACTCGGGGGCGGCTGGCTCGGCTGGGTCGTCGCGGTCGACGAGATCAGCTCCGTCGAGCAGCGTCTCGGTCGCGAGGCCGTCGCCGGCAACCGCCACCGCCCTGATGGCACGGAGCTGCAGTGGAAGCAGATCGGCGTCAACGGACTGATCTCCGACCCTCAGCTGCCGTTCTTCATCGAGTGGATCTCCTCCAGCGACGACCACCCGAGCCACGGGGCCTCGGACGACTTCTCCCTTGCCTGCTTGGAGATCGCCGGCGACCCTCACCGGGTCAGCGAGTGGCTCGGTGAGACCGTCGAGTCGCCCCTCGAAGACGTGAAGGTCGAGTGGGTCGCTCCCAACGGCACCCCTGGCGTGGTCGCCGCCCAGTTCCAGACCCCGAACGGCCTCGTCCGGATATAGGGCCGACGGTGGTTGAGGAGCGAGCGCAAGCGAGCGTCTCGAAACCACCAGCCATGGAGCCGACGGTGGTTGAGGAGCGAGCGCAAGCGAGCGTCTCGAAACCACGAGCCCGTGCCGTGGGACCGACCAGATCGAGCAGGCGACGTGACTGAGGGACGAAGTCACGCGAGCGCGTCGAGATCGGGGCCCGCGAGCCGAAAGTTCGCCGTGTCCAGGGGCGCCGTCCCGAGCCCGAACATCTGGCACAACCCGGCGACCTACGAGCTCGAGAACCGGGCGGTCGACCCCGACGGCGTCATCGAGACCACCATGCGCTCGATCGCGGACTGGTCGGGGCGCACCTTCCTCGACCTCGGCTGCGGAACCGGCTTCCACCTCCCCCGCTGGGCCCGGGCCGGTGAGGTGATCGGGGTCGAGCCACACCCCGACCTGGTCGCCATCGCCCGGCGCCGGGTGCGCCGCCTGACCAACGTGCAGGTCCTGCAGGGCGCCGCCCAGCGGATTCCGTTGCCCGACGCGTCCGTCGACGTCGTGCAGGCCCGATGGGCCTACTTCTTCGGGCCCGGGTGCGAGCCGGGGTTGGCGGAGCTCGATCGCGTCGTACGCCGTGGTGGCACCGCCTTCGTCATCGACAACGATCCCACCCGCTCCACGTTCGGCGGCTGGTTCCGTCGTGGCTATCCCGAGGTCGACCCGGTTGCCGTCGAGCGGTTCTGGTCGCATCGAGGCTGGCAGCGCCACCGGCTCACCATGCGCTGGGAGTTCACCGACCGGAGCGACTTCGAGGCCGTCGTCCGCATCGAGTTCGACGCAGAGACCGCCGAGCACGTCCTGTCGACGTACGCCGACCACCGGGTCGACTACGCGGTGAACCTCTGGTCGCGCACGTTCTGAGCGGTCCGGCCGACCAGCATCCGACCACGGCGTCCGGCCCTTGTCCCAGTGACGTAGGCTGACCACCATGAACATCCGTTGGTATGCGTATTTTGCGTCGGCTCTGGAGGGGCCCGCGATCAGCTGAACGCGCACCAACACCTTCAGAGCCACCCGGGCGGAGACCACTCTCTGCCCGTTCGTCGTTTCACGGCGGGTTCTGGACCGGATCCCGCCACCAGCAGACGGGAACCCACGTGAACACCAGCAAGGCCTCAGCCAGCGCTCCCACCAGCGCCCCGACCAGCGACTCCCCCGGCACGTCCGACCTGCGGGTGCGCCGCTTCGAGGCGTTGCCCACACCACGCGCGGTGGCGGACGACGTCCCGCTCACCGATGCCCGGGCGGCGGTCGTGGCACGCGGGCGTGACGAGGTGCGCGCCGTGCTGGACGGGGTGGACGACCGGTTGCTGGTCATCGTCGGACCGTGCTCCATCCACGACACCGACGCCGGCCTCGAGTACGCCGTCCGCCTGGCCGCCGAGGCGGAACGGCACCGGGAGCACCTCCTCGTGGTGATGCGCACCTACTTCGAGAAGCCGCGGACCACGGTCGGTTGGAAGGGCCTGGTCAACGACCCGCACCTGGACGGCAGCCACGACATCGCCACCGGGCTGCTCGCGGCCCGGCGCTTCCTCGCCGACGTCACCGACCTCGGCCTGCCGACCGCGACGGAGTTCCTCGAGCCGATCAGCCCGCAGTACCTCTCCGACCTGGTCGGCTGGGGTGCCATCGGTGCCCGCACCACCGAGAGCCAGATCCATCGCCAGCTGGTCTCCGGGCTCTCGATGCCGGTCGGGTTCAAGAACGGGACGGACGGCGGCCTGCAGGTCGCCCTCGACGCCTGCTCCGCAGCCGCGTCTCCCCAGTCCTTCCTCGGGATCGACGACCAGGGACGCGCCTCGTTGGTCGCCACCGAGGGCAATCCGGACACGCACCTGATCCTGCGGGGCGGCGCGGACGGACCCAACTGCTCCCCCGACCAGGTCGCCGGAGCCCGTGCCCGACTGTCGGACGCCGGCCTCAACCCGCGACTCGTCGTCGACGCCAGCCACGGCAACAGCGGCAAGTCCCACGTCCGCCAGGCAGAGGTCGCCGCCGAGCTGGCCGCGCAGGTGGCCACCCGGGCCTCGGGCATCGCCGGAGTGATGCTCGAGTCGTTCCTGGTCCCCGGAGCCCAGAAGCTCGATGTCTCGGCCGGCCCGTCCGGCCTGGTCCGCGGGCAGAGCGTCACCGATGCCTGCATGGGCTGGGACGCCACGGTCGAGACGCTCGACCGCCTCGCTGCCTCCGTTGTCGGCGGCCTCGCCTAGGTTGTCGGGCATGAGCACCAAGAAGGCCACGCGTTCCTCCTACCGCTGCAGCGAGTGCGGTTGGGAGACGGCCAAGTGGGTCGGCCGCTGCGGCGAGTGCCAGTCGTGGGGGTCGGTCAACGAGGTCGGCGCCGTGCAGGCCCGCGCGGTCAAGGCCGGCCCGGTCACCACGGCGGCAGTCCCGATCGGCCAGGTCTCCGTCGAGGAGTCGACCACCCGCAGCAGCGGGGTCGACGAGCTCGACCGGGTGCTGGGCGGCGGGCTGGTGCCCGGCGCCGCGATCCTGCTCGCCGGCGAGCCCGGCGTCGGCAAGTCCACACTGCTGCTCGAGGTGGCGGCTCGCACGGCACAGCACAAGCGGCGCACGCTCTACATCACCGGCGAGGAGTCGGCCTCCCAGGTGAGGCTGCGGGCCAACCGCACCGACGCGGTCCACGACGAGCTCTACCTCGCCGCCGAGACCGATCTCGGTGCCCTGCTCACCCACATCGAGCAGGTCCGGCCACAGCTGCTGGTGATCGACTCGATCCAGACCATCGCCGCCTCCGACGTCGACGGCGTCCCCGGTGGGGTCAGCCAGGTCAAGGAGGTCGCGGCCGCGCTGATCCGGGTGGCCAAGACCCGCAACATCACCACGGTCCTGGTCGGCCACGTGACCAAGGACGGCACCATCGCCGGCCCGCGGGTGCTGGAGCACGTCGTCGACGTCGTCCTCCACTTCGAGGGTGACCGCAACTCGCGCTTCCGCATGCTCCGGGCCATGAAGAACCGCTTCGGGCCGGTTGACGAGGTCGGCTGCTTCGATCTGTCCGCCGAAGGCATCACCGCAGTCACCGATCCCACCGGCCTGTTCGTCGAGAACCACCTCCAGCAGGTTCCGGGAACCTGCGTCGCGGTGAGCATGGAGGGCCGGCGTCCCCTGCTGGCCGAGGTGCAGTCGCTGGTCACCGTGTCACCGGCCGAGAAGCCACGGCGCACCACCTCGGGGCTCGACTCCTCGCGCGTGGCCATGGTCCTGGCCGTCCTGCAGAAGCACGGCAGTCTCCGCCTGCACAACCAGGACGTCTTCGCCTCGACCGTCGGCGGCGCCAAGCTCACCGAGCCGGCCACCGACCTGGCCATTGCGATCAGCCTGGCCTCCGCGACCTACAACCGGCCGGCCCCCAAGGGCATCGTGGCGATGGGTGAGATCGGGTTGGCCGGCGAGCTGCGCCGGGTCCGCGACCTTCCCCAGCGACTCGCCGAGGCGGCCCGCCTCGGCTTCACCTACGCGCTGGTGCCCACCGATCGCTCGGGCAGCTCTGCCCATGCCGGGCCCGAAGGACGCACCGTCGACGGCATGAAGGTGATCGACGTTCCCGACATCGGCTCCGTGCTCCACCTGCTGGGCTTCCGGGGCCCGGCGGACACCTCACGATGACCGTGCCCACGCCGCCCATCCCCTAGACTGACGCCAATTCCGAGGCCGAACGAGAATGGGGGACGCGTGGCGATCATCGAACGCTCCGAGGACACGCTCCGACTCCGGGCGACGCTTGCCTCGATCGCCCCGGGCACAGCCCTGCGCGACGGCCTCGAGCGCATCCTCCGCGGGCGCACCGGCGCCCTGATCGTGCTCGGCTACGACAAGACGGTCGAGTCGATCGCCACCGGCGGCTTCACCCTCGACGTTCCCTTCACCGCCACCGGCCTGCGAGAGCTGGCCAAGATGGACGGCGCGATCATCGTCGACTCCGAGCTGACCCGGATCCACCGCGCTGCCGTGCACCTCATGCCCGACCACACGATCCACAGCGAGGAGACCGGCACCCGGCACCGCACCGCCGACCGCGCCGCCCGCCAGACCGGCTTCCCGGTCATCTCCGTCTCGCAGTCGATGCAGATCATCGCGGCCTACGTCGGCGAGACCCGCCACGTCCTCGAGGACGTCGCCCAGATCCTCTCGCGCGCCAACCAGGCCCTGGCCACCCTCGAGCGCTACAAGCTGCGGCTCGACGAGGTCTCGAGCACGCTGTCCGCGCTGGAGATCGAAGACCTGGTCACGGTGCGTGACGTGGCCGTCGTGGCCCAGCGCCTGGAGATGGTCACCCGCATCGCTCGGGAGATCGAGGACTACGTCCTCGAGCTCGGCACCGACGGCCGCCTGTTGTCGCTGCAGCTGGAGGAGCTCATCACGGGTGTCGACATCGAGCGCGAGCTGGTGATCCGCGACTACCTGCCCGCTGGTCGTCGGGCCAAGTCACCCGAGGACGTGTTGTCCCGGTTGGAGAGCCTCTCTCCCACCGAGCTGGTCGACCCGGCCGCCGTGGCCAAGGCCCTGGGCCTGGGCGCCAGCGAACACCTCGACGGCGCGGTGGCGCCTCGCGGGTTCCGCCTGCTGGCCAAGGTCCCGCGGCTGCCTTCGTCGGTGGTCGAGCGACTCGTCGGTCACTTCGGCACGCTCCAGAAGCTGCTCTCCGCCGGCATCGATGACCTGCAGAGCGTCGACGGCGTCGGCGAGCTGCGTGCCCGCAGCGTGCGCGAGGGACTCTCCCGCCTGGCCGAGTCCAGCATCCTCGAGCGCTACGTGTAGTCCTCCGCGACGCACGGCGGTTCCGGTCGGCGGGTCTGTCCGCCAGCCTGTCAGCCAGTCTGGACGCTCAAACGTCCCGGGCGCTCAGCCGTTCGGCTCGACGGACCCCGACGGCGTGGTCGACGCAGAAGGCTGGTCCGCCTTCTCCTCGTCCGTCTTCTCCTGGTCTGCCGTCTTCTCGTCCTGCTCCCGGGACTTCTTCCTGGCCTTCTCGGGCTTCGGCCTCACGGTCTTGTAGACCTTCTCCGGCTCCGGGCCGGTCAGCTCGAACTTGTCGGAGGTGGGCTCGCCGCCGAAGGCGGCTGCCTCGACGTGGTACCAGCCGATCTTCGCCCAGGCTGCCGTGCGACCGCAGTCGTCCTCGGAGCGGCGACCGTTCCACTCCAGGATCACCTTCGCGGCCTGGGCCGAGCGGACCACGATGTCCTCCTCGGGCAGCTTCGAGCACTGCTGGCTGCTCCAGATGAGGTCCGAGCCCGAGGTGATGCGGATGACCATCGACTTCGAGGACACCGTGAAGGTGCAGGCTTCCTCGACCCCGGTGATCTCGAAGGGGATCTCGATGGTGTCGTTGGCGGCCACCCGGTCGACCTCAGGCGCAACCGTGAGGTCCGCCGGGGCACAGGGGCCGCTGGGCTGGGCTAGCGGGGCCTTGGTCTTCTTCTTCCTGGGCGCCTTCGCGGAGCTGCTCGAGCGGGTGTCGGGCACGGTCGCCCCGTCAGTCTGCTGGCCGGCCGCCTGCTCCGCGGTCGGCCTCGAGCCCTCGGGGTCACCGTCGCTGCCTGAACCCAGGAGCCGGGCCAGCCCGAAGATCAGCAGGAACGCTGCTCCGAAGACCACGGCGCGACGGACCCAGTAGACACGCGCGGGAAGCGGCCCCCGCGGACGGGCTGCAGAGCTCATGGCCCCAAGATATCCAGCGCGCGCCATCGATCCGGGGAGCAACACACGGCTTCGGGGCGGCACGTAGCATGCCCGCGTGAGCGAGCTCCATGATCCCGTCCTCGAGTGGTACGACGAGCACGCCCGGGAGCTGCCCTGGCGCGGTGAGACGGCCAGTGCCTGGTCGGTGATGGTCAGCGAGTTCATGCTCCAGCAGACCCCGGTCGCCCGCGTGCTGCCGATGCACGAGCAGTGGCTCCAGCGCTGGCCGGCGCCGACAGACCTGGCCGCGGAGGAGCCGGGCGAAGCGGTCCGCGCCTGGGGCCGGCTGGGCTATCCGCGTCGAGCACTTCGACTCCACGCTGCAGCCACCGCGATCCGCGACCGCCACGCGGGTGAGGTCCCCACGACGTACGACGACCTCGTCGCCCTGCCCGGGATCGGCGACTACACCGCCGCGGCCATCGCGTCGTTCGCCCACGGGAAGCGTCACGTGGTGCTCGACACGAACGTGCGGCGCGTGCTGGCCCGCGCGGTCACCGGCGTGGAATTCCCCTCGACCTCGGTGCGCAAGGGCGAGCGCGAGCTGGCCGCATCACTGCTGCCCGAGGACGCGCCCACTGCGGCGACCTGGGCCGTGGCCACGATGGAGCTCGGCGCCCTGGTCTGCACCGCCAACAACCCCGCGTGCGCACGCTGCCCGATCAACGATCGCTGCGCGTGGGTGGCGGCCGGACGGCCGGCCCATGACGGGCCGCCCCGCAAGGGCCAGACCTACGCCGGCACGGACCGTCAGGTGCGTGGCCGCCTGCTCGCCGTGCTCCGGGACAACGAGGGTGCGGTCTCCCGTCGACAGCTCGACGCGGTGTGGGCCGACGACGTGCAACGCGACCGGGCCCTCGCCAGCCTGCTCACCGACGGGCTCCTCGTGAGCACCGAGGAAGGTCGCTTCCGTCTCCCCTGATGTCGGACCGCACCGCCTCGGCCCGCCTCGGCCCGGCTCGGCCGGCGATGCGCGCTGGGCCGGCACCTGAGCTGGCACGCGCTCCGGCAACGGGTCCGACTTCCCGGACGAAATCAGAACTCCCCGGCCGAAGAAGCTTCAGCCGGGGAGCTCCGCTCTCCCCGGGTGCCCGGGGAGAGGTGACCGCCAGTGGGGCAGCAGCGGACGGGACGAGGTCAGTCGTCGGCCTTGGGCACGTCGACCGGGCCGTCGCTGTCGTCGGGTCCTTCGGACGTCTCACCGATGACGTCACCCGGGACGATGTCGGCCGGCTCCAGGGGCAGCGAGTCGGGCAGCGCACCGACCTTCTGTCCCTTGAAGGTGAACGACGCGTCGTCACCCGGTCCGTCGACGTCCACGAGCACGATCTGACCGGGGCCGACCTCACCGTAGAGCATCTTCTCGGCCAGCACGTCCTCGATCTCGCGCTGCACGGTGCGGCGCAGCGGGCGGGCACCCAGGACCGGGTCGAAGCCGCGCTTGGCGAGCAGCTCCTTGGCCCGGGTGGTCAGCTCGAGGGACATGTCGCGGTCCTTCATCCGCAGCTCGACCGAGGCGATCATGTTGTCGACCATCGAGACGATCTGCTCCTGCGACAGCGGCGGGAACACGATCACCTCGTCGACACGGTTGAGGAACTCGGGCCGGAAGTGCTGCTTGAGCTCCTCCTGGACCTTGCCCTTCATCCGCTCGTAGGTGCCCTGCGCGTCGGAGGCGTTGCCGAAGCCGAGGCTGACGCCCTTGCTGATGTCGCGGGAACCGAGGTTGGTGGTCATGATGATCACCGTGTTCTTGAAGTCCACGACGCGGCCCTGGGAGTCGGTCAGGCGACCTTCCTCCAGGATCTGCAGCAACGAGTTGAAGATGTCGGGGTGGGCCTTCTCGACCTCGTCGAACAGCACCACGGAGAACGGCTTGCGGCGCACCTTCTCGGTGAGCTGGCCACCCTCTTCGTAGCCGACGTAGCCGGGGGGCGAGCCGAACAGCCGCGACGCGGTGTGCTTCTCGCCGAACTCGGACATGTCGAGCTGGATCAGGGCGTCCTCGTCGCCGAAGAGGAACTCGGCCAACGTCTTCGACAGCCAC
The DNA here is from genome assembly GCF_012272695.1 of Nocardioides sp. JQ2195. Taxonomy (NCBI): domain Bacteria; kingdom Bacillati; phylum Actinomycetota; class Actinomycetes; order Propionibacteriales; family Nocardioidaceae; genus Nocardioides; species Nocardioides sp. JQ2195. The sequence continues at coordinate 3,671,908 of NZ_CP050902.1, forward strand.
GTCTTTCCGACACCGGAGGGGCCGGCGAAGATGAACGACCCGCCGGGACGCTTCGGGTCCTTCAGGCCGGCGCGAGTGCGTCGGATGGCGCGGGAGAGCGCCCGAACGGCCTCTTCCTGGCCGATGACGCGCTTGTGCAGCTCGTCCTCCATCTTGAGCAGTCGTGAGGACTCCTCCTCGGAGAGCTTGACGATCGGGATGCCCGTGGCGACTGCGAGGACCTCGGCGATGAGCTCCTCGTCGACCTCGGCCACCTCGTCCATGTCACCGGCACGCCACTGCTTCTCGCGCTCGCCCTTCTTGAGGGTGAGCTGCTTCTCCTCGTCGCGCAGCGACGCTGCAGCCTCGAAGTCCTGGCCGTCGATGGCGGCTTCCTTGCGCTCGCGCACCTCGGCGATCTTCTCGTCGAACTCGCGCAGGTCCGGCGGCGCGGTCATCCGGCGGATCCGCAGTCGGGAACCGGCCTCGTCGATCAGGTCGATGGCCTTGTCCGGCAGGAACCGGTCGGAGATGTAGCGGTCGGCAAGCGTGGCCGCCGAGACGAGAGCCTCGTCGGTGATCGTGACCCGGTGGTGCGCTTCGTAGCGGTCACGCAGGCCCTTGAGCATCTCGATCGTGTGCGCGATGGAGGGCTCGTTGACCTGGATCGGCTGGAAGCGGCGCTCCAGCGCGGCGTCCTTCTCGAGGTACTTGCGGTACTCGTCGAGGGTGGTGGCACCGATCGTCTGCAGCTCGCCCCGAGCCAGCATCGGCTTGAGGATGGACGCGGCGTCGATCGCGCCCTCGGCCGCACCGGCACCGACGAGGGTGTGGATCTCGTCGATGAACAGCACGATGTCCCCGCGGGTGCGGATCTCCTTGAGCACCTTCTTCAGGCGCTCCTCGAAGTCGCCGCGGTAGCGCGAGCCGGCCACCAGGGCACCCAGGTCGAGGGTGTAGATGTGCTTGTCCTTGAGCGTCTCGGGCACGTTGCCCTTGACGATGTCCTGGGCCAGGCCCTCGACGATCGTCGTCTTGCCGACGCCGGGCTCACCGATCAGGACCGGGTTGTTCTTCGTGCGGCGCGAGAGGATCTGCATGACCCGCTCGATCTCCTGCTCACGGCCGACCACGGGGTCCAGCTTGCCCTCGCGGGCCTGCTGGGTGAGGTTGCGGCCGAACTGGTCGAGCACCAGCGAGGACGACGGGGCGTCGCCCTGGGCGGGGGCGCCGGCTGCGGCGCTCTCCTTGCCTTGGAAGCCGGAGAGCAGCTGGATGACCTGCTGGCGCACCCGGTTGAGGTCGGCGCCGAGCTTCTGCAGCACCTGCGCGGCAACGCCCTCTCCCTCGCGGATCAGGCCGAGCAGGATGTGCTCGGTGCCGATGTAGGAGTGGCCGAGCTGCAGCGCCTCGCGCAGGGACAACTCGAGCACCTTCTTGGCGCGCGGGGTGAACGGGATGTGCCCGCTCGGAGCCTGCTGGCCCTGGCCGATGATCTCCTCGACCTGGGCGCGCACGGCCTCGAGCGAGATGTCAAGGCTCTCGAGCGCCTTGGCTGCGACACCCTCTCCCTCGTGGATGAGGCCGAGCAGGATGTGCTCGGTTCCGATGTAGTTGTGGGAGAGCATGCGAGCCTCTTCTTGGGCAAGCACAACCACCCGACGGGCTCGGTCTGTGAACCGCTCGAACATGTACGCACTCCTTGAACTGAGGTACCAGCACCCCGGGACGGGAGGGGTGCGGACATTGGTACCAACGTCTGGCTCCACCCTACGTGTTCCCGGCCAACTCCATGTCCGCTGTCAGCGAACAAGACTCGGTCGACGCCGTTTCGACGACGACCGCGCCCGGCGTACGCCGACCCAGCTCGGTGCGTCGTACGTCGGACGGCCGGGCCCGAGGCCCGGGATCAGTGCGCGGCTTCGTAGGCGTCGCGGATGTCGGCCGGGATCCGGCCCCGGTCGGGGACCTCGTGGCCGTTGGAGCGAGCCCAGTCACGGATGTCCGAGGCACTGGCGCCACCGGCTGCGGCGGCGCTCTTGCGGGCACCGCGACGACCGCTGACCTTGCGGGCGTGGCCCACATAGGTGGCCAAGGCATCACGCAGCTGCGCGGCGTGGGCGTCGTTCAGGTCGATCTCGTAATTGACACCGTCGAGGCCGAAGGTGACGGTTTCGGTGGCTTCACTTTCATCGATGTCATCGACAAGAATGATGTTGACCTTCTGTGCCATGCGACATTCCTCCTGGATATCAATTCCTGTGAATTCAGAAAAGACTCAACAGCACGCTGATCATTGAGGCAAGTCTGAATTCAACGGCCTGTGGATGAATTACGCTCGAAGACCATTTCCAGACCGAGAAGTGTCAGCCACGGGGAATGCGCGGTGAAGGTCACACATTCGTCGAGGACGATGGGTGCCATGTGGCCGGTGGCCACGACGTTCACGCTCTCGGGCGCCACGTCGAGCTCGGCGATCATCCGTGTCGCGAGACCGTCCACCAGCGAGGCATAGCCGAACAGCATGCCCGACTGCAGCGCCTCCACCGTGTTCTTTGCGATCACGCTGCGTGGTCGCAGCAGCTCCACCTTGCGCAGCTGCGCGCCACGGCGACCGAGGGCCTCCAGGGAGATCTCCAGGCCCGGAGCAATGGCGCCGCCCACATATTCACCGCGTCCACTGACCACGTCGAATGTGGTCGCCGTGCCGAAGTCGACCACCACGGTGGGGCCACTGAAGAGATGGGCAGCCGCCAAGGCATTGATGATGCGGTCGGCGCCGACTTCACGTGGGTTGTCCATCAGCACCGGAACCCCGGTGCGAATTCCGGGCTCGACCACGACGGCCAAGGTGTCGGGAAAGTGACGGGTGAGCATTTCGCGCCATTCGTGCAGCACGGCCGGCACCGTCGAGCAGACCGTGATTCCGGCCAAGGCGTGGTCGGCGATGAATTCCGTGAACAGCCCCCGCACCAGCACCGCCCACTCGTCAGCGGTGCGGCGCTCGTCGGTCGAGACCCTCCAGTGCTCGCGGACCTCCCCGCCCTCGACGAGGCCGAGCACGGTGTGGCTGTTGCCGATGTCGGCGGCCAGCAACGTCACGAGCGCAGGTCCATCGCGATGTCCATCACGACCGCCGAGTGGGTGAGTGCCCCGACGGCCAGGTATTCGACACCGGTGGCGCCGTACTCGGTCGCGACGTCGAGGGTCAGGCCACCGGAGGCCTCCAGGGTGGCCCGGCCGTCCGTGATCGCCACGGCCTCACGCAGGAGGTCGGGCTCCATGTTGTCGAGCAGGATCTGGTCGACGCCGATCTCGAGCAGCTCGCGCAGCTGGTCGAGGGAGTCCACCTCGACCTGCACCGGCACCGCGGGATACCGCTCACGGATCAGCTCGTACGCCGGCACCACGCCTCCGGCGGCCAGCACGTGGTTGTCCTTGACCAGGGCCATGTCGGAGAGCGAGTGCCGGTGGTTGACGCCTCCGCCGCAGCGGACGGCGTACTTCTCCAGGTCGCGGTAGAGCGGGATGGTCTTGCGGGTGTCACGCACCTTCGCCCCGGTGCCCTCGAGCGCGCGCACCCACGCCGCGGTCGCCGTGGCGACCCCGGAGAGGTGGCAGGTGAAGTTCAGCGCGGTGCGCTCCGCGGTCAGCAGCAGCGCGGTCGGCCCGGTGACGCTGAGCAGCACGTCGCCACGGCGTACGGCGGTTCCGTCGCGCACGGGACGCTCGACGGTGATGTCGTTGCCGAGCACCACCCGGAACACCACCTCGGCCAGCGCCAGGCCCGCGACCGTGCCGTCCTGGCGGGCCACGAAGTCGGCGGTCTCCACCTGCTCGGCCGGGATGGTCGCCCAGCTGGTGACGTCGGGTCCGGGCAGGTCCTCGCGCAGGGCGGCCATCACGTCGGCGTAGACCTGCCGGGCCTCGAGCCCGGCCTCGCCCAGCTCGGCAGCCAGTCCGGCCGGCAGGTCGTCGCAGTCCATGCCGACGATGTGCTCGACGAAGGTCATCGGATCGCTCCTTCGGTCAGGTCCGAGGCAGGGGCAGGGTGGAACGAGACGTCGACCACGCCGTCCTCGAGCCGGGCGTCGAAGTGACCGGCCCACCGGTCGTCGTCCCGGTCGGGGAAGTCCTCGCGCCAGTGGGAGCCGCGGGTCTCCCGCCGTCCCAACGCCGCGGTGGTCAGTGCGGTGGCGATGGTGAGCAGGTTGGTGGCCTCCCACGCCTCGACCCCCTCGCTGCCGGTCGTGCGGGCCAGCTCGGGCAACGCGTCGAGGGCGGCCGACAGACCCTCCTCGGACCGGAGCACCGAGACGTTGTCGGTCATCAGGGCCTGCATCGCGGGGCGTACGTCGGCCGAGGCCAGGTGGGCCTCACGCTCGTCGGGCGCGGGCTCCGCCCAGGCGCGCAGCTCCGCAGGCAGCACGTCCGCGATCCGTCGGGAGAAGACGAGGCCCTCGAGGAGGGAGTTGGAGGCCAGCCGGTTGGCACCGTGCACGCCGGAGCACGCGACCTCACCGGTCGCGTAGAGGCCGGCCACCGACGAACGACCGTGCAGGTCGGTGGCCACGCCCCCGGAGGCGAAGTGGTGCGCCGGGGCGACCGGGATGAGCTCGTTCACCGGGTCGACCCCGTGGGAGCGGCAGACACCGAGGATGGTCGGGAAGCGCTTCTCCCAGAACTCGGCACCGAGGTGGCGGGCATCGAGCCACATGTGCGGCTTGTCGGTCTCGTGCATACGGCGGGTGATCGCCTTGGCCACCACGTCACGCGGCGCCAGGTCGGCGAGCTCGTGCTGCCCCTGCATGAAGCGGTTGCCCTCGAAGTCGACGAGGAAGGCCCCCTCGCCGCGGACCGCCTCGGAGATCAGGGGCTGCTGGCCACGGGAGTCAGGCCCGAGGTACATCACGGTCGGGTGGAACTGGACGAACTCGAGGTCGCGCAGGGTGGCCCCGGCGCGCATGGCCAGGGCCATGCCGTCACCGGTGGAGACCGAGGGGTTGGTCGACTGGGAGAACACCTGGCCGAGTCCCCCGCTGGCCAGCACCACGGCACGGCAGTGCACCGCACCGACGCCGTCGCGCTGGCCCTCGCCGATGACGTGGAGGGTCACTCCGGCAACGCCGCCGTCCGCGGAGCGCAGGAGGTCGATGGCCAGGGCGTGCTGGATGACCTCGATCTCCGGAGCGGCCTCGACCGCGGCGATCAGCGCGCGCTGGATCTCGGCTCCGGTCGCGTCGCCGCCGGCGTGGGCGATCCGGTCGCGGTGGTGGCCTCCCTCGCGGGTCAGCGACAGGACACCGTCGCGGTGGTCGAAGTTGGTGCCGAGGGCGATCAGCTCACGGACCGCATCGGGTCCCTCGGTGACCAGGGCCCGGACGGCGTCGGGGTCGCACGCCCCGGCACCGGCGACCAGGGTGTCGTGCTCGTGCTGCTCGGGGGTGTCGCCGGGGCCCAGGGCAGCGGCGATGCCCCCTTGCGCCCACTGCGTGGAGCCGGCGTTGAGGACGGTCTTGGTGACCACCAGGACCGTCGCCCCTTGGTTGGCAGAGCCGTCGTCGGTCCTTGAATTCAGCGCCGCGTGGACGCGGAGGGCAGCGGTCAGTCCGGCGATGCCGGATCCGATGACCACGACGTCGGAGCGCGTGGTCCAGCCGGGAGCGGACGCCCTCAGGCGCCCGGGGAGGCCGGCATACGAGGAGTTGGCCATTCGCGCAGATCAGCGGCTTGCGGTGACGTCGCCGCGCTTGAGCCCGGAGCCCTCGGGTGCCTCGGCCGGGTCGAAGCCGGTGGCCATCACCTTGTTGTCGGCGTCGACGAACACCACCGCGGGCTTGTACTCCTTGGCTTCGGCGGTGTCCATCTGGCCGTAACCGATGAGGATCACCACGTCACCGGGGTGGACGAGCCGGGCCGCGGCACCGTTGATGCCGATCACACCGCTGCCGCGCTCGCCGGCGATGGTGTAGGTCTCGAGACGCGCACCGTTGGTCACGTCGACGATGTGGACCAGCTCGCCGGCGAGCAGGTCGGCGGCGTCGAGGAGATCCTCGTCGATGGTGACCGATCCGACGTAGTGGAGGTCCGCCTGGGTCACGGTGGCCCGGTGGATCTTGCTCTTCATCATGGTGCGCAGCATGTGCTGTCTCCTTGCTGGTTAGGACGTGTGTCGGTCAGGGGTGCCCAGGTGGATGGGCATGTTGTCGATGAGTCGGGTGGTGCCGACCCGTGCCGCGATGAGGATCCGTGCCTCGCCCGTGGACGGGGCGGGGCCGAGATCGGTACCGGTGATGACCAGGTAGTCGAGGTCGACGCCCTCGGAGGCGCGCAGCTCGGCCCGGGCCGCAGCGAGCGCCGAGTCCGCTCCGTGGATCGCATCTGCCCGGGCTCGCCGCAGGGTGCGGGACAGGGCGACGGCCTGTTCCCGCTGCTCCGGCTCGAGGTAGCGGTTGCGCGAGCTGAGCGCCAGGTCGTCGTCCTCCCGGACTGTCTCGGCGCCCACGACGTCGATGCCGAGACAGAGGTCGTCGGCCATCCGCCGGATCAGCGCGAGCTGCTGGTAGTCCTTCTGGCCGAAGACGGCCACGTCGGGACGGACCAGCCCGAAGAGCTTGGCAACCACGATGAGCACGCCGCGGAAGTGGCCGGGTCGGGTGGCTCCCTCGAGGATGCCGGCCAACGGACCGGGGTCCACGGTCACCTGCGGCTCGACGACGCCGGTGGTGGAGCCGGGGTAGACCTCGTCGACGGCGGGGGCGAAGACGATGTCGACACCGTGAGCGGCGCAGACCTCGAGGTCGGCCTCGAGCGTGCGAGGGTAGCGGTCGAGGTCCTCACCGGCGCCGAACTGGAGCGGGTTGACGAAGATCGACACCACGACGGGGCCGTCGCCGACCGCTTCACGAGCAGCGTCCATCAACGACGCGTGGCCGGCGTGCAGGGCGCCCATGGTCGGCACGAAGCCGACCCTGTGGCCGGCCCGGCGGGCATCGGTGAGCAGCTTGGAGAGCTCCTCGCGCGTGCTGGCGAGGACCGGGGCAGCGCACATCAGTGGAACGTCCCGGGACGCGGGGCGGGCAGCGCGGTGACCGAGCTGGCCTCCGCCGCGTCCAGCACGCGGGTGAGGGTGGCGCCACGGATCGGCAGGAGGCGGCCGTCAGCCAGCGCCCGCGCCATGGTGGCGCGGGCCATCGCGACGTACGACGGCAGGGTCTGCGGCGCGTTGGTGGCGAGGTCGGCCAGATGCGCCTTCACGGTGTTCACGTCACCGCGCACGATCGGCCCGGTGAGCGCGGCATCGCCTTGGTTGAGTGCGTTGTCCAAGGCCGCCTCGAGCAGCGGTCGCAGGGTGCCGGCCGGGTCGTCGCCCCCGGCGGCGGAGAGCATCTCCATCGCCTCGGCGACCAGGGTGACCAGGTGGTTCGCCCCGTGGGCGAGGCCTGCGTGGTAGAGCGTGCGTCGCTCCTCGGGGACCCACATGGGTCGCCCACCGAGGTCACCCACCAGGCTCGTGACGACGTTGCGCTCCGCGTCGTCGGCCGTCACGCCGAACACGCAGCCGGAGAGGCGACCGAGGTCGAGCTCGGTGCCGCTGAAGGTCATTGCCGGGTGCATCGCCACCGGACGGGCACCAACGGCCGTGGCCGGGTCGAGCACGGCAAGGCCGTGTCGACCCGAGGTGTGCACGACGAACTGGCCGCGGTGCAGCGAGCCACTTGCGGCGAGCACGTCGACGACGTTCGCGAGCATGTCGTCGGGAACGGTGAGCAGGAGGAGGTCACAGTCGCGGGCCACCGCGCTCGGCTTCTCCACGGTGACACCGGGGAGCAACGCGTCGATGCGACGTCGCGAGGCGTCGGACTCACCGGCGACGGAGACGACCTCGTGGCCCTCGGCACGGAGCACGGAGGCCAAGACGGCGCCGACGCGTCCTGCGCCGATCACGCCGATGCGCCACGTGTGGGGACGCTGCGGTTCAGACATTGCTGCAAGCCTTTCGTTCCAGTCCCTCCGACCACCCGCAGCTGCGGGCCGGTGTGGGTACCAGACGGTCTGCCTTCAGTTTCGGTACGACGACGAGCGTACGCCTGCTGAAACGCTGGCGGAACCGCATGGAGCGGTGGCTTGGGTCACACGGCAACCGTGGCCGTGGCAGGACTCGCGACGGTCGAGGAGGGCAGATGACCGTCCACTAGGGTTCCGACCATGCAGCAGACATCGGAGCCGACTGGCGGGCACCTGGTCCTGGTCACCGGTGCCGGTCGCAGCGGCACCAGCACGGTGGCCGGGGCACTCCACCACCTCGGGCTGCACGTACCGCTGCCGGTGCTCAAGACCAACGAGTCGAACCCCCGTGGGTTCTTCGAGTCGACCTGGCCGTTGTGGTTCCACCGCCGGATCATGGATGCAGCGGACATCGAGCAGGTCGACGGGCGCCCAGGCGCCCGAGAGCTCATGCACGCGGCTGCCGACCAGGCAGTGCAGGACGAGCTGGTCGACTGGCTGCGCGGTGTCACGGCCGACGCGAGTCAGATCGTGGTGAAGGACCCGCGCGCCTCGTGGGTGCCCCACCTCTGGGTCAACGCAGCCGCCGAGCTGAGCCTCTCGATCGGCTTCGTGACCATGTTGCGCCACCCTGCGGAAGTCCTCGGCAGCCGATCCACCTACTACGGCAGGAACAGGAAGGGACAGGCCGAGGAGCGCAGCTTCGCGGTGCTCAACCTGGCCGGCTGGGTGAACCAGACGATCAACACCGAGCAGCTGACCCGAGGGCAGGCGCGCACCTGGATCCGCTACGACGACCTGCTCGAGGACTGGCGCGGCCAGATGAGGGCAGTGCGTCAGGCCACCGGGGTCGACCTCAACCACTCCCTCGAGCCGGGAGTCCGCCACGCGGTCGACGACTTCATCGACCCCGGGTTGCGACGCCACGAAGGCAGCTTCGCCGATCTCGACCTGCCCGGGTCGTTGACCGAGATCGCCGAGGAGCTGTGGGCCGCGGGCAACCTGCTCGCGGACCGCAGCGGTTCGGATCCTGAGGCCGAGCAACGCTTCGATGCAGCAGCCACCGCCTACGCCACCCTGTTCGCGGATTCCGCGGCCATCGCCCAGCACGAGGCCCGTGCCCGGGTCAGAGCCGAGTCCCAGGAGGCCGAGGCCCGCCTGCGCAAGCGGGTCCGCAAGGCCCGCCGCGAGGGTGTGGCACAGGGCCGCGCAGAAGCCTTGGCGGAGAGGCGCGGCCTCGTCCGGCGTACGGCGTCAGCGGTCAGGCGCCGGTTGCGGCGCGGCAACCGGTCCTGATCCTCACACCCGCTCGATCGTGACCGCGTCGGTCACCGGCGTGGGTCGAGACGACGCCGGATCCGGCGCCCCGCCTCGCGGACGACCTCACGCCCGGAGAAGTCCTCGAGCCTGGCCGGTCCTCGCTCGTTGCCGACCCCCTTCGGTGCCGGGTTGTGGTCGAGCCCGGCGTGGAACAGGACCTCGGCCAGACGACCGGCCGACTCCACGCTCAGCGTGGTCGGTGCGGGCGCGTCCTCAGGGACCTCGGCAGGGTCCACGAGCAGGTCGGTCAGGTCACCCACCACGGTCGCCCGCGAAGCCGTGACCGCCTCGATCCAGGCCTGGGTGTATTCGTTGGCGCGTTCTGCTGCCCAACGAGGTGCCCGAATCGGGTGGGGGTCGAGGCCGGTCATCCGGCGCAGCAGGGCTCGTCCCCGGTTCCCGCCCACACTGAACATCCATGTGGGGTGGTCGCCTCCCCGGTCGGTGTAGGCCCGGTTGAAGTGACGGAGCATCTCCGCCTCGGGGTAGGGCAGCGATGCGTTGTCGACGTCCTGGAGCACGAGGGTGCCTTCGGGAACGCCCATCAGTCGCTCGAAGGTGCGCAGGTTGCTGGCGCGGTCCTGCGGAGCAGGAACCACGAAGACCAGATTCTCCTCGCCGAACACCGTGCCCCACTCCTCGACCACGCGCCGGAGGCTGAAGCGATGCAGCACGGGCATCACCCGGGTCCACTGCGCGTTGACGGTGCCGTCGACCGAGACCGAGTCGAAGTGGCGCCGCAACCAGTCGTCGAGTGACTCCGTGCCTCGCCGGCGCAGGACCTCCTGCCATTGCGAGGCCAGCAGCGGAGCCAGGGGGCGGAGCGTGACAACGACGCGGGGTTCGCGGCCCAGGCTGTCGGCGATGTGCTGGATCCGATCGGGCTTCGCCTGGGAGAGGGACTCACTCGACCACAGGGCACAACGTGCCGGCGTGGTGCGGTAGGCCTCGGCCAGCTCCGCCCAGTGTCGCTGCCAGCGATCCCCCTCGTAGGGAGCAACGGCCCCGGCAGCGGTGAGGGCGATGTTCATCTCGTGCCGTTTGCGCCCCGCGACGTGGACACCCATCGACTCGAGGATCGGACGGGCTTCCTTCAGCGCCCCCTGGAGCGCGGTGGTCCCGGTCTTCGGCATCCCGATGTGGATCAGGCCGGCACCGTCCGGCACGGCCTCGACCTGATGGTCCGGCTCCATCCCCCAGTTCACTTCCTTGACTCTTGGATCCACCTCGGCACGTCGCACGTGGACCTCGACAGGTGGTCGGTCGAACCGAATCGATCCACGTCCCGGATCACGCTAGCATCGCGCGAGCGGGAGCGTGCCGATGCCTCAAGTAGAGTGCGCGCAGTCGTGACACCCCCTCTGGCCGACCGACCGTGAGAGCGAGAACAGCCCGTGCCTGTCTTCTTCAAGGACAATCGGTCGATCCTGTTCGTCCACATCCCCAAGACCGGCGGCACCACCATCGAGCGCCTGTTCAAGACCTCCGGCTGGGAGATGGTGCTGCGCAACACAAGGAAGTCGGAGCCGCAGCTCTTTCCCAAGCTCCGGGTCTCCTTCCAGCACTGGCAGGCGGGCCTGCTCACCGAGATCCTCGACGTGTCGAAGTTCGACCTCATCTTCATGATGACCCGCGAACCGGTCGCAAGGTTCCGCTCCGAATACACCATGCGGCACACCAAGAACCCCAGCGGAGCCAGCAGCAAGGTCGACGCCTGGGCCGAGAAGGCCCTTCGCGCCTACGAAACCAACCCCTACCACCTCGACAACCACCTCCGCCCGCAGTCGGAGTTCGAGCTGCCGGACACGGTCGTCTACCGGCTCGAGGACAGCATGGAGACGATGGTGGCCGACCTCAACAAGCGCTTCGACCTCGGACTCGCCGAGAAGATCCCGCACGCGCTGAACAGCACGAAGCGCAGTGGGCTCTCGAGCTCAGACGTCGAGATCTCTCCCGAGCTGGACACCCGTTTGCGTGATGTGTACGCCGAGGACTTCCGCCGCTACGGCTACTGACGGGCGTCTCGGTCGCGTCGCGCCCAGCGGCCGAGCCGTCGCCGCAGGCGTCCGGCCAGGATCCGAGTGGCCTGTGCTCGACTGAGGTCGTCGACCGGCCCGGTCCGGGCCAGTTCCTGGCGCGTCCGGGCGATGGCAGCAGCGACGTCGCCGTCCCCCCGCCGTAGTGCCTCCCGCAGCCTCGTCTCGGTCCCACTCGGACTGAAGTCGTCAGGGAGCTCGGCGGACCGCAACCGGGAGGCCACCTTGAAGAGGCCGGCGAGGAACTGGGCCACCACCTCGACAGGCACGTCGTCGCTCGGCTGGTTCTCCCCCACGTTCGAGGCCACCGAGGGGTCACCGAGCAGCGACAGGTCACCCACGACCCGCACCCCCGTCTCGGCAATGGCAGCGGCCGATGCGCGACCCAGCTCGGAGACGCGCTCCACCGCCCAGGCCGGAGTGAGCAGTCGCGCCTCGTCCGGTGCCGGCGTACGACCGAGCAGGAAACGCACGGCGCCGAAGCGGACGAACTTCGTGTAGTCGGCCAGGGAGTGGTCGCTGCCGACATAGCGTCGGTTGAAGGCGGTGAGGAAGGTGATCTCGGGCATGGTCAGTGATCGGTTGGTGCCGGACTTCCGGGGCACCAGAGTGCCCTCCGTCAGGCCCAACAGGTGCTCGAACGATCGCAGCAACCCCTGTCGATCGGAGTCGTCCACCACGACCACGGTGATCCGCTCGGGCCCCACGACGGATGCCCACCGCTCGATCAGCCGGGCATGGTCGTGGCGCCGCCAGAAGGTCGGAGTGATCTGCCGGGACTCCGGATGGTCGAGGATCGCGCGCAACCAGCCCACGTAGCCGAGGTCGTCGTCATACTGGACGCCCGGCCGGTTCTGCATGTACTGCTGCCACTGTGAGGCGACGATGCGCACCAGCGGTCGCAGGGTGACCACGACCTGGACGCGCTCCGCCCCCAGGGCCTCGAGGATGTGGCTGATCCGTTCCGCGGGGGCGTCGGAGTAGAACTCGCTGCTGACCACGATCTGACGAGCTGTGCTGGCACGCACCTCGTCGACGAGGTTGCTCCACTTCCGTTCGCCGGATTCCGGGCCCTGCGTCGACAGGTGCTTGCCGGTCGCGGCAGCCATGGCCGCGGTCATGGAGTGTGCCTTCGGCCCGGCGTAGTGCACGCCTTGGGCGGCCAGCCCTTCCCTGGCCTCGTGCATGGCCCCCTGCAGGGTGGTGGTGCCGGTCTTGTGCGGGCCGATGTGCAGGACCACGCTGTCGTCAGGAAACCTCATGGGCGCGCGCCTCGTCGCCCGCGCAGCGCCTGCCGCAGCAGGGTTCGGCCGCTCGCCGCCTCGATGCCGTCACGCGCCTTGCGCCGTTGGCGCAACAGACTGTCGAGGCGCAGGAGCTCCTTCTCCTCAGCAGTGAGCTCGCCGACGGACGTGCCGATCCTGGTGAACTCGTCGATCACTCCGAGGGCCAGGCTCGCACCGTCGGCAGCCGGGATGCTCGCACCGTCGTCGGAGATGCCACGGCCCCGGGCCGATGCCTCGAGGCCTCGTCTCAGTCGGCGTGACAATTCCAGATCTCGGATGCGGAGCTGTGCCAGTTGCGCATCCAACTGCCGGAGCAACATCTGGCCCTGGCCCACGTGCCACCTCAGTTCATCGATCGACGCCGTCCGAGTCGCCGTCATGCTATCCCGGATCTCCGAGCACCCACTTCCGTGTGCCAGACTGCCGGGCGACCCGCTCGAAAGGACGATCTGGTGACCGAAGCGAAGAACGTGGCAGTGCTCCTGGCCGGTGGGGTGGGCGTGCGGGTCGGGCTCGACGTGCCCAAGCAGCTCATCAAGATCGCCGGCCACCCGATCATGGAGCACACCCTGGGTGTCCTCGACAGGCACCCCGATGTCGACGAGATCATCGTGCTGATGACCCCGGGACACCTCGACGCGGTGCACGCCATGGTCAAGAGCGGCGGTTACCGCAAGGTCACCCAAGTCCTCGAGGGCGCCGACACCCGCAGCGGCACCACCATGAAGGCCTTGGCCGCCATCGAGTCCGACGACGCGAAGGTGCTGCTCCACGACGCCGTCCGTCCCCTGCTGAGCAACCGCATCATCACCGAGTGCTTCGCCGCGCTCGATGACTACGACGCGGTCGACGTGGCGATCCCCTCGGCCGACACGATCATCGAGGTCGACGAGAAGAACACCATCCTCAACGTGCCTCCCCGGGCCAGCCTGCGCCGGGGCCAGACGCCCCAGGCATTCACCTCCTCGGTGATCAAGGAGGCCTACCGTCTGGCTGCCGAGGACCCGAGCTTCGAGGCGACGGACGACTGCTCCGTCGTGCTGCGCTACCTCCCCCAGGTGCCGATCTGGGTGGTCAAGGGCGACGAGCGCAACATGAAGGTCACCGAGCCGATCGATCTCTACCTGGCCGACAAGCTGTTCCAGCTCACCGCCCACGACCTGCCCGAGACCCGCTCCGAGGCCGACTACCGCGAGGCCCTCGCCGGCAGGACGATGGTGGTCTTCGGCGGCAGCTACGGCATCGGGGCCGACATCGCCCAGCTCGCCAAGGAGTACGGCGCCAACGTGGCGACCTTCAGCCGCTCCACCACCGGGACCCATGTCCAGCGACGCGAGGACATCGTCGAGGCGGCGACCACCGTGCTCGAGGAGCACGGATCGATCGACTTCGTCGTGAACACCGCCGGGGTCCTGCCGCGGGGCGCCCTCGTGGACGCGAGTGACGACACGATCTTCTCCGCGACCGACATCAACTACATCGCGCCGATCCTGATCGCCCAGGAGTTCCACCCGCACCTCAGGGCCACCGGCGGCAGCCTCCTCCTGTTCACCTCGAGCTCCTACACCCGCGGGCGCAGCGGCTACAGCCTCTACTCCTCCGCGAAGGCGGCCACGGTCAACCTGACGCAGGCCCTGGCGGACGAGTGGGCGGCGGATGGCATCCGGGTCAACTGCATCAATCCCGAGCGCACCGGCACTCCGATGCGCACGAAGGCCTTCGGCGAGGAGCCTCCGGAGTCCCTGCTGCAGTCGACCGTGGTTGCCCGGGCATCCCTCGACACCTTGCTGTCGGGGGGCACCGGGCACCTGATCGACCTGCGTCGAGCGGACCCGCTCGCGGCGGCCCTGGCCGACCACGAGGACCTCGCCGACGACGAGGCCTGGGACGACACCGACTCCTGAGGTCCCGGGTCTCCCCCGCCGTCTCTCGCGCTACTGGCCGAAGAAGGCTCGGACAACGCGCTTTGCGGCCTTGCCGTCCTGGAAACGGTTGTAGGTCGCGTTGAAGCGGGCGACCTGGTCGGCGTACTCCTCGGTCAGCGCCGGTAGGTCACGCAGCCGGGCAATCACCTGGTCGGCGGTGTCCAGCAGCGGGCCGGGGGCGGAGTCCTCGAAGCTGTAGAGGAAGCCACGGACGTAGGCGGAAAGGTCCGGCACCAGGAACAGCATCGGGCGTCGCGTCAGGGCGAAGTCGAAACGCAGCGAGGAGTAGTCGAGAACTGCCGCGTCAGAGGCCAGGATCAGGTCATTGATCTCCGGGTAGTCGGTGACGTCGAGGAGACGCGCCCTCGAGCCGCTACGCTCTCCGGCCCGGGCGTGGAACCGGTGCCCGCGCATCAGGAAGACGTAGTCGGGGCCGAGCTGCGCGCTGGCCGCTTCGAGGTCGAGGTGCTTGGTCAGCTCGGCGGAGCGCCAGTTGGTGGCTTGGTCGTCACGCCAGGTCGGCGCGTAGAGCACAGCCTTCTGACCGGGTGCGATGCCCAGACGGGCGCGGGTCTCCTCGCGGACACGGTTCGCCCGGTCGGAGACGAGCACGTCGTCCCGGGGGTAGCCCTCGTTGTGGATCGGGCCGTCGTAGCGGTACTCACGCCGGTAGTGCTCATCCATCTCCGGAGCGGGGGTCAGGATGAGGTCCCAGTCGGCCGAGGTGCGGTCGAGCTCCGCGGCGATGCGCCGCGGGGTGTAGTGCTTGGCCTCCCAGAGCACCACGCCCATCGACTTCGCGGGGTAGCCGTGGAAGGTCTGCAGCAGCTCCTGGCCCGGCCGCGGGGAGAACCACCTGTCGAGGTCGATGTTCATCACGAGTCGACGCGAGGAAGCCAGGACCCGGAACCACTCCGCGGAGCTGATCACCACGCGACGGGCTCCCTCGGGAACCCACGAGGACAAGTCTGCGACACCCCACCAGCAGACCAGGTCGGGACGGGTCCGGCGCACTTCGTGGAAGATGGCGAGCTGGCTGTCTGTCGCCGTGGCGCCGGTGTAGGACTGGAAGTAGACCCAATCCTCCTCGATCGGCAGCTCGTCGGAGTTCGCCCAGTCGACCAGGCGCTGCCGGTTGTGCCCGCCGCGGTCCTCGTCGGCCACGGGCGCGGTCAGGAAGACTCCGGCATCCCGCCCGAGACGGATCGACCGGAACCGGAACGACTCGTTGAGCTGCTGGTCGAGGAGACCGTCGATCATCTGGTCCGACAGCAGGACCTTGCCGGTGCGTGCTCGGTTGGGCGGGCCGGCCGACAGCTCGAACCAGTAGCGTCCGACCGGGACCGGGACCGGGCCGAACCCCCACTCGTCCCACGTGGTGGGAAGACGGGCGGTGAGCCTGCCCTTCGTGACCTCGAGCGACTCGGCCTCGATGACGGTGCGCGCGCCACGAAGGGTCAGGCGGAGGTGCTTGGGCGCCGCACCGAGCCACTCCCCGGTCACGGCGATGCTGTCCGTGTCGAGCCGGACGCTCTCGAGGACCAGCACATCGGCGGCCTCGCGCAGCTCGACCGCGCCGTGGACGGAGCGGCCGGGAACGACCTCGCCGCTGCCCGCGCACAGCCAGTGCTGGCCCATCTCCGGCCAGGCAACCATCCGGCGCCCGCCGTCCGCGTCGATGACACGGAAGCGCCACGTCGCGCCACCCGTCGTCTTCGGCAGGACGAGGGTGAACGATTCGTCGGTGACGGGCGCGGTGCACGTGGTGGTGCCAGAGGTGGCCTCGACCGCCACCGGGAGACGCTCACCACTGAGCCGCCCTCGCACAGTGCGGCCGTCGACCGAGACCTGCTGGAGCCGGACGTCGAGCCCGGGCTGCACCCGCACGGCCGCACGCGTGTCTCCCCCCGCCACCACTGCCACCCGGGAGCTGCCGACGGACCGGGCACCGAGGTGGCCCGTTCCGAGCATGCCCGCCGAGCCACGGTCGTCGATGTGCTGGATGCGCCCCTCGCGTCGCAGGCCTTGCGTCTCCAAGGTCACCCGGAACTCCCAGTCGATGCCCGAGGTGTCGGCCCCTGGGAGGGGGGCCGACGCGTCGACGAGGGCGGCCGTGTCGACGACGAGCGTCACGGCGCCACGGGAGTAGTCCTGGTACTTGTCGGCCATGAGCTGGTTGGCTCGCACGTCGGTTCGCTGGCGCACCTCGACCGGGACCCGTGTGGAGGAACGCGGATGCGTGAGGTCGACCGAGATCGACGGGGTCCCGGGCATGCCGACGTACTGCGCACGGACGAACAGGTCCAGCTCGGCGGTCTTGGGATCGGGCCAACGGACGCCGACCAGGATCGCCTGCAGTGGCGTCTCGGCCTCACTCATCTCGAAGCAGTCGTCGGGAACACCGGCCTCGGCGTCACCGAACAACGGCAGCTCCGCCAGAACGCGAGCGGACACCACGCGGGTCCGTCGATTCCCCTTCTCGAACCATCGCTGCGCGACGAACTCCTCCAGCAGCTCCCGTCGTCGCTCACGCAGCAGCCACAGTCGGACCCGAGACTCCGCCCGCAACGACGCCGAGACATCCGTCCCGCTCCTGTCGAGCAACAGCTCGGCCGTCTCGCAGAGCGTCTCCCACTCATGGTCGGTCGCGCGTTCAACGTCGTCGATGAACGGCTGGATCGCGGTGTCGAGGACACCCCACAGCCACGCATCGGCCACGCCCTCGACCGGCATCGCCTGCACCACCTGCCAGGCCAGCCGCTGTTCCTTGATCCAGGCGTCGAGCGTGCCGAGGAGGACAGGCAGCGTGCCCAGGGCGGCGTCACGACGTTGGCTGCGCAGATAGGTGGTGTGGCGGCTGAGGTCGAACTTGTCGGCGGCAGCGAACGCGGCCAGGGCCAACGCGCTCTCGCCACCCGGACCCGGGTCGAAGTCGAGCGCGGCGGACTTCCAGAAGTCGCGGCGGAACAGCCGGTTTCCCACACCCAGGTCGGTGATCGCCATGGGTGTCCGCTCAAGGGTGGTGCCCAGCTGGCCGCGGTGGTGTGCCGCGTCGCGCGGCGCGGTCGTCGCGGCGAGCACGGTGTCGGGCGCCTCGGCCATGCCCACCACGAAGGGAGAGCCGGACTGCTCCAGGCTGTGCACGAGCCGCTCGAGCCCGCGCGGTGGCAGGTCGTCACAGCCCACCAGGAAGGCCAGGTAGGTCCCCCGGGCCCGTCGTACGCCGACACGGCGGGCCGCGGCCAGGTCGGCCGCGGGTTCACGGACCACCCGGATGCGTGAGTCGGACGCGGCAGCCCGTCGGGCCGTGGCCAGGACGCGCGCGGATCGGCCCCAGGCGACGACGACCACGTCGAGGTTGCCGTGCCGCTGCTGCTGCAACGAGGCGATCGCCGGCGCGATCTTGGTGGTCTCCTCGTCGCTGACCGTCAGCACCACTGACACCAACGGGCCCCGGTCCTTGCGCCATGAACGTGCCGTGCGGGTCGCAGGCCCGGACAACCATGAGGGTGCAGCATGCACCGCTCGTCGGGCAAGGTTCACGGCTCGTTCCCGGGGTCGAGCTGGCACACGCAACTCCATCGTGTCGGCGAGGGCTGGACCCGAGCATGATAGCCACGCACCGGCCCGGTCCCACCTTTCGCGCCAACCCACAGGTCCCACTCGTGGCGTCGGGGACTCGCGGAGTCAGGGAAGGGAGGAGAAGACCTCGGCCAGCCAGCGTCCCTCACGCTCGTGGTCGAAGGTGAAGGGCGAGTGGAAGTCGTCGGGATCATCCGCGACACAGGTGACCTGGTCCATCCGGTGCCCCAGGATGGAGGCCATCTGGTACTCGTTCGCGGCGTAGTAGCGCTCGGACCCGACCGAGATCACGTGCTTCGGGCTGTCCACGAGAGCGATGTTGAAGAGGCCGCTTCCGGCGAACCCGGCGATCACGTCGGCGCTGCGGAACATCCGGACCTGGTCGGGCATCGAGAAGGTCTCGGGAAGCAGGATCTCGAAACCCTGCTCACGGAAGAGCTCCTCCACCTCGGACTGGTTGTTGCAGGGCCGCTTGGCGTCCTGGTGCCTGGAGAGGAAGACCCGCGTCGGCCACTCCCGCTCCGAGGCACCTTCGACCAAGGCGTCCCCGACGCCGCGCCAGATCCCACCCAGGGCGGGGTGGACGTACTGCGGGTTGGAGAGCATGGGAGTGGCGCAGTGGAGCCGCTCGACGGTGACCGGCTCGTCGATGAGGACGATGTCCTCGCGCGCGATCCCGGCAGCCTCGTAGAAGAGGTACTCGTACTCGACGACGTGGGGGCGCTTGGGGTTGGACGCCACCAGCGCCCTGGCCTCCGGGTGCGCGGCCTTCACCTGGGGCCAGGCCCACAGCCTGGAGACCTGTTCGGTGAGCAGGTGCCCGAAGTGCCCGCGGAACTCGCTGTCCAGGTAGAAGTAGGTGCCCGGCAGGGTCTCCAGCGTGGTCGCATCGAACTTCAGGTCGGCGAAGCGGGGGGCCAGGTCGAGGACGTAGCGATTGCGCAGCCTGCCCCGTGAGTTGTGTCGGTAGGTGTCCGGGAACACCAACCCGCCCTTGGTCACGATCTGGCCGGGCGCGGCCACCACGTCGTGGTAGACCCGCAGCGACATAGCCGGGACGTCGTAGACCTCGGGTTGACCTGCGGGACGCTTGGCGGCGTTGAAGGTGAGGTTGCAGCGGGAACGGAACTTCTCGGGCGGGATCTGGGAGACCAACCTGTCCCGCCCCACCTCACGTGACAGGTGGAGGTTCATCGCGGGCTCGTTGAGCTTGGCCAGGGCCGGGGTGGCGCTTCGGGTGAACACCAGGTGGTCACCCCTGGTGTCGAGGGCTTCAATGGCCTGGCCGAGCCGGATCGGGTCCCAGCGCGGGTCGCGACGCCTTCCCGGTTGCTTGCTCTCCCCGCGATGACCCATCATCACCCGGTCGAGCTGCTTTCCGAAGGGCGACTGCTGCGACCCGTCGATCGAGGCCTTGCCGTCACGGACCACCATGGCGCCACCCGCGCGGACCAGGAACAGCAGGTCCTGCAGCTGGGCGAACCGGCGCCGGTGCTCCAGCGTGTGGTCCACCACAACGTCGTAGGGCCCGTCGTGGACGAACCTTTCGTGGCGCTCCCACGCATCCACCGACGTCGAGAGGCCGATGACGGTGGCCTTGCGCAGCCGCGCGCCGAGGTCAGCGGCCAGGTCGCTGGCTCCGTCGTGGGACAGCACCGCGATCCTGGCTCCGCGGCGAGGGGCAAGGCTGGTGACGAGATCGAGCAGGCTGACGTCGGAGCCGGGCCCTCGATCGTCGGGGCGCCGACGTACACGCCGCAACAGTCCCACCCGATTCCTCCTCGGAGATCTTGGAGCCCGTCCGATTCCTGGGCCGACGAGTCCTTGTCGTTCGCGGCCAGACTAGTGCCCGCCGGACCGGGCGGAGCTCCGGACGTCAGGAGAGCGAGGCGAAGACCTCTGCCAACCAACGCCCCTCACGATCGTTGTCGAACCTGAACCTCGACTGGAAGTGGTCCCGCTCGGGCACCGAGACGACCTGGTTGAGCTCGTGACCGAGCAACGAGGCCATGAGGTACTCGTTGGCTGCGTTGTAGCGGGCGTGCCCGATCGTGATCACCCGCTTGGGAGTCGGGGTGAACTCCAGCTGGAACAGCCCGCTGCCCGCGAAGCCGGCCACCACGTCCGCCTGACGGAAGAGCTGGACCTGCTCGGGCAGGGACATGGTCTCGGGGAACAGGATCTCGAAACCCTGTCGGCGGAAGAGCTCCTCGACCTCGTCGGTGTTGGTGCACCCACGCTTGCGGATCTTCCGCGAGCAGAAGAACCGTGCCGGCAACTCACGCTCCTCGGCCTGGGCCGCCAACGCGTCTCCCACCCGCTGCCAGGTCTGGAGGATCGCCGGGTGGGCGTATTCGGGGTTGGAGAACATCGGGGACGGCGAGAACACCCGCTCGACCCGGACCGGGGCGTCGAGGAACACCACGTCCTCACGCGCAATCCCACCGGCCGCCAGCAGCGCATACTCCCAGCCGCCCATCTGCCGGCCTCGGTTGAGGAACATCAGGACCTTGGCGTCAGGGTGGGCCTGCTTGACCTCCGGCCAGGCCCACAGCCGGGAGACCACTTCGGTCATGGTGTGCCCGAAGTGCCCGCGGATCTCGTTGTCGAGATGGAAGTAGGTTCCCTCAAGCACAGGGAGGCTGCCGGTCTCGAAGGGAAGATTGGCGAAGCGCGGAGCCAGCTCGTCGAGGTAGGAGTTCCGCAGCCGGGGGCGAACATTGTGACGAAAGGTGTCGGGCAGCACGAGCCGGTCGTTGGCCAGCACCTGGCCCGGCGCGGCCACCACGTCGTGATAGGCACGCAAGGAGACGTCGGGGGCGTCGTACTCCGTCGCATACTTGGGCGGACGTTCTTCCGCACTGTGGTTCACGACAGCGCGGGAGCGGACCCGTTCGCCGGGAATGAGTCGCACCAGATGATCGGGCCCGGCGGGGTTCAGCTCGAGCAGGGTGTTCAACGCCGGCTCGTTCATCTTCGCCAGCGCGGGAGCCGACCCCCTGACCAGAACCGCATGGTCCCCGACGAACTCCAACGACTCGGCAGCCTCGGCCAGGTGGAACCGGTCGTGCTCGACGAGCGGGGCGTCTTCTCCCGGCTCGGACTGGTCTCCGGCCAGGAGGGCCGCGACCTGGTCAAGAATGTCGTGGAACTCGTCGCGGGCGACGGCGTTGCCGCTGCCCGGGCGTCGGGCCACGTCACGCAGCACCAGACGCCCGCCCGGCCTGACCAGGAACAGCAGGTCTCGCAACCTGCCGAACCGAGTCGCCGCCTTGGGGCTCACGTCGACCACGACGTCGAACGGGGCGCGCGCGACCAGGCGTGCGTGCCGCTCCCAGCCAGGTGTGGAGTGAGGCAGCTCCAGCAGCTCGACATCGGGGTGCTGCCGGGACAGCCACGCTCCGACGCCACTCTCACCGTCGGCAGAGATGACGGCCACCCGCGCTCCAGCACGACCGAGGCCGGACCGGGTGAGTTCCTGGAGGTTCATGTCCTTGATCTGGTCCACGGTGCGCCGGAGGTCGACTGGCCGATCGAATCGGGTCAGGCGCGCTTGCGGACGGGCATCGCTGCGGCGTCCTCCCAGGCTGCCAGCTCTGCCTTCAGGTCGGTGACCTGCTGCTCGAGGTCAGCCACCGCCACGATCGCCTCGGCGGCGCGCTCCTCGGCCTCCTCCAGGCGGGCAGACTCACCGGAGAGGCGCACCTGCGCCTGGTCGGCCCGGCGGGACTCGTTGCCAAGCTTCAAGGTGGTCTCGGCGACCTTGCGCTGCGCCGCGGCGAGCTCACCCTCGAGCTCGTGGATGAGCTTCTGGCGGGCGCTGATGCGCTCGGTCATGGTCTCGGCGAACTTCTTGCTCTCGGCGGTGCGTTCGTCGGTGAGATCGCGGTAGGCCTGTGCCTGTTGCGCACGGTCGCGGGCCGCGTCCCGGCGTGACTGCATCAGCTCGGAGTGGGTGATCTTGGTGGCCGCTGCACCGAGGACGAGGGCGACCACCGAAGCGACGGAGACGAGGATCAATGAGCCGGTCAGCAGCGCAGAGAAGACGACGAGCGCGGCGATCGTGATGAGGGCAACAGCCACCGTGATGCGGGTGCTCCGCTGGCGACGACGAGCGTTGGGGGAAGCCATGGACCCACACTAGGTCGCGGAGTCGTCATCCCTGACCCGACACGCGCGTTCGAGCAGGAGTGCTGCACCACACATGGCCAACCCCGCCAACGCCGCGAGCCCACCCCGGATGCTGCGCTGCTCCGCCAGCTCGGCGCTCATGCCCAGCCACGCCAACGCGTAACCGGCGTAGCCGCCGGCCACCAGTGCGCCGACCAAGGCGCATGCCTTGGCCAAGACCAGGCGGTTCACGGCCCGGTGGGGGTCGAGGTAGAGACGACGGGCGATCGTGCGCCGAGTCGCCCACGCGACGGCGCCCAGAACCACGGCCACGAAGGCCAGCGCCAGGACCGGGATCCAGGTGACCACCGGCGACGAGTCGGCGTACGCCTGGGTGAGCGGACGCAGCGCCCAGCCACCGACCAGTCCCGCCGCGACGCAGCCCGCCAGAGCCCCGAAGGGCGTGGGTGCGACGTGCGGTTCCTCGGGCGGTCGATCGATCATCGAGAACCCGAGGGGTCGCTCACGCCAGGTCGAGTTCGAGGGTCAGGTCGTCACGCAGCTTGACCCCGCCCTGGTCGACGTCGCCCAGCAGCTCGGCCACGGGGCCGGCGTCGGGCAGCACGGCGTCGGGCTCGAGGTCGTGCCACGGCTTGAGCACGAAGGCACGCTCGCGCGCACGTGGGTGCGGGAGGTGCAGGAAGTCGTCGCTGGAGCGTCGGTCGCCGACCACGATCAGGTCGACGTCGAGGGTGCGCGGCGCGTTCTTCTCCGACGGACGCTCCCGGTCGAAGGCGTCCTCGATGGCCAGTGCACGGTCGAGGAGGGTCGAGGCCGGGAGGGTGGTGTCGAGGAGCACGACGGCGTTGAGGAAGTTGTCGGAGCCCGCAGGAGCCCCCACAGGCTCGGTCTCGTAGACCCCGGAGACCGCCGTCACCCACACGTCAGGAGTGTCCGCCAGCGAGTTCACAGCACCCTGGAGGCTGGCCAACCGCTCCCCGAGATTGGAGCCCAGAGCCAGCACCGCCCGCCGGATCGGGTGCATCTCACCAGTCAGCGTGTCGGCGTCGATCAGGTTCGGGTTGGGGGTCTCAGTCACGGCTGCAACGTCCTCTTCCGGGTAATCGTCAGCGCAACATCCGAGAATGTTGCGTCAATGGGGGCGTCCGGCTTGTGCACCGTCACCCGGGACCATTCAACACGATCGTCCAAGAGACAGACATCCGCGATGCGTTGGGCAAGGGTTTCGATCAGGTCGACCGGATCGGACTCCACGGCGGCTTTCACCGAATCCACGAGGTTTCCGTAATGAACGGTCTCATGCAAGTCATCCGTGCTTGCCGCAGGGGTGGTGTCGAGGCCGAGGGTGAGATCGATCACGAAGACCTGTCCCTCACGCCGCTCGAAATCGAACACCCCATGGTGCCCGAAGCACTCGATTCCGGTGACGGTGAGCTCGTCGTGTGCCATCAGTCGTCTCCTTGACCCTTCCGGAAGCGCTCGACCACTCGGATCGCATCGTGGCTGGCGCGGACGTCGTGCACGCGAACGCCCCACATGCCCTGCAGCGCCACGATGGTGGTCAGGGCGACGTTGGCGTGCTCCCTCTCCCCGACCGGCCGGGGCCCCTCGGGGCCACCGAGGAGGGTGCCGAGGAACGACTTGCGGCTCGAGCCGACAAGGATGGGACGGCCGAGGTCCTCCAGGGCCGCCAGGTCCTGCAGCAGCTCCCAGTTGTGGTCGGACGACTTCGCGAAGCCGAGCCCCGGGTCGATCACGGTGCGTTCGAGGTCAACCCCGGCTGCGACGGCGGCGTCGAGGCGTGCGGACAGCTCGTCATGCACGGCGGTGACCACTCCGCCCGGGCCGTCGTAGTGGGCATGACCCTGCATCTCGGTGCTGTGCGCGCGCCAGTGCATCGCCGCGTAGATGACGTCATGACGCGCGGCGACGCCGAGGATGCCGGGGTCGGCCAGCCCGCCGGAGACGTCGTTGATGATCAGCGCTCCGGCACGCACAGCCGCCTCGGCCACCTCGGCACGCATCGTGTCCACCGAGACGGCACAGCCCTCGCCGGCGAGGGCGGTGATCACCGGGACCACACGGTCGAGCTCCTCCGACACCAGCGGGCGGGTCGCCCCCGGGCGGGTGGACTCACCCCCGATGTCGAGGATGTCGGCGCCGTGCTCCATCAGCTCACGCCCATGGGCGATCGCACTGTCGGTCGTGGCGAACCGACCGCCGTCGGAGAACGAGTCAGGAGTGACGTTGACGATGCCCATGATCCGCGGCCGGGTCCGCGGGGCCAGCAGCTCATCGGGTCGCACGGGTCACCTGCTGCGGTGGATCAGCGCCATGGCCTCGGAGCGGGTGGCACTGTTGTGCATGATGCCCCGGACCGCGGAGGTGATGGTGCGGGCGCCGGCCTTGCGCACCCCGCGCATGGTCATGCACAGGTGCTCGGCCTCGATCACCACGATGACGCCACGGGCCTCGAGGATCTCGATCAGTGCGTCGGCGACCTGCGTGGTCAGTCGCTCCTGCACCTGGGGCCGCTTGGCATAGACGTCGACCAGGCGGGCCAGCTTGGACAACCCGGTGATCTTTCCGGACTCGGCCGGGATGTAGCCGACGTGGGCGACGCCGGTGAACGGGACGAGGTGGTGCTCGCACATCGACCAGAGCTCGATGTCGCGGACCAGCACCATCTCGTCGTGACCGATGTCGAAGGTCGTGGTGAGGACGTCCTCGGGACGCTGTCGCAGACCGGCGGTCAGCTCGGCGTACGCCCTCGCGACGCGCGCCGGAGTCTCGCGCAGCCCCTCACGCTCGGGGTCCTCGCCGATGGCGGCGAGCAGCTCACGGACGGCGGCCTCCGCACGGGCGTGGTCGAAGTCGGGGAAACTGGCCGGATCCCGGTCAGCGGCGCTGATCGGGTCGGTCATGCGTGGTCGCCACCCTCGTTCGGGTTGGGGAGGCCGCCGGCCGGCGGCGTGGAGTCGTGCGGCGTGGCGAGGTCCGGGTCCGCGGACTCGGGGATGTCGGTCTGGGCCGACTTCGGCACCTCCACCGGCGGCAGGTGCGAGGGAACCCGGTCAGGGGAGCCCGTCCAGGCCGGCCGCACGGGGCGAAGGTGCAGCGCCTCGAAGATCTCCGCGACCTCGGCCTTGTCGAGAGTCTCCCGCTCCATCAGCGCGAGCACCAGGGCGTCGAGGACCTCACGGTTCTCCTCGAGGATGTCGAACGCCTCCTGGTGTGCCTGCGACAGGAACTTCTTGGTCTCCTCGTCGACGATCGCGGCGATGTCCTCGGAGTAGTTGCGCTGGTGGCCCATGTCGCGGCCCAGGAACGGCTCGCCCTGGCTCTCGCCGAGCTTGATCGCACCGAGCCGGTCGGTCATGCCGTACTGGGTGACCATCGCCCGAGCCAGGTTGGTGGCCTTCTCGATGTCGTTGCCGGCACCGGTCGTGGGGTCGTGGAAGACCATCTCCTCGGCCGCGCGGCCACCCATCATGTAGGCGAGCTTGTCGAGCATCTCGGAGCGGGTCTGGGAGTACTTGTCCTCGTCGGGCAGCACCATCGTGTAGCCCAGTGCCCGCCCACGCGGAAGGATCGTCACCTTGTGCACGGGGTCCGTGCCCGGGAGCGCCGCCGCGACCAGGGCGTGGCCGCCCTCGTGGTAGGCGGTGATCAGCTTCTCCTTCTCGTTCATCAACCGGGTCCGGCGCTGCGGGCCGGCGATGACGCGGTCGATGGCCTCGTCGAGCGAGGAGTCGGTGATGACCTTCTCGCTCAGGCGCGCGGTCAGCAGCGCGGCCTCGTTGAGCACGTTGGCCAGGTCGGCACCGGTGAAGCCGGGGGTTCGTCGTGCGACCTGGAGCAGGTCGACGTTGGGGCTCATCGGCTTGCCGCGGGAGTGCACCTTGAGGATCTGGTGCCGGCCGGCCAGGTCGGGGGCGTCCACGCCGATCTGGCGGTCGAAGCGGCCCGGGCGCAGCAGCGCCGGGTCGAGCACGTCAGGGCGGTTCGTGGCAGCGATCAGGATGACTCCGCCGCGCACGTCGAAGCCGTCCATCTCGACCAGGAGCTGGTTGAGCGTCTGCTCCCGCTCGTCGTGGCCGCCGCCCATGCCGGCGCCACGGTGGCGGCCAACCGCGTCGATCTCGTCGATGAACACGATGGCCGGGGCGTTCTCCTTGGCCTGCTCGAAGAGGTCACGGACCCGGCTCGCGCCGACACCCACGAACATCTCGACGAAGTCGGACCCGGAGATGGAGTAGAAGGGGACTCCTGCCTCGCCGGCCACGGCACGGGCGAGCAGGGTCTTGCCGGTCCCGGGAGGGCCGTAGAGCAGGACGCCCTTGGGGATCTTGGCGCCGACGGCCTGGAACTTGGCCGGCTCCTGGAGGAACTCCTTGATCTCGCCGAGCTCCTCGATCGCCTCCTCGCACCCTGCGACGTCGGAGAAGGTGGTCTTCGGCATGTCCTTGGTGATCAGCTTGGCCTTGGACTTGCCGAACTGCATCACCTTGCCGCCGCCACCCTGGACGCTGTTCATCAAGAAGATGAACAGCAGGATGATCAGCGCGAAGGGCAAGAGGGTGGCCAGGAGCTGACCGATGAAGCTGGGCTGCGGGTTCTCCGAGTTGGACTTCTCGATGGTGCCCTTCTGGACCTGCTCGTTGGCCAGCTTGATCAGGTCGTTCTGCTGCCCGCTGACCCAGTGGGTGACGACCTTCTTGCCGCCGTCGCGATCGACGTCGTCGTCCAGGGTCGCGCGGATCTCCTGGTCGTTGTCGATGAACGTGATGTCCTTGACGTCACCGGAGGTGATGTATTCCTCCATCTGCGACGTCTGCACCTCGTCGTACCCACCATTGGGCGCGAGGTACTGCAGGCCGAGCAGGACGGCAACGACGGCTAGGACGATCCAGAGCCAAGGACCCTTGAATATGCGCTTCACAGACTTCTCTCGGGACAGCTCACGGGGTTATCCCTGAGCGGCGACCATGTGGGGTTTGACGGTACATGGTCGCAGAAAGTCGCCCCCGGTGAGGACTCCGGTCAGGAGTAGACGTGGGGGGCGAGCGTGCCGATGTCGCGCAGGTTGCGGTAGCGCTCCTTGTAGTCGAGCCCGTAGCCGACCACGAACTCGTTGGGGATGTCCCAACCGACGTACTTCGGCTCGATCGGCATCGCCATCGCCTCCGGCTTGCGCAGGAGGGTGGCGATCTCGACGCTGGCCGGCTTGCGGCTCGACAGGTTGTTGACCAACCAGCTCAGGGTCAGGCCGGTGTCGATGATCTCGTCGACGATCAGCACGTGACGTCCGGAGATGTCGGTGTCGAGGTCCTTGAGGATGCGCACCACGCCGCTGGACTTGGTGCCGGAGCCGTAGGAGCTCACCGCCATCCAGTCCATCTCCAGGTGGCTGGGCAGTGACCGGGCCAGGTCGGCCATCACCATCACCGCACCGCGCAGGACCCCCACCATCAGGAGGTTCTTGCCTTCGTAGTCGGCCGCAATCGTGTCGGCCATCTCCTGCAGCTTCGCCTGAATCTGCTCCTCGGTGAAGAGGACGTTGACCAGATCGCTGTCGACATGGGCGGAATCCATGGCGTCAGACTGCCACACCGCCCTCCCCTTTCCCCGGGCGCCCGGGGAAAGGGGAACGCCCCGGCCGGGAATTCCGGCCGGGAGGTGGGCGCGGCGCGATCTCCTTGCCCGCCCCTCGGCGTCCGGCTCAGGGGGCGCCGGTGAACTGGCTCGCCGTGAAGACAGCCCCCTGCGGGTCACGGACCACCGTCGCCCGGACCCACGGCAGGTCCATGGGCTTCTGGAGCACCTCGCCACCCAGCTCCTCGACCCGGGCAGCGATCGCGTCGGCGTCGTCGACGGCGAACGTCACGTCCCAACGGGCCGCGTCGTCGGATCCCTGGGGGATCAAGGACAGCGTGGCCACCGCCTCCTCGAAACGGGCGGGTGCCCCGAACTCGGCCTGGCGCTCGCGATTGCCCGGGTTGCGCTGCTCCAGGAAGTCGCCGTAGGCCGGCAGCGCCCACATCTGCCCGTCCCCGACGTCGATCGCCTCCCAGCCGAAGACGGCGCCGTAGAACTTCTCCGCCGCGCCGCCGTCCCGGGTGTGCAGGTCGTTGAAGTTCACCGACCCGTGGGCATTCACGCGCTCGGCGCCTCGGTTGTCCCCCGCCTGCCACAGGCCCAGGAGGGCACCCCCGGGGTCCTTCACCATCGCCCGGCGACCGGTGGCACCGCCGGGGCCCAGGTCGGTCGCCGGGACCACGATCTCACCACCGGCGGCCCACACCCGGTCGACGACCGTGTCGACGTCGTCGACACGGATGTAGGAGTTCCACGCGGTCGCCTCGCCCTCTCGCGAACCGATCGCCGCCACGGTCTCGCCGTCGATCCGGGCGTAGGCGTAGCGAGCCGGGGCGTTCGGCGGGGTGCGCTCCTCGAACTCCCAGCCGAAGAGGCCTCCGTAGAACGTCTGGGCGGCATCGACGTCGGGCGGGGTCAGGTCCACCCAGCAGGGAACGCCGGCGATGTATCGGTCAGTCATCAGTTGCTCCTCGGTGTCGGTGACGATTCGTCCACCACGCTAGGAGCGATTCAGGTCAGGTCCTGACCGCTGAGGAAGAGCAGGTTCCCGTCGTTCCGGACCACGCGCAGGTGTCCCGGCAGGTCGATCCACTTCTGCCCGCGCCAGTCGGTGACCAGGCGCTCCATCGCGACGACGTGCTCGTGGAAGAGCTCGGACGAGGGAGATCCGGCCTCCAGGGCGGCGAGACGCAGCACCCGGGTGCGCACCGATGCGGCCAGTGCGGCCAGCCCCTCGACCGGCAAGGTGATCGTCGGCCCGTCGGCCCCCGCGAGGGACGAGTACGCCGCATCGGCGAGCTCGTCGAGGAACTCCATGTCAGGGCGCAGCAGCTCCGCGGTGCGGGCCAGCGCCACCGCGACTCCGGGCCCGAGCTCGCTCTCCAGCACCGGGAGCACCGTGTGCCGCACCCGTGCCCGGGTGAACCGTGGGTCCTGGTTGTGGGGGTCGGACCACACCTCGATCCCCTCCGCCTCGCACGCGGCGACCGTGTCGGCCCGGGAGACGTCGAGCAGGGGCCGGGCGAAGACGTCGAAGGAGCGTCGCATCCCGGCCACCGCACGCCCACCGGATCCGCGGGCCAACCCGAGGAGCACCGTCTCGGCCTGGTCGTCGCGAGTGTGCCCGAGGAGCACCGACGAGGCCTCGAAGTGGGTGGCCATCTGCTCCAGCACGGCATAGCGCGCGTGCCGGGCGGCCGCTTCGGGCCCCTGCCCCGAGGCAACGGGCACGTCCACGCGAGCCGACACCGTCTCGTCGGCCCCGAGCCCGGCCATCTGCTCCACGACCGTGGCCGCGCGCTGCGCCGAGGCGTCCTGCAGACCGTGGTCAACAGTGGCACCGACCACCTTCAACGACATCTTGTGGCCCTCGAAGACTGTCGCCGAGAGCAGCGCCAGCGAGTCGGCGCCACCCGAGCAGGCGACCAGCACGGCGCCGCCCGGTTCCACGGCAGCGAGCACGCGTCGTACGACGAGGCGCACCGCGGCCAGCGCCGGGTGCAGGGTCATCCGTGGACCCGGGCCACCCAGGCGGACGGGTCCGCGATCTCGGCCTTGTCCGGCAGGTTCTCCGGGGACTCCCAGACCGCGTTGAAGCCGTCCATCTCGACCTTCTCGATCACCGCTCGGACGAACTTCGCACCGTCGCGGTACTGCGCCATCTTGGCGTCCAGCCCGAGCAGCCGGCGCAGGATCCGGTCGAGTCCACCGACACCCTTGCGACGCTCGTTGAACTTGCCACGGATCTGGTCGACCGTCGGGATCACCTCGGGCCCGACCCCGTCCATCACCACGTCGGCGTGGCCCTCGAGCAGTGACATCACACCCGTGACACGGTCGATGACCTCACGCTGCTCCGGGGTGCTGACCATGTCGAGGAGAGATCCACCCTGTCCTCGCAACGACTCCCCGATGCGCTTGACGCCCTCCTCGATGGCCTTGCCCGTGTCGATCGACTCGGAGAGCGAGGTCATCATCGAGTAGAGGTGGTCGCGCATCCAGGGGACGGCGGTGAACTGGACCCGGTGGGTCTCCTCGTGCAGGCAGACCCAGAGCCGGAAGTCGGTGGGATCCACCTCCAGCTCCCGCTCGACGTGGACGATGTTCGGGGCGACCAGCAGCAGGCGCCCGTTGGGCTCGAAGAACGGGTCGAACTGTCCGAGCACCTTCCCTCCGAGGAAGCCCAGCACCAGCCCGACCTCGGCGCCGGTGATCCGCGACCCGACGGCGCGCCCGATCGGTCCGGGAGCACCCTTCTTGCCGGAGAGCTTGTCGACGATCGGGGTGAGGATGGTGGCGAAGGAGTCGGCGTTGGCCTGGATCCAGCCGGGACGATCGATCACCAGGACCGGTGCCGTTCGTTCCGCGGCGGTCAGCCCGGTGAACTCACGGACCAGGCCGGTGGACCGGTCGGCGCCGGCGCGCAGCTCGTCGACCGCATCGGCGGCGGCGAGTGCGGAGACCTCCGGTCCGTCCCCGGCCAGCCGGGATCCGAGTCGGACGGCAAGGTCCCAGTCGATCATCGACGACGTGTCAGTCATGCGCCGAGCCTAGCCGGGCACGACGAAGGAGTGCTCCGCGTGGCGAGGGAGTCAGGACGAGCAGCGGCAGGCAGCGAGGGCTGCGGTCAGGTCGTCGAGGGCGTCACGGGCACCGAGCGTCTTCGGCACCTTCACCTTGTCGGCCAGGAACACGAAGGCGAGGACGTTGCCGTCACGGTCGGTGGTCACCCCGGCCAGTCCGTGCACCCCGGTCAACGTTCCGGTCTTGGCCCGGACCCGGCCCAGGCCGGCGTCGTCGCTGTCGCCGAGGCGTCCGGTCATCGATCCGGTGAAGCCGGCTGCCGGCAGCGCCGAGATCACCGGACGGAGCTCCGGGTGCTTGGCCTTCGCGTCGACGGAGAGCACGTCGAGCAGGGCCTGCGTGGTGAGACGGTCCTCGCGGGAGAGTCCGCTGCCGTCGCGGATGACGGTGTCGGCCAGGTTGACGCCGAGCCGCTTGAGCACCGTCCGGACCGCCGAGGCACCGCCGGCGAACGAGCCGTCGCCGCGCTCCTCGACACCCACCTGGTGGGAGAGGATCTCGGCCCCCTCGTTGTCGCTCACCGACACCACCCGGTCGACGATCTGCCACACCGGCGCGCTCTC
Organism: Nocardioides sp. JQ2195; assembly: GCF_012272695.1. NCBI lineage: Bacteria > Bacillati > Actinomycetota > Actinomycetes > Propionibacteriales > Nocardioidaceae > Nocardioides > Nocardioides sp. JQ2195. The sequence goes on from NZ_CP050902.1 coordinate 3,703,419, forward strand.
GACGGCGGCCAGCTCCCCGGCCCCGTCCGGCGCGGTCGCGCGCTCCGGCGTACCGAGCACGGTGATGCCCGCCTTCTCGAGCTCGGCGGCGAAGACCGACGCGGCCGCCGCCGACGGGTCGCTCTCGAATCCCCAGCCGTCCTGCTTGATGCCCTTGTCGACCCACAGCGCAGTGATCGGCGGGACCACGGCGTCGGGGACGTAGCTGGCCGGCCAGTGCGGGTTGACGCTGGGCCCGGTGAAGAGCGAGTCGTCGAAACGGAGGCGGACCGTGTGCCGTCCGTCGGCCCGCAGGTCCTTGGCCGTGGCCCTGGCCAGGGTGCGGACGTCCGCCTGGGGCGGGTACGACGAGCCGGTCGGGGGCGTGCGAGTCAGGAACGGGTCTCCCCCACCGACCAGCACGATGTCCTTGGTCCGCTTGCCGGCGACCACCCGGGTGCGGAACGTGCGGTCGGGCCCGAGCGACTCGAGCGCCGCGGTGCCGGTCAGCAGCTTCATGGTCGAGGCCGGGATGAACCTCCCGGCACCGTTGTCCTCCCACACGCTGCCGTCGAGGCTGCCGACCGCGATCACGCGGTGCTTGCCGAGGTCCTTGTCGGAGGCGTACGGCGCCAGCGCGCGGCGTACCTTCGCCGGGTCGACCGCGGTGTCGGCGGCCAGTGCCGCGGCGACCGCCGGTGGCGAGGACAGCGCCGGGAGCTCGAGGCCGGGCGGCGGGGCGACTGCGGCGGGGTCCGACGAGTCGGCCGGCGCCCACCCCAGCCTCCTCGCCACGTCGAGCTGGAAGGAGGCGAAGGCGGTCGCGACGACCACCAGAACGACGGCGACGGGGAGCCAGCCGGCCAGCCGGCTGCGCCAGGGCGCGCGAGTGTGGCGTCGGTCACCTCGTCCCACGAAAACTTCCCTTCCGAGTGCGCGTTTGCGCCCATTGTGCGCGAAGATGTTGCCGACCCGGCGTTCGGGTCACGATCTTGTGGGCCCGCAGTCGGGCCGCGAAGTGCCGATGAAGCGGAGGAAAGCTGTGCTGGAGTTCGACGTCCTGGTGGAGATCCCCAAGGGGTCCCGCAACAAGTACGAGGTCGACCACGAGACCGGTCGCATCTACCTCGACCGCATGCTCTTCACCTCCACGGCCTACCCCGAGGACTACGGCTACATCGAGGACACCCTCGGCCAGGACGGCGACCCGCTCGACGCGCTGGTCATCCTGCAGGCCCCGACGTTCCCCGGCTGCATCATCAAGTGCCGCGCGATCGGCATGTTCCGGATGACCGACGAGGCCGGCGGCGACGACAAGGTTCTGTGCGTCCCGACGCACGACCCGCGCCTCGAGCACCTGCGCGACATCAACCACGTCTCGAAGTTCGACCGCCTCGAGATCCAGCACTTCTTCGAGGTCTACAAGGACCTCGAGCCGGGCAAGTCCGTCGAAGGAGCCGAGTGGGTCGGCCGCACCGAGGCCGAGGCCGAGATCAAGGCCTCGTTCGAGCGGGCGAAGAAGTCGGGGCACTGAGCCACCACTGACACGAAGGAGCGCGTCGCGGGCATGGGCCCTTGACGCGCTCCTGTCATTTCGTGGTCAGTCGCCCCAGGTGAGGAGCTCCTCGGCGCGCATCACCTCGGCCGGGATGCCGAACGCGTCGACGAGGTCGACCGCGATCGGGCGCACCTTGCGGCACAGGGCGTTGATCTCGCGGGAGATGGCCTTCGAACGCTGGCTGGTGAGCCGGCCGTGCTCCATGAACCAGGCCCGGTCGGCCTCGATCGTGGTGAGCGCAAAGAGGTCGACCATCAGCCCGAGGGCGACCTTGTTGTCACCGTCGGGCATCTCGGCGACCTTCTCGACGAACGCGTCGAGAACCAGCGACTCCACGTGGGCGCGGGCCGTGTCGATGACGTGGTCCTGCACGCGTGAGAAGACCTCGCCGGCCTCCATGCCGGAGTCCACACCGCGCTTGAGGCGACGAGCGACACCGCTGAGCATGTGCTCCTCGCGGAAGCGGAACATCGCCTGCTGGAAGTGCGGGTCGAGCAGGCCGGCCTCCTGGTCCCACTCGTCCCCGCCGGGCAGGAGGTCCTTCACCCGCTCGAGGAGCTTGTGCACATTGGTGCGCTCCAGCACCGTCTCGACCGCGGTGCTGGCCACGAACTTCACCATGCCCAGCTGGTCGAGGTCGGAGAAGTCGCTGGCATAGCCGGTCAGCAAGCCCTTCGCGACCAGCTGCAGCAGGACGTGGTTGTCGCCCTCGAACGTGGTGAACACGTCGGTGTCCGCCTTGAGGGCGTCGAACCGGTTCTTCGAGATGTAGCCGGCACCACCGCAGGCCTCGCGGCACTCCTGGATGGCCCGGGTGGCGTGCCAGGTGCCCAGCGCCTTGGTGCCGGCTGCGCGTGACTCGAGGGCACGACGGGCGGTCTCGTCGTCGTCCGCTCCGGAGAAGACGTCGTGCAGGCGACTGGCCAGCACTTCCTGGGCGAAGTGCAGCGCGTAGGTGCGTGCCAACAACGGGAACAGCCGGCGCTGGTGCTGGCCGTAGTCGAGGAGCAGCTCCTCGGGGGCGTCCTTCGACGTCTCGAACTGGCGGCGGCGCACGGCGTACTTCACCGCGATCGCCAGGGCCAGCTTGGAGGCGTTGATCCCGGCGCCACCGACGGAGACCCGGCCGAGGACGAGGGTGCCGAGCATGGTGAAGAACCGCTTGTCGGGGTTCTCGATCGGCGACTCGTAGACGCCGGTGGGCGTGACGTCGGCGAAGCGGTTGAGCAGTGCCGTCCGCGGCACCCGGACACCGTCGAACCACAGGCGCCCGTTGTCGACCCCGTTGAGCCCCATCTTGCGGCCGCAGTCCTCGATGCGTACGCCGGGGGCGGGCTCGCCGTCGACGCGGATGGGCACCAGGAAGGCGTGCACGCCCTCGGACGTGCCGCCGATCTCGAGCTGGGCGAACACGACGGCCATCTCGGCATGCCGGGCGGCATTGCCGATGTAGTCCTTGTGGGCCGACGGGTCGCCCGTGGTGATGACGAAATCCTGCGTCTCCACGTCGTACGTCGCCACGGTGCCGAGCGCCTGGACGTTCGACCCGTGGCCGGCCTCGGTCATCGCGAAGCAACCCATCAGCCTGCCGCTGATCGTGTCGGCGAGGTAGGCGTCGTGGTGGTGCTTGCTGCCGAGCTGTTGGATCGCGCCACCGAAGAGGCCGAACTGGACGCCGATCTTGACCAGCACCGACAGGTCGCCGAACGCCATCGTCTCGAAGGCCGCCACGGAGGCGCCGATGTCGTCGGAGCCGCCGTACTCGCTGGGGAAGCCGACCCCGGTCTGGCCGGTCGCGGCCACCTCGACCACGACCTCCTTGACCCGGTCGCGGAACTCGTCGCGCGTCAGGGTCTCTGCCTCTTCGAGGATGCCGGCGTTCTGCGCGAGGTTCTTGCGGACGAGGGACCTGACCTCGGCGTACTTCCCGTCGAGCAGGCGGGTCAGCTCGGCGACGTCGACCTGTGGCTGGGTGTAGCCGACCTCTTCGTCCTCGAGGGCGGGGTTGTCTGTCGTGGGCGTCTCGGTGGCCATGTCGTCACCGTACCGGTGCGTCATGTCCGCCCGGAGGCACCTGAACCGGCGGCACCTGCCCCGGCGGGCTCCTGACGCGTCAGGGACGCGCGAAGAAGTTCGGTGGGATCCAGTAGTACATCGACTCCTGGGTGACGTCCCGGCCGGTGCGAGGTGCGTGGATCATCTGACCATTCCCGACGTACAGCGCAACGTGATAGATCGAGGAGGGGCTGCTGGACGAGCCCCAGAAGACCAGGTCACCCGGCTTGAGCTGCGAGGAGCGGATCGGCGTCGAGGCGCCGTACTGCCCGACCGAGTAGTGCGGGAGGTACGTCCCGCCCGACTGCCACGCCTTCATCGTCAGGCCTGAGCAGTCCCACGCGTTGGGGCCGGCTGCGGCCCAGCGGTAGGGCTCGCCGATCTGGGCCCGGGCGAAGTCGATCGCGCGCTGCGCCCCGGAGGAGGACGGCGGAGGCGTCGGGTCCGGCGCCGGCGCCGGCTCGGGGGCCGGCTGCGGGTCCGGGGACGGCTCGGGGTCCGGTTGCGGGTCGGGGGCGGGAGTGGTGGCGGGGTCGTCGGCGGACGCGGGCTCGTCGGACGGGTCGGTGGCGGTGGTCGGATCGGCGGCCGGGACGACCGGGTCCTGCTCCTCCTGGGCTGCCTGGGCCGCTCGGGCTGCGCGTTCCTGCGCGGCCCGCTCGAGCGCGGACTGGCGCTCGCTGGCCAGGCTCACCGAGATGTCCTGCAGGTCGGCCAGCTCGGCGATCAGATCGTCCTTCTGGGCCGCCACGGACGTGGCCCTGGAGAGCGCGGCCTGCTCCTGCTGCTCCGCCGTACGCCGTGCCGTCTCCGCATCGGCGGCGAGGTCCGCCGCGTCGTCGTGGGCGTCGTCGGCCTCGTCGGCCGTGATGTCGGCGACGGTGCGGGCTGCTTCGTAGCGCGCGGTGATGTCGCCCATCGAGGCGTTGATGTTGTAGACCGTGTTGGCGCTGTCGACCATCGAGGTGGTGCCGTCCTCGGTGACGACCTTCGACATCGCGGTGAGGTCGGGAGACAGCTCGTAGGTGGCCGCGAGCATCTCGTTGTAGGAGGCCTCCTGCGTCTCGAGCCCCTTCGCTGCGGAGTCCGCCCGGGCGTCGGCCGCCGCGGCAGCCTTCTTCGCCTGCTGCAGCTTCCAGCGAGCTGCGTTGTAGGCCTCCGACGCCTGCGCCGCCTCGACACTGGCGTCCTGCAGGCTCTGGTTGGCCATCACCAGGTCCGCCTGGACCGCGGCGACGTCACGCTCGGCGTCGTGGGCGGCATCCTCGGCGGCGTCGACCTCAGCCTGGGACGGGGTGTCTCCGTCGGGATCGGCCACTGCCGCCGGCACGGTGAGGGTCAGCGCCAGCAGCCCGGCGAGGGCCGCGAGCAGCGGGCGCCCATGAATGGTGCGTCGAGTGGTGCGTCGCACGAGATCAAGTCCCCTTTGTCGTCTGGAGACCTCGGGCGACTTCCCCATCGCCCGAGGCACTTTGAGCACGCTAGTGCTCACAAGTCACAAAGGAAACACTTTTCACAGGTTTTCTCGAAATCCTCGGCGTGTCGGCTTGACAAACCACATCCATGTAATTCTTGAACTACAACCATGTCATTCAGGTTGACCCCCCAAAAATCACCGATAGTCCCTACCGCTTGGCATCCGAAATGGCGCGGTCGGGCTGCCAGGCGTTAGGGACTATCGAGGAGATTGGAACTGGAGAGGGGGTGCGAGCGATCAATCCCGGTCGATGGGGATCTGGGAGGTCGTCGTCGTCGGATGACTGGCGAGCCCATGTCTGTCGAACTTCTGCCCGGAGGCCAGGCCCCCGACGTAGAACGAGATCACCGCAATCGCGATGCCGGCCACGTCGTCGGCGATGTAGTGCCAGCCGAAGTAGAGGGTGGCCACGATCGTGATCCCGAAGTTGATCCACAGCAGCCAGTGCACCCAGCGCACCCGGATCGTGTACTGCGCCATCAGCGCGACGAGCAGCGTGATCGCACAGTGCAGGCTGGCGAACCCGGCCACCGACTGGACGGCGCCGTCGAGCCCGGACCAGTAGACGCGCACGCGACCGTAGGAGAGCGCCTCCATCAGGTTGCTGGCCCCGGTGTTGTCGAGGTTCTTGTAGAGCCAGGGGTACTCGAAGCCCGGGCCGAGCGTGGGCAGGAGGTAGTACGACGCCGTGCCGAGGCTCCAGGCCAGGCACTGGGACGTGGCGAACCAGTAGCCGTAGCTGAGGTTCTTCGACCAGATCAGCCACGCGGTCAGGACCAGCGGGACCATGGGCAGGAACCACAGGTAGATCAACGACAGGAAGTGTGCGGTGATGCCGGTGCCGAGCACGTTGTGCAGCACGACGGCCGGTTCGTGGCCCAGGAAGATCGCCTGGTCGAGCAGGTGGAGCGGGCGGTCGAACTTGTAGTCGACCCCGAGGACCGTCGGCAGCGCGGACTTCAGGTTCCGGTAGCTGACATAGGTGATGTAGAAGCAGACCAGCCCCATCACCACGAGGGTGAGGCGCTCCCGGTTCCAGTGCGAGTGCCACCGCTCGACCACGATCGGCCACATCTTCTTCGGGTGCATCTTCGACAGCCACAGCGTGCGCGGCAGCATGTCGAGGAGGAGCGCGCCGAAGACCAGCAGCGGCAGTCGCAACCAAGAGGGACCGAGGAAGCCCTCAGGGTCCACGACCTTCTGGTCGACACTGACCGTCACGAGGATCGCGAGCAGCCCCATCAACGAGGCGACTCCGATCAGGAGGACATAGGCACGGCGATACACAGGCGCAGTCTAGGGGAACCGTGGGCGTGGCCCAGCCTCTGGCACGACCGCCAGACGGTCCCGAGCAACCTCCAGTCGCACGGTCGCGCCGGGCCCCGGCGCCGCGACGCCCTCGGATGTGACAGCCGCCACCACACCGACGCCAGGCACGTCGACCTCGAGGCGTACGGCGTCCGGGGTGACCCGTGAGGCCAGCACCGAGCCGGACAGCGGGCCCTGCTCGCGGACCCGGAGCGCCGAGCGTCGCAGCGCGACCTGGCCGGCGGAGTCGAGCCCCGCGGCGTGGAGGATCACCCGCGCGGCCTCACCCGAGAGGACCGTGGGGTAACCGAGGAACTTCGCCGCCTCGGCATCGACGGGGTGCTCCCACACGTCGACCAGCGCACCCTCCTGGACCAGTCGCCCGGCACGCATCAGCGCCATCCGATCAGCGACGGCGAAGGCCTCCTCGTGGTCGTGGGTGACCAGCAGGGCCGTGGTGCCGGCCCGGGTGAGGATCTCGCGCAGGTCGACGGCGAGGCGTTCGCGCAGTGACCTGTCGAGCGCGCTCAGCGGTTCGTCGAGCAGCAGGAGCCGAGGCTCGACGGCCAGTGCGCGGGCCAGGGCCACTCGTTGCCGCTCGCCGCCGGAGAGCGTGGCCGGCTGGCGATCCGCGAAGCCGGCCAGGCCGACCAGCTCGAGCAGCTCCTCGACCCGCCGGCTGGTCTGGCTGCGGGAACGGTGCCGGATCCGCAACGGGTACGCCACGTTGTCACCCACACTCCGGTGGCCGAACAGCTGACCGTCCTGGAACATCAACGCAAAGCCACGCTTGTGCGTGGGTACGCCGGCCAGGTCGGCGCCGTCGTACGAGATCGTGCCGGCGCTCAACCGCTCGAGGCCCGCCACGGCCCTCAGCAGTGTCGACTTGCCACAGCCGGACGGCCCGAGGACCGCGAGCACCTGGCCGCGGGGCAGCTCCAGCGTGACGTCGTCCACGGCAAGGTTCCGGCCGTAGGCCACGCGGACGTTCTCGAGCACCAACATGTCAGAACCCTCCCACTCCGGGCACCCGCAGCCGCTCGACCACGAACATCACCGTCGCCGTGGCGAGGGCGAGGACGACGGAGGCAGCCAACGCCATGCCGTAGTTGTGCGTTCCCGGCGTGCCGAGCAGCCGATAGATCAGCACCGGGAGCGTGGGGTGGTCGATGCGGGCCAGGAAGGAGGTCGCGCCGAACTCTCCCAGCGAGATCGCGAACGCGAAGCCGGCGGCGGCCAGCAACGGCTTCCACACCACGGCCAGGTCGACGGTGCACAGCGCTCGCAGGGGTGAGGCGCCCAGGGAGTACGCCGCCTGGCGCTGCCGGTCGTCGATGCCGGCCAGCACCGGCACCAGCGTGCGCACCACCAGCGGCATGGCGACCAGGGCCTGCGCCATCGGGACGAGCATCGGCGACTCACGGAAGTCGACCGGCGGATGGTCCAGGGTGATCATGAAGCCGAAGCCCAGGGTCACCGCGGAGATGCCCAGCGGCAGCATGAAGAAGCCGTCCAGCAGGCCGCGGAGGCGACGCTCGGCCGGCGAGTGCGAGCGACGGGTGACGATCACGGCGACCAGCCCACCGATCAGCAGCGAGATCCATGTCGCGTCCACGGCCGTGCGCAGCGAGTTGAGCAGGGCCTCGGTGACACTGACGTCGACCAACGAGCCGGTGCCGGCGGAGTCCAGGGCACGGAAGTTGGCGAGGCTCCACGCGCCGTCGACCCGCAGAGCGCCCACGACCAGCGTGCCGATCGGCACCGCGACCAGCAGCAGCCCGGCCGCGGCCAGCGACAGCGCGGGGACGTCGTACGCCGTGACCCGGGCGGGAGGAACCGCACGCCGCGCGACCGGCGCCGGCGCCGAGCGCGCCCGGTGTGCCAGGGCGAGCAGCACGGTGACCACCACCAGCTGCAGGAGGCACAGCGCAGCCGCGCCCGGCAGGTCGAAGAGGTTGGTGGTGAGCAGGTAGATCTCCGTCTCCACGGTGGCGTAGCGGAGTCCGCCGAGCACCAGCACCACGCCGAACGCGGTCGAGCAGAAGAGGAACACCACACTGGCCGCGGACACGATCGAGCCACGCAGCGCCGGGAGGGTGGCGGTCGTGAAGACCTGCCACGGCGAGGCACCGAGCGCGGCGGCGGCCTCACCGGGGCGCGGGTCGAGGGCCTCCCACGCCGAGCCGACGGTGCGGACGACGACCGCCAGGTTGAAGAACACCATCGCGGCGATGATCGTGACCGGTGAGCCGTCGAGGTCGAGGGGCGCCAGGGCCGGGAGGCGGACGAGCTGTTCGAAGGCGATGCCGACCACGACCGTGGGCAGCACGAACGGCACCAGGAAGGCGGCCCGCAGGAGGCGGCGTCCGGGAAGGCGAAGCCGGTGGAGGACGTGGGCCGTCGGGATGCCCAGCAGCAGCGTGACCACGGTGGCCGCGCTGGCCGACCAGACCGTGAACCACAGCACCCGCAGCACGCGCGGGCGCCGGAGCACCTCCCAGGCTGCACCCGGGGTGAGGCGACCGTCCGACCAGAGGCCCTCACCGAGCATCCCCGAGACCGGCAGCACGAAGAAGACACCGAGCACCAGGACTGGCAGGAACGCCAGCCCGGCAAGGGTCAGGAGTCGCTTCACGGGTGGCCCGGAGTCATCGGCTGATGATGTCGGTCCACTCGGTGAGCCACTCGCTGCGGTGGTCGGCGATGTCGTCGGCGGAGACCTCGATCGGCTCGGTCGGCTTCTCGGCGAACTTCGCCCAGGCCTGCGGAAGCTGGACCGAGTCGTCGACCGGGAAGACGTAGAGGCTGTCGGGCAGGGCCGCCTGCACCTCGGGGCTCAGCAACCAGTCGATGACCGCCCGGCCACCGGCTGGGTTCTTCGCGTTCTCGAGCACGCCGGCGTACTCGACCTGGCGGAAGCAGGTGTCGAGCAACGCCCTGGTGGTCGACTCACCGGTCTTGTCGTCGATGGTGAACGCCGGTGAGGTGTCGTAGGAGACCACGATCGGTCGATCGCCCTTGCTGGCCGCGGTGAAGCCGCCGTAGTAGGCGTCGGTCCATCCCTCGGTCAGGTCGACGCCGTTGGCGATCAGGTCCTTCCAGTAGCCGGTCCAGTCGTCGCCGTACTCGCCGATGGTGGCCAGCAGGAAGGCCAGGCCGGGCGAGCTCGTGGAGGCGCCCGGGGCCACGAGCAGGTCCTGGTAGGCAGGTTCGGTGAGGTCGTCGAGCGACGCCGGCGGCTCGAGGCCCTTCTCGTCGAACCAGGCGGTGTCGACGTTGACGCACACGGACGCCTGGTCGATCGGGGCAAGCCTGTCGGCACCGTCGCCGTCGAGCTGCAGCTCGTCGGCACCGGAGGGAAGGTCCGCGGCGTAGGTCGCGAAGACGCCCTCGTCGACCGCCCGGGAGGCGAAGGTGTTGTCGACGCCGAAGGCCACGTCGCCGACCGGGTTCTGCTGGTCCAACGCCAAGGACGTAGTCAGCTTCCCGGCGTCGCCACCAGCGCGGATCCGCAGGGTCGCCCCGGTCTCCTGCTCGAACTGCCTGACCAGCTTCTTCGGGAAGTCCGAGGCGAAGGTGTCGTGGGCGACGAGCGTGATGGTGGTGCCCTCGATGGACGCCGAGGGGTCGGCGGACGAGCGGCTGGTCTCGTCGCCCCCGCCCTCCCCGAGCAACGAGCACGAGGCGGCGCCCGCCATCGTGATCGTCACGGTGATGGCAGCCACGGTGCGCGCGACGGAATGCATGGAGTCCGACTCCCTTCGCCGGTGCTAACCGGATCAGGTCATGAGGGTCTGCTTCCCGGCGCGTCTCGCCGGTGGCACTCTCAGCTCCCCGGCTCGCTGGCCGGAGGGCTCCCCTGTCTGTTGACCTCCCACGCTACCCGGTCCCCGCGCGTGTCGAGCAACGCGGGGCCACGGTCGCTCCGCACGCGGTGACCCGTTGCGCCACCGCCACCCCACACGTGCCCGGAGCACAGCGGCAGCCGGGCGCCCTCAACGGGAGAGGCGTACGCCGTCCCCGACGGCCCGGGTCAGCTTCTGCGGGTTGCGGACCAGGTACATCTGCGTCACCAGCCCGGCCTCGAAGCGCACGGTGCCGACCACGTCGAGCACCCCGTCGAGGAAGAACCGGACCGCGGGCTGGCCGTTGACGACCGCGGTGTCCACCGACACCTCCCCCTGGTCCTTGCCCAGCACTCCGGCCAGCCAGCGCAGCACCTTGTCGCGACCGGTGATCGGGCGCAACGCCGCCTGCTTGAGCCCGCCACCGTCGCTGAACATCACGACGTCGGGCGCCAGGACGTCCATCAGGGCCTGGAGGTCGCCCCCGCCGGCGGCTGTGAGGAAGCGTTCCAGCACCGCGTCGGTGTCGTCGGACGGCGTCACGCGGGGGCGGCGCGCCTGCACGTGCTTGCCCGCCCGACTGGCGATCTGGCGCACCGCCGGCTCCGACTTGTCGACGGCGGCCGCGATCTCGGCGTACTCGAAGCCGAAGACCTCCCGCAGGACGAAGACCGCGCGTTCGGTCGGTCTCAGCGTCTCGAGCACCATCAGCATCGCGGTCGAGACCGAGTCGGCCAGCTCGACGTCGTCGGCCACGTCCGACGTCGTGAACAGGGGCTCCGGCAGCCACGGTCCGACATAGGTCTCCCGGCGTCGCTCGAGCGTGCGCATCCGGTTGAGGGCCTGGCGGGTGACGATGCGCACCAGGTAGGCACGCGGATCACGCACCTCCGACTGGTCGACGTCGGCCCAGCGCAGCCAGGTCTCCTGCACCACGTCCTCCGCGTCCGCTGCCGACGACAACATCTCGTAGGCGACGGTGAACAGCAGGTTGCGGTGCTCGACGAAGGGATCGATCACGGTGTCCTCACTGGGCCAACGGTGCCAGTTCGCAGCTGTCGGCGTAACCCTGCGAGGCCAGCCCCATCGCCGCGTTGGTCCGCGAGCGCAGGTTCTCGATCGAGATCATCTCGGTCAGCTCGACGATCGCCTCGGCCCCGAGCTGGCGGTGCAGCCCGGCCACCATCTCGTCGTCGACCTCGGGCGGCGTCGCGGTCATCGCCTCCGCGTAGGCCAGCACGTCGCGCTCGAGCGGCGTGAACACGTCGCTGTCGCGCCAGACCGGGACCTGGCGCAGCTTCTTCTCGTCCAGCCCGTCGTTGTGGGCCATGAAGTAGCCGAAGTCCATGCACCAGCTGCACCCGATCTTCGCCGCGGTCGCCATCACGGCGTACGACTTGAGGTTCGCGTCCAGAGCGTTCAGCCTGGCCACCTTTCCCTCGAACGAGAGCAGCGCCTTGGTGAGCGGCTTGTGGTGGAAGAGCACGTAGGCGAAGTCGGGGATCTCGCCGTAGGTTCGCCTCGCGTACGCCGCCAGCATGCGGCCGTAGATGCCGTCGAGACGCGCCTTGGGGATCCGGAAGTTGCTGGGCATGATGCCTCCTCTGCCTGGGGCTCCGGCCTGTGGAGCCCGTTCGGCATGAAGACACCGGCCGCCGCGGGTCTGTGACAACCAGGTCTCACATGGAGTAGACGCGGGCCCCGTCGATGGTGGCCCGGGTCATCTCGCCGCGGGCGACCAGCAGCTCGAGGTGTGCCCGTGTCTCCAGCGTGGCCAGCGCCGTGTTGAAGACGTCCATCTCGGAGAGCTTGCGGTCGCGCTTGGTCCACGGGAGCTGCTGCGCCACGTCGTACGACGTGCCCGGGTTGTCGGAGATCGCGGCCCGACACAGGTCGAGGCGGTGGTCGTGGAAGGCGATCAGCTCGTCGACGCGGGCGTGGCTGGACGCGGTCACCGCGCCGTGGGCCGGCAACAGCTGCAGGTCGGGCATCGCGCGCACCTTCGCCAACGACTCCAGGAAGTCGCGCAGCGGCTGGTCGGCGAGCACCGGTTCGAAGCCGATGGACGGCGTGATGGTGGGCAGCACGTGGTCGCCCGCGAAGAGGAGGCCGTCGGCGACGTCGGCGAAGACGAAGTGGCCCTGGGTGTGTCCCGGGGTCGAGACCGCGTCGATGGTCCGCGACCCCACCGTGAGCTGGTGATCGTCCTCGAGCCAGGTGTCGGGGTACTCCCAGATGGACAGGTCCGGCGTGGAGTCGGCGGTGAAGTCCGCCCACTCCTTCGCCACGTCGGGGGCGCCGGCCAGCCGCAGCATCGGGACGTACGGGTTCTCGTCGACGTCGGTCGCGTGGATCAGGTCGAGCGTCGGCTTGTCACCGATGCCGAGCGAGACGTGGGAGCCGAACTCACGCCGGACGGTCACGGCCTGCGTGTAGTGGTCCCGGTGCACGTGGGTGACCAGGAAGGAGGTGATGTCGGAGACCTTGCGGTCGATGCTGGCCAGCGACGACTCCAGGAGCGTGCGGGCCTCCTCGATCGCCCAGCCACCGTCGACCAGGGTCAGTCCGTCACCGTTGTCGATGGCATAGACGTTGACCGCGCGCAGCCCGTCCATCGGCAGCGGCAGCGGAATGCGGTGCACGCCGGGTGCGACCTCGTAGGCGCCGGGCTCCGTCCAGTCAGTCATCCACTCACCATGGCATGTACTCGCCGGTCACATCAGGTGAGGTCCGGCACACCGGGACCCGGCAGCCCCAGGTCCGGCACACCGGGATCCGGCAGCCCCAGGTCCGGCAGCCCGAGATCGAGGTTGGGCTGCTGGATGCCTCCGTCGATCTCGAGGAGCTTGCCGGTGACGTACTGCCCGGCCCGCGAAGCCAGGTAGAGCACTCCCGCGGCGACGTCCTCCGCCTCCCCCACGCGGCCCAGCGGCGTCCTGGTCTCCAGCTGGTCCATCATCTCCGGGACGCCGGCGACGAACTCGAGCGCGCTGGTCATCACCGATCCCACGAAGATCCCGTTGACCCTGATCCGCGGGGAGAGGTCGGTGGCGGCGAGCCTGGTCCAGTGGGCCAGTGCCGCCTTCGCCGTGCCGTAGGCGAGGTAGCCGCGACCCGCCGTGCGGCCCATCATGGAGCTGATGCTGACGATCGACTGCTGCCCGCCGGGAGCTTCGAGCATCAGCGGCACCGCTGCCCGGGTCAGCGCGTGGGCGGTGCTGACGTTGAAGTGGAACGACTCCTCCAGGTAGTCCACATCCGTGTCCAGGAAGGCGTTCGGGATGGTGCCGCCCACGTTGTTGACCACGATGTCGAGGCGCCCGAACTCGTCGTACGCCGCCTGCGCGAGGCCGGCGGCCGCGTCGGTGTCCGTCAGGTCCGCCGGCACCACGAGCGCTCGCCGGCCGATGCTGCGGACCTGCTCGGCGACCGCTTCGAGCTGGTCGGTGTGCCGAGCAGAGATGAGGACGTCGGCGCCGGCCTCGGCCAGGGCGATCGCGGTGGCTGCGCCGATCCCGCGGCCGGCGCCGGTGACCACGGCAGCGTGGTCGGCGACCGAGAACCGGTCGAGGATGCTCACGAGACCAGGCCCTTGCCGGTCACGTGGAAGAGGTCGAGCGCGGTGACGATCCCGGGCTTGGCGGCGACGACGGAGGAGACCGAGTTCACCAGTCGTTGGGCGGTGGTGACCATGCCCGAGACGTTGTGGTCGCCGTCCTCCCCCCGATGGGTGAAGTCGACCTTCATCATCGGCTGGCCGGTGATCTCGACGCGATAGCAACCGCCGCCCTCGGACGGGGTCGGCCACTCGGGCACCTGGTCCTCCGCGGTCCGCGTGACGTGCTCGAGGATCACCTTGTCCTCGCCGTCGACCCGTCCGATCACCTGGAACCTCACCGCGCCCATGGTGCCTGCGGCGATGTCGACGCTCACCGTCCTGGTGTCCACCTCGGCGGGGCGGCGGTCGACGGTCTCGGTGAGCGGCTCGTCGAGGGTCAGCCCGAGCCCCGCGGCGATCTGACGGACCACCGATCCCCAACCCATGCTGAGGATTCCCGGCTGCCACAGCATCACGTCGTCGGCGTCGACGGGCTTGCCGAAGCCGAAGATGTCGCGCATCACCACGGGTTGGTAGTAGGTCGAGTAGTCGGCGATCTCGCTGACCCTGACCTGGTCGATGCGCTGGGACAGGGAGGTCATCACGAGCGGGAGGACGTCGTTGGCGAAGCCGGGGTCGATGCCGTTGACGTGGAGGCTGGCGGCGCCGTCGGCGCAGGCCTTCTCGAGCTGTTCGAGGGCGTCCGCCCAGAGCGCGCCGTAGGGGTACTGCAACAGGACGGGTCCGCTGGAGACCACGTTGATGCCGGCTGCGACGAACGCCTGCAGGTCCTCGATCGACTCGAAGATGCGGTCGTCGGTCATCGCCGTGTGCACGATCGCATCGGGCTTCAGGGCGAGGAGCGCCTCCCGGTCGGTGGTGGCGGTGATGCCCAGGTCGCGGTCGAGTCCGGCCAGGCGACCGGCATCCTGCCCGTCCTTCTCCGGGCTCGACACCCAGACCCCGACGAGCTGCAGGTCGGGGTGACGGTCGATTCCGGCGATCACGTGCCGGCCGACGGTTCCGGTGGACCAGCCGACGACGCGCAGGGGTGGTGTGCTCATGGCAATCAATCTAGAACACGTTCTAGGTCCTGGGAAGGTTGCTCCGCGATCAGGGCTCACCCACGGAGGTCGACCAGCTCCGGGCAGTGGGTGCCTGCGGGGTCGTAGATCGTGGGCATGCACCGGTTGCAGTGGATGCACGCCCCCACGCCTCGCCGCTCGTCCTCGAGCCGGCGGACGAGATCCGGCTCGTGGAGCAGGGCCCGGGCCATCGCGACGTACTGGAAGCCGAGCGACATCGCCCGCTCGATGGTGGCGCGCCGGTTGATCCCGCCCAGGAGCACCAGGGACATGGTCAGCGCCTTGCGGAACTCGAGCGCCTTGTCGAGGAAGTAGGCCTCCTCGAAGTCGTAGGCCTTCAGGAACCTCGAGCCGACCGTGCGCATCCCCAGACGCACGGGCAGCGGCATCGCGGCCGCGAACTCGCGCAGCGGCACCCCTCCACGGAAGAGGTACATCGGGTTCATCAAGGAGCTGCCACCGCTCAGCTGCAGGGCATCCAGGGTCCGGTCCGCCTCGAGCATCTGGGCGAGCTCGACCCCCTCGGCCAGCGTGACCCCGCCTCGGAAGCCGTCACTGAGGCTGGTCTTGCCGATCACCGCCGCCGCGTCACCCACCTCCTCGCGCACGGCGCGGGCGATCTGCCTGGCCAGCCGGGACCGGTTCTCCAGGGAGCCGCCCCATCCGTCCCTGCGACGGTTCAGCCCCGGAGCCAGGAACGACGAGAGCAGGTAGCTGTGGCTCATGTGGATCTCGAGCACGTCGAAGCCGGCGTCGACCAGGGTCCTCGCGGTGGCGGCGTACGCACGGGTGATCCGGGCGAGGTCGCGCGCCGTCGCGCTGCGGATCATCTGCATCGACAGCGGGCTCGGCATCGGGCTCGCGGCCAGCGCGTGCGCTCCGTTGGAGCGGCCGTTGGCCACGGGGCCGGCGTGACCGATCTGGCCGGAGATGCGACCGCCTGCGTCGTGCACGGCCTGCGCCAGCCGGGCCAGGCCGGGCGCGGTCGAGCCGCCGACGACGATCTGCTGCTTGTGGGTGCGACCCTCCGGTGAGACGGCGAGATAGGCCACCGTGGTGAGCCCGACACCACCCTCGGCCAGCTCGCGGTGGAAGGCGATCAGGTCATCAGTGACCAGGCCGTAGGGGGTCCGCCCCTCGAACGTGGCCGCCTTGATGATGCGATTGCGCAGCTGGACTGGTCCCAGCGTCGCGGGACGGAAGGCATCGACCTGCATCGGGCCAGACTAGAACACGATCTAGTTTGGTGGCGGCTAGTCTCCTGAACAACAAATCTCCTGAACAACAAACCTCGAGACCGTGAAGGTGGATCCATGAGTGACGAAGAACAAGTCGAGGCCTCGCTGAGCGTCGGCGCCCGATTCATCGGCGACCCCGATGCCCTGCACGTCGTGCCGATGGGCGCCGACAAGCCCGGCCTCCACCTGCAGCTCGTCGACTTCAGCCAGCCCCAGGAGCAGGATGACGACGAGGACTGGGAGCTCGACCCCAGCTCCGACCTCGGCCTGAAGATCACCCTGGCCGGCCTCGACCCCGAGGTCGCGGTCCAGCTGCTGAAGGTGGCCGCCGAGTTCCTCGAAGAGGCCGAGTTCGAAGAAGGCTGATCCGGTCTCCTGTGCTCCTTGCCGTGCCCCCGACCCGGGAGCACACTGGAGGGGAGCACAGGAGATGACGGCCATGCACGACAAGCTCCAGCACAGCATCAGGGCAACGCACGACGTTCTCGACGAACGCCTCTCCGTCGCCGAGTTCAGGCGGCCGACCCCGGCCAGGCCACGAGACGTCTTCCCGGCGACGGACACGTTCCTGGCCAGCGCCAGCAGGCATCTCGCCGCCGCGAACGCCGTCCTCGTGCCTGCCATCGAGCGACACCTCGCGGGCGGCCACGACCTCGCCCGCGACTTCTCGCGTGCCAGCCGCGACCTCGAGCAGGCGATGGCGCAGACCAAGGCCAAGCTCTACGGCGAGGCCCACGCGATCCATCGTCCGTGGAGCGAGATCTGGTCCGACCTGCACTCACGCTTCAACGTGTTCATGGATCTCGAGGAGCGCATGGCCCAGGCGTTGGTGGACAGCACCTCCGACGGCTTCTGCGCGGACCTGGCCGACCGGGTGTATGCCGCCGAGCTGCACTCCCCCACGCGACCGCATCCCTTCGTCCCGCACCGCGGGGTCCGGGGTCGCGTGGCCCGACGAATCTGCCTGACCGTGGATCACTTCTGGGACGCCACCGAGGGACGGATGATCCCCGAGCCGGTCAAGCCCCACGACCGGAGCCACGACGGCAGGTTCACCCAGTACCTCCTGGCCGACC
Source organism: Nocardioides sp. JQ2195 (assembly GCF_012272695.1). Lineage (NCBI taxonomy): Bacteria > Bacillati > Actinomycetota > Actinomycetes > Propionibacteriales > Nocardioidaceae > Nocardioides > Nocardioides sp. JQ2195. The sequence continues at coordinate 3,720,638 of NZ_CP050902.1, forward strand.
CCCATCTTCCTGAGGAAGAAGCCTGACGCGCGCGCTCAGAGCAGGAAGCTGAACACCGGCGAACCCGGGGGCACCAGCTCGATCGTCAGCGGGCTGGCCTGCATGCGGGACATCAGCTCGTCGAGGTCGGCCGCGTTCTCGAGCTCGATGCCGACCAGCGCCGGGCCGGTCTCCCGGTTGTTCTTCTTCACGTACTCGAACACGACGATGTCGGCGTCGTCGAGGAGCACGTCGTCGAGGAAGTGGCGCAGGGCGCCGGGCTCCTGCGGGAAGGTGACCAGGAAGTAGTGGCGCAGGCCTTCGTGGAGCAGGGAGCGCTCCACGATCTCTGCGTAGCGGCTGACGTCGTTGTTTCCGCCGGAGACGATCGCCACCATCGCTCCGTCCCGTGGCTCGATGCGCCGCGCCGCAGCGCTGGCGAGCGCACCGGCAGGCTCGGCGATGACGCCCTCGGTCTGGTAGAGCGCCAGCATCTCGGTGCACACGGCGCCCTCGGGGACGGTGATCACCTCGTCGACCAGGTCGCGCACGATCGGGTAGGTCAGGTCACCGACCCGGCCGACCGCCGCGCCGTCGATGAAGGTGTCGATCCGCTCCAGTGCCACAGGACCACCGTGGGCCAGGGCAGCGGTCATGCTGGGGGTGCCTTCGGGCTCGACCCCGATGATGCGCAGGTCGGGGCGTCGCTCGTGGAGCCACAGCGTGATGCCTGAGATGAGCCCGCCACCACCGACGGGGACGATCACGGTGTCCAAGGGGTAGTCGGCCCGCTCGGCCTGCGCCACCACTTCCGGGGCGATCGTCCCCTGACCGACGATCGTGCGCGCATCGTCGAACGGGTGCACGTAGATGGCGCCGGACGACTCCGCATCGGCGTGCGCTGCGGCGCTCGCCTCGTCGTACGAGCTTCCGGTGGTGACCAGCTCGACCCACCCCTCGCCGAGCGCGAGGATGCGCTGACGCTTCTGTCGGGGGGTGTTCTGCGGCACGACCACCCGACCCCGGATGCCGAGCTTGGCACAGCTGAGCGCGACGCCCTGCCCGTGGTTCCCGGCGCTGGCACAGACCACCCCGCGCGCCCGCTCGGCCTCGGTGAGTCCGGCGATCAGGTGGTGGGCGCCGCGCAGCTTGTAGGAACGGGCGAGCTGCTGGTCCTCGCGCTTGAGCAGGATCGGGACACCGGCATCCTCCGAGAGGCGGGCGCTGAACTCGAGCGGCGTACGCCGGATCACCGGGCTGAGCACCTCGGCGGCACGGTCGACCGCGTCGGCGGTGAGTTGGGGCAGGTTCACTCCCCCGACTCTAGGCGTCACGGCCTTCCGCGACTGCACCGTCTCAGCCGGGTGCCGGCTCGGCGTCGGATGCTGCCGGGGGCTCAGCGCAGCGGGTCGAAGGCGTCCAGGAGCTGGTCGTCCGTGGGTGACCCCACCATCCGCGCGGCCAACAGCTTGCCGGTCAGCGGACCCAGGGCCACGCCCCACATGCCGTGGCCACCGGCGACGAAGACCCGGTCGGAGCGCGTCGCGCCGACCAGCGGCAACCCATCAGTCGTGCAGGGCCGCGAGCCGACCCATTCGTCGTGCCGCTGCGACCAGTCGACGCCGGTGAACATCGGCTTCGCGGCGTCGACGATCGCGGTGATCCGTCGCTCGTCGAGCGGCTCGTCGGGGCTGCGGAACTCCATCATGCCGGCCACCCGGAGGCCCTCCTCCGGCTTGCCGAGCGGGGTGCAGGCCACCCGCTGGGTCGGGAAGTAGACCGGCCCGGTCGGCACCTGGTCGGGGTGCACGGTGAAGCTGTAGCCGCGGCCGGCCTGGACCACCCGGCGTACGCCGTGGGGCCGGGCCAGCTGACTGATCCAGCTGCCGTTGGCCAGCACGACCGCGTCGGCCACGATCGACTCTCGCCCCTGGGCGGCGACCAGGGTCCGACGCCCGCGCTGGGAGACGGTCCGGACGCTGAAGCCCTCGACGATCTCACCGCCACGCGCGCGTACGGCGTCGGCCAGCGCGTGCACGAAGCGGCCCGGGTTGATGTAGCGCTGCCCGTTGAGGCGGATGCCGTGCGTGACCTCGGGTCCGAGCGCGGGCTCCATGGCGTGCAGCTCGTGCGCGTCGAGGAGCTCGTAGTCGGTCAGCCCGCCGGTCTGCGCCACGTGGCGGAACTCCTCCTCCAGCACGGTGCGGTCGGCTTCGGAGACGAAGCCCGCCAGGAACGGCTCCGCCGCCCGCGTGGGCTCGTCGACGCGGCCCGGCCCGTCGTGCTCGGTGAGCTCGGCGTAGGCATCGAGGGCTCCGGCGTTGGCCCGGTTGAAGACCTCGATCGCGGTGTTCCAGTGGTCAGTCGTGCAGTGCCGGGCGAAGCCGACCAGGAACTGGACCAGGCGCGGGTCTGCGCGGAACGGCACGTAGACCGGGGAGTCGGGCTTGAGCGTGGCCAGGACTCCTGTCCTGAGGATGGCAGGTTCGGGCAGCGGCAGCGTCAGCGCGGGCGCGAGCCAACCGGCATTGCCCCACGAGGAACCGGCAGCCACGCCGTCGCGGTCGACGACGGTGACCCTGACCCCGAGCTCCTGCAGGTGCCATGCGGTGGAGAGCCCCACCATCCCCGCGCCCACGACGACGACGTGCTCCACAGAGGTGTCCATGCTCCAAGTCTGGGCCTCCCCGTGGCCCCGGTCACTGCCCGAAGCTCCACGCTTCCGCGCTCCCCCTTGTGCGATCGGCCAACACCCACGGTGGTTGAGGAGGCCGAGGCACGAGGCCGTCTCGAAACCCGGCCCGACGACCGACTCAGCGGACCGAGCGCCGGTGGTTGAGGAGGCCGAGGCACGAGGCCGTCTCGAAACCCGGCCCGACGACCGACTCAGCGGACCGAGCGCCGGTGGTTGAGGAGGCCGAGGCACGTCTCCGGTGGTTGAGGAGGCCGAGGCACGAGGCCGTCTCGAAACCCGGCCCGACGACCGACTCAGCGGACCGAGCGCAGGGCAATCATCAGCGCGAGCCGGGTCGCCGGATCGGCCACGTCGACCCCGCACGACTCGCGGGCTCGGCGAAGCCGGTTGCGGACCGTGTTGGGGTGGACCCCGAGCACCTCGGCGGCTGCACTGACCTCGCCCCTGTCGAGGAAGGCGCCAACCGCATCGACCAGCCCGCTCTCGTGCACCCGGTCGTGCTCACGCAAGAGCGTCAGGGGACTGGAGTCCCGGTGCCGGTTGAGGAAACCGTCGAGGCGGTCGACGAGCACGTCGGCAAACACGTCGGTCAGGGTGGCCGCCACACCGCGTCGTCCGCGGCGGGTCAGGGACTCGGCGACCTGGTCGGCGACGGCACGCGACTCGGCAAGGTTGCCGGCCTCGGCCGGCGTGCCGATGCCGACCGCCAACTGGTCCCGGGCACCGAACCGGCGCAGGAAGTCGTCAAGGATCCGGACCGCCGAGGCGGCCGGGAGCACGCCGAGCACTCCACTGTCGTGCCCGGCACACAGGGCCGAGGGGGCAACGGCTGACAGGTGCAGGGTGAGCGGTCCGACCGTGCGCCGGATCGCCTCGGGCGTGGCAGCCCGGATCGAGACCGCCACCCACTCCCCGGCCATCGTCCGGTCGGCGGCGATCTCGTCCGCCGCGTCTCCACCGGCGAGCAGGGTGGTCACCAGGTCGGTGCGCTCGCGACGACCTCGATCGGCGAGGTCTCGCTCGGCGCGCAGGCGCGCGGCGACCTGCGGCACGGCCTCGCGGAGGATCTGCGCCTGGTCGGGGCTCGGCCCGCCCGGGATGGCGGCCCAGATGGAGCCGATCAGCTGCCCGTCATCGCGTACGGCGACCACGGCACGCGCCACCATGTGCTCCTCGGGGAGGTCGAGCGTGATCACCTCGTCCGAGGTCAGCAGCTTCTCGAAGACACCGGTGGCCGCGATCGCCTCCCGGTAGTGAACGGGCACCTGCCTGCCCAGGATGGTGCTGATCCGGGCCTGGTCGACGTCTTGGTCGCCACCGGAGTAGGCGATCACGATGGTGTCGCGGTCCTCGATGGTCACCGGTGCCCGCAGCAAGCCGGCCAGGGACGTGGAGAGGTCGAAGAGGTCGCCGTCCTCGACGAGTGCCATGGGCCGACCTCCTGGTGCAGTTCCCCGGATCTGGAAGTTATCAGGGTTCGACTGTCCGTCCGGCAGAACGCACCCAACCTCGCTCCGGGATCGGGGCGACGGCACGGGGCCGACGCCGCGTCGACCGGGGCGTCCCTCTTCACGAGCTGTCGACCGCAAGGAATCCGCTGTCCAGACAGCACGGGGAGAAATTCTCATCCTGAGGACAGGGCGCGCCGCAGATGCGAGCATGAACGCTCACAGTCCACTTGGCGCATCTGGGGGGATGGCGACGAGGGGCCGGCCATGCGCAGCGCACGGCCGGCCCAGCGTCGTTCCGTTTTGACCCGGGCCAGCCCTGGCCGGCCTTCAGACCACAGACCCGGCCGCAGACCCGTCGGCTTGCAGGAGCGACATCGAAAAGGCCCCTCGCCTGCGTCCAGCAGGTTGGGGGCCAGTTTCCGTGGAGCCGCCTATCGGAATCGAACCGATGACCTAATCATTACGAGTGATTCGCTCTACCGACTGAGCTAAGGCGGCGTGCTGCCCGGGACAGCGCCCGGGCAACCCGGGGAAGTATACGGCGCGTGGTGGCGTCCGGCGAAATCACTCCTTCTCCCCCGGAAATCACACCGGCGCCCGGCTGATCAGCCGGGCGCCGGAGGCAGGAAGGGGGGCGGGTCAGGAGATGTCGGCGAGCGCCGGCTCGGTCTGGCCGACCTTGGCGCCGTCGTGCCAGAGCTGCTCGCTGCCACACCAGCAGGTGTAGGTCATCGCGTTGACGCCGTCGATCTGGGCCATGCCGGTGACCTGGCTCGGGAAGATCAGCATCTTCTTGTCACATGAGGTGCAGTGGTTGACGAACATGGTGACCTCCTCAAGGTCTGATTGATGTTTGCACTACTATTCTCCGACATCGCGACCGATAGTGCTAGCCTTGCTTTCCTCTGTCTGCCATAGGGAGTGCCTATGCTTTCGTTGCACCAGCTGCGGTGCTTCCTGGCGGTCTACGAGCAGGGCTCCCTGACGGCCGCCGCAGAGCACCTCGGTTATGCCCAACCGTCGATCTCGGAGCAGATCCGCTCCCTGGAGAAGACCCTCGGCGTCCAGCTGTTCGCCCGCATTGGGCGCGGCGTCGTCCCGACCGCTGCAGCCGAGACCTTGCGCACCCACGCGGAGCGCACCATCGAGTCGGCCGAGGAGGCCCGACGCGCCGTCCAGGCCGTCACCGCCCTCGAGACGGGCACGGTGCGCTTCGGTATGTTCGGCACGGCCCGGCTCTATGCCGGGGCAGCGTTGATCGCCGACGTGCTCGAGCGGCACCCCGGCGTCCGTGTCGAGCTCGTCGGCCAGAACTCCTCCGACGTCTACGACGACCTTCGTCGCGGCCGCATCGAGGCGGCCATGATCGCCGTGCCCCAGGTCCACAGCGAAGGCATGTCGGTCACCCCGGTCGCCCATGACGAGCTGGTCTACATCAGTGCGAACGCCGATCGGCTGCGCTCACCGGTGACCGCCCACGGCCTCGCGATGGCGTCGTTGGTGATGGCGGAGACCACGTGGCGGGCCAACGACTCGACCCGCATCGTGCTGCGTCAGATGCTGCACGAGACCGGTCTCAACCCACAGACCCGCATCGAGGTCGAGGACGTGGAGACCGCAGTCGAGCTCGTCGGCATGGGGCTGGCCGACTCCGTCGTCCCCCGCGGAGTCGCCGACCAGCTGCTGCCCCGGCTCGCCCCCCGGGCCGGCTTCGTGGCGCTGCGTCCACGACAGGTCGACACCCTGGCCATCGTGCACCGCAACCGGGCCACGCTCTCGCCCGCGACCCGGCTGATGATCGAGCTCGCCACCGCACGGATCCAGGAGATCTGCGAGCCGATCTAGGCCAAGCGTCGACCGAGCATCGAGACCGTCGCTCAGCTGCAGTCGACGTCGCCGTCGGGCACGTCGCCCTCGATGAGGTAGCCCTCGATCATGTCGTCGACGCAGTCACTTCCCATGTTGTAGCCGGTGTGCCCGTCGCCGTCACGCGTGACCAGGAGTGCCGGGCCGAGCTGCTTGGCCAGCGACTCCGCCCACTCGTAGGGAGTGGCCGGGTCGCGCGTGGTGCCGACCACGAGCAACGGGTCGGCGCCCCGCGCAGTGATCGGCTTCCGCTTCTCCGGCTTGGGCCCGAGGTAGCCCTCGCACCCTTCCATCCCCCAGGCGAACACGTCACCGAACGTCGGGGACGCCTTGCGGAACTCGGGGAACGTCGCGGGGATCTTGCCCACAGGCGTGTAGGTCGGGTCGTCCTGGCAGTTGATCGCCCAGATCGCCTCGGAGCTGTTGTCGTCATATCCGCCGGACGCGTTGCGTGAGGCATAGACGTCAGCCAGTCGCAGCAGCTCGGTGGCGTCACCCTCCAGGGCATGGCCCAGGGCACTGTCGAGGATCGACCAGTACTCGTCGTTGTAGAGGGTCACCACGATCCCGTAGAACGCGTTGCCGATCTTGAGGTCGCGGTCGCCCACCTCGATCGGCTCGGCGTCAACCTCGTCCAGGAACCCCTTGATGGTGGCCAGGGCCTCCTTGCGGGTCGTGCCGAGGTAGCAGTCATCGGCGAGGCAGTCATCGACGTACGCCGTCAGCGCCCGCTCGAAGCCGGCGGCCTGGCCCAGGCTCAGCTCCTTGGAGGTCAGCGACACGTCCACCGCTCCGTCGAGCACGAGGCGACCCGAACGCTCGGGGAACAGGTCGGCGTAGGTGGCGCCGAGCTTGGTGCCGTAGGACGCACCGAAGTAGGTCAGCTTGTCGTCGTCGAGCGCGGCCCGGAGCACGTCCATGTCACGAGCGGCCTCGACCGTCGAGACATGGGCGGCCACGTCACCGCTGAGCCGCTGGCAGCCCTTGCCCATCCTGAGGCTCCAGTCGCGGAAGTGGCGGACCTCCGCCTTCGTGTCGGGTGAGGGGTCCTCGGCCAGGTAGGCGTCGAGGTCGGTGTCGGAGAGGCAGTCGACCGGCGAGCTCTCGCCTGTTCCCCGCGGGTCGAAACCGATGATGTCGAACGCGGACCGGAGCGGGTCGCCGAACGCGAAGTCGGCCTGCTCGGCGTACGACGTGCCGGGGGCGCCCGGGCCGCCGGGATTGACCACCAGGTTCCCGACCTTCGCGGACGGGTCGTCCGCCGGGCGCTTGAGCAGGTTGAGCTCGATCGTGGAACCGGCCGGGTCCTCGTAGTCGAGAGGCACCTCGAGGGTCGCGCACTCGTTGGCGCCGCAGGGCTCCCAGGCGATGGTCTGGTCGTAGAAGGACTGCAGCGCCGGGTCGGGCGCGGTGCGCGCCTCACCCGACGGCGTGGCCGCGTCGGTGCTGGCCGGCCTGCCCATGCTGGCGTCGGGCTCGTCACCGTCAACACTGGTCAGCTGCCAGGTGGCGACGCCTGCGACGGCCAGCAACATGGCGACCAGGGCGATCAGTGCGACCAACTTCTTCATGGACGGGCTCCCTCGGGCAGCTGCAGCGCCACCATCATCGACTCGAGTGCCAGGGCCGGCGGCACGTTGAACTCCAACATCTGCTCGCGTGCGGTGAAGACCGCGGTGATGCGCCGGAGATTCTCCTCGGGCGTCGTGACCCGCACCAGCCGCTCCAGCTCGTGGCGTCGTTCCTCGTTGACCAGCTCGGTGAGGGCGCCGGTCGCCAGCACGATCGCATCGCGGTAGACGGACACCAGGTCCATCAGTCCACGGTCGATCACGTCGAGCACGCGCCGCTTGGCACGCGCCTTCTGGCCCTTCTCCAGGGCCGAGAGCGCGGGAGAGTACTCACGCGGACGGCGGCCGCGATCGACCACGCCGTAGGACGAGTCGAGGTCGGCCTTCTCCCTCACGTCGAGCTCCACCGTGATCGCCTCGGCCTCGTCCTTGGCCACCTGGTGCAGGTTGCTCGCCGAGCGCATGCACGCGCCCAGGGAGGTCAGGGTGATCGGGATCTTGACGACTTCCTCTCGACGGCCGCGGGTGGCCTCGTCCTTGGCCAGCGCACGGGCTCGACCGATGTGGCCCTGGCTGGCGCGGGCGGCATGGGCGGCCAGCTCCTCGGGCACCCCGTCGTTGCGCACCAGGAAGTCGGTGACGTCGGGCGTGGACGGCGTGGACAACGTGACCAGCCGGCAGCGGGAGCGGATCGTCGGGAGCACGTCGTCGACGGTGGGCGTGCACAGCATCCACACGGTGCGGTCGGTGGGTTCCTCGATGGCCTTGAGCAACGCGTTGCAGGCCTGCTCGGTGAGGCGGTCGGCGTCTTCGACGACCAGGATCTGCCAGCGTTGGCCGACCGGCGCCAGGGCGGAACGACGCACCAGGTCGCGCACCTCCTCGACGCCGATGGAGAGCTTCTCGGTGCGGATCACGGAGACATCCGCGTGAGAGCCGGCCAGGACGGTGTGGCAGGAGTGGCACGACCCGCACCCGGGACCCGTGGGGCTCTCGCACTGCAACGCCGCGGCAAACGCCACGGCGGCATTGGAGCGACCCGACCCCGGCGGACCGGTGAACAGGAACGCCTGGCTCATCCCGTGGCCGGAGGCCGCGGCGGAGAGCGCGCTGATGACCGGCCGCTGCCCGACCAGGTTGTCCCAGACGGTGGCGGTCATCGACGGGCCGCCTGGGTCAGGAGCGGTGCAAGGCGCTCGCGGACTGCGGCAGCGATCTCGTCGACCGGTCGCCGCGCGTCCACCACCAGGTAGTGCTCGGGGCTGGCCGCTGCCATCCGCAGGAAGGCCTCGCGTACCCGCAGGTGGAACTCGTCGGACTCCCCCTCGATGCGGTCACGTTCGGCGAAGCGCCCCAGCCCCTGCTGGGGCGCGAGGTCGAGCACGACGGTCAGGTGGGGACGCAGGTCGCGCGTCGCCCACCGGTTGACCTGCTCGACCTCGTCGACGACGAGGTCACGACCTGCGCCCTGGTAGGCCAACGCCGAGTCGACGTAGCGGTCGGTGATGACCACCTCGCGGCGCTCCAGGGCGGGGGCCACCACCGTGTCGATGTGCTCGGCCTTGTCTGCTGCGTAGAGCAAGGCCTCCGTGCGGTGGGACAGCTCACCGGTGGCCGGGTCGAGCACGATCTGTCGGATCTTCTGCCCGACCGCGGTGTCGCCGGGCTCGTGGGTGAGGACGACGCCATGGCCCTCGGCCTCGAGCCAGTCCCGCAGGGCCCGTGACTGCGTCGACTTGCCGGCGCCCTCGCCGCCCTCGAAGCAGACGAAGACACCCGTGTCTGAGTAGCGGCCCGGTGACGTCACGTCGTACACCCTAGGTGGAGGCACCGACCGCCGCTCAGCGCGGATCCGATCGAGTGGTCCGGGCCTCCACCTTCGAGTGGCCGGTCGGTCAGGACTTCTTGGCTGCGGTCTTCTTGGTGGCCTTCTTCGCCGGTGCCTTCTTCGCGGTCTTCTTGGCCGTCGACTTCTTGGCCGTCGACTTCTTCGCCGCCGTCTTCTTGGCGCCCTTCTTGGCTGTCTTCTTCGCGGGCCCCTTGGCGCGACGCTCCGCGAGCAGCTCGGCGGCCCGCTCGATCGTGATCGCCTCGACCGTGTCGTCCTTGCGCAGCGTGGCGTTGTATTCACCGTCGGTCACGTAGTCACCGAAGCGGCCGGACTTCACCACGACCGGCTGCCCGGACACCGGGTCGGGGCCGAGCTCCTTGAGCGGCGGCGCCGCTGCGGCACGACCCCGCTGCTTGGGCTGGGCATAGATCGCCAGCGCCTCCTCGAGCGTGATGCTGAGCAGCTGCTCCTCTGAGGTGAGGGTGCGCGAGTCGGTGCCCTTCTTGAGGTAGGGGCCGTAGCGACCGTTCTGCGCGGTGATCTCGACGCCCTCGGCGTCCTCACCGACCACCCGCGGGAGCGACAGCAGCTTCACCGCGTCGTCGAGGGTGATCGTGTCGAGGCTCATCGACTTGAACAGCGACCCGGTGCGGGGCTTGGCCTTGCTCTTCTTCCGCGCCTGTCCTGAGCCTGTCGAAGGGTCCTCGGGCAGCAGCTCGGTCACGTAGGGGCCGTAGCGACCGTTCTTGGCCACGACGGTCAGGCCGGTCTCGGGGTGCTCACCGAGGATCGTCTCCTCACCGGCGGGGTTGGCCAGCAGCTCCTTGGCCTTCTCGAGCGTGAGCTCGTCGGGTGGCAGATCGTCGGGCACGTTGGCGCGCTTGCCCGCCGGGGTGCCGTCGTCGCCGGGCCCCTCGAGGTAGGGCCCGTAGCGGCCGACGCGAAGCACGATGCCGCTGTCCTCGCCGGCGACCGGGAAGGTGGCCAGCGCCTTCGCGTCGATCTCACCGAGTCCGTTGACCAGGCGGTGCAGCCCGGCGACCTTGTCGGAGCCGTAGTAGAACTCGGCCAGCTCGGTCTCGCGCTCACGGTTGCCCGCAGCGATCTCGTCGAGGATGTCCTCCATCCCCGCGGTGAACTCGTAGGAGATGAGACGGGTGAAGTGGTCGGTCAGCAGCCGGACCACGGAGAACGCCAGCCAGGCCGGCACCAGAGCGGTGCCCTTCTTGTAGACGTACCCTCGGTTCAGGATCGTGCCGATGATGGAGGCGTAGGTCGACGGGCGGCCGATCTCACGCTCCTCGAGCTCCTTGATCAGCGTGGCCTCGGTGAAGCGGGCCGGTGGCTTGGTCTCGTGGCCCTGTGCCTGGAGGGAGGCCGCCGTGACCCGGTTGCCCTCCTCGAGCTTCGGCAGACGGGTCTCCTGGTCGTCACGCGCGGCTGCCTTGTCGTCGGTGCCCTCGACGTAGGCCTTCAGGAAGCCGTGGAAGGTGATCACCCGGCCACTCGAGGAGAAGACGACGTCCTCGCCGGTCGCGGCTGCGCCGCCGTAACGGATGGAGACCGACTGGCCGACCGCGTCCTTCATCTGCGAGGCGACGGTGCGCATCCAGATCAGCTCGTAGAGGCGGAACTGCTCGCCGCTCAGCCCGGTCTGGGCCGGGGTGCGGAAGTGTTCGCCGGCAGGACGGATCGCCTCGTGCGCCTCCTGCGCGTTCTTCACCTTCGAGGCGTAGACGCGCGGCTTGTCCGGGAGGTACTCGGCGCCGTACAGCTCGCGGACCTGGTCGCGCGCCGCGCCGATCGCGGAGCCGGACAGCGTCGTGGAGTCGGTGCGCATGTAGGTGATGAAGCCGTTCTCGTAGAGGCGCTGGGCCACCGACATGGTGGCCGAGGCGCCCATGCCGAGCTTGCGGCTGGCCTCCTGCTGGAGCGTGGTGGTGCGGAACGGCGCATAGGGAGAGCGCTTGTAGGGCTTCGACTCGACGCTGCGGACGTCGTACGTCGTGTCCTGCAGGCCGGCGACCAGGGCCTCGGCGCGACTGCGGTCGAGGTGGACCACGGCCTTGTCCACGCTGGACTGCTTCAGCTGGCCGTCGTCGGCGAAGTCGGAACCGCGGGCGACGCGGGAGCCGTCGATGGTCTGCAGCTTCCCCGGGAAGATGCGTGGATCGTGGCCGGAGCCGGCGTCGAAGGAGCCGTCGATGTCCCAGTAGGAGGCCGCACGGAAGGCGATCCGCTCCTTCTCGCGGTCGACCACGAGGCGGGTGGCCACGGACTGCACGCGGCCGGCGGACAGACCGCTCATCACCTTGCGCCACAGCACCGGGGAGACCTCGTAGCCGTAGAGACGGTCGAGGATGCGACGGGTCTCCTGGGCCTCGACGAGATCCATCGCGATCTCGCGCGGGTTGTCGACGGCGGCCAGGATGGCGGCCTTGGTGATCTCGTGGAAGACCATCCGCTTCACGGGGATGTTCTTGGGCTTGAGCTCGTCGAGGAGGTGCCAGGCGATCGCCTCTCCCTCCCGGTCCTCATCGGTGGCGAGGAAGAGCTCGTCGGCGTCCTTGAGGAGACCCTTGAGCTTGGTGATGTGGCTCTTCTTGTCCCTGGGGACCACGTAGTAGGGCTCGAAGCCGTTCTCGACGTCCACCGCCAGCCGCCCCCACGGCTTGTCCTTGATCTTCGCCGGAGTGTCGGCGGCATTGTTCGGCAGGTCGCGGATGTGCCCGATGGACGACTCGACGACGTAGCCGTCGCCGAGGTACCCGGCAATGGTGCGGGCCTTGGCGGGCGACTCGACGATCACCAACTTGTGTGCCACGAACTCTTGGCCTCCTGGGCTCCAGCGGGGCTCCGTCGGACGCGACGGGGTCTCTCGGCCGCTTACGGTAGCGCGTCGGCCAATCACACGCTGACCGCCCGCCGCCCTGCGGCGAGACGCACGGTCGGGCGGCACCCCGGCCGGGGCGCGGCCACTGGGTCAGGCGACGGTCATCCCGGCGACCACTTTCTCCAGCTGGTCGAGCAGCTTCTGGTCTCCCAGGGGAACCACGCCGGCGAAGATCGCGTAGGTCTCCGAGTCGTCGACCTCCACCGCGACCACGATCGCGTGGTCACCCTCCACGGTGACCCGGGGGTCGTCGACGCGGATCTCGGTGTCGATGCGCCAGGCGTTGTGACCGTCGACGGTGATCTGCTCCGATCCCTTCGGCGTTGTTCCCGCCATGCCGGTGTACATGTCCTCGGAGCCGGCCATGCAGTTGGTCACGCTCTGGGCCGCTGCCTCGAGGGAACCGTATCCGTCGGACCGCTCCACGCTCCCGACCACGAGCAGCGATATCCAACCCGCGTCCCCCGACTGCTCGACGATCTCGTATGCGCCCCGGGGGTCCCGGAGCCACGCGAACGCCTCCGCTGCCTGGTCGGCCTGCTCATCGGCGGTGTATCCCGCGGGAACCGGGGCCGACAGGTCGAAGGACTTGATGGTGCCGGGCGGTGTGGGCGCGTGCACCGCCGGAAGCGCCTGCGGGCAATCAGTCAGCGCGTCCGTCGAGGAGGTGGACTCATCGGTCGGCTCGCTGGTGGCGGAGGATGCCTCGTCGGTCGGTTCGCTGGACTGGGACGACTCGTCGTCGGCCGACTTGTCGTCGCTGTCGTCGTCGCCCATGGTCAGCCAGGCGGCGATGCCACCGCCCACGAGGAGCAGGACCACGACGACCGCGGCCACCGCGACGAGGACGCCCTTCTTCCCCGATCCCCCGGGGCCACCGTTGGGGGCGGGCATCGGCGACCACTGGTGCGCCGGCTGCTGGCCGTAGGGCTGGCCCTGCTGCTGCGCCCAGCCCTGCTGGGGATCGTGGGGTTGCTGGGGGAACTGCTGCGTCGGCTGCTCGCCGTAGGGCTGGCCCTGCGGTTGGGCGGGCGGGCCGCTCGGCTGGACACTCGCCGGCGGGGCGTCGTACGGGTTCGCCGTGGTCTCGGCGCTCCAGGACTGGCCGTCCCAGTAGCGGAACGAACCGGGCTGGCCGGAGGGGTCGGGATACCAAGCAGGCTGGGACACGGTCACACATTAGGCGATCACACCGGGCTCGCGCCGGAACCTGGGACGAGTCCTGGCGCCGGGTCCGGGTCAGGAGTCGAGCAGGAAGCCTTCGGCGACCAGCTCGCGCACGGTCGGCAGGTACGTCGACCGCATGGTGGCCGTCTCCTCCTCGAGGAGGCTGCCCAGCGCGTCCAGGATCTGGCCCACGGACAGCTCGCCGTCACACGCGCCCAGCAGCGCGGCCTCGACGGTGTCGGCCTGGCGGGCCCGGCGCAGTCCGCGCTGCTGGCGCAGCACCACGGTGTGCGGGTCCTCAGCACCCGGCGCACCCACGGTCTCCTGCTGCACGTCGGTGCGCGCGACCAGACGCGCGGCCAGCAGGGCGTCGTCGTCGAGACCGGCGAGGACGTCGATCGCCTGCCCCCACGCGTGGATCGTCGGGGCGATCGGCTGCTCCACGTCGAAGGGCCAGTCCTCGAGCCGGAGCGTCGGCTCGGCGTCGGTGCGCCGCAGGTTGATCCAGCCGAAGCCGACCCCCTCGATGCCCTGCTCGGCGAACCACTGCAGCCACGTGTCGTAGCGCCGGACGTAGTCGGAAGTCCCCTGCAGGCCGGCGTCCTTGAGCCACAGCTCGACGTACGTCGCCGGGTCGACCACCTCGCGCTGGACGACCCAGGCGTCGCTGTCGTGGATCCAGCCGGCCAACCGTTCGTCCCACGGCTGTCCCTCGTCGATCACCCAGTTGGCCAGGACCTGGCACCAGCCTCCGGGTGTGAGGTGGTCCGGTGCGGCTCGCACGATGTCCTCGACGACGCGGTCGCCGGGCAACCCGGAGTCGCGGTAGACGAGCCGTTCCCCGGTCGCCGGGGAGATCACGAACGGCGGGTTGGTGGAGATCAGGTCGAACTGCTCGCCACGAACCGGTTCGAAGAACGATCCGTCACGGACGTCGACGGGTCCGGCGTCGTTCAGGGCGACGTTGAACCCGGTCATCCACAGCGCCCGCTGGTTCACGTCGGTCGCGACCACCTGGTCCGAGTGCGCGGCGAGGTGGAGCGCCTGCACGCCGCACCCGGTGCCGAGGTCGAGCGAGCGGCCCACCTTCTCGCGAATCGTCAGCTGGGCCAACGACGTGGAGGCCGAGCTGATGCCCAGCACGTGGTCGGGGCCGACCTTGTTGGGCGTGCCGTCCAGCCCGGGGGTCAGGTCGCTGACCACCCACAGGTCCCGCTGCTCCTCGGCGTAGGGGCGCACGTCCATCCTGGCGGCCACCTCCCCGACACTGCGCTCCAGGATCCCCTCGGTGGTCAGCCGGTCGACCATGCCGGGCAGGGCCCGTTCGGCCGCGGCGACGGACACCGGCGCCTGGAGCAGGAACAACCGGGTCAGCGCCTCGAGCGGCGAGTCACCCTTCGTGCGCTGCAGCCCGGGCACCGTCTCGTTGCGGGAGAGGGCTGTGTGCGCCGTCGTACCGAGCAGCTCGGCGACGCCGTCATAGGTGTAGTCCGCAGCGGTGAGTGCATCGCGGAGCCGGGCGGGAAGATCAGAGGGGTTCACGGCACGAGCGTAGTGAACCGCGACCCACGCACAAGACGGCACCGGATCACAGCCAGCTGGTGGCTGTGACCCGGTGCCGTCCGTCGAGCAGTGCGCTCAGGCGCCGGTCGAGACCTCCGAGACCGGCTCGTCGTCGCCGATCGCGATCGGTCGCCGCTTGGCGATGTAGACCGCCACCGCGATGATCGCGACAGCGACCAGGGCGATCGTGATCCGCATGGCGTCGTTCTTGTCCTCGCCGACACTCATCGAGACCACGGCGCTGGCGATGAGCAGGGAGACCAGGTTCATCACCTTGATCAGCGGGTTGATCGCCGGGCCGGCGGTGTCCTTGAACGGGTCACCGACGGTGTCACCGATGATCGTGGCCTCGTGGGCGTCGGATCCCTTGCCGCCGTGGTTGCCGTCCTCGACCAGCTTCTTGGCGTTGTCCCAGGCTCCACCGGCGTTGGCGAGGAAGACCGCCATCAGCGTGCCGGTGCCGATCGCCCCGGCCAGGAAGCCGGCCAGCGAGGCGGCCCCGAGGCCGAAGCCGACCGCAATGGGTGCCAGCACGGCGAGCAGGCCGGGCGTGACCAGCTCGCGCAGGGAGTCCTTGGTGACGATGTCGACGACCCGGCCGTACTCCGGTCGTCCGGTGCCCTCCATGATCCCGGGGATCTCCCGGAACTGCCGGCGGACCTCGAACACGACGGCCCCGGCCGCGCGGCCGACCGCGTTGATGGCCAGCCCGGAGAACAGGAAGACCACGGCCGCACCGAGGAGCACCCCGACCAGCACCCCCGGGTTGTAGACCAGGAAGTTGAGCATCGTCTCGTCGCCGTCGGTGAGCTTGCCGGCGTCGGCCACGGACTCGGCGACCGACGTCGAGTAGGAACCGAACAGCGCCGTCGCAGCGAGCACGGCGGTCGCGATCGCGATGCCCTTGGTGATCGCCTTGGTGGTGTTGCCCACCGCGTCGAGCTCGGTGAGGATCTGGGCGCCGTCGTCACTGACGTCACCGGACATCTCCGCGATGCCCTGGGCGTTGTCGGAGACCGGACCGAAGGTGTCCATCGCCACGATCACACCGACCGTGGTGAGCAGACCACACCCGGCCAGTGCCACCGCGAACAAGGACACCGTGACGGTGGCACCGCCCAGGAGGAACGCCCCGAAGACCGCGGCGCCGATGACGAGCGTCGTGTAGACCGCCGACTCGAAGCCGACCGAGAGCCCGGAGAGGATCACGGTGGCGGCGCCGGTCAGTGACGTCTTGCCGACGTCCTTGACCGGACGGTGCTCGGTGCCGGTGTAGTAGCCGGTCAGGGCGAGGATGCCGGCGGCCATCACGATGCCGATCACGACCGCGGCCGAGGCGATCAGCCGCGGGTCACCGGAGGCGTCGGCCATGTCGAGGCCGGTGGCGTTCTTGAAGTCGGCGAAGTCGCTCGGCAGGTAGACGTAGGACAGGATCACGCTGCCCACGGCGCCCACGGCGGCCGAGATGTAGAAGGCCCGGTTGATCGTGCTCAGGCCGTTCTCGCCGGCCTTCGGCTTGCAGAGGTAGACACCGAGGACGGCGGTGAGCGCACCGACGGCGGGGATCAGCAGTGGATAGACCAGGCCCTGGTCACCGAATGCCTGCGACCCGAGAATCAGTGCGGCGACCAGCGTCACGGCGTACGACTCGAAGAGGTCGGCGGCCATGCCGGCACAGTCGCCCACGTTGTCGCCGACGTTGTCGGCGATGGTGGCCGCGTTGCGCGGGTCGTCCTCGGGGATGTTGTTCTCCACCTTGCCGACCAGGTCGGCCCCGACGTCGGCGGCCTTGGTGAAGATGCCGCCACCGACGCGCATGAACATGGCCAGCAGCGCAGCGCCGAAGCCGAAGCCCTCGAGCACGTGCGGGGCCTCGTCCTTGAAGAGGAGCACGACGACACTGGCACCGAGGAGCCCGAGGCCGACGGTCAGCATGCCGACCGTGGCGCCGGTGCGGAACCCGATCTTCATCGCCGGGTCGCGACCGGTCTCCTGGGCCGCGGCGGCGACGCGCAGGTTGGCCTTCACCGCCAGGGACATGCCGAGATATCCCACGGTGGCCGAGAAACCGGCTCCGACGAGGAAGAACACCGACCGGCCTATGCGGACGGCGGTGTCGTCGGCGGGCAGGGCGAGCAGGGCGAAGAATGCCACCGCGGCGAAGATGGCGAGGGTACGGAACTGGCGGGTGAGGTAGGCGTTGGCGCCTTCCTGGACGGCCTGGGCGATCCGCTTCATGTTGTCGGTGCCTTCACCGGCGGACAGCACCTCGTTCCGGAACATCGCCGCGAGGCCGAGCGCACCGAGCGCAATGACTCCCACAATGACGACCAGAACGAGATTGCCCCCGGAGACATCGACTTCCACGGCGGAGGGGTAGATCCCGGTCATGTCTCTCCTTTGAGTGTGACGCAGGTTACACAGTTCGCCGGAGTCTACGCAGACTCATGGGCAGAGCGTTGTGATCCACGCCACAGAACCCCGAACAGTCGACGCGAGTTGACGCGGCAAGACGCCGACCCGGCACGAGTTGACGGTGTCAAGACGCCGACCCGGCACGAGTTGACGCGCGCGGGCGCGACATCGCGTCAACACGTGCCGGGTCGACGCTCGAAACCGTCAACACGTGCCGGGTCGACGCTCGAAACGGTGAACACGTGCCGGGTCGACGCTCGAAACGGTGAACACGTGCCGGGTCGGCGCGTGGGCGTGTGGGTCAGGCGCTGGTGGCAGCGTCGGCCGAGGAGTGGATCGCGAAGACCTTGGCCAGGCCGGTGATCCGGAAGATCTTCAGGAGGCGATCCTGGTTGCAGACCAGCTGCAGGGAGCCGTCATGGGCCCGGACCTTCTTCAGCCCACCGACGAGCACACCCAGACCGGTGGAGTCGAGGAACTCGACGCCCTCCATGTCGATGACGAGGTGGTAGGAGCCCTCAGCCACCAGCTCGGTGATCTTGTCGCGCAGCTTGGGGGCGGTGTAGACGTCGATCTCGCCTTCGACCGCGACGATGGTCGCGCCATCAGCCTCGCGTGTCACAAGCGTCAGGTCCACGTCTCTCCTCCGACGACCGGGCGGGAATCAGGCGTCGGAGAACTGATCGCCCCGACACTCCACGCCATATCAAACCATGCACGCGGTCGCCGCGCATGTGGTGGCACCAACTTTGCCTGTCGCAGGTCCTTGCCAGACTGTCCCGGTGCCCCCTGACCACACCGCGAAGCGGCTCCCCGCCCGGGAGCTCGTCGACGCACTCGCCACGCCGGCCCGGGCCGACCGGCTCCGCCACGTCGAAGTGGTGCCGCCGCGCGCCCCGACGTACGCCCCGTGGCCGCACTGGGTGGCGGATCCGGTGCGCGAGGCCCTCGTGCAGCGCGGTGTGGTCGAGCCGTGGCAGCACCAGGTGCAGGGCGCTGAGGCCGCCCACTCCGGACGCCATGTGGTCGTGGCGACCGGGACCGCGTCCGGCAAGTCGCTGACCTACCAGCTGCCCGCGTTGACCGCAGCCCTCTCGAGCCGGGGGGAGCGCGGGCAGCGGGGGGCCACCACGCTCTACGTCGCGCCGACCAAGGCCCTGGCCCAGGACCAGTTCGACTCCGTGCTGTCACTGGGGCTCGGCGTCCGGGCGGCCACCCACGACGGTGACAGCTCCCGGGAGCAACGCGACTGGGCGCGCGACCACGGTGAGCACCTCCTCACCAACCCCGACATGCTGCACCGCTCGATGCTGCCCGGGCACGCCCGCTGGGCCCGGTTCTTCACCTCGTTGCGCTACGTGGTCATCGATGAGTGCCACCACTACCGCGGCGTGTTCGGTGCCCACGTCTCCCACGTGCTGCGCCGGCTCCGACGCGTGTGCGCTCTCTACGGCGCCACACCGACCTTCGTGCTGGCCTCGGCCACCGTCGCCGAGCCGGCCGAGTTGGGTCGCCGCCTGACGGGTCACGACCTGGTCGCGATCACCGACGACACCTCACCACGCGGCCAGCTGGCCCTGGCGCTCTGGGAACCGCCGTTCACCTCACACCTGGGCGAGAACGGCGCCCCCGTACGCCGTGCCGCGTCGTCCGAGGTGGCCGACCTGCTCACCGACCTCGTCGTCGAGGGCGTCCGGACGCTGGCATTCGTGCGCTCGCGTCGAGGCGTGGAGGCAGTGGCAACCTCGACTGCCGAGGCCCTGCGCGAGGTGGCTCCCGAGCTGGCTGACCGGGTGGCGCCCTACCGCGGCGGCTACCTCCCCGAGGAGCGCCGCGCGCTCGAGCGCCGGCTCCGGTCCGGCGAGCTGATGGGGCTGGCGGCCACCAACGCCCTCGAGCTGGGCATCGACATCAGCGGGCTCGACGCCGTCCTCCTCGGCGGCTTCCCCGGCACCCGCGCGGCGATGTGGCAGCAAGTCGGACGAGCCGGGCGCCACGGCCAGGACGCGCTCGCCATCCTGGTCGCCCGCGACGACCCGCTGGACACCTATCTGGTGAGCCACCCCGAGGCACTGCTCGGCCGACCCGTGGAGGCCAGCGTCTTCGACCCGTCCAACCACTACGTGCTCGGCCCCCACCTGCTCGCTGCGGCCGAGGAGTCGCCCCTGGCCGCGGGTGAGCTCGAGCTGTTCGGCGCCTCGGCGCGCGAGGCCGTCGACGCGCTGACGGAGGCCGGGTTGCTCCGCAAGCGGGGCCCACGCTGGTTCTGGACCGACCGGCGGCGAGCCAGCGACCTCGCTGACATCCGCTCCTCCGGCGGCTCTCCGGTCCAGCTGGTCGAGGGTGGCACCGGCCGGGTGATCGGCACCGTCAACGCCGGCGCCGCCGACGGCACCGCCCACGAGGGGGCGGTCTACGTGCACCTCGGCGAGACCTGGCTGGTCTCCTCCCTCGACCTCGACGCCGGGGTGGCGATCATCGACCGCGCCGACCCGCCGTACTCCACGTCAGCGCGCGAGGTCACCGACATCAGGATCGTCCAGGAGCGTCTCCACGAGCCGTGGGACCGGTGCCGGTTGTCGTTCGGCGAGGTGGATGTCTCCCACCAGGTGGTGTCGTTCCTGAAGCGACGGGTCCCCAGCGGAGAGGTCATCGCAGAGGAACCCCTGGACCTGCCGGAACGCACCCTGCGCACCGCCGCCGTCTGGTGGACCGTGCCGGCCGCCGTGCTCGACGAGGCCGGGCTGGCCGAGGCCGACCTGCCCGGTGCGGCGCACGCCGCCGAGCACGCGTCCATCGGGTTGCTCCCGCTCTTCGCCACCTGTGACCGCTGGGACATCGGCGGTGTCTCCACGGCCCTCCACCCCGACACCGGGCAGCTGACCGTCTTCGTCCATGACGGGCACCCGGGCGGCGCCGGCTTCAGCGAGCGCGGCTTCACCGTGGCCCGCGAGTGGTTGTCGGCCACACGCGAGGCGATCGCCGACTGCGCCTGCACCGAGGGCTGCCCCTCCTGCATCCAGTCCCCCAAGTGCGGCAACCAGAACAACCCCCTCGACAAGGAGGGGGCTGTCCGGTTGCTCGACACGCTCCTGGGCTGACCAGTCAGCTGGTGCAGTCCGCCGTGTCGAGCTGCACCGCGAATCCCTCGACCACGTTGTCGGCGATCGCGAAGTAGTACATCTTGTCGGGGTGGCCGGGCACCTCGGCGTACCAACCAGCCTCGGCCTCGGACCCGACGTTCGGGTAGGCCGCCCGGACCTCCGCGAGCGTCGAGCCGAGACCGATGCCCTCGGGGGTCTTCATGTCATCGACACCGAAGAGCATCGCCACACCCACGTTCTTGGAGTAGAAACCGGAGGTGGTGTTCTCCTCGGGCGGGTGCTCGACGTAGCCGATCCCCGAACAGGTGGCCTTCGGTGGCATCGGGTCGACGTCGACCACACCCGTGGCCTCGGCCTGCTCTGCGGTCATGCCGAGCACCAGGTCGCCGTACCCCTCGGGCCCGAGCACGTCGGTCGCACCGGGCGCATCGTTCGGTGGCGTGACCACCACCTGCTGGGAGTCGTCGCGGTCGGCGCCGTTCGTCAGCACGGCCGTGGTGCCCACCGCACCGAGGACCATGGCGGCGATGGCCCCGGAGATCACTCCGGTGCGACGGCGGCGGCGTTGCGTCCCGGACCTGCGAACGTCCGTGGGGTCGGCCGGCAGGGCCTGGTTCTGTGCGGATCGCGCCAGCACGAGCAGTGCGGCGAGCTCGTCGTCAGCCATGGTGTGCCTCCTTCTGGTCGTCGAGGAGTACGGCGAGCGCGGCCCGGCCGCGGGACAACCGCGCCTTGACCGTGCCCACGGGTACGCCGGTCTCATGGGCCACGTCGGCCACGGAGAGGTCACACAGGTGGTGCAGAACGATGGCGCGACGCTGGTCGGCGGTGATGGTGCGCAGGGCGGTGACCAGGGCCGTGTGCTCGATGTCCGGCATCGCCGGCGGCGCCTGTTGCTCGCGCAACCGGTTCAGCTCGCGACCACGCTTCGCCCGGTTGAAGCGCCCGGCCGCAATCCGCCAGGCGACGGTTCGGACCCAGGCTTCAGGTGACTCGACCGCCACCATCTTGCGCCGGTGGTCCCACGCTCGCACGAAGGCTTCCTGAACGCAGTCCTGGGCCTCGGCGAAGTTGCCCGTCATCACGTAGAGATGACCGACAAGCCGGGAGAACGACGCTGTGTAGAAGTCATCGAATTCCGCTTCATCCATGGTGCACCTCCTCTCTCTCCTCGGGCAGGTTTTCCCGATCTGACCACTAGAGCGATGCCGTGGCGTCGTGGTTGCATCGAATCGTCGCGGAGTAGCGTGACGCGCATGGTGCTTCTCGGACTTCTCCTGCTCGTCCTTTCCGCGGTCGCAGTCCTTGGTGCGATCTTCCTGCTCGACAGCAGCGGAGTCGAGTACTTCGGGGCCGACGTCCCGGCGGTGACCCTGTTCGTCGTCGGCGCACTCTCGGTGGTCTTCATCGGCACCGGGGTGCGGCTGATGGCATCCGGCACCAAGCGCAACCTGCGCGCCCGCAAGGAGCTCAAGCGGGCTGAGCGGGCGCAGGCCGAGCGAGCGCAGACTGAGCAGGCGCAGACGGAGCAGGCGCAGACCGAGCAGGCGCAGGCCGACGGCGTGGACACGGACCGTGAATCGCCCAGATGACCGCCTGGGGAATCCTCGCCACCGGAAAGATCGCCCGGAAGTTCGCCACAGCCCTGCACGAGACCCCGGGCGCTCGGCTGACGGCGGTCGGTTCACGGACTCCCGGGAAGGCGCGCCACTTCGCCGACACGTTCGGCACCGGTGACTGCACGGCGCACTCCTCCTACGAGGCACTCGTCAGGGATCCGTCGGTCGATGTCATCTACGTCGCCAGCCCGCACTCGCTCCACCTTCCCCACGCCAAGCTGGCCTTCGAGGCCGGCAAGCACGTGCTCTGCGAGAAGCCGTTGACGCTCAACGTCGCCGATGCCGTGGAGATGGTGCGCCTGGCTGCCGAGCACGACCGGTTCCTGATGGAGGGGATGTGGACGCTGTGCCATCCCCTGGTCATCGAGCTGAAGCGGCGACTCGACTCCGGCGCGTACGGCGTTCCGCGCCAGGTGCATGCGGACCTCGGCTGGCGAGTCGACGCTCCGCCGACCGATCGGATGCTCAACCCGGCCCTGGGCGGAGGCGCCCTCCTCGACATGGGCATCTATCCGTTGACCTTCGCGCAGCTCGTGCTCGGCAGACCGGAGCAGCTCACTGCCGTGGCCGACCTCGCGCCGACCGGAGTGGACCTCGACGTGTCGATCGCCGGACGGCATGTCGGCGGTGGCACCTCGGCACTGTCCGCCTCGATGACGGCGTGGACATCGCGGACGGCCACGATCGCGACGACCACCGGTTGGTTCGACGTGGCCGCGGACTTCCACCACCCGTCACGCGTGGTCTGGCGACCACACGTCGGGGAGCCCGTGCCCGTCGTCGCCGCCGACCCCGTGATCGGCGACGGCTACGGGAATGAGGCAGCGGAGGTGATGCGGTGCATCGACTCCGGTCTTCGTGAGAGTCCCCTCGTCCCGCACGCGTTCACGTTGGACGTGATGGCGCAGATGGACGCACTGCGCCGGCAGATCAAGGTGGTCTACCCGAGCGAGCACTGAGCCGGACGCCGAGGCAGGTCTGCTCAGCCGACCCCCTGCGGACCCGCCCGGGAGCGGCCCCTGATCTCGAACGTGTGGCCCAGGAACTCCGGGCCCGGGACCCTCACCTCCACCATGACGTCCTCACCGATCACGCGGCACGTGACCAGCACCGCAGCGTTGGCGGTGGCCACCCGGCCAGCTGCGGCGCACGCCTCGTCGCCGCGCTGCAGCGTGCCGGCTCCGGCGAGCGCAGCCAGGTCGGCTCCTGACTGCGCCCGCCGATGGGCCGAGGCCGTGGCGGTCATGAAGCTCGCCGCGAGACCGAGCAGGACGACGACGCCCACGCACGAGACCAGCATCAGCGAGGCCGAGCCCGTGTCACCCCTCCGACTGGTCGTCCGGTGATCACGGCACACCGCTGGTCTCCTCACGCAGTGCCACGGCTTCGCCGTGAGTGGTGCCACCGATGGCGTCGAGCAGGCCGCCCGGCGAGGGAACCCGCGCCTCGACCGTCACGCGCACGGTGTCGCCCTCCTCGTCGACGCTGACGTCCGCGCCCGGCACCACCTCCCTGGCCAGACCAGTCGCCCGCTCGGGCGACTCGCCACGGGCCAGCGCACGAGCAGCCTCACGCGCCGCATCCGTGGCCTTCATCTGGGCGACGCCGAAGGTCAGCATCCAGACCATCGCCAGTGTCACGGCCACCAGGAGCGGGAGGACCAGCGCCGTCTCCGCGGTGACTGCACCCCGCTCCTCGCGTGTCATCCGATGCCGAGCATCCCGAGCACGTGGTTGAACATCTGGCGCAGCATCTGATCACCGAATCCTCCGGTCACCAGCTGGTAGAGAACGCCGGCCAACCCGGCGCCGGCAGCCGTGCCGACCGCGTACTCAGCCGTGGTGATGCCGCTGTCGTCACGCGTAACCGGCCCTCGCCCCGTCTGGTGGTCGTGCCGTTGTGCAGTCATGAAATCCTCCGTTGTCCCGGCCGCCGGTGCGGCCCTCGCTGCCCACCCTGCGCCGATTCGGCCCGCCACGACGGGACCGGTCCGCGCGATGTGGAGGAGCGTGATGCGGCCACGGCCTGTGCACGAATTCCGGCTGCGTTCGCACCCGTCCGTGCCGGTCATGGCTCCACCGACCGCAAGGTAGGTGGAGCCGTCCCCGTCACCACTGCAGGGACGTCAACGCCGACGCGATCACCGGGACGATGCCGATCACCAGGAACGCCGGGAGGAGGCACAGCCCCAGGGGCACCGCGGCGCGCACACCGACCGTCCTGGCGGCGTCCTCGCTGCGGGCGCGTTCCTCACGGGCGAGGTCGGCGCCCAACCCCTGCACCATGGACGCAACCGGGATGCCCGCCCCCTCCGCTCGGCACAGGGCGCGACCGACACGTTCGAGACCGGGTTGCACCGCCAGCTCGCGCCACACGTCGGCGGCTGCCATGCCGACGGCCAATCGAGCCTCCGCCCGCCGCAGCGGCTCGACTGCGGGGCCGGGGAACGCGGCGGCCACCTGCCGGATCGCATCTGCCAGCGATCCGCCCGACGCCAGCACCAGCCCGATCAGCTGGATCACCTGCGGCAGCTCCCTGGCCACCTGCTCGCGCTCCCGGCGTACGGCGGCGGGCTCCGCGCGACCGATGGTCACCCAGACCGCCGCGAAGGCGACCGCCGCCACGACCCACCCGACCGGTGGGGCGAGGAAGGTGACGCCCCCGAGTGCGGCCGAGCCACTGATCAGCACCCGGTGACGGACCAAGGGTGGATCGGGGGTGCGGGAGGGACGTCGGACAGAGCTCGGCTGTGGAACCGGGCGCGGTCGCAGCGCCAGCACCAGGGCCACGGCCGCCAGCACTGCGCTCACGAACGCGGTCATGCCGTCGCCTCGACACCGGCGGAGATCGACTCGATCCACCACAGTCCGGTCACCAGGAGGAACAACCCCAGGGCCAGGCACCCCCACCCCAGAGGGGTGCCGAACAGGAAGGCCACCGGGTCGCCACCCACCCCTGATCCCATCGCCAGTGTGAGCACCGGAAGGACAGCCATCAACCGTGCCGTGGAGCGCGCCGACGCCAGCTCGGAGCGCACCACCCTGCGTGTGCCCTCGCGAGCCCGCAGGGTCTGGGCCACCTCGCCCAACGAGTGGGCCAACCCGCTGCCGGAGCGAGCGGCAACCTGCCACGCGGCAGCGACCAGCCGAAGGTCGCCGGCACCCGGCTCGCCCGCGAGCCCGCGCAACAGGTCGGGCACCGATCCGCCCATCGCGTGTGCGCCCACCGCTCGACGCAGCGGCGGCCATGCCACGGCCGCTTCGCGCAGGCACGTGCCGACGGGGAGACCAGCAGCGAGCTCGGCGCCCAGGATCTCGCAGACCTCCTGGATCTGGGCGCCCGTCGCCGCGGCCAGGACTGCCCGTCGTCGTCGCGCACGGATCGAGGCGACCCCGAACGCGGCGGCCACCGCGATCAGCACGGGCACGGTCACCCGCCACGGGGCACCACCGGCCCGGGAGACGGCCAGGACCATCCCCGACCCGAGGAGCGAGACCAACATGAGGCCTCGGCGCCCGTGCCGCAGCCGGGGCAGTGGTCGGCACAACCACACGGACGTCGCGGCGAGCCCGGCGGCGACCAGCGCCCAGGTCAGGGGCGAGCCGTTCATCGCTCCAGGCGATCGGCCAGGCCGACGATCCCGGGCCCCTCGGTCACGTTGCCCTCCGCGTCGAAGGTCAGCGCCGTCGCCATCGACACCAGCCCGTCGGGACCTCGAGCGGGAACTGCGACCTCCGCGAGGTGGCGGACTCCCCCACGGGTGCGGCCGAGGTGGAGCACCACGTCGAGCGCCGCCGCGATCTGGCTGTGCACGGCCTCGCGTCCCATGCCGGCAGGAAGCGCCAGCGCCTCGAGCCGGGCCGGCACGTCCGTCGCCGAGTTGGCGTGGACGGTGCCGCAACCGCCCTCGTGCCCGGTGTTGAGGGCGGCCAGCAGATCAGCCACCTCCACGCCGCGGACCTCGCCGACCACCAACCGATCCGGTCGCATCCGGAGTGCTTGGCGCACCAGGGTGCGCAGTGGGATCTCCCCAGCACCTTCGACATTGGCGACCCTGGCCTCGAGACCGACCACGTGGGGGTGCTCGGGTCGCAGCTCACTGGAGTCCTCGACCAGGACGATGCGGTGCAGGGGGTCCACCTCGGCCAGCATCGCTGCCAGCAGCGTGGTCTTCCCGGAGCCGGTGCCACCCGACACCAGGAACGAGAGTCGGGCCGCGACCACGCGGCGGACGACGGCCAGGGCGGCCGGCCCCAGCGCGGAGTGGTCGGCCAGCTGCTCGAGCGACCAACCGGCCCGGCGCGGGACCCGCAGCGAGATCACGGTTCCCGGTCGGGAGACCGGAGCCAGCACGGCGTGGCAGCGGGTTCCGTCGCGCAGGCGTACGTCGACACAGGGCGACGCGTCATCGAGGCGCCGACCTCCAGCAGCGGCAAGACGCTGGGCGAGCCGTCGCACCGACTCGTCGTGGGGGAACGTGAGGTCGGCTCGTTCCAGTCCGTGGCCCCGGTCGACCCACACCGACTCCGCACCGTTGACCAACACGTCGGTCACGCCCTCCTCGCGGAGCAGCGGCTCGAGGAGACCAGCTCCCGCCAGGTCGGCACGCAGCGCCTCGTGAACAGCCAGGACGGTGGCATCACCGACCGGACGACCAGTTGCCCGCAACGCCTGCGCCACGCGTTGTGGTGTGAGCAGGTGGCCGTCACGCGCCAGCTGGTCACGGACGGTGTCGAGCAGGTCCGCGGACACGTCATCGCTCACGCCGCCGACCCGGCGATCGACGGTGGCGTCGAGCGAGACGACGAGGGGTGCGGACGCGGTCCCCGGCCGCCGGCAGCATCGGGGCCCAGGACCTCGAGGACGCTGCGCGCTGCACGGGAGAGCACGCCACGACGCGACTTCACCGGGCCCTGCCCGAGGTCGATCGCCTCGTCGAGGCCGCGTTGGTCGGGCATCGCTGCCACCACCGGGGCGCCGACGATGCGGTGGGCCTCCGCCGCGTCGAGGCCGGACCCGCGGATCACCAGGGACAGCGGCCCGGACTGACTGGCGCGGGCCACGAAGCGGGCTGCGGAGGACAGGCCTGGCAGGTTGGCGCGGGTGACCACGACCAACGCCTGGCACCGGGCCATCAGCTCCTCGGTCAGTCCTCCTCCGGAGCGTGGCAGGTCGAGCACCACCAGCTGGTGGCCTCGCGTCGCTGCGGCCACGGCGGCGCGGGCCGCGAACGGCTGGAGCGTCTCGGGAACGTCGGCCCCACCGCACCCGAAGGTCAGCACGCCGAGGCGTCCTCGCCGGGGCAACGCGTCGCGCAGCGCTCGGGCCCCGAGCCTCCCCGTGGTCTGCTGCAACGCGTCCCAGCGAATGCCCTCGTCTCGCTCCATGCCGAGCACCTGGTCGACCCCCGGGCCGAGCGGGTCGATGTCGAGCAGGCAGGTGGCCCAGTCCCGGGCAGCCGTCTGGGCGAGCGCACAGGCGAAGGTGGTGGCTCCGGCTCCGCCGGATCCACCGATCACACCGATCGTCACCCCGGTCGAGTCGAAGCGTTCGGACGAGTCGGCGAGCACCTCCAGGACCCACGACTCCGAGCGCGGCAGCTCGGCAGCGTTCTCGGCACCGAGCGCCAACGCCGTGCGGAACACCTCGTCGGGCAACCGACCCCAGCCGACCAGGTGCACACCCACCCGACGTGGTGGCTCGATCGCGGCGACCTCGTCGGCGAGGTCGACCCCCACGATCACGACGGATGCGCCGGCCCAGCTGCGCAGCGCGTCAACCGGGTCCCCGGTCACCTCCGGCATGACCCCGGCCGCGGCCGCCAGTCGTTGGAGCTCGTCGAGCAGGATCGCGTCACGGGTGAGGATGAGCGGGTTCGTCATGCCCACCATGCTCGTCCGGGCAGGGGCGTCGCGCATCCGCGTCGTACGCCCCCTGTGGACAAGCTGCACCGCGCGCCCTGCGTGTGCGCGGAAACCGGCTCTCCTACGATGGAGCCATGCCTCAGGCCCCCCGCCAAGCCGCCTTCTTCGACCTGGACAAGACGATCATCGCGAAGTCGAGCACGCTGGCCTTCAGCAAGCCCTTCCAGGCTGGCGGGCTGATCTCGCGGCGGGCCGTGCTGCGCAGCGCCTATGCCCAGTTCGTCTACCTGGTCGGTGGTGCCGACCACGACCAGATGGAGAAGCTGCGCCAGTTCATGTCGCAGATGTGTGCGGGATGGGACGTGGCCACCGTGCGTGACATCGTCGCCGAGACCCTGCACAACATCGTGGACCCCTTGGTCTACGACGAGGCCGTCGGCCTGATCGAGGAGCACCAGTTCGCCGGACGTGACGTGATCATCGTGTCGACGTCAGGAGCCGAGGTGGTGGCACCCATCGGCGAGATGCTCGGCGCCGACCGGGTGATCGCGACCCGCATGGAGATCGTCGACGGCAAGTACACCGGTGATATCGACTACTACGCCTACTCCGAGACCAAGGCGGAGGCGATCCGCGAGCTGGCCGCCACCGAGGGGTACGACCTCGAGCAGTGCTACGCCTACAGCGACTCGGTGACCGACGTGCCGATGCTCGAGGCAGTGGGCCATCCCCATGCAGTGAACCCCGACAAGGACCTGCGCCGGATCGCCCAGAAGAACGAGTGGCCGGTGCTGGTGTTCACCAGGCCGGTGGGCCTGAGACGCCGGATGCGGTTGATCCCGACCCGGCCCACCCTGGCCGCTCTCGCCGTCACCGGGCTCGCCGTGGCCGGCGGCGTGATCGCGACCAACATCCGCCGTCGCGGCGCCTCCTGAGTCCACTCGTGGCACCCGCCCGAGCCCAGACAATGACCGCGAAGTCAAGCCTTGTGGTGCCACGCAAAGCGGCGTACACATGGTTCTAACAACTCAAGAGTTTGCACACGGACTTGGTACCCACGCGGCGATCTACCCTTCTTCAGGGCGCTTGTCATACCGGGTGACATCCCGAGACAGCAGTTAGATGTTGCACGCCTGATACCCAGGTCTCGTGTGTCAGCGGCGGCACCTGGATCCCAGCGAATCAGGTGCCGCTCGCATGTCCGGAGGACCCGGGCCAACCCCACAGGTCAACCCCACAGGTCAACCCCTCAGGTCAATCCCTCAGGGGGCTCTCCTCGGCCGCCACCGTGTAGGCCTCGGTGGCGTAGAGCAACCAGGCGTGGACGCCGTTCGTTCCCGACGCCTGCGCGTAGGCCCGCAGGTTCGACTCGTACTCGGCGCGCAGCCTCAGGTGGGCTGCCTCCGGCACCAGGAGCGACTTCTCGTCGACCCCCCTGGCCACCAGCACCAGGCGCTCGGCGGCGCGCGCCACCAGCCCGTTGTGGGAAGCGAACGGCGCACCCGTGGCCAGGTCGGCGTGCACGATCGCGGCCACCAGCATCGCGGGGGCGGCGGTCGGGCTGAGCAGCCGCTGGGAGAGCGTGCGCAAGCGGTCCGCGGACTCCCCGTCGCGCGGCCGGCCGAGCTGGTCGTCGCGCAGGATGCCCGTCGCCGCCAGGGCGTGCAGGCGAGCGAACGCCTGCAGCGGCGCGGTCTTCAGCACCGGAACGAGGGAGAGCATCTCGGTGGAGACGCGGACGGCGGCCTGCGCCGTCTCGTCACCCGTCCCCGACCTGATCTCGTCGGGAGAGGAGCCGGATCCCTCGAGGATCCCGCTGGCGCAGGCCCCCCGCAGCACCGACTCGGTGGTCAGCTGGGGAGGCGTCTTGCGCAGGCCCCGGTCACGCAACAGGGCGTCGACGCCGTCGCGGGTCGCCGCGAACCCCGAGGGGAGGCCCTCGAGCTCCCCCAGTGCGGCCAACGGGTCGTTCGTGACACTGCTCATGGCAGCCAACGTTAGTGGGTGCCACCGGTCGCCCACCCCGGGTGCCCACCCCCGGCGGCCCGGGTTCCGGGGTGCGCGGCATCGGCAGCTCCAGCAGGTAGCCTCGGAGCAATGGACCAGCAGATCGCGCCGCAGGATCGCCCGGACTTCCCCGAGGAAGCCGTGCGTTGGTTGCTCGGTGCCACACCGCGCACGGTTCTGGTGCTCGACGACGCTGCCATCGCAGCCGCGTTCGCCGACTACGGCCACGACGTGACCGAGGTCCGGGGCAGTGCCGAGGAGCTGCCGTTCCCGCCCCGGTCCATCGACGTGGTGGTCGCCCCGCACGGCGTGCCGGACGACCTGGCGTCGATCACCAAGGTGCTGCGCCCGGGCGGCCAGCTCGCCCTGATCTGCAACGAACGCGACCAGCGCATCCCGTGGGCCCGCAAGCTCGACCAGTCGATCGGTGCGCCGAACGCCGGCGACGAGCCGGCCAGGGACCTCGTGAACTCGACGCTGTTCGGCTTCGTCAGCGACGCCTCGTTCCGCTACTGGCAGGTGGTCAACCACATCTCCCTCGAGGCACTGGTCCGGGCCGAGCTGCGCCACCTCGACGACGCCGAGGCCGATCGGCGTACGGCGGCCGCCCTCGACCTGTACGCCGACTACGGCCGGGGTGCGGACGGGATGCAGCTGCCGTGGGTGAGTCGCTGCTTCAAGGCGACCGTGGTCGAGAACGCGTGGGCGCCGCCGCACTCCATCGACGAGGAACGGGCGAGCGGCTCCGAGGACGGCGACGAGAGCGGGACCGAGGCATCGCAGGAGCCGCCGGCACCCCAGGACGGCTCCGACTCCGACCTGCTGCTCATCGACTTCCGCTGAGCACGTCCGAATCGAGCCGTGCGTGCGAGCCACGCCCTAGGGTGTCCCCATGTTCGGACGACGGCGTGGCCACCTGGGCTCCGAGGCCGACCGCGCCACGTTCCGCACCCTGCACACCGCGTCGCTGGCCTCACCGGCACTGCGGGAGGGCCTGACGGTCACCAGCGCGGAGCGCAGCGTCCGGCACCTGCGTGCACTGCTGGGGTCCCCGGCGGTGGCGATCACCGACACGGCCGAGCTCCTGGCCTGGGACGGCGCCGACGACCACCACACCCACCAGTGCTCCGACATCATCGCCACGGTCGTCGAGCACGGCAGCACCCGGGTGGCCGGCCACCGCGAGCTCCCGTGTGACCGACCCACCTGCCAGATCCGCTACGCGGTGATCTCCCCGCTGGTCGTCGAGGACCGCATCGTCGGCACGTTCCAGGTGTTCACCGGTGATGCCACGGCCGGTCTCGTCCGGGCCGCCGACGAGGTGGCGAGCTGGGTCTCGGGACAGCTCGAGCTCGCCGAGCTCGGGGCCTCCCGCAACCGGCTGATGGAGGCTGAGGTCCGTGCCCTGCGCGCCCAGATCAGCCCGCACTTCATCTACAACTCACTCGGCGCGATCGCCAGCTTCGTGCGCACCGACCCGGACCGGGCACGCGAGCTGTTGCTGGAGTTCGCCGACTTCACGCGCTACTCCTTCCGTCGGCACGGAGAGTTCACCACGCTGGCCGAGGAGCTGCGCTCGGTCGAGCGCTACCTGCTGCTCGAGCAGGCCCGCTTCGGGGATCGTCTCGCAGTCACCCTCAGGATCGCGCCCGAGGTGCTCCCGGTCGCCGTACCGTTCCTCTGCATACAGCCGCTCGTCGAGAACGCCGTCCGTCACGGCCTCGCCGAGAAGGGCGACGGCCAGATCACCATCATCGCCCGCGACCAGGACGCCGAGTGCGTGATCGAGGTCGAGGACAACGGTGCCGGCGAGGACCCCGAGCGGGTACGCCGAGCGCTGGCCGGCGACGTCGAGCTCGACTCGGTCGGTCTCGGGAACGTCGACGTACGCCTGCGCGACACCTTCGGGGACGACTACGGCCTGGTCGTGGAGACCGCCCCCGGAGCCGGCACCCGCGTGATCGTCCGAGTCCCCAAGTTCGCCCCGGGAGTCCACCCATGACCGCTCTCAAGGCGCTCGTCATCGACGACGAGCGACCGGCCCTCGACGAGATCACCTTCCTGCTCGAGCGCCATCCCGACGTGGCCTCGGTGCGCGCGGTCGACTCCGCCACGGAGGGGCTGCGCATCCTCCAGGAGTCGGAGATCGACGTGATCTTCCTCGACATCCAGATGCCCGGGCTGACCGGTGTCGAGCTGGCCCAGGTGCTCACCCGGTTCCGCAACCCACCACCGATCGTCTTCGTCACCGCCCACGAGCAGCACGCCGTGGACGCCTTCGAGCTGCGCGCACTCGACTACGTGCTCAAGCCGGTGCGGGAGGAACGCCTGGCCGAGGCCGTACGCCGAGTGGTCGAGGGATCCGCACAGCCGGCGACCACCTCCGACGAACAGATCGCGGTGGAGCGAGGCGGCGTGACCCGGTTCGTCCACCGCGGCGACATCACCCACGTGGAGGCCCAGGGCGACTACGCGCGACTGCACCTCGCAGATGACTCCTACCTGTTGCGCACGCCCCTGACCCAGCTCGAGGAGCAGTGGGGCCCGGCCGGGTTCCTGCGGATCCACCGCTCGCTGCTCGTGGCGCTCGCGCACATCAAGGAGGTGCACATGGAGGGCGGACGGTGCACCGTCCGCGTGGGCAACGGCACCGACCTGGTGGTCAGCCGCAGGCACACCCCGGCCCTGCGCGACCTGTTGAGCCGGGGTCGACCGTGAGCGAACGGGAAAGCCCGTGACCAGCAGCCCTCCCGAGCGGATCCGGGTCACCGGGCCACCCCGTCGTACGACGAGTCGGCGCAGCCGGGCCCGGGAGATCGACGACCAGACCATGCTCGGGACCGTGCTGGTGGAGTCGCTCCTCCGGGCGCAGCTGCGACTGGCCGTGATGGTGCTGATCCCCCTGGTCGTGATCGCGGTCGGGCTCCCGCTGGCCTTCCACCTCGTCCCTGACCTGTCCGACCTCCGCATCCTCGGCGCACCACTGGCGGTCCTGCTGCTCGGCGTCCTCATCTATCCGGTGCTGTTCGTGCTCGGCTGGAGCTATGTGCGACGGGCCGAGCAGAACGAGCGCGACTTCGCCGAGCTGGTCGAGATCGCCCAACCCGAGTCGAGCCAGAACCCATGATCACCTCGGTGCCCAGTGTGGTCGCGGTCGTGCTGGTCGCCGTCGCGACGCTGGCGATCGGGACCTGGGGGTTGCGGCTCTCGCGCACCACCAGCGACTTCTTCGTCGCCTCGCGCACCGTGCGCCCGGCGCTCAACGCCTCAGCGATCGGCGGCGAGTACCTCTCCGCCGCCTCGTTCCTGGGAGTCGCGGGGCTGGTGCTGGTCTTCGGTGCCGACATGCTCTGGTACCCGGTCGGCTGGACCGCGGGCTACCTCGTGCTGCTGGTGCTGGTGGCCGCCCCCCTGCGTCGTTCCGGTGCCTACACGCTGCCCGACTTCGCCGAGGCCAGGCTCGCGTCGTCGAAGGTGCGCACCACGTGCACGCTGATGGTGGTGGCCATCGGCTGGCTCTACCTGGTGCCCCAGTTCCAGGGAGCCGGCATCACCCTCGAGTCGGCAACCGGGGCTCCTCCCTGGTTGGGCGCCGTGGTGGTCGCCACGGTGGTGCTGGTCAACGTGCTCTCCGGCGGCATGCGCAGCATCACGTTCGTCCAGGCCTTCCAGTACTGGCTCAAGCTCACGGCGCTGCTGGTCCCGGCCATCGTCCTCGTCGGGGTGTGGCTCGGTGACGGTCGGCCCGCACCGGACGGCTCGACGAACGGACACTGGGCCCTGCCCCTCGCGGAGGGCGGAGCCCAGGGCCTCTACCTGACCTGGTCGCTGATCATCGCGACGTTCCTCGGCACCATGGGCCTCCCGCACGTCGTGGTCCGGTTCTACACGAACCCCGACGGGCGAGCGGCCCGGCGAACGACGGTGGTCGTGCTGGGGCTCTTGGGCGCCTTCTACCTGCTGCCGCCGATCTATGCCGAGCTCGGCCGGGTCTACGGCGAGCGCGCCGACCCCAACGTCCTGGTCCTCGACCTGCCCCGGCTGATGCTCCCCGGCACCGGCGGCGAGCTGTTGTCGGCACTCGTCACCGCGGGCGCGTTCGCGGCGTTCCTGTCCACCTCCTCGGGGCTCTCGGTCGCGGTGACGGGCGTGCTCACCCAAGACGTGTTCCGTGGTCCGCACTTCACCGGCGTGCGTGCCTTCCGGGCCGCCGCGGTGATCGCCGTGGTCACCCCCTGCGTGGCGGCCGTCGCCGCACCCGACCTGGGGATCGCCAAGGCGGTCGGGTTGGCCTTCGCGGTCGCTGCGTCGACCTTCTGCCCGCTCCTGGTCCTGGGCATCTGGTGGCGCGGCCTCTCCGACGTCGGCGCGATGGCCGGGCTCGGCGCGGGCTTCGTGTCCTCCGGCCTGGGGGTCGCCTACTCGTTGAGCCCCTACTCCACGACCGGCTGGGTCGACGTACTCCTCAGCCAGCCTGCGGCCTGGTCGGTGCCGCTGGCCTTCACCACGATGTACGTCGTGTCCCGGGCGACCGCGTCCAGGGTGCCCCCGCACGTCCGGCGATTCATGGTGCGCCTGCACACCCCGGAGGCCGTGGAGCTCGACCGAGGCTGACCGTTCGTCGCGTTCGAGGCACCGCTCATCGATTCGTCGTCCCCACTCGGCGCGGCATCGCCTCGCACCCCTGCCGCCGTTGCCACCACGTCCCTAGCGTGAGCCGAGTCACACCCCCGCAGGAGAGGCGACCCTCGTGACCGAGCCGAATGGCGTGCACCAACGCTCGCAACACCCGATCTACCAAGAGCTCCACGACTCCGACGACTTCGGCGAGCTCCGGCGTCGCTACCGCACCTTCGTGATCCCGTGGACGGTGGCCTTCCTGGCCTGGTACCTGCTCTACGTGGTCATGTCGAACTGGGCAGGTGGCTTCATGAACACCAAGCTCGTCGGCCACATCAACGTGGCCCTGGTCTTCGGGCTCCTGCAGTTCGCCTCGACGTTCCTGATCGCCTGGCTCTATGCCCGGCACATGAACCGCCACGTCGACCCACTGGCCCGCCAGCTCGAGGCCCGCTACGACGCGGCCATCAAGGGAGAGGGGACCCACGCATGAACGGCACCGAGCTCCTCACCGCCTGCCTCTTCGTGGGCGTCGTCCTGATCACCGTCGGCATCACCTTCTGGGCCAGCCGCCAGACGTCGGGCACCGCGAACTTCTACGCCGGCGGTCGTCAGTTCTCCGGCTTCCAGAACGGGATGGCGGTCTCCGGTGACTACATGTCGGCCGCGTCCTTCCTCGGGATCTCCGGCCTGATCGCCCTCAACGGCTACGACGGCTTCCTCTACTCCATCGGGTTCCTGGTGGCCTGGCTGGTGGCCCTGCTGCTGGTGGCCGAGCTGCTGCGCAACTCGGGTCGCTACACGATGGCCGACCAGCTCGCCTACCGGATGAAGCAACGCCCGGTGCGCACGGCCGCGGCCAGCTCCACCGTGATCGTGTCGATCTTCTACCTGCTCGCCCAGATGGTCGGCGCGGGCGCACTCGTGACGCTGCTCCTCGGCGTCGAGAGCGAGCTGATGAAGGCCGTCGTGATCGCGCTCGTCGGCCTGCTGATGATCTTCTACGTCACCGTCGGCGGCATGAAGGGCACCACCTGGGTGCAGATCGTCAAGGCCGTGCTGCTGATGACCGGCACCATCCTGATCACCTTCCTGGTGCTCGCCAAGTTCGACTTCAACCTCTCCGAGCTGCTCGGGGCCGCCTCGGAGAACACCGGCAAGGGCGAGGCGTTCCTGCAACCCGGCCTGAAGTACGGCGTCGACCTGACCAGCCAGATGGACTTCATCTCGCTCGGCATCGCTCTGGTCCTCGGCACCGCCGGGCTCCCGCACATCCTGATCCGCTTCTACACCGTGCCGACCGCCAAGGCGGCCCGCACCTCGGTGATGTGGGCGATCGGCCTGATCGGCGCGTTCTACCTGATGACGCTGGTGCTGGGCTTCGGTGCGGCAGCCATGCTCGACACCGGCGCCGGCAGCAAGGTCGCCGAGAGCAAGGGAAACCTGGCCTCACCGCTGCTGGCCGAGGCCGTCGGCGGCGGACACGGCAGCGCAGGTGGCGCCATCCTCCTGGCCCTGATCTCCGCAGTCGCGTTCGCCACGATCCTCGCGGTCGTGGCCGGGCTGACCCTGACCTCCGCCTCGTCCGTGGCGCACGACCTCTACGCCAACGTGTTCAAGAAGGGCACCGCCACCGAGCAGGACGAGGTCAAGGTGGCGCGGATCTCCGCCTTCGTGATCGGTGGCATCGCGATCGCCCTCGCCATCCCGGCACAGAAGCTGAACATCGCCTTCCTGGTCGCCCTGGCCTTCGCGGTCGCGGCGTCGGCGAACCTGCCGTCGCTGATCTACAACCTCTTCTGGAGGCGGTTCAACACCCGCGGTGCCACGTGGGCGATCTACGGCGGACTGATCTCCTGCCTGGTGCTGGTGGCCTCCTCCCCGGTGGTCTCCGGCAAGCTCAACCCCGACGGGACGAACGCAGCGCTGCTGCCGGCGAGCATCGACTTCTCGTGGTTCCCGTTGGAGAACCCCGGCATCATCTCGATCCCGCTGGGCTTCTTCTTCGGCTGGCTCGGCACCGTCACCTCGAAGGAGGTCGAGTCCGAGGCGGCGTACGACGAGCTCGAGGTCCGCGCCCTCACGGGTTCGGGCGCTGAGGTGGCCGTCCCCGACTGATCCGGCCCGACCGTGAGCAACGCGGTGTCCGTCGCTCCTGACGCACTGTGTGGCGTGGAATCGACCAGGGCACCGCGTTGCGTGCGGTGACGGGGCGGGCCACCCTCGTCGCCAACCGGAAACCGGCCTAGGCTGCAAGGTGACGAGCGGCACAGAATGACGAATCGAAAACAGGAGTGAATGTGACTAGCGAAGCCCTTTCGAATCTGAGCCACGAGGATCGTCGGTTCCCCCCTCCGGAAGACCTTGCCGCATCGGCGAACGTGAAGGCCGACGCCTACGACGCCGCGACCGCCGACTTCGAGGGCTTCTGGGCCGAGCAGGCCGACCGGCTCGACTGGGGCCAGAAGTGGGACCGGGTGCTCAACTGGGACGACCCGCCCTTCGCGAAGTGGTTCGAGGGCGGCACGATCAACGCCTCCGTCAACTGCGTCGACCGCCACGTGCAGGCCGGCAACGGTGACAAGGTCGCCATCCACTGGGTCGGCGAGCCCGAGGACGACAGTCGCGACATCACCTACGCCCAGCTGCAGGACGAGGTCAACAAGGCCGCCAACGCCCTGACCTCCTTGGGTGTCACCAAGGGCGACCGGGTCGCGATCTACCTGCCGATGATCCCCGAGTGCGTGTTCACCATGCTGGCCTGCGCCCGCCTCGGCGCACCGCACACCGTCGTCTTCGGCGGCTTCTCCGCGGACGCCCTGGCCTCCCGGGTCGAGGACTGCGGCGCCAAGGTGGTCGTCACCTCCGACGGCGGCTACCGCCGTGGTGCGCCCTCCGCCCTCAAGCCCGCCGTCGACGACGCCGTCGCCAAGCTGGCCGACGGGGAGCACGCGGTCGAGCACGTCCTCGTCGTACGCCGTACCGGCCAGGACGTGGCCTGGAACGACGACGTCGACGTGTGGTGGCACGACGTGGTCGATGACCAGTCGACCGAGCACGAGCCCGAGATGCACGACGCGGAGCACCCGCTCTACGTCATGTACACCTCGGGCACGACCGGCAAGCCGAAGGGCATCCTGCACACCACCGGCGGCTACCTGGTCGGGACGTCGTACACGCACTGGGCGGTCTTCGACCTCAAGCCCGACACCGACGTCTACTGGTGCACGGCCGACGTCGGCTGGGTGACCGGCCACTCCTACATGGTCTACGGCCCGCTCGCCAACGGCGCCACCCAGGTGATGTACGAAGGCACCCCTGACAGCCCGCACAAGGGCCGCTGGTGGGAGATCATCGAGAAGTACGGCGTAACGATCTTCTACACCGCTCCGACCGCGATCCGCACGTTCATGAAGTGGGGTCGCGAGATCCCGGACAAGTTCGACCTGTCCTCGGTGCGGGTGCTGGGCTCGGTGGGCGAGCCGATCAACCCGGAGGCCTACGTCTGGTACCGCGACACGATCGGCGCCGGGAAGACCCCCGTCGTCGACACGTGGTGGCAGACCGAGACGGGCCAGATCCTGATCTCCCCGCTGCCGGGCGTCACCGAGGCCAAGCCCGGCTCGGCGATGACTCCCCTGCCGGGCATCGATGCCGACGTCGTCAACGACGAGGGTGAGTCGGTGCCCGACGGGTCCGGTGGCTACCTGATCCTGCGCAAGCCGTGGCCGGCCATGCTGCGCACCATCTGGGGCGACGACGAACGCTACAAGGACACCTACTGGTCGCGCTGGCCCAACGTCTACTTCGCCGGCGACGGCGCCAAGAAGGACGAGGACGGCGACATCTGGGTGCTGGGTCGCGTCGACGACGTGATGAACGTGTCCGGGCACCGACTCTCCACCACGGAGATCGAGTCGGCGCTGGTCTCGCACCCCAAGGTCGCGGAGGCCGCAGTGGTCGGTGCGAGCGACGAGATGACGGGCCAGGCCCCGTGCGCGTTCGTGATCCTGAGGGAGACCGCGGTCGAGGAGGCAGACGAACCCGGCGAGGGGGCTGACCTGGTGCAGGAGCTCCGCAACCACGTGGCCAAGGAGATCGGTGCGATCGCCAAGCCACGCCAGATCCTCATCGTTCCCGAGCTGCCCAAGACCCGGTCGGGCAAGATCATGCGCCGCCTCCTGCGCGACGTGGCCGAGAATCGCGAGATCGGTGACGTGACGACCCTGGCCGACTCCTCGGTGATGAACCTGATCCAGTCGGGCATGTCGGGCAGCTCCGACGAGTAGCCCACCCGCCGAGACGGCACGAGTTGACGCTCACAAACGCCGAGGCGGCACGAGTTGACGCATCACGCGTCAACTCGTGCCGCCTCGGCGTCAGTCGTGGGTCAGCGGGCGCGGCGGGAGAGCCGTTCGATGTCCATGATCACCACGGAGCGCGGCTCGAGACGGAGCCAGCCGCGCGATGCGAAGTCGGCCAGCGCCTTGTTGACGGTCTCGCGGGAGGCGCCGACGAGCTGGGCCAGCTCCTCCTGGGTCAGGTCGTGGTGGACGTGCACGCCGTCGTCGGCGGTGCGCCCGAAACGGTCGGCCAGGTCGAGGAGTGCCTTGGCCACACGGCCGGGCACGTCGGAGAAGACCAGGTCGGCGTTGACGTCGTTGGCCTTGCGCAGACGAGCCGCGATCTGGGACAGGAGTCCGTGCGCCACGACGGGACGGCCCTCGAGCCAGCGCAGCAGGTCTTCGTGGGACAACGAGGCGAACGCGGCGTCGGTGACCGTCGTGACGGTGGCCGAGCGCGGCCCCGGGTCGAAGAGCGAGAGCTCACCGAACATCTGGCCCGGGCCGAGGATCGCCAGGAGGTTCTCGCGTCCGTCCGCTGAGGTGCGACCCAGCTTCACCTTGCCGTCGAGGACGATGTAGAGCTTGTCGCCGGCATCACCTTCATGGAAGAGCACCTCCCCACGACGGAGCCGGGATTCGGCCATGGACGACCGCAGTGCCGTGGCTGCCTCATCGTCGAGCGCACTGAAGAGCGGGGCCTGACGAAGCACGTCGTTGTCCACAAATTCCTCCCATGTAGTGGTGGGTTCCGAGCCGATCCTAGCCGTGGTCCACATCACATGATCAACCATCGGCCGCCGAAAGCCCGAACTGGACCACGATCCGGGCGTCGACCTGTCCTCCACGTAGGCTGTGGGGGTGCCACAGACTCCTTCGCAGACGGCCTTGGTGCGCCGGGCCCGCAAGATCGATCGGGTCCTCGGTGCAACCTACCCCGACGCCAAGTGTGAACTCGACTTCGCCAACCCGTTCGAGCTCCTGGTCGTCACGGTGCTGAGTGCGCAGACGACGGACAAGCGTGTCAACGCGGTGCGTCCGACGTTGTTCGCCGCCTATCCCGACGCTGCCACGATGGCCGGGGCCGAGCGCGCCGACCTCGAGCAGATCGTCGGCCCACTCGGGTTCTTCCGCGCCAAGACCGAGTCACTCCTCAAGCTCAGCGCTGCCCTGGTGGAGAACCACGGTGGCGAGGTGCCGCCCAGGCTGGACGCCCTGGTCAAGCTCCCAGGAGTCGGCCGCAAGACCGCCAATGTCGTGCTGGGCAACGCCTTCGACATCCCCGGCATCACCGTCGACACCCACTTCGGCCGCCTGGTCCGTCGCTTCGGGTGGACCGAGGAGACCGATCCGGTGAAGGTCGAGCACGCCGTCGGCGCACTGTTCCCCAAGCGCGACTGGACGATGCTTTCGCACCACGTCATCTGGCACGGCCGGCGCATCTGCCATGCCCGCAAGCCCGCCTGCGGAGCCTGCCCGGTCGCGCGCTGGTGCCCGGCGTACGGCGAGGGTCCGACCGACGCGGGCGAGGCGGCCAAGCTGGTCCGCACCGAGGGACGGGCATGAGACCAGCGACCTGCCGAGCAGGCAGAGGCATGAGGCGCACCCTGGTCGCGGTGGTCGTGGCACTGCTGGCCCTGCAGGGCTGTGACTCGATCACGCCACCCGAGGTGGACAAGGCCAACAAGTCCGACGTCGACGTCGACACCCCGGAGCTGCGCAAGCTGAAGGACAGGACTGAGGTCGCCGACTGCCAGCCGACGCAGGAGGGCCACGTCGACGGTGGTCTTCCCGACGTGACGCTCCCGTGCCTCGGGGGCGGCAAGGACGTCGACGTCGCCGGGCTGCGCGGCCCGATGGTGGTCAACCTGTGGGCCGTGTGGTGTGGCCCGTGCCGCCGCGAGCTGCCGATCTACCAGCAGTTCCACGAGAAGCACGGCGACCGTGTGCCCGTGCTGGGCATCGACTTCCAGGACACCCAGCCCGGCGCCGCACTGGACCTCATCCGGGAGACCGGGGTCAGCTACCCGCAGCTCGCGGACCCCCAGACCGACCTGAGCCTGAAGGACCCGTTGCCCAACATCGCCGGACTGCCCTACGTGATCCTGATCGACGAGGACGGCGTCGTGCGTGACCAACGGTTCGAGGAGATCGACGATCTCGCCGAGCTCGAGGGCCTGGTGTCGAAGCACCTCGGGATCGACCTGTGATCCCCCGATGGCTCGAGCCGCTCCGTGAGGGCGCCGCGTCGATCACCGTCCACGACCTGACCCGATTCATGCCTCCCGAGGGGAGCGATCCACGACGCGGTGCCGTGCTCATGCTGTTCGGGGACGGTCCCGAGGGCCATGAGCTGTTGCTGACGGAGCGCTCCCACACGATGCGCAGCCACCCCGGCCAGGTCTCCTTCCCCGGGGGCGGCATCGACCCCGGCGAGACGCCGCACGACGCCGCGCTGCGCGAGGCCTGGGAGGAGACCGGGCTCGACCCCGACGGTGTGGAGATCTTCGCCGAGCTCCCCGAGCTGTGGCTGCCACCGAGCAACTACGCGGTCACCCCGGTCCTGGGGTGGTGGGCCGAGCCGTCGCCCGTCACGAACCACTCGATCGAGGAGGTGCATGCCATCCACCGCGTGCTGATCTCCGACCTGGTCGAGCCCACGCACCGCATCTCCGTTCGCCACCCCAGCGGGTGGCTCGGGCCCGGCTTCCTGATCGGTGACGACCGCGATGTCATCCTGTGGGGCTTCACCGCCGGCATCATCGCCCGCCTCTTCGACCACGTCGGCTGGTCGAGCGAGTGGGACACCGGCGTGGTGCACGACCTGCCGACCTACATGTTGCAGGGTGAACCCGCACAGGCTCCGCCCCCGCCCAACACCCACTTCAAGGAAGGACCCGGCCGATGAACATCCTCGACTGGATCCTGCTCCTGCTCGTGCTCGCCTACGCACTGTCGGGCTACTGGCAGGGCTTCGTCACCGGCGCCTTCGCGACCGCCGGGCTGCTGCTCGGCGGCCTGTTCGGCATCTGGCTGGCGCCGATCGCCCTCGGCGGTGCCGATCCTTCGGTGTGGGTGTCGTTGGGCGCGCTGTTCATCGTGATCCTCTCCGCGACGCTCGGCCAAGCACTCCTGCAGTACGCCGGGGCCAAGGTGCGTGCGCAGATCACGTGGCAACCCGTGCGCGCGGTGGACGCCGTCGGAGGCGCTGCCCTCAGCGCGGTCGCCGTACTCCTGGTCTCGTGGGCGCTGGGGGTCGCCGTGTCCGGTACCCGGATCGGCCAGGTGACGCCGGTGGTCCGTGACTCCGTGGTCCTGGCCAAGGTGGACCGGGTCCTCCCCGACGGGGCCAACCGCGCACTCAACGCGTTCAACAACGTCGTGGGGGCCAGCTTCTTCCCGCGCTACCTCGAGCCGTTCGCGCCCGAGCGCATCGTGGAGGTCGGGCCGCCCGACAAGAAGGTCGTGCGCGACCCCGACGTCGTCGACGCCGCCGCGAGCGTGCTGAAGATCCACGGTGACAACAATTGCGGCCGCGGCGTCGAGGGCACCGGGTTCCTCTATGCCCCCGACCGGTTGATGACCAATGCCCACGTGGTGGCCGGCGTCTCGGACCCCGAGGTGCTCGTCGGCGACGACAACGTCGACGCCCAGGTCGTCTACTACAACGAGGACCTCGACATCGCGGTGCTCACCGTCGAGGGCGTCGACCGGCCTCACCTGAGCTTCGACAAGTCGGCCGAGCCCCGTGACGACGCCGCCGTGCTCGGCTACCCGGAGGACGGCCCCTACAACGTGCAGCCGGCCCGCATCCGTGCCCAGCAACGACTCCGCTCACCTGACATCTACGGCCAGGGCTCGGTGATCCGCGAGGTCTACTCGCTGCGTGCCCTGATCCGTCCCGGCAACTCCGGTGGTCCGATGGTCAACACCAAGGGCGACGTCACCGGGGTGATCTTCGCGGCGTCCGTCACCGACGCCGACACCGGCTACGCGTTGACCTCCGATGCCGTGGCCGAGGCGGCCGCCAAGGGCTTGACCAGTGACACGGAAGTCGGCACCAGCGACTGCGCCGGCTGACCCGACGTACCCCCCCAAATCCGCGATAGTCCCCAACGCCTCGCATCCGGAATCACGGTTCCGACCTGCGAGACGTTGGGGACTATCGGATGAGTGGGTGAGCAGTCAGCTGCTGCGCTTGAGCGCGGTCTTCGTCTCCTTGGCCTGGGCGATCGCCTTCTCGGGCCCCTTGACCTTCTTCACCGAGCGCAGGCCGAGGAAGCCGAGGATCGCGGCGACCAGGACGTAGAGACCGAAGACGATCAGGTAGCACCAGTGCCGGTCGAGGCCGTCGCCGTTCCAGTGGATCAGCTCGGCCAGGAAGATCGAGAAGATGATGACCGCCAGCAGCAGCATGAAGGCGGCGCCGGCGAAGAGCCCGATGCCGGTCCCGCCCGCCTTGACGCTGACCTTGAGCTCCGACTTGGCGAGCTTGATCTCGTTGGAGATGAGGCTCGAGATGTCGCGTTGGGCATCGACGACCAGCTTGCCGATGGTCGGCTCTTCGCGCTTCGCCTCGTCGAGGGACATGCGGTTGGCTCCCTGTGTCTCGCGGTCGGTCAGTCCGTTGCGGACTCT
The DNA here is from genome assembly GCF_012272695.1 of Nocardioides sp. JQ2195. NCBI lineage: Bacteria > Bacillati > Actinomycetota > Actinomycetes > Propionibacteriales > Nocardioidaceae > Nocardioides > Nocardioides sp. JQ2195. The sequence continues at coordinate 3,764,264 of NZ_CP050902.1, forward strand.
ACACGTCAGCGGCGGCCTGCTCCGCGACCCTCCGGTGCACCCGGTTGCGACGGAGCAGGATCGTTGCCCCGAGGACAGACGCGAACAGTGACCCGCAGAGGACAGCGGTCTTGGCCGCCTCCCGCTCGGCTCCGGTGAAGGACAGGTCGGAGACGAGCAGCGACACGGTGAAGCCGACGCCGGCCAGCACCGCGACACCGAAGACGTCGATCCAGCTGATGTCCTTGTCGATCTCCGCGCGGGTCAGCTTCGTCAGCAGCCACGAGCCGCCGAACACCCCGATCGGCTTGCCGAGCACGAGCCCGAGAACCACGCCGATCACGACCGGGTCGGTGACCAGCTCCGCACCACCACCGATGACGACACCGGCAGACATCAGCGCGAAGAACGGGACCGCGACTCCTGCCGACCAGGGCGACAGGACGTGCTCGATGTGTTCGGCCGGGCTGGTGTCCTCGCCGTTGTCGGTGCGGACACGCGTGAGCAGCCCGAGCACGACACCGGCGATGGTGGCGTGGATGCCACTCTCGTGGGTGAACCACCAGGCGCCGATCGCCAGCGGCAGGTAGGGCAGCACGTTCGGCACGCGCAGGTGCTGCAGCAGCCCGTAGGCGGCGAAGCACAGTCCGGCCAGCACCAGGGACCACGGGTCGAAGCCCGCGGCGTAGAACGCGGCGATGATGATGATGACGATGAGGTCGTCGACCACCGCGAGGGTGAGCAGGAAGGCGCGCAGCTGTCCCGGCAGCGATGACCCGACGATCGCCAGCACGGCCAGGGCGAAGGCGATGTCGGTGGCCGAGGGAATCGCCCAGCCACCGACGTGTCCGTCGCCGACCACGTTGACGACGGTGTAGATCAGCGCCGGGACGGCCACGCCGCAGGCCGCCGCGACGACCGGAACGATGGCGTCGGAGATCTTGCTCAGTGAGCCCACGAGGAACTCGCGCTTGAGCTCCAGCCCGGTGACGAAGAAGAACAGGGTCAGCGCACCGTCCGCTGCCCACTGCTCGACGTTCAGGGGCCCGATCCGGAATTCACGCAGGTGCTCGTAGCCGTGACCGAAGGCGGAGTTCGCCCATACGACGGCCACCAGTGCGGCGATCAGGGCGACGGCACCACCGACGGTTTCCTTGCGGAGGAAGTCACCGACGAAGGTGTCCTCACGACTGGTTGGATCGGGGAGGAAGCGAAGGCGGGCGAGCTTGGTCATGGGGCCTCGTTCAGGGGTTGGCTGCAGACTTCCGCCGGCGACTGTGTGCGACGGGCCGACCAGACTTCCCGGCTCTCCACGGTGCACTCTACTCCCGCCGAGGCTTCCCCCGAGACTTCCCCGGCCCCTCCCCGAACGGGATGGTCCCCTGACGTCCGAGTGCTCCGCTGCCGGCGCCCCCTGACGTTGCGTCCCTCCGAGGACGAAACCTCAGGGACTATCGCCGGAGGAAGGCGAGCTGGGCGCGGACACTCATCTCGGCGGCACCCCACAGCACCGGATCGACGTCGACGTAGACGATCTCGACCACCTTGCGTGGCAGCTCGTCGTCGGCGATCCCCTCGGGGTGCGGCTGGGCGGCGAGCGTGGCCACCGCGGCCTCGACCTGGGCCAGCCGGTCGCGTCGGTGGCTGATGTAGAAGTCGAGGGCGCCGAGGGCGTCCTCGATCACCGGACCGTGCCCGGGCCAGATCGCGGCCAGTTCGTGCTCGGTGGCCAACCGGTGCAAACGGTCGAGCGAGTCGAGGTAGGCACCGAGCTGGCCGTCGGGGTGGGCGACGACCGTCGTGCCGCGGCCCAGCACCGTGTCGCCGGTGAGCACGGCGCCGTCCGCCGGGACGTGGAAGGAGAGGGAGTCGGCCGTGTGGCCGGGGGTGGCGATGACGTGCACCTCGAGGCCGTCGACCTCGACCACGTCACCGTCGGCGAGGCCTTCGCTGCCCAGCCGGTACGCCGGGTCGAGGGCGCGTACGCCGCAACCCATCCGTTCGGCGAACTCGCGTGCCGCCTCGGAGTGGTCGTGGTGGTGATGGGTCAGCAGCACGGCGGCGACCGCACCCGAGGCGTCCTCGATCGCGTCGAGGTGGCTGAGGATCGACGGTCCGGGGTCGATCACGATCGAGCGCCGGGCACCGGGCTCGCGCAGGACCCAGGTGTTGGTGCCGTCGAGCGTCATCAGGTCGGCGTTGGGGGCGAGCACGCAGCGCGCTCGCTCCCCGAAGCTCCCGCCGGCCCAGCCTGTCGTGCTGCTCATTGCGCCAGCGCTTCGCCGACCCGGGTGCCGAGCTCGACGATCCGGTCGTTGCTCTCGAGGCGATTGGTCTCCGGGTCGAAGGTCGGAGTGATCATCTCGAAGGGCAGCGAGGAGGCATGCTCGAGAGCGGCCGCGGGTGACGTGGCGTCGTACATGTCGCAGAGCGTTGCGTAGGTCGGCGGCATCAGCATCATCTGGCCCTCGTCGGCCAACCGCAGCGCGTCGCGCACCGGGAACCACGCCACCGTCTCGGACTCGGTGGAGACGTCGCGGGTGACCTGCCCCTCGGGCAGGGCGGCCACGAAGAACCAGGTGAGATAGCGCTTGGGCTCGAAGACCGGGGTCAGCCAACCGCCGAGGACGGCCAGCAGGTCGGTGCGGATCACCAGGTCACGCGCCTGGAGGAAGTCGGAGAAGGCCAGCTCGTGGGCCTCGAGCGCGGCCCGGTCGCGCTCCCAGTCGTCACCGGTGGTGTCGGCGACGACGGTGTCCCTGGTGCCGGCCAGCAGGACACCGGACTCCTCGAAGGTCTCGCGCACCGCCGCGCAGACCAGCTCGGTGGCCTGCTCCGGGGTGCAGTCCATCCGCTGGGCCCACTCCTCGGGCGTCGGGCCGGCCCACAGGGACTGGTCGACGTCGGCGTCACGCGGGTCGACCCCGCCACCCGGGAAGACGCTCATGCCGGCTGCGAACTTCATCCCGACGTGGCGTCGCAACAGGTAGGACTCGAGCCCACCGGGCCGGCCGTCGCCCTCGCGCAGCAGCACGACGGTCGACGCGGCTCGTGGCGTCGCAGGCTCCCGGGTGCCGTCGATGAACTCTCGTGCCTGGTCGAGGAACCCCGGCGGCAGGGTTCGCGTCGGGTCCATCCTCAGACCTCGACGGTGATCTCGACCTCGACCGGAGTGTCGAGGGGCAGCACCGGGACGCCGACGGCCGAGCGGGCGTGCACGCCTGCCTCGCCGAACGCCTTGCCGAGCAGCTCGGAGGCACCGTTGGCGACGCGCGGCTGGCCGGTGAAGTCGGGTGTGGAGGCGACGAACGCGACCACCTTCACGATGCGCTTGACCTGGTCGAGGTCGCCGATCACGGACTTCACCGCGGCGATCGCGTTGAGGGCGCACTGCTGGGCGCACTCCGCCGCCTGCTCCTCGCCGACCTCGCCACCGACCTTGCCGGTGACCATGAGCTCGCCATTCCTCATCGGCAGCTGGCCGGAGGTGAAGATGTGGTTGCCGCTGCGCACCGCAGGCACATAGGCGGCGACGGGCTTGGCGACGTCAGGGACGGTCAGGCCCAGCTCTGCGAGACGGTCCTCGACGACGCTCATGCCTGACCGCCGTCGAGCGGTCGCTTGAAGAACGCGACCGTGCCGCCTTGGGCATTGGTCTGGAGCTGGACGAGCTCCCAGCCGTCCTGCCCGAAGTTGTTGAGCATCAGGGCTTCGTTGTGGAGCGGAATCGGCGCCACCTGGTATTCCCACTTCGTCATGCTGGGCACCTTACTCGGGCCCCGGTCTAGGCTGCACCACATGCCCGAGGAGATCGGCCCGCACGAGCTCGCCAGCCTGGTTCGCCAGGGCATCGCCGGGGCCGCCGAGCCGACCAGGGCCGCGTCGATGCGGGCCTACATGAAGTCGACCATGCCCTACCGCGGGGTCAGCGCCGTCCCGCTGGCCCGACTGCTCAAGGAGACGTACGCCGCGTGGGTGCTCCCCGACGAGGAGTCCTGGCGAGAGGCCGTCCTGCTGCTCTGGGACGGGGCCGAGTTCCGCGAGGAGCGGTACGCCGCCACGTCCCTGGCCGGCCACCGTCTCTACCGGGAGCACCAGCAGGTGCACACCCTCGAGCTCTATCGGCACCTGGTCGAGACCGGCGCGTGGTGGGACCACGTCGACGGCATCGCCTCACACCTCGTGCGTGACATCCTGGTCGCCCATCGCGACGAGGTCACCGGGTTGATGCGGGAGTGGGCCGTCGACGACCACCTCTGGACCAGGCGTACGGCGATCATCTGCCAGCTCGGCCTCAAGGATCGGCTCGACCGGGTGCTGCTGACGCACGCGATCGACGCCAACCTCGACGGCTCCACGCGCACGAGGGCCGCGGAGTCGCCCCACGGACGCGAGTTCTTCATCCGCAAGGCCATCGGCTGGGCCCTGCGCGACCACTTCCGCACTGATCCCGACTGGGTGCGAGGCTTCGTCGCAGCGCGTGGCACCCGGCTCTCGGGACTGTCACGGCGTGAGGCGCTCAAGCACGACCTCGCTTGACCTCAACCGCACTTCAACTCCTAGCGTCTGCCAGCGTGACCACGATGACCGAGACCCAGCAGGACCGTCCCGAGCGGATCCTTGCCCCGGCGTACGCCGCGACGACGATCGGCATGTTTGCCCTGATCGCGTTCGTGGCGTTCGAGGCGATGGCTGTGACGACCGTGATGCCGGGCATCGCGCGCGAGCTCCACGGGGAGGACCTCTACGCGCTGACCTTCGCAGCACCGCTCGCCAGCGGCGTCATCGGCACCGTCGCCGCCGGACTCTGGTCCGACCGCCGTGGCCCGGCGCTGCCCCTGGTGCTCTCGATGGTCCTCTTCTCCGCCGGGCTCGTCGTGTGCGGGACCGCACCGACCATGGAGGTCCTGGTCGGCGGTCGGTTGCTGCAGGGACTCGGTGGTGGCGCCCTGACGGTGGGGCTCTACGTGCTGGTGGGGCTGGCCTTCCCGCCCCGGCTGCAGCCGTCGGTCTTCGCCAGCTTCGCGGCCGCGTGGGTGCTGCCGAGCCTGTTCGGTCCGGCCCTCGCGGCCTACGTCGCAGCGCACGTCGGGTGGCGGTGGGTCTTCCTCGGCGCGGTGGCCCTGGTCGCGCTCAGCGCACTGCTGATCGCCCCCGCCGTCCGTGGTCGGGGCGACCACGGCGCCACGCAGGGCGCACCCCTGTCACGACTGCTGTGGGCGGCCCTGGCCGCGGTCGCCGTCCTCGCGGTCGAGCTCCTCGGGTCGGCCCGGGGCGTCACCGGCCTCGGTGCCATCCCGGCCTTCCTGGTGGTCGTGCTGTCGCTGCGCAGGCTGCTTCCGCCGGGCACCCTGGTCGCGCGGCCGGGCCTGCCCGCCGTCATCGGCACGCGCGGCCTGCTGAGCGCCGCATTCTTCTGCGTCGAGGCCTACATCGTCTACGTCCTCCAGGAGGACTGGGGCCTCACCGCAGGTCGAGCCGGCCTGGCCCTCACCGTCGTCGGCGTCATCTGGGCGGCGGCCAGCCAGGTCCAGGCCCGACTCGGCCCCCGCGTCTCGAACACCGGGGCGATGCGGGTCGGCACGGCTCTCGTGCTCACCGGAGCCACGCTCCTGGTGGTCAGTGTCGTGCTGCACCTCCCCGCCGTCGTCGCCGCGGCGTCGTACGTCGTGGCCGGGGCCGGCATGGGCTTCGGCTACCCGCGCACCGGCGTGGCCATGCTGGACGAGTCGACCGACGAGGACCGGGGGTTCAACTCCTCGGCACTGTCGATCGCCGACTCGCTCGGCGCGGCCTTCGCCCTGTCGGTGGCCGGGGTCCTCTTCGACGCCGCCGACCGGAGCGGCGCAGACCCGTTCGCCACGGTGTTCGTCCTCGCGGCCGGGCTCGGCGTCGTCGGAGTGCTCGTGGCCCGGCGCACCTCGGCCGCTGGCGCGCAGGTCGCGTGACCCGACACGTGGGCCGGGACTGTCAGGGGTTGTCGGGCGCCTCACCCGTCTCGAGCCACATGACGGGAACACCCGTGACCCGGCTCCACATCAGCAGCGTGATGCGACGAGTCCTGGTGTGACAGTTCTCGGCATTGGTGATCGTGCTCTGGGACACCCCGAGCACGGCGGCGAACTGGCGGGTCGTCAGACCGGTGCCCTCGCGCGCCTTGCGCAGGCGATCGCCCATCGTGAACGTGGGGATCACGCCCACGACGTCCACTTCTGCAGCCTCCGACACAGCCTCACTCCCTCCCCAGGGTGATCTACCCAATGGTAACCCGTGCAGGCGTGGCCCGCATGGTCATTGCTTCTGGTCACTTCGAGTCATTCCTGAACCAAAACGAGCGCAGGAGCCAATTTCCCTGCTAAGTTTTTGAACGATCAATCATCTGCGGCACGGGGGAATCGGAGCATCATGCAGAAGGTCTCGGGCGTGCGCCGAGCAGGCGGAACCGGTGGCACGTCCTTGTTCGCCTTCGGGCGGCGACGTCAACCACAGACACTCGCCAGGACCGTGACCGAACGACTCGGTGCGCTGGCCTTCGCCTGCGTGGCGTTCTTCATCGGCTTCACCTTCTTCGGCACCCAGAACGCCGCGCCCATCGAGGCACCGGCGTCGGCCGAGATCCGAGCGGACCAGGCCACGTCCGCAGTGATGGTCGAGCGGCTGATCGCCCGCTTCGACTGCTGGACGGGCGAGGCCCCGGCCGACATGCAGGGCCAGGTGCCCGGACACGTCATCGTCACGCACCCCGGCGACGACCACCCGGTCCGCGGAGGCGAGTTCCTGGTCGGGAAGGCGCTCGACCAGCTGTTCGCCGGAGCCGCCAACCACCTCCAGGTGCACGCCTTCTGCCGCTGAGCGCGCCAGAGGTCAGCGGATCACCCGTGAGCACGACCAACGGGCACGAGCTGCCTGCACCACCGTCAGACCGTGGTCGCACACGGGGATCCCTCCGGAGCACGACGATCCGCCCTCGGTGACGCACTAGGGTCGGCGCCATGCGGCAACCGTGGCGTCTCGACGAGCGAGGCCAGCGTCTCCTCGACTTCACGCTCGCCGGCTTCCTGGTCTTCACCGCCGTCGCCGGCACTCTGCTGGGTGGATTCGTGCCGCTGGTCGGCGCGCTGTGCACGCTGCAGTTCCTGCCGCTCTTCTGGCGACGCACCCGCCCGATCGCCTCCGCTGCCGGGGTCGTCACCGCCACCTCGCTGCAGGCTCTCGCGGTCGACACCCCCATCTGGGGTCAGGTCGCGATCCCGGTCACGGTCTACTCAGTGGCCCGTTTCGCCAACGCACGCTGGGGTTTCGCCGTCCTCTCAGTCGGATTCGTCGGCGCGGCCGTGGCGTCCTACGACTGGCTGAGGCCCTACTCCGAGGGCACTGGCCCGACCGCCTACGTCTCCTACTTCCTGACCATTGCTGCCATCGTCTCGACTGCGTGGGCGCTGGGCACCCTCGGTCGCACCCGGGCGGCGTACGTCGACTCGTTGGTCGAGCGCGGGGAGCGCCTCGAACGGGAGGCGGCACAGCAGGCCCAGCTGGCCGCCCAGGACGAGCGAGCACGGATCGCCCGGGAGATGCACGACGTGGTCGCCCACGGCCTGTCGGTGATCGTGGTGCAGGCCGACGGGGCCCGGTATGCCGCCGCCAAGGACCCCGACGCCGCCACCCGGGCCCTGGACACGATCTCGCAGACCGGTCGTGAGTCGCTGACCGAGATGCGGCGGATGCTCGGCCTGCTGCGCTCCGAGACCGGCTCCGGAACCGCGCCGCAGCCGGGAGTGCAGGACCTCCCCCACCTCGTCGACGAGGCGCGCGCCGGCGGCATGCCGCTCGAGGCTGACCTGCCCGACCCGATGCCGACGCTGCCGGACGGCGTCGCCCTCACCGTCTATCGCATCGCCCAGGAGGCACTGAGCAACGTGCGCAAGCACGCCGGCGTGGCACAGGTGCGACTGACCCTGCTCCACGACCACGGCGAGGTCCGGCTCGACGTCGTGGACGACGGCCGCGGTGCCGCCGCGATCCCCGACGGAAAGGGCCTGGGCCTGCTCGGCATGCGCGAGCGGGTCACCGTGCACGGCGGCACCCTCACCGCCGGTCCGGTGACCGGCGGCGGCTTCCGGGTCTCTGCAAGGATTCCGGCATGATTCGCGTCTTCCTGGTCGACGACCAGCAGATGGTCCGTGCCGGCTTCCAGATGCTGGTCGACTCCCAGGACGACATGCAGGTGGTCGGCCAGGCCGGCGACGGTGCCGAGGCGCTCGAGAAGCTGACGGTGACCGGCGCCGACGTCGTCCTGATGGACGTGCGCATGCCCCGAATGGACGGCGTCGAGGCCACCCGGCTGCTCGCGTCCCGGGGAGAGACCCCACGGATCATCGTGCTCACCACCTTCGACCTCGACGAGTACGCGTTCGCGGCGATCAGGGCCGGCGCTGCTGCGTTCCTGCTCAAGGACGCCCGCCCCGACGACCTGCTCCAGGCAGTCCGGGCCGTGCACGCCGGCGACTCGGTCGTGGCCCCTTCGACCACCCGCCGACTGCTCGATCACTTCGCCTCGTCCCTGCCCGAGGCCCCTGCGCCGGCCCGTGCCGGGAGCGACCGGCTCGCCGTGCTCACCGACCGTGAGCGCGAGGTGCTGGTCCTGGTCGGTCGCGGTCGCTCCAATACCGAGATCGCCGCCGACCTGGTGGTCGCCGAGGCCACCGTGAAGACCCACGTCGGCCGGTTGCTGGCCAAGACCGACTCCCGCGACCGGGTGCAGCTGGTGGTGCTGGCCTACGAGACCGGCCTCGTCGGTTCCTGACGTCATCCCCGGGTCGTACGCCGGACGGCGGCGTCGCCCCTGCGGCGTACATGCCGTTCCACCGTCGGCCTGACGACCGGGCGCCGTGGAATTCCTAGCGTTGTGGCCATGATCGAGACGACCCTCCACCAGACCACCGGGACCGCCGCCACGGCGCGCGGCCTCACCAAGACCTACGGCCGCGGCGACGCCGCGGTGCACGCGCTCCGCGGCGTGGACGTCGAGCTGGCGTCGGGGCGGTTCACCGCCATCATGGGGCCCTCCGGCTCCGGCAAGTCGACCCTGATGCACTGCCTGGCCGGGCTCGACCAGCCCACGGCCGGCAGCGTCGAGGTGACCGGCGTGGCTCTGCAGTCACTGGACGACACCGCGTTGACGAAGTTCCGCCGTGACCACGTCGGCTTCGTGTTCCAGTCGTTCAACCTGCTGCCGATGCTCACCGCCGGGCAGAACATCCTGCTTCCTCTGGAGCTCGCCGGACGCAAGGTCGGCAAGGAGGAACGCGCCCGCTTCGAGATGGTCGTCGACGTGCTCGGCCTGGCCGACCGGACGGGCCACCTGCCCAGCCAGCTCTCCGGAGGCCAGCAGCAACGCGTGGCCATCGCTCGTGCCCTCGTCGCCCAGCCGGCGATCGTCTTCGCCGACGAGCCGACCGGCAACCTCGACAGCACGGCGTCGGCCGAGGTGCTCGACTTCCTGCGCCACTCGGTGCGCGAGCTGGGCCAGACCGTGGTCATGGTCACCCACGAGCTCGACGCGGCGGCCCATGCCGACGACGTGATCGTGATCGCCGACGGCCGGATCGCCAGCCATCTCCACGGCCCGACGCGGGACGAGCTCGTGGCGGCCCTGCAGCAGAAGGGCGCCTGATGCGCACGGTCATCCTCGCCTCGATGCGGAGGCACACGCGACGCTATGTCGCCGCCAGCCTGGCGGTGGTCATCGGCGTCATGTTCATCATCGTCACCAACGCCCTCTCGTCGGCAGCCCGGGACGGGATGGTTGCCGGGATCGAGGCTCCCTACGCCCATGCCGACGTCGTGGTCTCCGGCATCGACGGCGACCAGGCCGGACAGCTCCTCGACCGTGCGGAGAGGGAGGGGGCACAGGCCTCCGTTCTCGGCTGGGCCTGGCTCCCGGTCTCACGTGACGGCACCGAGATCGCCGACGGAGCCGATGTCGGAGCACTCCCCCGCGACGACGCCATGCGCTGGCTGGAGCTGGTCGAGGGACGCTTCCCGCAGACCGACGACGAGGCGGTCGTCGACGCCAACGCTGCCAAGGGCAACGACGTCCACATCGGCGACACCCTCACCATCGACAAGGGCCGCGACGCCCTCGACGTGCGGGTGGTCGGAACGGTCGACAGTCCGTCCTCGATGGTGTGGAGCGCGGTCTACCTGACGCAGGAGGCGCAGGGGCGCTGGCTCGACCAGGGAGTGGTCAACAGCGTCGCCTGGCGCGGCAACGGCTCCACGACGGACCAGGTCGAGGCCCTGCAGGGGGCCTACCCAGAGGCGACCGTGCAGACCACCGACGACTTCGTCGACGACCAGCAGGAGCTGGCCACCAACGGCGTCGACGTCATCGCCTTCATCCTGCTGCTCTTCGCCGCGATCGCGATCGCCACCTCCGTCATGGTCATCGCCAACACCTTCTCGATCCTCTTCGCCCAGCGCACCCGCGACTTCGCCCTGCTGCGCTGCGTCGGCGCGACCAAGCGACAGGTGTTGCGATCCATCAGGCTCGAGGCCCTGCTGCTCGGAGCCGCCTCGGCCTGCCTCGGCCTGCTCGCCGGCACCGGGCTCGGCCTGGGACTCGTGGCACTCATCCGCGACCAGGCGCCGAGCACTCGTCTCGGCGACGCCTCGTTCTCTCCCGTGTGGTTCGCGGGCGCGTTCCTGGTCGGCCTCGCGGTGACCCTGGTCGCGGCGTGGCTGCCGACCCGCCGGGCCACGCGGGTCAGCCCCTTGGTTGCCCTGCGGCCCGACACCGGTGTCGATGTGCGTACGTCGAGTGGCCGGCTCCGCATCGCCCTCGGCATCCTCATGGTCGGAGCCGGAGTGGTCGCCATGGCGGCCGCCATCGCAGCGACCGCGGCACCGTTGATGGTTGCCGGTGGGATGGCCACCTTCTTCGGCGTGGTGGTGCTCGGGCCCACCATCGTCCCGGCACTGATCCGGGTCGCCGGCTCGCTCACCGCCCGCCTGATCGGCATGCCCGGCCGGCTGGCCACCTCCAACGCGGTCCGCAACACCCCCGGCGTACGGCGGCCACGACCGCGTCGCTGCTGGTCGGCGTCACCCTGACCACCGCGGTCCTGACCGGCCTGGCCAGTGGGCGCAGCATCATCGAGAAGGAGATGGCCACCGACCACCCGCTGGACGCATCGGTCTCCGCCACCAAGGGCGTCGGCCTCGATGCCGGCCTGGTCAGCGACATCCGCGAGCTGCCGGCCGTCGAGGACGCCGTGGAGATCCCGGGGACCGTCGCGACGATCGACCACCGCGTCGGCAGGCTCCGCGTCGTGGCGCCGGCTCCGGGTGCGAGCGACCTGATGCGCAGTCGGCCGGGGTTCAGCTCACCCCGGGCCGACGAGATCCACCTGCCCTTCAGCGTCCTCGAGGACGGATCCATGCCGAGCCGGGTCACCGTCACGGTCGGCGACCACACCCGGACGCTCCGCGTGAGTGCCGGCCAGGACTGGGGCACCGTCGCTGTCGTCGCCACGGAGACCTTGCTGGCGCTGGACGACCGCCCGACGACCCAGGCCATCTGGATCCGTGCCGACCTGGGCACGGATGCCGAGGACTTCAGCGGGGACCTCTCCGCTGTCGCCTCGTCAGCCGATGCCGAGGTCGAGTCGACCCTGGGCCAGTGGGCCTTCGTCGACCTGCAGCTGGACGTGATGACCGGCGCCGTCGTGGGCCTGCTGGGCATCGCCGTGGTCATCGCCCTGATCGGCATCGCCAACACGCTGGGACTCTCGGTGCTCGAGCGGGGTCGCGAGAACGCCCTGCTCCGGGCACTCGGCCTCACCCGCCACCAGCTGCGCGCGACCCTGGCCATCGAGGCGGTGCTGCTCTCCGTGGTGGCCACCCTGGTCGGCACCGCGATGGGCATCGGGTTCGCGTGGGTGGCGGTGCAGACGATGCTCGAGTCGGTCGTCGCCGACGCGACGATGACCCTGCCGCTGGGCCAGCTGGCGATCGTCGTGCTCGTCTCTGCGTTGGCCGGGCTGCTGGCGTGTGTGCTGCCCGCCCGTCGGGCGGTCCGGGTGTCCCCGGCGGCGGGGTTGACCCTGGACTGACGGGCCGGGTGACGCCGGGTCGGCAGACTGACGGGTCGGCAGACTGACGGGTCGGCAGACTGACGGGTCGGCAGACTGACGGGTCGGCAGACTGACGGGTCGGAGACGCCGGGTCGGCACGGGTGACGAGGCAAGCGTCATCTCGTGCCGACTCGGCGTCCAGGTCGTCCAGGTCGTCCGACCGTTGACCGGATCGACCAGAGGACCCGATCGGTCAGGGGTCAGTGCAGCTCGGGCTCGGTCTTCTCGCGGATCTCGTCCTCGGTGACGCCGGGCGCGAGCTCGACCAGCCTCAGGCCGCCACCCTGGGCCTCGGGGGTGATGTCGATGACCCCGAGGTCGGTGATGATGCGCTGCACGACGCCCAGGCCCGTGTAGGGCAGCGAGCAGTCGTTGACGATCTTGTAGGAGCCGTCGCGTGCGACGTGCTCCATCAGCACGATCACCTTCTTGGCGCCGTGGACGAGGTCCATCGCCCCGCCCATCCCCTTGACCATCTTGCCGGGGATCATCCAGTTGGCGATGTCACCCTTCACGGACACCTGCATGGCGCCGAGGATGGCCGCGTCGATCTTGCCCCCACGGATCATCCCGAAGGACGTCGCGGAGTCGAAGAAGGAGGCGCCACGGTTGAGAGTCACGGTCTCCTTCCCGGCGTTGATCAGGTCGGCGTCGACCTGGTCCTCGGTCGGGTAGCGACCGACACCGAGGATGCCGTTCTCGGACTGGAGCACCAGCTCGACGCCCTCGGGCACGTAGTTGGGCACCAGCGTCGGCAGGCCGATGCCGAGGTTCACGTAGGAGCCGTCGCTCAGCTCGGAGGCGGCACGGGCTGCCATCTGTTCACGGGTCCAGGCCATGTCAGTTCCCTTCCAGGTTTCGAGACGGTTGCTGCGCAACCTCCTCAACCGGCGTGCTCACGGTGCGCTTCTCGATGCGCTTGTCGGCGGCCTGCTCCGGCGTCAGCTCGACCACGCGCGTCACGAAGACGCCCGGGGTGTGCACGTCGTTCGGGTTCAGCTCCCCGGGCTCGACGAGCTCCTCCACCTCGGCGATGGTCACCCGACCGCACATCGCTGCGAGCGGGTTGAAGTTGCGGGCCGAGTCACGGAAGACGAGGTTGCCGTGCCGGTCGCCCTTCCACGCCCGGACCAGGCCGAAGTCCGCGACGATCGCTTGCTCGAGTACGAACTGCTTCTCGCCCTCGGCCGTGGGGAAGGTGCGCACCTCCTTGGCCGGTGAGGACACGACCACGTTGCCGGAGTCGTCGTACCTCCACGGCAGGCCGCCCTCGGCCACCTGGGTGCCCACGCCGGTGGCGGTGAAGAAGGCCGGGATGCCCGTGCCGCCGCAGCGCATCCGCTCGGCGAGCGTGCCCTGCGGGGTGAGCTCGACCTCGAGCTCCCCGGAGAGGTACTGCCGGGCGAACTCCTTGTTCTCCCCAACGTAGGAGGAGATCATCCGGCGCAGGCGCCGAGCGCCGAGCAGGCGGCCCAGGCCCCAGTCGTCCACGCCGCAGTTGTTCGACACCGCCTCGAGCTCGTCGGCGCCCTGCTCCAGCAGCGCGTCGATCAGCACGGACGGGATGCCGCACAGCCCGAATCCACCGACAGCCAGGGTCGATCCCGACGCGATGTCGGCCACCGCCTCGGCGGCGCTCCCCATCACCTTGTCCACAGGTCCTCCTCAACGACGTGGCGACGTCCGTCCGGACGCCTCCTCCATTTGTGCCCGACGGCGGGCGCGGCGTCAACGGCCGACCGCAAGACGAACGGCGATCTCTCGCGCTGCGTACGTTTTCGACCACCCGCGTTCACTGAGTGAACGCAGCCTATGCTGGGGGCATGGAGGCTCCCCACCAGGTCGTGGCCCGCATCGGTCGGCTGCTGCGCACCGTCTCCCGCCACGAACCGGGCGGGGTCACCACCACCGAGGCCGCCCTTGCCGCCGATCTCGCCCGCCCCACGGCCCACCGGCTCCTGGTCGCCCTGCAGCACGAGGGTCTCGTCGACCGGACCCCCACGGGCCAGTGGTTGCTGGGCCCCGAGACGTTCCTGCTCGGCAACGCCGCCTCCACGCGGTACGACGTCAGCCACCTCGCCGGCGCCAGCCTGCGCCGGCTGAGCGAGGCCACGGGCGAGAGCGCGTTCTTCTCCGCCCGACGCGGCGACGAGACCATCTGCCTGGCCCGCGAGGACGGCAGCTTCCCGATTCGTTCCCACGTGCTCCACGAAGGCATCCGGTTCCCGCTCGGCGTGGCCTCGGCCGGGCTGGTCATCCTCGCCCACCTCCCTGAGCGCGAGCTGGCCGAGCACCTCGACGAGCACGATCTCGTGCGAGACCACGGCGCCGCCCACTCGCGCGACCGGCTCGAGCAACGGGTCCGAGAGACCCAACGACTGGGCTACTCGGTCAACCCCGGCCTCATCGTCCACGGCAGCTGGGGCATGGGGGCGGCGGTGTTCGACGCCCAGGGGCTGCCCCAGTGGGCCCTGAGCCTGACCGGCATCGACCACCGCTTCGCCGCCGAGCGTCGCCCGGAGCTCGGGCGCCTGCTCCTGCAGGAGGCCCACCAGCTGTCGCGCCGCATCCAGCGCTTCCGGGCCAAGTAGGCTCTGGTGCCGTGAGCACCACTGACTGGCCGAGCGTCGAACTCCACGTCGTCACCGGCAAGGGCGGCACCGGCAAGTCGACGGTCGCCGCTGCCCTCGCGCTCGCCCTGGCCAGTCGCGACAAGAACGTCCTGCTGTGCGAGGTCGAGGGACGCCAGGGCATCGCCCAGATGTTCGACGTCTCGCCCCTTCCCTACGAGGAACGACGCATCGCGTCCGGCCTTCCGGGACGCAAGGGCAACGCCGGCAACGTCTACGCGCTCCACATCGACGCCGAGTCAGCGCTGCTCGAGTACCTCGCGATGTACTACAAGCTCGGCCGGGCGGGGCGGGCCCTCGACCGTTTCGGCGTCATCGACTTCGCCACCACCGTCGCGCCGGGAGTGCGTGACGTCCTCCTGACCGGCAAGGTCTTCGAGGCCGCCCGCACCGGGCGCAAGAAGGGAACGTCGAGCAAGGCCGGCCAGCAGTACGACGCGATCGTGCTGGACGCTCCCCCCACGGGTCGGATCGCACAGTTCCTCAACGTCAACGGAGAGCTCGCCGGGCTGGCCAAGGCCGGTCCGATCAAGAAGCAGGCCGACACCGTGATGACGCTGTTCCGTTCACCACGAACGGCGATCCACCTGGTCACCGTCCTCGAGGAGATGCCGGTGCAGGAGACCGCCGACGGCATCGCCGAGCTCCACCGGGCCGAGCTGCCGGTCGGTGGCGTGGTGGTCAACCTCGTCCGCCCCCGCGACCTGGGCGACGACGAGCTGGCGGCCGCTCGCGCAGGCACCTTGGACCGCTCCGCCATCGAGTCGGACCTCCGGGAGGCAGGCATCGCCGTGGACGACGTGCTCATCGACGGACTGCTCACCGAGGCCCACGACCACGCCGAGCGGCGAGCGCTCGAGGACAGCCAGCGCCAGCTGGTCAGCAAGCTGGGCGTGCCGACCTACGAGCTCGAGAGACTGCCCTCAGGAATGGACCTGGGTGGTCTCTACGACCTCGCGGCATCGCTGCGGGAACAGGGCATGGCGTGAGGAGCCGGGCATGAGCACGAGGAGCACGAAGCCACGCACCCGGGTCGGCCCCCTGGCCTCGACCGGGGAGACCGCACCGGCTCTCGACGTCGACGCCCTGCTCGACAACCCCGCCACCGAGATCATCGTGTGCTGCGGGTCGGGCGGGGTCGGCAAGACCACGACGTCCGCCTCACTGGCGCTGCGTGCCGCCGAGCGCGGACGCAAGGTCGTCGTGCTGACGATCGACCCCGCCCGCCGGCTGGCGCAGTCGATGGGCATCGAGGCCCTCGACAACACCCCACGACCCGTGGTCGGCGTGCAGGAGGGCAGTGGCGCCCTCGACGCGATGATGCTCGACATGAAGCGCACCTTCGACGAGGTGGTCGAGAGCCAGGCCAGCCCGGAGAAGGCCGGGCAGATCCTGCAGAACCCCTTCTACATCGCGCTGTCGAGCTCGTTCGCCGGCACACAGGAATACATGGCGATGGAGAAGCTCGGTCAGCTCTACCGCGACGCGAAGAAGTCCGGTGACTACGACCTGATCGTGGTCGACACCCCGCCCTCGCGATCGGCCCTGGACTTCCTGGACGCACCCGAGCGGCTGAGCAGCTTCCTCGACGGCAAGTTCATCCGCTTGCTGCTGGCACCCGCACGCGGGCCGGCGCGGCTGATGACGGCAGGTTTCGGAGTGATCACGAACGCGCTGACCAAGATCCTCGGAGCCACCGTGCTGCAGGACCTGCAGATGTTCGTGGCCGCCTTCGACACCCTCTTCGGGGGCTTCCGTCAGCGCGCCGAGAAGACGTTCCGGCTGCTGCAGGCCGATGGCACGGCATTCCTGGTGATCGCCGCGCCCGAACCGGACGCCTTGCGCGAGGCGGCGTACTTCGTCGACCGGCTCAGCGGCGAGGACATGCCACTCGCCGGGCTGGTGGTCAACCGGGCCAGCGTGCCCCCAGCGAGTGACCTGGGGGCCGACGAGGCGATGGGTGCGGCCGAGAAGCTCCGCAAGCGCGACGGCACCTCGTCGCTGACGGCCGGGTTGTTGCGCCTGCACGCCGACCGCTCACGCATCGTCGAACGCGAGGCGACACTGCGCCAGCGGTTCTCGGTCGCGCACCCCCTGGTGGCCACCGCCGTCGTTCCGGCGCTGGCGACCGACGTGCACGACCTCGACGGCCTGCGCCGGATCGGCGGACTGCTGGCCGGTGAGACCCGGTCTGCTGAACCGCGTGCCTGAACGGGCCGGCTGAGCCGCCCCGCTGGACCGCCTGGCTGAACCGCTGGTCGGGTCAGACCGACGCGAGCGAGTGCTGGGACTTCGCCGTCTCCAGCACGCTGCGCCACGAGGCAGCCGGGCTGCGTCGCAGGAGGGCCCGACGCTCACGCTCGGTCATGCCTCCCCAGACGCCCCACTCGATCTGGTTGTCGAGTGCCTCGGCCAGGCACTCGGTGCGCACGGGACACGCCGCGCAGACCTGCTTGGCCTTGTTCTGCTCCGCTCCACGGACGAACAGCTCGTCCGGCTGAGCCTTCTTGCATGCCGCTGCTGGTGCCCAATCTTCAACCCACATGATGTCCCCACATCCAACCGAGATTGGTGAGCTCCGGGTCGGATCTCGCCAAAAGCCAATCCCCAAGAAGAAGGTAGGCAAGAATCGATGATTGAAACAGACACAACCCGACCAATTCATCTAGTCAGAAAGGACTAGTGCCCAATACCCCTCCCGGGGTCGCGGAGTCGGGCTGATCAGGGGTGTTCGCGTATTCTCGACCCCATGTCTGACCCCGACCACGGCTCCCCCCGCCCGGTTTCCGCACTCTCACACCTCGGCTCCATGCTCGCCGTGTCGGTGATCCTCGGCGTGGTGGCCGCAGGGCTGGCGATCCCGTTCGCCGCGGTGGCCGGCCTCACCGCCAGCAACGTCGCCGGCGGCCTGGAGGAGCTCCCGGACGAGCTGGAGGCCGAGGCCCTGCCACAACGGACCCGCATCCTGGCCGCCGACGGCACGTCGATCGCGACGCTCTATGCCGAGAACCGGGTCAACGTCTCGCTCAAGCAGGTCTCCAAGCGGATGCGCCAGGCGATCGTGTCCATCGAGGACTACCGCTTCTACCAGCACGGCGCGATGGACGTGAAGGGAACGCTGCGCGCCTTCATCACCAACCAGGCTTCGGGCGAGACCAGGCAGGGTGGCTCGTCCATCACACAGCAGATGGTCAAGCTCACCCTCGTCAGCCAGGCCAAGGACGACGAGGAACGCAAGGCGGCCGTCGACGACACCTTCGCCCGGAAGCTGCGGGAGCTGCGCTACGCCATCGCCTTCGAGAAGAACTACTCCAAGGACTGGATCCTGGAGCGCTACCTCAACATCGCCTACTTCGGGGACGGGGTCTACGGCATCCAGGCCGCGGCCAAGCACTACTTCAGCAAGGACGCCAACGCACTCAACCTGCGCGAGTCGGCCACGCTGGCCGGCCTCGTGAAGAACCCCAACGGCTACAGCCCGGTCGACCACCCCGACAAGGCGCTGGCCCGCCGCAACGTGGTGCTCGACCGGATGGCGCAGCTCAACGTGATTCCCCAGAAGCGCGCAGAGAAGGTCAGCAAGCAGGCGTTGAAGCTGAAGGTCACCCGCAACAACAACGGCTGCATGCTCGCGCGCGCACCGTTCTTCTGCGACTACGTGGTCAGCTACCTCCGACGCGACCCGAGTCTCGGCAAGACGAGCAAGCAGCGGATGAACCTGTTGAAGTCCGGTGGCCTGACCATCCGGACCACGATCGACCTCCGCTTCCAGGACGCTGCCGACAGGTCGGTGGCCGCACACGTCCGACAGAACGAGTCCGCCATCGGCGCCCTGGCGATGATCGAGCCGGGGACCGGTGCGGTCAAGGCACTGGCGCAGTCACGACCCATGGGGCTGGACGCCAAGCTCAACGAGACCACGATCAACTACACCACCCCCAAGGAGGCCGGCGGCGCCCGCGGCTTCCAGGCCGGATCCACGTTCAAGGCATTCGTCCTCGCCCAGGCGATCAAGCAGGGCGTCTCGCTGAACACCTCCATCAACTCTCCCCCGGAGAGGACCTTCCAGGAGGCTGACTACAAGGACTGTGACGGCCAGCCCTACGGCTACGGATCGTTCTCGATCCCGAACTCCACGACCTCGGGGAACAAGACCCTCTACACCGGCACCCGGGAGTCGGTGAACACCTTCTTCATGGCCCTCGAGCAGATCACCGGCCTGTGCGCTCCGTACCGGCTCGCCAAGGAGATGGGCGTCAACCTGACCGTCCCCACCGGCCCGGGCGCCGAGAGGGTGCCGACGTTCACGCTGGGCGTCGCCGATGCGACGCCGCTCGAGATGGCCGAGGCCTATGCGACGTTCGCGGCCCGCGGCCTGCACTGCGCCGCACGTCCGATCAGCAAGATCGAGGACGCCAACGGCACCCTCGTCAAGAAGTACCCCAGCAAGTGCACGCAGGTGCTGCCCAGCGCCGTTGCCGACGCCGTCAACGACATCCTTCGCGGCGTCCAGGAAGGCACCGGCTTCGGTGCCGCCAACGGCCTGGCCCTCAACCAGGAGTCGGCCGGCAAGACCGGCACGACCAACAGCGCCGACTCGGTGTGGTTCGTCGGCTACACCCCCAACCTCGCCGGCGCCTCGATGATTGCCGGCGTCGACGACGTCGGCGGACCCGACTCACTCATCGGCAAGACCATCGGCGGGCAGACGCTCTACTCCGCCTCCGGTTCCGGCACGGCCGGCCCGATGTGGGGCGACGCGATGCACGACATCGAGCAGTGGCTCGACGACGAGACCTTCGTGGCGCCGAACACCAGTGAGATCGAGGGAGTCTCGGTCAGCATCCCGTCGCTGGGAGGCATGTCGACCGACGCCGCCCGCGCCAGGCTGGAGGAGCTCGGGTTCTCGGTCATCATCGGCGGCATGGTCGACTCGAGCTATGCGCAGGGCACCGTGGCCTACACCTCGCCCGGTGCAGGCAACTCCGCCTCGTCCGGCAGCGCGGTCACGATCTACCCGTCTGACGGGACGCCGTACGTCCCGCCGCCGAGCAAGCCCAAGAAGAAGGGTGGGAACGACGGCGGAAACGGCGGCAACGGGGGCGACGACAGGCCCGGTCGTGGCCGAGGTCGCGGCTGAGCCCGTCCTCGCGGGGTCAGGCGCCGAGCTGGCGCCTGACCTCGGCGGCCACCTGACCGCCGTCAGCCTTGCCCTTGACCTGCGGGGAGACGACCCCCATCACCTTGCCCATCGCGCGCATGCCTTCGCCGGAGGCACCCGTCTGCTCGACTGCCTGGGTCACGATGGCGGCGATCTCGGCCTCGGTGAGCTGGGCCGGCAGGTAGTCGCCGATCACCGCGAGCTCCGCACGCTCCTTGTCGGCCATGGCGCTGCGACCGCCCTCGTCGAAGGCCGTGGCCGCCTCCCGGCGCTTCTTGGCCTCCGTGGACAGCACGGTGACGATGTCGTCGTCGGTGAGCTCGATGTGCGACTTCCCGGCCACCTCCGCGTTGGTGATCGCGGTGAGCAGCATCCTCAAGGTGGAGGAGCGCACCTCGTCCCTTCCCTTGATGGCAGCAGTCAGGTCAGCACGCATCCGGTCCTTGAGATCGCTCATGCACACCATTGTGGCAGCCTTGAGGAATGTCCTTCACCCGGATTCTCCGCCTGGGCGCCCTGGCCGGGGCGGCGACCCTGGGGTACGCCGCCACCGAGGCCCGCGCCTACACCGTGCGGCGTGTCGACCTCCCCGTGCTCCCCGCGGGCCACGCACCGCTCCGGGTGCTGCACCTCAGCGACATCCACATGACTCCGGGTCAGACGAAGAAGCAGGAGTGGGTCCGCGAACTCTCCGGGCTGCAACCGGACCTGGTGATCAACACCGGCGACAACTTGGCGCACAAGCGGGCGGTCCCGGTCGTGCTCGACGCACTGGGGCCCCTGCTCGAGATTCCTGGGGCCTTCGTGTTCGGCTCCAACGACTACTTCGCCCCGACGCCGCGCAACCCCCTGCGCTACCTGATGCCCGACAATGGGGTCCGGGCCACGAACAGCCCGACCCTGCCGTGGCGGACGCTTCGCGACGAGTTCCGCTCCGCTGGTTGGGCCGACCTGACCAACACCGGGGCGGCGTTCGGCGTCGGTGGCACCAGCTTCGGCTTCGTCGGCGTCGACGACCCGCACCTGTCCTACGACGACCTGCCTGCCGTGGCCGGCCCGGCCCGCGACGACGTCGACGTACGCCTGGCTGTCGCGCACGCGCCGTACCTGCGTGTCCTCGACCAGTTCGCGGCTGACGGGTACGACGCGATCATCGCTGGCCACACGCACGGTGGCCAGGTGTGCCTCCCGTTCATCGGAGCGTTGACCACCAACTGCGACCTCGACACCGCGCGGGCCAAGGGCTTGCACCGTCATCCGGCCGACTCCGCTCCGGGCGACCAGGGGTCGACGTGGATGCATGTCTCGGCCGGGCTGGGCACCAACCCCTACACCCGGATCCGGCTCGCCTGCCGACCCGAGGCCACGCTGCTCACACTCACCCCACGCGGCTGAGTCCGTCGCCTTCCGCTCCCTCCGCTGCCTGCTCGGCCCGGCCGGGCTGCCTGTCCGACGGTCTCCGGGGCTGAGACAGGCCGGAGGCGATTTCAGGGGGTCGGTTCCCCTCAGGTATGCTCGCCTGCGTTCACGGGAACGTTCCGTGATCGGGCTGTGGCGCAGCTTGGTAGCGCGCTTCGTTCGGGACGAAGAGGCCGCAGGTTCAAATCCTGTCAGCCCGACCCGGTGGTCTCGCAAGAGATCGAGAGCTCCCGGATCCACCCAGGTGGGTCCGGGAGCTGTCATTTCGGCATCAGCGCTCCGTCCCAGCATGCGCACGTCATGGCCGGGCATCGTCGCCGGGCATCGTGGGATGGGCATCGTGGGCTCGGTGCCGGCGGCTCACGACACCGGATCGGCGATGCGGGTGGGCACGGCCAGGTCGTCCGCCCGATCAGCCCCCGGATGCCCGCGGCGCCGAGGCGTCTTTCTGGCAGACTGCCGCACATGGCAGACAAGGACCCGGGGGACGGCGACGGCCCCTCACTCGAGATGCCCTCGCTCGGAAGTCTCTTCAAGCGCAAGAAGAAGTCCGTCGAGCAGGACGACGCACCCACTGTTTCGCGCGAAGAGCTCGATGCGGTTGTCCGCGGACGGAAGCCCGCGGCAGACCAGGCCGAAGCCGCCTCGCCCGCCGTGGAGCCCACGACGCACGAGCCGGAGGCGGAGGACGAGCAGCCCGCGACCGTTCCGCCGGTCGAGGACGAGCAGACGACGGTGGTCCCCACGGTCGAGGACGAGGACGAGGACGCGCCCACGGCGGTGGTGCCGACCGTGGACGGCGACTCCGACACGGAGCACACCACCGTCCTTCCGGAGACCCGGGACGATGCCGGCGACGAGCTCGCCCCGGCCCAGCCGGCCGACACCGACGACGACCAGCCACTGTTCGCCGACGAGGTCCGGGAGCGCGCCCCGCAGGACCAGTCCAGCACCGTGTCCAAGGCTGCCACCGTGCCCGAGGCTGCCACCGTGTCCGAGGCTGCCCACGATCGCGACGCCGCAAGCGGCGCCGGGGCAGTGGCTCACGTCCATGACGAGACCGACGAAGCCACGGGCGATGACGCGGACGACGAGGAGGAACGCCCCCCGCGTGCCCGCCGCGAGCTCGCGCTCCCCGCGCTTCCCGGCCGCGTCGCAGCGGCCATCACCGGGCTGGTCGTCGGAGCGTTGGCCGTGGCGATGACCTACCTCGCCGTGCAGGGCTGCGAGAAGGTCAAGGGCACCAGCAGCTGCGGCACCCCCGGCTTCTTCCTCCTGCTCGCGATCATGATCCTCCTGGTGGTGCTGGGCAGCTCGTTGCTCAAGGCCTGGCAGATCAGCGACCCGGGCAGCACCAGCTTCATGGCGGTCGGGCTGGTGGCCGTGGTTGCGCTGCTCTTCCTGATCCAGGTGATCTTCTCCCCATGGATGGTCCTGGTGATCCCGCTCGTCGGCGGGGCTGCCTTCGTGGTCTCCCACTGGCTCACGTCGCTCTTCGTCGACGAGGACTCTCCCTTGGAGGAAGCGACCCCGGACGCCGCGACCGTCGACGACTGAGTCCGTCCAGCGCACGACGAAGGCCCGGCCTCCCGCAGACCTGCTCGGCGGATAGTGTTGAAACAGGCGCAAAAGGTCCCGGCCCCTTCGGTGCGCTTGACCTCTCAGGTCGGGTGCCCGGAGGGGCCGGTTGCGTTGCTGGAGGTGGCGAATAGTGCCCGCTGCTGTCTGCCCCACTGTGGGCCACCACCTGCACTCGGTGCGACGACGTCCGACACGGCCTACGACGAGCTCGCCGAGTGGCGGGAGTGGGCTGTCGCCGCGCTCGAGCAGCAGGCGCGGAGGGCGCGGCCGCGCATCATCCGGGCACCTCGCCTGGCGAAGCCCGACGGACGAACGAACCCGAACCCGTCCCTCACCGACCCATGAGCACGACAGCAGGCGGGAGCCGCCGGAACGTGTCAGGCAGAAGTGGGGTTCGCGCGCCAAGCCAACAGCTGCCGCACGGCGAGCGCCGAGGTCTGCCACACCAAGTAGCACGGAGTCGCGATAACGAAGCCGAACCATACGTTGAGGAGCCAGGTGCCACCGTCGGTGCCGGCGCCGCCCACCCAGGCCCACAGGGCGACCGCGACCAACCACGGCACAACCCACGCCGCGGCCTCCTGGCGCCTGGTGAGCGCCGGCCTGGCGTAGACCGCAGCGAGACACACGCTGGCCGCAGCCACGTAGACGGCGCCCAGAACCGCCAGGGGCCAGCTCAAGAGGGCGAGGACGACGAGGAAGCAGGCCCCGGCGACGAGGTTGCTCACGAGGACAGGGCCATCGACGCGGCCCGGCGTTTGCTGTGTCGTGCTCGTGGCGTCGGTGAGGCTCATGGCTGTCATTGTGCCTGACGGACGGCCCCGCGCACTCCTTCTCGTAACACGGCCCGGGAGCAAGAATGCGGAGCAACTGGCATCTGGTATCACACCAAATCGCACAAGGGGCGGCTTCGCGTCGAGTCCTGCTGAGCACGGGCGCTCGGCTGTGGGGAACTCGTGATGGCGGCGCTGCCCCCCGGTTTCTGACCCGACAGGGACTCGCCACGGGTAGCCGGCCCCTCTCACCGGCGAGCGGCAGTCGAACAAACCACCGAAGGCCAGAAGATGTCATCTCCTGGCCTTCGGTGGTGGTTGCCTCGCTACTGCTCTGCTGGCCGTGGACCACCCAGCTCGACCCGGGACATCAAGCGCCCGCTTTCAACACCATCCGCCGAACGGGCCCACAGGGAGGCCGGGCCTTCGTGGCGAGGAGGAGGCGCCTCAGAGAGTGGCCGCCACCAGCTCTGCGACCTGGACGGCATTGAGGGCCGCACCCTTGCGCAGGTTGTCGTTGCTGATGAACAGCGCCAGGCCACGGTCGTCGTCGACACCCGGGTCGTTGCGCAGCCGGCCGACGTACGACGGGTCGTTGCCGGCCGCCTGCAACGGGTTCGGGACCTCGGACAGCTCGACTCCCGGGGCGTCGGCGAGGAGCTCCTCGGCCCGCTTGACCGGCAGCGGACGCTCGAACTCGGCGTTGATCGCCAAGGAGTGGCCGGAGAAGACCGGCACCCGCACGCAGAGCCCCGAGACCCGCAGGTCGGGGATGCCGAGGATCTTGCGGGACTCGTTGCGGAGCTTCTGCTCCTCGTCGGTCTCGTTGAGGCCGTCGTCGACGATCGAGCCGGCCATCGCGACCACGTTGTAGGCGATCGGCATGACGTAGTTGTTCGGCGCGGGGAACTCGACCGAGGAGCCGTCGGTGGCCAGGCTGCGCGCGTCACCCACGGCCTCCACCTGCCCGGCCAGCTCCTCGACGCCGGCGAGGCCGGAGCCGGAGACGGCCTGGTAGGTCGAGACGACCAGTCGCTGCAGGCCGGCCTCGTCGTGCAGGGGGCGCAGCACCGGCATCGCGGCCATCGTGGTGCAGTTCGGGTTGGCGATGATGCCCTTGCGGGCCTCGGAGATCGCCTCCGGGTTCACCTCGGAGACGACCAGCGGCACATCGGGGTCCATCCGCCAGGCCGAGGAGTTGTCGATCACGATGGCGCCGGCTTCGGCGTACTTCTCGGCCAACGCCTTCGACGTCGAGCCGCCGGCGGAGAAGATCGCGATGTCGAGGTCGGAGACGTCGGCGGTGGAGGCGTCCTCCACGGTGATCTCGCCGTCGCCCCAGGGCAGGGTCGTGCCGGCCGAACGGGCCGAGGCGAAGAAGCGGATCGACTCGAGCGGGAAGTCGCGCTCGACCAGGATGCGACGCATGGCGTCGCCGACCTGGCCGGTGGCGCCGACGATGCCGAGACGGACGGGGCGGGATGCGGGAGTGGAAGTCATCGTCCGGTTCCTCCGTAGACGACGGCCTCGACCTCTTCGGCATCGAGGTCGAAGGCGGTGTGGACTGCCTGGATGGCGTTGTCGATGTCGGCGTTGTCGACGATCACCGAGATGCGGATCTCCGAGGTGGAGATCATCTCGATGTTGACGCCTGCCGAGGCCAGTGAGGCGAAGAACTTCGCGGTGATGCCCGGCTGTGAGCGCATGCCGGCACCGATCAGGGAGACCTTGCCGATCTGGTCGTCGTACAGCAGCTCGGAGTAGCCGACCTCGTCCTGGATGCGGGCCAGGGCGGTCATCGCGGCCTGGCCGTCCTCACGGGGCAGCGTCACGGAGATGTCGGTGCGCACCGTGGCGGCCGCAGAGACGTTCTGCACCACCATGTCGAGATTGGCACCGGACTCGGCCAGCGCCTCGAAGATGCGGGCCGCCTCGCCGACCTTGTCGGGGACGTCGACCACGGTGATCTTGGCCTGGCTGCGGTCGTGGGCGACGCCCGAGATGATCGCGTGTTCCATGGAGGTCTCCGAATTGGTGTCGGGGAGAACCCACGTGCCCTCCTTCTGGGAGAAGGACGAGCGCACGTGGATGGGCATGTTGTAGCGGCGCGCGTACTCGACGCACCGCAGGTGGAGGATCTTGGCGCCCGAGGCAGCCATCTCGAGCATCTCCTCGGTGGAGATCCTGTCGAGCTTGCGGGCCGCCGGGACGACGCGCGGGTCGGCGGTGAAGACACCGTCGACGTCGCTGTAGATCTCGCAGACGTCGGCGCCCAGGGCGGCGGCCAGCGCGACGGCCGTGGTGTCGGAGGCACCACGCCCCAGCGTGGTGATGTCCTTGGTGTCCTGGGAGACGCCTTGGAAGCCCGCCACGATCGCGATCGCGCCTTCGTTGATGGCGTTCTCGATGCGACCGGGCGTGATGTCGATGATCTTGGCCTTGCCGTGCACCGAGTCGGTGATCACGCCGGCCTGGGAGCCGGTGAACGACTGCGCCTTGTGGCCGAGCTGCGCGATCGCCATGGCGACCAGCGCCATGGACATCCGCTCGCCGGCGGTCAGCAGCATGTCCAGCTCCCGCGGGGGCGGAAGCGGGGTGACCTGTTCGGCCAGGTCACGCAGCTCGTCGGTGGTGTCACCCATGGCCGAGACCACGACGACCACGTCGTGGCCTGCCTTGCGGGTGTTCACGATGCGCTGGGCGACCCGCTTGATGCCGGTCGCGTCAGCCACGGAGGAGCCGCCGTACTTCTGCACGACAATGCCCACGGATTCTTCCTCACGGTGTGACGACTCAGGTTTGTGACGACTCAGCGGATCGGCGACGCTGCTCGATCACGCTGGTTGGATTCTACCGGGGGTCGAGTGCGGCATCCTCCAGCATCTCATCGGCGGCAGCGACCTGCTCCTGCTCGATCTCGAAGTCGGTGTCGAGCCGATCGTGGGTGACGATCGACTGCAACGCCCGGAGCACCCCGGACGCCTCGCTGCCCCACGTGGAGACGTAGGAGAACTGCCACCACCACAGCGCCTCGTCGACCCGACCGGCCTTGTGGTGACGCAGGCCGTGCGCGAGCGCGGAGGCCACGCTGGTGAGGTCGTCGGAGAGCATCGACGTCACGATCTCGGGCTCGCCGTAGGTGTCGAACACCTCGGCGTACATGTCGACTCCGTCGAGCATGCGCGCCAACCGCAAGCGCATCCCGTCGAGGTCGGGGTCGGGCCCTGCGTCGGGCTGGAACTCCTCGGCAGGCGTGAAGTCGGCCTGGACGCCGAGCCGCGCGCCCGCGAGCAGCACCTGGGACACCTCGAGCAGCAACAACGAGATGGCTCGGCTGCCGTCGGCCTCGCGCGTGATCGCCTGCAGCGCGACCAGGAAGCTCTCCACCTGGTCGGCGACCTGCTGGGCGAACTCCTCGAGCTGCGGATCCGTCTGGGCTGGCACTGTCTGGTCAGTCATCGGCTGATCTCCTCCCGGCGAAGGCCCGCCCGAGTGTCACCTCGTCGGCGTATTCGAGATCTCCGCCCACAGGCAGTCCACTAGCCAAACGCGTCACGCGCAACCCCATGGGCTTGAGATTGCGGGTGAGGAAGGTCGCAGTCGCCTCGCCCTCGAGGTTGGGGTCGGTGGCCAGGATGACCTCCGTGACGGTGCCGTCGGCCAGTCGCATCATCAGCTCGCGGATCCGCAGCTGCTCCGGACCGATGCCGTCGATGGGCGAGATCGCGCCCCCCAGCACGTGGTAGCGGCCCCGGAACTCCCGGGTGCGCTCGATGGCCACGACGTCCTTGTACTCCTCGACGACGCACAGCACCGACGGGTCACGCCGCGGGTCACGACAGATGCGGCACTGCTCGTCCTCGGAGACGTTGAAGCACACCGAGCAGAACTTCACCTTCTCCTTGACCTTGACCAGGACCTCGGCCAGACGGCGTACGTCGGTCGGGTCGGCCTGCAGCAGGTGGAAGGCAATGCGTTGGGCGCTCTTCGGGCCCACGCCGGGGAGCTGACCGAGCTCGTCGATCAGGTCCTGGACGATTCCTTCGTACAAGTCAGAACCCCAGGCCGGGCAGGGAGTCCCCGCCGCCACCGGCACCACCCAGGCCGCCGCCACCGGCCAGCGGACCGAGGGTCTCGGCAGCCAGGGCGTCGACCTTGGCCTTGGCGTCACGCCACGCCGCGACGACGAGGTCGCCGAGATCGGCCAGGTCATCGGCGTCGTCACCGGCGAAGCTGCCCGCCTTGATGTCAACGCCCTGGAGGTCGCCGGCACCGCTCAGCCTCACGGTCACCACACCACTGCCCGCGCTCCCCTCGACCTCGGCCTCGGCGAGCTTGGCCTGGGCGCTGACCAGCTGCTCCTGCATCTGCTGGGCCTGTTGCAGGAGGGCGTTCATGTCGAAGCCGCCCTGGCCGAACTGCTCCGCTCCGAACGGGTTCTCAGTCATCGTGGTGCCTCTCGCGTCAGTCGTGCTTGATCTCTTGGATGACCTGCGCACCGAGCTCACGCTTGAGCAGCTCGGCTGCCGACAGCCCAGAGCTGTCGAGCTCGGGGTCGTCGGGACTCACATCTGCGTCGGCGGCCGCAGGATCGGCCCCGGCGGGTCGCTCGACCGCACCGGTGCGGGTCGGCTGGATGGCCTCGCGCGCCGCGTTGAGCGCATGGTTGGGCGTCGTCTCGGTCGCCGTGGGGGCCGGTTCGTCGCTCGGCGTGGGCTGGGCCGCCGCCTCGGGAACCGGTGTCGACGGGTCGGCCCACGGCGGTGGGGAGTCGGGAGCAGCCGGCGCCTCGACCTGTGTCGGCGCGGCCGCGCTCGGTTGCTGGGCGACCTGCGGGACGTCCTGCTGGGGCGTCTGCTGCTGTGGTCGCGCCGCGGCCGGAGCCGCGCCGGGACCCTGCGCACCGGGGTCGACGATCGCCTCGATCTTCCAGTCGGAGCCGACCACGTCGATCGCGGCCTGCCGGACGATCTCGGGGCTGCCGCCGTTGACGAAGGACTCCCGCGCACCGGCATTGGCGAACCCGAGCGTGAGCGACTTGTCGTCGACCGCGACGACCTGGGCGTTCTGGGTGAGGTGGATCCAGGTCACCCGTCGCTTCAGCTTCGTGGCCTCGACGATGTCGGGCCAGAGCTGGCGGACGTCGCTCAGGCTGAGCCCGGTCTTCGGCGCGCCGGTGTCGGGAGCCGGTGACTCCTGCGGGGTGGCCGCTGGGGCCGCCTGCGGTGCATCCTGCGGGGCTGACTGGGCACCGGGTGCCTGCTGCGGTGCACTGCCTGCGCCGGTGCCGGAGGTGGCACTGCGACCCGGCTCGGCCGACCCCGGTTGCCCGGGGGCCGACTGGCCTGGCTCGGACCCGAAGGCGCCAGGAGCGCCTGGCGCGGGAGCGTCCGGTGTCGACGTCTGCGGGGACGCTGCCTGCGGAGGCGGCGCGGAGATCGACGGCTGCCCGCCCGAGGGCGCAGCCTGCTGGGCCGCCGGGGAGGGCTGCTGCGCAACGGGAGCAGCCGCGGACGCAGGCCGCGGCGCGGCCGGGGCGGAGACGGACTGGGCCGCCGTCCTGGCGGCCTGGGGCGCGGCTGGC
The DNA here is from genome assembly GCF_012272695.1 of Nocardioides sp. JQ2195. Classification (NCBI taxonomy): domain Bacteria; kingdom Bacillati; phylum Actinomycetota; class Actinomycetes; order Propionibacteriales; family Nocardioidaceae; genus Nocardioides; species Nocardioides sp. JQ2195. Next base: position 3,793,525 of record NZ_CP050902.1, read on the forward strand.
GCTGGCTGCTGCGCTCCCCGGGCGGCAGCCGGCTCCGGCACTCCCCCGGTGATCGCGACGCGGCGCTCGATCCGGTCGAGGCGGGCGCTGAGGCCGTCGGTGGAGTCGTCGGCTCCGGGCAGCAGCACCCGGGCACAGATCAGCTCGAGCAGCAGCCGGGGCGCCGTCGCGCCCCGCATCTCGGTCAATCCGGTGGCGAAGAGGTCAGCAGCCCGGCTCAGCCCCGCGACGCCGTAGCGGGTGGCCTGTGCGGTGAGCCGCTCGGCGGCATCCTCGGCGACGTCGATCAGTCCGGTCGCGGACGCGTCGGGCACGGCGGCGATGATCACCAGGTCACGGAGCCGGCGCAGCAGGTCCTCCGCGAAGCGGCGAGGGTCCTGACCGGTCTCGATGACCTTGTCGACCACCCCGAACACCGAGGCTCCGTCACCGGCCGAGAAGGCGTCGACGACCTCGTCGAGCAGGGTGTCGGGCGTGTAGCCGAGCAGGCCGGTGGCCAACGCATGGGTGACGCCCTCGGGCCCGGCACCCCCGAGCAGCTGGTCGAGCACGGACATGGTGTCGCGAGCGGAGCCGCCGCCGGCGCGCACGACGAGGGGCAGCGCGGCCGGCTCGATGGTGACGCCCTCCAGCTCGCACAGCTCACCGAGGTAGGTCGACAACAACCGCGGCGGGATCAGCCGGAACGGGTAGTGGTGGGTGCGTGAGCGGATGGTCGGGATGACCTTCTCGGGCTCGGTGGTGGCGAAGATGAACCGCAGGTGGGGCGGCGGCTCCTCGACCAGCTTGAGCAGGGCGTTGAAGCCCTGCGGCGAGACCATGTGGGCCTCGTCGATGATGTAGACCTTGTAGCGGCTCCTGACCGGGGCGAAGAACGCCTTCTCGCGCAGGTCGCGGGCGTCGTCGACGCCACCGTGGGACGCCGCGTCGATCTCGATCACGTCGATGGATCCCGGGCCCCCCCGGGCCAGGTCGCGGCACGACTCGCACTCGCCACAGGGATCGGCGATCGGCGCCTTCTCGCAGTTGAGCGCACGAGCGAGGATGCGCGCCGAGGTGGTCTTGCCACAACCGCGCGGACCGGAGAAGAGATAGGCGTGGTTGACCCGGTTGTTCGCCAGCGCAGCACGCAACGGCTCGGTGACGTGATCCTGACCGATGACCTCGGCGAAGGTCTCGGGCCGGTAGCGGCGGTAGAGGGCGAGGGGTGCTTCCACGTTGTGAACCCTAACCACCACCGGTGACACCCGAAAGGTCGCCCGCGAGCGGAGGCTCAGAACGTGTGGAACCAGCGATCCCGCTCGAGCCGGACTCCGGGGCAGGTGATGTTGTGGTCACGGTGGTCGGCGACCCACTGGCCGAAGACCGCGTCACCGCCCTGGAAGGACCACTCGGCGCCGCAACGCTCCTCGGCGACCGCCTGCGAGTTGAGGCCCGCCGGGCGCCACTCCGGGGCCCCGAAGGTCAGGCCACCCACGATCTTCGACCACATCGACGGGAGCGAGTAGAACCCGATCCGCAGCTCCTGGTCGCGGTAGCCACGCACGGTGCCCTCCACGACGGCCGCATTGGCCTCGGTGTCGGAGCTCCACTCGAAGGTGCCGACGGGTTCCACGTCGATCCACACGATCGGGCTGTCGAGGCCGGCGGCGTTCATCGTCCGCACGTTGTGCAGTGCTGCCTGGTAGCCGACGTTGCGCAGTGCGCCGAGCCGGGAGCTGCCGTCGTACGGCCCGTCGTCGCCGAGCTTCTCGACCGTCGCGGCGTCGGGATGGCTGACGATCGCGTACGCCGCCACCATCAGGTCGCGCTCGCGGGCCCACGCGAGCTGGTCCTCGAGGCAGGGATTGACCGTGAACGACGGACTGTTGGTGAGCCCGATGATCACGAACTCGGCCTCCGGCACGGGCATCGGTTGTCCCTGCCCCTGCTTCTCGGGGATGCCCATCCCCTTGGGGCACTGCGGCCAGCTGACGTCGGCGCCGCGCAGCGGCCCCAGCGTCGGCCCGTCCACCTCCTGCGACTTGTTGTAGTCGGCGGCCAGCGACTCCAGGTCGCTGGGCACCACGAGGTCCTCCGTGCGTACGGCGTCGGGCGGCGGCGTGCTGGAGGCGCTGGGCGCAGCGGACTCCGAGGGGTCAGCGCCGGATCCACCACCCTCCGAGCAGGCAGCCACGGACAGCACGAGGGCCACAGGCAGCAACCACGCGGCACCCCGTCGAATACCCATGCTCGGAGGATACGTGCTGTGCGCCCGGTGCCGACCGGTCCGATCGCACCCGGAGACGCAAAGGCCCCCCGTGCACCCGACAGAGCTCACCTGCCCTTGCTGCCTTCCGGCCCTGGGGGAGTTCAGCGAGATGCCGCCGCACGGGGGGTTGCCGAGAGTGTAGGCCAGAGGCCGGACAGCAACCAAAGTGAGTGACCCTCGACGGCCGGATTTCTCACCCTCGGCACGGGCAGGTAATCTCCTCCGCGGAGGTATCGCCTAGTGGCCTATGGCGCTCGCTTGGAAAGCGGGTTGGGTTAACGCCCTCGGGGGTTCGAATCCCCCTACCTCCGCCACTGGACGCCCGGACCACACGGTCCGGGCGTTCTTGGATTTCAACCGCCCGCACACCTCCCCACCCCGTGCCGCCTCGCCGTGCAGATCATGCCGACTTTTCGGTGACTGCGGGCTCAGCTGTCGCGGACCCGCTGCGACGCCGGGCTGCGACGCCGGCGGGGGTGGCGACGACGGCGGTCTCAGCCGCGGCGGCGGGCGGTCAACGGGCGCAGGATCAGCACCAGCAGCACCGCGCCACCCGCACCGACGCCCCACCAGACGAGGTGCTCACGACTCGAGGCGTAGGCATCACCGCGGACGTCAGGCTTGCCCGCGACGAACTCCTCCCGGCGGCTGCCGCTGTCCTCGCGCAGAGTTCCGTCCTTGGCGATGTCGAGGACGGTGGTCAGCGCCTGGTAGGGCTGGATCATGCCGTGGCCGTCGGTGGCGCTGTCCTGGAACCCGCCCTGCGCGGTCAGCTCGATGCGGGTGCGGACCTGCGCCGGGGTCAGGGTGGGGTCCTGCTCGAACAGGAGAGCGGCGAGCCCGCTGACCTCTGCGGTGGCCCAGCTCGACGCGGTCACCGGGATGTCGCAGAGCAGGCCGCCGAGCATGACCGAGCGCAGCCCGACCACGGGTGCCGACACGTCGATCTCAGGACCCGCGTAGACCGCGTCGGTGGTCATCGCGAGGTCCTCGTCGCGGGCCGTCACCGCGATCACGGTCTCGAGGGTGGCCGGGAACAGCACCTCGTCGGGCATCTTCTCCGGCTTGTCGGCCTCCTCCGACGACTCCGCCTCGTCGGGGTCCTCCGTGCTGTCGGACGGTCGGTTGCCAGCGGCCGCCACCACGACGATGCCGGCGTCCTCGGCGGCCTCCACGGCCTTGGCGACGTCGGGGAGGTTGCGCTCGGCGAACCCGAGGGACAGGTTGATCACCCGCAGGTCGGGGTCCTTGGTCCTGCGCTGGTCGACGACCCAGCGGATCGCCTGGGCGACGTTGCCGGGCTCCACCGAACCGGGTTGGGGATCGTCCTGGTCGGGTTCGGAGGCACTCACCCGGACGGGCACGACGTAGGCTCCCGGGGCGATCGACGTGGTGTCGCCCTGGCCGGCGATCAACCCGGCCACGATGGTGCCGTGACCGTCGAGGATGTTCGCGCCACCGACGAACGACGTGCCCGGGCGGGGGGCCAGGCTGCTGCTGGTCTGGACGCCCGAGTCGATCACGGCGACGCCGACCCCCCGGCCGGTGGCGATCGTGTGGACGTCGTCGAGCCGCAGCGCCTGCAGGGCCGGGTTCTTCTCGTCATCGGCCGCGCTCACGTCGGTCGACGGAGTGTCCTCCCCCGGCTCCGCGGTCGAGCACCCGACCTTCTCCGCGGCGTACGCCGGGGCGGGAGCGACGACGGCGAGCGCACCGGGGCCGGCCAGCCCCGCCACCAGCGCCAGGGGCGCCAGCCGACTCAGCGGTCGCATCGAGCCATGCTCCTGGGGTCCGGCGAACGCCGCGCGGCCTCCTGGGAGAGCTCGGGGCCGCAGTCGAAGCCCTCGGTCCAGGAGTCCGGCACGGTGGGCGCGTCATAGTCGCCGTAGCCGAACCTCTCGGCGGCCAGGCCCTTCTCCCCACCGAGGCGGTAGCGGGTGGCGTTCATGTCGATCAGCACCGGCGAGCCACCGGTCTCGTCGCCGAACTGGCCCACGTTGACATAGGCGCCGTACGACGGCTCGACGGCGACCTCCGTGGAACCCGGATCGGCGTCGACGGCGCTCTCCTCGGGCGACGGGTTGACGGCCAGGCGGACCCGGGCCACCTCGCCGGCGTCGGCGTCGAGCAGCGCGCACGCCTCGTCGTCGAGCAACGGCTGGGGCACGGCGGCCGGCCAGTCGTCGAGCGCGTCGACCGGCTCACCCGCCAGTCTCTCGACGTCCTTCGGCGCGCCGACGTCGGAGACGGCTCGGTAGACACGCTGGGAGAAGTCGGTGAGCAGCTTCGGCCCGTCGGTGCCGAGTACGTAGACCTGGTCGGAGCTCGGGTTGCGGACCAGCTGACCGACCCTCAGGGTCGGGTCTCCGAGGTCGGCGCCGTAGGAGGCCTTCGGGCTGCCGCCGGGCAGGTTGAAGCTCGTGCGGGCCAGCGCCGGCCCCTGGGGGAAGAGGTTGAGCCATCGCGGGGAGACCCGGAACTCCTCGGCCCCGTCGAGACTGAGGTCGCCGAGCAGTGGGTCCGCCTGGGCCCTGCTGCCCATTCGGTAGCGGAAGTAGCCGTGCTCGGGGTCGCCCGATGGCGCCACCAGGTAGTAGGTCTGCTTGCCCTTCCCCGAGGCCACCGTCACCACCATCGCGGTGTTCGCGACCGGGGCCGCGGTGTTGCGGTCACCGATGTGGAGCCTGCTCGCTGCCTCCGTGGTCGTGCAGGAGGTCCAGCCCGTGGAGCGGAGGAAGTCCACCTCGGGCACCCCGTCCGGCGCGCCGTAGATGCCGATCTGGGCGCCGAGCGGCTCCCCGCGGATCACTTCCTCCTTGACGACCTTCGGCTCGGTGTCGCCGAGCAGGAGCTTGGCGGAGACCGGGTTGAGCACCGGGTGCAGCTCGCCTCCCTCGGTCAGCACGACGTAGCGGCTGCCTTCTTCCTTGGAGATCACCACGCCGGGGTCGAGCCAGTCGGAGGGCGACCGGCCACCACCGAGGATGGCGGCCAGCGCAGCCCCGGCGACCAGGAGCACGCCGAGCGCGATGCCGCCGATGACCACTCGGGTCTGGCGGACCGGTTCGACCTCTCGGCCGCCGGGAGCCCCACTCACGAACGCGGTGACGAGCCGCCGGCGGCTGAAGGCGTGCGCCTCGACCAGGTCACGCTTGGTGGACATCGGGGCTCACCCACTCACGCGGTCGAAGAGCCCACTGGCCACCACCAGCAGCGGGACCAACGCGAGCAACGCCACCACCTCGGCGACGTCGCCCATCCGGCCCCGACGCACGGACGGGGAGCTCGGGACCAGGGTGCTGGCCAGCAACAGCGCCGAGGTCGCAGCGAGGACGACGGCAGCCGTGGGACGCCAGTCAGGGTGGAAGACCAGCACGGCGCCGGCCGTGGAGAGGAGACCGAGGACGCCGGAGCAGAGCCCGGCGAGCACCTCGGAGCCGGAGCGGTACTGACGGGTGCGCAACATGACCACCGCGCAGGCGGCCACTGCGAGCAGCGTCCCGAACAGGCCGAGCGAGACCGCCATCGGCGCGCACAGCACCAGCAGGGCACCGACGGTCGCGGTCACCGCGAGCAGGATCTCGTGACCGACCAGGGCGTCCCCGTGGACGACCTGCGGGTCGATGGGATCCGGGTCGTTGGTGATGTCGGCGTGGGAGTAGAGCTGCTCCACGCGCGAGTGGGTGGCGGCCAGCGCCAGCCAGGGCAGGACGCTGCCCGCGACCACGACCAGCGACAGCACGACGGTGAACACGACCGCGGGGTCGAGGTCGGCGGCGTTCATGACCAGGCCCACGACGCAGAAGATGCTGCCCACGACGACCGCCGGGATGACCAGGGCACGGCCCTCACCGAGCCCCACCAGGGCAACGGCACCGGCGACCAGCGCACCGGCACCGGCCGCCACCATCGGGGTGCCCAGGACGCCTCCGTCAGGGACCAGCATCAAGCCGGCCACGGCGCCGTACGCCGCGCCCATCCAGGCCAGGCAGATCGCGGCCTCGCGCTCATGCTGCACGTGGCTGAGCACGATTGCGCCCACCACGAGGAGGGCAGCAATGATGCAGGCTGCGGCCGAGCCGACCGTCGAGCCGCGTTGCAGGAGCAACGCCAGGGCTCCGAGGGCGAGCAGGAGGGAGCTGGCGGTGAGCGCCGTACGACGGCCGGCCGACGGCTCCCAGGGCTTCAGGTCACGCTCGACCGCGTCCGCCATCGCCTCGACGACGTCGTCGTAGACCCGCGGGGGCGGGTCGTCGATGCCGGCGGCAACGGTGAGCAGTCCGCCGTCCTCGACACCCTGCATGGTGAGACCGGCGTCGGTGACGAGCTCGCGCCCGTCACCGGTGACCACGCGGTATCCGCCGTAGACGGTGGTGGAGTCCAGCAGTCCGACGCTGCGCGCCAGCTCGGGGACCAGCTCGGCAACGGGGATCGACCCGGGAAGCACGAGGTCGACGCGGCGGGTGCCGGAGGCAACGGTGACCCGGACGAGGCCGGAGGTGCTGGCGGGTGTCGCGGCTTGGGACATCCTCTCCCCAGTTCTGTGCTTGAGTTCTGTCCTTGAGCGGGTTGTTGCGGCAGGCGCGTTCGCAACGCGGTGTGCAGCCTACCGTCGGCCCTCACCACGCGGCGGCGGCCACGCTCCCGACGCCAAGAAGGGGTCGTCGAGCCCTCGACAACCCCTTCACGGCCCTGACGGACCGTGGCAACTCGTGCTCAGCGAAAGCGCCTCGCGTTGGCAGCCTCGGCGGCCTGGTACTCCTGGTTGGAGAGACCGACCTGGTGGCCGATGTCGTTCAGCACGTTCTTCATGTCGTTCATCGCGCCCTCCCAGTCGGCACGCGACTCGTCGAAGGCGTTGGATGCGTCACCGGTCCACTCGTCCTTGCGAGCGATCATCCGACGCTCCATGGCGTTCAGCTTGTCCTCGATGTCGATCGCCCGGTTCTTGATGGTGGCCGCGGCACCGTCGAGGTCTTCGTAGCCAACTGCGATGTTGTGCCCAGTCATGGTCTGTTCTCCTCAGTCTCAGTCTGTCCGGCGCTCAGAGAGCGCCGTCCTCGTAACGGTTCAGGCCACCGGCGACGAAGTCGTCGGTCTCGTTGTAGGTCTGCTCGGTGCCGGTCAGGCTGGCGTGGAAGTTGTCCAACGCGCCGGTGACCCGGTTGGCGGTGCGCTGCCACGAGAGGATGGCGCCCTGGAACGCCTGGCCGCCGCGACCCTGCCAAGTCTGGTTGAGGACGTCCAGCTTGTTCCGGATGTCGGTGATGATGGCGTCAAGATCCTCCTGGGTGCTCTTGACGTCCTTCGCAGCGGCGCTGAGGACGTCAGCACTTGCCTTGTATCCGCCTGTGCTCATCGGATGCCTTCCCTTTCGTGTCGAGCACGATCTGCCCGAGCGATCTGTCGTGGATGGAATGAAGTTCGCTGATCGGTTCTGCCGCGACCCTGGGCCGCTGAGACCTGTGTTACCCGTCCCTCTTCCCCGTAAACATCGCATTCCGGTTGTCCACAGACAACCCTCCTGGAGCGGGTCAGGCGACGAAGGGAATCTCCCAGACCAGGCGCATCAGGCCGCTGGCCACCACGAGCGATGCGATCGCGAACGCCCCCGCCAAGGTCTCGGCCAGCTCGGCCTTCGACGCCCACCGGGCCGATCGCCATCCGCGACCCGTGGCGACCGCTGCCGCAAGGGCTCCGGCCGCTGATGCGAGCGAGACCACCAGGACCCACAGCAGGGATCGCTCGGAGAGTCCCGACAGGAGGTCCACCGCCAGCGTGGCCCAGGCGAACAGCCCGGCCGCCCGCAGCAGGGCCCGGGCACGGGGGTGTCGGAAGCTCCGTGCGGCCAGCAGGATCCCGGCGCCGGTGAAGAAGACCAGGCAGAGGGCACCCTGCCGATCGACGTCGTAGGTGGCCTCGGTGAGCAGCTTCGGAGCCGTGACCAGGACCAGCACCAGGATGGCGACGCAGGCCGCGTCGACGATGCGGGTTCCGCGGGCCAGCACCTCGCCGACCGCGGACTCGCGGATCATGATGCGCCCGCGCCGGCCCCGGGGGCGGTCGCGAGCCGACCACGCGGTCACCGCCAACCGCTCGAGGTCGATGAGCATCTGGTCCGGCACGTCGATCGCCACCGCGACCACGGATCGGGTGGCGAGCAGGGCGGCGATGAGCAGCACCGCCCAGGTGAGGTGGGGCGGTGCTCCGGTGAGCACCACGGCACCCGACACCAGGAAGGTGCCGATGCCCGCGACCATCCACACCGTGTGCACGACGGCCGCCCCCGCGCCCGAAGCCCGTGCCGTGCCGGCAACCAGGGCGGCTCCCAGGCCGGCGACCCCGATGGTCAACGGCTGGGCATGGACGCCCGGCTCCCACACCAGGAGGTAGCCGAGGGCCGCGCCGAAGGCGGGTGCAGCGACCCCCCGTGCGGCGAGGTGGCGGCCGACGGGGAGCACACCCAAGGCTGCCGCGAAGGCCAGGCACCCGAGGACGACGTCCCTCTGCCAACCATCGGCGTGCACGCCGACGAGCGCACCCGCCACCGCGAGGACGGCGGCACCGGTCAGCACGGGGAGGGTGCCCGGAGCATCCGTGGCAGCGGCGCTGCCGGCGGGGGCCTGCGCGGCGTTCGTGGCCGGTCCCGGCGTCGAGGTGTCTCCCGCGGACGCGACCAGCATCGCGCCCGCCTTGAGGCCCGCTGCCTCCATCGAGGTGGATGCCGGGAGCGTGCGGCCGCCCAGGGTGACCAGCCGGGGGACGTCGACCGACCCGGACTGGGCGGCGTACTCCCGAGCCACGTCGGACGCGGAGGCGCCGAGGGGTACGACGAGGTCGACGGCGCCCGCGGAGCCGTGCACGGTCAGCGCGATGGTGTCCTCGAGGACAGTTTCGGACACGGCACACTCCCTCCGGTGATGCCGGAAGCGTAGTACGGCCGTGCGGTGTCGCGCTCGACCCGCACCCTGCCCCTAAGATCGACCCCGACCCGAACCTGATGCATCCGTCGAGAAGTTGCAGGGAGAACCCGCCGTGACGACGCTCCGAAGTGGACAACGCCTCGAACCGCCCGAGGTGCCCACCGGGCAGGTGGCGGTCCAGGCACCGCCGGAGCTCCAGCCGCGCGAGGGTGCGGGCAACGCGATGATGATGGCGATCCCGATGCTGGGCAGCGTCGGGTCGATCCTCGTCGTGGCCACGATGAGCAGTGACAACGGCGGCAACATCAAGCGACTGATCGCCGGCGGCATGTTCCTCTTCGCCACGGTCGGCTTCATCATCGTGCAGATCGACCGTCAGCGGAAGCAGCGCCAGCAACAGCTCAGCGGCTCCCGCACCGAGTACCTCCGCTACCTGGCCACCATCCGCGAGGTCGCTCGCAACGCCGCCGACAAGCAACGCGCGGCGCTGAACTGGCACCACCCCGACCCGTCGGTGCTCCCGTCCCTGGCCGAGGACCGGGTCCGCCTGTGGGAGCACAGTCCGGGGGACGAACGCTTCCTCCACGTGAGGTACGGGTTGTCCTCCCAGCCGCTCTCCCTGGAGCTGATCCCGCCCGAGAGCGCACCCATCGAGCAGGTCGACCCGGCGGCGGCGTCCGCACTCCACCGTCTCCTGGTGGTCCACCGGGTGCAACCGAACCTGCCGGCCTCGATCGACCTGCGCGCCTTCGACCGCATCGAGCTCACCGGGCCGGTCGAGACGGCACGGGCGTTGGCTCGCGCGATGATCTGCTCGGCGAGCGCGTTCCACCACCCGGAGCACATGATCGTGGCCGTGCTGTGCAGTGACGACCACCTGGCCGAGTGGGACTGGCTCAAGTGGCTTCCCCACTCTCTGAGCGCTCAGCAGGGTGACGCCGTGGGTCCCCGACGGATGGTGACCACGTCGCTGGACGACCTCGGTGCGATGCTCCCCCAGGACCTCTCCGAGCGTCCGCGCTTCGGCGCCGACGAGGGCCCGGCACTCCCCCACATCCTGCTGGTGATCGACGGGGGCCACCTGCCTCCCGGGAACCACATCATTCCCCCGGACGGTCTCCACGGGGTCACCCTGATCGACCTCCCCGAGCGCTGGGACGAGCTCGACGACCCCACCCGCCTGCGACTCGACTTCGCCGACCTTCCGCCCGAGGACGGCCGTCAGCCGGTGACCGCGCTGCGGGTCCGCAGCGAACCGATGAAGGGGCTCGCCGACCAGATGGACCTCGCCACCGCCGAGGCGTTCGCCCGACGACTGGCCCCGCTCAACACCGTGTCCCTCGGCTCCGACTCCGCCAGCGGCGAGAGCACCGGACCGACGGACTTCATGGACCTGCTCGGCCTCGGCGACGTGTTCTCGTTCGAGACCCGCTCCGCCTGGCGGCAACGGCCGGCCCGCGACCGCCTCCGGGTGCCGATAGGCGTCGCCGACAACGGCTCGCCGGTGCACCTCGACATCAAGGAGTCCGCCCAGCAGGGCATGGGCCCCCACGGGCTGGTCATCGGCGCCACCGGCTCCGGGAAGTCCGAGTTCCTGCGGACCCTGGTCCTGGGCCTCTCCATGACCCACTCCCCCGAGCAGCTCAACATGGTGCTGGTCGACTTCAAGGGTGGTGCCACGTTCGCCGGCATGTCCGAGATGCCCCACGTCTCCGCGGTGATCACCAACCTGGCCGAGGAGCTCACCCTGGTCGACCGCATGCAGGACGCCCTGTCGGGTGAGATGGTGCGTCGGCAGGAGATGCTGCGCGCGGCCGGCAACTTCGCCTCGATCCGCGACTACGAGAAGGCACGTGCAGCCGGGGAGGACCTCCCGCCGATGCCGTCGCTGTTCATCGTCGTCGACGAGTTCTCCGAGATGCTGACCGCCAAGCCGGAGTTCATCGACCTCTTCGTCGCCATCGGACGGCTCGGCCGATCGCTCGGGCTCCACCTGCTGCTGGCCAGCCAGCGGCTCGAGGAGGGTCGCCTGCGCGGCCTCGAGTCCCACCTCTCCTACCGCGTCGGGCTGCGCACCTTCTCGGCGGTCGAGTCCCGCACCGTCCTCGGTGTCCCCGACGCGTACGAGCTCCCCGCAGTTCCCGGCCTGGGCTTCCTCAAGCCCGACCAGTCCACGCTGCTGCGCTTCAAGGCCGCCTACGTCTCCGGCGCCCCGTCGGGCCGGGCGAGGATCCGACGCGACGAGGGCGGCAACCTGCGCGGGATCCTGCCGTTCACGATCGCCGAGGTGCAGTCGCTCGAGCCCATCGAGGACGACATCGTCGAGCCCGTCGCGGCTCCCCGGCCGCAGCAGGGCGACCAGGAGTCGCTGCTCGACATCGCCGTCGACAAGATGATCGGTCAGGGCACGCCCGCCCACCAGGTGTGGCTGCCGCCGCTCGACGTCGCCGACACGCTCGACTCGCTGATGGGCGACCTGGCGGTGGACACGAAGCTGGGGTTGGTCAGCCAGAAGTGGCGCGGGCTCGGTGGCCTGACCGTGCCGATCGGCATCGTCGACCGTCCCCGCGAGCAGCGACGCGACACGATGACCGTCAACCTGACCGGCGCCGCCGGACACGCCGCCGTCGTCGGCGGACCGCGCACCGGCAAGAGCACGATGCTGCGCACGATGGTGACCAGCATGGCGCTGACCACCACCCCGCTGGAGAGCCAGTTCTTCATCCTGGACTTCGGGGGCGGCACGTTCACGCCCCTGGCGTCCCTCCCCCACGTCTCCGGTGTCGGCACCCGCTCCGAGCCCGACGTCGTACGCCGCATCGTGGCCGAGGTGAAGGGGGTCGTGGATCGTCGCGAGGCCTACTTCCGCAACAACGGCATCGACTCGATCGAGACCTACCGCTCCCGCCGCGCCCAGGGTCGCGCCGACGACGGCTACGGCGACGTGTTCCTCGTGGTCGACGGCTGGAGCACCCTGCGCTCCGACTTCGACGACCTCGAGATCGAGCTGCAGGCCCTGGCCCAGCGCGGACTGACCTTCGGTGTCCACCTGCTCGTCGCCGCCGGGCGCTGGGCCGACTTCCGTGCCGCGCTCCGTGACATCTTCGGGACCCGCCTGGAGCTGCGGCTCGGTGACCCGCTCGACTCCGAGATCGATCGCAAGGTGGCCCAGCTGGTGCCGACCGGGCGTCCCGGCCGAGGCCTGATGGCCGGCAAGCTGCACTTCCTCGGCGCGCTCCCACGCATCGACGGCGACCAGGATGCCGCCACCCTGGGTGACGGTGTCGAGGACCTGATCCGGCGTACGACCGAGGCATGGCGGGGCCCGAGCGGCCCCAAGGTGCGACTGCTGCCGTCGAAGGTCACGCTGGAGCGAGTGCGCGAGCAGGCCGGCGACTCGGCCGCGCGCAGGATCCTGCTCGGCATCAACGAGAAGGAGCTCGCCCCGGTCTCCATCGACATGGACGCCGAGCCGCACCTGCTGGTCCTGGGTGACGGGCAGTCGGGCAAGAGCGCCCTGCTGCGTGCTGTGGTGCAGGAGATCGTGCGCACCCGCTCGCCCAAGGAAGCCCAGATCATCTCGATCGACTACCGGCGCTCGCTGCTCGGGGAGATTCCCGAGGCCTACAACCTCGACTACCTGACCAGTGCCACCCAGGCTGGCCCCGCTCTCAAGGACCTCGCCGAGTACCTGACCAACCGGTTGCCCGGACCCGATGTCACGCCCGACCAGCTGCGCGCCCGCTCGTGGTGGACCGGGGCCGACGCGTTCGTTCTGGTCGACGACTACGACCTGGTGGCCACCCAGCAGGGGTCACCCGTGCACGCACTGGCCCCGCTGCTGGCGCAGGCCAAGGACACCGGCTTCCACCTGATCGTGACCCGTCGATCGGGTGGCGCCTCGCGGGCCATGTACGACCCGATCATCCAGACGATCCGCGACCTGGCCATGCCGGGCATCCTGCTCTCCGGCAACCCGGAGGAGGGCCTGCTCCTGGGCAACCTGCGGGCCAAGCCGCAGCCTCCCGGCCGGGGCCGGCTCATCACCCGTGACCGAGGCGTCGAAGCCCTCCAGCTGGCCTGGAGCGAGCCGGTCGAGGGCTGAGCGGTGCCTGCCCCGTGCACGTGCCTGTCCGCGCGCGGTGCCTGCCCCGTGCACGTGCCTGTCCGCGCGCGGTGCCTGCCCCCGTGCACGTGCGCGGTCCTGTGGTCACTCCACGAGCGACTGGTCGCCGCGGAGGTGACGTGGACACTGCGTTGCTCGGGGCGGTGGCGCGGTACGGCCCGGGTCACTGGGTGGTGTGGCCGGTGACCGCGAGCCCGGCGCCGAGGCCGACCATCATCACGCCACCGGTGACCCCGAGACCGTCGAGCCGCTGTGGCTTGCGGGCGAACCAGTCACGGGCTCGTGATGCAGCCAGCGCCCAGCAGGTGTCGGAGCAGACGGCGAGCACACCGAAGACCACCCCGAGCAGCAGCAGCTGCGGGGTCGTGGGGGCCGCAGGGTTGACGAACTGCGGCAGGAAGGCAGCGAAGAAGACGATCGTCTTCGGGTTCGTCGCACCCACGAGGAAGCCCGTCCACACCGCGCCGCCCACGGACCCGGCCGGCTCGACCTCGTCGGGGGCCTCCATCGCCCGTCGCGCATCAGCACGGTGACGGATCGCCTGGATGCCGAGGTACACGACGTACGCCGCGCCCACCAGCTTGAGGGCGGTGTACGCCGCGGCAGACGCGGCCACGAGCGCCCCGAGCCCGAGGGCCACGCCGACGACCTGGCTGACCAGTCCGAGCGCGTTGCCGACCACGGAGAGCAGCGCGTCGCGCCGCCCGACGGTCAGTGCGCGCCCGATGGTGAACAGCAGGCTGGGCCCCGGCACCTGGATGAACAGGAGCGAGGCGAGCACGAAGGCGACCAGGTGGTTGGTGGTGGGCACGGATCCAGTGTGCGGCCCCAGCCGTCTCGGCGCCACAGGATTGCCGCAAGGTGCGGAAGACGGAGGTTTCCGCGGAGGACCTGCACCCGACCCTTCGCTGTGACGACGGGTCGCCCACCTCGCCAAGACTGGGATCGTGGGCGGTCCTCGTTATAGTCACGACCGTGATCTTCAAGCGCGTGGGCGACTCCCGCCCCTACCCCGACCATGGGATGAACTCCCGCGCATGGTCCCAGGTCGCGCCTCGTCAGGTGCGACTCGACGAGCTGATCACCACCAAGGACACCCTCCACCTGAGCGCGCTGCTCGACGAGGACGGCACCTTCTACGGCGACCTGTTCGCGCACGTCGTCTACTGGCGCCGCGAGCTCTACCTCGAGGACGGCCTCCACCGCGCGCTGCGGGCAGCACTCCAGCAGCGCAACGTCCTGCACGCCCGCGTCCACATCCTGGAGGGCTGATGGACCGCCGCCAGACATCGGCCACGACCCTGGGCGTGCTCGGGCTGATCTGCGTGTTCATGCTCGTCTTCGGGCTCACCCAGGCGACCAAGGGCTTTCCGAAGTCCTCGTTCGGTGGCAGCACCCCGGTGTGTGTCGACAAGACGATCCCCAAGGGTTCCAAGGTCCGCACCGGCGACATCACCGTCAGCGTCTTCAACGCGGGCCAGCGCTCGGGCCTGGCCAGCAAGACGATGGAGCAGCTGATCGTGCGTGGCTTCGGTCCCGGCGACAGTGGCAACGCTCGCAGGAGCGGGGTGAAGCGTGTGGAGGTTCGGGCGGCCCAGCAGGACACCGCGGCCCGTCTGGTGGCCGCCCAGTTCGGGGCCGGCACCCGCGTCGTGACCGACAAGGAGCTCCTCGGCGTCGGCATCGTGGTCGTCGTCGGCGACGACTTCAAGGCGCTGATCAAGAAGTCGCCGCGCAAGATGAAGGCCGCCGAGGACACCCGCGTCTGCACGCCGCCGCTCGACTGAGGCCTCTGGCTCCACGCGGCCGGCCCGGTCCCGCGGCCGGCCCGGTCCCGCGGCCGGCCCGGGGAACAGGTCAGTCGTCGGCCGGGCTCGCGTCGTTGCCGAGCCACTGCGCGAGCCGGCCTCCCCGGGAGACCTGGCGCAGGCGGTCGTCGGTGCGTGCGCGCAGTCGTCGCGGGGTGACCACGAGCAGCTCGTCACCCCGCCGCAGGACGGTACGCCACTCGGGCACCCGTGACTCGCCGTCCCGGATGACCAGCGCCACCGAGGCACCCTGGGGCAGCCGGAGCTCACCCACCTCGACACCGTGCATGCGGGAGTTGGCGCTGATCGTGATCTGGAGCAGGTCGGCGGCGATCCGCTCGAGCGGCGCCGCCTCCACGTCGAGGTCACGGGGCTCGGACCGTTGGGCGACCTTGAGCAGCCGAGCCAGCAGCGGCAGCGTCGGACCGGTCACCAGGGTGAACACGATGACCATGATGAAGACGATGTCGAACAGCTGCTCGGCGTCGTCGACCCCCGCCGCCAGCGGAATCGTGGTGAGCACGATCGGCACTGCACCGCGCAGCCCTGCCCACGAGATGAAGGTGAGGTCGCGCCACGCCATCGGCCGCACCACTGAGCTGATCACCACCGAGACCGGCCGGGCGACCAGGGTGAGCACGACCCCGGCGACCAGTGCGAAGACCAGCGTCTGGCCGTCGATGCGTTCCGGGGAGAGCAGGAGGCCGAGCATGACGAACAGGCCGATCTGGGCCATCCAGCCGATGCCCTCGGTGAAGGACTTGGTGGCGGCACGGTGCGGGAGCTCGGCATTGCCGAGCACCAGCGCCGCGACGTAGATCGCGGCAAAGCCAGAGGCGTGGACGGCCGCCGCGGAGGCGTACGCGCCAGTCGCCAGGCACAGGATGGCGAGCGGGTAGAGGCCCGACGACGGCAGTGCGATCCGACGCATCACCCAGGCCCCACCGAAGCCGACGGCCAGGCCGAACGCGACACCCGCGACCAGCTCGAAGACGATCACCGCAACGATCTCGAGGATCGAGTCCTCAGCGAGCGCCCCGCTGGAGATCAACGCGACCAGGACCACGGTGGGTGCGTCGTTGAGGCCGGACTCCGCCTCCAGGGTGCCGGTGATCCGCCGCGGCAACGGCACCACGCGCAGCACGGAGAACACGGCCGCAGCATCGGTCGGCGAGCACACGGCGCCGAGGAGCAGGGCCAGCTCCCAGGGCAACCCGAGGAGCAGGTGGCCCGCGACCGCCATCACGGTGACGCTGACCACCACGCCGAGCGTGGCCAGGGAGGCACCGAGGCCGATCACCGGGCGGATCTCGGACCACTTGGTGCTGATGCCACCTTCGGCCAGGATCAGGGCCAGGGCCCCGAACCCGATGGCGTGCGCCATCGCCGCGTCCTCGAAGACGATGCCGACACCGGCCTCACCGAGGGCGACACCCATCAGCAGGTAGATCAACAGGCTGGGCAGTCCGGCCCGACTGGAGAGACGCACCGCCAGGATCGCGGCCAAGGTGACGATCGACCCCAGCAGCAGGAACTGATCGAGCTGGTGGGCGTCGAAGGACAAGGGCACCTCAGTCAGGTCGGGGCAGGGTCTGGATCCTATCGTGGACAAATATGGAACTTGTTCTAGTTTTGGCCTAGCCTGCCCCCATGAGTGGAACCGAGCTGCCCGAGGTCCTCGATGCCTCAGACCTCACCCCCGACGTCGAGACCTACGACGTGGTCGTCGTCGGCTTCGGGATCTCCGGAGGGTGCGCCGCCCTGGAGGCCGCGCGCAGCGGCGCCCGGGTCCTGCTCCTCGAGCGTGCCGCGGTGCACGGCGGGACCTCGGCGATGAGCGGCGGCGCGTTCTACCTCGGCGGCGGAACCGCGGTGCAGGCCGCCACCGGCCACGACGACAGCGTCGAGGAGATGGTCAACTACCTCACCGCCGTCTCCCGAGACCCCGACGCGGAGAAGATCCGCGCCTACTGCGAGGGAAGTGTCGAGCACTTCGGCTGGCTCGAGGCCCTCGGCTTCGAGTTCGAGCGCTCGTACTACGAGAAGAAGGCCGTGATCCAGCCGGGCACGGAGGGCCTGATGTACACCGGCAACGAGAAGGTCCACCCCTTCAACACCGCCGCCGTGCCGGCTCCGCGCGGGCACAAGGTGCCCGTTGCCGGAGACACCGAGGGCACCAAGCTGGTGATGGACCTGCTCCGCGACCGGCTCGCCGACGAGGGCGTCGAGGTGCGCTACGAGACCGGCGCGAACGGCCTCGTGGTCGAGGACGGCGCCGTGGTCGGCGTGCGTTGGAAGAAGTTCGCCGAGACCGGCCTGGTCCGGTGCCGGGCGGTGGTGCTGGCCGCGGGCGGGTTCGTGATGAACAAGGACATGGTCGCCACGTTCACCCCCAACCTCGCCGAGAAGCCCTTCGTCCTCGGGACGACGTACGACGACGGGCTGGGCATCCGCCTGGGCGAGTCGGTCGGCGGAGCCACCGCCTTCATGGAGGAGGCGTTCATCACTGCCCCGTTCTACCCGCCCTCGCGCCTGGTCAAGGGGATCGTGGTCAACAAGGAGGGGAAGCGGTTCGTCGCCGAGGACAGCTATCACGCCCGCACCTCCAGCTTCGTCATGGACCAGCCCGACCACGCGGCGTACCTCATCGTCGACAGCGACCACATCGAGCACCCCGCCTTCCCGCTGGCGCCCTTCATCGACGGCTGGGAGACGGTCGAGGAGATGGAGGCCGGTCTCGGGCTGCCGACCGGCTCCTTGGTCGCCACGCTCTCGGCGTACAACGAGCACGCCGCGCGCGGCGAGGACCCCGAGCTGCACAAGCAGCCCGAGTGGTTGGCCCCGCAGGACCAAGGACCGTGGGGCGCCTTCGACCTCACTCTCGGCAAGGCGCTCTACGCCGGCTTCACGATGGGCGGTCTGGTCACCGACGCGGACGGACGTGTCCGCCGTGAGGACGGCGCCACCATCACCGGGCTCTACGCCGCCGGCGCGTGCGCGTCGAACATCGCGCAGGACGCCAAGGGCTACTCCACCGGCACCCAGCTCGGCGAGGGCTCGTTCTTCGGCCGCCGGGCCGGCCGTCACGCCGCACGAACCGCGGCTTCCTGAGGCGCCGACCGCGACTTCTTGACCTCTGAACCGCGACTTCTTGACGTCCGAACCGCGACTTGTTGACGTCCGAACCCTGGGTTCCTGATGGCCCGACACCGGCACGGGTCACACTGATGCCATGACCGACCGTCTCACCGTCGCCAGCCGTGCCAACGTCCCGCCCTTCCACGTGATGGACCTGCTCGCCGCCGCGGGTGAGCGGCAACGCACCCATGGCGACATGGTCAACTTCGTGGCCGGCCAGCCCAGCAGCGGTGCCCCGGCCCCGGTGCTCGCCGAGGCGATCCGGCTGCTGGGCTCCGGTGACCCGCTGGGCTACACGGTCGCCACCGGTGTCCCCGACCTGCGCGAGGCGATCGCCGCCCACCACCAGCGCATGCACGGCATCGAGGTCGACAGGGATGACGTGGTCGTCACCACCGGCTCGAGCGGCGGCTTCCTGCTGGCCTTCCTGGCCGCCTTCGAGCCAGGTGACCGGGTGGCGATGGCTCGCCCGGGCTACGCCTGCTACCGCAACGTGCTCACCGCACTCGGGTGTGAGGTCGTCGAGGTCGACTGCGGGCCCGAGACCCGTTTCCAGCCCACCGTTGCCCAGCTCGAGGAGCTGGTCGCCACCACCGGGCCGATCAAGGGCCTCGTGGTGGCCAGCCCCGCGAACCCGACCGGCACCATGCTGCTGCCCGAGGAGCTCGCCGCCCTGGCCACCTGGTGCGAGACGAACGCGATCCAGCTGGTCAGCGACGAGATCTACCACGGCATCGAGTACGCCACCTCCGGCCCGACCAGCCGCAGTGCCTGGGAGACCTCGCGCGAGGCGGTGGTCTTCTCGTCGTTCTCGAAGTACTTCTCGATGACCGGGTGGCGGATCGGCTGGATGCTGGTGCCCGAGCGACTGCGCCGACCCGTCGACGTGCTCACCGGCAACTTCACCATCTGCCCGCCGGCGATCGCCCAGTACGCCGCGCTCGCCGCCTTCACCGACGCGTCGTACGCCGAGCTCGACAGTCACGTGCATCGTTATGCAGCCAACCGCAAGGTCCTCCTCGAAGGGCTGCCGCACCTGGGCATCGACAAGCTGGCGCCGGCAGACGGCGCCTTCTACGCGTACGCCGACATCGCCCACCTCACCGATGACTCGATGGCCTGGTGCCTGGAGCTGCTCCGGCACACCGGCGTGGCCGTGGCGCCCGGCGTGGACTTCGACACGGTGCGCGGCAACCAACACATCCGCTTCAGCTTTGCCGGCTCGACCGACGACATCCGCACGGGGTTGCAACGCCTCGCCGGGTTCCTCGGCCGCACGTGAGCCAGTCACCCGAGGCCGGGATCCGCGGCCCCTCGCCCCCACGACGGGGGCGGTGGACAATCTCGGCCACGGCGAGATGTTTACCAGCGGCCAACTCTGGGAAAAGAAGTTTGGTTGAGTCGGTTTGAACCGCTCGATCGGGGGTAGAGGCCACATGAATTGAGAGGTGATCCATGTACGGCGACCCCGCCGCCATGCGCAAGCGCGCCGCACAGCTGCAGGAGCAGGCCACCGACATCCGAGCGATGGCTGACCGGTTGGTGGCCCAGATCGAGTCGATCAACTGGGAGGGCCGCGCCGCGGCCGACATGCGCTCACGCATCCACGATCGCGCCGCACACCTGCGCGACTGTGCCGCCCAGCACGAGACCGCTGCCGAGTCACTCACCAAGCACGTCGTCGAGGTCGAGCGACTCAAGGACGCCATCGACGGCATCGAGCGCAAGAGCAGCTCCCTCGTTGCCGACGCTCGCACCCGGATCGCCCAGCAGCGCGCCCAGAGCGAGTCGTCGGGGGTCACCATCGACCCCGACGACACTGACCGCACCCTTGACCAGTTCGTGGCCCCCACCTCGGGCCACAAGGACTGGCTCACCGTCGAACTCCCCGGGTTGTGAGACATGCCGACCATTGACCTGAGCACCCCCTCCCCGGCCGCCGAAGGCACGCTCGAGGGGCTCCCCCGCCGCCTGGCGTTGACCCTTCCCGAGCTGCGCCTGCTCGCCGAGCAGGCCGGCGGTGCACCGTTGCCGTTCGAGATCGTCACGCCCGGCTCCGGAGCCAGCGCACTCGAGAGCAGGCTGGGCCAGTCACGCACTGCCAGTGAGGACCAGGCGTACGCCGACGCCCTGGCCACCCTGCACGACCCCGCGGAGGCACTCGCCAAGCGCGGCCTCATCGTCGACGGACGGGCCGACGCGGGTGTGGTCGGCGCGCTCGGCCTGCTCGCCAAGCCTGCCGTCGCGGTCGACATCGACCTCAACATCGACGGCATCCGCGCCAAGGCCTGGCACCGCCAGCGCGAGGGCGCGGTGGCCACCCTGGCCACCACCGACGGCGTGGTCTTCGAGCTGGCCTGGTTCGAGAGCCCGCACTGGAGCGCCGAGCTCGGGCGTGTGCCGACCCTCCCCGAGGACCACGTCACCGAGGAGTCGACGGTTCCCGAGGTCATCGATCTCCCCTACGAGCTGCTCGACGCCGGCGGCGAGGCCGTGCGCAGCGGTCGCGTGGACCTGCTCGGCACCATCGTCGCCCACCACACCGGTGGCGTCCTCGACGCTGCGGGCGAGTCGATCGACGACTCCACGGTCACGTCCTTGGTCTCGGCACTGGTCGGCGAGACCCGCGGGCGCCTGCGCGCCCTCGTCGCCGACATCGATGCCGGCGGCGACGTGGTCGGCGTGGTCTCCTGGGTCCTGCTGGCCGACGGCTGGCGCACCCTCCGCGCCCACCAGGTGGGCGACGTCAACCGTGTCGAAGTACGCCGCGTCGAGGCGGCCGAGCTGGCCGCAACCCTGAGCCCCGTCCTCGCGGAGGTGACCGCATGAGCATCAACGACAGCGCACAGCAGGACAAGTACGACCAGATGATGCGTCTGGCCGACCTGTTCGACACCTCCGGTGACGAGATGCGCGAGCGGGCCAACCTCGGCGCCGACATCCTGGCCGATGAGGGCGTCAGCGAGTCCGAGGAGCTGTCGAAGGCGACCTACACCCAGGCCGAGGCAGACATCGTCAACGCCACCACGGGCAAGACCGGGCTGATGGTGCGCTCCGTCGAGCTCGACGCCGATGCGCTGATCGTGCGCGCCACGGTGCTGACCTATCGGTGGATCGACGACCTGCAGCTCGCGGCGTACAAGACGCTCGGCTCGGTGGCCGCGCGCGCGGTCGGCTACCTGGCGCCCGAGGTGGCTCTCGGAGGAGCGATCTTCTCCGCGGGCCTCATCGAGACCGACGCGCTCGACCGTGAGGGCCTGGCGTCCTACCTCAACGAGCTCGCCGAGCAGAACCCCGAGCTGATGGACCACTTCGTCAGCGGCGGTGGCGGCCTGGTCGAGGGGCTCCAGATGCGTGCCCTGCTCACCGCAGCCGTGCTGGGTGGCGAGGAAGGACCGGCGGTCACCCACGGTGGTCTCCGCGCGGTCGGCGCCACCGACTTCGCCGACGACTTCTCCGCCGGGCTGCGCGACGTGGCCGGCGGCTACCGCGAGGCGGCGACCGAGAGCTCCGCGTCGGCCGACGGGCTGCCGACCCCCGCGAGCATCGAGGACCTGATGTCCTCACTCAGCCGGGTCGAGGGCAACCTGTTGGTCCAGCGCCTGCCCGGAGGACGCTTCATCGCCTACCTGCCCGGCTCCACGCAACGTGGTGCCGGCCAGCTCCAGCTGGTCGGCAGTGACGTGGCCGGCCGGGTGTCGTCCGTGATCACGGCCATCGAGGACGCCGTCGGGGACGAGACCGGCGCCCGGGTGATGGTCGTGGGCCACGCCCAGGGAGGCGTGGCCGCCGCCGAGATCGCCGCGGCCGCCTCGTCCGACAAGTTCGTGATCGACCAGGTCATCACCGCCGGCGCTCCGACCGCCCAGGTCACCACCGTTCCCGAGACCACGACCGTGCTGTCGCTCGAGGACCGCGCTGACCCGGTCGCGCTGCTCGGGTCGCTGATCAACGCCAAGGTCAGCAACCGCCTCACCGTGGTCTTCGACGGCGGCGACCGCGCCGGCGCCGCGGCGTACGTCGAGGGCGGACGCGCCGCGGACACCGCGACGCACCCGGAGCTGCGGGCCGCGATCCAGCGGATCCACGACCTGGGCTACCTCGCCGGCTGACTGCGCGAACGGGCAACTCTTGCTACACGAACGGGCATTCCTTGCTGCGCGAACGGGCAACTCTTGACGCTCGAACAGGCAGTTCTTGACGCCGAGAGCCAGCTCATCACGCCGTGCGCTGAGTGGTGACGGTCCGGGCGTCAAGGATTGCCCGTTCGCGACGCAACAACCGCCCGTTCGCGACGCAACAACCGCCCGTTCGCGACGCAAGAGTTGCCCGTTCGCGCAGCAAGAGTTGCCCGTTCGGGTCAGACGAGGTCGTGCACGAACTCACCGAGCTGCGCGATGTTGCGGCACTCGAGCATCGGGGCGATCTCGGCGTACGTCGGGGCGGCGCTGTCGCCGTTGCCCCAGTTGCGTGCGTGCTCGGGATTGAGCCAGTAGGTGCGCCTGCACTGGTCGACCATGTCGCGGAAGACGTCGAGCTCGAGGTCGCTGTAGTTGGAACGGGCATCGCCCAGCACCAGCAGTGAGGTCCTCGGTCCGAGGGCGTCGGCGTGCTCCTCGGTGAACTTGCGGAACGCCCGGCCGTAGTTGGTGCGCCCCCACAGCGCCGCATGACTCGTTGCCGCGGCCAGGTCGGACATCACGTCGACGACATCGGCCTCCGGCTTGAAGTGGTGGGTGACCTCGTGGACGTGGTCGATGAAGGTGAAGGCCCGCACCTTGGTGAACTGGTCGCGCAGCGCGAAGACCAGCAGCAGCGTGAACTGGGCGAAGTTGGCCACCGACCCGCTGACGTCGCACAGCACGACGAGCTCGGTGCGGTGGGGACGCTTCGGTCGGTGGTGGGTGGTGATCGGCACGCCTCCGGTGGAGATCGAGGCCCGGACCGTACGCCGGAAGTCGAGCGGCCCGCGCCGGCGGGCATGCTGCTCCTTGGTGAGCCGGGTGGCCAGGCGTCGGGCCAGCGGCTGGATCTCCCGCCGCATGCCCTCGAGGTCGCTGCGGCGGGCGCTGAGGAAGTTGAGGTTGTCGATCGTCGGGCGCAGTGTCGACTCGGCGACGTGCCGAGCACCCTTCTCCTCCGCGATCCGGCGGAGCGCGTCCTGCTCGACCTGCCGGGTGAAGCGCTCCACCTGCGCCCGCGCCCGGCGCTGGGCCGTCGGCTGGTCGTCGCCCCGGGCCAGCAACCCGGCGACGATCCGGTCGACCAGCTCCTCCGGCGCCACCCGCTTGAGGGCTTGGTAGGCACTCCACGACGAGAGCCCGGGACCGCGGCCGGGCATGGCGCCGAACCTGCCCAGGGCCTCGATCGCGAGGTCCCGCAGGGCTTCCGGGTCACCGCTGGTCATCACGTCGGCCAGCTCCTCGCGCAGCGTGTTGAGCGCTTCCCCGGTGTCCCGGGGACCGCTGTGGGCCTCGTCGACCTCCGGATCGTCGTCGAGGCCGGTCGGCCGGACGTCGCCGGTGAGCGCCGGAAAGTAGAGGTCGAAGAGCTCGTCGAAGGGCTGCCGGTGCCCGGCTCGCTTCACCAGCGTCGCGGCGTACGCCGTCCGGATCGTCTCTCGGTCGCCCCACGCCAGCGCGGTCGCCGCCCGGGCCGCGTCGATGTCCTCGGCCAGCGACACCGGGATCCCGGCGCTGCGCAGGGCCTCGACGAACTCGACGTGGCGATCCAGGAGGGACATGGCTCAGGCCTTCAGCTTCAGCTCACGGATCGCCCGGTCGTGGTCGGAGACGTGCTTGAGCACCACACCGAGCGTGGCGTTGATCGCAGCCGGGTCGAGCGAGGAGATCTGGAGCGCGATGAGGGTGCGAGCCCAGTCGATGGACTCCGCGATGGATGGTGCCTTCTTGAGCTCCAGCTCACGCAGCCGGGCCACGACCTCGACCAGCTGGTGGGCCAGCCTGTCGTCGAGGCCCTGCACCCGGGAGAGGAGGATCTCCTGCTCCCGTTGGGGATCGGGGTAGTCGAGGTGCAGATAGAGGCACCGTCTCTTGATCGCCTCGGAGAGCTCGCGGGTGGCGTTGGAGGTGAGCACGACGAAGGGCCGGCGTACGGCCTCGACGGTGCCGAGCTCGGGGATGGTGACCTGGAAGTCGGAGAGCACCTCGAGCAGGAGACCCTCGACCTCGACGTCGGTCTTGTCGACCTCGTCGATGAGCAGCACGGTCGGCTCCTCACGACGGATCGCGGTCAGCAGCGGGCGTCTGAGCAGGAACTCGTCGGTGAAGATGTCGTCGTGCGTCTGCTCCCACGCCTGGTCGGGACCGGTCGCCTGGATGCGCAGCAGCTGCTTCTTGTAGTTCCACTCGTAGAGCGCGCGAGCCTCGTCGAGGCCCTCGTAGCACTGCAGGCGCACCAGCTCGGCGCCGCTGGAGGCGGCGACCGCCTTCGCCAGCTCCGTCTTTCCGACGCCGGCCGGTCCCTCGATCAGCAGCGGCTTGCCGAGGGTTCCGGCGAGGAAGGCAGTCGTGGTGGTGGCCGGGTCGGCCAGGTAGCCGGTCGCGCTCAGGCGTTCGAGGGCGTCATCGGGTGAGGAGAACCAGGTGTCGTCGAGGGCGGTCACACCGGCGAGCCTAGTGGGCACGCTCTCCCTCCGGGTCAGGGCAGGGGCGCGGGATACTTGGTGGACTGGTCCATGTCGAGGGCGCGCTGCTTCACGAACGGGTCTGCCTGGTTGTAGAGCCACGGACGGCCGAACCAGACGAACCCGTCGACCCACTTGCGGGCCTTGGCCCGGTCCCTGTCCGACAGCTGCCACGTCGCAACGCCCGCGCGGGCGGTGGGCGGGATCCCGAGGGTCACGCACCGCGTCATCGTGGGGGTGGTGCAGGTCCGGGCGTTGTCGGTGATGCCGCCCGGCTCCGACGGGATCATGTCGCGCCAGTTCGTCGGCACCCCGGACTTGGCGGTGTCGATGATGAAGTGCTTGTCGCCGTAGCCGTCACGACGCAGGATCTTGACGATCCTGGTCCCGTGACGGATGTTGTCCGACGGCCCGGTGTAGTGGGTCGAGTCCAGGGCGAAGCCTCGCGCGAACTCGATGCCGGTGTGCTCCAGGGTCTGGGCGCACATCTCGGGGTCGTTGCCGCTGCCGTTCCCGCACCAGTCGGCGGCACCGGCGTCGATGTAGACGCTGGTGTTGGGCAGCGAGCTCAACAGCTTGGTGCCATAGCGCAGCAGACGTCCCGTCAGCTCCCGGTTCGGCACGCACCAGAAGAACGGGCCGTCGGGCTGCATCTCCACCAAGGTGTGGGCGTCGCCGATGCCCTCGGCCAGGGAGCGCATCCAGCGGCGATAGGCCGAGCGCTCCTCCTTGGTGGGCACCCGACGACATGCCTCCCCGCCCCAGGGCTTCATCCGGAAGACCGCCAGCTGCACCAGCGCCTCGTCGTCTCCGGCCAGCGAGGAGCGGATGTAGTCACGCACCTTGTCGTCGATCTGGTTCGGGGCGATCCACGAGCCGTACCACTTGGTGCGCGGTCGCAGCGCGATGCGACCGATCGCCGCCTTCTCCGCTCCCGTCGCCGCGCGGTACGGCGCCCACACCTGGTCCTGGGGGCCTTGGTAGACACCCCACACTCGGCCCGCCAACGGGTTCGACCTGTTCTTCGCGTGTGGCGCCTCGGGGACCTGCCAGACCTCGGTGCTCGGTGTGCCGATGCTGAGGTCGTCGGACTGCTGGGCGGTGGCACCCGTCGGAGTGCTGAGCAGGGTCGCCGCCAGCAGGGACGAGGCGCCCCACACCAACAGCCTGCTCCGCGCACGCCGCGAACCGACCATCGCCCAACCCTCCAGAGTCCGCTCGCGCGGCTCCCGTTCGCGCGACCGAACGAAGCCTAACGACGCAGGGCCGGTCCCGGAGGTGGAATGACGAAGGTCATCACCCCCGGTCATGGGTTCCGGGGACTCAACGCACGAAGTCCCGCCCGGGAGGATCCCTGGGCGGGACTTCGGCCTGGGACCTTCGTCAGGACCCGTTGGCGGTGGCGGAGGGATTTGAACCCTCGGTGGGTTTGACCCCACACTTCATTTCGAGTGAAGCACCTTCGGCCGCTCGGACACGCCACCGCCGGAGAGATTACTAGATCTGCCCCGCGAGGCCTAAATCGTCCACACCGGCCCAGGTCAGCACCGCTTGGGTCTGCACGGCTCAGGTCAGCACGGCACGGTCTGCACGGCTCAGGGCGCACAACGTGCGTCTGCACCGTCAGCGCCACGAGCCGACCCTCGCCGTCCCGCAGCTCGGTCTGCACCACGACCTGGCTGCGGCCGCGGTGCAGTGGGCGTGCGGTGGCGGTCACCGTGCCGTCCGACACCGCCCGCATCAGCTGGGTGCTGCTCGAGGTCGTCGCGGTCGTCGCACCATCCGGCAGGCCGAGGAAGGCGCAGGCCGCACCGATGCTGTCGGCCAGGGTCATCAGCGCGCCGCCGTGCATGACGCCCCCCGCCGTGCAGCGGTTCGCCGACCAGTCGAGGTGTCCGATCACTCGGTCGGCATCGCCGGAGTCGATCACCACGCCGCTGGCATCGGCAAACGGCATGAGACTGACCAGATCGGTGGGTGCACTCATCGCCGGGCCCGCAGCACGACGTACTGCTCGATGGCGAAGGCCGCCACGACGACCGCCTGCACGAGGCACCAGACCAGGCCGATGCCGGTCAACGAGAGCAGCCCGAACGCGACAGCGACGGACCCGACCACCCATGCTGCGTTGCCGACCACCACCTCCCGGGCGAGCCCGGTGGGCACCGGATCACGGGTGCCGATCCAGGCCAGGGCGCCCGCCCAGACCAGGAGTACCGCGCCGAGAATCTCGAGGGTCAGGACCGATGGGCCGAGCAGGTCGTCGAGCAGTGTGGCGCCGGCCAGGTAGGCGACGCCGTTGAGGCCGGAGACGCCGGCGTCGAGGAGCAGCAGCTTCGAGATCAGGGACCGTTCGGCGGTCGTGGTGGACAGGGACTGGGTGTGGATTCGTGTGTTCATGGCCCCAACGGTGGCCCGGCGGTGGAGGCTTGTCGATGACGTCGGAGGTAATGGAGCCCACTACCTCGCTCGGCCACAATGGACGTCATGACGATGACCCAAGCGCGTCCGGGTGCCGGCGGAGTCGGCGTGCTCCTCAAGGACTGGCGGCAACGTCGCCGCCGCAGCCAGCTCGAGGTCTCCA
This sequence comes from Nocardioides sp. JQ2195, assembly GCF_012272695.1. NCBI lineage: Bacteria > Bacillati > Actinomycetota > Actinomycetes > Propionibacteriales > Nocardioidaceae > Nocardioides > Nocardioides sp. JQ2195. The sequence continues at coordinate 3,821,001 of NZ_CP050902.1, forward strand.
ACCAGTCGGGCATCTCCACGCGACACCTGAGCTTCGTCGAGACCGGTCGCTCCCGACCCAGCCGCGACATGGTGCTGCGCATCGCCGACCAGCTCGAGGTGCCGCTGCGGGAACGCAACACCCTGCTGCTCGCGGCCGGCTACGCCCCGGCGTACGACGAACGCACCCTCGCGGACGACGACATGTCAGCCATCCGCGAGGCGCTCGACCTGATCCTCACCGGCTATGCGCCCTACCCCGCGCTGGTCGTCGACCGGGACTGGAACCTCGTGCAGGCCAACGCGGCGGTGGCTCCGCTGCTCGAGGGCGTGGCGCCAGAGCTGCTCGAGGCACCGGTGAACGTGCTGCGCCTGAGCCTCCACCCGGATGGGATGAGCAACCGGATCGTCAACCTGGCCGAGTGGCGGGGCCACCTGCTCGACCGACTGGCCCGCGAGCACGCGGTGACCGGGTCGACCTCGACGAGGGCACTGCACGACGAGCTGCTGGACTATCCGGGCGGGATCTCGCATCCCCCGCCGGACGGACGGATCGCCGTGCCGATGCGCCTGCGCACCGACGCCGGAGAGCTCTCGTTCATCAGCACGGTCACCACCTTCGGCACTGCTGTGGACATCTCGGTCGCCGAGCTCACCGTCGAAGCTTTTCTCCCGGCCGATGCGGCGACCGCTGCCGCGCTACGGGGCCGGGACTGATTGTTCACGCATCAAGAACTGACGGTTCGCCCGTCAAGAATCGCCCGTTCGCGCGTCAAGAATCCACCGTTCGCGCATCAAGAATCGCCCGTTCGCGCAGAACGGAAGAAGGTGTCGAGGAGTGCGGCGGACTCCTCCGCGAGGACGCCGGCGACCACCTCGGGGCGGTGGTTCAGCCGTCGGTCACGCACGACGTCCCAGAGGCTTCCCACGGCGCCGGCCTTGTCGTCGTACGCCCCGAAGACCAGGCGGTCGAGGCGGGACAGCACGATCGCCCCGGCGCACATGGTGCACGGCTCCAGCGTCACGACCAGGGTGCAACCGCCCAGGCGCCACTCCCCGCGCGCCCGGGCGGCCTCACGGATCGCGACCACCTCGGCGTGCCCGGTCGGGTCGCCCTCGGCCTCGCGGGTGTTGCGGCCGCGGCCGATCACCGCACCGGACTCGTCCAGGACGATGGCTCCGATCGGTACGTCGTCCGTCGCCAGCGCGGCGCGGGCCTCGTCGAGGGCGGCACGCATCGCCGCGTCGTACGCACGTGTCATCGACGGAGACTCACGCAGTCGTGAGGTCGACCGCGTCGTCGAACGCGGGCCCGAAGCCGAGGCGGCCGGCAACGTCGGAGAGCATCTCGTCAGGATAGAGGTCGTGGTCGTCGATCAGCAGCCCCATGTCCATCGCGTGCATGCCGAGGTCACCGAGGATGTTGAGGTCACCGGCGGGTGCGGAGTCGTCGTCCTCCTCCGGGAAGGGCAGGGCCAGGTGCTCGATGGCGGTGCGCGCCAGCTCCCACTCGTCGGCCGCGGTGATGTCGGAGAGCAGCACCTGCAGGATCGACCCGTTGACCCGGACGATCAGGAACACGTCCTCGTCGAAGCCGATCAGTGCGATCGTGCCGCCTTCTCCCGGGAAGCGCCGCAATCCGGAGGCCAGGGTCTCGATGTCCTGGAGCGCCTCGTCGGCCAGCTCCGCCAGCTGCCAGCGACCGTCTTCGCGGTAGGCGGCCAGGGCGAAGTCGATGTCCAACTCCTCGACCATGAGGCTCCCCTTCGGGTTCACGCGCTCGGATCCAGACTCCAGAGTGACAGAGGTCAGGGGCGGTTCCAACCCTGTTTCCCCAAACGTCACGCAGACTCGACTAGGTTTTCCCCATGCGTACCCACGTCGTCGACCACCCCTTGGTGGCCCACAAGCTGACCACCCTCCGCGACCAGGACACCGACAGCCCGACGTTCCGACGCCTGGCCGACGAGCTCGTCACGCTCCTGGCCTATGAGGCGACCCGCGACGTGCGGGTCGACGAGGTCACCATCCAGACGCCGGTCTCCGGTGCCAACGGGGTGAAGCTCGCCTCGCCGAAGCCCCTCGTGGTGCCGATCCTGCGCGCCGGCCTGGGGATGCTCGACGGCATGGTGCGGCTGCTGCCCACCGCCGAGGTCGGCTTCCTGGGCATGATCCGCAACCAGGAGACCCTCGAGGCCTCGACCTACGCCGAGCGGCTGCCCGACGACCTGTCCGGGCGCCAGTGCTACGTGCTCGACCCGATGCTGGCCACCGGCGGCACCCTGGCCGCGGCGATCCGCTTCCTGACCGAGCGCGGCGCCGACCACATCACCGCGATCTGCCTGTTGGTCGCCCCCGAGGGTTGCCAGCGTCTCGAGGAGGAGCTCGCGGACCTCGAGGTGCCGGTCACCGTGGTGACCGCCGCGATGGACGAGAAGCTCAACGAGAAGGGCTACATCGTCCCCGGGCTCGGCGATGCCGGCGACCGGTTGTACGGCGTCGCGCACTGACGCTGGCTTCACCACGAGACGGGACCCCCCAGAGACCGGGACTACCCACGAGACCCGGACCATCCACGAGACCCGGACCACCCACGCGATTCGTAGCGGACCTCCCGGCCGGGGCGTCCACCTCCCGGCCGGAATGTCGGTCGGGAGGTTCCGCTTCGCCCGGAACCCGGTGAAACGGCAGGGGGGTGTGGAGCTGGTCAGGAGACGATCGAGAGCAGCTGCGTGGCGCGGGTCAGCACTACGTAGAGGACCGCGCGGCCGGTCTGGGACTCGTCCTCGATCTCCTGGGGACGCACCACCACGATCCCGTCGAACTCGAGGCCCTTGGTGTCCAGTCCGGTGAGCACGACGATGCGGTCGTCGCCACTGGGGTTGACGCCGGGGGCAGCGGCGGACGGAGCGTCGTCGGCGAACTCGGGCCACGAGGCCAGCCACGCATTCACCTCGGCACGACGCGCGGCCGGCACCACGATGCCGACCGTTCCGGCCACCTCGCCGGAGAGGCGGGCCACCTCCGCACGAACCGAGGCCTCCAGGTCGTCGACCGGTCCGAGCACGGTCGGGCCGACCCCGGTCGAACGGACCGCGGTGGGGAGGTCGGCGTCGAGACCGACGCGCTCGGCGTAGGCCGCGGCGTACTCGTAGATCTCGGACGAGTTGCGGTAGTTCGTCGAGAGGTGGAAGGAATGCACCTGCTTGCCCTCGAGCGCGGCGGCGCGGGCCGCGTCGGACTCGGCGGGCACCGGCCAGGACGACTGCGCCGGGTCGCCGACGATCGTCCACGAGGCGGCGCGGCCGCGTCGGGCGACCATCCGCCACTGCATCGGGGTGAGGTCCTGCGCCTCGTCGATCAGCACGTGCGCGAACGGGTCGTCCTCGATGCGGTGGGTGGGCGGTCGCCACGACGGACCGGTCGCGAACTCGCGGTCGGCCGCGGTGGTCAGCTCCTGGAGGTCACCACCGAGGTGGTCGGTGAAGTCGTTCTGCTCACCGGTCTTCTCCGGGACGTCGTCGAGCGTGTAGCGCGCCTCGTCGAGAAGCGGGATGTCCTCGATCGAGAGGGATCCGTCCCAGCTCTTCAGGAGGGTGGCCTGCTCGTGCTGGCTCAGGATCCCGTCGGAGACCCGGGCCAGGAAGTCGGCGTCACGCAGCCACTCGAGCACGGTGGGGGCGGCCAACGGTGGCCACCACCGGAGGGCAAAGGCGAGGAACTCGTCGTTGCCGAGCATCTCGTCGTTGAACTCCTCGCGGCCACGGTCGCGGCCACGCTCGCTGCGCACCTGGCGCCACATCGCGTCGAGCAGGGTGGAGGCCACCTTGGGGATCATCCGGTTGCGGCGTCCCTGCCGGAGCAGGTCCCTGCGGAGCCGACCGAGCAGCTGCCGGTCGAGCCGGATCACGTCGTCGCGGTAGAACAGGCGGAACTCGTCGGGGGCGCCGGGAATCGCCTGCCGGGCGGCTCGACGGACCACCTCGGCCATCCGCTCGGCGCCCTTGATGTCGGCCACCGCGGGGTCGTCGTGGCGCGTGGCACGGACCCCGTCCACGACCTCACCGAGGGACCGCAGCGCGACCGCGGTCTCACCGAGGGAGGGCAGCACGCGCTCGATGTAGCGCATGAAGACTCCGGACGGGCCGACGATCAGCACGCCGCCGCCTTCATAGCGCCGACGGTCGGTGTAGAGGAGGTACGCCGCACGGTGCAGCGCGACGACCGTCTTGCCGGTCCCGGGGCCGCCGGAGATGGTGACGACACCCTTGGACGGCGCCCGGATCGCCTTGTCCTGCTCGGCCTGGATGGTGGCCACGATCGAGTGCATCGAGCGGTCGCGAGCCCGCGAGAGCTGCGCCATCAGTGCACCTTCGCCGACGATCGGGAGGTCGGTCTCCACGGAGTCGTCGAGCAGCTCGTCCTCGACGCCGACCACGGTGGGGCCGGTGCAGCGCAGCACCCGACGGCGTACGACGTCGTGCGGCTCCGCCGCCGTGGCCTGGTAGAACACCGCGGCCGCGGGGGCTCGCCAGTCGATCAGGAGCGAGTCGCGGTTGTCGTCGCGCAGCCCGATCCGGCCGACGTAGCGCGGTTCCGGGTCGAGCTCGGGGGTCAGGTCGAGGCGTCCGAAGACCAGGCCCTCGTGGGCCGCGTCGAGCTGGGCCATCCGCTTGGCGGCCTGGAAGACCATCGCGTCTCGCTCGACGAGGCCGCCCTCATGGCCGAGCCGGCCACGGTCGTGTCCTTCGCGGGCCAGTTGTCGAGCCGCAGCCGTGGATGACTCGAGCTGCCGGTAGACCCGGTCGACGAAGGCCTGTTCGGTGGCGACCTCGCGCTCAGCAACCTCATCGGACAACGCAGGACCACCCCTCGGAGAACACGAACAACAAGCAGGCAACTCTACCTGCCCACGACGGCTCCGGTTGCAACGACGGTGCACGAACGATGATTCCCGGGAACGGCACCGGTCTTCATGTCGTCGTCCAACTCACACAGGAGTTCATCATGAGCACGCAGACCCTCACCGGAAGCACCACATCCAGCACCCGCGACACCTCCCGAACCTTCGGCCTGGTTCTCACCGGCCTGGTGTCCCTCTTCCTGGCCGTGGATGCGATCAGCCACCTGCTCAACGTGCAGACGGCTCAGGACTGGAACCAGAAGTACGGCGCCCCGGGGTGGTTCGCCTATCCGCTCGGGATCGCTCTGACGATCAGCCTGATCACCTACTTGGTGCCGCGAACCGCCGTGCTCGGTGCTGTCCTGCTCACCGGCTATCTCGGTGGAGCGATGGCAGTGAACATCTTCATCAACGACCAAGCCGTCTTCGGTGCCGCATTCGCCTTCATCGTGGCCGTGCTGGCATGGGGTGGCCTGTGGCTTCGCGACGACCGGGTCAAGGTGCTCTACACCCGCTGACCGTCGACGCGGGGCGTCACCAGGCCAGCGGATCACGCTTCTCGACCTCAGGCTGTGGCTTGGCCCGGCCGGCCAGCAGCCAGGCCGCGAGCCCGCCGCCGATCGCCCCGAACAGGTGCCCCTGCCAGGAGACCCCCTCCTGGCCGGGGAGCACACCCCACAGGATCCCGCCGTACATGACCAGGATGACGACACCGAGCGCGATCTGGCCGACCTTGGCGGCGAAGAACCCGCGCACCAGAAGATGGACCAGCCAACCGAAGACCAGGACCGATGCTCCGATGTGCACCGAGTTGTCCTGACCGATCAGCCAGGTGCCGAGGCCGCCGACCACCCAGACGATCGCGGTGACCACGAGCCAGGTGCGCACCCCGGACAACAGGATCACGAAGCCCAGAACCAGCGTCGGGATCGTGTTGCCGATGAGGTGCCCCCAGCCGGCGTGCAGGAGCGGAGCGAAGACGATGCCCAGCAGACCGTCTGTCTCGCGGGGCCGCACGCCTTCGGCGTCGAGTCGGTTGCTCATCAACGTGTCGACGAACTCGATCGCATAGAGCAACGCCACGAAGCTGCCGATCACCACGGCGGCCGTCACCCACCGGGGCGTTGCCTCGGTGGGTGACGTGCGGGGTTCGGGCAGGCTCATGCCGTCAGCCTAGCCAGCGGTCGAGTGCCGGTTCGGCGCTCAGTCGACCCGTTCGTAGATGCCGACTGCGGTCCTGGTGCGGTCGGAGCCTCCCGAACCGATCTCCAGGCGCAAGGACTTGGAATCCAGCGGAATCAAGAACTCCCCGAATCCACCGGAACCCTTGTCCCCCATGAACTCCTGGATCTCTCGACCATCCGCGGCGAACCGGAAGGTGGCAATCACCGGAGAGCGGTAGTTCACCATCACGAGGTGTGGCCCCGCCCCGTTCACCTTCTGGACGACGTCGTCGGTGCCGGAGGTCATGAAGCTCTGCGTCTGGCGCCAGGTGCGTCCACCGGACTCAACGACGGGATCGGGCACGAAGCCTGCCAAGGCTGCGTCAACGTCTCCATTGGGGGCTGTGTAGAACGCCTGTCCCAGCCGGAGGTCGGCCAGGTCAGCGGCGTCCACCGGCTCCTCGCCCTCCATCGAACGCGACACCCACATGCGGACACGGACCTTGTCGCCGGGCTTCCCGAAGCTGCCCCAGTGGGTGACTGTGTAGGAGCCAGCAGCCGGATCGAACCCGGAGTCGTCGCACGTGCTGCTGTTCCCGAACTCCTGGCCCCTGCCGTCGATCGATGTGTTCACCCAAAGGCCCTTGGGCAGACCCATGCAGAGACTCGCCAACCTCACCATCCCGTCAGTCGGGATCTTCACGTCGAAGGTCACCTCGTGAGCCCCCAGGTCCCCGATCCTGGCCTCGACCAGGTTCCAGGCCTCGACGTCGGACCGGAAGGTGATCCGGTCCTTGGTCACGCCCCGCGGGCGGGCAGCGCCCAGTGAGTACGTCGCCAGAGAGACGTCACCCTCCGCGCCGGAGACACTGATCGTGGCGGTGTGGCCGGGATGGACGATGTAGAAGTCCTTGAAGGCGTCGTCGGCCGACGTGAAGGGCTCGCCGTCCCGGGTGTCCACCCGCACCGGGTCGTCGGCACCGACCGCAGTGCCCCACGCGACCAACACGGGCTGGTCGGACCTCGGGATCTTCACCGTCGCCCTGTGCTCGTGCGTCGTGGTCGACTCGAGCTCGTAGGTGTAGCCGAGCGACTTGATCGTGCTGGGCGCATCGAGGCCGTTGGCCGGCTCGGGCTTGTCACCGGAGTCGGGCAGGTTCAGGCCGACCGCAATGGCAGCAACCGCCGCCACCACGGCGCCACCGACCACGGCACGACGACGACGGCGTACGCCGCGAACCCGGTCGTGGATCGCGGCCGCACGGGTGGTGCTCGCCGTGTCGTGCAGGTCGGCGTGGCTGTGCAAGGTCTCGCGTAGGTCTCTGAGGTCGTTCATCGCTGTGCCCCCTCGTCGGTGGTGGGGTCGGTGGAGGCGAGCGCGGGGTCGATCCGCAGCTTCGCCAGGGCCTTGCTGAGCTGGCTCTTCACGGTGCCGCGCGAGCAGCCGAGCAGCTCGGCGGTGTCGGCCTCGCTGAGGTCTTCGAAGTAGCGCAGCACGACTACGGCGCGTTGCCGACGTGGCAGCCGTTCCATCGCCTGCCAGAGGTCGTGGTTGTCGTCGACCGCGTCGGAACTGCCGGCGCCCGGTCGTTCCGGGAGCTGGTCGGAGGCCAGCTCGCCGTTCCACTTGCGGCGCCACCAGGTGGCGTACGTGTTGACCAGGATCTTGCGGATGTAGGGCTCGGGGTTCCCGTCGATGCGCGACCACGCGAACCAGGCCTTGGTCAACGCGGTCTGGAGCAGGTCCTCGGCCAGGGCATGGTCGTGGGTGAGGAGGTACGCCGTACGCAGGAGACCGCTGGAGCGCGCGGCCACGAAGTCGTCGAAGTCGACGCGATCAGTCATCGGCACCCCCGCCGGCTCGACTCTCATGGTGGTCATGCCAGTAGTTACCGACTGGAGCCACCCTCAGGTTGCCCGGGGCTGGCTACTTCTTCTTGCGGTTCAGGAAGGCGAGCATCGCTTCCTTCGCCGCCTCGGAACCGAAGAGACGTCCGCTGAGCGCGGCGAGGTCGTCGCCGCGCGAGTCGATGCGTTCAACCAGGTCACGGGCCAGCAGCGCCTTGGTCTCGCGCAGGCCCTGGGGCGCACCGGTGACTAGCGCGGCACAGACCGCGGCCACGGCGTCGTCCAGCTCGTCGGCCGGGACCGCCCTGGTGACCAGTCCGTGCTCGGCGGCCTCGGCCCCGCTGAACGTCTCACCGGTCAGGAAGGTGAGTGCTGCCGCACGCGAGGTCATCCGCGGGATCACGGTCAGCGAGATGGCGGCCGGGGCCAGGGCCAGCTTCACCTCGGTGAGGGCGAAGGTGGCGTCGTCGCTGGCGATCGCGATGTCGGAGGCGGCCACGATGCCGATGCCGCCGGCGCGCACTGCGCCGTACAACCGGGTCACGACCGGCTTGGGGAAGGCCACGATCCTGCGCTGCAGGTCGACCAGGCCGCGAGCGCCTTCCTCCATCGATCCGCCCGCTGCCTCGGAGAGGTCGGCACCCGAGCAGAACACCCGGCCCTCGGCGCCGATCACGACCACCTTGACCTCGTGGTCGGCCTCGGCGCGGTCGAGGCGTTCGTAGAGCTCGGTGACGAGCTGGCGCGACAACGCGTTGCGGTTGTGCGGCGAGTCGAAGGTCAGGGTGGCAATGCCCTCGGCAACGGCGTACTTCACGAGCTCGGTCATGTCCGCCATCCTGCCGTACGCCGTCAGGCGACGGTGCGGGCCATCCGGCGTACGGCTTCCTCGATGACCTCCGGCGAGGTGCCGAGGTTGAACCGTGCCCACTGGGAGCCGTGCTCGGGGTCGTAGCGCGTGCCCGCGGAGAGCGCGACCCGTCCGCGCTCGAGGAACTCGGTCGCCGGGTCGGCCAGGCCGAGGGCGCTGCAGTCGAGCCACGCCAGGTAGGTGGCATCGGCCGGCATCAGGCGTACGCCGGGCAGGTGCTCGGCCAGCAGCTTGCCGAGGAGGTCGCGGTTGTCGTCGATCTCGCCCAGCAGCTGGTCGAGCCACGGCTCGCCGTGCTCGTAGGCGGCGGTCTGGGCCAGGACGCCGAGGTGGTTGGCGCCGTGGGTGACCACCTCGTGGACCGACGCGAGCCGGTCGACGGCACCTGCCCCGGGGAAGGCCAGCGCCGCCTTGAGCCCGGCCAGGTTCCACGACTTCGACGCAGAGACCAGCGCGATACCGTTGGCCGCCTCCGGCACGGAGAGGTAGGGAGTGAACTCGACGCCGGGCCGCACCAGCGGTGCGTGGATCTCGTCCGAGAGCACCAGCACGCCGTGCTCGTCGGCCAGTCGGGCCAGCATCGCCAGCTCGTCACGCGTGTGCGCTGCACCGGTCGGGTTCGCCGGGTTCGCCAGCAGGTAGGCCGAGCCCGGGCCCGCATCAGCGAACGCGCGGGCCAGGGTCTCCGGGTCGAGGCGCCCCGCGGCGTCGAGGCGAGCGTGGACCGGGCGCCGCCGCACGGCCTCGACGAAGCCGTGGAAGGAGTCGTAGCAGGGTGGGCTGACCACGACCGCGGCCGTCGGCTCGGTGAGCGTGTGGAGCATCTCCTCGATCCCGATCATCACGTCGGGCAGCAGCAGCGCCTGCTCCGGGTCGGGGCGCCAGCCCCAGCGCCGGTCGGCGAAGCCGGTGAACGCATCGACGAAGGGCGGCGCCCACGCATAGCCGGTGTCACCGTCCCGGATCGCCCGGGTGACGACGTCGACGACCGCCTCACAGGGACGGGCGTCCATCTCGGCCACCCACACCGGCAGCACGTCCGGCTCGAAGAGTCGCCACTTGACGCTGCTCCGGGTCGACCGGAGGTCGTCGAGGCTGCTGCCCAGGATGCGCGTACTCGAGGTCATGCCAGCATCCTGCCCCACGAGCCGAGCCATCCGGGGACGGGTCCGTTCCGAATCACCTGCATGAGCAGACTGCGCAGACTTCTCTCCGGCGCCCTCGCGGGCGCACTCGCCACGTTGTGCGGGATGGCCGCCGGTCACCTCGTCGCAGCGCTGCTGACTCCCTCGTCGTCACCCGTCCTGGCCGTCGGCTCCACGGTCATCGACCTGACGCCGACTCCCCTGAAGGAGTACGCCGTCCGCGAGTTCGGCACGAAGGACAAGGCCATCCTCGTCGGGAGCGTGATGGCCGTGACGCTGCTGGTCGCGGCCGTCGCCGGCGTGCTGGCCAGGCGCTGGTTCGCGGCCGGCGCCGGGCTGCTCCTCGTGCTCGTGGCGCTGGCTGGGGCAGCCGCGCTCTCCCGCCCCCTGGCGACGGCCAGCCACGTGGTGCCCTCGCTCGCCGCGGCGGTGGTCGGGTTGACGGCACTCGCGCTGATGATCCGCCCACCGGGGGCGATCGTCCTGCTGCGACGCCTCGACCCGCGCGACACCGGGTCCCCGGTCGGCGGCGACGAGAGCGGCGTCGACGCCGCTGACACCGACCGCGTCTCGAGCGACACCACGGACACCACACCCGGGTCCGGCCCACGTGCCTCACGCCGCGTGGTCCTGCTCACCTCGGGCCTGGTCGCGGTCGCTGCGGCCGCCATGGGATTCGCCGGGGAGAAGGTGATCGCCTTCCGTACCCGGATCGGCAACGTCACCCTGCCCCCCGTCGCCGACCCGCTGCCGCCCCTCCCCGAGGGGCTGGAGGGTCGGTTCAGCGGCATCTCCGACTTCCAGACCTCCACCGGCAGCTTCTACCGGGTCGACACCAACCTGACCATCCCCGTGGTGCCGGTCGACGACTGGAAGCTGACCATCGACGGCGACGTCGACGAGTCCTTCAGCCTCACCTTCGAGGAGCTGGCCGCGATGCCGCTGATCGAGCGGGACATCACCATGACGTGCGTCTCCAACGAGGTGGGTGGGCGCTACATCGGCGCAGCCCGCTGGATCGGCGTACGCCTGACCGACCTGCTCGACCGTGCCGGCGTCGGCTCCGGGGCCGACCAGGTCCTCAGCACGGCCACGGACGGCTTCACGATCAGCACGCCGCTCGAGGTGGTCCGCGACGGGCGGGACGCGATGGTCGCGATCGGCATGAACGGCGAGCCGCTGCCCGCCGAGCACGGCTTCCCGGCACGGCTGATCACCCCCGGCATCTACGGCTTCGTCGGCGCCACCAAGTGGCTGACCCGGTTGACCCTGACGACGTACGCCGAGGAGTCGGCGTACTGGACCGACCGCGACTGGGCGACGGATGCCCCGATCAAGATCTCCTCGCGCATCGACACCCCCAAGCCGTTGGCCAGCCTGAAGAAGGGCCGGACGGTGATCGGTGGGGTGGCCTGGGCGCAGCACGTCGGCGTCGGCCGGGTCGAGGTGCGCATCGACGGCGGCGACTGGCAGGAGGCCGAGCTCGGCCCTGACGCCGGGATCGACTACTGGCGCCAGTGGTTCCTGCCCTGGGATGCCTCCAGTGGCTCGCACATGCTCGCCGTCCGGGCGACCGGCCTGGACGACGAGGTTCAGACCGCGGCCCGCATGACGCCGTTCCCCGAGGGCTCGAGCGGCATCCAGGAGATCGTCGTGAACGTGGAGTGATGCGCCACCGCCGATCTCGGGTGAGCAGGAAAAGGCCGGGAGGCGCATCACAAAACAATTCTCAGAAGTTCCAATCCGGTCGACCATCCGCAGCGAATGACTCCTGAAAGCAACAGCCCCCACGAAAGGCTCTCTCATGAAGCGCTCCATCATTCGCCAGTCCGGTGTCGCTGCCGCGGCCCTCGCCCTGTCCGTGTCCCTGGTTGCCTGCGGATCCGAGGACGACGGCGACAGCACCGCCAAGGGCGACTCGAGCGAGTCGACCTCGCAGTCGAGCGACATGTCGTCCGACGACTCGATGTCCGACGACTCGATGGCCGACGACTCGAAGGCCGGCGCTGCTGCCGACACCTTCGGTCCCGGCTGCTCGGCGATCCCGAAGTCCGGTGCCGGTTCCTTCAACGGCATGGCCACCGAGCCGGTTGCCACCGCGGCCAGCGCCAACCCGCTGCTCAAGACCCTGGTCGCTGCGGTCGGCAAGGCCGACCTCGTCGACACGCTGAACTCGGCCGAGGGCATCACCGTCTTCGCGCCCACCGACGACGCCTTCGGCAAGATCCCCAAGGCTGACCTCGACGGCGTGCTCGCCGACAAGAAGCTGCTCACCAAGATCCTGACCCACCACGTGGTCGCCGGCCAGCTCGGCCCGGACGAGATCGCCGGCAAGCACAAGACGCTCGCGGGTGACACGGTCACCGTGAAGGGCTCCGGCGAAGAGTTCACGGTCGGTGACGAGAGCGCCGCGGTGCTGTGTGGCAACATCCCCACCGCGAACGCCACCGTCTACGTCATCGACTCCGTCCTGATGCCGGCTTCCTGAGCTGACCGTCCAGGCGACACAATGACACCCATGAGAGGTCCCGTGCCCGTTCCCTCCGGCGACTCGTCGCCGGAGGGGGCGGGTGCGCCCGACCTGGCCGCCTTCTTCCGTCGCGCTTCCCGCGGCGACGAGTCGGCCTTTGCCGAGCTGTACGACGCCACTGCGGCTCGTGTCCACGGCCTGGTGCTGCGTGTCGTCCGGGACCCGGCCCAGGCCGAGGAGGTCACCCAGGAGGTCTACCTCGAGGTCTGGCGCACGGCGTCCCGTTTCGACCCGTCCCGCGGCAGCGCACTCTCGTGGTTGATGACCATCGCCCACCGGCGCAGCGTCGACCGGGTCCGCTCCGCGGAGGCGACCAGCCGCCGCGACAGCAGCTACCACGACCAGAGCCAGACTCTCCCCCACGACTCCACTGCTGAGGCTGCGACCACCGCGATCGAGGCGCAACGGGTCCGCACAGCCATGCAGAGCTTGACCGAAGTGCAGCGCGAAGCCCTCGAGCTCGCCTACTTCGGCGGATACACACACACGGAGGTGGCCTCGATGCTCGACTTGCCGGTCGGCACGGCCAAGACTCGAATACGCGACGGGCTGATCCGTCTGCGCGACACGTTGGGGGTGACACTGTGAGCGACATCCACGCTCTCTCCGGCGCCTACGCCGTCGACGCCCTCGACGAGCACGAGCGCGCGCTCTTCGAGCAGCACCTGGCCGACTGCGCCGACTGTCGCGCCGAGGTGGAGAGCCTCCGTGAGACCTCCGCCCTGATGGCCGAGATCACCCCGGTTGCCCCACCTCCAGCGATGCGTGACCGCCTGCTGGCCGAGATCCGGACGGTTCGGCCGTTGCCTCCCGAGGTCACTCCTCCCACCGGGGGTTCGGGGGTGACCGCGTTGGCGCCCCGACGCCGGCGTCGGTTTCCGGCGCTCCTGGCCGCTGCTGCGGCCGTCGTCGCCATCGGCGCAGGCACCACCGTCGCTCTCCAGCCGTGGGACGACGAGCAGACCACCCAGCAGCTGAGCGCGGCTGACCAGGTGATCGGCGCCGACGACGCCCAGGAGGTCGGCCTCGACCTTCCCGGCGGGGCCAGGGCCGAGCTGGTTCGCTCGGTGTCGCTGGGCAAGGCCGTGCTGGTCACCCACGACATGCCTGCTGCACCCGACGACAAGGTCTACCAGCTGTGGTTGCAGTCCCCCGAGGGTGCGATGGTGCCCGCTGGCCTGATGCCCCGGGGCGCCAACCAGAAGGTGCTGCTCAAGGGTGATGCAGCCGAGGCCACCGCGGCCGGCATCACCGTCGAGCCCGCGGGAGGATCACAGGCACCGACCTCTGACCCGATCGCGCTCTTCGACCTCGAGCAGGGGGCGTGACCCGGAGGGTCGCCGTCGTGGGAGGTGGTGTGGCCGGTCTCGTGGCCGCGCACGCCATCTCCCGGACGGCGCAGGTCACGCTGTTCGAGGCGGACCCCCGACTCGGGGGCCATGCCGACACGCACGTCGTCGACGGGCTGGGCATCGACACCGGCTTCATCGTGCACAACGAGCGCACCTACCCGACGCTGCTGCGCCTCTTCGCCGAGCTGGGCGTGGAGACCCAGGCGTCCGACATGTCGATGTCGGTGCGCGACCTGGCCTCCGGCCTGGAGTACGCCGGGGCGTTGGGTGCGAGCGGGCTGTTCCCCACGGCCGCCAACCTTCGCCGGCCGGCGTACCTGCGCATGCTCGTGGAGATCCCCCGCTTCCACCGCCGCGCCAAGCGTCTGCTCGCCTCCACCGCCTCGACCTCCACCGCCTCGACCTCCACGGATGGCCAGACCCTGCGCGACTTCCTCGCCGAGGGCGGCTTCTCGGCCTACTTCACCCGTCACTTCATGGAGCCGCTCGTCGCCGCGGTGTGGTCGTGCGACCCGGAGACCTCGCTGGACTACCCGGCGCGCTACCTCTTCGCCTTCCTCGAGCACCACGGCATGCTGGGTGTCTTCGGCTCGCCCCAGTGGCGCACGGTGACCGGAGGCTCCGGCGAGTACGTCGCCAAGGTCGCTGCCGGCCTCGACGACGTGCGGACAGGCACCAAGGTGACCTCGGTCGAGGAGACCGCTGGGGGTGTGCGGATCACCGACGGCAACGGTCTCGTCTCCACCTTCGACGCGGTCGTCATCGCCATCCACCCGAGCCAGGCCCTCTCGATGCTGGCCACGCCGACGGCTGGTCAGCGTGAGGTGCTCAGCGCGATGCCCTACTCACGCAACACCGCCCGCCTGCACACCGACACCTCGCTGCTGCCGCGAGCGCAGCGCGCGCGGGCCTCCTGGAACTTCCTGCGTCCCTCCACCCCGAACGGTGAGGTGACGGTGACCTACGACCTGACCCGGCTGCAGTCGTTGCCGACCGCGACCCGCTACCTCGTGACGCTGGGCGGCGCCACCCGGATCGACCCAGCGACGGTGATCGAGACGATGGAGTACGAGCACCCGCTCTACACGCCCGAGTCCGTGGCGGCACAGGGCCGTCTGCCGTCGATCAACACCGCGCGCATCGCGTTCGCCGGCGCCTACCACGGTTGGGGCTTCCACGAGGACGGTGCTGCCTCGGGGGTCCGGGCGGCCGAGCACCTCGGCTTCACGTGGGACGCCCCGGCCCCTGCTGCGGCCCCGGTCGGGCTCGCCGCCGGGCGGGTCTACCGCACCACCGTGCGCCACGAGCGTCGCGGCCCGCTGCAGCACGCGTTCACGAACCAGTCGTGGGCCTGGTTGGTCGATCTCGACGACCTTCCCCACCCGCGCCCGACTGCCTCCTTCGAGGCGCGCGACCACATCGGCTCCCCGTCCTCCTCGATCCGCCGCAACGTCGACGAGCTCCTCGCCGCCGAGGGCATCGACCTCGAGGGCGGTCGGATCCTGATGCTCGCCAACCCGCGGGCCCTCGGGCACTGCTTCAACCCGTTGTCGGTCTTCTGGTGCCACGACGCATCCGGCGCCCAGGTGTGCGCCGTGCTCGAGGTGCACAACACCTACGGCGACCGGCACGCGTACGTCGTACGCCCCGACGAGCACGGTCATGCGGGGATCGACAAGGCGATGTACGTCTCCCCGTTCAACGACACCTCCGGACGCTACGAGGTGTCGGTCCCGCCGCCGGGCGAGAAGGTCGCGGTGTCGGTGACGCTGCGTCGTCCCGGGCACCCCGCGTTCACCGCCTCGGTCGTCGGCGAGGCGCTGCCCGCCGGTCGTCGTCCGTGGCGGGCCGCCCTGGCTCCGCTGCTGACGACGGTGCTGATCCGTGTGCAGGGCATCGGGCTGTGGCTGCGGCGGTTGCCGGTCCAGCCGCGGCCGGGGTCACGCACGCAGTGAGGAAGTCCGCAATCCGTCTCGGGGGCGGCTCCGAATGACTGGACGACCGACCACTTCCACCGAGGGGCGCTTCGTGACCATCACTGACTCCGCCATCGTCCGGGCCGACGCCCGGTCGCCCGAGCCCGATGCGTGGCCGGGCCTGTACGACGTACCGTCCGGACCCCGCACGCGGGTCGCCGCCGTCGTCGCCAAGCGGATCTTCGCCCATGCCATGCGCAGGCTGGAGGTCCGCGTGGAGACCGGAGGCGTGGTCGGCACGACCGACGGTCGGCCCACGATCGTCCTGCACAGGCCGGAGGAGTTCTTTGCGCGCGTGGGCGCCGACGGCCTGATCGGCTTCGGCGAGGGCTACCTGTCGGGCGCCTGGGACTCTCCCGACCTCGACCTCCTGCTCACCACGATGGCCACCGAGATCGCGACCATCGTGCCCGACTGGATGCAGCGCCTGCGCTCGGTGTGGCAGGCCCGGATGCCGAGCTCCCACCGCAACAGCGAGGACCAGACCCGCGACAACATCAGCCACCACTACGACCTGTCCAACGACCTGTTCGCGACCTTCCTCGACGAGACGCTGAGCTACTCGTCGGCGCTCTTCGAGAGTGAGGTCGTGCAGGAGTCGGCGCACTCGTCGGCCGGCGTTCCCACCTCCGACGACATGGCCGAGGGCCAGGCGCGCAAGATCGAGCGCCTCCTCGACCGGGCTGGCGTCGTCGAGGGCTCCCGGGTCCTCGAGATCGGCACCGGTTGGGGCGAGCTGGCCATCCGCGCCGCCCGTCGTGGCGCGACGGTGCGCTCGGTCACGTTGTCCGTCGAGCAGCAGGAGCTCGCCCGCGAGCGGATCGCCGAGGCCGGCTTCGCCGACCGGGTCGAGGTCGACCTGCTCGACTACCGCCAGGTGGTCGGCACCTACGACGCCGTGGTCTCGGTGGAGATGATCGAGGCCGTGGGCCACGAGTTCTGGCCGACCTACTTCGCGAAGATCGACTCGCTGCTGGCACCCGAGGGGCGGGTGGCGATCCAGGCGATCACCATGCCGCACGACCGGATGCTGGCCACCCGCGGCGGGTTCACCTGGATCAACAAGTACGTCTTCCCCGGCGGCTTCCTGCCCTCGACCGAGGCGATCGACCAGGTCACCCGTGAGCACACCGCACTGCGGATCACCGATCGCCTGTCGTTCGGGCTGCACTATGCGGAGACGCTGCGCCAGTGGGACGAGGCCTTCGGCGCCGCGAGCGCCGACGTACGGCGTCTCGGGTTCGACGCCGTCTTCGAGCGGATGTGGCACTTCTACCTGGCCTACTCGCGGGCCGGGTTCGCGGCGCGCTACCTCGACGTCCAGCAGCTCACGTTCGCCAAGGAATCCGTGTGAGCGGCGTTGCCGGGCGGCTGGCTGACACCCTGCGCCCGATCGTCGGCGGCGACCTCCCGGTGCGGCTGCGCGCCTGGGACGGATCCGAGTCCGGTCCGGCCGGTGCACCGCTGGTCACGCTGAACTCGCCGCAGGCGATCAGTCGCCTCTTCTGGCGCCCCGGTGAGCTGGGCGCCGCCCAGGCCTACGTCTCCGGGGAGATCGACGTCGACGGCGACCTCGACCGGGCACTCACCCACGTGTGGTCGGTCGCCGACGAGCGCGGGTTGCAGGGCATCCGTCCGACCCCGGCGGTCGCCGGCGCCCTGCTGAAGGTCCTCCGCGAGGTGGGGCGCCCACCGTCGCCGCCCGCCTCCCAGGCCCGCGTGCGTGGCCGGTTGCACAGCAAGCTGCGAGACCGGCGCGCGATCAGCCACCACTACGACCTGTCCAACGAGTTCTACTCGCTGATCCTCGACGACTCGATGGCCTACTCCTCGGGCTACTGGCGTTCCGACGACCCGGCGTACACCTTGGCCGACGCGCAGCGCGACAAGCTGTCGCTGATCCTCGACAAGCTCGGGCTCGAGCCCGGGATGACGATGCTGGACGTCGGCTGCGGCTGGGGCTCGCTGTCCTTGCACGCCGCCGCCCGGGGCATCAGGGTGGTCGGCGTGACGATCGCTGCGGAGCAGAAGAAGTTCATCGACGACCGCATCTTCGCCTACGGGCTCGAGGACGGCGTCGAGATCCGGTTGCAGGACTACCGCGACGTCGAGGGCGAGTTCGACGCGGTCGCGTCCGTCGAGATGGGTGAGCACGTGGGCGAGCGCAACTACCCGACGTACGTCGAGGTGCTGCGCCGTTCCGTGAGGCCCGGCGGGCGCGTGCTGGTCCAGCAGATGTCGCGTCGCGGCAGGCATCCGGGAGGCGGTCCGTTCATCGAGTCGTTCATCGCGCCCGACATGCACATGCGTCCGATCGGTGAGACCGTCGCGCTCTTCGAGAACGGGGGGCTCGAGGTGCGCGACGTCCATGCCTTGCGGGAGCACTACGTCCGCACGGTGCAGGCATGGATCGAGGCCTTCGAGTCGAACATCGATCGGATCACTGCCCTCGTCGGCGAGGAGGTTGCCCGGGTGTGGCGCCTCTACCTCGTCGGCGGGGGCATGGCCTTCCGGGACGGCCGGATGGGGGTCGACCAGATCCTCGCGGTGCGTCCCGGCGCGCACACGGTGCCACCGGTGCGCACGTGGTGACCTCCTTCCTGCTGGTCTCCGGCGTCTCGCTGGCTGCGGCCGCCCTCCTGATGGCGGTCACCGCGGTGATCGGTCACCGCCTGGGCAAGGTCTCGGTGGTCGACACCACCTGGGGCCTCGGTTTCGTGGTGGTCGCGCTGGTGGCCGCTCTCCTCGGTGACGGATCCACGCCGCGACGGTGGGTGCTGTTCCTGCTCGTCGCGGTGTGGGGACTGCGGTTGGCCTGGCACATGTTCCGCAGCAACCACGGCAAGGGCGAGGACCCGCGCTATGCGCGGATGCTCGCGGGGGCGTCGTACGCCGTCGCGGTGCGCAAGGTGTTCGTCACCCAGGGGCTCGCCCTGTGGTTCGTGTCGTTGCCGGTGCAGGTCTCCGCGGTTGCCGGGTCGGGGCTCGTCCCGGTCGCGGTGGTCGGAGTGGCCCTCTGGCTGGTCGGACTCGTCTTCGAGTCCGTCGGCGACGCCCAGCTGGCGGCGTACAAGCGCGATCCCGACCGTGGCCCGGTGATGGATCGAGGGCTGTGGGCGTGGACCCGGCACCCGAACCACTTCGGCGACGCGTGCGTGTGGTGGGGAGTCTTCCTGGTCGCGGCCTCCGCCTGGCCCGGTGTCCTCACCGTCCTGTCGCCGGTGGCCATGACCTACTTCCTGGTCTGGGCGACGGGCGCACGACTCCTGGACCAGCACATGGAGGGGCGTCCCGGCTGGGCCGAGTACGCCGCCCGGACGTCGATGTTCGTGCCGTTGCCGCCGAAGCGCTGACCCGGTTCGGTAGCCTCGTCCGACCCGGAGTCACAGGAGTTGCTGGCCCATGAACGACCAGGTCGCCACGCCTCGCGCGTTCCTCCACATCAGCCTGCCCAAGACCGGAACCACCTACCTGCAGTCCACCCTGTGGGGACACACGGAGGTGTGGCGCGAGCACGGCCTGCTGCTGCCCGGCAACCACCGCCGTCACCTGCTGGCCTCGCTCGACGTCCGCGAAGTGCCCGGGCTGGCCAACCGCCCCGGCAACACGGAGCACCCGTGGCAGGACCTGCTCGACGAGTGCCGGGGCTGGCGGGGCGACATCCTGATCACCCACGAGTTCTTCGCCTCCGCGAGCCCCGCCCAGGTGCAGCGGATGACGCACGACCTCGCTGGGTACGACGTGCACGTCGTGGTCACTGCCAGGTCCGTCGCCAACCTGTTCCCCTCGCGGTGGCAGGAGTGGGTGAAGAACGGCGGCCGCAGGCCGATCGATGCCTACCCACCTCGCGAGGACTACCGGCCGCAGGACAACTGGGGGTGGGGCAGCTTCGACCTCGCCGACGTGCTGTCCCGATGGTCCGAAGTCGTCGACCCGTCCCGGATCCATGTCATCGCCGTGGATCCGGCCGACGATCCCGGTCTGCTGTGGGAGCGCTTCGCCTCGGTCGTCGGGGTCGGCGGCGCGGAGATCGAGCAGATCGACGAGTCGGTCAACACCACGCTCGGAGTGGTCGAGGTGGAGCTGCTCCGACGGATCAACCGGCACCTCACCGACTTCCGGTCGCCCGGTGACCGTGGCCGCTGGATCCGTGGCCATCTGGGGGAAGGCGACTGGATGCCGCGCAACCGCGCGCCGTTCAAGGTGGGTCCCGAGAAGCGGGCGGAGCTGGAGGCACGCAGCGACCGGGCCGTGGCGATGCTGTCCGACGGCGGATTCGACCTGATCGGCTCCCTCGAAGCCCTGCAGCCACGCGATCACTCCTCGCGCCGCCACCCCGACCACGTGCGTGACGGGGAGATGCTCGACAGCTCGACCCGGCTGGTGGCCGCGATGCTGTCCGAGATCCGACGGCTCACCGAGGAGAACGACGAGCTGCGGCGCGCGGTTTCCGGCCCAGGTGACACGGAGCAGGAATCCGCCGGTTCACTGCTCGACAGGTTGCGCCGGAAGTAGCCCGCCCTGGTCCGGAGGGTCGAGTCCGACCCTGTGGGCGAGCAGCCGGGTGTCGGCACCTCGTGGCAGGCTCTGATCCATGGCCAAGAAGGATCGCCCTGCCGTCCCGGGGTGGATGCTCGAGCAGTTGCGCCAGATCATGCAGCCGTTGCCCAGCATCCATGAGGAAGAGGCGTGGGTCGGTGTGCGATGGCGGGTGGGCGAGCGAACCGTCGTGCACGCCTTCGGCGGTGAGGACCAGCTCTTCCGCATCGTGTTCCGGGGCGAACCCGATGAGGTCGCGGCGTTCGCACACTTGGGCGATCCCTACTTCAAGGCGGGTTGGGGCGGCGACACGATCGGCATGCTGCTCGACGAGTCGACCGACTGGACCGAGGTGCGCGAGCTGCTCGTCGACTCCTACTGCCTCCGTGCGCCCGCCAGCCTCGCGTCCCGGGTCGACCGCCGGACAAGCGCGACTGAGGCCGCTCAGCGCAACGGTACGAAACGGTAGTGACCGTGGTCCGTCGATGTCGTTGCGCCGTCGCGCACGACCAGCTTCATCACGCCGGCCACAGGGATGACCATGCGACCGGGGTCAGCCAGCTGCGCCACCAGCTCCTCGGGCAGGCGGGCCGGTTCGGCCGAGACCAGGATCCGGTCGAACGGCGCTTGCTCGGGAAGGCCCAGGACACCTGCGGTCGCCTCGACGATCGTGGCCCACGGCATGTGTCTGTGGGCCAGGTTCTTCCTGCCCTGCTTGGCGATTGACGGCACGAGCTCCACTCCGGCGACCCGTCCCCCGGATCCCGTGAGGTGGCCCAGCAGGGCCGTGGTCCAGCCGGATCCTGCTCCCACGTCGAGGACGCGCTGACCCTGTCGTACGTCGAGCAGGCGCAGCATCGCCTCGACCGTTCGGGGTTGTGAGTTGGTCTGGCCGTGGCCGATCGAGAGCGGACCGTCGTGAACCGCCCGTGATCGCTCCCGAGCCGGCAGGAAGTCAGCCCGGGGTGTTGCCGCGAATGCCTCCGCAACCCGATCCACGCCTCCGAGTCAACCACCACGACGGCTGAGCGAACAGACCCCCTCCACCGTGACGGCCAGCAGCTCGCGCCGTTGACTGCCACCCGCTGATCGTCGGTCGAGTGCCGGCCGCTGGTCGTCGGTCGAGTGCCGGCGAGGAACGAGCGTCTCGAAACCGTCCTCCGCGCCGTACGCCGTCCCCGACGGCGGTTGAGGAGCGAGGAACGAGCGTCTCGAAACCGTGCCCCGCGCCGTACGTCGCCCCCGGCGGTGGTTGAGGAGCGAGGAACGAGCGTCTCGAAACCGCCCCGTACGTCGCCCCCGGCGGTGGTTGAGGAGCGAGGAACGAGCGTCTCGAAACCGCCCCGTACGTCGCCCCCGCCGGGCCGAGATCACACCACCGGCAGACCACCTGGCAAAGATTCTGAAAATTCTTTCTCCGAAGCCTGTGGAGAACCCCATTTCCGGGTGTCGGCTGTCAGTTCTCAGTGATGCAATGGACTCATGCTCGAAGTCGATGCCGCACTCCACCCGTTCGAGGTCTCTGACCTCGGCGGTGAAGCGCTGTTCGATCTCATCTCCGACGCCCGCGATGCTGAGTTCCGCAGCGACCGTCGCAAGGTCAGGTTGGCTTATCAGCTCTGTGTGACCAACCCTGCTGGCCCTGGCATCGACCCGGCGACGTGGGGTGACGGGCTCCCCGGGATGGCGGGTGACTACGACGCCACGTTGGGTGGCGAGGGCACACCGTTGGTGGCGCGGTTCGTGGTGGAGGACTGGGCTGCGGCGACCCGGAAGTCACGTGGTTCGGGCCAGCAGTTCCTGGCCAACACCCTCGACCTGCACCACCGGCTGCCACGGACCCACGCCCGCTTCGAGGATCTCGAGCTGGAGCTGTGGAAAGCCTTCCGCCTCGCCGAGGAAACCCACGACCTCTCACTTGAGGCAGCCCGGTGGATCGATGCCCGCGTTGCCGAAGTCGGGTCGTACTCGTTCAACGCGATCGCGAAGGCGGTGAAGCTCGGGGTGGCGAAGTTCCACCCCGAGAAGCTCGAGGACGACAACGGGCTCCCCGGCAAGGTCGACTGGGACGTCAGCGTCGACCACAACCAGGGCGCAGAGGGCACCAGCACCCTCGAGGCCATCGGATCTTCGTTGGATCTGGTGAAGTTCCACGATCTCGTCTCCGATGAGGCGACCACGATGGGCCGGCTCGGTGACACCGACACGTTGGGCCAACGCAAGGCCAAGGCCCTCGGGGTCATCGCCGACCGGCAAGCATCGTTGGATCTGCTGGGGGTCCTCGACCAGGACCCGCCGGTCCACCCGGAGACCGGGGAACCGGTCATCCCGCGCAAGTCCTACTTGAGGGCGCGCCTGTTCGTGCACCTGTCCCTCACGGACCTGGCCACCATGTGCGCCGCCTCCGCCGCCGTGGAGTCAGGTGGGGTCGGGGTGGTGGAGTCGAACCTGTTCGGGCCGGCCACCACGCACCTGATCGCCGGTTATCTGAAGCAGCTCGGTGCTGATGCCCGGGTGACGCCGGTGATCGACACCACCAAGGTGTGGGCGGTGGATGTCCATGATCCGCCGCAGGCGATGCGGGACCAGGTCACCGAACGTGATCGGCACTGTGTGCATCCACACTGTGGCCGGTCGTCGAAGACCTGCGATCTCGACCACATCGTGCCGTTTGATGACACCGGTCCGTCGGGCCAGACGAACCCGGAGAATTTGGCGCCGTTGTGTCGTCGACATCATCTGTTGAATACCCACGGCGGCTGGCGTTATCAACGAAACCGCGACGGGACGTATACCTGGACCAACCAGCACGGCCGGAGCTGGTTGGTCACCGACAGCGGAACAGTCGAGCTCACCTAAGAACCCTGAATCAGCGTTGGTTGAGGAGGTCGCCCAGCGACCGTCTCGAAACCAACTCCCAGTCAGGGCACCGACACATCAAGCACCGGCCAAACACGTAGCACCACGACAGCAGGCCCACACCGAGGACAACAACCCGGTGACTGGGCCTACTGCCACGCCCGGCACCGGTCTCGACACAACCGCTCGTACCTCGCGGCCACTCGACCACCGAACATCAGGCCAGTGCACGATGGCGGGGTTCGGTGTCCCGGTGGTCATCGGTCAGTAGGACTTGGGCAGACCCAACGAGTGCATCGCGACGAAGTTGAGGATCATCTCCCGCGAGACGGGCGCGATCCGACCCAGACGAGCCGCGACCAGCATGTTGCCCAGGCCGTACTCCTGGGTGAGCCCGTTGCCGCCATGGGTGTGCACCGCGACATCGGTGGCGTTGCAGGCGACCTCGCCACCGGCGTACTTGGCCATGTTGGCGTACTCGCCTGCGGCCATGTCGTCGCCGGCGTCATAGAGTGCGGCGGCCTTCTGCCACAGCAGCCTGGCCTGCTCGAGCTCGATCTTGGTCTTGGCCAACGGGTGCGCGATGCCCTGGTGGGCGCCGATCGCCTGGTCCTTCCAGACGGAGCGTTCCTTGGCATAGGCGACGGCCTTCTCGAGGGCATAGCGGGCCATCCCGCACGAGAACGCACCGCCCATGATCCGCTCCGGGTTTAGCCCGGCGAAGAGCTGCCACAGACCGGCGTCCTCGTCCCCGACGAGCGCCGAGGCCGGCACCCGCACGTTGTCGAGGAACAACGTGAACTGCTTCTCCGGCGCCTGCCACGACATCGGGATCGGCTGCTTCTCGAAGCCCTCGGCGTCCGTGGGCACGACGAACAGTGCCGGCTTCAGCTTGCCGGTCTTCGCGTCCGCGGTGCGCGAGACGATCAGCACCGACTGCGCCTCGTCAACGCCGGAGATGAAGGTCTTCTGGCCGTTGAGCACCCAGTGGTCACCGTCGCGGGTGGCGGTGGTGGTGATCTGGTGGGAGTTGGAGCCGGCGTCGGCCTCGGTGATGCCGAAGGCCATCAGGTGGGTGCCGTCGGCGATGCCGGGCAGCCACTCCTTCTTCTGCTCCTCGGTGCCGCAGCGGCCGATGATCGACCCACAGATCGCGGGGCTGACCACCATCATCAGCAACGGCGCGCCCGCAGCTGCACACTCCTCGAGCACGGCCGCGAGATCGGCCATCCCGCCGCCACCGCCGCCGTACTGCTCCTCGATGTTGACCCCGAGGAACCCGTTGCGACCCATCTCGAGCCACATGTCGGTCATCTTGCCGCCCTCGCGAGCCTGCTTCTCGACGAACTCACGGCCATACTTCCCGGCCAGCTTCTTCACGGACTCGCGCAGCGCGAGGCGCTCCTCCGGCTCGCTGAACATCGTGACAGTCATGCGGGTTCTCCTTCGGAGTCGGTGGATTGGTCGGTCGAGACCACGGCGAGCACGGCGCCTGCCTCGACCTGCTGGCCGGCGGTCGCCGGCAGCTCGGTGACGGTCCCGGCGTACGGCGCAGCGATGGTGTGCTGCATCTTCATCGCCTCCATCACCAGGATGGTCTGGCCTTCGTCGACCTGGTCACCGACCGAGGCCCCGACCGAGATGATGGTGCCGGGCATCGGCGCGAGGAGCGATCCCTCGGCGACCTGGTCGGCAGGATCCACGAAGCGTGGCACGACCCGCAGGCTCACCGCTCCCAGCGGGCCGTCGACGTGCACGTGGTCATCGGTGACCACGCCGTCGAAGCGCGTCGAGATGCCGTTCACCCGCAGGTGTACGGCGTGCGGCGAGGCCTCGAGCACCTCGATGCCGGTGTCGCTCGAGGCAGCCTCGTAGCCGGAGCGACCCGTCGTCCACTCCACGACGTGCTCGGTCTCGCCGACGCTGAAGGTCGTTCGCTGCGGTTGGGAGACGACGTTGCGCCAGCCCACGGGGATCCGGGTCTGGACCTTGCGACGGGCGGCGACCTGCTCAGCGCGGAGCACGGCCGCGGCGAACAGCGTGGTGGGATCCGGGTCGCCGGTGCCCGCGTCGAGCACCGCCGGCTCGCGGTCGAAGAAGGCAGTGCTCACCTCGCCGGAGAGGAACGACTCGTTCATCAGCGCGGCAACCAACATGTCCCGGTTGGTGACGATGCCGTGCAGCCGCGCTCGGCGCAGGGCGCCGGCCAGCATCCGTGCGGTCTCCGCGCGCGTGGGCGCCCAGGCGATCACCTTGGCCAGCATCGCGTCGTAGTGCGTGGAGACCTCGCTGCCCGACTCGAAGCCCGAGTCGACGCGTACGCCGGCACGACCGGCCCGCTCGAACTCGGTCAGGCCCGGGATCTCGAAGCTGGTCAACCTGCCGCTCTGCGGTTGCCAGTCGTGCGCCGGGTCCTCGGCATACAGCCGCACCTCGATCGCGTGGCCAGCAGGTCTCGATACGTCGCCTCGTCCCTCGGCGCCTACTCGACCACCGAAAGTGGCTTCGCTGGTCGAGTGCCCCGCAGTTCCGGGTTCGCTGGTCGAGTGCCCCGCAGTTCCGGCTTCGCTGGTCGAGTGCCCTGCGAGGGACGAGCGGGGTGTATCGAGACCAGCCAGGCTCCGCCCCTCGGCCACGGCCAACTGCAGCTCGACCAGGTCGACGTCGAAGACGGCCTCGGTGACCGGGTGCTCGACCTGAAGTCGGGTGTTCATCTCAAGGAAGAAGAACCGCTCCTTGTCCGGGTCATAGAGGAACTCGACGGTGCCGGCTCCCAGGTAGTCGATGGCGCTGCCGGCGTTGCGAGCGGCCTCGTGCATCTGCGCAACCACGGTCGGGTCGATGTTCGGCGCGGGCGCTTCCTCGATCACCTTCTGGTGACGACGCTGCACCGAGCAGTCGCGCTCACCGAGGACGGCGACCTCGCCGAACCGGTCGCCGACGACCTGCACCTCGACGTGGCGGCTGTGCTCGACGTACGGCTCGACGAAGACGGTCCCGTCGCCGAACGCGGCCTCCGCCTCCGCCTGTGCCGCGGCGATCTCGCGGGGCAGGTCGGCCAGGGTGCGCACGATCCGCATGCCGCGGCCGCCGCCACCGGCGGACGCCTTCACCAGCAGCGGCAGGTCGTCCTCCGTCGCCGTGTCGACCGTCAGGTCGGGCAGGACCGGTACGCCGGCCGCGGCCATCAGCTTCTTCGACTCGATCTTGGAACCCATGGACACGATCGACTCGGGCGCGGGGCCGATCCAGGTCAGCCCGGCCCCGATCACCTTCCGGGCGAAGTCGGCGTTCTCCGACAGGAAGCCGTAGCCGGGGTGGATCGCGTCGGCCCCCGTGCGACGAGCCGCCTCGAGCACGAGGTCCGCGCGCAGGTAGGTCTCCGCCGGCGTGTTGCCCGGGAGCCTCACGGCGGCGTCGGCCTCGCGGACGAACGGCAGGTCGACATCGGCGTCGGAGTGGACCGCAACGGTCTCGATGCCGACGCGACGAGCCGTGGTGAAGATGCGACGCGCGATCTCGCCACGGTTGGCCACAAGGATGCGCTTGATCATTTCTTCCCCTTTGCTGGGTCCCTCTGGTTTCGACCCGCCCCTTGCGACCTCGGTCGCTGATGTCTCGACACGCGCAACACGGCTTCGTTCCTCAGCCGTGGCGCTGCTCGACCTAGTCGACCTTCCGGTATTCGCAAGCTCATACCGGACCTCCTACATCCGGAAGACGCCGAAGTTCATCGCGCCCTCGATCGGTTGGTTGTTGATGACGGAGAGGCAGATGCCCAGCACCGTGCGGGTGTCACGCGGGTCGATGACGCCATCGTCGTAGACCATCCCGGAGAGGAAGTAGGGCAGCGACTGCTCCTCCACCATCGCCTCCACCATGTCCTTGACGCCCTGGAACTCCTCGGCGTCGAAGACCTTGCCCTTCGACTCGGCGGACTGCTTCGCCACGATCTCGAGCACGCCGGCCAGCTGCTGCGGACCCATCACCGCCGACTTGGCACTCGGCCAGGTGAACAGGAAGCGCGGGTCGTAGGCGCGCCCGTTCATGCCGTAGTTGCCGGCGCCGTAGGAAGCGCCCATGATCACCGTGAGGTGAGGGACGGTGGAGTTGCTCACCGCGTTGATCATCATCGCGCCGTGCTTGATGATGCCGCCCTGCTCGTACTCCTTGCCGACCATGTAGCCGGTGGTGTTGTGCAGGAACAGCAGCGGCGTGTCCTTCTGGTTGGCCAGCTGGATGAACTGGGCGGCCTTCTGCGCCTCCTCACTCATCAGCACGCCCCGGGCGTTGGCGAGAATGCCGATCGGCTGCCCGTGCAGGTTGGCCCACCCCACACAGAGGGACGAGCCGTAGAGCGGCTTGAACTCGTCGAACGGGACCGCGTTGCCGGCACTGGTGCCGTCGACGATGCGCAGGATCGCCTCGCGCGGGTCGAACGGCTCCTTGAGGTCGGTCGGGATCAGGTCGAGCAGGTCGTCCGGGTCCAGGTCGGGCTCCGCAAAGCCCGCAACGTCATACGGACCGGCGCCCAGGGCGACCGGGACGGATGACGTCACGCCCTGCTTGCGCCAGTTCAACCTCGCCACCACGCGCCGCGCGATGCGCAGGGCGTCGCGCTCGTCGACGGCCAGGAAGTCCGACGAACCGGAGACACGTGAGTGCATCTCGGCACCGCCGAGCGACTCGTCGTCGGTCTCCTCACCGGTGGCCATCTTCACCAGCGGCGGACCCGCCAGGAACACCTTGGCCTGCTCCTTGACCATGATCACGTAGTCGCTCATGCCCGGCACGTAGGCGCCGCCAGCGGTGGAGTTGCCGAAGACCACGGACACGGTGGGTACCTTGCGCGCCGACGCGCGGGTCAGCTCACGGAACCCGCGTCCACCGGGAATGAAGATCTCCTTCTGGGTCGGCAGGTCGGCGCCACCGGACTCGGTCAGGTTGATCGTCGGCAACCGGTTCTCGGCAGCGATGTCGGCGGCACGGAACGACTTCTTCACCGACCACGGGTTGAGCGCCCCGCCCTTCACCGTCGGGTCGTTGGCGACGATCATGCACTCGACCCCCTCGACCACACCGATGCCGGTCACCAGCGAGGCGCCCACCGCGAAGTCGCTGCCCCAACCTGCCAGCGGCATCAGCTCCAGGAAGGCCGAGCCCTCGTCCACGAGCAGCTCGATGCGCTCGCGGGCCGTGAGCTTGCCACGCTCCTTGTGTCGCGCGACGTACTTCCCGCCGGCCTCGACCGCCTTGGTCTGCTCGGCGTGCAGCTCGTCGATCTTCGCCAGCATCGCCTCGCGCCGAGTCGGCTCGGCCGGTGTCCCGACTGTCTCCACTGTCCCGGCGCTCATGCCTCGACCACCTTCTTGATCCGCTCCAGGGTTGTTCGCATGCCCCGCTCGTTGGTGCGCCCGCGCAGCCTGCCCAGCAGGGTCCAGTAGGCCCGCATCGGCAGCGTGGGGGTCAGCCGGAAGTACTCGGTGACGCTGGTGCCCTCGTTCTCCGGCGTCAGCAGGTAGCCCCAGTGGTTGGCCGGCCCGCCCAGCATCACGGCGAACTCGAACTGCTGCTCCGGCACGCACTCGGTCACCTTGCACGGTGTCCAGTACGTCGGGCCCACGCCGTTGCGCTTCACGTGCCCGCGGAAGGTCGCCCCCTTCTCGGGGCCGGTCGCCCCGCGGGTCCACTCGGCCTCGAAGGTCTCCGGGGAGAACTCTCCGATCCTGGTGACGTCGCTGACCAGGTCCCACACCTGCTTGGGCGTGGCCCTCATGTGCAGCGTCACCGAGCCGCCCGGGTCGGTCATCAGCTTCATCATCGTCCTTCCCCGGCATAGCCGAGCAGTCGTGCGGCAAGGTCGGTGAGGACCTCCGTCGCGCCTCCACCGATGCCGAGGATGCGCGCGTCGCGGTAGTGCCGCTCCACCTCGGTCCCGTGCATGTAGCCCGCCCCTCCGAAGACCTGGACGGCCTCGTGGCAGACCTGTTCCGCGGTCTCGACCGCGGTCTGTTTCGCCAAGCAGGCCTCAGCAATCACCGATTCACCGGCGGCGTGCCTCGCGGCGACGTGGTGCGTGTAGACCCGCGCCGTCTCGACGCGACGATGCATGTCGACCAGCTTGTGCCGGATCACCTGCCGGTCCGCGAGCGGGCGTCCGAAGGTCTGGCGTTCCTTCGCGTACGCCGCAGCCAGAGCCAGCGCGCGTCCGGCGACGCCGTACCCGTGCACGGCGAGTGCCAGGCGTTCGACGACGAACTGCTCGGCGATCTGCACGAACCCCGAGTTCTCCTCACCGACCAGGTTCGTCACCGGGACCTGCACGTCGACGAAGGACAGCTCGGCGGTGTCGGAGCAGTGCCAGCCCATCTTGCGCAGCGACCGGTCGACGGTGAAGCCCGGGGTGTCCTTCTCGATCACCAGGAGCGAGACACCCGCGTGGCCCGGGCCGCCCGTGCGGACGGCGGTGGTGACGAAGTCGGCGCGCACGCCGGAGGTGATGAAGGTCTTGGCGCCGTTGACGACGAAGTGGTCGCCGGAGCGCTCGGCGCGAGTGGTGATGCCGGCGACGTCGGACCCGCCGCCGGGCTCCGTGACCCCGAGCGAGCCGATCTTCTCGCCGGCCAGGGTGGGACGCACGAAGCGGTCGACGAGATCAGCCGAGCCGTTCGCGGCCAAGTGGGGCAGCGCGATGCCACCGGTGAAGAGCCCGGCCATCAGGCCGCTGGAGGCGCCCTCGGCGAACATCGCCTCCTGCAGCACGATCGAGTCGAGGATGTCGCCACCCTGCCCGCCCACCTCCTCGGGAAACGAGACGCCGAGCAACCCCTGCCTCGCGGCTGCCGGGTGCAGCGACCGCGGGATGGAGCCGGTGTCCTCCCACTCCTGCAGGTGCGGTGCCACCTCCCGGCGGACGAACTCGGTGGCCGTGGCGCGCAGGGCCTCGTGCTCGGCGCTCACAGGAGTGCGTCCTCGATGCTCACCATCCGCGAGCGCACCCACTCCCCCAGGCCCTTGGCCTGCGGGTCGAACCGGGTGGAGGCGGCGACGCCGTCACCCAACAGGCCACGGATCAGCACGTTGACGCCCCCCAGGTTCGGGAGCACGAACACCTCGACCTCGAGGTCGGCCGCCTCCGGGACCAGCTCACGGATCCGCTTCGGTGTGATCAGCTTCGTCAACCAGGTCACCCGATCGGCCCGCTTCGACGAACCGTCGTTGAAGACCCAGAGCCCGAGGTTGGCGTCACCACCCTTGTCACCCGAGCGCGCGTGGACGAAGGTGCCCAGCGGCATGCGCCGGGTGAGGTTGTCCCGCGGTGCGGGATACGGCGAGGGACGCGCGCCCGGTTCCTGGTCGCGGTCCACGAACTCCACGGGATCGGCGATGACCTCACGAGAACCATCGGCATGCACCACCGTGTGCGCGACCTGGCCGCGATCGACGTACGTCGCTCGGTAGATGCCGTAGGGCGCAGGCTTGCCGGGCGGCGCGGTCATCGTGAAGCCCGGGTAGGAGGCCAGCGCGAGCTCGACGGCGGCCGAGGTGAACGGCTTGCCGACGGGGTCGGGCGAGGGGTCCTTGGCGGTGCAGCGCAGCAGGCAGGACGCGGACTCCTCGGTCTCGGCATCGCTCTGGGGGTGGGAGGTCCGGGACCAGGTGACCTCGGCTGGCGGACTGGCGGCGAGCGCTGCGCTCATCTGCTGGTGCACCCAGTCGCCCTTGGCGTCGACGTCGAGCCCGGTCAGCACGAACTCGACCGTGTTGCGGAAGCCACCGAGCTCGTTGACGCAGACCTTGAGCTGCGAGGGAGGTGCCTCGCCCCTGACCCCCGTGATCGAGACCCGGTCGCGTCCCACCTCCTCGAGTCGGAGGCTGTCGAGGAGGGTGGTGACGTCAGGCCCGAGATAGCGGGTCGACTGGATCTCGTAGACCAGCTGCGCGGTGACCGTGTCGACGGTGACCGCCCCTCCGGTGGCGTCGTGCTTGGTGATCACCACGGATCCGTCGGCGGAGACCTCGGCGATCGGGAAGCCGAGTGGCTGCAACGGATCGGCGATCGTGCCCGACGAGAACAGCGAACGGAACCCGGAGAAGTTGCCCCCGGTGGCCTGGGTCCCGCACTCGATCACGTGACCGGCGACGACGGCGCCGGCGAGCTCGTCGTACTGCTCAGGGCTCCAGCCGAAGCGGGAGATCGCCGGGCCGACCACGACGGACGCATCGGTGACGCGGCCGGTGACCACGACGTCGGCACCGCGATCGAGGGCCCGGGCGATGCCGAAGCCGCCGAGGTAGGCGTTCGCAGTGAGCGCGTTGGCTCCCAGCTCGAGGTCGGCGCCACGCAGGTCGTCACCCTCGACGTGGGCGATCGCCGGGTCGAGGCCGAGGCCCCTGGCCACCTCGCGGAGCTTCTCGGCCAGTCCGGCGGGGTTGAGGCCGCCCGCGTTCGAGACGATCTTCACGCCGCTCTCGAGGGCGAGGCCGAGGCTCTCCTCGACCTGGCGGACGAAGGTGCGGGCGTAGCCCAACGAGGGGTCGCGCAGGGTGTCCTTGCCGAGGATCAGCATGGTCAGCTCGGCGAGGTAGTCACCGGTCAGGACGTCGAGACTCTGCCCATCTTCTTGGCAGCCCTCGAGCATCTCGCGCATCGCGGAGAGCCGGTCGCCGTAGAACCCGGAGCAGTTGCCGATGCGGATCACTTCGCGGCCCTCCCCGAGCCCGGGTTGCCGGCGAAGGCCTGGGCGATGTCGAGCCACGCATCGGCGTCCGGACCTGTGGCGACGAGGTCGGTGTCGGCACGGTTGATCCGTTGGGTGACCAGCAGGCAGAAGTCGTGGGCCGACCCCGTCACCGTCTGCCGCGCGTCCTCGGGTCCGTAGGACCACGTCACGCCGGAGGGTGCTGTCAGGGTGACCCGGAACTCCTCGGTGGGCGCCGGCAGCTCGCGGGCCATGAAGGAGAAGTTGCGGGTGCGCACGCCGAGGTGGGCGACGTGCCTGATCCGGTCGGTCGGCTCGGGCACCTGCTCGGCCAGGCCGGCCGCGACCAGGGCGTCGTGGACGTCGAGACTGTGGGCCCAGGTCTCCATGAAGCGTGCGGTCGCCATGGAGGTGGGTGACATCGGTG
Source organism: Nocardioides sp. JQ2195 (assembly GCF_012272695.1). Taxonomy (NCBI): domain Bacteria; kingdom Bacillati; phylum Actinomycetota; class Actinomycetes; order Propionibacteriales; family Nocardioidaceae; genus Nocardioides; species Nocardioides sp. JQ2195. The sequence goes on from NZ_CP050902.1 coordinate 3,853,294, forward strand.
GACCGAACCACGGCATCTTCGCCCCGTCCGGCACCGCCCGGAGCGCCTCGGCCAGGGCCGTCCGGCCGGACTGCCACCGCTGCAGGAGCCGCTCTGACGGTGCCCGGCCACCGGCCAGTGCCGCGTTGTCGACCACGTGGTTGGGGTCCGACATCGCCTCGAGCACCAGCTCGTCCCAGGGTCCCTTGTCCCCTTCGACGCTGTGCGCCGCTGCCAGCGCCGCCTCGTCCGTCCAGGCCAGGTGGGCGACCTGGGTCGCGATGTCCCAGCCGGCGGCCGGGGTCGGCGTTCGCCACTGGTCGTCGCCCAGCGCGACGAGCTGCTGCTCCAGCTCACTGCTCTGGGCCGCCAGGTCCGCCAGGACTCCTTCGAGGACGTCGTTCATGCTTGCTCCTTCTTCGCCGTGACGGCGCGCGTTGACGCGGTGACGGCGGCTTCGTCGAGCTGGATGGCCCAGCGGTCGAGGATCCGGCCGCGTCGACGCCTGTCGTCGGAGATGGTGTTGGCCAGGCCCAGCCCACGGACCAGGTCGAGGGTGGCCTGCACCAGCTCCCGGTTCCCCGGCTGCGACTCGTCGATGCCGAGGAGCTCGACCGTCAGCCGATGGGTCTCACGCCCGACGCGTTGCTCCAGCGGACCGACGGCTTCGAGCAGTCCCGGATCGGTCCGGGCCGCCACCCACAGCTCGAGGGCCGCGGTGAAGACCGGGCTGGCGAAGTGGTCGCCGAGCATGCGCAGCACCGCACGCGTACGTCGTTCACCCGTCGGCAGCTTGACCGCGGCAGCCGCCAGCTCGTCCCCACGCAGCCGGGTCAGGTGTTCCACGGCGGCCAGCACGAGGTCGTTCTTGCTGGGGAAGTGGTGCAGCTGGGCGCCTCGGCTCACGCCGGCGCGGCGGGAGACCAGCGTCGTCGACGTGCGCGCGAAGCCGACCTCGACGAGGCAGTCGACGGTGGCCTCGAGCAGGCGCTGCCGCATGGCGCGGGTGCGCTCCTCCTGCGGAACGCGGGCCGTCGACGTGTTCACACCGGCAACAGTCCACCATCAACAACAAACAGTCAAGCCTGTCTTTTTGTCCGGACCGCGGAATCCTTGATGGTCCGACGGTCAGCGGTCCTGCCAGAGCCCCAGGATGTTGCCCTCGACGTCCTTGAAGTAGGCCGTGTGCCCGAAGTCGCCGACCGCCTGCTTGGCGAGCACGACCGCGCCACCGAGCGACTCGATCCTCACCAGCGCCTCGTCGATGTCGTCCACGTCGATGACCACCATCGGCCGGTCGTCCGGGCTCTCCCGGCGACGCAGGCCACCGTTGACGAACCCCGGCTCGCTCGGGCCGTCGGGACCGGTCGGGCCCGTGGTGGCGATCGAGTAGGCGCGACCCGCATCGGTGTTCAGCTGCCAGCCGAATGCCTCGGCATAGAAGGCCCGGGCCCGGTCGCCGTCACTGAACGGAATCTCGAAATGCACCACGCGTCCACTCATGTTTCCGAACAGTACGCGACACTCAGAGCATGGCGAAGACGATTCTGATCACCGGAGCAAGCGCCGGACTGGGTGCCGAGATGGCCCGCCAGTTCGCCCACCTCGGCCACGACCTCGCGCTCTGTGCGCGACGGATGGACAAGCTCGAGGACCTGAAGGACGAGATCGTGGCGAAGCACCCCGATCGTCGCGTCGAGCTGCGCACGCTCGACGTGACCGACGACGAGCAGGTCTTCGAGGTCTTCCGCGGGTTCGCCGCGGACTTCGGCACGATTGACCGCATCGTCATCAACGCCGGCCTCGGCAAGGGCGCCCCTCTGGGCACCGGCCGCTACGCCGCCAACCGGGAGACGGCGATGACCAACTTCGTCGCAGCGCTCGCCCAGTCCGAGGCAGCCATGGAGATCTTCCGGGCCCAGAGGTCCGGGCACTTCGTGATGATCTCGTCGATGTCGGCCATGCGCGGCCTGCCGAAGGCGATGACGACGTACGCCGCGACGAAGGCCGGAGTGGCCCACCTCGCCGAGGGACTGCGCGCAGAGCTGCACGGCAAGCCGATCAAGGTCTCGGTGATCTACCCGGGCTTCATCGCCTCGGAGATGAACGAGAAGGCCGAGCACAAGAACCCTCTGCAGGTCTCCACCGAGAAGGGCGTGAAGTCGATCGTGCACGCCATCGAGAAGGAGAAGGAGTCGGCCTGCGTGCCACCCCTGCCGTGGGCACCGATGAGCGTGGTCATGAAGCACGCACCCCTGCCGCTGTTCAGGAAGATGGTCTGAGCCGCCGGCCGTCCGGGCGTGCGGCTCCCGCCCCCAACCGGCACTTGCGCGGTGCTGGGGTCACTGCGCACGTGACCGGTCGCGGGTGAGGTGACGTGGACACCGCGTTGCTCGGGGCCGGTGGGGGTGGGAGCGATAGCGGTGGGGGCAGGAGCGGGGCGGTGCTCAGCGGTAGGTGAGGCCGTCGCCCTCGAGGTGGGAGTGCTCGTTGAAGGAGACCAGCCTGGTGCCTCCGCGCCCGACCACCACCTTGGTCATCGAGGAGTTCACCACGACCTTGTTGAGCTCGCCCCAGATCACGGCGTACGACGTCGCGGAGAGGTCGGCGGCCCGCTCGGTCAGCAACGCCGAGGCGGCGAGCGAGATCGGCCCGCCCGAGGTGACCACGAGGACCGTGCTGCTCGTGCTCACGCGGGCCGCGGTGCGTGCCAGGGCGTCATCGATCCGGGCCGCGAACGCCGGGAACGACTCGGCGTACTCATGGTCGTTCCCGCCGCTGGTCCACCGGGCCGAAGCCCGCTCGAACCACGCCTGGAACTGGACTCGATCCAGCTCCTCGCCCTCGGGGGCGGGATGCTTGGCGAGCATGTCGATGTGGTCGAACTCGTCCCAGCCCGGGTCGGTCACCACCTCGACCGCTCCCCAGCCGGCCGCCTCGACGATGGCCTCGGCGGTCTCCCGGTGGCGGCGCATGCCGCCCTGCACGACCAGGTCCGGGACCAGGCCGCGTCCGCCCAGGGCCTTGCCCAGCAGTCGACCCTGTTCCCAGCCCAGCGACGAGAGGACGTCGTAGTCCTCGGTTCCCCACGAAGCCTGCCCGTGGCGCACCAACAGCATCTGACCCATCAGCGAAGGACCTCCAGGCAGCGTCGTTCCAAGTACCTGGCGGCGTCCCCGAACACGGCGTAGGCCTCGTTGTGGGTCTGGCCGTGGAAGTAGCGGTAGTAGATCTGCTGGGCGATGACGGCCAGCCGGAACAGCCCGAACACCTCGTAGAACCGCCAGCGCTCGGGTGTCATCTCGAAGCCCATCTGCTCGCAGTAGTGGTCGACGAGCTCCTGCCGGGACCACATCCCCGGAGCCGTCGTCGGTTGCCGACGGAACAGCTGGAAGAACTCGTCGTCGTCGGCCTGTACCCAGTAGGCCGCCGCGCCCCCGAGGTCCATCAGCGGGTCACCGAGCGTGGCCATCTCCCAGTCGAGCATGCCGACCACGCGGAGCGGGTCGTCGGCGTCGAGCACCAGGTTGTCGAAGCGGAAGTCGTTGTGGATCACGCAGGTGGCGACGTCGGTGGGCTGGTGCCGGTCCAACCAGGCGATCACCTGCTCGAAGTCGCCGATGTCCTCGGTGCGGGCCGCGCGGAAGCGGGTCGACCAGCCGGCGACCTGGCGAGCGACGTACCCCTCGCCCTTGCCGAAGGCAGCCAGGTCCGGACGGCTGGCGTCGACCTGGTGCAGCGTGATGAGCACGTCGACCGCGTTGCGGCACAACGTGGTGACCGCAGCGGGCTCCAGCTCGATGCTGTCGGGGAAGTCCTGGCGCAGGATCGTGCCCTCGACCTTGTCCATGACATAGAAGTCGGAGCCGAGGACCGACTCGTCCCGGCAGAGCCCGACCATCGCCGGGACGTAGGGGAAGACCGGTGCCAGCGCCGACTGGATCCGGAACTCGCGACCCATGTCGTGGGCTCCGGCCGCCTTGCGCCCCACGGGAGGACGGCGCAGGATCAGGTCGCGATCGGGGTAGCGCAGCAAGTAGGTCAGGTTCGACGCACCACCGGGGAACTGGCGCACCTCAGGGTCGGCAGCCACGGTGTCGGCGAACTCGGGGGCGGCGTTCGCACGCAGCCAGGCCGAGACCGCCTCGACGTCGAAGGCGTCCTCGTCACGCACGGAACGGGCCGGGTTGCCCGCGTCGCTCTCGGTCACGTCATCCCATCCGGTCGAGTCGTGCGGCCTGCTTGCGCATCACCGCGTCGTACCCCCGGCGGTCATTCTGCTTCAGCTTCCATGCTTCGCGTGCGGCTTCGTCAGGAATGATCACGTCCTCGCCCCGTTCCATCCCCTCGAGCACGGCCGCGGCAATGTCGGCGGCACTGAAGGGCGAGCTCTCGATCAGCTGCCCGATCACCGCCCCGAGCGCCTCGTCGGAGCCCCTCATGCCGTCGATCAGGTTGGTCCGGAAGTACGACGGGCAGACCACCGAGCAGCGCACGTCGTAGGACGCGAGCTCGTGGCCGGTGGTCTCGCTGAGCGCCACCACCGCCGCCTTGACCGCGTTGTACGACGCCATGCCCGCGGGGTGGACGAGCCCGGCGAGGGAGGCGATGTTGACGATGTGCCCGGAGCGCTGGGACTTGAACATCGGGACGAAGGTGCGCGTGCCACGGACCGCGCCGAAGAGGTTGATCTCGGTGATCCACTGCCACTCGTCGAGGGTGGCCACGTCCAGGCGTCCCCCACCGGCCACACCGGCGTTGTTGACCAGGACATCGAGCCCGCCCCACTCCTGCTCGACCCACCCGCGGGCCGCCGCCCAGTCCTCGTCCGAGGTGACGTCGAGCTTCATCGTGGGGCGAGTGGTTTCGAGACGGGCTCGTTCCTCGCCCTCCTCAACCACCGAGGTCCCTTCGGTGGTTGAGGAGCGAGCGCCAGCGAGCATCTCGAAACCACTCTCGGCCACCACATCGGTCCGCAGCACCTCGTCGCCTCGCGCCTCGAAGGCATCCGACAGCGCCGCACCCAGCCCGGAAGCGGCGCCGGTGACCAGGACCCTCACAGGTACCGGCCCAGCTCGAGGCGCGCGACCATGCCCTGGTGCACCTCGTCGGGTCCGTCCGCCAGACGCAGCGACCGGGCTCCGGTCCAGGCCGCGGCCAGCGGGAAGTCGTCGGTCATCCCGGCTCCGCCGTGGACCTGGATCGCGAAGTCGATGACCTGCTGGGCCATCCGTGGGGCCGCGACCTTGATCTGGCTGACCTCGGAGAGGGCGTTGACCGGCCCGCCCTGGTCGAGCTTCCACGCCGCGTCCAGCACCAGCAGTCGGGTCTGGGCGATCGCGATCCGCGCATCGGCGACGCGCTCGCGGTTGCCGCCCAGGTTGATGATCGGCTTGCCGAAGGCGGTCCGCTCGAGCCCTCGGCGGATGGCGAGCTCGAGGGCGGCCTCGGCCAGCCCGATCAACCGCATGCAGTGGTGCACCCGTCCCGGCCCGAGGCGGCCCTGCGCGATCGCAAAGGCCTCCCCGGGCCCGGAGATGATGTTGCCGATCGGGACGCGTACGTCGGTGAACGACACCTCGCCGTGGCCGAGCGGCTCGTCGTGGATGCCCATCGTGGTGAGCATCCGCTCCACCTTCACGCCGGGGGCGTCCCGCGGGACCAGCACCATGGTGTGCCGGTGGTGGCGGTCTGCGTCGGGATCGGTGAGGCCCATGAACACGATCACCTTGCAGTCCGGGTTGCCGATGCCGGTGGTGAACCACTTGGTGCCGTTGATGACCACCTCGTCGCCGTCGACGACCGCTGTCGCGGCCATGTTGGTGGCGTCGGAGGAGGCCACGGCCGGCTCGGTCATCCCGAACCCACTGCGGATCCGCCCGTCCAGCAGCGGCTCCAGCCACTCGGCCCTCTGCTCGTCGGTGCCGTAGCGCAGCAGCACCTCCATGTTGCCGGTGTCGGGCGCGTTGCAGTTGAACACCAGAGGGGCGATCGCCGAGCGACCGGTCAGCTCTGCGATGGGCGCGTAGTCGACGTTGGTCAGTCCTTCGCCGCCAACGGTGCCGAACCGGGCGGCGTACTCGCCCGCGTGCTCCTTGGGCAGGAAGAGGTTCCACAGACCCTGGGCACGAGCCCTGCCCTGCAGCTCCTTGAGGATCGGCAGCGGCGTCCACGGATCACCCGTCCGGCGCGCCTCGGCGAGGTCACGCTCGTAGTCGGCCTCGACGGGGCTGATCTCGTCGCGCATGAACGCTGCCACCCGTGCAATGAGGTCGGCGGCACGGGGCGAGGGTGAGAAGTCCATGCCGTGAAACTACCGCGCAGGTCACGGTCGGCACGCCGCCTCCCCATTCCTGCCATCATGGAGCGCATGCGGATGCGACGGATGCTCACGGGCGTTGCCGTCATGCTGGCACTGGCCGGCTGTGGCAACGACTCCGCGCAGACCTTGGACGACGACGAGCAGCAGGCCGCCCAAGCACTCTCCGTCGAGTTCCGGGGCGAGGATCCGTCCGACTTCGAGCGCGACGTCGGGGTCTGCATGGGCAAGCACCTGGTCAACGACCTGGGCACTGACAGGCTGGTCGCCGGCGGAATGCTCCACGACGACCTCACCGTTCGGAAGTCCCGGTCCGGTGTCAAGGACGAGCAGGTTGCCGAGGCGTACGCCGAAGCGGTCCTCGCGTGCCGCGACGTGCGTGGCGAGGTCGAGAGCCGACGCGATCGCTACCCCAAGGCCACCGACGCCGACGTCGACGACTACGTGACCTGCGTCGAGGACATCGACAAGGCGTTGCTCAAGAACGCGGTGGTCGCCTCCGCCATGCACTCCCCCGACCCCGCCACCAGGACCTACGCCGCCAAGACCCGCAGGTGCGCCGAGGTCCTCGGCCAGCCCGGCAGGAAGTAGCCCCCCGCTTGCCGAGCGGCTCAGCCCCTCCCGGCAACGCAGAGGACCCGCCGACCGACGTGGTCGACGGGCCCTCGTGGACGGATCAGGCGGGGAAGGACTCGCCCTTGGCCACCATGTCCTGGAGGTACTGCGTCGGGGCAAGGTGCTCGCCGTAGGACGCAGCCAGCTCCTCGGCGCGCTTGATGAAGGCGGCCAGCCCGACCTCACCGTCGGCGCCAACGTAGCCGGTCATGAACTGCGCGGCGCCACCGGTGTTGGCCGGGAAGCCGATGCCCATGATCGAGCCGATGTTCGCAGCGGCCGCCGAGGTGATGACGCCCTCCTCGAAGGTCTTCGCGGTCTCGAGCGCCTCGGCGAAGAGCATCCGGTCCTTGATGTCCTCGAACGGGATCTGCTCCTCGGCCACCGGGAACGCCTCGGCCAGGCCGGACCAGAGGCCCTGCCGCCGGCCGTCGACGTACTCGTAGAAACCGGCACCCTTCAGGCGCGAGGGACGCCCGGCCTCGATCATCTTCGCGATGACGTCTCCGGCCGGGTCCGGGCCGACCTCGATGCCGGCCTTCGCGGCGGCGTCGTTGTTGGCCTTGCGGATCTTGGTCATCAGCTCCATGTTGAGCTCGTCGCTGATCTGCAGCGGACCGACCGGGAAGCCGGCCTGGGTCGCGGCACGCTCGAGGGAGACCGGGTGGACGCCCTCGCCGAGCATGGCCAGGCCCTCGTTGATCTGCACGCCGATGACGCGCGAGGTGTAGAAGCCGCGGCTGTCGTTGACCACGATCGGGGTCTTCTTGATCTGCTGGACCACGTCGTAGGCCTTGGCCAGCGCCTCGTCGGAGGTCTCCTTGCCGCGGATGATCTCGACCAGCGGCATCTTGTCGACCGGGCTGAAGAAGTGCAGGCCGATGAAGTCGGCGGGGCGGGCCACCCCCTCGGCGAGCTCGGTGATCGGCAGCGTCGACGTGTTCGAGCAGAGCAGGGCATCGGGGTTGACGTGATCGATGATCTCGCCGATCACCTTGGCCTTCAGGGACGGGTCCTCGAAGACGGCCTCGATGACCAGGTCGCAACCCTTGAGCGCAGCCGGGTCGGCGGTGGCGGTGATCCGACCGAGCAGCTCGGCCTTCTTCTCCTCGGTGGACTTGCCACGCGAGATCGCCTTGTCGAGCAGCTTCTCGGAGTAGGCCTTGCCCTTGGCCGCGTTGTCGTCGGAGACGTCCTTGAGCACGACCTCCATGCCCGCACGAGCACACGAGTACGCGATGCCGGCGCCCATCATGCCGGCACCGAGCACGCCGACCTTGGTGGCCTTGAAGCGCTCGAAGCCGTCGGGGCGCAGCGAGCCGGAGCCGATCGCCTGGAGGTCGAAGAAGAACGCCTGGATCATGTTCTTCGAGCCCTGGTTGATGATCAGGTTCGTCAGGTAGCGCGACTCGATGCGCGAAGCGGTGTCGAAGTCGACCTGGGCACCCTCGACGGCAGCCGAGAGGATCGCCTTCTGCGCCGGGTAGTCGGCACCCTTGAGCTGCTTGCGCAGCAGCGCGGGGAAGGCCGGCAGGAAGGCAGCGAGCTTCGGGTTGGACGGGGCGCCGCCGGGCATCTTGTAGCCGGCACGGTCCCACGGGTTGGAGGCGGCCTCGGCGTTGTCCTTGTTGTCCTTCAGCCACGCCTTCGCGGCGGGGACCAGGTCGTCCTGGCTGGCCACGACCTCGTCGATGAGGCCCTTCTCCAGGGCCTGGGCCGGGGAGAACTGGACGCCCTGCAGGAGCACGTCCATCAGGCCGGACTGGATGCCGAGCAGGCGCACGATGCGGGTCACGCCGCCGCCGCCGGGCAGCAGGCCGAGCGACGCCTCGGGCAGGCCGACCTTGTAGGAACCGTCCACGGCGATGCGGTGGTTGCTGGCCAGGCAGATCTCGAAGCCACCACCGAGGGCGGCGCCGTTGATCGCCGCCACGACCGGACGCGGGTAGGTCTCGATCCGGCGCAGCCCGGCCTTGATCTCCTCCGCCATGGCGAAGACGTCCGCAGCCTGGTCCTTGGTCGTGGTGACCATGTTCTTGAGGTTGCCGCCGGCGAAGAAGGTCTTCTTGGCCGAGGCGATGACGACGCCGGTGACCCCGCCATCGGCAGAGTCGAGCTCGTCGTGGAGTCGTTCGACGGCAGCCGCCATCGACTCCTGGTAGAGCTCGTTCATCGTGTTGGCGCCCGCGGTCGGGTCGTCCAGGGTGAGGGTGACGATGCCGTCGGCGTCCCGCTCGTAGCGCACCGCGGTCTGGGTCTGGGTTTCAGTCATTTCAGGAATCCTGTTCGAGAGGTCGCGGTCAGACGAGTTCGATGATCGTGGCGATGCCCATGCCGCCGCCGACGCAGAGCGTGGCGAGGCCGCGCTTCTGGTCGCGGCGCTCGAGCTCGTCGATCAGCGTGCCGAGGATCATCGCGCCGGTGGCGCCGAGCGGGTGACCCATCGCGATCGCGCCACCGTTGACGTTGGTGATGTCGTGGCTGATGCCCATGTCACGCATGAAGCGCATGGCGACTGCGGCGAACGCCTCGTTGATCTCGAAGAGGTCGATGTCCTTGGCCTCGAGGCCCGCCTTGGCGAGGGCCTTGCGAGCGGCCGGGGCGGGGCCGGTGAGCATGATCGTCGGGTCGGCGCCGGAGACGGCGGCGGAGACGATGCGCGCCCGTGGCTCGAGACCGAGGTCGGTGCCGACCTGCTCGCTGCCGATGGCAACGAGGGCGGCGCCGTCGACGATGCCGGAGCTGTTGCCGGCGTGGTGCACGTGGTTGATCTTCTCGATCCAGTGGTACTTCTCCAGCGCCACGTCGTCGAAGCCGGCGTCGGCGCCGATCGAGGCGAAGCTCGGCTTGAGTCCCGAGAGGCTCTCGACCGTGGTGCCGGGACGGATGAACTCGTCCTTCTCGAGGATGGTCAGGCCGTTGATGTCCTTGACGGGGATGATCGCGTTGTCGAAGTAGCCGTTGGCCTGGGCCTTGGCGGCACGTGCCTGCGACTCGGCGGCGAAGGCGTCGACGTCCTCGCGGCTCCAGCCCTCGATGGTGGCGATCAGGTCGGCGCCGATGCCCTGCGGCACGAAGCCCGTGGCCAGTGCGGTGGCCGGGTCCATGGCCCAGGCGCCACCGTCGGAGCCCATCGGGACACGGCTCATCGACTCCACCCCGCCGGCGAGGATGAGCTCCTCGAAGCCGCCACGCACGCGGGAGGCGGCCTGGTTGACGGCCTCCAGGCCGGAGGCGCAGAAGCGGTTGAGCTGGACGCCGGCAACCGTGTCGGGCAGACCGGCCTTGAGCGCGGCCGTCTTGGCGATGTCGCCACCCTGGTCACCGATCGGCGAGACCACGCCGAGCACGACGTCGTCGATGCGGTTCGGGTCGAGGTTGGGGTTCCGGCTCTGGATCTCCTCGATCAGCCCGGAAGCCAGGTCGACCGGCTTCACCTCGTGCAGTGAGCCGTTCGCCTTGCCCTTGCCGCGCGGCGTACGAATGTGGTCGTACACGAATGCTTCAGCCATGACCGTCCCTTGTTCTACGTAAGTCTCGTGTCTGGGTAAGTTCTGCGTGGTCGCCGACCCGTGGCGGGTGCGTGGGTCGACACCTTGATTGTGACACCATTACTGTCATGGTGGTCAAGACGGACCACCATGTGATTCGACTCATACCTTCCGGAGGACGGTGACGAATGCAGGAATCAGTCGATTCCCTGTCGGGGCTGATGACCCTCGACGAGCTGTGCGAGCGCGTCGGGATGAGCGTCCGCAACGTGCGCTTCTACACCACCCGAGGCCTGGTGCCGTCCCCCATTCGTCGCGGCCGCTCCGGCTACTACACGAACGACCACGCTGCCCGTCTGGAGCTGGTCTCCGAGCTGCAGGCCCACGGCTTCACCCTGGCTGCGATCGAGCGCTACGTCGCCAGCATCCCGGACGAGGCACCAGCCGGGAAGATCAGCCTGCACCGCGCCCTGCTGGCTCCGTGGATGGCCGAGCACCCCGAGCGGATGACCCTCGCGCAGCTCAACGAGCGTGCCTCACGCGAGCTCACCGAGGAAGAGCTGCAGACCCTGGCCGTCCTCGGCGCGATCACCCCTGGCCCGGACGGCGCGTACGACGTGGCGGTGGCCCACCTCGATGCCGGCCTGCGGCTGGTCCGGTTCGGCTATCCGCACGAGTCCGCCGAGGCAGCCAAGGATCTCTACGACGAGCACGCGCACGCGATGGCCAGCGACATGCTCGACCTGTTCCGCAAGAAGATCTGGCCCGCCCTGCGCCAGTCCGGCGCCAGCGACGAGGACCTCACCGAGGCCGTCGAGCTGCTCAAGCCACTGTCGATCGCGGCCCTCGTGTCGTCGTACGAACGCGCGGTCAACGAGAACATGCGCGAGGAGATCGCCCGCCGGGCCGGCGACGAAGGCACCTAGCCCCCGGTGGTTGAGGAGGCGAGGAACGAGCCGTCTCGAAACCACCCCGTCGGCCGAGACCACACCGAGGCCCGCGCCCTTTGCGCGCGATTCACTGTCACCACATGACAGTGAATCGCGCGTAAGTCTCGGAATCGCGGCCCGAGGCCGGCTCAGCCGAGCGCGTAGAGCCGCGAGGCCTCGACGATGCCGGCGACGGTCTCGACCTCGGCCTCGGTGCGGGGGGCATAGACCAGCACGAAGCCCGGGGACTTGCGGGTGCCGGCGTGCATGTGGGGCTGCGCCCAGCCCTTGGCGATCGCGTCGGCCGCGAGGTCCGTGGGCAGGGTGAGGTGCAGCGACGTGTCGTAAAGCGGGTGCAGGTGGGCGAACTCCTTGTCGTCCTCGACCACGAATGCCTCGGCCGGGCCCGCCGCACCCGCCAGGAAGAACGCGCGGGAGCCGGGCACGGCGACCTGCGACTCGCCCACGCTGACGCCCTCGCTGCGCTCGATCCGCTCGAAGAGCGCGGTCTGGAGCTCGTGGGAGGACTGGTCGGAGAACTGCTGCTGGGGGTAGGCCCAGCTCACCAGCGGACGCGCACCCGGACGGACCGGCAGCCCGTCGGGCATCGTGGGCCAGGCGGCGGTGTCAGGCACGCCGACCGCGGCGGCTCCGACGGTCTCGAGGTGGTGCAACCGACGGGAGATCCAGTCGGCGAGGTCGTTCGCGGTCTCGTGGGAGATGGTGTGACCATCCGGGTCGCGACGCGCCAGGGTGGAGGCGCCCGAGTCACCCGTGAGGTAGTCCCAGGTCCGGCCCATGAGCTCGGCCGGGATGACGTGGTCCTGCTCGCCCTGGACCACGAAGACGGGCAGCCCGGCGAGGCGGGCCACGTCGACCGGGACTCCGGCGTCGAAGGGCAGGGTGCCGTTGAGGATCGCCACGCCCGAGAAGCGCTTCGGGTCGCTGAGCACGAGACCCCCGGCGAACGCGGCGCCACCGCTGAAGCCGACCGGGATGACGGTGCGTCCCTGGGGGGCGACCTCGTCGAGCCACGTGCGGAACCAGGCGATGACCTCGCTCAGCGACTCCTCGACAGGACGGCCGATGCCGCGGTTCTCGAACCACGCGTAGCCGCCGCCCTCGGCGATCGGCGCCCGCACCGCGGCGTACGCCGGGCCCTCGGGGAGCTGCTCGGAGAGCGCGAGGATCGAGGACTCGTCGGCGCCACGACCGTGCAGCAGCACCACCAGCGGTGCGGACGGGTCGGTGGATCCGGCGGTGGTGACGACTGGTGCCTCGAAGCTCATCTGGTGGATTCCTCGTTCTCTGCGCGACGGTGGGAGCCGGGGCAACCGGACTCCGGGGTCAGATTACGCGGCGCCGCACCGGCAGGGAGCCGCAGGTGCACTGGGTGAACATTCCGGGCGTGGACCGAAGCGGGCTGGAAGAATGCCCCGGGTGACTGCGAAGAAGATCGCCTACCAGGGCGAGCCCGGCGCCAACTCCGACATCGCCTGCCGCGACGTCCACCCCGACTGGGAGCCGCTCCCCTGCGCTTCGTTCGAGGATGCCTTCGCAGCTCTTCAGGACGGGTACGCCGACCTGGCGATGATCCCGATCGACAACTCGAGCAACGGCCGGGTGGCCGACATCCACCACGCGTTGCCGGGCTCCGGCCTGCACATCGTGGGCGAGTACTTCCTGCCGATCCACTTCCAGCTGCTCGCCGTCCCGGGGGCCACCCGCGAATCGATCAAGACCGTGCACAGCCACATCCACGCGCTCGGCCAGTGCCGCCGGATCATCCACGAGCTCGACGCGAAGCCGGTGACCGCTGGGGACACGGCCGGGTCTGCCCGCGAGGTCGCCGAATCCGGCGACCCGACCCGCGCCTCACTGGCGACCGCTCTCGCCGGCGAGATCTACGGCCTCGAGACCCTGGCGACCGACGTCGAGGACGAGGAGCACAACACGACGCGTTTCGTGGTGCTCTCCCGGGAGTACGTCGTGCCACCGGTCTCCGACGAGCTGACCGTGACCACGTTCGTGTTCCGGGTGCGCAACCTGCCGGCCGCGCTCTACAAGGCGCTCGGCGGCTTCGCGACCAACGGCGTGAACATGACCAAGCTGGAGTCCTACATGGTCGACGGTGAGTTCAACGCCACCGTGTTCCTGGCCGACGTCGAGGGCCACCCCGACGAAGCCCCGCTGGCTCGGGCACTGGAGGAGCTGGAGTTCTTCACCACCGAGATCCGGATCCTCGGCGTCTATCGGGCCCACCCGTTCCGCGCCCAACGCTGAGGCCAGGCGCTGGGTCAGGCGACCGGGATCACGCGCTGTGTCGGGCGGCCGGGATCACGCTGTGAGTGTGAAGGAGGTCGGTGGCTGGTTGGGGTGCACAAGGCCGAGGTCTGCTCCGAGGCCGTGGTCGTCACCGGTGGTGAGCAGGTCGATGGCGAGCTCGTGGTCGTCGTGGTGGTCTGAGAAGACCAGTGCGCCGAGCCACGGCGGCAGGTGGTGGGTGCCGGTCTGGTCGACCAGTCGGTAGCGGTGATGTCGGGTGCGCCAGACGTAGAGGTCGGGCACGGGTTGTCGCACGGCCAGGACTCCGGCGGTCTTGATGCGGTGGTGGTGTCGGCTCATCGGGCCGGCGTTGTCGACCCGGGTCTGACCCGGCGGGCCGTGCGGGTCGTAGGGGATGGTGTGGTCGATGTCCATGTGGTGGGTGGTGTTGACCGCGTGCGGGTAGCAATCGGCGGGCGACCGGGTCAGCACGGCCTCACGAAGGGCCCCGGTGAACGCGTAGGAGTCGACCGGTCGGGTTGCCCAGGGGTCGAGCACCGGTCGGATGCTCACCTCGGTCAGCCGCAGCACCGCCAGTGCCTCGGCCAGGGTGACCGGGCCGTGGCCCTCGACCTTGGCCACACCCCCAGCAACGGTGCCGCTCGTGCTCGCCCGGGCCATCGCCTGCACCGCATCCTCGGACAGGTGCAGGTGGACGATGGTGGTGGCCCTGGCACGCGACGGCACCGGCTCGGTCGAGTCGGCCAGGATGGCCAGCGCGGACTCCGGGCTGCCGATCAGCAGGCCCAACGCCCGGGACCGGGCCACCGAGATGGAGTCGAGGTCTCGGCGGGGCACACCGGCAGCCAGGTCGGTGGCCAGCAACTTCTCGGCCAGCCGCTGGACCTGGGCATCACCCACGATGGCCTCGGCCGCGGTGAGCTTGGCATACAGGCCCTTGAAGCCGCGCCGCGTGGAGGGATTGAACGTCACGAAACGCGGGTCCGGCTCGTCGCGCTCGTCCCCGGAAAAGGACCCACCCCCGTCACCATCACCCCCGGAACCACCGGCACCCTCGTCGTCCCCGGAGCCCTCGTCACCGGAGCCCTCAGCGCCGGACCCCGCATCGGCTGCTTCGGCCTCGGCGGTCTCGGCGAGCAGCACCAGCGCTTCGAGCCGCTCGAGCAGACGCCCGGTCGGCAGCGACCCGACCAGGTCGACCAGGTCGGTGGCGATCAGGTGAGCCGACTGGGGCGTGAGGTGACGGGTGAGCGCGGCGATGCGGCGCAGCACCCACACCTCGACCGTGGTGGTGGTGCACGTCAGCTGCCACAACGGGCTCAACCGGTGACGCAGGTCGAGGGCATCGGCAATCAGCCTGCGCGCCGACTCCGGGTGCACCCCCAAGGACACCGCCAGCTCGGCCGTGGCGAACTGTGCCACCACCGGAGTGCCCTCACCGCCCCAGCGCCGGAACACTGGGTGCTCCCGCCGCGCACCGGGCTCATCGGTGGCACCATGCCCACGGGTGACGCCCTCGTGGTCGCCGTGCAGGTCCGCCCAGTGGGCCGCGCTGTGCAGCACGCTCACCTCGGCACCGCGACGTGCAGCCACGGCAGCATCGACCACGGTGAGCGTGTCACCGGTGTCGAGACCTGCCATCGCTGTCGTCATGTCCTCGACCCAACACCTGACCACCGACAACGCAGCGCGGAAACCACCCCGTGGTCTCAGCATGCTGACAACTGCGGAAAACAGTTCCGGCGAGCGGCCTCAGCGGTAGGCCGACTCGCCAGTCACCGCCTGTCCGATGATCAGCTGGTGCACCTCCGAGGTGCCTTCATAGGTCAGCACCGACTCGAGGTTGTTCGCGTGCCGCATCAGGGGGTATTCCAGCGTAATCCCGGCGGCGCCGAGGATCGTGCGGCACTCGCGGGCGATCGCGATCGCCTCGCGGGTGTTGTTCAGCTTGCCCAATGACACCTGGCGGTGGTCCAGCCTGCCCTCGTCCTTGAGCTTGCCGAGGTGGATGGCCAGCAGCATCCCCTTGCCCAGCTCGAGGGTCATGTCGGCGAGCTTCGCCTGCGTCAATTGGAAACCGGCCAACGGCTTGTCGAAGATGTCACGTTCCTTGGCGTAGGCGATCGCGGTCTCCAGGCAGTCGCGGGCCGCGCCCAGTGCACCGAAGACGATCCCGAAGCGCGCCTCGTTCAGGCACGACAGCGGGCCGGAGAGTCCCACCACGTTCGGCAGCACTGCATCGGCCGGAAGTCGCACGTCGTCGAGCACCAGCTCAGAGGTGACCGACGCCCGCAGCGACATCTTCTGCTTGATCTCCGGAGCCTCGAAACCGGGAGTATCGGTCGGCACCACGAAGCCGCGCACGCCCTCGTCGGCCCCGTCATCGACACGGGCCCAGACCACCGCCACGTCGGCCACGGAGCCGTTGGTGATCCACATCTTGTTGCCCTTGATGACCCAGTCCGTGCCGTCACGGCGGGCGCGGGTGATCATCCCACCCGGGTTGGAGCCGAAGCCCGGCTCGGTCAGCCCGAAGCAACCGATCGCCTCACCGGCCGCCATCCGCGGCAGCCACTCCTGCTTCTGCTCCTCGGATCCGTGCTTCCAGATCGCGAACATCGCCAACGACCCCTGCACCGACACCAGCGACCGCAGCCCGGAGTCGCCCGCCTCCAGCTCCATGCAGGCCAGGCCGTATGCCGTGGCGCTGGTGCCCGCGCACCCGTAGCCCTCCAGGTGCATGCCGAGCACCCCGAGATCGCCCAGCTCACGCGCCAGCTCACGGGCCGGGATCGACGCCGACTCGTACCACCCCGCCAGCTGCGGCTTGACCTTCGACTCGACGTACTTGCGCACGGTGTCGCGCATCGCCTTGTCTTCATCGGAGAGCAGGGAATCGGTGTCGAAGAACTCCAGGGGCGTGGTCACGCTCCCAGCATCTCACCGAGGCTCGTCGCCCCCCGAGTCAGCCGGCTGGGACCCCGCTTCGAGCGGTGCTCGCGCAACGTCCTGCGTCGCGGCCGCTGGAACAGCCGCGACGCAGGACGCCGTCAAGGAGTGGAACGAAGTCAGCGGGTCAGGACTTGAAACCGTCCTTGACGTCGTCGACGGCGTCCTTGGCCTTCTCACCCGCGTTCTTGAAGCTGGCCTCGGCCTGGTCGCCCTTGCCCTCGGCCTCGAGGCTCTCGTCGTCGCTCGCCTTGCCGGTGGCTTCCTTCGCCTTGCCCTTGGCATCCTGAGCAGTGTTCTTGGCCTTGTCCGCGAAGCTCATCCTTGGCTCCTCTCGTCGCGTCACTCGGTGGGCCATGCCAGTACCCATCCCGTTCCGGCTCATGCGACGGCGGTCCGACCGAAGCACGACGTCCTGTGACGCGGCCGCCAGAACGACCGCCACGCAGGCCACGACGCACAACGTCCTGCGTCACGGCTGCCGGAGCAACCGCGACGCAGGACGTCGTCGAGGAGTGGAGCGAGGGTCAGCGACGACCGCTGCTGAACGAGGCGGCGCTGTGTGAACCGGCACCTTGGCCGCCACGGGAGCGGTTGGCGCCGCCACCCTGGCCACCGCGCGAGCGGTTCCCGCCACCGTTGCCGCCGCCGTTGCGCGAGCCACCGGAGCGCGAACCGGCCCTGTCGCCCTCAGCGCGCTGGCCCCCGCCACCGTTGCCGCCACCTGTCGGGTTGCCACGACGTGACTGGCCGTTGGTCTGGCCGCTCTTGCGGGCGCGCTTGCGCTGGGCGTTGGCACCGGTGGACTTGCCGCCACCGCCGGTCTGCTTCGGAGCCTCGATGACCAGGCCACCGGGCGTGGAGCGCGTGCCGGGAGCGAGCTCGACGAGGATCGGGTGGGCCGAACCATTCAGGCGCGTGGTGGTCGGCTTGATGCCGGCCGCGCGGGTCAGCGCACGGACGTCGCGCACCTGCTCGTCGGTCATCAACGTGATCACTGTGCCCTCGGCACCAGCTCGCGCCGTGCGGCCCGAGCGGTGCAGGTAGGCCTTGTGCTCGGCCGGCGGGTCCGCGTGGACGACCAGCGCGACGTCGTCGACGTGGATGCCGCGAGCGGCGACGTCGGTGGCGACCAGCGTGGTGGCCTTGCCGGAGTGGAACGCGTCCATGTTGCGGGTGCGCGCGTTCTGCGACAGGTTGCCGTGCAGGTCGACGGTCGGGATGCCGTTCTTGTTCAGCTGGCGGGCCAACGCCTTGGCACCGTGCTTGGTGCGGGTGAAGATCACCGTGCGGCCGGGGGCACTGGCCAGGTCGGCCAGCACGGGCACCCGGTGCTCACGGTTGAGGTGCAGCACGTGGTGGCTCATCTTGGCGACCGGCGACTGCGCCGAGTCGGCCTGGTGGGTCACCTGGTCGTGCAGGAACTGCTTGACCAGCGTGTCGATCGCGTTGTCGAGCGTGGCCGAGAAGAGCAGGCGCTGTCCGTCGGTGGGCGTCGCCTTCAGCAGGCGGCGTACGGCGGGCAGGAAGCCGAGGTCGGCCATGTGGTCGGCCTCGTCGAGCACGGTCACCTCGACGTCGCCCAGGGTGCAGTGGCCCTGCTGGATCAGGTCCTCGAGCCGGCCGGGGCAGGCCAGGACGATGTCGACGCCGTTGCGCAGGCCCTGGACCTGCGGGTTCTGGCCGACGCCACCGAAGACGGTCTGCGTGGTCAGGCCGGCGGCCTTGGCCAGCGGCTTGATGACGTCGTGGATCTGGCCCACGAGCTCACGGGTGGGGGCCAGGATCAGCGCACGCGGCGCCTTGCTGCGCGGCTTGCGGCCGGTCAGCTCGAGGCGCGCGACCAGCGGCAGCGCGAACGCGAACGTCTTGCCGGAGCCGGTGCGGCCTCGGCCGAGCACGTCGCGGCCGGCCAACGAGTCGGGCAGGGTCGCTGCCTGGATCGGGGTGGGGGTGGTGATGCCGAGCTGGTCGAGCACGGCCACGAGGTTCTTGGGCGTGCCGAGGGCGCCGAAGGACGTGGGCGCAAGTGTGTCTGTGGACAAGAGAGAAGTCGCAATCCGTTGGTGTGTCTCACCAAGCCGTCCCGTCGGTCGACGGGGAAGGAAACCATGCGATCGCGGACCCGAAGAACGGGATCTGCGAAGGCGGCGCATCGGCAACTGCGCGAGTTGCGCGCCGGCGACCCGAGGCAAGACTGAACGGGTTGCTGACTACAACTGTAGGGCACAGCAACCCCATTCGTTGCATTCAGTGACCAGTCACACGTTCGCCCCCACGCCCCGGAAGGCCGGGCCCGGGCCGCGACCAGGGCTCAGCTGAACTCGAGCACGCCGTCGTCGATCCTGCTGTTGCGGATGGCTCGTACGTCGTGGAACCAGCTCTGCTTCAGCTTCCACGGCTCGACGTCGCCCTGCTTCGGCAGATCGTCGAGCGAGCGGAGCACGTAGCCGGCCTCGAAGTCCATGAACGGTTCCTCGGCGACACCCTCCTGGCGCACCGGCACGACGGTGCGCGCCCCGACCTCGTCCATGTGCTCGAGCACCCGGCACACGAACTCCGCCACCAGGTCGGCCTTCAGCGTCCACGACGCGTTGGTGTAGCCGATCGTGTAGGCGAAGTTGGGCAGGTCGCTGAGCATCAGCCCGCGGTAGGCCATCGTGTTGGGCGCGTCGAGCTTCTCACCGTCGATGGTCACCTCGATGCCCCCGAAGAGCTGCAGGTTGAGCCCCGTCGCGGTGATGATGATGTCGGCCTCGAGCTCGTCACCCGACGCCAGCCTGATGCCGGTCTCGGTGAACGTCTCGATGGTGTCGGTGACCACGTCGGCCTTGCCGGAGCGGATCGCCTTGAAGAGGTCACCGTTGGGCACCAGGCAGAGGCGCTGGTCCCAGGGGCCGTACTTCGGCTTGAAGTGCACGTCGACCGGATAGTCCTCGGGCAGCTGCTTCATCGTCATCCTGCGGATCGCCTTGCGCACCAGCTTCGGCTGCTTCTGGCTCACGTTGTAGAGCGCGCTGGCCTGGGCGATGTTCTTGAACCGGGTCACGTTGTAGGCCACCTGGCGCGGCAGCACCTTGCGCACCCCGAGCGCGATCGGGTCCTTGGCCGGCAGCGACAGGATGTAGGTCGGCGAGCGCTGCAGCATCGTGACCTTGGCGGCTTCGTCAGCCATGGCCGGCACCAGGGTCACCGCCGTCGCACCCGAGCCGATCACGACCACCTTCTTGCCGGCATACTCGAGATCTTCGGGCCAGTGCTGCGGGTGCACGATCTCGCCACGGAACCGCTCGCGGCCCTCGAAGTGGGGTGTGAAGCCCTGGTCGTAGTTGTAGTAGCCGGTGCACGACCACAGGAACGAGCACGTCCAGACCTCGCCGCTCTCGGCGGTGACCGTCCACGTGGCGGTCTCGGAGTCCCAGTCGACGGCAGAGATGTGCTGGTCATGACGGATGTGCTCGTCGACGCCGTGCTCGACCGCGGTCTCGCGCACGTAGTCGAGGATCGAGGCACCGTCGGCCAGTGCCTTGTCGCCCAGCCACGGCTTGAACCGGTAGCCGAGCGTGTACATGTCGGAGTCGGAGCGCACGCCCGGGTAGCGGAAGAGGTCCCAGGTGCCACCGCTGGCCGAACGCCCCTCGAGCACGAGGTAGCTCTTGCCGGGCTGCCGCGAGGCGAGCGTTGCCGCGGCACCGATCCCCGAGAGGCCGGCTCCGATGATCAGTACGTCGACATGTTCCGTCACATGGTCGAGGTTACTGAATATTGTTCAATTGCGGTAGGCCCGACCGACCCGACCACCTGAGGTCGTCAGGCGGCGACGGTCTCGCGCTTCTGGTTCTCAGCGCGGCGCTGCATCGCGTCGTACGCCCGACGGACCTTGGGGCCACCGGTCGAGAGCTTGTAGAGGAGCGCGACCTGCTTGGGGGCGTTCTTCACGTTGGTCTCGGCCAGCCAGCCGTTCGGCAGCGAGAGGCGCACGATCTTGTGCCAGGCGCTGGCGACCTGTTTCGGAAGCGAGGCCGAGTGGTAGTTCAGGTCGTACTTCTCGAAGAGCGCCTGCACCTTCGGTGCCACCTCGGCGTACCGGTTGGAGGGCAGGTCCGGGAAGAGGTGGTGCTCGATCTGGAAGCTCAGGTTGCCGGTCATCAGGTGCATCGCCCTGGAGCCGGAGATGTTGGCCGAGCCGAGCATCTGGCGCACGTACCACTCACCGCGGGTCTCATTGGCGGGGATCGCCTTCTTCTCGAACGTCTCGACGCCCTCGGGGAAGTGACCGCACATGATCACCGAGTGGGTCCACAGGTTGCGGACCAGGTTGGCGGTGAAGTTGGCGGCCAGGGTCGGCAGGAACGAGCCGGTCGGGATCGACAGCGCAGGGTGGACGACGTAGTCCTTGGTGGCCTGCTTGCGGATCTTGTTCAGCGTGTTCTTCGCGTTGCGCTTGAACGCGTCGCTCCGCTTCTGCTTCGGGATCCGCAGGTTCTTGCCCAGCTCGAGGTCGTAGGCCGCGATGCCGTACTCGAAGAAGCAGGCGTTGACGAAGTTCCACAGCGGCTGGCCGAGCAGGAACGGCGACCAGCGCTGGTCCTCGTCGACGCGCATGATGCCGTAGCCGAGGTCGTTGTCCTTGCCGACGATGTTCGTGTAGGTGTGGTGCACCTGGTTGTGCGAGTGCTTCCAGCCCTCGGCGGTCGAGGCGTTGTCCCACTCCCACGTGGTGGAGTGGATCTTCGGGTCACGCATCCAGTCCCACTGGCCGTGCATGACGTTGTGCCCGATCTCCATGTTCTCGAGGATCTTGGCGACGCTCAGGCCGAGGGTCCCGGCCACCCAGGCTGGCGGGAAGACACTGGCCAGCAGCACCGCACGCGAGCCGAGCTCGAGCTTGCGCTGCACGTCGACGACCTTGCGGATGTACGCCGCATCGCTGGCACCGCGCGAGTCGATGACGTCCTGGCGGATGGCGTCGAGCTCGATTCCGATCTGCTCGATGTCCTCCGGCGTCAGGTGGGCGGTGGGGTTCTCGGGCTTGCGGGTGATGGTGGTCATCAGATGCCTTTCGGTGATCGAGTGCCGACGAGGAACGAGTCGGTGTGTCGAGGTTCGGTGATCGAGTGGGTGTCGGTGGTCGAGTGCCGGCGAGGGATGAGCCGGCGCATCGAGACCATCGACATCAGTGGTCGATGTGGCACGGCCCGGCGGGCGCGCTGATGCAGGTCTGGATCGACACCCCACCGGCGTTGGTCTCACCGGGGGTGGCCGTGGTGATCTCGCCGTTGCGCAGGTCGCGCACGGCGCCTTCGCGCATCGGCAGCACGCAGCCCATGCAGATGCCCATCCGGCAGCCGCTCGGCATCAGGACACCGGCCTCCTCGGCCGCGTCGAGGATCGTCGTCGAGCCGTCGAGCTCCACGCTCACGCCCGACTTCTCGAGGGTGACCGTGCCGCCCTCACCGGCCGCGACGGTGACCGGTCGGAACTGCTCGGTGAACAGCTCCAGGCCCCGCTCCTCGTGGTGCTTGCCGAGTGCGTCGAGCAGGCCTCCCGGCCCACAGGCGTACGTCGTCCGCTCCACGAGGTCGGGAACCAGGCCGGCCAGGTCCGAGACGTCGAGCACACCGTGCTCGTCGTCGTAGCGGGCGACCAGGTTGATCGCACCGGCCTCGTCGAGCTCGCGCAGGTTGCGGATGAAGATCGAGTCGGGCTCACTGGGCGCCACGTGCACGACCGTGATGTCCGTGCCCTCCGTCGGTGGTTGAGGAGCCGCAGAACCACGCGTCCCCTCCGTCGGTGGTTGAGGAGCCGAGGAACCACGCGTCTCGTCCGTCAGTGGTTGAGGAGCCGAGGAACCACGCGTCTCGTCCGTCGGTGGTTGAGGAGCCGCAGAACCACGCGTCCCCCCCGTCGGTGGTTGAGGAGCCGAGGAACGAGGCGTCTCGAAACCACGCATCAGCACGCCCTCGTCGGTGACCGGGAAGAGGTTGCGCAGCATGCCGATCACCGGCGTGACGCCGGAGCCGGCGGTGACGAAGAGGAGCTTGCGCGAGGACAGGTCGTCGGGGAGGACGAAGTCACCGGTGGCCTGCTCGAGGTGCACCAGGGTGCCGGGCACCGCGTGGTGCACGAGGTGGTTGCTGACCTTGCCGTCCGGCACCGCCTTGACGGTGATCGAGATGTGGCCGTCGGCCCGCGGGCCGTGGGTCAACGAGTAGGCACGCCACTGGCGCACACCGTCGACGTCGATGCCGACGCGGATGTACTGCCCGGGCACGTGACCGGCCCAGTCCGCACCGGGACGGATCACGATCGTGGCGGCGTCGGCGGTCTCGGCGTGGACGGAGACGATGCGACCCCGGAGGTCCGCCCCACTGCGCAAGGGGGCGAACAGGTCCAGGTAGTCGGCCGGCAGCAGCGGCGTGGTGGCGGCTTCGACTGCACGCACCAAGCGGTCTCGGAGTCGTCCACCGCTGTGGGGTACCTCTAGAAGTGCCATGACTCCATGATGAACGCTCCAGGCGATCAACTCATGACCCTGCCTGCGTGAATATGGAGTAGTCTTTTGTTCACCAAGAGTGAAAGAAGCGGTCATGAGCGAACCTCGCGGAATCCGGCTCGATGCGCTGACCCTGCCCGGTCCGGTGATCGCGGCGATGCGCCGGGAACTGCCGGGTTGCGCCGAGCGGGTGGTCACGTCGGTGATCCGCGAGGTGCCGAGCTATTCCGAGCCGTTCCGTGGCCGGATGGGCCGCAACATCGAGAGCGCGGTGGCGATGGCCCTCGGCGGCTTCCTCGACATGACCGCAGCCGCCGAGAGTGACAGCCCGAGCGGTCGGGTGCAGGCGGTCTTCGAGGCGGCGTACTCCCTGGGCCGCGGCGAGGCGCGCAGCGGGCGCAGCATGGACGCGTTGGCGGCGGCGTACCGCGTGGGAGCCCGCACGGCGTGGCACGACCTGAGCAGCAGCGCGGTCGAGGCCGGGCTGCCTGCCGCCGAGCTGGCCCGCTTCGCGGAGCTGGTCTTCGACTACATCGACGAGCTGTCGGCGGTCAGCGTCTCCGGGCACGCCGACGAGCTGGCCACGTCGGGGCGGGTGCGCGAGCGACACCTGGAGCGCCTGGCCGCCGCCATCCTGCGCGGCCTGGGCACCGAGCACCTGCTGGAGCTGGCCGACCGGGCGAGCTGGACACCGCCGACCACGCTGACCGCGGTGATCGCTCCGGAGTCCGTGCTCGGCAGCCTGCGACAGATCGTGGACGCCACGTCGATCAGTGCCGGCAGCGACGTGGCCGGGCTCGAGGGCCATGACGCGATGGCGGTCCTGCTCGTCGCGGACCTCGACCGCGGTGGCCGCGGACAGGTGGCCCAGCGCCTCCGGGACCGGAGCGCCTCGATCGGCCCGACCCGGCCCTGGGACGCCGCCCGCTCGTCCTACGAACGAGCCCTGCGTGCGCTCGACCTCGCGCTCGTCGACGGCGACGCCTCGGTCGACACCGACGACCACCTCGTGCCGCTGGTGCTCAGCGCGGACACGACCGCGCGCGAGGAGCTCCGCGCCAGGGTGATGGCGCCGATGGAGGGGTTGCGCCCCTCCACCGTCGAGAAGCTCACCGAGACGTTGCTGGCCTGGCTGCTGCACCAGGGCCGTCGCGACGACATCGCCGCGGCGCTCTTCGTGCACCCGCAGACCGTGCGCTACCGGGTCGGCCGGCTGCGCGAGCTCTACGGCGACCGCCTGGCCGATCCCGAGTTCGTCCGCGAGGCGACGGTCGCCCTCGCATGAGGCGCGCGGCGCACCGTCCGCCCGCAATGCGCTGACCGTGATGCCGATCACGTGTTAGCGTGCGCGGATCGCGGGCGCCGGGAGGGTCGCCCGCACTCCTGAGGGGATGCTCCATGCCGTCTGCGCCCATGCTTCGCCGCGCCCTGACCGGCTCACTGCTGACCGTGCTGGCCGGCCCGTTGCTGGCCACCATGCCGTCGGCCGTGGCCGACGAGACACCAGCGCCCGCCGGCGAGTACGTCGCCCTCGGCGACTCGTTCGCGGCCGGCCCGCAGATCCTCCCCATGCAGACGACGGGGCCCGTCACCTGCGCCCGCAGCACGAAGAACTTCGCGTCCGTCCTGTCGACCGGCCTCGACGCAGCGACCTTCGTCGACGCCACCTGCAGCGGTGCCAAGCTGACCGACCTGTGGCAGCCGCAGGGCGAGGCACCGCCCCAGCTCGAGGCGATCACGCCCGACACGACGCTGATCACCTTCGGCACCCTGGGCGGCAACGACGTCGGGCTGGTCGGCCTGGCCACGCAGTGCGTCCTCGGCGACTGCGCCGGCACGCCCGACGACGCCAACCACCAGAAGGTCGAGGCCACCCGGGCCGTCATGTCCCAAGGTGTCGAGGACGCCAAGGCGGCCGCACCGGGTGCGACCATCGTGATGGTGGGCTACGGCACCTACCTGCCGCCCGGCGGCTGTCCGGGGACCCTGCCGTTGACGGCCGAGGAGGCCGACTACCTGCAGGGCCTGATCGACCACCTCTCCGACGTGATCGGCGAGGTCGCCGCCGCCGAGGGAGTCCTGTTCGCCGACCAGCGCGAGATTCCGGGGCGTCTCGACCACACCGTGTGCGCCCCGTTCGACGAGCAGTGGATCCGCGGCATCAACACCGGCGACGGCACCGACGGGGCGATGCTGCACCCCTCCGCTGCCGGCATGCGCGCCACCGCCGAGCTGATCGCCGGCGTGACGGGGATCGCGCTGCCACCGGAGGCACCCACGACCGACGAGCTGCTGGATCGGGCCAGGTCCGCGATGAACACCGTCGGCTTCAGGGCCACCTGCAAGGCGGGCGAGGCCACCCTCCGGGTCCGTCGCGGGCAGCACCTGGTCAACCGCGTGGTGTTCAAGGTCGGACGCCACGCGATGAAGGCGGACAAGCAGGCGCCGTACCGCGTCACGCGCAGGGCCGGGGCACTCGCCAGGTTCGACGGCCGGCCCAAGGCGGTCGTCCGCGTGAAGGTCGGCTCCGTGGAGCTGACCCGGACCTTCCGGACGAGTCGACCGGGCTGCCTGCGCGGCTAGTCTCGATCCATGACCCTGGACCGCGACTCACTCCGCGAGCAGCTCGGCCAGCCGGGGGACGCGGCAAGCCACAAGTCGATCCGCGAGCTCGATGCGCACTGCGAGCGGTTCCTCGCGTTGTCACCCTTCGCCGTCGTCGCCACCGCCGACGGCCGGGGCCACACCGACGCCAGCCCGCGCGGTGGGCCGCCCGGATTCATCCGGATGCTGTCGCCAACCCGGGTGGCC
Organism: Nocardioides sp. JQ2195; assembly: GCF_012272695.1. Taxonomy (NCBI): domain Bacteria; kingdom Bacillati; phylum Actinomycetota; class Actinomycetes; order Propionibacteriales; family Nocardioidaceae; genus Nocardioides; species Nocardioides sp. JQ2195. The sequence continues at coordinate 3,879,169 of NZ_CP050902.1, forward strand.
CTCGGCGAGCTTCCCGGCAACCGGCTCCTCGACGGCGCCGAGAGCCTGGCCGAGAACCCGTACGCCGCGCTGCTGGTGATGGTGCCGGGCGTGATCGAGACGTTGCGCATCGAAGGGCCTGCCCACCTGACCCAGGACGACGAGGTCCGCGCGGCCACGGCGATCGACGGCCGGCTCCCGTGGGGCGCTCTCGTGCTCGACGTCCATGCGGCGTTCTCCCACTGCGGGAAGGCGTTCAAGCGCTCCGGGCTCTGGGAGCCTGACTCGTGGCCCGACCCGACCGAGCGTCCCCGGATGGGTGCGGTCATCGCCGACCACATGGCGCAGCCCGGTCCGGTCGAGCGCGAGCGGATCCAGGTCCGCAGCGCACTGGCGATGAGGTGCAGGCCGACCTCGACGAGTCCTACGCCCAGCGGCTCTGGGAGTTCTGACGGCCTCCGCACCACAGGCGAGCAGCGCGGGTCAGGCCTCGGCGAGGGCGCTGTCGTCGTCGCCGGCCAGCGGGAGGAACACCGACTGCTGGCGCCTGCGCGGCGGGGCCACCGACTCCGGACCCAGCCAGCGACGCCGCGCGGGAGCGGTGAGGAACCCGAGCGGTGCGGTGAGCACGTAGCAGTAGGCCACGGTCAGGGCGGTGGACGCCGGGACCAGGGCCAGGCCGACCGCCACCGCCAGCAGCACGAGACCCGTGGTGACCCGGGCCTGGGTGGTGCGCGGCGTGACCAGGTCCCGGAAGGAACGGAACCGGATCGTGCTGACCATCAGCCAGGCGGGCACGATGCTGATCAGCACCGGCAGCAGCATCGCCGGACCGACCCGGAAGTCGGGACCCGTGACGTCGGGGTTGTCGAGCGCGAAGACGGTGGCCATCACGACCGCCGCGGCAGCCGGCGAGGGCAGTCCGATGAAGTAGCGCTTCTCGTCCGTCGGGTCGATGGTGAAGTTGAAGCGGGCCAACCGGAAGGCGGCACACGCCAGCCACAGGAACGCGGCGATCCAGGCCGGCACCGGCCACTCGGGCAGCACCCAGGTGTAGACCAGCACGGCCGGGGCCACGCCGAACGAGATCAGGTCCGCGAGCGAGTCGAGCTGGATGCCGAACGGCGAGGTGGCGCCGACCAACCGGGCCACGGCACCGTCGGCGATGTCCATCACGATGGCCACCGCGATCAGGATCGCGGCCAGCTGGAAGTGGCCCGACGTGGCCAGCAGCGCCGAGGAGAAGCCACAGGCCAGGTTGGCCGTGGTGAACAGGCTCGGGGCAGTGACCCGCAGCTGCTCACGCGCACTCAGCTGGCGCAGCGAGACGACGTCCGCACCGGAGTGCGACTCGAGACGCCACCGGGCCAGCACCCGACGGCGGACCGGGACGTGGACCCGGGCCATCAGGCGCCGATCGAGCTCGACGGCCAGCGGCCGATCACGGTCTCACCCGCCACGGTGCGGTCACCCTCGTTGATGTGCAGCTCGACCTCGCGGGGAAGGAAGATGTCCATGCGCGAGCCGAACTTCATCAGCCCGATGCGCTGGCCACTGGCGATCTCGTCGCCGGCCTTGATCCGGGTGACGACGCGGCGCGCCACGAGACCGACGATCTGGCGGAACACGTAGGTGCGCTTCTCGCCGCGCACGACGCGGTTGACGACGATGTCGCTGCGCTCGTTCTCGAAGGCACTCTCGAACTTGTAGGCCGCGTGCCACTTCCCGGGGCGGTAGGTCACCGACTCGACGGTGCCGGCGTACGGCGCCCGGTTGATGTGCACGTCGAAGATCGACAGGAAGATGCTGACCTGCTGCCACTCCCCCTGCACCGGATCGGCGGGAGGGGCCACGCCCTCCTGGCCGGGGCCGACGTACATCACCTTGCCGTCGGCCGGCGCCAGCACGGTGTCCTCGTCGGGAGGGATGAGGTCGGCCGTGCGCTCGGGGTCACGGAAGAAGACGACCAGCCCCGCGGGAAGGGCGAGGAGCCCGGCGGCCAGGCGGGGACGACCGGCCAGCAGCGCCACGCCACTGGGAACGGCGCCGATGGCTGCAGGCAGGATTGCCTCGCGGTCGATGGCAGGCATGGGCGGTCTCTCCGTCGTGGACGTGGGCAGGGCTGCGGCACAACCTAACCCGGAACGGATATTTTTCCCGCCCCGTCGCTCGGCGACGGACCCCTCTCCAGCGGCAGGGCGTGACCCATCCCACCCGGGCCCGCCAGGCACGAGCCGTCAGACCTGGACCGCGGCACCGCTCTCGAGCAGGGCGTCGACATCGGCCACGCCCCACGCAGTCAGGGCCTCACGCGTCTGGGCCCCGGCCTTCTCCGCGGGCGGCAGCGAGAGCGAGGCCTCCGTGCGCGAGAAGCGCGGGGCGGGCGCCGGCTGGGTGAGCCCCTCGTGCTCGACGAAGACACCCCGCGCCTTCATGTGCGGGTGCTCGATCGCCTCGCTCATCGGGATGATCCCGGCGACGCACGCCTCGGTGCCCTCGAAGACCTCGATCCACTCGGCCTGGGTGCGGGTGGCGAACCGCTCGGCGATCACGGCCCGCAACTCGTCGGACCTCGAGAAGTCGAAGCGGTCGGGCGCGGAGTCCTTGATCTCGAGCAGCTCCACGAACACGTCGTAGAACTGCGGCTCGAGCGCACCGACCGACATGTGCTTGCCGTCGGAGGTCTCATAGATGTCGTAGAACGGCATGCCGCCGTCGAGCATGTTGGCGGCGCGCTTCTCCTGGAAGTTCCCACCGGCGAGGAAGGCGGCGGTCATCGCGTTCAGGTGGGCGGTGCCGTCGACGATCGCCGCGTCGACGACCTGACCCTGACCGCCGGTGCGCGACTCGAGCAGTGCAGCCAGGATGCCCATCACCAGGTAGGTCGACCCGCCGCCGAAGTCGCCGACCAGGTTCGTCGGGAAGTGCGGACGAGCCGGGTCCTGGCCGAGGCCGTGCAGGGTCCCGGTGATCGCGATGTAGTTCATGTCGTGGCCGGCGACCTGGGCGAAGGGACCGGTCTGGCCCCAGCCGGTCATCCGGCCGTAGACCAGCCTCGGGTTGCGGGCCAGGCACTGGTCGGGGCCGATGCCCATCCGCTCGGTGACACCCGGGCGCATCCCCTCGACCAGCACGTCGGCGTCCTCGACCAGCGTCAGGACGGTCTCCACGGCTGCCGGGTCCTTCAGGTTCAGCGCGACGCTGGGCCGACCGCGGTTCAGGAGGTCGTGCGACCCGCCGGTCAGCAGCTGGCCACCCGGTCGCTCGATGCGGATCACGTCGGCGCCGAGGTCGGCGAGGATCATGCAGGCATGCGGGCTGGGCCCGATGCCGGCGATCTCGACGACCTTCACACCACGCAGCGGACCGGTTCCCTGACCGAGCTCGATAGTCATGCCGCGATTGTGACAGATCCACTGTCACGGTCGCTCGGTGATCCCGGTCACCGTGGCTTGCAACTCGTTGCATAGGTGGCGCAGGATGTCCGCATGGCCCTCGAACACGCCCTGCTCGTCTCCCTGAGCGAGCGCGCGGCCTCGGGACTCGAGCTGACCCGCCGCTTCGACAGGTCGATCGGCCACTTCTGGACCGCCAGCCACCAGCAGATCTACAGGGTGCTCGGACGGATGGAGAAGGACGGCTGGGTCGCCTCCACCGTGGTCGCCCAGCAGGGCCGCCCCGACAAGAAGGTCTACGAGGTCACCGAGCCCGGCCGGCTCGAGCTCGAACGGTGGCTGGCCGAACCCACCGCCGCAGACCCGTTGCGCTCGTCGCTGATGGTGAAGTTCCGCGGTGCGTCGTACGGCGATCGCGCGGCCCTGCTCGACCAGGCCCGCGCTCAGCTCGAGGACCACGTCCAACGACTCGCGCTCTACGAGTTCATGGAGAGCCGCGACCACCCCGACCCCTCGTCGCTCGAGGGCCACGAGCTCGACGTCTACCTCGTGCTCCGCGGCGGCGTGCGCCTCGAGCAGTTCTGGATCGACTGGCTGACCGAATACATCGATGCCTGGTCTCGAGACGGTCGCTGCGCGACCTCCTCGACCACCGACAAGGGAGACTCCCGATGAGCGACTACCCGCACCTGCTCGAGCCGATCACCATCGGCACCACCACCCTGCGCAACCGGGTCGTGATGGGTTCGATGCACACCGGCCTCGAGGACGCCTTCTGGAACGTGCCGAAGCTCGCGGCGTTCTTCGCCGAGCGCGCCAAGGGCGGCGCCGGCCTGATCATCACCGGCGGCTACTCCCCCAACCTTCGCGGCCACCTGAAGCCGCTGGCCTCCACGATGTCGACCCGGATGCACGCGATGCGGCACCGCCAGGCCACCGACGCCGTGCACGAGCACGACGGGAAGATCGCGCTGCAGATCCTGCACGCAGGGCGCTACGGCTACACGCCGTACAGCGTCTCGGCGTCCAACAAGCAGTCGCCGATCACTCCGTTCAAGCCGACCGCACTGTCGACCAGGGGCGTCGACCGCACCGCCACCGACTTCGCCAGGTCGGCCCGACTCGCACAGAAGGCTGGGTACGACGGCGTCGAGATCATGGGCTCCGAGGGCTACTTGATCAACCAGTTCCTCGCCTCGCGGACCAACGACCGCACGGACACGTGGGGCGGCTCGGCCGAGAAGCGGATGCGGTTCCCGATCGAGGTCGTGCGTCGCACCCGCGAGCTGGTCGGCCCCGACTTCATGATCGGCTACCGCATCTCCCTGCTCGACCTGGTCGAGGGCGGGCAGACCTGGGAGGAGACGGTCACGCTGGCCAAGTCGCTCGAGGCCGCCGGCGTCGACCTGTTCAACACCGGCATCGGGTGGCACGAGGCGCGCGTGCCCACGATCATCACCCAGGTGCCCCAAGGGGCCTGGCGTGAATACCCCGCCCGCCTGCGGCCGGAGGTGGGCGTGCCGGTCTGCGCGTCCAACCGGATCAACAGCCCCGAGCTGGGCGAGGAGATCATCGCCGGCGGCGGTGCCGACCTCGTCTCGATGGCACGCCCGTTCCTGGCTGACCCCGAGCTCGTGAACAAGGCCGCCGAGGGGCGTGCCGACGAGATCAACACCTGCATCGCCTGCAACCAGGCCTGCCTCGACCACACCTTCGCGAACAAGCGGGCCTCCTGCCTGGTCAACCCGCGGGCCTGCCACGAGACCACGCTGGTCCTCGGTCCCACACGTACGACGAAGCAGGTCGCCGTGGTCGGTGCCGGACCCGCCGGCCTGTCCGCCGCAGTCTCGGCGGCCGAGCGTGGCTTCGCGACGACACTGTTCGAGAAGTCGGCCTCGCTCGGCGGCCAGTTCCGCCTGGCCATGCAGGTGCCCGGCAAGGAGGACTTCGAGGAGACGCTGCGCCACTACACCCGACGCCTCGAGGTCCTCGGAGTCGACGTACGCCTCTCGACGGAGGCAACGCCCGAGGACCTGGCCGGCTTCGACGAGGTGGTCCTGGCGACCGGTGTCACCCCGCGCATCCCGTCGTTCCCGGGCGTCGACCACGCCAAGGTGGTCCGCTACGACGAGGTGCTCGACGGGTCCGTCGAGGTCGGCCGCCGCGTCGCCGTGATCGGCGCCGGCGGCATCGGCGTCGACGTCAGCCACTTCCTCAGTGATCAGTCGAGCGACGGCAGCATCGAAGACCTGGACGACTGGATGGCGCACTGGGGCGTCGGGGACCCGGCGATCCACCGCGGCGGACTGACCGAGAAGAAGCCGCGCACGTCGCCGCGCGAGGTGTGGCTGCTGCAGCGCAAGACCACCCCGATCGGCAAGGGCCTGGCCAAGACCTCGGGCTGGGCGCACCGCGCCGTGCTCAAGGACTCCGGCGTGCACCTGGTGCCGGGCGTCTCCTACGACGAGGTCGACGACGCCGGCCTGCACATCACCGTCACCGACAAGGACGGCAAGGTCTCCCGGCAGGTGCTCGACGTCGACCACGTGGTGCTGTGTGCCGGCCAGGAATCGGTCCGGGGCCTGTACGACGAGTTGTCGGCCGCCCGCACACCCCGCCGACCCGGCACGAGTTCACCGATTTCCGCGCCGAGTCGGCGCGTGTTGACGGTGGTGGGCGCCGAGTCGGCGCGTGTTGACGTGCCTCGGCTGCACCTGATCGGTGGCGCCGACGTTGCCGCCGAGCTCGATGCCAAGCGCGCGATCGCTCAGGGCACCCGCACCGTCGCCGACCTCTGACGTCGGGTCGGCTCGCGTCAACAGGTGCCGACTCGACGCTCCATCGCGTCAACACGTGCCGACTCGACGCTCCGTCGCGTCAACAGGTGCCGACTCGACGCTCCATCGCGTCAACGCGTGCCGACTCGGCGTGCAGCTCAAGCTTCGTCAGGCGCTGGCGGCTGCAGCGAGGCGGCGACCACCAGCAGCCCCAAGGCCAGGAACAGGGGCCAGATGTCGATGGTCATGCTGGCGGTGTCCGACATCGGCAGACCCAGGATGTCGTTCAGGTCCCGGAAGTCACCACCCCTGCCGCTCGACCACGACGCACCCTCGTAGTCCAGGGCCTGGGCCGAGGCCAGGTGCCCGGCGACGATCTGGAAGTACTGCGCGACGAAGCCAGCGATCAACACGAAACCGGCACCGATGCGCAGGTTCCGGACCAGCGACGTGTCCTGGCGCGGTCCGCGCAGGAGCCGGGTGCACAGCGCCACAGCCAACAAGCCGAGCACGACGGAGACCGCGCCGAACAAGAGAATCCCCAGAGCATTCAGCGCTTGTGCCTTGCCGGAGAGTCCCTCCAGGACGACCTCCGCCTGGCTGAAGCCCCCGCCCACGACCTCGGCCTCGACACCGTCGATCTCCGTTCCGCGAGGGAGCCGGGGCCAGAACTCGCTGACCGGCATGACGATCTCGGTTCGACTGTCGACCAACTCCAACAGGCACTGCACGGCAGCCCCGATGGTGAAGAGCCAGGCCAGCACCCTGGCCAGCTGGACCGCGCTGCTCGAACGGAGTGCACGTGAGTCGTCCAAGGTTCCCCCGATTCGTCAGTGTTCCGAGGATCCTAGGGGCAGCAAGCCTCACGACAACGCGTCAACACGTGCCGACTCAGCGTCCATCACCGTCAACACGTGCCGACTCAGCGTCCATCACCGTCAACACGTGCCGACTCAGCGTGCTCGGCGGGCTCGGGGTCAGACCTCGACGCCACCGTCCGCCGGACCGCGACTGACGTCGAGCGAGCCGAAGGCCGCGGGCGGCTCGCGCCAGGGATCTGCCGGGTTGCCCGACCGGGCCGCCTCGATCGCGCGCCACACCCGCTCCGGGGTGCACGGGATGTCGATGTGGCGCACCCCCAGGTGGCTGACCGCATCGATGACCGCGCTCTGCACGGCCGGGGTGGAACCGAGCGAGCCGGACTCACCGATGCCCTTGGCGCCGAGCTCGTTGAGATCGGTGGTGGTCTCCGTGCTGGAGGCCTCGAAGCTGATCGTGTCGGCCGCCGTCGGCATCTGGTAGTCGGCGAAGGTCGAGGTGATCGGTTGTCCCTGCTCGTCGTTGACGAACTGCTCCCACAACGCCTGCGACATGCCCTGCGCGATGCCGCCGTGCTGCTGGCCCCTGACGATCGTCGGGTTGAGGACCCGGCCGCAGTCGTCGACGGCGACGTGCCGCAGCGGCACGACGTGCCCGGTCTCCGCGTCGACCTCCACGACCGAGACGTGGGCGCCGAAGGGGAACGTGGCGCCGTGCTGCGGCACGTCCAGGTCGGCGCGCAGGGTGACGCCGCGCTCGGCCGCCTCGGCCCCGAGCTCGCGCCAGGTGTACGTCGGGGTGGGGACGCCCGCGACCCGCAGGCCCTCGTCGCTCACCTCGATGTCATCGGGAGAGGCCTCGAGCAGCTCGGCCGCGAACGCGACCGCCTGCTCCCGGACGGCGCGAGCCGCGGCCGAGACGGCACTGCCGCCGAGCTGCAACGACCGCGAGCCACCGGTGCCACCGCCGCTGGCGACGGCCGCCGTGTCGGACTGGACGTAGCTGATCGACTCGATCGGCACCCCGAGCCGGTCGGCCACCAGCATCGCGAACGACGTCGCGTGGCCCTGCCCGTGGGCCGAGGTCCCCGACATGACGACCACGGACCCGTCGGGCTCGATGCGGACGCTGCCGAGCTCGGTGCCGCCGAACCCGGTGATCTCGACGTAGGTCGACACCCCGATGCCGAGCAGCCTGGTCTCATCGGCTGCCCGGCGTCGACGCTGCTCGGCGCGCAGCACGTCGACGTCGGCCAGCCGCAACGCCTCGGTCAGCGCCAGGTCGTAGTCACCGCTGTCGTAGGTCAGGCCGGTGCGCGTCGCATAGGGGAACGCGTCCTTCGGGATCAGGTTGCGGCGGCGAACCTCCTCCGGCGACAGGTCGAGCTCGAGCGCGGCCAGGTCCATCAGGCGCTCCAGCATCGCCGCCGCCTCAGGACGGCCTGCTCCCCGGAAGGCGCCCATCGGCGCGGTGTTGGTCAGCGCGGCGATGCCGGCGTAGTCGATCCTCGGGATCTCGTAGGGCCCCTGCGCCATGATGTGCGTCGGGCCGATCACCAGCGAGCCGCCGAAGCCGGCGTACGCCCCGCAGTCGCCGATGTTGCGGGCCCGCAGCCCGACGATCCGACCGTCGTGGGTCAGGCCGAGCTCGGCGAACTGCACCTGGCCACGGCCCTGCATCGACTGCATCGCCTCGCTGCGGGTCTCCGACCAGGCGACCGGGCGACCGAGCTGCCGGGCGGCGGCGACGACGGCTGCGTGGGTCCACGAGATCCCGGCCTTGCCGCCGAAGGCACCCCCGACGTGCGGCGTGACGACGCGGACCTGGCCCTTCTCCAGGCCGGTGAACTCCACCAGCAGGTCGCGGGCCAGGTGCGGGTGCTGGGTCGCGACGTACGCCGTCAGCTCGACGCCGTCGACCTGCCGCGGGTCGGCCAGGATCGCGTTGCCCTCGATCGGTGCGGTGGCGATGCGTTGGTTCTCGATCCGGGCGCGCACCACGACGTCGGCCCCGGCGAGCACGTCGCCCGCGTCCTCGGGGTGGATCGCGTGCACGGACTGGGCGATGTTCGAGCCCAGCTCGGGAAACTGGAGCGCCGCCTCGGGTGCCAGCGCCGCCTCCATGTCGACGGCCGCGGGCAGCTCGTCGTAGTCGACGTCGACCAGCTCCGCGCCGTCGACCGCCTGCGCCCGTGTCTCGGCGACCACCAGCGCCACCGGGTCGCCGACGTAGCGCACGACTCCGTCGGCCAGCGGCGGATGGCCGACCCTGTCGTTGACCTTTGCGAACGGCGGCACCCACGCGGAGCCCAGCGTGGCGACCGTGTGCACCGCGAGGACACCGGGAGCACGCTCGGCCTCGGTGGTGTCGACGTCGACGATGCGGGCGTGGGCGAACGGGCTGCGCACGAAGACGGCCTGCGCGGTGCCCGGGATCCTCAGGTCGTCGACGTAGGTGCCGCGCCCCTCCAGGAGTTCCGGGTCCTCGACCCGGCGGACGTGGTTGCCGAGGATTGATCCGACCATGCTCGGGACACTACTCCCGACCCGGTGCGCTGCTGTCTGGTCGGATCACGGTCGAGCCTTCCGGTTCGCGGCGATCACCGCCGCGAACCAGTCGTAGGACTTCTTCGTCGTGCGCTTCTGGGTCTCGTAGTCGACGTGCACCAGCCCGAAGCGCTGGGTGTAGCCCTCCGACCACTCGAAGTTGTCGATCAGCGACCACGTGAAGTAGCCACGCACGTCGACGCCCTCGTCGATCGCGGCGGCCACGGCCCGCAGGTGGGAGTCGAGGTAGTCGATGCGTGGTTGGTCGTCGACCACGCCGTCCACGTCGGGACCGACGTTGTAGGAGCAGCCGGACTCCGTGATGACGACCGGCGGCAGGTCGTCGTAGCGCCTGTCCAGGGTGACCAGCTGCTCCCGGAGGCCGTCGGGGACCACCGGCCAGTTGAGGTCGGTCGTCGGGTAGCCCTCGATGTCGCGGTGGTCGAAGGGCATCTCCGAGCCCTCGGCGGCAGCCGCCACGAGGTACGGGTTGTAGTAGTTGACGCCGTAGAAGTCGAGCGGCTGGTTGATCACCGCCAGGTCGTCTTCGGGTTGGTCGGCGAAGAACGGGGCGAGGTCCTCGGGATGGGCTCCGGTGAGCATCGGGTCGGCGAAGAGGTTGTTCCACAGGTCGTCGAAGAGGCCGGTCGCGGCCAGGTCGCCGTCGGAGTCGCTCGCGGTCCACATCGGGGCGTGGTTGTTGGCGCAGCCGACCTGTTTCGCACCACCCGCACGGAGTGCCTGGGCACCCCGTCCGTGGGCCAGCAACAGGTGGTGGGCCGCAGGGAGTGCGTCGAACATCAGCGCCTTGCCCGGCGCATCGATGCCGAGGGCATAGCCCATCAGGCTGGCTACGTTGGGCTCGTTGACCGGGACCCACTGGGCCACCCGGTCACCGAAGCGCTCGGCGCAGATCGCGGCGTACTCCCCGAAGCGCTCGGCGGTCTCGCGGGCGAGCCAGCCGCCTGCGTCCTCCAGGGCCTGCGGGAGGTCCCAGTGGTAGAGCGTGGCCATCGGCTCGATGCCGGCCTCGAGGAGCTCGTCGAGGACGCGGTCGTAGAACGCGACGCCCTCGGCATTGACGGCACCGGAACCCGTCGGGCGGATCCGTGGCCAGGCGATCGAGAGCCGATAACCGTCGACACCGAGGCCCTTGAGGAGGGCGACGTCCTCGGCGTACCGGTGGTAGTGGTCGCAGGCCTGCTCCCCCGACGAACCGTCGACGATCCGGCCGGGTTCGGCGCAGAAGGTGTCCCAGATGCTGGGTCCACGTCCGCCCGCGGTCACCGCGCCCTCGATCTGGTACGCCGCCGTGCTGGCACCGAAGCGGAAGGTGGGCGGGAGGTCGATGCTCACACCGTCGAACCTAGAGGTTTCCGCCGGCAAATACAGTGGACCCCGTGGAGATCCATCGGGCCGGCGACCGCTTCGTCACCGCGGGCGAGGGTCGGGAGACACGACACTCGTTCTCCTTCGGCTCCCACTACGACCCGGCCAACCTGCGCTTCGGACTGCTGGTCTGCCACAACGACGAGCTGGTCCAGCCCGGCAGCGGCTATCCCGACCACCCGCACAGCAACCTCGAGATCGTGACCTGGGTGCTCGGCGGGTCCCTGCGGCACCAGGACTCGCAGGGCAACGGCGGCGTGGTCGAGCCGGGTCGGGTCCAGGCCATGTCGGCCGGCGCCGGCGTGGTGCATGCCGAGACCGTCGACGTCGCCTCGGGCCCGACCCGCTTCCTCCAGACCTGGCTGCTTCCGGACCAGCCCGGCGGCGCCGCGTCGTACTCCTCGGGGGCCGTCGAGCCGGGGGCTGAGTGGACGCCGCTCGCCTCGGGGAGCCACCCCGATTCCGCGGCACGGATCGGCGCCGGCGCCGCCACCCTCTGGGCGGCGCGGCTGCGCGCGGGCGAGTCGGTCGAGGTGCCCGAGGTGCCGCACGCGCACCTGTTCCTGGCCTCCGGAGCAGCCGGCATCACCGGCAGCGGCGACGCTGCCCTCGTGGCCTCCGACGCCGTACGGCTGAGCGGCGAAGGGGCCCGCGTCGTCGCGACCATGCCGACGGAGATGCTGCTCTGGACGTTTGCCACAATGACCCCGTGAGCCAGCACCAGAACGCCGCCTTCCGACCCATCGCGTGGGCACTCCTGCTGATCGGGGTGGTCCTGGTCGCGGTGGGGGTCTGGGGCATCACGCACGACTGGAACGTCACCCAGGAGTGGGGCACACCGCAGGTCCTGAGCACGAATGCGGGCCCGGTCCAGCTCAGCCTGGTCGGGTTGGCGGCGGGCTTCCTGTTGTTCGTCGTCGCTGGGCTGGCCCTCGTGGTCACCAAGCCCGGCGGTCCCAGCCGCGAGGAGCAGCTGATCGCCGACGGAACGCACACGATGGCGACGGTCGTCGACCGCGGGTACGGCGCTTTCGGCGAGAGCACCATGGTCAACACGCGGGTCTGGTTCGAGTTCACCGATGCCTCCGGTGCCACGCACCGCATCGACAAGCGGCTGCAGATCACGCAGCAGGACCCGATCGAGAACGGCCAGAGGACCCAGCTCTGGTACGACCCGGCCGCGCCCGACGACAAGGACCGCATCGTGGTCCAGCTGCACCGGGAGCACCGACCCTTCTGAGTCCCGCGGCTCTCGCGGCGCGGCGGGGCGGGGCGGGTCAGCGGAGGACGGAGACCGCTCCGGGGACCACCTCGAGGGTCACCTCTGCGGCACCGAGCACGCCCAGCGGCTCTCCGTCGCCGCCCATCGCGGTGTCGGGAGATGCCGTGAACGTGACGGAGCGCCCCCGGAAGACGTGCACCGGGTCGAGCTCGACGTGCCCGCCGTCGTAGACCTTGGGGAACGATCGGATCATGTCGAACCGGCCGGCCGCCTCGATCACGACGATGTCGAGCTCACCGTCGTCGACCGACGCCGGAGGCGCGATCAGCATCCCGGACCCGTAGTAGCCGGAGTTGGCCACGACCACCGTGGCCGCCGTGAACGTGCGGGTCAGCCCGTCGATCCGCACCGTGTAGGAGCTCGGCCTGAAGGTCGCCAGGGAGCGTACGGCGGAAGCGGGGTACTGGAGCTTCTTCGGCAGCCACCGGACCCGGTTCACCAGCTCGGCAGTGCTCGCGTCGACGCCGGCGTAGACCGATCCGGCCACCACCCGGGCCGAGCCGTCGGCGAGCGTCGCCCGGATCAGGTCGGTCGGCGTCGGCTCCGCGTCGAGGAGGATCCGTGCCACGGAGGCGGGGTCGTCGGGCAGGCCGAGCATCCGGGCGAAGTCGTTGCCGCGCCCGGCAGGGACGATGCCGAGCACGCCCCCGGCCGCGGCCACCTCGCCGGCGATCGAGGAGAGCATGCCGTCACCCCCGACCGAGACCACCACGTCACCGCGGGCGACCGCGGTCGCGACGAGGTCCACGGTTGCCCGCGGCCCCGGCGAGTAGGTCACCTCGACCTCGGCGCCGGCCTCGCGCAGGATCCGTGCGACCGGCACGACGGCCGCGGGGGCCGCGCCACCACCGGAGATGGGGTTGACCAGGAACGTGAAGGCCCTCACGGGATCAGCACCCCTGGGTTCAGGATCGAGGTCGGGTCGAGCTCGGCCTTGACCGCGCGCAGGATGCGCACGCCGACCTCGCCGACCTCCTGCGCCAACCACTGCTTGTGGTCGGTGCCGACCGCGTGGTGGTGGGTGATCGTGGCACCGGCGTCGATCATCGCCTGGCTGGCCCTCGCCTTGGCCGCGGCCCACTGCTCCAGCGGAGCGTCGTCGGCGGGTGCCGCGACCGTGAAGTAGAGCGAGCAGCCGGTCTCGTAGACGTGGGAGATGTGGCACAGCACCAAGGACTTCTCGCCCAGGGCCTCGGTCAGCGCGCCCTTGACGGCTGCGTAGAGAGCGTCGCGGTTCGACCAGAACGTCGCGGTCTCGACGGTCTCGACGAGCACGCCGACGTCGAGCAGCGAGTCGCGCAGGTAGGGCGCGTGGAAGCGGCCCTCGGCCCAGGCCGCACCGCGTTCCTCGCCCAACGAGGTGCCGCCGAGCTCCTCGAGCGCTGCGGTGATCGGCTCGCGACGGTTGATGGAGTCCTCGAAGCCGACGATCATCAGGCACCCGCCGCTGGAGTCACCCCCCACGTCGGACTGGGAGGCGAGGTTGAGCATCGTCTCCGCCTCGTCGGAGAGGCGCAGCACGGTCGGCATGAGCCCGTTCTGGGCCAGGTGGCGCATCGCATCGGCACCGGCGTCGAAGGACGGAAACTGCCAGGCCTCGTAGGCCTTGGTCTCGGGGAGCTTCTTCACCCGCACCCGCACGGCGGTGATGATGCCGAAGGCACCCTCCGAGCCGAGCGCGAGCTGGCGCAGGTCGGGACCCGCTGCGTTGGCCGGTGAGGTGCCCACCTCGAGCGTGCCCTGCGGGGTGGCCAGGGTCAGGCCCATCACCATGGCGTCGAAGCGTCCGTAGCCGGCGCTGGACTGGCCGCTGGAGCGGGTCGCGGCGAAGCCGCCGATGGTTGCGAACTCGAAGGACTGGGGGTAGTGGCCGAGCATCAGGCCCTCTGCGGCGAGCAGCGCCTCCGCCTCGGGCCCGCGCAGACCGGGCTCGAGGACGACGGTCATGGAGACCTTGTCGACCTCGCGCACCGCCTTCATCCGGCCCAGGTCGACCGAGAGCACACCGGCGTACCCCTCACGACGGGCAACGAGGCCGCCGGTCACCGAGGTGCCCCCACCGAACGGGACCAGCGCGACGTGGTGCCGCACAGCGAGGTCGATCAGGGCGACGACGTCGTCGTGGGAGCCCGGTCGGACCACCGCGTCAGGGGCGTCGGCCAGGTCGCCGGAGCGCGCCTTGAGGAGGTCCGGCGTGGACTTGCCACGGGTGCGGAGACGGCGGTGCTCGTCGTCGGTCAGCACGTGGTCGTCACCGAGGAGCCGGCGCAGCTCGGCCAGCACCTCGTCGGGGAGGCCGACGGCCGGCAGCGCGACCTCCTCGACCGCGGGGGTGTCACGGACACCGAGGGCCAGCTCGACCAGGCCGCGGGTGGACTCGGGAAGGGGCGCGGCCTGGGCCGGGTCGCCCCAACGGTTCGGGTGCATCTCTGTGGTCATGTGTTACAGTGTTACACATGACGTCAATCCGTCACAAGGCGTATCTCGAAGCAGCCCGCGAGTGCATCCTCGACGTGGGCTGGAAGCGCACCACCCTGACCGACGTGGCCCGACGCGCCGGCGTCTCCCGGATGACGATCTATCGCGCCTGGCCCGACATGGCCACGCTGCTCGCCGACCTGATGACCCAGGAGTGGCTCGTCATGCTCGGCGCCGTCCAGAGCTCGACCGACCAGGTACCGACGCCGCGGCGGATCGCGGACGGAATGATCGCTGCCCTCGGCGCACTGCGGCAGAACCCCTTGCTGCGCCGCATCATCGAGCTCGACCCCGAGCTGCTGCTCCCCTACCTGGTCGACCGTCGGGGCCGCTCGCAGGAGGCGATCCTCGACTTCCTGCTCCCCCAGATCATTGCCGGCCAGGAGGCCGGAACCATCCGGGGCGGCGATCCGGTCGTGCTGGCCCGCACCCTGGTGCTGGCCGCGCACGGCCTGGCCCTGTCGGCGCAGACCATGGCAGACGGCGCGATCACCGAGCAGGACCTCAGCACCACCTTCGCCGAGCTGATCACCGGAGGCCTCACCCCATGACTGCCGCAGTCACGAGCCACCCCCTCGACTCCGACGCTGCCCGCATCCGCTCCGGCACCGCGGGCCTCCCGGAGGAGACCGACGTC
The DNA here is from genome assembly GCF_012272695.1 of Nocardioides sp. JQ2195. Classification (NCBI taxonomy): domain Bacteria; kingdom Bacillati; phylum Actinomycetota; class Actinomycetes; order Propionibacteriales; family Nocardioidaceae; genus Nocardioides; species Nocardioides sp. JQ2195. The sequence goes on from NZ_CP050902.1 coordinate 3,894,471, forward strand.
CTCGTCATCGGCCTGGGCATCACCGGGGCCGGCGTCGCCCTCGACGCCGCCTCGCGCGGCCAGCGCGTGGTCGCCGTCGACGCGTTCGACCTCGCCTTCGGCACGTCCCGCTGGTCCTCCAAGCTGGTCCACGGCGGCCTGCGCTACCTCGCCAGGCTGCAGCTCGGCGTGGCCCACGAGAGCGCGGTCGAGCGCGGCATCCTGATGGAGCGCACCGCCCCCCACCTGACCCACGCGATGCCGATGCTGCTGCCGCTGATGTCGAGCGTCAAGCACACGCAGGCGGCCCTCGCAGCAACCGGGTTCGTGGCCGGCGACATGCTCCGACGGGGGGCGCACACCAGTCGGGAGACGCTGCCGCGTCCACGGCGCATCTCACGCACGGAGGCGCTGGCCCTGGCGCCGACCCTGCGCCGTGCCGGGCTCCGTGGGGGACTGCTGTCCTGGGACGGCCAGCTTGAGGACGACGCCCGGCTGGTCACCTGCATCGCGCGTACGGCGGTCGCCCACGGCGCCGACGTACGCAACCACGCGCGGGTGGTCAGCGCGACCGGCAGCGGCGCGGTGCTGCGCGACGAGCGCACCGGCGCGGAGACCACCATCCGGGCGAAGAAGGTCATCAACGCCACGGGAGTCTGGGCCGCCAGCATCGTCGACGTCGACCTCAAGCCCAGCCGTGGCACGCACCTGGTGCTGCGGGCGAGCACTCTTCCCGGCCTGACCACGGCCGTGACCGCCCCCATCCCCGGCAGCACGAACCGGTTCGCGCTGGTCCTGCCCCAGCCCGACGGCACCCTCTACGTCGGCCTCACCGACGAAGAGGTCGAGGGCGAGATCCCCGACGTGCCCGAGCCCTCCGAGGCCGAGATCGGCTTCCTGCTCGACGTCGTGGCCGCCGCGTTCGACCGCCCGCTGCACCGCTCCGACGTGATCGGGGCGTACGCCGGGCTGCGGCCGCTGCTGCGCAGTGACGGCAGCACCTCCGACCTGTCCCGCGAGCACGCGGTGCTCGTGTCGGAGACCGGCGTGATCACGATCGTCGGCGGCAAGCTGACCACCTATCGCCAGATGGCCGAGGACGCCGTGGATGCCACCGGCCTGGCCGACGGGCGTTGCCGCACCCGCGAGCTGCCCCTGCTCGGCGCCGCCGACCGCGGCCGGCTCGCCGCCCTCGAGGAGCCGGCCCGCCTGGTCCGACGCTTCGGCACCGAGGCGGCACTCGTGCTGCAGAACGCCCGCACCGTCACCGGCCTGGCCGACGACGAGCTGCTGGCGCCGATCGCCGACACGGTGCCGGTCACCCTGGCCGAGCTGGTCTTCGGCGTCACGCACGAGGGCGCGGTCGACGTCGACGACCTCCTGGACCGGCGTACCCGCGTCGGTCTCGTGCCCGCCGACCGCGAGCTAGCCGTCCCCGCCGCGGAGCGGGCGCTTCAGCTGGCCGCCATCCACATGACTTCCCAGATGTGACCGTCGAGGTCGCGGAACGAGCCGCCGTACATCGGCCCCTGGTCGACCCGGGCATCGGCATCGGTCGCGCCGGCGGCACCCGCAGCCTCGCACAGCCGGTCCACCTCCTCACGGCTCTCGACCCCGAGGCAGAGCAACATCTCGGTGCCTGTGTGCGGCGTCGTGTCGTGGAAGCCGTGGAAGAAGTCGGCGGCCAGCAGCATCACGCTGGCCTGGTCGTTGATCACCAGGCACGCGGCCTCGGGGCTGCTGAAGCCCTCGTTGAAGTCGAAGCCGAGGCCGGTCCAGAAGTCCCGCGTGCTCGCGACGTCCTTGACCGGCAGGTTCGGAAAGATCATGCGTCCCATGGGGTTTCTCCGCTTCATCGAGGTTGTCTGCAGGGTTCGACCGCGACCACTCCCTGAAGTCATCGGTGCGGGTGCGATGACTTTTCCTGTGTACGCCGGTCTCCCTGTCAGGCAAACTGATTCCATGGAGGCAGGCGTGACCACCACAGCCGAGAACGAGACCGACTTCCAGGACGTGGCCAACGGCTACCGTCGCGAGCTGATTGCGCACTGCTACCGGATGACCGGCTCGGTGCACGAGGCCGAGGACCTGGTCCAGGAGACCTACCTGCGCGCCTGGAAGGCCTACCACCAGTTCGAGGGTCGTTCGTCGGTGCGCACGTGGCTCTACCGGATCGCCACGAACGTGTGCCTGACCAACCTCGAGGGCCGCTCGCGCCGGCCGTTGCCCACCGGTCTCGGCAGCGGTGACGCCAAGGCGGGCGACGAGCTCATCGAGGACCAGGAGATCCCCTGGCTGGAGCCGGTGCCCGACGCCGCGGTCGTGGTGACCGAGCGCGACACGATCCGACTGGCCTTCATCGCGGCGCTGCAGCACCTCCCCGCTCGCCAGCGGGCCGTGCTGATCCTGCGCGACGTGCTGCGCTGGTCGGCCAAGGAGGTGGCCGAGGCCCTGGACACCTCGCCGGCCGCGGTGAACTCCGCGCTCCAGCGCGCCCACGCCCAGATGGCCGACGCCCACCTCTCCGCCGACGACGCCCGGGCCAGCGTCGCGCCCGAGCAGCAGGCGATGCTCGACGCCTACGTCGACGCGTTCTGGCGCAAGGACATCGAGGCGATCGTGAGCATGCTCAAGCGCGACGCGATCTGGGAGATGCCGCCCTTCACCGGTTGGTACGTCGGCAACGAGAACATCGGCGAGCTGATCGCCACGCAGTGCCCCGGAGGCACCCACGACATGCCGATGGTCTCGACGACGGCCAACGGCCAGCCGGCGTACGGCCTCTACATGCGCCAGCCCGACGGCACCTTCACCCCGTTCCACCTGCAGGTGCTGCAGCTCGAGGGGAACCGGGTGGCCCGGGTCGCCGCCTTCTTCGACGTGGACATGTTCACCCGCTTCGGACTGCCGGCAGTCCTCACCGAGGCCGACCTCCCGGAGCGGTTCGCGACGGCCGGTTGATCACCGTGCCCACCGCCACCGATCCGGTGGAGCTGCTCGAGCGCGCCATCGGCTACACCCGCGGGGCCCTTGCCGGGGTTTCCCACGACGCCCTGCACCTCCCGACACCCTGTGCCGCCTGGGACCTGACCGACCTGTTGGCCCACATGTCCGACGGCCTCGACGCGTTCACCGAGGCCAGCCGTGGCCACGTCCACGTCGACCCGGCCCCCGCCGCGGCGACCACGGTCGGCGTACTCAAGGAGAAGGCGTGCACGCTGCTCGGGGCATGGACCTCGCCGGCGGCGGTCACCGCACGACTGGGAGCCCTCCGGCTCGACAGTGGACTGTTGTTGCGCGTGGGCGCGCTCGAGATCGCGGCCCACGGCTGGGACGTCGGACAGGCCACCGGCCTCGGGTCTCCACTCCCCCCGGGGCTGGCCGGCGACCTGCTCGCCGTGGCCGAGTCGGCGGTCTCCCGGCGGACCGGGGTGTGCGGTTCGCCGCCGCAGTGCCCGTCGCCGGCGGCGATCCGGCCGAACGGTTGCTGGCCCACTTGGGGCGCAGCAGCGAGGAATGGCACCGTGGCGCTTGACCCGGGTGATCCAGGTCAGTGCCAGTCGAGCCAGGCGCCGTGCCCGTGGGTGAATGCCACCGACCGGCCGTCGATCCCGAGCACGAAGCAGGGCTCCGTGGGTGAGGGCCCGGTCGAGGTGATCTCGGGCAGCACGTTGCCTCCCTCGTTGCTCACCCAGCGGCACCGACCGGTGGCCACGAGGTCGGCCATCATCGCGGCGAACCGCCGGCGGTCGCCCTCCTCGAGGTAGGCGATCACCGCGGAGTGAAACACCACTGCGGTGGCCTCCGCCGGCATGGCGTCGAGCATCGCCGGAAGCTCCTCGAGCAGGTTTCCACGCACCAGGTCGGGTGGCTCGGCGGCCGCGATCGCGATCGCACGTCGAAGGCGTGCACGCCGTTCTTCCTGCTCGGGAAAGACGAGGTTCGTCAACCAGGCCATCGCATCTGGGTCCGAGACGTCGAGCGGGTTGAGGTCGATGCCGGCCCGAGCCACCACCTGGGGCAGCCGCTCCGGCAACGGCGCATCGGCGCGCAACCGGCAGGCCAGCTCCGGTCCGTCACCGAGCTGGTGCGTGGTTCCGTCGGGCCTCGCCCACGTGAAGCGGAAGCGGTCGGGGAACAGGTTCAGCCCGGCAGAGGCGCCCACCTCGATCAGCGCCAACGGCTTGCTGAACCCGTCGATCCCGGCGAACGCCGGCAGCAGGGTGGCCAGTCGTCCGACCTCGTTGGTCTGCGTCGAACGGACCAGGATCGTGGCACGGACGGCATCCCAGAGCTCCAGCAGCGTGCGGCGGAAGCCGGCGTACGGGCCGGGGGCGGGAGCCCCGTGCCAGCGGGCGGCAGCGAAGACCAGGTTGGGCTGCTGCTTGACCGGGGGCAGGGTGCGGATCAGGTCCTGGACCTCCCGGTCGTCGGCCACCCCCAGCGACCACTCGACGAAGCACGCCGAGTCCTTCGCCTCGAGGGCGAAGGTCGAGTAGGACTCGACGACCTCGGCGTAGGGCTCCATCAGCGAGGACTCAGCCGTCGCGCCACTTGCGCTCGAAGGGCAGGCGCCAGGACGCGGGAGCGATCAGCTGGTGGATCTGGTTCGGCCCCCAGGAGCCCTGCGGGTAGGCCCGCACCGGCGGCATGTTCTTCAGCACCGGCTCGGAGATCTCCCACAGGCGCTCGACGCCCTCGGCCGTGGTGAACAGCGTGCGGTTGCCCTTGACCGCCTCGAGGATCAACCGCTCGTAGGCCTCGAGCAGCGAGCCTGCCCACCCGGAGTCCTCCATGGTGAACTGCATCGAGAGCTTGTTGAGCGCGAAGCCGGGCCCCGGTCGCTTGCCGTAGAAGGACAAGGACAGCTTGGAGGTGTCGGCCAGGTCGAAGGTCAGGTGGTCGGGGCCGTGGTCCCCGATGCCGGACCCCTCGGGGAACATCGACTTGGGTGGCTCCTTGAAGGCGATCGAGATGATCCGCTGGCCCTGGGCGAGCTTCTTGCCGGTGCGCAGGTAGAACGGCACGTCGGCCCACCGCCAGTTGTCGACGAAGCACTTCAGCGCGATGAAGGTCTCGGTGTCGGATCGCGGGTCGACCCCCTCCTCCTCGCGGTAGCCGTCGTACTGCCCGCGCACGACGTCGTGCGGATCGAGCGGCAGCATCGAGCGGAAGACCTTGTGCTTCTCCTCGCTGATCGACATCGCGTCGAGGGTCACCGGCGGCTCCATCGCGATGAAGGCCAGCACCTGGAAGAGGTGGGTGACCACCATGTCGCGGTAGGCGCCGGTGCCCTCGTAGAAGCCGGCACGCCCCTCGACGCCGAGCGTCTCGGGGATGTCGATCTGGATGTGGTCGATGTGGTTGCGGTGCCAGATCGGCTCGAAGAGTCCGTTGGCGAAGCGCAGGGCGAGGATGTTGAGCGCCGGCTCCTTGCCGAGGAAGTGGTCGATGCGGAAGATCTGGTCCTCGGCGAACACCTCGTGGATCGAGTCGTTCAGCGACCTCGCCGACGCGAGGTCGGTGCCGAACGGCTTCTCCATGACGATGCGGCTGTTCTCGACGAGCTCGGCCTCGTCGAGACGGCGTACGACGGCCAGCGCGGCCTTCGGCGGCACGGACAGGTAGTGCAGCCGCGCCTGCGGGTCCTCGCAGTCGGCCTCCGCCTCCGCGACCCCGGCCAGGAGGTTGTCGAGGCCGTCGTTGGCCCAGAAGAGCCGCTTGGCGAACTCCTCGAACTCGTCCTTGTCCTGCTCGTCGTCGCTGAACTCCTCGATCGACGTGCGGGCGAAGTCGATGAACGAGTCGCGGGTGTGCTCGTCGAGCGACGTGCCGACGACCTGCATGTGGGGCAGCAGCCCGGAGCGCCACAGGTGCAGCATGCCCGGCAGCAGCTTGCGCCGCGCCAGGTCGCCGGTGGCCCCGAAGAGAACGATGGTGGTGGGAGGTCCGGGTGTGCCCTGCGGATTGTCTGCCATGGCCCCAGCCTGCCACGCACCTCAATCCTTGTGGGAGATCCCCACGTAGGTGGTGTTGAGGTACTCCTCGATGCCCTCGAAGCCGCCCTCGCGTCCGAAGCCACTCGCCTTGACCCCGCCGAAGGGGGCCGCCGGGTTGGAGACCAGCCCGGTGTTCACGCCGACCATGCCGAAGTCGAGGGACTCCACGACCCTCAGCGTGCGGTCGAGGTCGCGGGTGTAGACGTAGGACGAGAGGCCGTACTCGGTGTCGTTGGCCATCGCGATCGCCTCCTCCTCCTTGTCGAAGACGCTGATCGGGGCCACCGGACCGAAGATCTCCTCGCGGTTGATGCGGGCTTCGGCGGGGACGTCGGTCAGCACGGTCGGCGGGAAGAAGTTGCCGTCGACCTCTCCACCGACGACCTTGGTGGCGCCGGCCTCGACCGCCTCGTCGACGAGCTCCTTGACGCCGGCGACAGCCTTCTCGTCGATCAGTGGGCCGACGTCGACGCCGTCGTCCTGGCCGCGCCCCACCGTGAGGGCGCCCATCCGCTCGGCGAGCTTGGTGCTGAACTCCTCGGCCACTCCGCGCTGCACGAGGAACCGGTTGGCCGAGGTGCAGGCCTCCCCCATGTTGCGCATCTTGGCGACCATCGCACCCTCGATCGCGGCATCGACGTCCGCGTCGTCGAAGACCAGGAAGGGCGCATTGCCGCCGAGCTCCATCGAGACCCGCTGCAGGTTCCCGGCCGACTGCTCGACCAGTCCCTTGCCGACGGCCGTGGACCCGGTGAAGGAGATCTTGCGCAGCCGGTCGTCACCCATCAGGGCTGCGGTGATCTCCTTCGAGGACGTCGAGGTGACCACCTGGAGCACGTCCTTCGGGAGACCCGCCTCGTCGAAGACCTCGGCCAGCTTGACCATGGTCAGCGGGGTCGCCGAGGCGGGCTTGATGATCACCGTGCACCCTGCGGCCAGGGCAGGCCCGATCTTGCGGGTGCCCATCGCCAGCGGGAAGTTCCACGGCGTCACGAACAGGCACGGGCCGACCGGCTTCTTCAGCGTCAACAGCTTCGACCCACCGGCCGGGGCGTCCAGCCAGCTGCCGCGGATCCGGACCGCCTCCTCGGAGAACCAGCGCAGGAACTCCGCGCCGTAGGTCACCTCGGCCTTGCCCTCGGCGGTCGGCTTCCCCATCTCGAGGCTGATCGTGCGGGCGAAGTCGTCGGCCCGCTCGGTGACCAGGTCGAAGGCACGGCGCAGGATCTCACTGCGCTCGCGTGGTGGCGTGGCGGCCCACCCGGCCTGCGCGGCAACCGCCCGGTCCAGCGCGGCGAGCGCTTCCTCGGCCGTGGCGTCGGGCACCTGGCCGAGCACCGATCCGTCGACGGGGTCAAGGACATCGAAGGTGGCTGTGTCGGCACTCATGCTTCCGACCCTAGCCCGCCCCCGCGAACCGTGGATTCTTGCTGCGCAGGTCGCGGGTCAGGGCAGGCCGAGCAGGCGCAGGGCCGCGGTGGTACCGGCGGCGAGCAGCACGACCAGGACGAAGGGGGCTCGACGCCAGGCCAGGAGGACGGCGACGGTGACCCCGGCGACACGGGCCCATCCACCCGGAGCGGAACCGTCGAAGACGGCCGCGGTGACGGCCAGGGCGACCAGGAGGACAGTCGCCGACATGGACATCAGCGCCTGCACCGGAGGGCTGACCTGCACGCGCGCATGCAGGAGCGGCCCGGCCGCGCGGAACGCGAAGGTGCCCAGGCCGAGCAGGACGGCGGAGCCGATCAGCACCGGCGTCGAGATCATCCCGCCCCACCCCCCGGCAGGTCCCGACGCCCGGGGACGGGGCCGTCGGACGTGCGCAGCACCGGCATCAGCACCAGGGCCGTGAGGGCGAGGAGCACCGCGACCCCGGTCGGCACGAAGGGGGTGGCGCCGACCGCGACGAGGGCGCCGACGACCGCCACGACCCGGGTACGCCGATCGCGCAGCGCCGGCATGACCAGGGCGATGAGCACCGCGGGGAACGCTGTGTCGAGGCCGAAGGCGTCGGTGTTGTCGATGGCGTTGCCGAGCAACCCGCCGATCAGGGAACCGATGTTCCAGAAGATCCACAGGCAGGTGCCGCAGGTGAAGAAAACCAGGCGGCGTCGCTCGGCATCTCGCTCCACCAGGGCGAAGGCAACCACTTCGTCGATCATCAGGTAGGAGCCCAGCAAGGGCCTGTTGCGCACGCTGTCGGCCAGCGCGAAGCCGAACGGCAGGTGTCGGGCATTGACCAGCAGGCCGGCCAGCACGGCGGCGACGGGACTGCCCCCGGAGGCGACGATGCCGGTGAACAGGAACTGGCTGGCACCACCGAGCACGACGACCGACATCAGGTTGGGAGCCCACAACGGCAGCCCTTCACCGACCGTTATCGCGCCGTAGGAGACACCGACGATGCCGACGGCCAGGTTCACCAGCAGGATGTCGCGCAGCGTGCCGGGGCCGAGTCTCTCGGAGAGATCCCGCAGGTGGGCGCGCATGCGAGGCATCCTGCCCCCCGCGCAGAGCCGGCCCGCCACTGGGTGGCGGGCCGGCTCTGGAGACGAAGACTGCGTCAGGCGGCGTGCGGGGCGACTGCGGGCGTCTGGCTGACGACGCTCCAGCGAGCCTCCAGGTGCGTGCTGCCGTCAGCGTCCTTGACCTCGACCCAGGTCATGGTGGGGCGGCCGTTCAGGTTGTTGCTGCGCATGAGACACCTCGTGTTCACTTTCTGTTCATCTTCAGTCTCTCATGCTTTCCCCCGGCCCGCACGTCGTCCGGCCGTCAGCCGATGACACTCCGGACGGCGGCCGCCATGCCCTTCGCATAACCGTTGCGGGTCGGGTGGTACCCGTCGGCGATGCTCCTGGAGGTCCAGGTCACCCGGCCCGGCCCCGCCCGCTCGGCCCTCCTCGACCTGCTCGCACCCATCTCGGAGAACCGGGAGCTGCTGCAGACCCTGACGACGTACGTCGAGGAGTCGCACCGCCGCGCGCCGACTGCCAGCAGGCTCCACGTGCACCCCAACACCCTCGACTACCGCCTACGACGAGTCCGGGAGCTCACCGGCCTCGATCCGAACGCCCCCGAGGGTCGCCAACTGATCCGCGCGGCGTTGGTGGTCCGCCGGTTCGTCGAGGGAGGCGAGCCCAGGAGGCGAGCGGCCTTGTGACGCGTCACAGTGCGGGAAAGGCGAGTTGTGTCAGGAACTCCAGTTCCGCTCACGGGCCGCAGGCGTCATTGTGATTCCCGGCTGCCGGGCAGCGGGAGGGACTCGTGGGGGGTGCCCGGTAGCCGGAGAGAAGGAAGCATGCACTGGAGAAGACTCCTCACCGCCACCATCGCGGCGGCCACCATCGCCGCCCCGATGCAGCTGGCCGCTCCGACGGCCAACGCCGACGAGAGCCCTTCGTTCTACGACACCCCGTCCACCCTGCCGGCGGGCAACGGGGACGTGGTCCGCTCGGAGCCGTCCACGTTCTACCTCGACCCGCTGCACGCGATCAAGGTCGACGCCTCGGTCCAGCGGATCATGTACCGCAGCACCGATCGGAACAACACCCCGATCGCGGTGACCGGCACCGTGATCACCCCCAGCTCCGCCTGGTCCGGCCCGGGACAGCGCCCGCTCGTCGCCTATGCGGTCGGCACCCAGGGCCTCGGCGACCAGTGCGCCCCCTCGCGGCAGCTGTCGGGGGGCAGTGAGTACGAGGGCGCCTTCATCGCCGGCCTGGTGGCGCGTGGCTACGGCGTCGTCGTCACCGACTACCAGGGCCTGGGCACCGAGGGAGTGCACACCTACATGAGTCGCGAGGTGCAGGGCCGAGCTGTGCTCGACAGCATCCGGGCAGCCCAGCGACTGCCTGCCGCCAACCTTCCTGACAGCGGCCCGGTGGCCATCACCGGCTACTCGCAAGGTGGTGGCGCCGCGGCCTCGGCCGCCGAGCTCGAGGCGACCTACGCCCCGGAGCTCGACGTCAAGGGCACCGTCGCCGGCGCGATCCCCGCCGACCTCGGTGCTGTTGCCGACAACCTCGACGGCTCCCTCTACTTCGGCTTCCTCGGCTACGCCGTGGGCGGGCTGGCCGAGACCTACGGCATCGACCTGCCGTCCTACCTCAACGCCAAGGGCCTCGACGCGATGCAGGACCTCGCCGGGCAGTGCCTCTTCGCCTCCATCGGGGAGTTCGGCTTCACCCAGTCCAGGACGCTCACCAAGGACGGGCGACCACTGACCGACTACCTGGCCGCGGAGCCCTTCCGCACGGCCGTCGGCGAGCAGCTGATCGGCAACCGCAGGCCCAGCGCACCGGTGCTCGTCACCCAGAGCCTCCTCGACGACGTGATCCCTTACGCCGTCGGGCGCGGCGCCGCGGTGCGCTGGTGCAACCGTGGCGCGACGGTGCGCTTCTCCACCAACATGGCACCCACCCACATCGGTGGTGCCCTGCACAGCTATCCCGAGTCGTTCGCCTTCCTGGAAGCGCGATTCGCCGGCCTGCCCGCGCTCTCGAGCTGCTGGCGCCTCTGACCCCCGCGTGACCTGAACCCACAGGACCCACCTGAACCGACAGGACAGGAAGCCCCGCAGCCGTCGTCGGCTGCGGGGCTCCCTCCATGTCCGGGCGGGGGTCAGTGCCGGGCGATCCACCGATCGAGGTCGATCCCGGCCCGCTCGGCCGCCGCCTTCGCCCGGGGCGAGGTCAGGTCGGGTGCGACCACCGACTCGGGCTCGATCGTGGCGTCCGCCTCGGCGTACTCCCGCTGCAGTGCGGCCTGCTCGTCGGCACCGGCTCGGGCCCGCGCCTTGACCGCGGAGGTGACGGTCAGCGAGTTCCCGGTCAGGACCGGGCTCACCGTCGGCGTGTAGCCGGAGGCATGGCCTGCCTTGTTGGGGTGGTAGGACTCGTCGATGGGTCCGAGAGCCCGTTGATCCACTCCGGGTCGTCGCACACCGCATGCCCGATGAACCGACTCGTCGGGTTCGCGAACGAGAAGCCCTTGGCCGACGCCTGCGCGGAGGTCCGGCTGTTCAGCAGGTCGGCGGTGGCGTTGAGCCGGGTCTCCTCCGCCGGCGAGAACCAGGTGAAGGCGTTGCAGTCCTCGCCCATGAAGATGCGCGGATAGCCGACCACGACCACCTTCGCGTAGGGAGCCCTGCTCCGGATCGAGGCGTAGAGCGACGAGAGCTTCCCCGGCAGCGTGTTGTTGATGTAGGCCTGCGCACCGTCGATGGCGCCGTTGCAGTCGCTCATCCAGCCGGGCATCGCACACTCGGTGAGCACGTCGGCGAACCCGGCGTCGTTGCCGCCGATCGAGATCGTGACGTAGCGCGTGGTCGACGAGAGCGCGCCCAGCTGGTTGGTGGTGACGTCGGGGATCCGCGCCCCCGAGCAGGCCCGGAAGTTCAGGCTGTAGCCGCGGGCGGCCGCGATCAACGACGGATAGGCGTACGTCGACCGCTTGCAGCTGGTGCCGTCGGCGATGTAGCTGCGGGTGCCGGTGCCGGACGCGTACGAGTCACCGAGGGCGACGTACGACGGAGCAGCGGCCGCGCTGCCCGGTGGGGCGGTGAGCAGGCTGCCGACCAGGGCCAGGACCGATGCGGACAGCGCAAGGCCGCCCGTGGACTTCCACTTCATGCAGTGACTCCTTGACGTGTTCCCCACACGTGGCCCAGGTCACAGTAGGACGAAGGAGGCACTCCTGCCCAGCGACTCGCGAGCGGTGCGGTCAGGCCGGGTAGTGGACCAAGGACGTCCAGGCGCCCTCCCGACGAACCGCGGAGTGGATGGCGGCCGCCACGTTCTTCGGCGTGAAGGTGCCCGTGGAAGAGAGCACGCCGTCCACCTGCACGTTCACCGCCCGGATCCCGTCCGGGGCCAGCGTGGTGTCGAGGCTGGTGACCAGGTTGCGCAGCGCCGCCTTCTGCACACCGAGCGCGGCCGCTTCGTGCCACGGCTTGTCGGCGGCGGCGCTCCCGGTGGTCACGATCCTGGCCCCCGCCGGCATCCAGGGCCGGGCCGCCTGGACCGCGGGAAGCAACGGGGCCACGCCGAGCCGGAGGTCCCCGATCAGCTCCTCGACCCCGAGCCCGAGAGGATCCTGCTGCCGCCAGGCGCTCGGGTTGAAGTGCAGCACGTCGATGTGGCCGTGGCTGCGTCCGACCTCCTCGACCACGCGGCGTACGCCGGCCTCGTCGGTGAGGTCCACCCGGACGGTCTCGATCTTGGCGCCGGCGCCCCGCAGCTCGTCGGCCAGCGCCGCGAGGCGGACGATGTTCCGGGCGGCCAGCACCACGCGGTACCCGTCGTCGTGGAAGCGGCTGGCCACGGCTGCGCCGACACCGGGTCCGGCACCGAGGACCAGCAGAACGGGAAGGGTCACGTGGCCATTGAACATGCAGTTGGACGACTTTGTCGGCCAGATGCGTGCGCAGGTCCCGCGATCGTCGGCCCCCGTTGCCTACCGGCCAGTAGAGAATCGGCTAGATTCGGGCATCGTGAGCGACTCCGCAGCTGTTGACCCCGTCCCCTCGGCCTCGACCGACTTCACGCCCGACGTCATCGTCGTGGGCGCCGGGCTGGCCGGCCTGGTCGCGACCCACGAGCTGACCCGCGCCGGCAGGAAGGTGCTCGTCGTCGAGCAGGAGAACCGCCACAACCTCGGGGGCCAGGCGTTCTGGTCGCTGGGCGGGCTGTTCTTCGTCGACTCGCCCGAGCAGCGACGCATGGGCATCAAGGACTCACCCGAGCTGGCGATGCAGGACTGGCTCGGGTCGGCGGCCTTCGACCGCCCGGACGACGAGGACGTGTGGGGCCGCCGATGGGCGGAGGCGTACGTCGCGTGGGCGGCGTCCGGCAAGCGCGACTACGTGCGCGAGCTGGGCCTGAAGTTCCTCCCGTTCGTCGGCTGGGCGGAGCGCGGTTCCGGCTCGGCCAGCGGCCACGGCAACTCGGTCCCGCGCTTCCACCTGTCGTGGGGCACCGGCCCGGCGGTGGTGGAGATCTTCGAGAAGCCCGTCGTGGCTGCCGAGGCCAACGGCCTGGTCCGGTTCGCGTTCCGGCACCAGGTGGACGAGATCATCACCGAGGACGGTGCGGTGGTCGGCGTACGCGGCTCGGTGCTCGAGCCGAGCACTGCCGAGCGTGGTGTGAGGTCGTCGCGCGAGGTGGTTGGCGACTTCGAGCACCGTGCGGCTGCGGTCGTGGTGACCTCCGGCGGCATCGGCCACAACTTCGAGCTGATGCGCAAGAACTGGCCCACCGATCGACTCGGCCCGGCGCCCAAGCACATGATCGCGGGTGTGCCCGCCCACGTCGACGGCCGGATGCTGGCGATCTCGGAGCAGGCCGGCGCCCAGCTGGTGAACAAGGACCGGATGTGGGCCTACACCGAGGGCATCCACAACTGGGACCCGATCTGGCCCGACCACGCGATCCGCATCATCCCCGGCCCGTCGTCGCTGTGGTTCGACGCCCTCGGCAACCGGCTGCCCTCGCCCAACTTCCCGGGCTTCGACTCGATCGGCACGATGAAGGAGATCCTGGCCACCGGCCACGACTACTCCTGGTTCGTGCTGACCCAGAAGATCATCGAGAAGGAGTTCGCGCTCTCGGGCTCCGAGCAGAACCCCGACATCACGCGGCGCGACCTCAAGTTCATGCTGCAGTCGCGCCTGGCCAAGGGTGCGCCGGGTCCGGTCGAGAAGTTCAAGGAGCACGGCGAGGACTTCGTCGTCGCCGACACGATCGAGGAGCTCGTCGCGGGGATGAACCGGCTCGGTCGCGACGGCGCCGAGATCGACGCCGCACACCTCGAGAAGCAGGTCGTCGAGCGCGACCGCCAGCTCGGCAACGCCTTCTCCAAGGACATGCAGCTGATGGCGATCCGCAACGCGCGCCACTCTCGCACCGACAAGCTGATCCGGGTCGCGCCGCCGCACGAGATCCTCGATCCGGCCAACGGTCCGCTGATCGCGGTGCGGCTCAACATCCTCTCCCGCAAGACCTTGGGCGGCATCCAGACCAACCTCGACTCCCAGGTGGTCGGCGCCGACGGTTCGCCGATCGCCGGCCTCTACGCCGCGGGCGAGGTGGCCGGCTTCGGCGGTGGCGGCGTGCACGGCCACAACGCCCTCGAGGGCACCTTCCTCGGCGGCTGCATCTTCTCGGGCCGGGCGGCCGGCCTGGCGCTGGCTCGGGACCTGTGATGGCGCCCACCGCCCTGGTCACCGGCGCCTCCTCCGGCATCGGGAAGGCGACGGCAACCGCCTTGCGGGACAGGGGATTCCGGGTCATCGGCACCAGCCGCAATCCGGCAACCGCGCCTGAGGTCAACGGCATCGAGTGGTTGGCCCTCGACCTCGAGTCGCGGGAGTCGATCGTGGCCTGCGCGCAAGCAGCCGGGACGGTCGACGTGCTGGTCAACAACGCCGGTGAGTCCCAGTCGGGCGCCTTCGAGGAGCTGCCCCTCGATGCGCTCGACCGACTGTTCCAGCTCAACGTCCTGGGCCCGGTCCAGCTCACCCAGCTCGTGCTTCCCGGCATGCGCGAGCGCGGCCACGGCCGGGTGGTGATGGTCGGGTCGATGATCGCCAGCTTCCCGCTGCCCTACCGGTCGTCGTACGCCGCGACGAAGGCCGCGATCAGGGCGTTCGCCACGGCCGCCCGCCCGGAGCTGTCGCCCCACGGCGTGTGGCTGACGACCGTGGAGCCCGGATCGATCAACACCGGCATCAGCCAGCGACGCACGAAGTACGTCGCCGACGACTCGCCCTTCAGGGCGGAGTGCGACACGGTCATCGACGTGCTCGACGCCAAGGAGTCCAGGGGCATCAGCGCCGAGGCGGTCGCCGAGACGATCGTCGCCGCGGTCGAGGAGGACGAGCCGAGGTCTCTCTACGCGCGCGGCAGCATGGCGCCGGCGGTCTTCGCGCTGCGCCGGCTCGCGCCCCGTGGCGTGGTGGAGAGGATCACGAGCCGGATGTTCGGCCTGAAGCGCTGACCCAGCCGGGCAGCGCGCCGCAGGGTCAGTCGCGGTGCTTGTGGCGCGGCTTCTTGTCGAACTTCTTCGGACCGCGGTCGTCGTAGGAACGCTTGGGGCGACCGCCGGCGACCTCACCCTCGGCCCTGCTCAGCTCGATGAGCTTGCCCGAGATGCGGGTGCCACGCAGGGAGTCCCACGCGGAGGAGGGCAGGTCGGTGGGCAGCTCGACGATGGAGTGGTCGGCGCGGATGTCGATCTTGCCGAAGTCGCTGCGCTGCAGGCCACCCTCGTTGGCCAGGGCGCCCACGATCTGGCGCGGCTCGACCTTGTGCCGCTTGCCGACCGAGATCCGGTACGTCGACAGCGGGACGTCACTGCGTCGGCTGAACGAGCGCTCCTTGCGCGGTCCGCGGTCAGGACGCTCGGTGCGCTCGGGGCGTTCCTTGAACTCGCGGGCCGGGCGCACGGGCTCCGGGTCGAGCAGCAGCGGGGTGTTGGCGTGCATCACCGCGGCCAGGGCGGCAGCGACGTCGATCTCCGGGACGTCGTGCTCCTTGACGTAGTGGTTGACGACATCGCGGAAGAAGTCGACGTTCTCCGAGGCCAGGGCCTCGGTGATCGAGTCGTCGAAGCGCGAGAGGCGCGTGGTGTTGATGTCCTCGACCGTCGGCATCTGCATCTGCGTCAGCGTCTGGCGGGTGGCCTTCTCGATCGCCTTGAGCAGGTAGCGCTCACGCGGCGTGATGAACGAGATCGCGTCGCCGGAGCGTCCCGCGCGGCCGGTGCGGCCGATGCGGTGGACGTAGGACTCCGTGTCGGTCGGGATGTCGAAGTTGACGACGTGGCTGATCCGCTCGACGTCGAGGCCACGGGCGGCGACGTCGGTGGCGACCAAGATGTCGAGCTTGCCGGCCTTGAGCTGGTTGATCGTGCGCTCGCGCTGGTTCTGGGCGACGTCACCGTTGATCGCGATCGCGGAGAAGCCACGGGCGCGCAGCTTCTCGGCCAGCTCCTCGGTGGCCGACTTCGTCCGGGCGAAGATGATCATCGCCTCGAAGTTCTCGATCTCGAGGATGCGGGTGAGCGCGTCGACCTTCTGCGGCCACGACACCGTCATGTAGCGCTGGGTGATGTTGGCCGCGGTGGTGGTCTTGTTCTTGACCGTCACCTCGACCGGGTCGGTGAGGTACTTCTTGGAGATCCGACGGATCTGCGACGGCATGGTGGCCGAGAACAGCGCCACCTGCTTGGTGTCGGGGGTGTCCTTGAGGATCGTCTCGACGTCTTCGGCGAAGCCCATCTTGAGCATCTCGTCGGCCTCGTCGAGCACCAGGAAGCGCAGCTCGGACAGGTCGAGCGTGCCCTTCTCGAGGTGGTCCATGATGCGGCCGGGGGTGCCGACCACGATGTGCACTCCGCGGCGCAGGGCCGAGAGCTGGACGCCGTATCCCTGGCCGCCGTAGACAGGGAGCACGTGCACGCCGTTCAGGTTGGCGGCGTACTGGCCGAAGGCCTCGGAGACCTGCAGCGCCAGCTCGCGGGTCGGTGCGAGCACCAGCGCCTGCGGGGTCTTCTGCTTCAGGTCGAGCTGGGAGAGGATCGGCAGCGCGAAGGCCGCGGTCTTGCCGGTCCCGGTCTGCGCGAGGCCGACGACGTGGCGCCCCTCGAGCAGCGGCGGGATCGTGGCCGCCTGGATGGGGGACGGTGACTCGTAGCCGATCTTCTTGAGCGCCTTGAGCACCCGTTCATCGAGCCCGAGTTCGTCGAAGGTCGGGACAGCATCGATTTCAGGGTCAGTCATGTGACCAAGGTAGTGCCCCGCGGCTCAGGAGCCGCCATTCTCGACCGAGTCGATCCGCTCACACACGATCTCGGCCAGCACGTCGGGAGCCTCGTCGGGGATCCAGTGCGACACGCCCCCGAGCACGTGCAGTGAGTAGGGCGCGTCGACGTACTCCTCGGTGAGGTCGATGCCCCTGCGACCCAGCGCCACGTCCCGGTCGCTCCACACCATCGTCGTGGGCACGCTGATCCGGCCCGTCGCCGCGCGCGGGTCGGTCAGCGGCAGGGCGCGGTACCAGTTCAACGCCCCGGGCAGGGCGCCGTGGTCGACGATGTCGCGCTGGTAGGTCTCGGTCATCCCACGGGTCATCCCGGAGCCGCCGAGGAACCGTCCGGCCCGGCGCGGGTCGGAGAGCAGCTTCTCCGGAAGGCGCGGCAGCTGGAAGGCACCGATGTACCAGCTCTTCGCGGCCTGGGCGCCCAGCATCGAGCGCAGGAACGCGGTCGGGTGCGCGACCGAGACCGCGGTCAGCGAGCGCACCCGGGCCGGGTCCGTGGCCACGGCCCAGGCCACGACCGCGCCCCAGTCGTGGCCGACCAGGTGCACCGGCCCGGCGTCGAGGGTGTCGATCAGCTGGTTGACGTCGGCGGCCAGGTGGCCCAGCCGGTACGCCGACCGGCCGCGTGGGCGGGCCCGCGGCGAGTAGCCACGCTGGTCGGGGGCGACGGTGCGGATGCCCTGGCCGTGGAGCAGTCCGGCGACACCGTTCCACGAGGAGGCGCGCTGCGGGAAGCCGTGCAGCAGGACTGCCACCGGGCCGTCGATCGGGCCCTCGTCGATCACGTCGAAGGTGAGTCCCGCATGGCTGAAGGTGGAGAGCCGCGACGCCGTCATGGCGCCAGTATGGCGCGACCGTCGAGCGGCCTCGATGCGATCCACGTCACATGCCCACCCCCTCGACAAACGCCCCGTCCGGGTCACTAAGGTAAGCCTAACCTTATTCTCGGAAGGAGTTCGCGGTGACCCCATCAGCCTCCGCGCACCACCTGTTCCACCCGATCAACTCCGACGCCTGGGCGACCTCGCTGCTCACCGGCATCGACCACCTGTCCCGCCAGCTGCGCTCCGTCACCGGCCCGTCGAACGGCACGGCCCCCGAGCTCGCCGCCAAGCTGGTGGCCGACGTCGACCTCGACGCACCGTTGGGCGACACCGCCGCCGCCCTGGCGGAGATGTCGAAGCTCTACCTCGACGACGCCGTCTGGTTCCACGAGACCGGGTACGCCGCCCACCTGAACTGCCCGATCGTGATCCCCGCACTGGTCGCCGAGCTGTTCGTCTCGTCGGTGAACTCCTCCCTCGACACCTACGACCAGAGCATCGGCGGCACCTTCATGGAACGCCACCTGGTCGACTGGACGGCGAACCGCATCGGGTTCCCGGAGGGCTCCGCCGACGGCATCTTCACCAGCGGCGGCACCCAGTCCAACCTGCAGGCCCTCCACCTGGCCCGTGACCGTGCCGCCTCGCACGGCCTCGACCGGCTGCGCATCTTCACCTCGACCGACGGCCACTTCAGCGTGCAGAAGGCAGCACGGCTGCTGGGCCTCGGCGACGACGCCGTGGTCTGCATCCCGGTCGATGCCCAGCACCGGATGCAGGCCTCGGCACTGGCCGACGCCCTGGCCGGCTGCGTGGCCGACGACCTCGTGCCGATGGCCGTGGTGGCCACCGGGGGCACCACCGACTTCGGTGCGATCGACCCACTGGACGACGTCGCCGACCTGTGCCACGCCTACGCCACGTGGTTCCACGTCGACGCGGCCTACGGCGGCGGGCTGCTCGCCTCGCAACGGCGCCGGCACCTGCTCGGCGGGATCGAGCGGGCCGAATCGGTGACCGTGGACTACCACAAGACGTGGTTCCAGCCGGTCTCCGCGAGCGCGATCATCGTGCGCGACGCCGCGACGCTGCACCCGGTCACCTGGCACGCCGACTACCTCAACCCCAAGGACGCAGCGCACCCCAACCAGGTCGACAAGTCCCTGCAGACCACGCGGCGCTTCGATGCCCTGAAGCTGTGGCTGACCCTGCGGATCATGGGCCCAGACACGATCGGGGACTACTTCGACACCGTGATCGACCTGGCCGGCGAGGTGCACGCCGCGCTGGTGCGCTGCGCCGACGTCGAGGTGGCCGCCGAGCCCACCCTGAGCACGGTGGTCTTCCGCTACCGCCCCCACCACCTGGATCCCACCCGCGTCGACGAGCTGAACACCCGGATCCGCTCGGCGCTCTTCGCCAGCGGTCGCTCGATGGTCGCCTCGACCAAGGTCAACGGCGAGGTCTGGCTCAAGTTCACCCTGCTGAACCCGCTGGCCACCGCCCTCGACATCCTCGGGATCGTCGACCAGGTACGCGCCGCGGGCGCCGAGATGCTGATGGGGGCGGACCGATGAAGGACTTCGTCGCGATCGGCCTGGGTCCCTTCAACCTCGGCCTGGCTGCTCTCACCGACCCGATCGACGACCTCGACGGGATCTTCCTCGAGGCCCGCTCCCACTTCGACTGGCACCCGGGGATGCTGCTCGACGACGCCACCCTCCAGGTGCCCTTCATGGCCGACTTGGTCACGATGGCCGACCCGACCTCGCGCTTCTCGTTCCTCAACCACCTCAAGGAGGTCGGGCGGCTCTACCCGTTCTACATCCGCGAGTCGTTCCACCCCTTGCGCCGCGAGTTCAGCGACTACTGCCGCTGGGCCGCCGAACGCCTCGACTCCGTGCGCTTCGATTCCCCGGTCACCCGGGTCGAGCACGACGGCACGGCGTACGTCGTCACGACCGCCGGCGGAGAGGTCCACCGTGGCCGCCGGCTGGTGCTGGGCACCGGCACCCAGCCCTACGTCCCGGAGGTGGCGCGCGGGGTCCTGGGTCTCGACACAACCCGCTCGTTCCTCGCGGGCCGCTCGACCAACGAGGAGCGCACGGTCACCTGCCACTCGGCCGACTACCTCCACCGCAGGGCAGAGCTGCAGCGGCTCGAGTCGATCACCGTCGTGGGCAGCGGCCAGAGCGCCGCCGAGGTGTACGCCGACCTGCTGGCCGGAATCGACGAGCACGGCTACACGTTGAACTGGGTCACCCGATCGCCCCGCTTCTTCCCGATGGAGTACACCAAACTGACCCTGGAGCTGACGTCACCGGAGTACTCGGCGTACTTCCAGGACCTCCCGCCCGGTGTCCGCGACACGTTGTTGCGGGAGCAACGCTCGCTCTACAAGGGCATCAGCTCCGAGACGATCGACGCGATCTACGACGAGCTCTACCGCCGTGAGGTGCAGGGCGGCACGCGCACCACCCTGGTCACCAACACCGCCGTCACCGGCGCCGAGCACGTGGCCGGCGGCACCCGCCTCGAGCTCCACCACGTCGAGCAGGACGAGCACTTCTCGCTCGAGACGCAGGGGCTGGTCCTCGCCACCGGCTACGGCCGCGAGGTGCCGGCGTTCCTCTCCCCCGTCCGCGACCGGATCCGCTGGGACGACCACGGTCGTTTCCTGGCCTCGTCGACCCATGCGATCGACAGCGCCGGCGACGAGATCTTCGTGCAGAACGCCGAGGAGCACACGCACGGCTTCGTCGCACCGGACCTCGGGATGGGTGCGCACCGCAACTCGGTGATCATCGCAGCGATGCTCGGCCGCGAGGTCTACCCGGTGGAGAAGCGGATCGCGTTCCAGGAGTTCGGCGTCCCCGACCACCTGCGCGGCGGACACCCCGGAGGCACCCGATGAGGCTCACCCTCGAACCACTGGCCGTCGAGCGGGACCTCCCGCTGCTGCACGCGTGGGTGACCCATCCGCGCTCCGTCTTCTGGGAGATGCAGGGCGCCACCCTCGAGGAGGTGGCCCGCGAGTACGACGCGATCACCGCGGATCCACACCACCACGCCTGGCTGGGACGGGCCGACGGGGTGCCCCAGTTCCTCGCCGAGACCTACGACCCGCGCCACGGACCCCTCGCCGGCCTGCCCGAGGTCGTCGCAGGAGACCTGGGCATGCACGTGCTGGTGGCACCTCCGTCGGCCCACCGGCCGGGGTTCACCACCGACGTCTTCCGCGCAGTGATGGACTTCTGCTTCGACGACCCCGCCGTGCAGCGCGTGGTCGTCGAGCCCGACGTGCGCAACGAGAAGATCGCAACGATCAACGCCGGCGCGGGCTTCGTGGTCGAGCGCGAGGTGGACCTCGGCCACAAGACCGCGGCACTGTCCTCCTGCACCCGCTCCGCCTACGCCGCCGCACGCCTGGGAGCCCCCGCATGAACGTCGACGTCTCCCACCTGACCCCCGAGAACCTCGCAGCGGCGCAGAGATCCCTCGTCTGCAAGGCGATTGCGGAGTTCTCCCACGAACGGCTGCTGACGCCGGTTCCACGTGGAACCACGTTCTCCCTCGACTCCCCGGACGGCTCGGTGCGCTACGGCTTCGTCGCGCGACGGCACGAGCTGGAGCACTGGAGCATCGACCGCGACTCTCTCGTCCGCACCGTCGACGACGAGGAGCGTCCGCTCGACGTCCAGCAGTTCCTCGTCGAGTTCGCGCCGGTGCTGGGGATCCCCGACGCGCTGCTGCCGACCTATCTCGAGGAGGTGGCCAGCACGTTGGCGTCGTGCGCGTGGAAGCTCGAGCACTCCACGACCACCGTCGAGGAGCTGCTGCA
The DNA here is from genome assembly GCF_012272695.1 of Nocardioides sp. JQ2195. NCBI lineage: Bacteria > Bacillati > Actinomycetota > Actinomycetes > Propionibacteriales > Nocardioidaceae > Nocardioides > Nocardioides sp. JQ2195. The sequence continues at coordinate 3,915,934 of NZ_CP050902.1, forward strand.
CGCCGACCACCAGGAGATCGAGGCGGCGATGACCGAAGGGCATCCCGCATTCGTGGCCAACAACGGCCGGATCGGCTACGGCAGCGACGACTACGCGGCGTACGCCCCGGAGACGGGCAGCGCGGTGCGACTGGTCTGGGTGGCCGTACGCCGCTCGCTGGCCGCCCTGTCGCTGGGCAGCGGGCTCACCGAGGACGACCTCTACCGCGACGAGCTGGGTGCGGGGACGCTGCGTCGCTTCGCGACTGCCCTGGCCGACCTCGGTCTCGCCGCGGCGGACTACCTCTACCTCCCGCTGCACCCCTGGCAGTGGATCAACCGCGTGACGATCACGTTCGCGCCCGACGTGGCCCGGCGCGACATCGTGTTCCTCGGCGAAGGTGACGACGACTACCGCGCCCAGCAGTCGATCCGCACGTTCTTCAACACCAGCGCGCCCGAGCGGCACTACGTGAAGACCGCACTGGCGATCCAGAACATGGGCTTCCTGCGAGGGCTCTCCCCGAAGTACATGGCGGTCACGCCGGCCATCAACGACTGGGTGCACGACCTGGTCGCGGGCGACGAGGAGCTGCGGGCACGGGGCTTCCGGGTGCTGCGTGAGTGCGCTGCGATCGGCTACACGGGCGACGCGTTCCACGCCCTGGGTGCCACCTCGCCCTACCAGAAGATGCTGGCCGCCCTGTGGCGCGAGAGCCCACTGCCCAAGCTGGCCGATGGCGAACGCCTGGCCACGATGGCCTCGCTGCTGCACCGCGACGCCAAGGGGTCGTCGTTGGCGTCGGCGATGGTCGCCGCGTCCGGGCGCAGTCCCCAGGAGTGGCTGGGCAGCTATCTCGACGCCTACCTGCGTCCCCTGGTGCACTGCCTCCTGCGCTACGACCTGGCGTTCATGCCCCACGGGGAGAACCTGGTCATGGTGATCCGCGACCACACACCGGTGGCGATGTTCATGAAGGACATCGGGGAGGAGGTCGCCGTGATGGGAGACCTGGCCCTGCCGCCCGAGGTCGAGCGGATCCGGGCCTCGGTCCCCGTCGACGAGCAGTCGCTGGCCATCCACACCGACGTCTTCGACGGCTTCTTCCGACACCTGGCCACGATCCTCGACGAGGACGGTGTCCTCCCCGGGTCCGCCTTCTGGTCCGAGGTGCGGGCCTGCCTCGACCGGCACCTCGCCGACCACCCCGAGCTGGCTGACGCGGCCGCGAGGCACGACCTCACCCGGGCCACGTTCCGGCACAGCTGCCTGAACCGGCTGCAGCTGCGCAACACCCTGCAGATGGTGGACCTGGCCGACCAGGCGGCATCCCTGATGTTCGCTGGAGAGTTGGCCAATCCCGTGGGTGCTGGAAGGGTTGGGACGTGAACACCCCACCGCTGTGCAGGCCCGGCTCATGAGCTCCGAGGTGATCCACGACGCCTTCGGCATCCCGCACATCAGGGCCGACTCGCTCGAGGAGCTGGCCTTCGCGCAGGGGCACGAGATGGCCCGGGCCCGGGCGGCCCAGATCGAGCTCGAGAGGTTGCGCAGCGAGGGTGGGACCGCGGCCCACCTCGGTCCGGCCGGGCTCGAGTGGGACCGCTTCTCGCGTCGTGCGGGGATCGACGCGCTGGCCCAGCGCGCGTTCGACACCGTCGACGACGAGACCCGTGACTTCCTGGTCGCCTTCACCGACGGCATCAACGTGGCGTTCCGCGACCGGCGCTGGATGCCGTGGACCCCGCTCGGCGTCTTCCTCGTGCAGCAGGTGCAGTTCGGTTCCTACCCCTCGAAGCTGTGGCGCGACCGCGTCGCGCGGCGACTCGGCCCCGCCGGTCTGCGCGCCCTGTCGGTCGAGCCGCCGGCGGCCGCAGGATCCAACGCGTTCGCGCTGACCGGTGCACGCACGGCCACCGGCTCACCGATCGTGGCCGGCGACCCGCACCGGGTCTTCGAGGCGCCCAACGTCTACCTCCAGACCCACCTGGCCTGCCCCGACTTCGACGTCGTCGGGTTCACCTTCCCCGGTGTCCCGGGCATCCAGCACTTCGGCCACACCGGCTCCGTGGCCTGGGGCCTGACCAACGCGATGGGCGACTACCAGGACCTGTACGCCGAGCAGCTCGAGGTCCGCGACGGCGTCCTGTCGGCCCTGGGCCCGGACGGCTGGGCACCGGTCGAGGTGCGTGAGGAGACCATCGACGTCCTCGACGACGAGCCCGAGGTGATCGAGGTCGTGGTCACCGAGCGCGGACCGATCGTCTTCGACGACCAGCCGGTCGCGTTGCGCACGGCGTCGTACGCCCTGGGCGACCTCGGCTTCGGCGCCCTGCTGCCCCTGCTCCGCTCCCGCAGCGTCACCGAGGTCGAGGCGGCCCTCGAGCACTGGGTGGAGCCACTGAACAACTGGGTGGTCGCCGACACGGCCGGCGTCGTGCGGCACCGCGTGGCCGGCAGGGTGCCCGAGCGCGACCTCGCGAACCGCTTCGGCATCGTGCCCGCAGCCGAGCCCCGCCACGTGTGGACCGGCTGGGTCGACGAGATGCCCGTGGTCGACCCCGGCGACCAGGGCCGGGTGGTCACCGCCAACGAGCGCACCACGCCGGCGTACGACGCGATCAGCAGTCACTTCGCCGAGCCCTGGCGAGCCGACCGGATCAGCCAGCTGCTGGACGAGCGCGACGACTGGAGCGCCGACGACGCGATCCGGCCGTTGACCGACGTCCGCCAGCTCGGGGCCGAGGCCCTGCTGGAGGCCCTGGCCGCGCTCCCGGAGGTCTCACCGACCGCGGAGCTGCTGCGCGGGACCCTGGCGGCCTGGGACCTCGAGATGGCCGTCGACAGCCCCGGCGCCGCGGTCTTCAACGCTGTGCGCGAGCAGTTCGTGCACCATCTGTGCGGCACCGGGCCGCTGCAGAGGCTGGCCGACGTCGATGTCCACGGCGTGATGCACCGGCCGTGGCTCTCGACTGCCTCCCGGGTCGGTCAGTCCATCCCACAACTCCTCGTGCACGGGCATGAGCTCGACATCGACGTGCCGGCACTGCTGCGCGCCTCGCTCGAGGCGGCTGCCACGGACGTCCGCCCGTGGGGCGAGCGCCATGGCTTCGGGCCGTTGACCGGCCTGGCTCAGTTCGGCCTCGACGACGAAGCCGTGCCCGTGGCCGGGGTGCCGTTGCCCGGCGACGCCAGCTCGGTCGCCGCCAACGGCTGGATCCCCGGCACCGACACGGCGGTCCGTGGGCCGGTGGCTCGATATGTCTGGGACCTGGCTGATCGCGACCGGAGCCGCTGGGCGGTCCCCCTCGGCAGCAGCGGCGTCCCCGGCAGCCCCCACGAGGCCGACCAGTTCGAGGCCTGGGCCAGCGGCACGCTGCTCCCCGTCACCACCGACTGGAAGGTGCTCCGCGAGGACGCCGCCCGTCGTTCGAGAACCACCACGGAACAGGACCGATGACGACCACTCTCAACGCCCGGATTGTCCTTCGGCCCGTCGACCCGGCCACCGACAGCGCCCTGCTGCACCGGTGGGTCACCGAGGAGCGCGCCCGGTTCTGGGGCATGCTCGACCGCTCCGTGGCCGAGGTCGAGGAGATCTACGCCTACATCGACGAGCAGGACCACCTGGCGGCACACCTCGTCTGCTGGGACGACGAACCGTGGGCACTGTTCCAGACCTACGACCCGGCCGTCGACGAGATCGGCCAGTTCTATGACCGCCTGCCCGGTGACATCGGCGTCCACCTGCTGATCGGCCCCGGCAAGCGCCCGGAAGGCTTCACCGACGCCCTCTTCGCACACCTCACGACCTGGGTGTTCTCCGACCCGAAGGTGCAGCGCGTGGTGCTCGAGCCTGACGTGCGCAACGAGAAGTCGCTCAACATCCTGGGCAGGCTGGACATGCAGGTCGGCCCCCAGGTCGCCATGCCGGAGAAGAAGGCGCAGTTCGTCTTCCTCTCCCGGGCCGACTGGACCGCCGCCGGCTGAGGAGGTCGCCGGTCGAGGACGCGAAGACCTCAGACCGCGAGGTCGGCCACTGCGCGCAGGCGCGGACGGGAGCCGATCCGCTGCTGCACGAAGTCGGCAACGAGGTCGATCGCCCCACTGCTCTCGGGGAGGAGGTCACCCAGCACCGGGAAGGCGTGCACCTGGCCCTCCCAGATGTGGGTGGTGACCGACACCCCGGCACGCTGCAGTCGCTGCGTCATCAGCTCCGCGTCGTAGCGAAGGATCTCGTCGGCAGCGCAGATGATCATCGTCGGCGGCAGCTTGGCGAGGTCGCGGTTCACCGGCGACATGGCGGGGTCGTGGATCGGCTTGCCCGTGACCAGGCGGGCGATGGCGTCGAGGCGACGCGAGGGGATGTAGTGGTCACGCCGCGCGTTCTCGTGGTTGCGGCGCTCGGTGTTGTCGAACTCCAACCACGGCGACAGGCCGACCACACCGGCGAGCGCGATGCCTTGGCCAGCCGCCTCGAGCGCGACGGCGAAGGCCAGGTGACCGCCGGCCGAGTCACCCGCGAGCACGAGCTGGTCCGGGTCGAAGCCCCGCTCCACCATCCAGTTGGTGGCGTCGACACAGTCGGCGATGCTCTGGTCGACCAGCGCCTTGTCGTGCTGCCGGTAGGCCACGCTGAGCACGGGCAGGCCGGTGCGCAGGGCGAGGTGCTCCACGATGCGGCGATGGGTGGCGAGTCCGCAGAACACGAAGGCGCCGCCGTGGAAGTAGACGATCGCCCCGGGGCCGGAGGAGGCGCCCCTGGGCGCCACGAGCTCGCCCGTCCAGCCCTCGCCGGAGATCGTCTCGTGACGGGTGTCGCGATGGCGCGGGGCGAGCCGGGCTCCGAGGTCGATGCTGTGGCGCAGGGGGGCGATCGGGCCGCTGACCGGGAACCAGCGCATGAACGGTCGGGCCACCGCCTTCGCCGCCGTTCCGACGACGACCGAGCGCAGGCTGTCGCGCTGGTGCACCTCGATCATCGGAGATCTCCTGTCGCCGTGCCGCCCGCTTCTCGGAATCGATCAAAATCTTGACAACCATCAAGCGTTCGGCGACCTTACGACGCCGGTATGGCCCAAGTCACGCATTTGCGCTGAAGCCGATGGCTCGAGCACCCCATCGTGTGAAGTGGCTCACATTCGTTGCCATTCAGGAATGAGTCCGGCAGTGTTGTAGTTGAAGATTCAATGAAAGCCCCAACCATCACCATCTTCAGGAGCCCACCACCATGAGCATCTTCAGCCGCAACAAGTCCACCGCCGTCGCCGAGCCCGTCTTCGACGCCGGCACCAGCGCACTGTCCGACATCTCCGGCGACTACACGATCGACGCCAGCCACACCTACATCGGCTTCCAAGCCCGGCACGCGATGGTCACCACCGTCCGCGGTGCGTTCAAGGACTTCGAGGGCAAGGCCGTCGTCGACGCCGCCAACCCGGCCAACTCCAAGGTCGAGCTGACCATCGCGGTGAACAGCCTCGACACCGGCGTCGCCGACCGCGACGGCCACCTCGCCTCGGGCGACTTCTTCGACGTCGAGCAGTACCCGAACATCACCTTCGTCTCCACCAAGGTCGAGGCCGACGGCGACGACTGGAACGTCACCGGCGACCTGACCATCAAGGACGTCACCAAGCCCGTCACCGTGCCCTTCGAGTTCACCGGCTCCGCCCAGGACCCGTTCGGCAACGTGCGCGTGGGCTTCGAGGGCGAGGTCGCCGTCAACCGCAAGGACTGGAACCTCTCCTGGAACGCCGCGCTCGAGACCGGCGGCGTGCTCGTCTCCGAGAAGGTCAAGCTCAAGTTCGACGTCTCCGCGATCAAGAACGCGTGATCCGAACCGTGCGTCACTGACGCACGGTGACCATCGCGCAGAACCGGCCGACCCGTCTCGGAGTCGGCCGGTTCGGCATTTCGCCGGGCCGAGGTGCACCTGATGTCTCGCACCTGGGACGGATACCGACAAAATGGGATGCGGCACCCGGCCCGAAAGGGCTTCAATCCGGGCATGGAACTTCCCCCGGGCCTGACCACCAGAGCCCTGTCCTTCGACGATGCGCAGTCGGTCACCGATGCGATGGCGGCCGACGAGGTCGCCGCGACCGGGGAGGCGGCGATCGAGCTGGCTGACATCGTCAGCGACTGGCGGCGCCCCAGCTTCGACCTGGCCACCAGCACGATCGGCGTCTTCGAGTCGGGCCGACTCCTCGGCTATGCCGAGCTCGGCGGCCACGACCGGGCTGACGCCGCAGTGCACCCCGACCACCACGGCCGCGGGGTCGGCACCTGGTTGGCGCACTGGGTCGTGGCCACCGCCCGATCGCGAGGTGCGTCGGTGGTGGGCATGCCGGTCCCGCAGGGGTCGACCGCAGACACCCTCCTGGCCACCCTCGGCTTCCGGGTGCGCTGGAGCTCGTGGATCCTCGAGCTCCCCACCGGCTCCGCGATCCCACCGCGGCCACTGCCGGAGGGCCACACCATCCGCGCGGCCACCGACGAGGACCACCGGGCCGCGTGGACCGTCGTCGAGGACGCCTTCCTCGAGTGGTCGGACCGGGAGCGCGACCCGTTCGAGGACTTCCTGGCCAAGGTGGTGCAGCGACCGGGCTTCCGACCCTGGCACCTGCGGGTCGCGGTGGACCCGGCCGGCTCGGTGGTCGGGGTCTCCTCGCTGGTCATGGCGCAGCAGTGCGCGTTCGTCGAGCGCCTCGCCGTACGCCGGGACGTGCGCGGGCGCGGACTCGCCCAGGCACTGCTGGCCGACTCGTTCACCCAGGCCCGCGCCCACGGCGCAGACCGGTGCGAGCTGAGCACCGACTCGCGCACCGGGGCACTGTCCCTCTACGAGAAGGTGGGCATGGTGGTCACGTCGACGTGGGTGAACCGCGCCATCGACCTGTAGTCGTGGGATATTTGGGCGAAATCGCCCTCGCCGCAATCCCGGGAGCCCCCATGGTCAAGAAGTCGTCGTCCGGCAAGAAGATCGTCCGGGCCGAGAAGAAGGCCCCGTCGACCGGCGCTCCGCGTTCCCCGGGTGGCTCCGATCACCGCGGGGAGGCCGATGTCCCGGAGATCGACCCCAGCTGGAAGCCGTCGGCCGGGGCGAGGAAGAAGGCGACCACGTTCCGGCTGGTGGCCGCAGCCCTGTGGGCGCTGGCGATCGCCGGCGAGCTCCTCGGCATCTTCTGGGTGCTGAAGCAGGACGACGTCAACATGATCGTCCTGATCGGGCTGATCGTGGTGATCGGTGCCCTGGCCATGGGCGGCTCCTTCCTGTGGAAGAAGGCCAACCGGCTCGACCCGGCCTCACGTCAGGAGACCGTGCGGTTCTTCGTGCAGAACCAGCTCGGCGCGATCGTCACCGTCGTCGCGTTCCTGCCGCTGATCGTGATGATCTTCCTCAACGGCGACCTGGACAAGAAGGACAAGGCCGTCGCCGGCGGCATCGGCATCGCGGTGATGGTGGTGGCCACCCTGTTCGGGGTCGAGTGGGACGCGCCGTCGGTCGAGCAGTACACCGAGGAGACCAACCAGGTCGAGCAGATCACCGGCGAGAACCTCGTCTACTGGACCAAGTCGGGCGAGGTCTTCCACCTCTGCGCGGACGCCTCCGCGGTCAACCTGGAATCGAAGGACGGCCGGATCTTCGAGGGCACCGTGGCCGAAGCACACGAGGCCGGCAAGTCCCGGTTGACCAAGCAGGTCAAGCAGGAGACCCGCCAGTGTGGCTTCGACACGCCCGACGAGGCCGCCGGAGACGTGCCCAGCGACGAGGTCGACCCGTCCGGATCCGTGGAGCCGACGCTCGAGCCGACCGAGTGACCCGAGGCCCACGGGCCTCCGCGCGTCCATGCCGACATGCGGGACATTGTGCTCATCCCGCCTCTTCGGCATGGTGAGGACTGTTCGGAGCGGACAAAGCGACTGATGGAGGAACTGGAATGACAGTGCACAAGGTCGGCTTCTTGGTCGGCAGCCTCTCGAAGGACTCGATCAACCGGCGGCTCGCCAACGCCTTGATCCCGCTGGCCCCCGACAACCTCTCGTTCGAGGAGATCCCGATCAAGGACCTCCCTCTCTACAACCGTGACCTCGACGGCGACTACCCACCGCCCGCGCGAGCGCTCAAGGAGCAGGTCGCCGGAGTGGACGCCCTGCTGTTCGTCACGCCCGAGTACAACCGCGACATCCCCGGTGGGCTGAAGAACGCCATCGACTGGGCCAGCCGTCCGTGGGGCCAGAACTCCTTCTCCCGCAAGCCGTCGGCGGTCATCGGCGCCTCACCCGGCAACATCGGCACCGCCGTCGCCCAGCAGAACCTGCGCAGCGTGCTGAGCTTCTGCGACTCCCCGCAGATGAACGCTCCCGAGGCCTACATCAAGTTCACCGACGGACTCATCACCGATGACGGCACGGTCACCGACGCCGAGACCGAGGAGTTCCTCCGCGGGTTCATGGCCAACTTCGGTGAGTTCGTCACGCGGGTCCGTGCGGTGATTCCTCCGGAGGAGTGAGTCACCGGACCACTTCCCACGGCTCCACCGGCCCCCGGCGTACGTCGAAGACCGGGTGCACCCGAGGGGTGCGCGCGAGCAGGGCCCGGTGGCGTGCCGGGTCACGCACCTCGAGCTTGGCGAGCAGGTGCTGCCACTCGTGCGCGACCTGGCCGTCGGTGACCGGCATCCGCAGCGCGTCGTCGCGCGGGGCCACCACCCGCCCGCGGTCGAAGCCGTAGCCCCGCGCGTCGGCCTCGTCGGCGACACCGTGCAGGTAGGTCGCCACGGCCGTGACCGGATCGTCGGTGGCACGGAACCGGACCAGCTGGGGGTGGTTGCGATAGCCCTGGGTCAGGCCGCGCAGCACCTTCTGCGCCAACAGGGTCTCGCGCCAGCACGCGACCAGGCCCCGCACGTCCAGCTGATCGGGGTGGAGCGACCAGATCCGCATGCCCGGAGCCTACGAGACCGGCCGCCCCCGGCCGCGGGAGGTCCGACGCGCAACCCGACCGGTCAGATCCAGTCCGGCTCACCGAACGCCTGGATGACCTGCCGGTGCTCCACCCGTGCCCGTGAGCAGGCGCGGCAACGCCCCGCCAGCTCCAGGAGCTCGTCGACCGGGCAGGTCGCGGACTCCGTGAGAAGCAGCGTCCGGCTCCCGTCGAAGGTGAGGTTGAGCGCCAGCGCCGGCGAGGACGCCACACCACTGGGGTCGATGTCGAGGAGTCCTGCGGTGACCGCGTCGTAGGCGGCGCCGAGCACGCCGCCCTTGCGCCTCTCGACGACGAGGCCACCGTCGAAGGTGTGCAGCACCAGGTCGCCCGACTTCTGCTTGCGTCCACCGACCAACCGGGACCGCAGACCGGCGCGACCGGGGGTCGACGACGACGGCCGGACCACGGTGGCACTGCGCTCCCAGAATCCCAGGCCCTGACCGAGGGCGAACTCGTAGGCACGGTGCGTCATGTCGCATCGTGTGTCGGCCATCACACCTCCTGGTCAGGTGGGGTCACGTTAGTTGCATGTGGCACCCATGTCGAGGGACACCGCGTCACACGGGATCGGGGCGGGCCAGCCGATAACGGACGAACGCAGGTGCCGCCAGCGCTGCCCCGATCGTCAGCACCACCACGAGGATGCCTCCGCCGGCGGCCGCGGTCGCCGTACCGGCCATGGCTGCGGCGCCTCCGTGGGCGACGTCGGCGATGCGTGGGCCGCCGGCGACCACCACGATGAAGACTCCCTGGAGCCGGCCGCGCACCTCGTCGGAGGCCGCGCTCTGCAGCATGCTCTGCCGGAACGCCGCCGAGACCATGTCGGCCGCGCCGCCGACCATCAGCATCGCCACCGCACCAGCCAGCATGAGGCCGCCACTGCCGTTCGCGAGACCCACGAAGATCCCGAAGAGGGCGATCGCGGCACCCCAGACCAGGATCGCGATGATCACGGCACGTCCCTGGCGCTCCACGCGCGAGACCCAACCGGAGAACACGCCCCCGAGAACGGCGCCGGCCGGGATCGCCGCGAAGAGCAACGCGAAGGCGAGCCCACCGTCGGCAGGACCACCGAAGTCGGTGTTGGCCATCTCGGGGAAGAGGGCGCGGGGCATGCCGAACACCATCGCGATGATGTCGACGACGAAGCTCATCATCAGCACCTTGTGACCGCGAAGGTACCTGAACCCGTCGATCACCGACCGCAGCCCGGGTGCCTGGACGACGCCCTCGATCGGCAGCGCGGGCAGCGCCAGCACGGCGAACAGGGTGGCGAACAGGGTCACCGTGTCGACCAGGTAGAGCCAGGCGAAGCCGAGCACCGGGATCAGCGCGCCGCCGACCATCGGTCCGGCGATCGCGCCGGCCATGAAGACCGTCATGTTGAGCGAGTTGGCCGCGGGGAGCAGCCGTGCCGGCAGGATCTTGGGCAGCACCGCGCTCCGAGTCGGCTGGTTGACCGCGAAGAACGCTTGCTGCAGGGAGAACAACCCGAGCAGCAGCCACACGTCGCGGTTGCCGACGGCGGCCTGCAGGCAGAACAACCCACTGGTCACGATCAGGCCGACCGTGGTGATCATCAGCAGCCGCCGCCGGTCCACGGCATCGGCGAGCGCACCGCCCCACAGGCCGAACACCACCAGCGGGACCAGGCCGAAGACGCCGGTGAGACCGACGTACGCCGAGGAGCCGGTGATCGCGTAGATCTGGGCCGGCACGACGACCACCGTGAGCTGGGCGCCGATGACCGTGATGATGTTCGCGACCCACAGCCGCCGGAAGTGGTCGTTGCGCAGCGGCTCGGTGTCGGCGACCAGGGCTCTCAGCACGAAGTAGGACGCTACTGGACGGGGGCCTACAATCTGGCGGTGACCAAGCCAGCCGAAGACGCCTCCCCCACGCGCGAGGCGATCGACCCCGACGAGCTGGCGATCGCGGTCAGGGTGCTCGACCAGCTGCACGAGCTGCCCAGCGACCACCCGGACGTGACCACGGTCAAGCACGCGGCCTCCCACATGTACAAGGCGCTCAAGCAGACCCGCCGGCTGCGCAAGCGGGCTGCCGAGGCGGCCGCCGACCGGGCCGTCATCGAGTCCACCGCGACCGGTTCACGCATGCGGATCGACGACGAGACCCAAGGCATCCCGCTGGTCTCGAACACCACGGGTGACTTCGCCGGCGAGCTGCTCAAGCCGCGTGGCTGCTACATCTGCAAGCGCGACTACACCCTGGTCGACGCCTTCTACCACTGGCTGTGCCCCGACTGCGCCGCGTTCTCCCACACCAAGCGCGACCAGCGCACCGACCTGTCCGGCAAGCGCGCGCTGCTCACCGGCGGCCGCGCCAAGATCGGCATGTACATCGCGTTGCGGCTGTTGCGCGACGGCGCGCACACCACCATCACGACGCGCTTCCCGAAGGACGCCGTACGCCGGTTCTCCGCACTCGAGGACAGTGACGAGTGGCTGCACCGGCTCAAGATCGTCGGCATCGACCTGCGCGACCCCACCCAGGTCGTGTCGCTCGCCGAGGACGTGGCCGCCTCCGGGCCGCTCGACATCCTGATCAACAACGCCTGCCAGACCGTGCGCCGGTCACCGGGCGCCTACAGCCAGCTCGTCGAGATGGAGTCGGCTCCCCTGCCGAGCGACCGCGAGCTCCCGGAGATGGTCTCCTTCGACCGGATCTCCGAGGCCCACCCGGCCGCGATCGCCGGCGCTCTCGAGCGTGATGCGGTCGCCCAGCACGAAGGTGAGTCGATCGAGCACGCGCGGGCCGCGCACACCGCGGCCTCGTTGACCGCGTTGGCGCTCTCCGCCGGGAACGCCTCGCTCGAGGCGCACCTGGCCGGGACCGCCGTCGACGCGGGCGGACTGCTGCCCGACACCCAGACCAACAACTCGTGGACCCAGGTCGTCGACGAGGTCGACCCCCTGGAGCTGCTCGAGGTGCAGTTCTGCAACTCGATCGCACCGTTCCTGCTGGTCTCCAACCTGCGCCCGGCAATGCGGGCCGCCGTGGCCGCCGGAGCCCGCCGGGCGTACGTCGTCAACGTGTCGGCGATGGAGGGCCAGTTCTCCCGGCGCTACAAGGGCGCCGGCCACCCGCACACCAACATGGCGAAGGCCGCGCTGAACATGATGACCCGCACCAGTGCCGGCGAGATGTTCGAGACCGACCAGATCCTGATGACCGCCGTCGACACCGGTTGGATCACCGACGAGCGCCCCCACCAGGACAAGCTGCGCATCGCCGCCGAGGGGTGGCACGCACCGCTCGACCTGGTCGACGGCGCGGCCCGGGTCTACGACCCGATCGTGATGGGTGAGGCCGGCGAGGACATCTACGGCTGCTTCGTGAAGGACTTCAAGCCCAGCCCCTGGTGAGCTCACGTCCGCGGGGCTGTTGTCACTTCGCACGCAACCGGACACCCGCGGAGTGACGTGGACACGGCGTTACTCGGGGTCGGGGCTCGGGACGGGGTGGTCGGAGGGGTCGGGCAGGTCGGGGAGGTCGGCGCGCAGCTTCTCCAGGCGAGCGCGCAACAGCTCGACGCGGTGGGCATTGCCGTGCAGGCCGACGTAGCGCGCACCGAAGACGGCGAGCAGCGCGTCGTCGAGTCGGCGCACGGCGCCGGCGGGATACTTGTAGCCCATCCGGGCGTCGATCGACTCGGTGTCGATGGAGGTGAGCAGCCCGGAGAGCTCGTCGAGCGAGGCGATGCCCAGCTCCAGCAGCAGCCCCGAGATCCACGCGTAGTGGTCGGTGCGGGACCAACCCACGTCGGCGTACTGGGTGCCGAGGAAGGTGGCCAGCTCCTTGGCGTCGATGCGCGGGTCCTGCTCGTCGGTCTCGTCGCGCTCCTCGGTGACCGTGGCCCGGAGGACGTCGCGGATCCGGGAGAACTCCTTGTCCGCCAGCTCGATCAGCCCGGCGGCCAGGGTGAAGCGGCGGTCGAGGTCGGGGGCGTGCTCCTCGGGGATCTTGCCCTTGTAGCGGATGTCGTGCTCGAACTCGGCCCAGGCGTGCTGCAGCACCGTGCGGATCTGGACCGACGCGTTGTGGCCCCGCAGCCGACCCGGGCCGTCGTCCGGCACGGTGGCCAGGACGTGGCGGCTCGAGTAGCCGAACCGCCCCTCGTTGGCCGTCTCCTGGCCCAGGTCACGGTCGTCGAGGACCACCAGCTCGTCGCCGAGCACGTCGGCCACGGCCGCCACGTCGGCGTGCACGTAGGTGATCACCCGGACCCCGATCATGTCGGTGATCTCGGTGAGCGGGTCCTCGTCGTCGGCCAGCCGCTCGGCCTTGCCGGCGTAGGACGCGACCGACTTGGTGCGTCCGGTGACGCTCAGGTAGTTGATGCCGGCGTCGTCGAGCATGTGGGTGATCAGGCCGACATACTGCTTGGTGATCGCCTGCAGGCCCGGCTGCTGCGCGGCGTACTTCTGCACGGCAGCAGAGGCTGCTGGCGTGCGGCCGCGGTGCCGTGGCTTCCTGGACATGCCCCACAGACTGCCAGAACCGGTGGTCGTGTGTGGAGCGACGGTCGGTTCAGTCGGACATTCCGCGGACCTGGGAGGCGCGTCCGTGGAGCGCGGTCAGCAGCGTGGCGAACGCGGTCTCCTCCTTCTCACCCCGGGTGAAGCTGGTCAGGTTGAGCAGCGGCTTCATCCGCTGGCGGGTGGTGGAGTGGGTGTAGGTGAACTCCCTGAGGCCGTCCTCCCCGTGGATCCGACCGAAGCCGGACTCACCGACACCACCGAACGGCAGCGACGGCACGCCGGCGAAGGCGATCACGGAGTTCACCGAGGTCATCCCGGAGCGGAGCCGTCGGGCCAGCTCGGCGCCGCGCTTCTTGCTGTAGACCGCTCCACCGAGGCCGTACCTGCCGCCGTTGGCCAGCTCGACGGCCTCGTCCATGTCCTTGACCCGGGTCACGGTGACCGTCGGACCGAAGGTCTCCTCCGTGATCGCCAGCGAGTCCTCGGGCACGTCGACCAGGATCGTCGGCTGGATGAACCGGTCGCCCACCGCTGCCGCGCCACCGATCACCGCACGGCCACCGCGGGACAACGCATCCTCGATGTGGCTGCGCACGACACCGACCTGGCTCTCCATCGTCATCGGCCCGAGCTGGGCCCCGACATCGGCTCGCACCCCCGTGCTGGCCTTGGTCAGCTCGGCCAGGAACTCGTCGTACGCCTGCTCGTGGACGTAGACCCGCTCCACGCCGACACAGGTCTGGCCCGCGTTGGAGAACGCTCCCCAGGCGGCGGCATCGGCCGCCGCCACCAGGTCGGCGTCGGAGTCGACCAGCATGGCGTCCTTGCCGCCGGCCTCGATGACCACGGGCGTGAGGTTCTCCGCACACGTGGCCATCACCTTCTTCCCGGTCGCGGCCGAGCCGGTGAAGGCGAGCTTGTCGATGTCGGCGCGGCACAGCTCCGCCCCGGTCGGACCGACGCCGTGGACGCAGGTGAGCAGGCTCTGGTCGGGCAGCACCTCCGAGAGGCTGTCGGCCAGCCACTGGCCGACCCCGGGCGTGTGCTCACTGGGCTTGAAGACCACCGCGTTGCCGGCCGCGAGAGCATAGACGATCGAGCCCATCGGGGTGAAGACGGGGTAGTTCCACGGGCCGATCACCCCGATGACACCGAGCGGCTTGTACTCCTTCTCGGCAATCTGGTTCGACATCAGCAGCCCGGGGTTGACCTTGCGGCGACCCAGCGTCTTCCTGGCGTGGCCGGCCGCCCAGGCCAGGTGGTCGATGGCCAGACCGATCTCGAGGATCGCGTCGGCGTGCGGCTTGCCGGTCTCCTCGTGCACGACCTGGGCCAGCTGCGCCATCCGTCGCGTGATGACGCCGCGCCACTGGGCCAGCACGTCCTTGCGGCCGTCGTACCCGATGGAGACCCACCACGGGAGGAGCGCCCGGGCCCGGTCGACGGCGACCGCGATCGACTCCGCGTCGTCGATGGGGTAGGTGCCGACCACGTCGCCGGTGATCGGGTTGAGTGATTCGAGCTTGTCGGTCATCGGTCCTCCTGGTTGCGGATCAGGTCGGCAGCCTTCTCGCCGATCATGATGGTGGGGGCGTTGGTGTTGCCGCGCGGCACCATCGGCATCACGCTGGCGTCGACCACCCGGAGGCCGTCGACCCCGCGCACCCGGAGCTCCGGGTCCACGACGGAGCGCTCGTCGTCTCCCATCGCGCACGTGCCGACCGGGTGGTAGAGCGTCTGCCCCAGCGTGCGGATGTGCTCCACCAGCTGCGTGTTGTCGGGGTCGTCGGTCCCCGGCATCGCCGGACCCGCGATGAACGAGGCCAGTGGACCGGTGCGCGTGGTCTCGAGCAGTCGCTTGGCCCCGGCCACCATGGCGTCGAGGTCGGCCTGGTCGTCGAAGTACTTCGGATCGATCTCGGGGTGCCACCGGGGATTGGCCGAGCGGAGCCGGACGTGGCCCCGGCTGGCCACGTTGACCAGCGTCGGCGCGACGGTGACCTTGCGGGTGGTGGCCTCGTGCAGGCCGTTGTCCCAGAATCCGCACGGTGCGACGTGGGCCTGCAGGTCCGGGGCGGCCAGGTCGTCGCGGCTCTTCCAGAAGCCTCCGCCCTCGCCGACGTTGGAGACCAGTGGTCCGGTGCCGCGCGCCTTGGCCCGCACGAAGTTGGACAGGTTGTTGAAGTCGGCCAGGTCGGTGGTGCCGGTGGTGTGGAAGACCAACGGAACCGCAGGATGGTCATGCAGGTTCTCGCCCACCATGGCCAGGTCGGCCACCACGTCGATGCCGAGCTCGCGCAGGTGCGCGGCCGGGCCGACGCCGGAGAGCATCAGCAGCTGCGGCGAGTTGATCGCCCCGCCGCTCAGGATGACCTCGCCGTCGACGAAGGCCGTCTGCGCCCCCTGCGCGGTCAGGTAGGCGACGCCCTTCGCCCGGCCGCCCTCGATCAGCACCCGCTCGGCGAGGGCTCCGGTGCGGATGGTCAGGTTCGGGCGGTCGGCGGCCGGGTCGAGATAGGCCCGCGCGGTCGAGCAGCGGCGCCCCTTGTGCTGGGTGACCTGGTAGAGCCCCGCCCCCTCCTGCTCGGGCCCGTTGAAGTCGTCGGTGGGCTTGAAGCCGCTCGCCACCGCGGAGTCGACCCACGCCTCGGTGAGCTCGTGGGTGTAGCGGCGGTCCTCGACGTGGAGCGGACCGTCCTGTCCGTGCAGCGGCCCGCCGAGGCGTGCGTTGTTCTCGGCCCTGACGAAGTAGGGCAGCACGTCGTCGTGCCCCCAGCCGGTGGCGCCGTACTCGTCACGCCAGGTGTCGTAGTCGAGCCGGTTGCCGCGGATGTAGATCATCGCGTTCATCGACGAACAGCCGCCGAGCGCCTTCATCCGCGGCCAGTCGGTGCGTCGCCCGTGGAGCTGCTTCTGCTCGGCGGTGCGGTAGTTCCAGTCCCAACGCGTCTTGATCAGGGTGGCGAACGCGGCCGGGACCGAGATCTCGTCCGCATCGGCGGGCGGGCCGGCCTCGAGCAGGAGGACCGTGGTGCCGGGGTCCTCGGTCAGCCGGTTCGCGAGCACGGCGCCGGCGCTGCCGGCACCGACGATGACGTAGTCGAAGGTCTCCACCTCTCGGAGACTAGAGCGCGGTGCCCGCGGTCACAATGGCCCGGCCGGGCGCCGGTTCCCGGCCACCACTGAGTCACGGATGCTGGCGGTCAGTCCCCGCCGCTCCATGTGCTCCCGCAACGTCGAGGACTGGCGGTCGCTGGCCTCGATGAACACCCAGCCGCCGGGTGCCAACCACTCCCGCGCACCGTCGACGACCCGTCGGGCGACGTCCAGCCCGTCCTCACCCCCGTCGAGCGTCACGGTCGGCTCGTGGTCGCGGGCCTCTCCCGGGAGCAGGGCGATCTCCTCGGTCGGGACGTACGGCGTGTTGGCCAGGAGCACGTCGACCCGCCCACGCAGGTCGTCGGGCAGCGCCTCGAACAGGTCACCCTCGTGCACGGACCCGGCAGGTCGGGACCACGCCTCGAAGTTGCGCCGTGCGCACGCGACGGCCCGCGGCTCCACGTCGACCGCGTGCAGCTCGTCGATCTCCACCCGCGCCGCGAACGCCAGCCCCAACGCTCCGGTACCGCAGCACAGGTCGACGACCACCCCGGCTCGTGGCGCCAGGAGGACGGCGCGATCGACGAGCTCCTCGGTGCGTCGACGAGGCACGAAGACCCCGTCGGAGACGCCGACCCGCAGGCCGCAGAACTCGGCCCAGCCCACCACGTGCTCCAGTGGGTCACCCGCCACCCGCCGCCCGACCAGGGCCTCGAGGTCGCCACCCTCGTCCGCCGCCTCGAGGAGGACCGCTGCCTCCTCCTCGGCGTACACGCACCCGGCAGCGCGCAGCCTGGCCACCAGGTCACCTTGCGAGGGTCGTCCGGCGGCATCCATGGCGCCATCATCCCAGCGTGGTGCCATCGTCCGCGGTCGTAGTCTGGATGCATGCATCCCGGGCGGGTCCTCGCGGCAGCGTTCCTGGCCGCTGCGACGGCCGGATCGCTGGCCGGATGTTCGAACGACGCACCGAACGGGACCCCACTGGGGCGACCGACCTCGTCGATCTCGACGACACCCACGGCCGCCCCCGGGGCGCCCGCAGCGCCCGCCCCCGGCACCGTGCCCCCACCGTGGCTCGGCAGGAGAGTCCTTCCGACCACCACCGCCGGGTTCGGTGAGCAACGGCCCACGCCCCGGGTGCTGCGCCATCGCCGGTTCACGCTGCCCGACTCGGTGCCGATGTTGCCGGGCACCGGCTTCAGGGCCGTGGTCACGGATCCCGCGCCGGCTCGGGTGATCGACCGCTCGACGTGGGCTGCGGGGTGCCCCGTGGCAGCGGACGAGCTGTCCTGGGTCCGCCTGACCTTCCGTGGCTTCGACGGCGCGCGGCACACCGGTGAGCTGTTGGTGAACAGCGCCGTCGACGACGACCTGGTGCAGGTCTTCCACGACCTGTGGGACGCCGACTTCCCGCTGGAGCAGATGACCGTCACGACGGTCGCCGAGCGTGATGCCGAGCCGACCGGGGACGGCAACGGGACGGGTGCCTTCAACTGTCGCGCCACGACCGGCGGGACGTCGTACAGCCAGCACGCCTACGGCCTGGCGATCGACCTGAACCCGTTCCAGAACCCCTACCTGAAGGGGGACCTGGTGCTTCCCGAGCTCGCTTCGTCCTACCTCGACCGCGGCGACCTGCGCCCCGGGATGATCAGCGCCGACGGTCCCGTCGTGCGGGCGTTCGCCCGGATCGGGTGGGGTTGGGGCGGCGGCTGGAACACGTTGAAGGACTACCAGCACTTCAGCGCCAACGGTCGCTGATCGGCAACCTTCTGCCCCTCGCCAGCGTCAGGTCAGCAGGAGGACACTGGTGATGAGGACGATCCGATGAAGAGCGTGGTGCGATGGGCTGCTGCCGTCGTCGGCCTGGCCGTGCTGAGCACAGCAACCGGGTGTGACGGCGGGAACCTCGACGCCTCCGAGCAGGACACCCCTTCCGTGGCGCTCACCGACGACACCTCCGGCCTCGTCACGCTCGCCTTCGCGGGCGACGTGCACTTCCCCGGCGACCTGGCCCGGCTGCTCGACGACCCCGGCTCCACTCTCGGCGCGATGAGCGAACAGCTCACCCTGGCCGACGTGGCGATGGTCAACCTCGAGAGTGCGATCGTCACCGGCAATCCGGCGCCGGACCCCAAGGAGCTCGAGCGCGCGGACCGCCGCTACTGGTTCTCCACCTCGCCGGCGGCGCTCGACCTGCTCGATCGCTCCGGCGTCGACGTGGTGACGGTGGCCAACAACCACGGTGCCGACCGCGGTGCCGCCGGGCTGCGGCAGACCCTGCGTGCGGCCCGTCGCGCCCCGGTCGCAGTCGTCGGCGTCGGCAAGGACCTGGACCGGGCACTCACACCACACCGCGTCACGGTTCGCGGCACCGGTTTCTCGTTCTTCGGCGCCGACGCCTCGACCCGCGAGGGGGCGAACCCCGTCTGGGCAGCCGGCACCGGCCCGGGCGTCGCCGACGCCCGCGCCGACCGACCCGCAGCACTTCTCGAGGCCGTCCGACGAGCCGGTGGGCGCGGGGACGTGGTGGTGGTCTACCTGCACTGGGGCACTGAGTACGCCAGCTGCCCCGACCCCCGACAGCTGGCCCTGGCCGAGTCGCTGTCACGCGCCGGCGCCGACATCATCGTCGGCACCCACACCCACACCCTCCAGGGCGCCGGCATGCTCGGCTCGACCTACGTGGCCTTCGGGCTGGGCAACTTCCACTGGTACAACGC
This sequence comes from Nocardioides sp. JQ2195, assembly GCF_012272695.1. Taxonomy (NCBI): domain Bacteria; kingdom Bacillati; phylum Actinomycetota; class Actinomycetes; order Propionibacteriales; family Nocardioidaceae; genus Nocardioides; species Nocardioides sp. JQ2195. The sequence goes on from NZ_CP050902.1 coordinate 3,935,233, forward strand.
CGGACAACCGCTCACCGGTGTCCTGCAGGTGCAGGTCCGCGACGGCAAGGTGGTCGGCGACGACTGGACCGCCGCCCGAGTCCCGGACCAGGGCGGGCAACCTGCGCCCCTGGCCGGCGCCCGTGAGGCCAGCGCCGTGGCGTCCTGGCGCGCCCTGCGTTCCTGCACGGGTCTGGCCGCGCCGCCCGGGTCGGACGAGGACCTCACGCCCTACACCGCCACGATCGATCGCGTCGACGGCGCCCTGCTGGGCCGGATGCGCGCCGACCAGGCGCCCGGCTGCCCGGTCGCGCTGTCCGAGCTGCGCCGCGTTCGGGTGTCCTACGTCGACTTCGACGGGATCTCGCGGCACGGCAACCTGATCATCCACCAAGCCCTCGCTCGCGACGTGGTCGGTGTGTTCCGTGAGCTGTACGCCGCTCGGTTCCCGATCGAGCGGATGCGGCCCGTGCCTGCCTTCGGCGGCAGCGACGCGGCATCGATGGCGGCCAACAACACCTCGGGCTACAACTGCCGACGGGTGGACGGCCAGGCGGCGTGGTCGGACCACGCCTACGGGGCGGCGATCGACATCAACCCGAAGCAGAACCCCTACCTGAGGCCGGGGTCGGTCCAGCCGGCCGCAGGTCGCGAGTTCGCGGCTCTCGACCGGTCACAGGGTGCGCGGGTGCCGCCCGGCGTGGTGACCCGCAACGACGTGGTGCACCGCGCGTTCAGCCGGGTCGGCTGGGAGTGGGGCGGCGACTTCAGTGAGCCCGACTTCCAGCACTTCCGGGCCCGCTGACCCGGAGGGTCGGCGCTGCACCCGGGGCAGGTCAGCGCTCGGTCAGGAGGCGCTCGAGCAGCGGGCCGGCGGTGGCAGATCCGGACTGACCGGTCTCGACGAACACCGCGACGGCGAGCTCGTCGGTGGAGGCGATCATCCAGGTGTGGGTGGGCAACGGGTCACCCGTGCCGTACTCCGCCGTGCCGGTCTTGGCCATCACCTCGCCGGGGATCCCGGCCAGGAACGAGCCCGACCCGTCGGTGACCACGCCACGCATCAACGCCCGCAGCTGGCCCGCTTCGGCGTCGGTCAGGGGCACCTCGGGCTCGACCTGGTCGACGTCGTGACCGACGATCAGCTTCGGCAGCACCGTGTGCCCCGACCTCACCGACGCGGCGACCGCGGCCATCGCCATCGGCGAGGCCAGCACCTTGCCCTGCCCGATCTGGTCGGCCGCCTTCTCGGTCTCGGTGGCTGCCTCCGGCACCTGCCCGAAGTACGCCGGGAAGCCCAGGTCGTGGTCGGCACCGAGGCCGAGCGCGGCAGCGGCCTCCGCGAGGTCGTCCTTGCCGAGCCGTTCCCGCTCGGCGATGAAGGCGGTGTTGCAGGACTGCGCGAACGCGTCGCGGAAGGGGATGTCGCCCACGTGTGAGGCCGGGTAGTCGTCGTAGTTCTTGAACGACTTGCCGTCGACGGACAGCGTGGCGGTGCACGGGACCGTCGAGTCGGGGGTCAGTCCGTTGCGGAGCAGGGCGAGCGCGGTGACCACCTTGAACGTGGACCCGGGTGCGTACTGCCCATAGGTGGCGGTGTTGAGTCCCTTCGATCCCGGCCCGCTGGCCGCCGCAAGGATCTTGCCCGTCTGCGGGTCGAGCGCCACGATCGCGCTGGCCGGCGTGGTCTGCGAGAGGATCTGCTCCGCCTTCAGCTGCAGGTCGGTGTCGAGGGTGAGGTGGAGGTCTTCGGCGTTGACCGGCTCGGTGGAGAAGAGCTCCCGCTCGGTCCCCTTGCCCTTCACCGCTTCGACCTGGACGCCGGACGTGCCGGCCAGCTGTTCGTCGTAGCGCGACTGGAGCCCGGAGAGGCCGGTCAGGTCACCGGCCCGCAGCCGTCCCTCGGACTTCTCGATCAGCTCCGCCGTGGCTTCGCCGACCGAGCCGAGGATCGGCGCGGCGAACTCCTTGGTCGGGGCCAGGGGCAGGGTGGCAGGGATGGCCACGGCGCCCTTGTTCTCGCCGTACGTCGGGGGCAGGTTCGCCGCGTCCTGCCGGCGCAGCACCAAGGCCTGGACGAAGGCCTTCTCGCCCGTTGCCCTGACCCGCTCCACGAAGGAGGCGACGTCGATGTCGAGCACCTTCGCGATGGCTCGGGCGCTGACCAGCTCCTGCTCCTTGGTCAACGTCGACTTGTCGAGGCCCAGCTTCACGACATCGCGGCGGACCACGATCGGGGTGTCGTGCGGTCCGACGATGGCACCGCGCTCGGGGTACAAGGTGTCGACCTCGATCACCTCACCGTCCTCGAGCGACGGCTCGACGACGGACGGGTCCCAGACCACCTGCCAGTCCTCGCCGTCCTTGGCCAGCTGCGCCCTCGAGCGGTAGGTCCACTCGTTGCCGGAGATGTCCCAGGTCCACGTCAGCGAGACGCTCCCCGCGTCTCCGTCGAGCTCGGGGTCGGCGGCGCTGACCTCCACCGGTGCGTCACCGAGCCCGTCGATCACCGCGGCATAGGCGTCGGTGGGGTCGGTGTCGCGGAACGGCACGTCGTCCAGCTTCTTCGCGGTGAGCCCCGCGGCCAGCGCATCCGCCGTCGTCCGGGCGTCCTCGTCCTCACCGCCCAGGGAGCAGGCGGCCGGCACGAGCAACAACAGCGAGCTTCCGAGAGCAGCGAGGGTGCGCATGGTCCTGATCATGACAGTCCTGATCATGACAGCAACCGGAAATGAGTTGTGCGGCTCGGCATGATGGCTGGCATGGAACGCGTTCTCGACCGCATGCGGTGGCCGCTGCACACCGAGCGTCTGCTGATCCGGCCGGCGGAGTGGGAGGACGCCGAGACCACGTGGCCCTTCCGCAGGCTGCCGGAGGTCAACCACTGGATCACCCGGGCACCAGCCGACCACGACGAGTACGTCGACCTGTTCCGGCGTCCGTCCTCCCTGGACCTCACGTTGGTCATCGAGCGCGACCTCGAGGTGATCGGCGACCTGATGCTGCACGTCAACGATCCGTGGGCCCAGGTGGAGGTCCGGGAGCAGGCCGCCGCCACCCAGGCCGAGCTGGGCTGGTGCCTGCACCCCGACCATGGTGGGAAGGGCTGTGCCACCGAGGCGGTCGCCGCCCTGATCACCGCCAGCTTCGAGCAGCTCGGGCTCCGTCGGATCACGGCCGAGTGCTTCGCCGACAACACCGCGTCGTGGCGACTCATGGAGCGGCTCGGCATGCGCCGCGAGGCGCACACCCGCAAGGACTCGTTGCACCGCTCGGGTGAGTGGATGGACGGACTGCTCTACGCGGTCCTGCGCGAGGAGTGGCAGCAGCCCTAGACGTCGAGCTGGTGGGTCTGCTTGTGCAGGCGCTCCATCTGCGCGTCGAGGCTGGCCGCGGTCTCCGCGGCACTCTTCAGCTCGTCGAGCAGCTGCACGGGCACGGCTGTCTGGTACTTGTAGTAGATCTTGTGCTCGAGGCTGGCCCAGAAGTCCATCGCCACGGTGCGCAGCTGCAGCTCGACGACCACGTCGACCACCCGGTCCGAGAGGTGCACCGGGATGGTGACCAGGGCATGCAGGCTCCGGTAGCCGTTCGGCTTCGGGTGCGCGATGTAGTCCTCGACCTCCAGGAGGGTGATGTCCGACTGGGAGCTGAGCATCGAGAAGACCCGATAGACGTCGGAGGTGAAGCTGCAGGAGACCCGGACCCCGGCGATGTCGGTGACGTTCTCCCGGATCGACTCCAGGGACGGGTCGAAGCCCCGCTTCTGGACCTTGGCGTAGATGCTCTCCGGCGACTTGACCCGCGACGACACGTGCTCGATCGGGTTGTAGTCGTGGAGGTGGGTGAACTCCTCCTGGAGGATCTCGATCTTGGTGGTGATCTCGTCGATGCCGAACTTGTACTCCATCAGCATCCGGGTGAGCTGGGCGTGCAACCGCTGGATGTCCTGCAGCTCGGAGAGGCTGCCGAGGGATTCGAGGCTCACACTGCCGATGATAGGGAACCGTCCCACATCCGTGGGCTGGTTGACTGGTCCCCATGAAGTTCACCGAACGCGAGATGACGGCAGCCGTCGACGCCGTCGGGCAGCTGCTGTTCCGGGCGTCACGACCGCTGAAGCGCAACCACGACGAGGCCTGGCGCGACCTGCCGAAGATCGACAAGTACCACCACCGCGCGGCCGCCGGCGAGATGATCCTGACCGCGCTGATCGCGCTGCCGGAGCGACCCACGGTCGGGGCCACGCCGCAGTTCACTGCCGAGGAGTACGCCGAGGCGTCGGTCGAGGGCACCCGGAAGCTGATGGACCACCGGCAGCCGGGGGCGTGGGACGGCCTGTCGCGACGCAAGCAGCAGGCGCTGACCAAGGGCACCGCGTCGATGGTCGAGGCCGGGGTGAAGGCGATGCCGATCCGTCAGGACCCGGACGCCTTCATCGTCCCCGACCACCTCTGAGGCGCCTGATTCCTCAGGCCGAATTCCTCAGGCCGAATTCCTCAGGCCGGATTCCTCAGGCCGTGATCGTGGAGGTGTCGATCACGAACCGGTAGCGCACGTCGCCCGCCACCACGCGCTCGTAGGCCGCACCGACCTCGCTGGCACCGATCGTCTCGATCGAGGCACCGATGCCCTTCTCCGCGCAGAAGTCGAGCATCTCCTGGGTGTCCTGGATGCCACCGATGTTGGAGCCGGCGACCACGCGCGAACCCTGGATGACGGAGCTCGGACGGATCGAGAAGGGTGACGGCGGCATCCCGACGTTGGCCAGCGTGCCCATCGGCTTGAGCAGTGCGACGTAGTGGTTGAGGTCGAGGTCGGCCGAGACCGTGTTGAGGACGACGTCGAAGGTGCCGCGCAGCTTCTTCAGCTTCAGCGGGTCGGCTGTCGCGACGTGCACGGTCGCACCGAGCGCCAGGCTGTCGTCGGCCTTCGCGTCGGTGCGGGAGAGCACGGTCACCTCGGCGCCGAGTGCCACCGCGAACTTCACACCCATGTGGCCGAGCCCGCCCAGGCCCACCACGGCGACCTTGCTGCCGGGGCCGACGCCCCAGCGCTTCAGGGGCGCCCACGTGGTGATGCCGGCGCACAGCAGCGGGGCGGCCTCGTCGAGACCGATGCCCTCGGGGATCGAGCAGACGAAGCGCTCGGCGACGGCGACCTGTTGGGCATAGCCGCCCTTGGTCTCCTCACCGTCGTAGCCGCGACCGTTGTAGGTCATCACGGCACCCTTGGTGCAGAACTGCTCCTCACCGTCCTTGCAGTACTCGCACTCGCCGCACGAGTCGACCATGCAGCCGACGCCCACCCGGGCGCCCACCTTGTGCTTGGTGACACCGTCTCCGACGGCTGCGACGACACCGGCGATCTCGTGGCCGGGGACCATCGGGAAGATCGCCTTCCCCCACTCCTCCCGCACCTGGTGGATGTCGGAGTGGCAGATGCCGGCGAACTGGATGTCGATGAGGATGTCGTCGTCGCGCAGGTCGCGGACCGGGACTTCGGTGATCTCGAACGGGGCGCCGGCGGAGGCGGCTTGCAGTGCAGTCGTGGTGGGCATGCCGCCACGATAACGCCGCCGGAAAGGTGGGCTCAGCCGTGGTGGAGGACCACCATCGCGATGGCTCCCAGGTTGGCGGCCGCGCCGGCCAGGATCAGGCGCTCGCGCTGGAGCACGGCGAGGACATGGCTCTCCCGAATCTTCTGAGTCATGCCCATGGGACGGGTGAACCCGCCGGCCATGACGCAGTTCGCCGGAGCAGGGCGGTGGTCAGCGTCCGGCGACCCTCGATCAGGCCAGGGGTCCGTCGGCCTGCAGGGGCGCAGCGACCGGTGGCGGCACCGGCTCGGTGATGCCGTTGACCTCGGGCGAGATCTGCTTCTCCAGGCGCAGGGCGACCACGGCCAGGCCCGCGCACCCTGCCACCAGCACCCCGATGAAGACACTGCCGAGGTGGTGGCGCAGCAGGAACCCGGCCAGCAGCGGCGCCAGGATGGCACCGAGCTGGAACGACGCGGAGGACAGCGCGTTGTAGCGGCCGCGCAGGTGCGCCGGCGCCAGGTCGTTGGTGATCGCCGGCAGGGTCGGCTGCAGCAACGTCTCGCCACTGGCGAAGAGGGCGTGGAACACCAGCACCATGGTGGCCGCGGTGAGGGTGCCGGCGAACGCTCCGGTGGCGCCGAGCAGCAGCCACGAGGCCGCCCAGATGGCCGCCATCACCATCACCACACGGGTGCGTCGGTGGCCGGCGATCTTGCGGAGCACCAGGAACTGGAAGGCCACGATCACCACGGTGTTCACCGCGAACGCCCAGCCGATGACCCGCGTCGAGACCTCGCTGACCTGACGCGCGAAGGCCGGGAAGCCGGCCTCCATCTGGCCGTAGCCGATGAACGCGAAGACCAGCCCGATCAGGAACAGGTGGAGCACTCCCGGACGGCGCAGCAGGCTGAGGTAGCTGACCCTGACGCCGACCTCGGCCTCGGGGATCTCGCTGCGCCCGTGCACGTGGCGCAACGGCCCGAGCATGAGGGCGATCGGGATCAGCATGCACGCCGCATCGACCAGGAAGATCGTGGTGAACGTCTCCGGCCGGTTGACGTCGATGAAGACACCACCGACCACACCGCCCAACCCGATGCCCAGGTTGACCAGGGCGAAGTTGATGCCGAAGTACTGCACCCGGACCGGGCCGTCGACGATGGACGAGATCAACACGTTGAACGCCGACCAGCCGCCGGCGTTGCAGATGCCGACGAAGACCATCGCCAGGACGACCTGCGGGACGTCGTCGGCGAAGGCCAGGATCGCCATGCCGATGCTCTGCGCGGCACTGCCGATGATCACCATGACGCGGGCACCGAGCCGGTCGGTGAGGTCGCCGGCGACCGGGGTCAGCAGCAGCGCCACCGCGAAGGCCAGCGCCATCATCGCCCCAGCGACGTCGAGCGAGAGCCCCCGCACCTCGTGCAGGTAGATCACCGTGAAGGGCAGGGTCAGGCCGCGACCGAGCACCTGGAAGACGGTGGAGCTCAGCAGCCACCGGCCCGAGGTGGGCAACGCGGCCCAGAACGACCGGATCGTCAGGGAGTCCGGGGAAGTCACTGCCCCATTCTGCCGGTCGACGCTGACACGGGGCGAGCCATTTTCGGAGCCCGACACCTGTGCCGTCGTACGCCCTCGCTCGCGGGCGGGCCACTCAGGGGCGCATCACGTCGCGGTCGACCGGCGTGCTGACCCCGTCCACCGACCCGGCGTCGTCGCGCTGCCAGATGAACCAGTCCCCCGGTGGTGGCGTGCTTCCCACGCGGCGCACCCACAGCCGGCGGTCGAGGTCGTCGACCATCGCGTAGTGCACCTCGAAGTCGGGGTGGAAGTAGACGACGACCTCCGTGCCGGTGGCGTCCTCGACCCGGTCGACGAAGGTCTCCACGTCCGCTCGGAGCGTGGCCCTGTCGGGTGGCGGGTCACAGTTGCCGATCAGCTCGAGGTCGACCACCGGCGGCAGGTCCGTCCGGGCCTGCGCAAGCACGTCGACGAAGTGCGCCGCCTGGGGCTCGGGCGGTGAGCACAACGTGTAGTAGTGGTAGCCGCCCACCCTGAGCCCGGCCCGGTGCGCGGACGATGCGTTGGAGACGAAGCGGTCGTCGGTGAAGCCGCCGCCCTCGGTGGCCTTCAGGTAGGCGAAGTCGATGCCGTCCCCGGCCACCCGGTCCCAGTCGATCGCACCCTGGTGGTGGGAGACGTCGATGCCCTGGAGCGTGCCGGCCGACGGCGCTCTGGTTTCGGGACGGGCTCTGGTTTCGAGACGGGCTCGTTCCTCGCCCTCCTCAACCACCGCCTCGCCCTCCTCAACCACCGCCTCGCCCTCCTCAACCACCGCCTCGCCCTCCTCAACCACCGAGGGAGTCGAGGACGAGGTCGGCGCGGACGCGACGGAGGCCGACGAACCGGAGTCCGGTGGCGAGGTCTCCGCGGAGCCGCACCCGGCAGCCAACCCGATGACGAGCAGCGCGACCGCAACCGGCGCCAGGTGCGCGCGCGAACCGCGCAGGAGCTCGGGAGTCATGCGCAGGAGTCAAGCACCCAGCAGCTCGGCCAGCACGGCCGCCTGGCTGTGCTCGACGTCCTTCGTGGCGGTGACCAGGGTCAGCCGCTTGCCGGTCACCGAGGCCTTCAACGCCTGCAACGCCGCCCGGCCGTCCTGGGTGTCCAGCTCCTTGCGGTAGCGCTGCGCGAACTCCTCGAACTTCTCCGCGTCATGGGAGTACCACCTGCGCAACGAGGTCGACGGCGCGACGTCCTTGTTCCAGTCGTCGAGGTCGAGATCGGCCTTGGCCACACCGCGCGGCCAGACCCGGTCGACCAGCACACGGGTGCCGTCGTTGGTGGCCGGGTCGTCGTACGCACGCTTGATCCGGATGTCCATGCCTCGACCGTACGCCGACCACCGTCCGTACGGTGGGGGCATGCGCTCCCCGATTCCTGACTACCTGGCCGAGGTGCTCAGCACGTGCCGTGCAGACGCCGGACAGGTCGCCGACTACATCCCCGAGCTCGCGGCGGCGAACCCGGACCGGCTCGGCGCCTGCGTGGCCACCCCCGACGGAATGGTCTACAGCGCAGGCGACTCCGACTCCGAGTTCACCGTGCAGTCGATGTCGAAGCCCTTCGTCTATGCCTTGGCGATCGCCTCGATCGGGCTGCCAGCGGTGCTGGAGAAGGTCGACGTGGAGCCCTCCGGGGAGGCCTTCAACGCGATCTCCCTCGAGGAGCACACCGGGCGCCCCGAGAATCCGATGATCAACGCCGGCGCGATCCTGACCCACTCGCTGGTGCCCGGCGTCGACTCCGACGAGCGCGTCGACCGGATCCTCGAGCTCTTCAGCCGCCTGGCCGGCCGACAGCTCAGCATCGACGAGCAGGTGTTCACCTCCGAGTGGTCGACCTCCCACCGCAACCTGGCGATGGGTCACATGCTCAAGGCGGTCGGGGTGATGGACGGTGACCCCGTCGATGCCGTGCGCGGCTACGTGCGCCAGTGCGCGATCCGGGTGAGCTGTCGCGACCTGTCGTTGATGGCCGCCACCCTCGCCGGAGGCGGCGTGCAACCGATCACCGGCGAGGAGGTCTTCTCACGGGACGTGATCCGTCAGGTGCTCAGCGTGATGACCACCTGCGGGATGTACGACGCCGCCGGCGACTGGGTGACCACCGTGGGCATCCCCGCCAAGAGCGGCGTCAGCGGCGGGATCCTCGGATCCTTGCCCGGGCAGGTCGGCCTCGCGGCGTTCTCGCCGCGCCTCGACGAGCACGGCCACAGCGTGCGCGGCGTCGAGGTCTTCGAGCGGCTCTCGGCCGACATGGGACTGCACATGATGGACGTCGCGGCACACCACGCGGCCACGCTGCGGCGCCACTTCGTCACCGACGACGGGGGCACGACGGTCTACCGGCTGCAGGGCCCGTTGCGCTTTGCGGGGACGGAGACCGTGGTGCGCGCCGTCAGCGAGGCCCACGTGGAGACCGATCGGGTGCGCTTCGACCTGAGCATGGTCAGTGACGCCGACGACGTGTCCCGGGTGATGCTCGAGGAGGTCGTCCGACGACTGCGCGGCGACGGCGTGAGTGTCGAGATCGTCGACCCCGACTCGGTGCTCCACCCCGACCTGTCGACCCTGGAGCTCCGCGCTGCGACGCCCACCGACGTGGCCGCGATCGCCGCGATCTGGGAACCCGGCTGGGCCGAGGCCCATGTCGACCGGGTGCCGGACGAGCTGCTCACGGCCCGGCCCAGCGAGTACTTCAGCCAGGTTGCCGCCGAGCGGATCCCGCACACCACGGTCGCCGTGGTCGACCAGCAGGTCGTCGGGTTCGTGATGACCGCGGACGACGCCGTCGACCAGATCTACGTCGACCCCGACCAGCGTGGCAGCGGCATCGCGGTCGCCCTGCTCAACGACGCCGAGCGGCGCATCGCCGCTGCGGGCCACGCGAAGGCGTGGTTGGCGGTGGTTCCCGGCAACGACCGGGCCCAGGCCTTCTACCGTGGGCAGGGCTGGATCGACGAGGGCATCTTCGACCACGGGTCACGGGGGCCGGACGGGCCGATCGCGACGCCTTGCCACCGGTTCACCAAGGAGCTCAGTCCGGCAGAGCTGCGGCGGGGCTGATCTCCTGGCAAGTCAGCCAACCATCATGGCGGCCTTCACCTGCCTTGTCGCTCCCCGGGTAGGACTCCGCGCATCACCGAGAGGGCCAACCAGGTGGCCAGGGCTGAGATCTCGTCGTCGACCGCCGAACGCATCCTGCGGGTCCAGGCGCCGTCCTCGTGCACCGCGTCGACGCGCAGCACACCAGCCTCGTGGTCTGCGGTGGCATCGAGCTTTCCGACCAACCGGTCGCCGTGCAGGATCGGCATGGCCCAGTAGCCCCACCGTCGCTCGGCCGCGGGCTTGAACATCTCCAGCTGGTAGTCGAACCCGAAGATCTCTCCCATCCGTCTGCGATCGATCACCAACCGGTCGATCGGCGAGAGCAGCGCGGTCCGCCCGGCGAAGTCGCCGTCGAGCAGCTCGGGCTCGACCCGCCACCTTCCCTTCACTCCCTCGATCGCCGCTGGCGCCCCCGCTCCACCCACGTGGTTCGGCTCGTTCGGCGTCCTCGCCGACTTCGGTCGGGCGATGCCCAGGGCGCGCAGGCGGCGTACGTCGCGCTCGGCGACAGCCTGCTCGAGCGGCACCGTCCCCGTGGCCGGGTGGACCCGCTCGGCCAGGTCCCACAGCCGTTCGCGACCCTCGGTGCCGGCCATCGCGATCTCCCCGCGCCCCACCATCAGGTCGAGGAGCTTGCGCATGCTGCGGTCGTTGTTCCACCCGCTCGACTCCCACGGAGCGATCGTGGTGTCGGGCAGCTTGCTGGCCGGCAGCGGCCCGTCAGCGGCGAGAGCCCCGAGCACGTCGCGACGGCACTCGTCGTTGGCCAGCATCCAGTCGCGGATGCCCTCCTGCCACTCCTTCAACGGCCCCGGGCCGGGCCAGGCCGCCATCTCCGCCCGGAACAACGCGATGTCCTCCGCCGGGCGCAGCATCATGTCGAGCTCGACCAGGCTCCCCGCGACGCGCAGTGCCTCCAGGTCGCCCATCACGTAGGACGACCCGAGACGGCTCCAGGCCACCAGGTCCGCACTCGGGGCGACCACCTTGACCGGGTCGGACTGCACGAGAGCGAGGTGGCGCACCACCTCGAGCAGGTCGACCGGCCGGGGCTCGGTCAACAACTGGGCTCGTACGGCGATGCGCCGGGCCTGCTCCCGAGTCAGCTCGTGGATCATCCGGGCAGGTCCTTGCGCATGAGCACGCTCGGGGCGAGGCCATGGGCGGGGCGGATCGTGATGTCGTCTCGGACGGTGTCGGTCGTCATGAAGCGAGACTAGGGTCGATTCCGGACATCTGCCTTCCCCATTGACTCAGCCGGAATCGAGGCCGCGCATGGCATCCGACGCCAGCCCCACGTCCCGGGCCCTGCGCTGCCTCGACGTGCTCCAGGACCATCCCGGCATCACCGCGGACCGCCTCGGCGACGAGCTCGGGGTCTCCTCGCGCGCGGCCCGGCGCTACGTCGCGCTGCTGCGTGAGGCCGGCATCCCGATCGAGTCCGAGCGCGGACCCTACGGCGGCTACCGGGTGGGCCGAGGGCTTCGGCTTCCGCCGTTGCGGTTCTCGTCGGCCCAGGCGCTCGGCCTGGTGATGGCGGTCCTGGACGGGCACCACCAGGCCAGCGACCCCGACGACCTCGTCGGCAGCGCACTCGGCACGATCATCCGCTCGCTGCCCGCTGCGGTGGCTGCCCAGGCCGAGGCGGTACGACGCACTGCCGCGGCCGCGCCCGACCGTGGCGCCGCGCGACCCGACCCCGAGACGGTGACCGTGCTGGTGCAGGCCTGCGCCGACCGACGACAGGTGTGCATCGACTACCGGTCCGAGGCCGGCGCCGCCTGGGAGGCGACGGTCGATCCGTGGGCCGTGGTCGTGCGCCACGGGCGGTGGTACCTGCTCTGCCACAACCACCGCGCCAACGCGTTGCGCGCCTACCGGGTCGACCGGGTCGGCTCGGTCACCACCCTCGAGAAGGGCTTCGTGCCCCCCGATGACCTGGACCCGGTCGGCCTCCTCGAGGAGCACCTGTCGGCCGGCTGGGAGCACGAGGTCGAGGTCGTCGTCGACGCACCGGTCGGCTCCTTCTGGTTCCCGCGCGCCCTGGGCCGGCTCGAGGCCGTCGACGACTCCCACACCCGCCTCACCGGGTCGACCAGCAACCCGTGGATGTATGCCGAGTCCTTGGCCACCCTCCCGGTGCCCTACCGCATCGTGGGGTGCGACGACGTGCGCGCGGTCGCTCGCGAGGTCGCCGAGCGCATGTTGGCGGCAACCGGACGCTGATCGTCCGCAACCGGGTGCACAGTGGTCGCATGATCGTTCTCTTCCACCACGCCCAGGGCCTGACCGACGGCGTCCTCTCCTTCGCCGAGACGCTCCGCGAGGCCGGCCACACCGTGCACACCCCCGACTCCTACGACGGCCACACCTTCGACGACATCGAGGAGGGGGTGGGCTTCGCCCGGGAGACCGGGTTCCAGGTCGTCGCCGATCGAGCCCTCGCGGCTGCCGAGGCGCTGCCCGCTGCGGCCGTCTACGGCGGCTTCTCCCTCGGCGTCCCGCCGGCCCAGAGGCTGGCGCAGTCCCGGCAGGGCGTGCGCGGCCTGCTCAGTCTCCACGGCGCCATCCCACCGGCCGAGTTCGGGGCCTGGCCGGACGGCCTGGCCGCGCAGGTGCACGCGATGACCGACGACCCCTGGTTCGAGGACTTCGACCGCGCCGCCGCCAAGGAGCTCGAGGCCCTGGGTGCCGACTACTTCCTCTACCCCGGCTCCGCGCACCTGTTCGCGGACAGCTCGCTGTCGTCGTACGACGCGGAGGCGGCAGCCCTGCTCACCGAACGGGTGCTGGAGTTCCTGGCCCGCACGGACTCCTGACGGCTCAGCGGAACCAGCGACGACGCCGCCTGGGCGCCTGCGGTGCCGGATGCATCAGCGCCGATCGGACCACGACGAGCGCCTCGCGGTCGCCGGACATGGTCACCGCCTCGCCGACGTCGGTGAATCCGTGCAACCAGCGGAGCAGGTCACTGGCGCGGCCCTCGACCACGGCGTCGGCCGGCACCGCCGGCACCAGTCGGATCTCGGGGTCCGTGCCCACGCGCGCCCGGCTCGCCTGCAGGTGCCAGGCCTCCTCGATGTCCGTGGCGCGCACGGCGACGGTCGCGGGAAGCCAGGTCGCCCTCGCCTCGGGTGACTCCCAGTGCCCGAGCGCCTGGTCGACGCCGTCGGCCGCCACCGCGGCGGAGAGTGCCGGCGACTGGCGACCCGCGGCGATGCTCACCGCCCGTGCTACGGTGATCGCCTCGTGGGCCAGCAGCCTGGCCACCTGGGCGAAGGTGCCTGGCTCCCCGAAGTAGTCGATCGCAGCGTCCGGCCCCGATGCCGACAGCACCGACTCCAGTCGGTCGAGCTGGGTCGCGATGCTGGCCACCAGGGCGGCCAGGTCAGGTGGGGTGTCGGGCGCGTCGCGGGCGCTCCAGTGCCCGGTCGGATTCTCCAACGACCACGCCCACACCTCGAGCGTGGCCCAGTGGTCGTCGCCGACCTCACGGGCGCTCGCGTCGCGCGGCGGTACCCGGTCACCGGGGTGCAGCTGGCCCAGGCTCGCCACCGCGGCCCGACCGTGCAGGTCCAGCAGGTCGACGTGCTCGGGGAAGGCGACACTCATGACGCCGGAGCCTAGCCAATCCGCTCCCAGCGCTGTGGGGCCTGTCGGTGACGGGGACTACCATCTCCAGCGTGATCCGACGATGAGCAAGATGGACAACCTTCGCGCCATGCGCGAGGCCCGCTACGAAGCCGCCCAGGCGCGGGCCAAGGGGGCCGGTGGCGCGACCAGGACGCCGACCCGCGCGCCCGTAGCACCGGATGCGGCCGCGCCGAAGCCGGCCGGGAAGGCCAAGGCCAAGCCCGCCAAGAAGGCTGCGCCCGCCACCACGGCCTCCGACCCAGCGGCCGCCGGCGAGCTCTGCGGCCACCGCAACATGGGCGGACGCACCTGCACCCGCCCCCACGGCCACGCGGAGAAGAGCCACCGCTACTCCTGACTCAGGCCAGCAGCTTCTTCCGGAACAGGTCGAGCACGTCGTCCAGCGCGGCCCGCGTGCGCGAGCCCGGCTCGTCGATGAGGTGCTCGGTCACCACCGAGTGCGGCGGCAGCAACCCCTCGGGGTTGGCGTCCTCGTCATCGAGCTCGACCGCGACGAACGCGTCACCGAGCTGGTCGCGCAGCCAGGCGAAGCGCTCGTCGGAGACCAGCTTGTCGCCACGGAACCGCAGGCCCATCACCTGCAGGTCACCGGCCAGGCAACGCTGCTTGACCACGGCCAGGTCCTCGGGCGAGATGTCGGTCCCCCGCTTGCGTCCGGGCAGCAGGGTCAACGGCAGTGACGGCTGGGAGAGCACGGGCGCCAGCATCCGCTCGTCGGTGGCCATCGCCAGCGCGAAGCCACCGGTCAGGCACATGCCGATCGCGCCGACGCCCGGTCCGCCGCACCTCTCGTGCTCCCGGGCGGCGAGCGCCCGCAGCCACGTCACCACCGGCGACGTCCGCCCCGGGGCGAAGAGGCTGAACTCCCGGCTGATGCAGACCCGGCCGAGGGCCCGCACGCCCGTCGCCACCGTGCCGGTCCACCCGTGCGCCGGAGGGTTCGGATCACGCCCGGGGGCACCGAACAGGTGGGGCAGCACCACCGTGAAGCCCTCGGCGCGCACCGTGCGGGCGAACTCGAGGACCTTCGGCGTGATGCCCGGGATCTCGGCGATCACGAGCACCGCGGGGCCGCTGCCCGAGCGGTGGACCGAGTGCGTCGTACCCCCGTCGGTGAAGGTTTCCTGGTCGAAGTCGAGGAGTGCGTCGTCGGTCATGCCGGTCAGGCTAGGGCCTGCGGATCACGGTTGGGGGGACCAACCCGGAGTCGGGTCCTCGCCCACACGACCGTCGACCGCCTCCCGGAGCAGGTCGGCGTGGCCGGTGTGGCGGCCGTATTCCTCGACCAGGTCGCACACCAGACGACGCAGGTTGGCCCGCGCGCCGTCCGGCGTGCCCATGTGCACGGGTTGGTCCATGTCCCCGTGCTCGAGGATCGAGGCGACCGCAGCGCGGGAGCGCTCCACGGCGCCGTCCCACAACGCGTAGAGCTGCGCCGGAGCGTCATCCGCAGCCGAGGTGAAGGCCCAGTCGTCACCACCCTCCCAGTCAGCGGGGTCCCACGGCCCGGCCATCGGGCCACCCGTCATCCGGGTGCTGAAGTAGAAGTACTCCACGGCGGCCAGGTGCTTCAGCAGCCCGCCGAGGGTGAGGGTCGACGAGGGGATCCGCTGCGCCAGTCCGGCGGCATCGAGGCCGTCGGTCTTCCAGCGGAACGTGGCACGGAGCCGGTCGAGGGCGCCGAGCAGGTGGTCTGTCTCGGTGCCGGCGAGCGGGGGCTCCCACGGGATGTCGTTCGTGGTCATGCCGACGAGGCTAGGGCCGGTTCCGGACGATCCGGGCCCGGATCAGCGCCACCGGGTCCGGCTGCTCGGCGCCGCCCCCTCCGGCTCCGGTCCGACCTGCACCTCGCCGCCGTACGACCAGGGCTCGGCAACCGGGAGGTAGGCACCGCTCCAGAACGTGCCGGGGTCGAACCAGGTCGCCTTGCGGTCGTCGAGCAGGATGCCCATCTCCATGAGGGTCTCGGCAACCACCTCGGCACAGAACGCGGCCTCGGGACGCACCCGGTGGCCACGCTTCCTGCGCGGCACGTAGGCGTCGCGACCACGCAGCCAACGGCTGGCCAGCTTCGCCGTGCTCGGGAAGGAGACCCCGTCGAGGCGGGCGACGGTGCGCAGCGCAGCGTTCTCCTCGGCACGTCCGACCTCGGGAGCCAGCTGTCGCAGCCACGAGGCCTGGCCGTAGACGTCGCGCCACTGGGTGAGCGCCTGCTTGAGGTCGTGCAGCTGTACGCCGCGGTGGTGGCCACCGCTCCACTGGTCGAGCAGCTTCTTGCTCAGCTCGGCGTGCCACATCAACGGCGGCAGGTCGTCGATGACGATCGCCACGCCGACGTGGTTGACCGGCGCATTGGTCAGCGTCCGGATGGCGCGATCGGTCGCCGTACGCCCACGGAACAGCCACAGGTCTCCGGTGCGGGTCAGGTTGACGGCTTCGTCGATGTCGAGCACGGCACCAGTGTGCCCGGTCTGCATCCCGGTTATCGTTCCCGGCATGGCGAAGCGATGGGTGAAGTGGCTCGGCATGGCCGGGCTGGCCGGCGTTGCGGCGACCGGCGCGGTGATCGCCCGCCAGGAGCGGGAGCGGCGCTCCTACACGCCCGACCAGGTCCGCGCCCGCCTGCGCGAGCGGCACGCCGAGGCTGAGGAGGAGTGACCGGCTCGATCCCGGGTCTCAGCGGGCGCTGACCTCGGGAAGGGAGCGCCCCAGCAGCGCGCCGATCACGCCGAGGACGACGAGCAGCACCAGCGCCGGCACGTTGCCCCAGATCGACAGCACCGCGGTCAGCGCGCCGGCCACCAGGAGCAGCACGCCCATCGCGGAGTTCGACACGGCGACGTACTCGGTGCGCCGGTCGCCTTCGGCCATGTCCACGACGTAGGTCTTGCGGCCGAGCCTGGTGCCGAGGTGCACCAGCGCCAGCAGCAGGTACGTCGCCGGGTGGAGCCACGACGACTCCTTGGCGGCAGGCACCAGCAACAGCAGGAGGAACCCGGTGGTGAGCGCGCAGGCGGCCACCGCGCACCACACCATCAACAACCGTGACGACTTGTCGGCCAGCCGCCCGAAGATCCGGCCACCGATCAGGTTCGCGACACCCTGCGCGATCACGAAGAGGCCGAGGCCGGAGAGGGAGCTGCCCTGGTTGGCGACCCCGATGGCCACCACGAACGGCGGGCTGAGCGCCGACACCAGGAGCAGGGCGCGGACCAGCACGAACCGGCGGAAGGTCGCGTCGTCCCGGAGCAGCTGCCACGCCTGGGCCGCCCAGCCGGATCGCTGGTCGGTCTCGTCGGGGGTCGACTCGGGCTCGTGGACGCCTGCGTAGACGACCAGGCCGACCACCCAGGCCAGGGCGGCTCCGAGCAGCAGCGCGGCGAGCAGGCCGGCCCCGACGTCTCCTCCCCACAGCTCCAGGCCGAGCCCGAGCGCCAGCGCGAAGGCACCAGACAGGATCGTGACCACGCCGTTGATCTGGCCTCGTTGACCCTTGGGGACGGTGCGGCCGAGCACGTCCTTGCTGGCCAACGAGCAGAGCGCGCGGCCCACCGCGAAGACCGACAGCGCCACGATGACGGCCAGGCCCGCCGGCCAGCCCTCGAGGTTCAGCGCCACGAGGGCCAACCCCGACGCACCGAATGCCTGGGCCGCGGCTCCGGCCACCCAGGCCCACTTGCGCGAGCGCAGGCGGCGCACCCACGGAGTGATCGCCGCCTGCGGGAGCATCGACCCGGCCTCGCGCACCGGCACCAGGAAGGCGAGCAGGACGCCGGGGGCACCCACGGTCGCCATCAGCCAGGGCAGCACGGTCTTGGCGTTGACCACCTGGTCGCCGATGCCCTGCATGGCCTGGCCACCCATCTGGCGCAGGCCGTTGCGGGCGACGTGCGGGCGCGCGGTCTCGTCGATGCCGGCGTCGACGTCACCCTCGGCGTGCACCAGCCTGCCGTAGAGGGACTCACCAGTCGCGGCCATGTCGGCATTCTTGCACCGCGCAAGGTGCGCCACGGCGCGCCACCTCAGGTGTCGGCGGCGACCCGTTCGGCGAGGCGTACGGCGGCGTGCGCGGCCAGCTCGGCCTCCTCGGGGTCCGCGGCAGCCCGCTCCGGGACCAGGCCGCCGAGCAGTGCGGCGGGCTGGGTCAGCCAGGCCCAGGCGTTCCACGCGTCCATCCCGGCGGCGAGCAACGGCCGGAGCAGGGGCACGACCTCGGGCCGGACCTCGCCCTCCGAGGTGAGCTGGAAAGCGGGGACCAGGGTGCGTTCGTCGTTGGCGACGATCAGCAACGTGTGGTCGGCGTTCGCCCTGTGCACCGCGAAGCGGGTCGCGTTCACCGTCGCCCCACGCACCTCGGCCAGACCCTCGTAGGTGAACCACTCGCTGGCCACGAGCTCTGCGCGCACCTGCGCGCGACGTCGGAGCTGCAGCAACGCCACCGGCACCGCGTGCTCGGGGTCGCTGCCGTCGCTGTGCAGCTGCCGGTCGAGCCCCTCGAGCTGGGCAGTCGTCATCGCCTTGCCGGTGGCCGGGTCGGTCCAGCGGGCATGTCCTTCAGCATCACGCACGTAGGTCGGCAACCCGGCCTCGGCCAGGTGCTCACCCAGCTGGAGGTCGCTCAACCAGTCGGCCAACCGGTCACCCAGTGCCTGACCGGCCGGGTCCGTCCCCGGGTCACCACAGCTGTTGCAGCCACACGCGCTCATGGGACAAGCGTGCCGCATGCCGGGTGGCCGATGATTCCTGGGCGGCACACTGGTCTCATCCCCAACGGATCATCAACCCGAGGAGCAGGCATGGGCATCGTCCACGCAGACATCGGTGTCACCCTGGACGGCTATGCGTCCGGGCCCAACCAGCGTCTCGAGAAGCCGTTCGGCGACTTCCCCGTCGAGCACCTGCACACCTGGATGTTCGAGCACGCCGAGGAGAATGCGGACGAGGTCGCGGCGATCACCGACGCCGGCGCGTTCGTGATGGGTCGCAACATGTTCAGCCCGACCAGGGGGGAGCACGACCCCGAGTGGAGGGGCTGGTGGGGTGACAACCCGCCGTACCACGGCCCGGTCTTCGTGGTGACGCACCACGCGCGGGAACCGCTGCCCATGGAGGGCGGCACGACGTTCCACTTCGTCACCGACGGCGTCGAGTCGGCGATGGCGCAGGCGAAGGCGGCCGCCGGTGGTCGCAACGTGTCGGTCACCGGAGGTGCCGAGACGCTCAACCAGTGCCTGGCCCTCGGCCTGGTCGACGAGCTGCGGCTGCACGTCGTGCCGTTCACCGCCGGAGACCAGGGGTCCCGGGTCTTCGCCGGGGTGCCGCAGATCGCGCTGGAGGCGACCTCCGTGCGCCACACACCGCACGTCACCCACCTGACCTACCGGCGTCCTGGTCTCTGAGGGCGGGAAGAACGAGCGCCGCAGATTGTTGTGCCTGACATGAAGAACATCGGCTTCCTCTCGTTCGGACACTGGACCCCCTCACCCCAGTCCCAGGTGCGTACGGCCTCCGACGCACTGCTGCAGTCGATCGACCTGGCCGTGGCGGCCGAGGAGGTCGGCGCGGATGGTGCGTACTTCCGGGTGCACCACTTCGCCCGCCAGCTCGCCTCGCCGTTCCCCCTGCTGGCCGCGATCGGCGCCCGCACCAGCCGGATCGAGATCGGCACCGGCGTGATCGACATGCGTTACGAGAACCCGATGTACATGACCGAGGACGCCGGCGCCGCGGACCTGATCTCCGGTGGCCGGTTGCAGCTCGGCATCAGCCGCGGATCACCGGAGCAGGTGATCGACGGCTTCCGGCACTTCGGTCACGAGCCGGCGGGCGATGACCACGCCGCGATGGCCCGGGAGCACACCCGCGTGTTCCTGGAGCAGCTCGAGGGCAAGGGCTTCGCCCAGCCCAACCCGCGACCGATGTTCCCGAACCCACCCGGCCTGCTGCGTCTCGAGCCACATGCACCGGGCCTGCGCGACCGGATCTGGTGGGGCGCCGGCTCCCGGGCCACCGCCGTGTGGACCGCGCAGCAGGGGATGAACCTGATGAGCTCGACGCTGCTCACCGAGGACACCGGAGTGCCGTTCCACCAGCTGCAGGCCGAGCAGATCCAGATGTTCCGCGACGCCTGGCGGGCCGCCGGCCACCAGCGCGAGCCCCGGGTGTCGGTCAGCCGCAGCATCTTCCCCCTCGTCAGCGCGATGGACCGTGCGTACTTCGGGGGCGACGCGACCAGCCACGACCAGGTCGGCCACCTCGAGGGCGGCCGGGCCCGCTTCGGCAAGTCGTACGCCGCAGAGCCGGACCAGCTCGTCAAGGACCTGGCCGAGGACGAGGCCATCGCCGCGGCCGACACGTTGCTGCTGACCCTGCCCAACCAGCTCGGCGTCGACTACAACGCCCAGGTGCTCGACAACATCATGCGCCACGTCGCTACCGAGCTCGGCTGGCGCTGAGTCCGCGTCGCGGACTACAGCGTCGGCTCGCTCGGGACGGCAAGGGTGAGCACGGCATCCTCGATCATGGTCTCCTGCTCCAGCTCGGCCTCCAGGGCCCGCAGCCGGATCGCGAGCTCGGTCTCCCGGTCATCTCCGGTGAGATCGACCGCGGCCACGATGAAGAACCGGTGCGGGCCGACGTACTCCACGTGGAGGTAGCTGACCCGGTTGATCTCCGGGCGCCGTTTGAGGGTGGCCAGGATCCGCGCCTCGAGCTCGGGCGAGATCTCCTGCCCGAGCAGGTAGTCCATGTTGCGGCGCATCAGGAAGATCGCCACCACGCCGAGCAGCAGACCGACCGCGATGGAGCCGATGGCGTCGTAGACCGGGTCGCCGGTCAGCTGGTGCATCCCGATGCCGCCGGCGGCGAGCAGCAGGCCGAGGATCGCGGCGGAGTCCTCCATGAACACCGCGCGCAGCGTGGAGTCCGAGGTTCGGTCCACGAACTTCAGTGGCCGCATGCCCCAGCTGCTCGCCTCCCCCACCACCTGTCGGGTGGCCTGGACCAGCGAGGTCCCCTCAAACAGGAAGGCCACGCCGAGGACGACGTAGTTGATCACGTAGTCGGGGGCCTCGGCCTCGCCGGTGAGCTCGGTGATGCCGTGCCACAACGAGACCACGGAGCCTGCGGCGAAGAGGCCGAAGGCAGCCACCAACGACCAGACGTACGTCGCCCTGCCGTATCCGCGCGGGTGGCTCTCGTCGGCCCGGCGCCGACCGGCCCGCTCGGCGAACAGCAGGAACACCTCGTTGCCGGTGTCAGCCCACGAGTGCGCCGCCTCCGCGAGCATCGCTGCCGATCCGGTCACGGTGGCGGCCACCGACTTGGCCACCGCGACCAGGGCGTTGGCCACCAGCGCGACGATCACGGTGAGCAAGGACCCGGACGACTCTGTGGTCTGATTCCGGGTGGTCTGCTTCTGGCCAGCCACCCGCCCAGTGTTGCACCACGGCCCGAAGCGGTCAGGGGACGAGGTGGTCGCTGTCGCGCGCGTCCGTGATCGCCATGTGTCCGGGCGCGTGCCCGATCGCGAAGGCAGGGCGCGACGCCATCACCGCGGCCTGGGGCGTGACGCCGCAGGCCCAGAACACCGGGACCTCGCCGGGGCGGACGTCGACGGCGTCGCCGAAGTCGGGCGTCGCGAGGTCACTGATGCCGAGTGCGGCCGGGTCGCCGACATGCACCGGCGCCCCGTGCACGGCCGGGTAGCGCGAGGTCACCCGAACCGCGGTGGCCACCTGGGCCGCCGGCACCGGTCGCATCGAGACCACGAGCGGTCCGGTCAACGAGCCCGCCGGTCGACAGTCGATCGACGTCCGGAACATCGGCACGTTGCGACCCTGCTCGAGGTGTCGCACCGGAACGCCGGCCTCGAGCAGCGCGGCCTCGAAGGTGAACGAGCAACCGATCAGGAACGCGACCAGGTCGTCGCGCCAGAAGGCGGTCGCATCGGCGACCTCGGCGACCGGCCGACCGTGCTCATAGATGACGTACGCCGGCAGGTCGGTGCGCAGGTCGCCGTCGAAGATCGCGGCACCGACCTCGCCGGGCTCGGTCACCTCGAGCACCGGGCAGGGTTTCGGGTTGCGCTGGGCGAACAGCAGGAAGTCGTAGGCCAGGTCGCGCGGCAGCGCGATCAGGTTGGCCTGGGTGAAGCCGGCGCTCCAGCCCGACGTGGGCACTCGCAACCCGGCGCGGAACAGCCCGCGCGCCGCGGTCGGCGAGAGCGTCGCGGGGTCGCGGGGGGCCCGGGGCTCAGTCATCGAGATCGCCTCCCGGTGTCGCGACGCGCACGAACCGGATCCGTTGTCCGGGACGAGCCTGGGCGGCCTTGGGGATGTCGGCGGACAGCACCACCGCCACCACCGGGTAGCCGCCGGTGACCGGGTGGTCGGCCAGGAACAGCGTCGGTTGCCCGGTCGGCGGCACCTGCAAGGCACCGCACACCATCCCCTCGCTGGAGAGCTCGTCGGTCCGTGAGCGCGTCAGCTCGGGCCCGGACAACCGCATGCCCACCCGGTTGCTGTCGGTGGTCACCTTGTAGCTGTCGCCGACCAGCGCATCCAGCGCGTCCTCGGTGAACCAGTCCGCGCGCGGACCGTCGACGACACGCAGCACGATGTCGGCGGCCTCGGGCGGGCAGACCGGCGCCAGGTCGGTCTCGGGCAGGTTGCCGGCCGGAGCCCCGACGGGCAGCCGCATGCCCGCGGCCAGGGGGTCGGGACCGATGCCGGCCATCATGTCGGTGGAGCGCGACTGCAGCACCTCGGGGACGGCGATGCCTCCGCGCACCGCCAGATAGCTGCGCAGCCCGCTGGACGGTACGCCGAGGCTCAGTGTCGCACCGTCCGGCACCCAGACCGCGGAGTACGCCGCGAACGTGCGCGGTTGCTCGTCGGGCGCTCGGACCACCATCGGGCACGGCGCCCCGGTCAGGGCGACGTAGACGCCTCCCTCCGCGCGGAGCTCCAGGCCACCGAAGGTCACCTCGATCACGGCCGCGTCCTCGTCGTTGCCGACCAGTCGATTGGCCAGTCGATGGGAGGGACGGTCGGCAGCACCCGACTGGCCGACCCCCAGGGCAGCCAGGCCCGGCCGACCCCGGTCCTGGACGGTGGACAGGGGCCCCGCGGCGACGACCTTGAGAGTGCACATGGTCCTAGGCTTCCACGAAGCGCACACGGATGCCGGGGACCAGCAGTGCCGGCGGATCACGGTCGAGGTCCCAGGCGGTGGCCGTCGTGTGCCCGATCAGCTGCCAGCCTCCCGGGGACTCCCGCGGGTAGACGCCGGTGAACTCCCCGGCCAGCGCGACCGCGCCGGCCGGCACCTTCGTCCGAGGGTTGTCGCGGCGCGGCACGTGGAGCCGGTCGTCGGTGCCGACCAGGTAGCCGAAGCCCGGGGCGAACCCGCAGAAGGCGACCGTCCACTCCTGTCCGGTGTGGGCCTCGATGACCTCGCGTTCGCCCAAGCCGGTCAGTCGACCCACGTCCGCCAGGTCCTCGCCGTCGTAGGTCACCGGGATCTCGATGTGGCCGACGTCAGGTCGGGTGCCGGGTCGTGGCTCGGCCTCGAGGACGGCCTTCGCCACGCGCTGGAGGTCGGTGCGCGCCGGGTCCGTCCGGAGCAGCAGCGTGTTGGCTGCCGGCACCAGGTCGACGACGCCCTCGGGCGGGGTGTCGACCAGCTCGGCGTAGAGGGCGAGCACCTGCTCGAGGTCGTCGAGCTCGACCAGCAGTCCTTGGTCGGCGCAGGGGAACAGCTTCATGGCGTTTCCTCGCCCGGGTCGACGAAGGGGCGGACCGCCACGCCCGCCTCGTCGAGGCGTTGTCGCACCCGCTCAGCGGTCGCAACGGCTTCGGCGTTGTCGCCGTGGACGCACAGGGAGTCGGGGGTGACCTCGATGATCGATCCGTCGACCGCCTCCACCTCGTGCTGGGTGGCCATCCGCACGCACCGCTCGGCGATCTGGTCCGAGTCGTGGAGCACGGCCCCCGGCTCGCGGCGCGAGACCAGCGTCCCGTCGGGGTTGTAGGCCCGGTCGGCGAACGCCTCCCGGACGACCGTCAGGCCCTCCTCCTCCGCCAACCGGAGCCAGGCCGACCCCGGGAGCCCGAGCACAGGCAGCGTCGGGTCGTAGCGGCGTACCGCCTCGACGACCGCGGCGGCCTGCTCCTCGTGGTGCACGATCGCGTTGTAGAGCGCGCCGTGCGGCTTGACGTAGCGCACCCGGCTGCCGGCGACGCGGGCGAAGGCCTCGAGCGCACCGATCTGGTAGAGGACGTCGTCGGTCAGCGCGGCCGGCTCCATGTCGATGAAGCGGCGACCGAAACCGGCGAGGTCGCGGTAGCCCACCTGTGCCCCGATCGCGACACCGCGCTCGGCGGCGCGTTGGCAGGAGTGCCGCAGCACCGAGGGGTCGCCGGCGTGGAAGCCACAGGCCACGTTGGCGCTGGTGACCATCTCGAGCAGGGCGTCGTCGTCGCCGAGGGTCCAGCGGCCGAAGCTCTCGCCGAGGTCAGCGTTGACGTCGATCGTCTGCATGCTCATCACCACAGTTCCTTGATGCCACCCAGGCTCTCCCAGCCCAGGTAGATCGTCAGGGCCCAGACCAGGACGCCGACGACCAGGAGCCACTGGGGGTAACGGTAGCCGTGCAGCAGGTCGCCCGAGCGCCGGAACGCGACCCACAGGATCACGGCCAGGCCGACCGGCAGGATCAGGCCGTTGAGGGCCCCGGCGAGCACGAGCAGGGTGACCGGCGCCTTGCCGAGTGCCAGGAACGCCACCGCACACACCGCGATGAAGGCGACCACGGCGTAGTTGCGCTTGCGGTCCGAGCCCTTCAGCGCGCCGGAGAAGAACGACACCGAGGTGTAGGACGCACCGACGACGGAGGTGATGCTGGCCGCCCAGAGGATGACACCGAAGATCCGCACGCCGGCGTCGCCCATCACGTGCTCGAAGGCAGTCGCGGTGGGGTTGTCGTCACCCAGGGCCACGCCGCCGGCGACCACGCCGAGGATCGCCAGGAAGAGCAGCGCACGCATGACACCGGTGACCAGGATGCCGGTGATCGACCCTCGGCTGATCATCTTGACCTGCTCGGGGCCGGTGATGCCGGAGTCGACGAGTCGGTGCGCGCCGGCGTAGGTGATGTAGCCGCCGACGGTGCCACCGATGAGGGTGGTGATGATCAGGAAGTCGACGTCGTCGGGGAGCACGGTCTGCTTCAGCGCATCTCCGGCAGGCGGGTCGGAGGCGATCGCGGCGAAGAGCACCATGCCGATCATCACCGCGCCCAGGACCACGACGATGCGGTCCATCGCGACGCCGGCCCGCTTGCTGAGGAAGACCCCGATCGCGATGACCGCGGAGATCGCGCCACCGGCCTTCACGTCGAGGCCGAACATCGCGTTCATGCCGAGCGCGGTGCCGCCGATGTTGCCGATGTTGAAGACCAGGCCGCCGAGGAACACCAGGACTGCCAGGAACCAGCCGGCGCCCGGGATGACCTTGTTGGCCAGGTCCTGGGCGTGCATCCCGGCGAGACCGATCACGCGCCACACGTTCAGCTGGACCGCGATGTCGACGAGGATCGAGAGCAGGATGGCGAAGGCGAAGGCCGCGCCCATCTGCTCGGTGAAGACCGTGGTCTGCGTGATGAAGCCGGGACCGATCGCGCTGGTCGCCATCAGGAACATGGCGCCGAGGAGGGCGCCCTTGCCGGCAGCGGCGCGGGCGCCGCCCGCGACCGGACGGCCGGTGGGTTCGTTTGTCGTGGTGTCGTTCATTGCGGGTTCCTCACCTTCGACGGTAGCCGGTCGGAAGAGACCGGGGTCACACCAGAATGAGGGATTGTTCAACAATTCGTCAATACCCATTTTGATCTAGACTGCTCGCATGACCGCAGGATGGATGGAGGAGCTCGGCGCCGAGCGCGCCTCACTGGGGCGTGCGAGCACGGCCGCGCGCGTCGCCGACGTGCTGCGGTCCCACGTCACCCAGGGCCGGCTCCTGCCCGGCACCCGGTTGTCCGAGGAGGAGATCGGGGCCGCCCTCGGCGTCTCCCGCAACACCTTGCGCGAGGCGTTCCGGCTGCTCACCCATGAGCGCCTGCTGACCCACGAGTTCAACCGCGGCGTGTTCGTCCGCAGGCTCGACGCCGACGACGTGCGCGACCTCTATGCCTTCCGCCGCATCATCGAGTGCGGCGCGATCCGCCGAGGCGCTGTGCTCGGCCGGCTCGGTGGCGCCCCGCTCGAGGCCGTCCGCCGAGCCGTCGTCTCGGGTGAGCAGGCCGCCCGGGCCGATGACTGGAACGGTGTCGGAACCGCGAACATGGCCTTTCACCAAGCGGTGTCCGCGCTGTCGGACAGCCCCCGCGTCGACGAGACGATGCGGCACCTGCTGGCCGAGCTGCGCCTCGTGTTCCACGCGATGGCCGCTCCGAAGGAGTTCCACCAGCCCTACCTCGAGGACAACCGGGCGATCCTCGAGCTGCTCACCGCCGGAGACCACGAGGGCGCTGTCGCGGCCCTGCTGGACTACTTCGACGCCGCCGAGGCTCAGCTGGTCGCCGCGGTCTGAGAGCTGGGGGTCGGGCCGTCGAGCTCGACCACCTCGAGCTCACCGTCGGCGTAGCGCGCCCGGATCACCTTCTTGTCGAACTTGCCGACACTCGTCTTGGGCACTTCGTCGATGAAGGCCCAGTGCTCGGGGAGCTGCCACTTCGCGAACCGGTCCGCGAGCGAGGCGCGCAGGCCCTCGGCGTCGGCGCTGGCGCCCTCGCTGAGCACGACCGCCACCAACGGACGCTCGTCCCAGGCCTCGTCCGGCACACCGACGACCGCCGCCTCCACCACGTCCGGGTGGGACATCACCGCGTTCTCCAGGTCGACGGACGAGATCCACTCCCCACCCGACTTGATCACGTCCTTCGAGCGGTCGACGAGGGTCAGGTAGCCGTTCGCGGTGATCTTCCCGACGTCACCGGTGCGCAGCCAGCCGTCGTGGAACTTCTCCGGCTCCACGACCGTGTCGTCCGGTGAGTAGTAGGACCCGGCGATCCACGGCCCCTTCACCTCGAGCTCACCGAGTGACTCACCGTCGTGGGGCACGACGTTGCCGTCGTCGTCGATGAGCCGGGCCTGGACCGACGCCGCGAACTGCCCCTGGCTGATCCGGAAGTCCCAGGCCTCCTCGTCGGTCGCCCCGGCCGGAGGATGGGCCACCGAGCCCAGCGGCGAGGTCTCGGTCATCCCCCAGGCGTGGAGGACGCGGACTCCGTGCTCGTCGTCGAACGCCTTCATCATCGACGGCGGGACCGCCGAGCCACCGACGATCACCTCCCGCAGGTGCGTGATGTCCTGCGGATGCGCGGCGAGCTGGCCGAGGACCCCGGTCCAGATGGTCGGCACAGCCGCCGCGAAGGTCGGCCTCTCCGCCGCCATCATCGCGAGGAGCGGCTCGGGCTGGAGGAACCGGTCGGGCATCAGCAGCGACGCACCGCACATCAGGGCGGCGTACGGAATGCCCCAGGCGTTGGCGTGGAACATCGGCACGATCGCCAGCACGTCGTCCCGCTCGGAGAGCGCCATGCCGTCGGTGGTGCAGACCTGCATCGAGTGCAGCACGCTCGAGCGGTGCGAGTAGGCCACGCCCTTGGGCTCCCCGGTGGTGCCGGAGGTGTAGCACATCGCCGCCGCCATGCGCTCGTCGACGACCGGGAAGTCGAACTCCTCGGACTGCGCGGCCAGCAGCTCGTCGTACGCATGGACGGTGACCCCGGCCGGCACCTCCAGGGCGCTGGCGTCGCCGTTGGCCACGATCACGTGCTCGACGGACTTCAGCCCGGGCAGCAGCGGTCCGAAGAGGGGCAGCAGCGAGCCGTCGACGATGACCACCTTGTCCTCGGCGTGGTTGGCCACGAAGGTCAGCTGCTCCGGGAACAACCGGATGTTCAGCGCGTGCAGCACCGAACCCATGGCCGGGACCGCGTTGTAGGCGACGAAGTGCTCGTTGTTGTTCCACATGAACGTGGCGACCCGATCGGTCTGCTCGACGCCCAGGTCACGCAGGCCGTTGGCGAGTCGCCCGGCCTGCCTGCCCATCTCGCCGTAGGTCATCCGGCGCACCCCGGAGCCGGTCCAGGTGGCCACCTCCGAGTCGGCCTTCGCCGTCATCGCGTGGCGGAGGATCGTGGCCAGGGACAGGGGCTCGTCCTGCATCGTGCTCAGCATGGACACCATCATGACCACAGCCGGTGTCGCGCGCATCACATTCGAGCAAGTTGACGCGCGCGCCGCCAGCAGGCGTACTTGACCCGGGGAGAGCAGCGAATCGAGCCAGGAGCCACGCGTGTCACCACGAATTGTCATCATCGGAGCCGGCTTCGGTGGGCTCGCCGCCGCAGTCGAGCTGAAGAAGGCCGGGTACGACGACCTCGTCATCCTCGAGAAGGGCGACGACGTCGGCGGCGTGTGGCGTGAGAACACCTACCCGGGCGCGGCCTGCGACGTGCCGTCGCCGTTCTACTCCTACTCGTGGGAGCCCAACCCGCGCTGGCCGCACCGCTTCTCGCGCCAGCCCGCGATCCTCGACTACATCCGCGACGTCGCCGACAAGCACGACCTGCGCCGCCACCTGCGCACCGGCGTCGAGGTCACCGCTGCGGCCTACGACGAGGGCGGTCGCACCTGGACCGTCACGGTGGACGACGGCTCGAGCCTCGAGTGCGACGTCCTGGTGCCCGCCGTCGGGCAGCTCTCCCGCCCAGGCTTCGCGAAGATCCCCGGGCGCGAGTCGTTCGCCGGCGAGTCGTTCCACTCCGCCGAGTGGAACCACGACGTCGACCTCGCCGGCAAGCGCGTGGCCGTCATCGGGACCGGCGCCAGCGCAGTCCAGTTCATCCCGGCGATCCAGCCCGACGTCGCCCACCTCGACGTCTTCCAGCGCTCCGCGCCGTACATCATCCCGAGGCCGGACCGGAAGTTCAGCGAGCGCCACCACAGGGTGTTCACCAAGCTCCCCCTCACCCAGCTCGCCGAGCGGGGCACCTGGTACGGCGTGGTCGAGACCCTCAGCGTCGCCTGGGTCTACTCCAAGCCCTTGGCCAAGGTGATCGAGAAGGCCAGCCGGCTGCACATGAAGCGGCAGACGAGGTCGAGGCCGGGTCTGTTCGAGAAGGTGTGGCCCGACTACCCGATCGGCTGCAAGCGGATCCTGTTCTCCAACAACTACCTCCCCGCCCTGGCGCAGCCGAACGTCGACCTGGTCACCGACGGGATCAGCGAGATCGTGCCCGACGGCGTGGTCACCGCCGACGGCGCGCACCATCCCGCCGACGTGCTCATCTGGGGCACCGGCTTCAAGGCCACCGAGTTCCTCGCGCCGATCACCTTCACCGGCGTCGACGGTGCCGACCTGCACAAGACCTGGTCCGCGGGCGCCCGTGCCTACTACGGCCTGTCCGTGCCGGGGTTCCCCAACCTGGTGATCATGTACGGCCCCAACACCAACACCGGTGGTGGCTCGGTGATCTACTTCCTGGAGGCGCAGGCGCGCCACCTGCGCGACTACGTCGACCGGATGGTCGCCGTCGGCGCCCCGCTGAGCGTCAAACCCTCCGTGGAGCAGGAGTACGACGACCGCGTGCAGCGCGAGCTGTCCGGCTCGGTGTGGGCAGGGTGCACGTCGTGGTACCGCCAGGCCGACGGACGGATCACCACCAACTGGCCCCTCCTCGGCGTCGAGTACAAGAGGCAGGCCCGCTTCGTCGCCGACGACTACGAAGTCCTGTCCTGACGCGCCGGCCGTGAGGCTCGCCCGCGCGGGCCGTCAGGCCAGCGCGAAGTAGCGGAGATAGACGTAGACCCAGGCCACCAGGAGCGTGGCCACCGTGGTGACGATGCCGTACTTGGTGAACTGCCAGAAGGTGATCGGCTCCCCGGCCTTGGCGGCGATGCCGAGAACCACCACGTTGGCACCAGCGGCCACGGCGGTGGCGTTGCCGCCGAGGTCGGCCCCGAAGACGAACGCCCACCACAGCGGACTCTCCGCGCCTTCGTGCGGACCGCTGGCGACCATGTCCTCGACGATCGGCACCATCGCGGTCGTGTAGGGAATGTTGTCGACGAACGCGCCGACGATCCCCGAGCCGAACAGCAGCACCGTCGAGGCGAGCAGCTCCCGGTCACCCATCGCCTCGGCGGCGATCTCACCGACCCGGCCGATCACACCGACCTGCACCAGTGAGCCGACCAGCACGAACAGCGCCATGAAGAAGGCCAGGGTCCCCCACTCCACCTCCTCGAGGAACTCCTCCGGCTCGGTGCGCGAGACCAGGACCGTGGCACCGGCGCCCATCATCGCGACGGTCGAGGGATCCATGTGCAGCACCGTGTGCAGGCTGAAGGCCACCATCACCACGCCGAGCACGACCAGGCACCGCACCAGCATCCGCATGTTGGTGATCGCGTCCCGTGGGCGCAGGTCCCCGAGCGCGCCGTTGACGTCGACCGGAGCGCTCAGGTCCTTGCGGAACAACCAGCGCGCCATCACGATGAACCCGGCCAGCAGGATGACGGTCAGCGGCAGCGAGTGCACCAGGAAGTCGTCGAAGCTCAGGCCCGCGCGACTGCCGATGATGATGTTCGGCGGGTCACCGATCAGGGTCGCCGTGCCCCCGATGTTGGAGGCCAGGATCAGCGAGATGAGGTACGGCGCCGAGGGCAGCCCCAGCTGCCGGCAGACGGAGAGCGTGACCGGTGCGACCAGCAGCACGCAGGTGACGTTGTCGAGGATCGGCGCGACGGTCGCGGAGACCAGCACCAGCAGGACGAGCAGCTTGTAGGGCTCGCCGCCCGACTTGTACGCCGCCCACAGGGCGAGGAACTCGAAGAGACCGGTCTGCTTCAGCACACCGACGATGACCATCATGCCGAAGAGCAGGAAGATGACGTTCCAGTCGATCCCGGTCTCGTGGTTGAAGAAGGCCGAGTTGGCGTCGATCAGGCCGATCGTCGTCATCGCTGCGACGCCGCCGAGTGCGGCGGCGACACGGTGCACCCGCTCGGTGGCGATCAGCGCGTAGGTGACGATGAAGATGGAGAGCGCGGCGCTGGTCAGGATCACGCGGTTCTCCTCGGCACGCCCAGTGCCTCGGCCGAGTTGGTGGGCTCCATGGCTGCGTACCAGTGCGCCAGCCGGCCGAAGCGACTCACCGACTTCAGCCGGTCCTCGACCTCTCCCACCTGGTCGCGGGCGGCGACCACGAGGACGTGGTCGCCGGTGCGCAGGGTGTCGCGCCAAGTCGGCACGAACACCTCCTTCCCGCGCGTCACCAGGGACACCGCGGAGCCGGGCGGCAGCCGGACCTCTCCCACCTCGACGCCCGACAGCCTCGACCCGGGCTCGACCTCGAAGCGGAGGAGCTGTGCGTCGAGGCGGTCGAGGGTGGCGAAGCCGATCGAGACCCGGTGGACGAAGCTGCCCTTCTCCACCCAGCGCGGCTGGCGTCCCCGTCCGATCGCCAGCCCCACGGCAAAGCCGATGGCAGCACACAGCATCCCCACCGACACGGCCAACTCCATTCCCCCAGTGAATCGGCGCCGTCGCGACCGAGGAATAGGCACCGTTCCCCATTTCCGGCGGTCGATCGCCCTCGCGGTGCACCGGACAACGGGACATACTCGGGAATCCAGCTGCCCAGCACCAGGAGGTCCTCGTGGCCAAGGAGCTAGCCACCCAGTTCGTGGAACAACTGCAGTCCGCGGGCGTCAGCCGCATCTACGGGATCGTCGGCGACAGCCTGAACCCGATCGTCGACGCCGTTCGACGAAGTGGTGGTGCCGACCGTGGCGGCATCGACTGGGTGCACGTGCGCCACGAGGAGGCCGCCGCGTTCGCGGCCTCCGCGGAGGCCCAGCTGACCGGCAAGCTCGCGGTCTGCGCCGGCTCCTGCGGCCCGGGCAACCTGCACCTGATCAACGGCCTGTACGACGCCAACCGCTCCGGCGCGCCCGTCCTCGCCCTGGCCTCCCACATCCCGAGCGTGCAGATCGGCAGCGGCTTCTTCCAGGAGACCCACCCGGACCGGATCTTCAACGAGTGCTCGGTCTACTCCGAGATGGTGAGCACCACCGACCAGGCACCCCGGGTCGTGCACTCAGCGATCCAGCACGCGGTGGCCAGGCGGGGCGTCTCGGTGGTCACCCTGCCCGGCGACATCGCCGACCTCGAGGCCACCGCCCCGACACCCTCGTGCCGCCCGTTGGAGCCGGGATCGCTCACCCCGTCGCCGGCCAGCCTCCAAGCACTCGCCGACGCGATCAACGACGCCGACAGCGTGGCGATCTTCGCCGGCATCGGTGTCGAGGGCGCCCACGACGAGGTGATCGAGCTGGCCGCACGGATCAATGCGCCGATCGGCCACTCCCTGCGCGGCAAGGACTTCATCCAGTACGACAACCCCTACGACATCGGCATGACCGGCCTGCTCGGCTACGGCGCGGCCGCCGAGGGCATCGAGGACGCCGACCTGCTGATCCTGCTCGGCACCGACTTCCCCTACGACCAGTTCCTGCCCGACACCCGCACCGCACAGGTCGACCGCACGGCCGAGCACATCGGACGCCGCACCGAGGTCGACGTACCCGTCCACGCCGACGTGCTGCCGACGCTGCGCGCCCTGATGCCGCTGGTCGAGGAGAAGACGAGCGACCGCTTCCTCAACCGGATCCTGAAGAAGCACGACAAGCTGATGAACAAGGCGGTCGGCGCCTACACCCGCAAGGTCGACAAGATCATCCCCATCCACCCCGAGCACGCCGCCTCGGTGCTCGACGACGTCGCCGACGAGGACGCGATCTTCACCGCCGACACCGGCATGTGCAACGTGTGGACAGCCCGCTACATCAGGCCCCTGGGCACCCGCCGCCTGATCGGCTCCTACCTGCACGGCTCCATGGCCAACGCGCTCCCGCACGCGATCGGGGCCCAGGTCAGCCACCCCGGTCGCCAGGTCATCTCGGTCTCCGGTGACGGTGGGCTGTCGATGCTGCTCGGTGAGCTGGTCACCGCTGCGTCGTTGAGGATCCCGGTGAAGGTGGTGGTCTTCAACAACTCCACCCTCGGCATGGTGAAGCTCGAGATGCTGGTCGAGGGGTTGCCGGACTTCGGGGTCGACGTGCCCGACACCAACTACGCGGCCGTTGCCGAGGCGATGGGATTCCACGCCCGGCGAGTGGTCAGGCCGACGGACCTGGAGGACGCCTACCGGGCGGCCTTCGCCCACGACGGGCCGGCCCTGGTGGAGGTCATCACCGACCCCCAGGCCCTGTCCATCCCACCCAGGATCAAGGGTGGCCAAGTCCTCGGCTTCGCCACCGCGATGAGCAAGATCGTGCTCAACAAGGGGGCCGGCGAGGCGGTCAGCATGGCGCGCAGCAACATGCGCAACCTGCCCCGCGGCTGAGGCGGCGCGACGGTCGGATCAGTCGGAGAGCGCCGTGCGCGCCGTCTCGGGCGCCTTCCAACCGGCGGTGATCGTGATCAGGCCGAGCCCCATCACGTAGAGCGCCACCGGCCACCAGGCGCCACCGGCCGCAGTCGAGAGGGCGACCGCGATGAACGGTCCGAACCCGCCGAACACCACCGCGGCCACCTCGCGGCTGATCGCGGCCCCGCTGTAGCGCGACTTCGTGCTGAACAGCTCGGCCAGGAGCACACCCTGGACGCCGAAGGCGATGCCGACGCTGCCACCCTGCGCAACGGCCAGGGCCACCATCGCCCATCCCGGCTGGTCGGTGTTGACCAGCCAGAAGAACGGGAAGGCGAAGAGGATCGCGAAACCGGCTCCGACCATCAGCACCGTACGTCGCCCGACGGAGTCGGAGACGCGTCCGGCGATCGGCGCCACGACCATCACGGTGATGCCGGCGACGATCAGGCCGAAGCTGCCGACGGAGGCGTCGTACCCGCGCTCCTTGAGGTAGGACAGGGCGAAGACCTGGTAGAGGTGGCTCAGCGCGAGCGGGGCGGCGACCAGTCCACCGACCAGCACCATGGTGCGCCACTCGTTGCGGAACAGGGTGGTCAGCGGGGCGCGGTCCTCGGGCTCGGTGTCGCTGACCTCGCGCTCGAACTCGGGGGTCTCCTCGAGGTGCATGCGGATCCACAGGCCGAGGCCGACGAGGACCAGGCTGGCCAGGAACGGCACCCGCCAACCCCACGAGATGAACTGTGCCTCGGTGGTGATCGCCGTCATCAGCAGGATGGCGGCCGACGAGAGGACCAGTCCGAGGTAGACGCCGGCCGCGGAGAGGGAACCGTAGAGCCCGCGACGGTTGTCGGGCGCGTACTCGACCGCGAAGACGGAAGCACCGCTGTACTCGGCACCCGAACCCATGCCCTGGAGCAGGCGGGTCAGCACCAGCAGCACCGGGGCCCAGACACCGATGACGGAGTGCGACGGGATCAGCGCCATGCAGGCGGTCGCCAGTCCCATCAGGAGCAGCGTGGCAACCAGGGCGGGACGACGCCCGTACTTGTCACCGATGCGGCCGAAGACGATGGCGCCGAAGGGGCGGGCCACGAAGCCGGCACCGAAGGTCGCCATCGCCAGCAGCAGCGACACCGACGGGTTCTCGCTGGGGAAGAAGACCACGCTGAAGACCAGCGCCGAGGCCGCGCCGTAGAGGAAGTAGTCGTACCACTCGAGGGCCGAGCCCATGAGCACGGCTCCGGCCACCCTGGCCAAGGTCTTCCGGTCCGGGTTCTTCTGGGTCACGCCTTCGGGCAGGCGGTCGTTGATCATGTCGGTCATCTGGCTCTCCGGTGAAGGGATGGGTCAGTGGTCGGCGCGACGCTCGAGCGTGCGCGGGTCGGCGGCAGCACGTGCCGCCTCGTGGTCGAAGCGACCGCTGGCCCAGCCCGTGGCGAGCGGGGACCAGAAGAAGAAGGTGACCTTGCGCTCGACGAAGCGCCAACGGCCGTCGTCGCAGCGGCGCATCCGGTCGGCGTACCGTCCGGCGGCGATGTGGGCGACGCCGTCGACGACGCAGGGCTGGTCGAGCCAGGTCTGGCCGGTGGCCTCGTCGCCGTCGAGGTCGATGGTCTCGTTGCTGCTGAAGTGCCACCACGCCTCGAGCGAACCCTCCTGGAGGGTCGGGAAGAAGGTGCGCAGCTCGTCGCGACCACGGGCGGTGGAGAGACCGACGAAGGCGCCGTCCTCGGTGAAGAGCTCGGCGAGCTCGTCCCAGTGCCCGTCATCGAGAAGTTGGCAGTAGCGGGCGCGGAGCTGGCCGATCTCGTGGAGATCCTCCAGGCGCGCGACGCGTTCAGCCAGGTCCATCGTGGTCTCCTGCTCGTGTGTGGTTCCGGTCACGTGAAACATCGACGGTAGGCAGTGCCGAGTCATAGGGGAAGTATCTATTTGCGACCTCACCTAGACGCTGGGAGTATGTGTCGATGGACCTGCGTCATCTCCGCTACTTCGTGGCCGTCGCCGAGGAGCTGAACTTCAGCCGTGCCGCCGCACGCCTGCACATGGCTCAGCCGCCGCTGTCGCAGACGATCAAGCAGCTCGAGCACGAGCTCGGCTTCGCCCTCCTACGGCGTACGACGCGCCGGGTGGAGCTGACTGCGGCAGGGGTCGCCTTCCTCGAGGATGCGCAGGAGATCCTGGCCGCGGTCGACACCGCCGGCGACCGTGCCGCCAGGGTGGCGGCAGGTCGCCTCGGTCGCCTCGTCGTCGGCTGTGTCGGGTCGACCACCTACTCGCTGCTGCCGCAGCTGGCCCGACGGATGAGGTCCGAGCTGCCCGACGTCGAGTTCGCGTTCCGGGGAGAGATGCTCTCGCCCGACCAGGTCGACGCACTCCGGGAGGGCAGTCTCGACCTCGGCGTGATGCGGCGTCCGGCCGACACGGCCGGTCTCTCCCTCACGTCGATCCGGCAGGAGCGGATGTGGGCCGCCGTCCCCCACGACCACCCGTTGGCAGCGCGCGACGAGCTGCGGCTCGAGGACCTCCACGACGAGGAGCTCATCGTGCACGCGGGTGCCGGCCGGTCGGTGATGAGCGGGCTGGTGCACGACATGTTCCGGGAGGCCGGCCTGACTGCGGTCGTCGCGCACGAGGTGGCGGAGACCTCGACCCTGGTCACCTTCGTGGCCGGCGGACTGGGCATCGCGGTCGTGCCCGAGCCCACGGCAGCACTGGCGGTTCCCGGCGTGGTCTACCTGCCCCTGGCCGACGTCCCCGACTCCGAGCTCGTCGCCGCCACCCGCGCTGGCGACGAGAGCCCTGTGCTGGTGCGGGCCCTGGGCGTTCTCACCGAGCTCGCGGCACCGATCAGCGAGTGACCTCGGCCTCCGGCACAATTGGGCCTCGTGACCAGGTCGAGCAGTGGAGACAATCCGTGACCGCGCCCGTGGTGCTGATCTCTCCCGCGATGGCGATCGGCTCCGGCTACTACCGCCTGCTGGTCGAGGAGCTCGAGTCACGAGGCTGGGCGGCGCAGGCCCTGACCCGACGCGGCTTCGAGGCCGACGGCCGACGCGCCTCGCGCGAGCACGACTGGTCGTATGCCGACGAGATCGACGACATCGAGGACGCCGTCGCGAAGGCGCGTGCCGAGCACCCGGCTCGGCCGGTGCAGTTGCTGGGTCACAGCCTCGGCGGCCAGCTGGTGGTCGGCCACGAGCTCAACCGCACTCCGGTCGACGGCGTGATCACGGTCGGTGCCTCGCTTCCCCACCACCGCCACCACCCCTTCGGCGGGCCGCACCTCGTGGTCATGGGCGGGCTGATCGTGCCGGTGCTCACCACGCTGTTCGGCCACCTGCCCAAGCCGGCGTTCGGCGCACCGGGTGCACGCACGATGATGCGTGAGTGGGGCCGGATGGTGCTCACCGGACGAACGCCGTACCGCTCGGACAAGCGGGTCACCACGCCGTCCCTGGTGATCAGCCTCGAGGACGACACGATGGCACCGGTCGGCTCGGTCGACGCCTTCGCGCAGCGTCTCTTCGAGCGCGAGGCCGTGACCCGGTGGCACTACCGCAACGACGACGTCCTGCCCGACAACAGCAACGACCACATCGGTTGGGCCCGCGGGAGCAGGCAGGTGGTCGACCGCATCGTCGAGTGGTGGAGCCGGGTCAACCGGTA
Organism: Nocardioides sp. JQ2195; assembly: GCF_012272695.1. NCBI lineage: Bacteria > Bacillati > Actinomycetota > Actinomycetes > Propionibacteriales > Nocardioidaceae > Nocardioides > Nocardioides sp. JQ2195. The sequence continues at coordinate 3,972,251 of NZ_CP050902.1, forward strand.
GGAACCCAGTTGCGCGTCAGAGGCGCGGGCCCGGCGGGGTCAGGTCGAGAGAGTCGGTCGGCCGTGCCATCTCGTCGACGAACGTGGCGATGTCCTCGAGCACGTCAGGGTTGTTCATCACGTGTCCCAGCAGTCGGTGGTTGTGGAGCGCGGACAGTCTGCCGCACCCCAGCTCGCGGAGCAGAACCGGGCCCGGTGTGACGTTGCGCGCGTCACCCGGCGCGACCGACCACGGTCTTCGCGGCTGCGCCGAGCATCCGCGCGAAGCCGGCCCACGCGCGCAGTGAGAGCGCGACTGACGTCACGGTCTCCGTGCCGTTCTCGATGTCGGCTCCCTCGAAGCGCTGCTCCATCCACTCCATCATCACCGGCATCGCCAGCACCATCAGGCTGAGGTGCTCGCTCAACCGATCCCGCACGTAGCGGACGTCGGCGCCCTCGTCCAGGTACGCACGAACCTGGGTGTCGACCTCGTCGACGTCGATGATCTGGTCGTTCACCGACTGCACCACCAGCAAGGGACACCGCGGCACGTGGCTGCCCAGCCTGAGGTCGTCGAAGACGTGCAGGATCTCGGGCGTGGCCAGGACATCGGCGAGAGGTGAGTCCAGGTAGTCGTCGAAGTCGTTGAAGGCGTGGGTGGCGACCGCGACGACCGTGGTCTGCTCCTCCAGAGCGTCGAGGCGACGGATGCCGTCGACGCTGGCGTGCTCCTTGATCACCCGGTCGAGGCCGGGGTAGATGTGGCGCAGGCCGGCCACGACCAGGGCCGGGAGGCCGGCGTTGAGCCCACCGTTCAGCTTGATGAAGGCCTGCCCGGGGTCACCCACGGGGGAACCCGCGACGGCACCCACGACGGAGAGCTCCGGGGCATAGGTCGGCGCCATCTCGGCGGCCCAGGCCGTGGCCATGCCACCTCCCGAGTAGCCGAACAGGGCCACGTCGGTGTCCGCGTCGAGGTCCAGGGCAGGAAACGCGAGGGCGGCACGGATCCCGTCGAGGGTCCGGAAGCCGGGCTCACGCGGGGCGGCGAAGTAGCCGCCACGTCCTTCGTGGTCGGCGATCGTCAACACGTGGCCGCGCTCGAGGAGCGAGGCCATCAGCATCAGCTCGAGCTGTGGCAGTGCTCCCCAGGAGCGCGCCCCGGGGCGCAGGGCGTAGGACGGGAAGCAGCGGTCGGCGACCGCGTCGATCGCGCACTGGTAGGCGATCAGTCCCTGGGGACGCGCCTCGTCACGACGACGGGGCACGATCACGGTGCTGACGGCGACCTCGGGTCGACCGTGCAGGTCGGTGCTGCGGTAGGCGAGCTGCCAGGCGGTCAGGCCACGCTGCGGGATCAGGCCGAGGAAGCCCACCCGCACCTGGCGGCTGCGGATGATCGTGCCCGGGCTCAACCGGGCCAGGTCACCCGGCGCATCGTGGAAGGGGTCCTCGCTCGGCAGCAGGGGGCGGCGTACGTCGGTCTCGTCCGAGTGCGGCACGATCCACTCGTGGGCCGTGGCGCTCATGCCTGCTCCTGCTTGGCCAGCATCCTCTTCTGCGCACGACGCCCCTGCGCGACGACCAGCGGCACGGCGGCGACACCGAACTCCGGGATGAAGTCCCCGGCCCGGGCCACCAGCCCGCGCCACTTCGGCACGATCGCGACCAGCTTCGGCTTGTCGAGGGTCCTGCGCACGGCGTCGACGACCTCGTCGGGCTGCAGCAGCTTGCCGGAGAACGAGAGGGCCGCCGACGGGTCGGTGAGCTTGTCGTGGAGCATCGGCGTCCAGATGCCGTCGGGACACACGCAGGAGATGTCGACGTCCTTGACGCCGGCCGCCTTGAGGTCGGCCACCGTGCTCAGGCTGAAGCCCATCACCGCGTGCTTGGAGGCTGCGTAGACCGCTTCGCCCGTCACTGCGGTGATCCCGGCCAGGGACGCGATGTTGACGATGTGACCGCCGCCCTTGCCGCGCATCGCCTCCAGCGCGGCGACCGTGCCGTTGATGGTGCCGATCGCGTTCACCTCGAGCATCAGCCTCCGCGCGGCCTCGTCCTGCTCCCAGGCCGGGCCGGTGACCAGCACGCCGGCGTTGTTCACCCAGACGTCCAACCCGCCGGCGCGTCCGACGATCTCGTCACGGGCCGCCTCGACCTGGGCATGATTGCGTACGTCGACCGCGCGCGAGGTGGCACCGCCACCGATCTCGTCGGCGGCTGCCTTGGCGGCCACCTCGTCGACGTCGGTGACCAGGACCTGGTGGCCGCGGTCGACGAGCAGTCGGGCGATCTCCTTGCCGAGTCCTCGCCCGGCGCCGGTGACGACGGCGCCCCTGCGCTCGCTGCTCACAGCGCCACTCAACGCGGGTCCGCGGTGATCGTGCCGTAGTCGATGCCACCGTGCAGATAGGTGGGCACGACCGGCCAGAACCGCTTCCACGGCACCATCTCGGTGCTGGGCAGGATCTGCAGCCAGCGGGGGTCGTCCTTGCAGGGATCAGCCAGCTTCTTCTCCTTGATCATGGAGTCGTACTGGTCGAGGGAGTCCTCGAGGGTGTTGGCGTTCGGGCAGATCTCGCGACCGAACTGCTCGTGGTAGCGCTTCACACCGGGGATCTTCGACAGCTCGGGCTGCCAGTTGTCGAGCGAGATGCCGTTCTCGGAGGAGACCCACACGCCGTCCGGGGTGTTGATCACCAGCGAGTGGTTGCCGTCGGTGTGCCCGGGCGTCCAGAGCAACGCGATCCCGGGGCCGAGCTCGATGTCACCGTCGAAGGTGGCGAACTTGTCGGGGTCGACGCCGCCGAGGCCACCGTCGACGTACCACGCCCACTGCATCGGGTGCAGCGACTGCAGGGTGGCCAGCTCGCGTGAGTGCACGAGCATCTTGGCGTCACCGAACAGCGGTTGGCGCGGCGCGGTCTCGCCCTCGATCACCTCGGTCGAGCCGAGGATCATCCGCGGGTCCTGCACGTGCAGGTGGTCGAAGGTGCAGAAGTCGATGTCCTCAGGAGCCAGGCCCAGCTGGCGCAGCACGTCGCTCGGCTCGTTGTAGTACTTGAGCATGAGCTTCTCGGCGAGCTTGCTGCCGGGGATCTTGTCCATCAGCTTCTGCAGGTTGCTGTAGAACGGGGCCTCGGCGGAGCCGTCCGGCATGGTCGGCTCGAAGACCAGGGTGCGCGGCGTGCCGTTCCAGTCGTCGTACTGCACGACGATCATCCGGTTGATCATCGAGATCAGCGGCAGCGTCGGGATGGAGACGGCGTCGTGGAAGGCGTAGTTGACCGGGTAGGGCGCAGCGGCGATGTCGACGGACTTCACCGCGCGGACCTGGCCCTGCTCCTTGAAGCGGGCCTTGTAGGCGGTGGCCGCCTCACGGACGGCGCGCAGTCGCTCACCGCGTGGCCAGACGTCGTGGACGCCGTCGAACTCCGGGATCGTGCGCGCGCCGATGGCGGCGAGATCCGCTGAATCGGCCGGGGCTGACGTGGCCTGTGCTGTCTTCGTCATCGCTGCTCTCCTGCTCAGAACTGGACCGTGCGCGGTCAAGCGTGCAGCGCGATCCCGGCAAAAACTTGTCCCAACGCGACAACTTCACGCGCCGACGACAGGCTCCGCGCGTCGCAGCTCGCGAGGGCTCATCCCGAACCACCGCCGGACGGCATGGCTGAGGGCCGACTGCTCGGCGAAGCCGACCATCGCCGACACCTGGCCCAGCGGCAGCTCGGTGGTGGTGATGAAGCGCCGCGCCGCGCTCCGGCGTACGTCGTCGAGGACCTGCTCGAAGGTCGTCCCCTCCGCGGCGAGCTGTCGCTGCAGGGTCCGGGGGTGGATCGCGAGCAGGCGCGCCACGTTCGCGATCGCGGGTGCGGTGGTGTGCAGGCTCCCGGCCAGCGCACCGCGCACCTGCGCGGAGACCAGGCGCGACGGGTCGGCATACTGCGCGGCCAGGTGGTCCATCGCGATCCGACGGATGCTGTCGTTGGCGCTCGCGAAGTGCTCGTCGAGGGCACGTGCCTCCACCCGCAGCGCCGCAGCCGGACGGCCGAACTTCACGTCGGCCGCGAAGAAGTCGAGGTAGCGGCTCACCGGGGAGATCGGCTGGTGCGGCAGCTCGACCGTGCGCAGCCCCGCCGCGTTCCCGATCAGGTTGGTGGCGACCCGGTGGAAGACCCCGATGCCGAGCTCCATCGCCTGTGGAGAGTACGGCGACTCGCGCAGGTCCTTGCGATAGGTCAGGGCCACCACGTCGGGATCGCCCCACGGGTCGGCGCCCAGGCTGATGCTCAACGCCGGGCTGTGCACGAACATGAACCGTGAGGCGCACTCCAACGCGTCGACGGCGGTCGGCGAGGCCTCGATCGCCACCGCAAGCTGGCCCAGGATGCCGAGGTCCTGTCCCTCGGCGAGGCGCAGGCCGAGGTCGCAGCACTCGAGCTCGTCGGCAGCGGCGTCGAGCATCCGGTCGTGGGCGGTGATAGAGATCAGCCCGTCCTCGTCGAGGAGCACCTCGCGCCTGATGCCGAACCGCTCGAGGAGCGCGTCCACGTTGCCGCCGAGCTCGGTGACGAGCGGCGCGAACCCACGCAGGCTGGCAGCGCGAATCATGGGCTCCACAAGGGAGAGACTAGGTGGTGCCGAGCGGGCGCGTCAGCCGCCGGGCGGGCCGTCCAGGAGCCGCGGCACGTATTCCAGCAGCTGCAGCCCGCCCTCGAAGGTGCGACTCGAGGTCAGGTCGAGGGCGACATCGGGATAGTCGTCATAGATCCGCTCGCGTCCGGTCCTGCCGGTGATGACCGGGAAGACCACGACCCGGAACCGGTCGACCAACCCCGCGGAGAGCAGGGTGCGACAGAGCATGCGGCTGCCGATGGTGGCCATCGGCACGGACTCGGTGGCCTTCATCGCCCGCACGGCCTGCACCGGATCGGTCGCGACCAAGGTGGTGTTGGGCCAGGTGAGCGGTTCGGTCAGGGTGGAGGAGAACACGATCTTGCGCAGGTCGGCCATGCCGTCCGTTCCCGGCTCGCCCGCCTCCGCGAAACCCGACATGAGTCGATAGGTGGTGGCGCCCATCAGGTGCGTGTGCTCCGGTTGCTCGCCCAGCCACGCGAGGTACTCAGGGCTCTCCATCCCCCAGAATCCGGGCCAGCCCTCGCCGGCGCCGTAGCCGTCGAGCGAGGTGATGTAGTCGATCATCAGTTCAGCCATGGTGGGTTGACCGCGCCGGACCGCCGGAATCATCGGTTCGTGGCCCGGTCCCTCTGGACAGGGTCCGTCCGGGGGGGCAGGGTGCCAAGCATGCGTATCCTTCTCGGAACCATCACCCTCGTCCTGTCCGCACTCCCGCTCGGCGCGCCGGCCACGGCGGCTCCGGTTGCCGCACCCGCGGCCGATCCGACGTGGAACGAGTCCGTCGTCGACGCCGACCAGAGCTTCCGTGGGATCGACGCGGTCAGCCCCGACACGGCCTGGATCGCCGGGAGCAGCCTGACCGAGGGTGGCCCGGGCAGGATCTTCCGTTCCACCGACGGCGGTGACTCGTGGCAGGACGTCAGCCCTCCCGGCACCGAGGGCCTGGGGTTCCGTGACGTCGAGGCCGAGGACGCCAGCACCGCCTCGGTGCTGGCGATCGGACCGGGCGAGGCCTCGCGCATCTATCGCACCACCGACGGTGGCGTGACGTGGACCGAGACCTTCCGCAACACCGAGGAGACCGCGTTCTACAACTGCATGGACTTCTACCCCGGCGGCAAGCGAGGTCTCGCGGTCAGCGACCCGGTCGACGGCACGTTCCGCATCCTCGCCACCGACGACGGCGGCCAGTCATGGGAGGTTCTCTCCGACGAGGGCATGCCCGACTCCACCGGTGAGTTCAACTACTCCGCCAGCGGCGACTGCCTGGTGATCAAGGGCCGCAGCGCCTGGTTCGGCTCGGGCGGTGACGCGTCGCACGTGTTCCACTCGACGGACTTCGGACGCACCTGGGAGGCGAACGACTCCACGATTCCCGCCGGAGAGGCCGCCGGCGTCTTCGGCCTGGCCTTCCGTACGCCGCGCGAGGGCATCGCCGTCGGTGGCGACTTCGCCGCCCCGACCGACGGTGCCGACGCCACGGCCCGCACGTCCGATGCTTCCGAGTGGAGCAACGCCGGCGACCTGGCCCGCCTCGGTGAGGATGCTGCCTGGATTCAGGGTCACCGCGACACGCTGGTGGTGGTCGGTGAGTCCGGCGACGTGATGGGCAGCAGCATCAGCCGGGACGGCGGGCTCAGCTGGGAGCAGTTCGCCGAGACGGGTTTCCACACGCTCGACTGTGTCCGTCACACGTGTTGGGCCGCCGGCGGCAACGGCCGCGTCGCCACGCTGCGACTGCGCTGACCGACGGGGCCCGAGTCAGCCATGGCGGTGGTCGAGGACGTCCGGCACCTGGGCTCCGAGCTGGAGCGTTCCCAGGAGGTCTTCGTGCGCGGGCAGCTCAAGTTCCGGGTCAAGCAGATCGTGTATGTCGCGTTCTCGCTTGACGAGACGGTGATGGGCTTCGGGTTCCCGAAGGAGGAGCGTGACGCGCTGGTCGGGGGCGAACCCGACAGGTTCCACCTGCCCCGGGAGTCGGACCTGCGCTTCAACTGGGTGCACGCCAACCTGGCCACCCTCGATCCCACCGAGGCCCGCGAGTTCGTGGTCGACGCGTGGCGCATGGTCGTGCCCCAGAAGGTGTGGCGCGCGTATGACCTCACCCATCCGAACGGTCCGGGCTGACTACGCCTGTCGTCGGGTTGCGGTCATGTCAAGGACGCTTGACATGACAGTGAATGTCAAGCACCCTTGACACGTGCGCAACGTCGTGAAGTCGCTCAGATCCGCGGAAGGCCTCTCCCAGGCCGACCTCGGGACTGCGCTGGGCGTCTCGCGGCAGACGATCAACTCGATCGAGAAGGGCCGCTACCTGCCCTCACTGCCGCTCGCGATTGCACTCGCCAAGTTCTTCCGGACGACCGTCGAGGAGGTCTTCGATGTCGACTCATGACGCCCCCACTCAATCCCGCACACCACTGGTTCGCTGGTTGGTGCCGGTGACCGCCGTTGCGATCGGAATCGGCTACCTGGTCGCCGGCATCGTCGGCGACGAGATCGGTTTCGGAGTCTTCGGTCTGGCCCTCATGCTGGCCGTGGGCGCTGCCTTCGTGTGGGCCGGTCGGCACAGCGAGACGGTGGCCGGACTGCTCGACCGCAGGGACGAGCGGATCAACAGGATCGACGCTGGTGCCAGCCTGTTCGCTGGCATGTCCATCCTGATCTCCGTGATCGTGATGTTCATGGTCGAGATCGCGCGCGGTCAGGATGGTTCGCCCTACTATCAGCTCGGAGCGCTCGGCGGAGTCAGCTATGTCGTGGCCCTGGTCTGGTTGCGGCTGCGCCGCTGACCTCCCGAGGGGACCACGCCACCCCGAGATGCACGCCTTCGGCGCACAGCTCCCCATTCGGATCGCTGCTGCAGCCCCGCCGGTTTCCTGCTGAGACGTCGATCTGTCGTCCCGATGCCTGTGGCAGCGTCTGTGCCATGACGATCGGGTTCTTGCACACGGCCGCGGTGCACGTGGCGACCTTCGATCGACTCACCCACCAGGAGTCGGCGGTGGTCGCGACGCAACACGTCGTCGACGAGACCTTGCTCGACCGGGCTCGCGCGCACGGCATCGCCTCCGTTGCCACCGATGTCGCAGCCCGACTGGATGAACTGCGAGACCGCGGCGCAGATGTCATCGTCTGCACCTGCTCCACGATCGGCGGCCTCGCCGAGCAGGTCTCTGGCGATGCCTCGACGTTCCGGGTCGACCGCCCGATGGCTCGCGCGGCGGTTGCGGTCGCGGTCGCCGTGGCGGTCACGGCCGGCGCGGCGGCCGGGTCTCGCATCGGAGTCGTGGCCGCCGTCGAGTCGACGTTGCAATCCACCGAGGCCCTGCTTCGGGAGGAGGCCCTGGATGCTGGCGGCGACCCGCTGATCGAGCTGGTGCTGGCTGAAGGTGCGTGGGTCGAGTTCGAGGCCGGCAACACCGAGGCCTACCTGCGACGGGTCGCCGAAGCTGCACGGAACTTGGCCGGTCGAGTCGATGTCGTCGTACTCGCCCAGGCCAGCATGGCCGCAGCCGAACCGCTCCTCACCGACCTCGACGTGCCGGTGCTGTCGAGCCCGTTGGGTGCCGTCAGGCACGCCATCACCCGGCTGACGTGACGGGGGCCGGTTGGATCAGCGGTCACCGTCTCCTCGTGGCGTCGGCGTGCCTCGACGGCCCTCCCTGGCCCTGACTGCCAGCGGCATCGACCCGTCTCCGCATGGTTCAGCCAGCGGTTCAGGCGGCGGGGTCGTGGTGGGCGAGGGTCAGCGCGAGGCCTTGTTCGAGGCGTGAGGGTCCGAAGAGGGCTCGGCCCAGTGTCTCGTTGATGACCGTGGTTCCGGTGGCATCGACAAGCCGGTAACGCTGATGTGGGGTTCGCCAGACAACAGTGCCCGGCTCGGGTATTCGCACCGTGTAGCCGGCATGGGTCTTGGCCCGGTGCTGGCTCCGGCCCAGCGGGGCAGCATTGTGCAACCCGGTCTGCCCCGGCGGCGCACTGCTCCCCGGTCTTCGGTGCTGGAAGGGTTCGACGTGGTCGTAGTCGACAGCCCGGCTGATCGTGGTGGAGTGCGGGAACGCCGTCCTCGGGCTGATCAGCTGCACCTGCTCCTTGAGCCACTGCGGCATCACGTAGGAGGCCACCGGGGTGATGCCGTTGAGGTCGACGACCTCGGTGACCTTCACCAACGCACCTCAACATCGACCCGAGGTGCTTCGGGAGCACCGGTCCGCCGTCCTCGACCTTCACCACGCACCCTCGCCCGGTCGGGTGACTCGATGCCAACGCGGCCTGGTGCAGGTGCACGTAGACCACCGCCTGCGGGCGCAGCTTCGCCGGATCCAGGTTCCTCAAGACTTCGAGCAGGTGGGCCGGGAAGGCTGCGGCCCACGACTGGGTCCACGACCCCGCCCACGACCCCGCCTCGTCCGGCGGCGCGGACGCGTCGTCGGGCTCGACCTCGTCGTCGGGCTCGGCACTCAGGTCCGGCCCCGGACCGGGATCGACATCAGCACCCGGGTCGGGCCAGGGTCCCGGGTCTGGTTCGGGGTCTGGTTCGCCTACGCGGCAGTCATCTGTCGTCACCGCTGTCGTCACTTTCGTCACCGTTGCCAGCGCCACTGCCGTCCACGCTCGCGGCGTCGCTGTTCTTGTCCTCGCCACCGCCGACACCGTCGTCACCGCCGACGTCGTCGACCTCGCCACCGTCGGCGCTGGCGGCGTCGTGGTCGCTCTCGTCGGCACGGGCCTCGTCCTCGGCGTCGTGCTCGGTGGGACCGGGGTCCGGGTCCTCGGCATGCTCCAGCAACAACGCCAGAAGCTCCGCCGGCCTCGCCAACCACCCGAACGCCACCGACCGGCGGGCGTCCTTGGACCGCAACGGCAGCCGTGCCGCCTCATCCTCGACCGCCAAGATGTCAGCGACCCGGTCCAGCAACGCATCCACCCACACCGCATCCCCGTGCTCGACCCGGGCAATCACATGACGCAACCCCGCCGCATCCATCCGCCCCACGCTCACGAACCTGCGCTCCCGGGCCTCCTTGACCTTGCGTTCGTGCAACCCCGGGTTGGCCTCGATCACCTTCGCCTCGGCCACCTCCAACACCACCGAAGGCTGCTCCCCCGCCAACGCCACGGCCACCGCAGCATCGACACCCGCCGCCTCGCCCTCGGACAGGTCCCGGGTCAGCCTCGCGACCTTGCGGGCCACCCAGGCCTCACACGCGAGCGCACCGACCACCGCCCAACACCTCGGAAGCCGGTGCACCAGGTCCAACGCATCGGCCATCAACCACCGCGTCGCCATCGGATGCGCCTGCCTGCTGACCGCCAGCTCATGCAGACACAAGTCCTGCACCCGCGGGGTGCCGACACCCCCGACCAGCACAGCCTCGCCATCCCCGGGAACTGCCGCTCAACCGGCCACTCCCGCGGATCATCGGCATGGAAATCCGCCCACAGGACAGCCAACCGCAGATCGTCATACTCCGCCTGACGACGAGACCGCAACGCATCCTCCACGAACAGCAACGTGCCGCCCGGGTCCATGCCATCGACGAAGGTCTCCATGCAGACCACTCAAGCACTGGCCACCGACAACCACCCCCCGGAAACAGCCCAGAACGGGGCTCTGGGGAAAACTTTCTGAAAACCTTTCTGCGCCGGCCCGACGGGTGCACTCGTCCCTCACGGCCTGCTCGATCACCGAGACCAGGGACCCTGCACGGATCCTCGGCCGGCTCGATCTGCGATCGCCGGCAGTCTCGATACACCGACTCGTTCCTCGCCGGCACTCGACCAGCGATCGTAGGGCCCTGCTCGATCACAGACCCTGGTCAGGCTGTGGAGGACAGCTCGTCGATCAGGTCCAGGACTCGTCGTTCGATGTCATCTCGGATTACCCGCACTTCATCAAGGGGTCGTCCAGCGGGATCGTCCAGCGACCAGTCGAGGTAGCGCTTGCCCGGGTAGATCGGGCAGGCGTCCCCGCAGCCCATCGTGATCACCACGTCGGCCGCACGCACGGCATCGTCACTCAAGAGCTTCGGCACCTCCGCGGACAGGTCGATCCCGAGCTCGTTCATCGCTTCGAGCACTGCAGGATTCAGGCGGTCTGCCGGCTCGGATCCGGCCGAGCGAACCCGCACACGATCACCACCGTGGTGAGAGAGCAGGGCGCCCGCCATCTGTGACCGGCCAGCATTGTGGACACAGACGAAGAGCACTTCCGGAGCGGTCACGAGGCGACCTTTCGTTCGGAGGAGGCAGGGCGCAGGCGCAGGGCGACGTACACCAGAGCGACCAGCACCGGCACCTCGATGAGCGGCCCGACGACCCCGGCCAGTGCCTGGCCCGAGGTGGCACCGAACGTGGCGATCGCGACGGCAATGGCCAGCTCGAAGTTGTTGCCGGCCGCGGTGAAGGCCAGCGTGGCGGTCTTCGGGTAGCCCAGCCCCAGTCGCGACCCGAGGAACCAGGACACCGCGAACATCCCGAAGAAGTAGGCCAGCAGCGGCAGCGCGATGCGGGCCACGTCGAGCGGCGCACCGGTGATCGCGTCACCCTGCAGCGCGAACAGCATCACGATCGTGAACAGGAGTCCGTAGAGGGCGAACGGCCCGATCCGGGGCAGGAAGGTGCCTTCGTACCAGTCGCGACCTCGGCGGCGCTCCGCGATCAGGCGGGTGAGGAAGCCGGCGAGCAGGGGTACGCCGAGGAACACGGCCACGCTCAGCACGATCGCGACCACCGAGAAGTCAGCGCTCGTGGTGGCCAGGCCGAGCCAGCCGGGCAACGTCTGGAGATAGAACCAGCCGAGCGCGGCGAAGGCGAGGATCTGGAAGACCGAGTTGACCGCCACCAGCACGGCCGCGGCCTCGCGGTCACCGCAGGCGAGGTCGTTCCAGATGAAGACCATGGCGATGCAGCGCGCCAGGCCGACGATGATCAGGCCGGTCCGGTACGCCGGCAGGTCGGGCAGCAGCAGCCAGGCCAGGGTGAACATGAAGGCCGGACCGACGACCCAGTTCAGCACCAACGAGGCGACCATCAGCCGCCGGTCGGCGGTGACCCGGCCCATCTCGGCGTAGCGGACCTTCGCCAGCACCGGATACATCATCAGCAACAGGCCGACGGCGATCGGCAGGCTCACCCCCGCGACCTCGACCGAGGCCAGCGCGGAGTCGAGGCCCGGGACCAGCGCGCCGAGGGCCAGGCCGGCAGCCATCGCCGCCAGGATCCAGACCGGCAGGAGCCGGTCGAGGGTCGACATCCGTTGGACGACGGCTTCCTCGACCGGCGCGGGGGCAGCTTCGGTGCCGGTGGACCGCGATGGGGTCATGCGGACTTGGGACCGCAGCACGCCCCGGCTTCGGGGGCAGGGGCAGCGGCCGACGAGCCGATCGCGCCGGCGTCACCCTTGACGACGTACACCTCCCACGGCTCGGCACCGGGACCGTGCACCCAGACCTTGTCCTGCAGGGCGTAGCAGCACTCCGTGTCGTTCTCCTCGAACGTCGCCAGGCCGGCTTCCACGAAGCGGTCGCGGGCGTCGGTGACCTCGGTCGTCGACGAGACCTCGACCCCGAGGTGGTCCATCACCGTGTCCTTGCCGGCCTCACCCTCGAGGAGCACCAGCTTGAGCGGCGGCTCCGCGATCGCGAAGTTGGCGTAGCCGGGACGGCGCTTGGCCGGCTCGACGCCGAAGAGTGCCGAGTAGAACGCGATGGACCCCTCGAGGTCAGCCACGCGGAGGGCCAGTTGTACTCGTGACATCACAGCTCCTTGCTTTGAAGTTCATCTAACCAGATGACCACTCTTGCCCATTGTTTCGAAGTTTGTCAAGATAGATGCATGTCGAAACAAGAGATGTGTTGCAGCCCGCTGGTGAGCGCACCACTGGGCGAGGCCGAGGCCGTCGAGTTCGCCCCGCTCTTCAAGGCGCTGGGTGACCCGGTGCGTCTGAGGCTCTTCTCCTTGATCGCCTCCCACGAGGGCGGTGAGGCCTGCGTGTGCGACCTGACCGGCGCGTTCGACCTGTCCGGACCCACGATCTCCCACCACCTCAAGTCCCTCAAGCAGTCCGGCCTGGTCGATGCCGAACGCCGCGGCACCTGGGTCTACTACCGCGTGCGCCCCGACACGCTCGCACGTGTCGGCGCGCTCGCCGCCGTGCCGGCGCAGTCCTAGCCGAGACTTCCTGGCCGAGGGCCCGTACGCCGGGCGCGTCAGGTCGTGGGCGGGTGCACCGGCAGCACCACGCGGAACACCGTGTGCCCGGGCTCGGACTCGACCGTTATCTCGCCACCGTGTCGCTCGACCACGATCCGACGGGAGAGGTCGAGCCCCAGGCCGGTGCCCTGGCCGACGTCCTTGGTGGTGAAGAACGGCTCGAAGGCGTGGGCCCGCACCTCCTCGGGCATCCCGGCGCCGCTGTCGGCGATCTCGACCACCACGGAGTCGCCCACCGCCCGGGTGGAGACCTGCAGCGTCCCGACGCCGGCCATCGCGTCCACGGCGTTGTCGATCAGGTTCGTCCACACCTGGTTGAGCTCGCCGGCGGTGGCCTCGACCTCGGGCACGTCGGCGCCGTAGTCGCGCACCACCGTGACCTCGCTGAGCTTGTGACCGAGCATCACCAACGTGCTGTCGAGGCCGTCGGTGAGGTCCACCCGCTGCACGGAGGCACGGTCGAGCTGTGAATAGGTCCGCACCGCCGCGACCAGCTCGGAGATGCGACGGGTCGACTCCTTGACCTCCGCGAGCAGCGCCGCGGTCGAGAGCGAGCTGGCGATCCACTCGAGACCAGCGGCCAGCGGAGCCTCGCCGAGCACGGCGAGCGCCCGCTCGCACCACGCGGTGTCCACACCCGCTGCGGCCAGGTGCGAGGCCACCTCCCACTCCCGCGCGACCCCGTGCGCCACCAGCCAGTCGGACAGCTCGTCCTCCCGGTCCGCCAGCTCCAGCGGAGCGATGGCCGCGGCCGGCGGCTCGATCTGTCGGCGCAGGTCGTCGAGGTGCACGAACTGCTCGGCGGTGATCGACCCCTTCGCCAGTGCGGTCAGCGACGACAGCAACGCGTCGCAGGTCTCGGCGAGGGCGTCCACGGCCCGGGTGGCGGCAGAGGCCGGGTTGTTGATCTCGTGGGCCAGGCCCGCGGCCAGGGTGCCGAGCGCGACCAGTGCCTCACGCTCGCGTGAGCGCGCCTCGATGCTGCGCACCGTGTTCATCAGGCCGCTGATCATGTGGACGCCGAACGGGAACCAGGCGTCGGCCAGCTCACGGAGCCGGGCGGACGGAACCCTCAGCAGGCGCCCGGCAGAGTCCCCGCGCCCGGTGGCGGTGTAGATGCCGTGGGGGTCCCAGGCCTGGAAGCCGCCGGCCCACTGCCCCGGGGTGGCCATCCTCCCCATCACGGTCTCCTCGTGCCCGACGTGCCGGGTCAGCACCAAGGATCCGTCGAGCAGGAGCCACCAGTCGTCCGCCGGCTGCGCCTCACTGAACAGCTCCTGACCGACGACGAAGTCGAGCTCGTCGCCCACCTCCAGGAGCTGGTGCACCTGCTCGTCGGCCAACCCGTCGAAGAGGGCCAGCGCCCGCACGTCCGCATAGGTCACGGCCCCTCCCTCAGATCGTCGCCAGGTAGCGGTGCACGAGATGGACCGACATCGCGCCCTCACCGACCGCGGACGCCACCCGTTTCATCGAGTCCAGCCTCACGTCGCCCGCGGCGAACACTCCCGGCACGCTGGTCTCGAGGGCGTACGGCGGCCGCGCCAACGGCCACCCGGCCGCGTGGTCCGCGCCGACCAGCTCCGGACCGGTGAGCACGAACCCCTTGTCGTCGCGGGCCACCGCGTCACCCAGCCACGAGGTGCGTGGCATCGCCCCGATGAAGACGAACAACCACGACGTCGCCACCTCCGCAGTGGTCCCGTTGGCCCGGTCGGCCAGGGTGATCGCCTCCAGGTGCCCGTCGCCACGGGCCGCCACCACCTCGGTGCGCACCAGCACCTCGATGTTCTCCGTGGCGAGGACCCGGCCGACGAGGTACTGCGACATCGTCTGCGTCAGGGACTCGCCACGCACCACGAGCACCACCCGCTTGGCGAAACGGGCCAGGTTCAGCGCCGCCTGACCGGCCGAGTTGGCCGCCCCCACGACGTACACCTCCTCCCCACGGCACTCGTCGGCCTCGCTCGCGGTGGCGCCGTAGCGCGCGCCCTGCAGGCCGAGTGCGTCGAGCCCCTCGGCGTCGAGCCGCCGGTAGGAGACCCCGGTCGCGACCAGCAGCGCCCGCGCCTCGATCTCTCCCGAGTCGAAGCGCACGGCGTGCACCGGGCCGCGGCTCTCGAACCCGAGGACGTCGCGGGCCAGCACCATCTCGGCTCCGAACCTGGCTGCCTGCGCGACGGCCCGGTGGGTGAGGTCGGCACCGGTCAGGCCCTTGGGGAAGCCCAGGTAGTTCTCGATCGAGGCACTCTGGCCGGCCTGTCCCCCCGGCGCGTCACGCTCGACCACGACCGTGCGGAGGCCCTCGGAGGCGGCGTAGACCGCGGCGGCCAGGCCGGCCGGCCCGCCCCCGACGATGCACAGGTCGTAGAGCGGCTGCTCGGCGCGGGTGCGCAGGCCGAGCGCCTCCGCCACCGCGAGGGTGGTCGGCGTGCGCAGCGCCTCCCGGTCCGGCACGAGCACCAACGGCAGGTCCTCCGGCCCGCCGTCGGCCAGCTGCAGCAGCCGCTGTGCCTCCTCGTCGCGTTCCACGTCCAACCACCGGTAGGGCACGTGGTTGCGGGCCAGGAACGTCTTGAGCTCCTGGCTGCGGTCGGACCAGCGGTGGCCGACCACCCGCACCGTGGCCGTGTCGTCGGGGTGGTCCTCGCTCCAGTCGTCCAGCAGGTCGTCGATCACCGGGTAGAGACGGTCCGCGGGCGGGTCCCACGGCTTGAGCAGGTAGTAGTCGAGCCCGATGTCGTTGATGGCCTTGATCGCGACGTCCGTGTCGGCGTACGCCGTGAGCAGCAGCAGCTTGGTGTCGGGGGTCCGGAGCCGCACCTGCTCGAGCAGCTCGATGCCGGTCATCTGCGGCATCCGCTGGTCGGAGGCGACCAGCGCCACGGACCGGTCGCGCAGCGCGAGCTCGGCCATCGTGGCCAGGGCCTCGGCGCCCGAGGTCGCCCGGATGATGCTGTAGTCGCCGCCGTAGCGCGAACGCAGGTCGCGGGTGATGGCGCGCGAGACCGCGACGTCGTCGTCGACCGCCAGGATTGCCGGTTTCGCCATCGAAGCACCCTCCAGGAGCGGGTCCGACGCTAGCTGCGACTTCGGCCCGGGGCGGCCCTGCGGCCGGTCTTCCCCAATTCCGGGTAGGCCGCGTGTGGTCCCGACGAACAGCAGTGGCGAAATGTGGCGCACGTGTGGAAAAGGTGTCGAGCTCCCGTGGTCCGGGTCTCCATAGCGTTCTGCTCAA
This sequence comes from Nocardioides sp. JQ2195, assembly GCF_012272695.1. Classification (NCBI taxonomy): domain Bacteria; kingdom Bacillati; phylum Actinomycetota; class Actinomycetes; order Propionibacteriales; family Nocardioidaceae; genus Nocardioides; species Nocardioides sp. JQ2195. The sequence continues at coordinate 3,988,326 of NZ_CP050902.1, forward strand.
CCTCAGGACAACGACTCGCTGCACAGGAGCAGACACATGAAGAACTCCAAGAAGATCCTCGTCCCGCTCGCCACCCTGGCCGCCGCCGGCGCCATCGTGGTCGGCTCCGGTGCGACCTTCACCTCGTCGACGCACAACTCGATCAGCTCGGTCACCACCGGCAAGCTGAGCCACACGAACTCCAAGGACAAGGCAGCGATCTTCACCCTGCCGAACATGAAGCCCGGTGACACCGTCAACGGCACCCTGACGCTGACCAACACCGGCACGCTGCCGGCCGCGTTCAGCCTCACCGAGACCTCCTCGACCAACGGCTTCACCGGCGAGAACCTGTCGCTGACCATCACCAACACCGCCACCGGCCTCGACGTCTACTCGGGCACCTTCGGCGGCCTCGTCGACGGCGCCAAGACCGACCTCGGCACCATGCAGCCCGAGGCTGCGACGACGTACCGCTTCACCGTGAAGCTCGCCCAGTCCACCAACAACGACGACCAGGGCAAGACCGCCTCCGCCGCCTACCAGTGGGACTCGGTGCAGCTGGACGGCGAGACCTTCGACCAGTGACACGCGCACGGCCGCGCGCCACCGGGGCAGTGGCGCTGCTCAGGCGCCTGGGCTCCCTGTCGGTCAACCTGCTGCTGGTCGCGACCCTGCTCGGAGCGGCGGCCTACACGCTCCCCTCGCTGCTCGGCTACCAGCGCTACGTCATCACCGGGGGGTCGATGTCGGGCACCTTCGAGCGCGGTTCGGTGGTCTTCTCGAAGGTGGTGCCCGCCGAGGACCTCCGGGTCGGTGACGTGATCACCTACCTGCCGCCCCCGAGCAGTGGTGTGGACACCCTGGTCACGCACCGGATCATCCGCATCGGGCACGACGAGCTCGGGCGCCGGGTCCTGCGCACCCGGGGAGACGCGAACCCCGACCCGGACCCGTGGCGCTTCACGCTCACGGACATCGACCAGGCCGTGGTCGCCTTCAGCGTTCCCCACGTCGGCCATGTCTTCATCGCGCTGGCCGACCGGGACAACCGCAGGTTGCTGATCGGAGTGCCGGCCGGCCTGGTGGGCCTGACGGCCATCTTCCAGCTGATCGGGGCGATCCGGCCCCGGCGTGGACGTCCCGCGCGTGATCGTCGTCCGGGGGCGACGGTCGCAGCTGCGGGCAGTTGAGGGAGGCGCGCATTCCCCGGGCCGGGAGGGTCCCGGGGAATGTTGTGCGCCCGCGGGCGAGAACGTCCGCTCCCGCCAGATTTGTGGAGAACGCGTGGAGATCGTGTCGATCTCCTGTGGCCCACGGATCCGTAGCGTCTTCACCAACCGAACGACCAGCCGAGGAGGAGCCATGGGCCGCACCAGCAGCACCCTGCCTACGCTCGTCGTGCTCGTCGCCCTGGCCCTCGGCATCGCGGCCGGTGGCTCGTCGTTCTCCTCGGCGGCCTACGTCGCCAGCAGCTCCAACACCTCGACGGTGCAGGCGGCCCAGGACTGGGCCCCGCCGACGGTGACGCTCACCGCTCCGGCTTCCTCGCTCAGTGGAACCACCACCCTGACCGCCACCGCCTCCGACGACCGCAGCGGCGTCGCGTCGGTCGAGATCCAGGTCCAGCCGGCCGCCGCCGACGGCTGGACGGCGGTGTGCACCGATACCTCTGCGCCGTACTCCTGCTCCTGGAACACCACGGCTGTGGCCGACGGACCGTACGACGTCCGCGCCGTTGCCGTCGACAGGGCGGGGCTCCGCGCCACCACGGACCCGGCCCGGACCGTCGTGGCCAACAACGTGCTGGTCGTGCTGGCCAACCCGGGTCCTGTCGTGCACGGCACCGTGCCCCTCACGGCCACCGTCTACAACGCGCTGCTCGGGCTGTCCCTGTCCACGACGTTCGAGTACGCCGCCACGGGCACCGGCAAGTGGACCTCGTTCTGCAATGGCCTGCTGGTCAACCCCGCCACGTGCCAGTGGAACACCACCGCTCTGGCCAACGGGCTCTACGACCTGCGCGCCAGAGCGGTCTCGACCCCGACCGCCTACACCTCGACGATCATCGAGGAGGTCCTCGTCGACAACACCGCCCCCACTGTGACGATGACCGATCCCGGATCGCCGCTGAGCGGGACGATCACCCTGGCCGCCACCGCGACCGACGGGGCGAACGAGTCCGGTGTCGCCCAGGTGGTGATCCAGTCCGCGACCGGGTCCGGCAGCTTCCGGAACGCCTGCACGATCACCTCGGCGCCGTACTCGTGCCGCTTCGACACCACGACGCTGCTCGACGGCGCCACCAGCTTCCGTGCGGTGGCCACCGACGTCGCCGGCAACACCAGCACCTCCGCCGTGGTGACCCCCCGAACGGTCGACAACACGGTCTCCTCGGTCTCGATGGAGGACCCGGGCGCGTTCCTGACCGGGTCGGCCACGCTGAGGGCCAGCGCCAGCTCGAGCGCCGGCGTCACCTCGGTGCGCATCCAGCGCGCCCCGAGCGGATCGACCACGTGGAGCGACGTCTGCTCCGTGTCCACCGCGCCCTACACCTGCGTCTGGAACACCACCGTGGTGGCCGACGGCCCCTACGACCTCCGGGCCGTCCTGACCGACGGCACGGGGAAGCAGACCGTCTCCGCCACCGTCACCGGACGTCGTGTCGACAACGCACCGCTGCGCGGCGTCGACGTGCAGTCCACGAACGGCACCGGCACCGCGGGCCGGATCAGCAACGGCGACACGATGACCTTCACCTACAGCCGAGTCGTCGCCCTCGGCACGGTCCACTCGGGCTGGACCGGCTCCGCACTCGGCGTCGTCGCCCGGTTCCGTGACGGCAACGTCTCCGGCGTCGGCGCCGGCAGCAAGGGCGACACCCTCGACATCCAGGTCGGGGGCGGCACCACCCTCAACCTGGGAAGCGTCAACCTGAAGGAGGACTACGTCGCCTCGAACAAGACGGTCACCTTCGCCGCCACGCTCACCGCGAGCACCTCGACGGTCGACGGCGTCGAGCGCACGACCATCACCTTGCGCCTCGGTGCGATGGCGTCCGGCAAGAGCAACTCGCTGCGCACCGTGAGCCTGCCGTCCACGATGGTGTGGTCCCCCTCCGCGTCGGCCCGGACGCCGGACGGCATCGCGTGCTCAGTGGCGCCGGCGAGCGAGACCGGCACCGCGGACCGGGAGTTCTGATGTCGAAGCACACCCGACTCTCGCGGGCGGCGGTGATCGCCACCATCGTCCTGGCCACCCTCCAGCTCTTCTGGGCGGGCGTACGCGCGGACGAGGGCAGCATCCGTGGCCTGGCCGCGTTCCTCGGCCTGCTCACGCTGATCGCCGCCACGGCGTCGGCGCGGACCAACAGCTTCGAGGCACGGATGGGCACCGTCATCATGGCCTGCGCCCAGTTCGGGTTGATGCTGCTGGCGCTCCTCTTCGGGCTGCCCGGTCACGACCGGCACCCCGTGGACCGCCAGGCCGTCGTCGCCTTGGTCGTCTCGGCGACGATCCTGCTGCTGCTGACGATCGACGCCCGAACCCGGGCGAGGACGCTCGATACGGACCCGAGGCCCCCCTATGCTCTGTGAATGCCCGTGTCCATCCTGATCGTCGAGGACGACGACGCCATCGCCGCGCCACTGCTTCGGGCCATCGAACGCGAGGGCTACGACGTGACCCGGGTCGCGACCGGCGGCGACGCCCTGGCCCGGGTCTCCTCGGGTGGGGTGTCCCTGGTCCTGCTCGACCTCGGGCTCCCCGATCTCGACGGCCTCGAGGTGTGCCGGCGGCTCCGGGAGGACGGGTTCGACGGCGGCATCATGATCCTGACCGCCCGCGCCGGTGAGCTCGACCGGGTGGTCGGACTCGACGTCGGCGCCGACGACTACCTCGCCAAGCCGTTCAGCCTGTCCGAGCTGATGGCTCGGGTCCGTGCCCTCCTCCGCCGGAGCGTGCGTGCCGGCGATCCCGGCGTCCCCGGAGCCCAACCGGCCCCAGCGATCACGACGGCCACCGGCTTGCGCGTGGACTCCGCCGCCCGCCGGGCCTGGGTCGATGCCGACGAGCTGCCGCTGACCGCCAAGGAGTTCGACGTGCTGGTGCGCCTCGACGAGCGACGCGGTGCGGTGATCAGCCGGGAGACGTTGATGGCCGACGTCTGGGACGAGAACTGGTTCGGCTCCACCAAGACCCTCGACGCGACCATCGGCAGGCTGCGCCAGAAGCTCAAGGACCAGCACGCCCCGGTCGAGCTCACCACGGTGCGCGGCGTCGGATTCCGACTGGAGGACACCTCTCACCATGCGTGAACGCCTGATCGCCACGCTCGTCGGCCTGACGATTGCCGTGATCAGCCTGTACGGCGTACCCCGTGCCTATTTCCTGGCCGACCTGGTGCGCGACAACACGCAGTCCCAGCTCGACGACGCGGCCACGCTCGTGTCGGTGTCGATCCGCGAGCGCGCCGCTGCTGGGGGTGAGGTCGACGCCGCGTTGCTGCGCAGCGCGCTCTCGTCCGCGGACTCCGTCACCTACACACCGGCCGACGGTGATCCCGTGGTGGTCGGGCGTCCCGAGACCGACTCCGACCAGTCCGTCACGGTGACCCGTGACCTGGCCGACGGCTCCCGGCTCACGTTGACCGCCTCCGCCTCCCGCGTGCAGGACGAGATCTGGCGAGCAATCCTTCCCCTGGTGCTCCTCGGGCTCGCCCTGGCCGCCCTCGCCGCGGTGGTCGGCTTCGTGATGGCCCGCCGGTTGTCCCGGCCGTTCCGCGAGCTGGCGGGCAGCGCACGGATGCTCGGCTACGGCCGGTTCGACGCGGAGGTCCCCCGCTACGCCGTGCCGGAGGCCGACGCCATCGCCACGTCGCTGCGCCAGACCGCGGCTCGGCTCGACCAGCTCGTGCGCCGCGAGCGTGAGTTCGCCGCGAACGCGTCGCACCAGCTGCGCACCCCGATCACCGCGCTGCGGCTCCAGCTCGAGGACCTGACGCTGTGGCCCGACACCTCACCGACCCTCCGCGAGGAGCTCGAGCTGGGCCTGGCCGAGCTCGATCGACTCAGCACGTCCATCGACGACCTGCTCGGCCTGGCCCGCGGCCAGCAGCTCGGGCACCAGATCGACGTGGACCTGGCCGCGCTGGTCAACGAGACCAGCGAGCGGTGGCGCACCATCCTGGGCGAGAGTGCCCGGGGGCCCTTCTCGGTGGGTGCCGACGTGGTCCCGGCCCGCGTCGCCCCCGGCCCGGTGAGCCAGGTGCTCGACGTCCTCATCGACAACGCCTTCACCCACGGATCCGGCCGGATCACCGTCGCGACCCGCGATGTCGGCACCCACCTGGAGGTCCGGGTCGCCGACGAGGGTGACTCCCAGCTGACCTTCGACGTGTTCCGACGCGGCGTGACCACGAGGGACGACGCAGAGGGTCACGGCGTCGGTCTCGCCGTCGCCTCGGAGCTGGCCGAGCTCGCCGGGGGCCACCTCTCCATCGACCACGCGGCTGCCACCAGCACGTTCGTGCTCTGGCTTCCGCGCCCGGTCTGACCGGCCCCGGGTCTCACCGCAGCCGACGCGCCAGGGTCGGGACCACGATCGTCGCGGCGACGACGTGCAGCGCGATCAGTGTGGCCGCCGAGCCGGCGTCGAACCCGAAGGTGAGGTCCGGGACGAAGGAGAGCACGGTCAGGGCGACGGCGGTCCGCACGAACGTGGTGCGCGGCCGGCGTGCCTTGCGGGCCAGCACGGCGGCCATCGCGACGCCGACGAGCGAGAAGACCAGCGTGAGCTGGGCGAAGCCGGCGAGCGGGATGCTCTCACCGCCGGCCTCGGCGGCGAACGAGACGCCGGCGGACGACGCGATCGCCGCCAGGACGGTGGTGGCGACCGACGCGACGACGGCCGCGGCGACTCCGTGCTTCCAGACCGTACGACGCCCCGGGCGGTCGACGGGACCGGTGACGGGACCGGCGACGGGACCGGTGGCGTGGGTGCTGGGGATCTGCGTGGTGGACATGTCGGAACTCCCATGTGTTCGGCAGGTCGCCGGTGCGACCCGCTCATGCCCTCTCCACGAACGGACGAGGACCGATTCGACACCGGCCGGAAGGAATTCTCGAGATCTCTTCCCGATCACGTGTGGCAGGTTGTCGTATTGACGGGGTGCCGTTCGTGGTGGAGCTGAAGGCAGTCATCAGGGCTGCCGCCGACAGAGGAGACGCAGGATGACGCACTACTTGATGTCCGTGCACGGTCCGGCCGAGATGGAGGACTACGGCAACTACGGCTCGAAGGAGGCGATGGAGGAGGCGTTCGAGGCCACCAGCGCCTACAACGACCAGCTGAAGGCCGATGGCTACTGGGTCTTCGCCGGCGGGCTCCAGCCCGCGTCGACGGCCACCGTCGTCGACGGCCAGGGCGAGAAGCCGGTGATGACCGACGGCCCCTACCTGGAGACGAAGGAGCTCATCGGCGGCTTCTGGGTGATCGACGCACCCGACCTCGACGTGGCGCTCGAGCTCGCGGCCGCGGCGTCCAAGGCCTGCCGGGGCAAGGTCGAGGTCCGTCCGTTCGACGGCCTGGCCTGACCCGGTCGGACCATCGAACGATGCAGACCGGGACGGCGGTCGAGCGGGTCTTCCGCGAGGAGTACGGCCGTCTGATCGCCTCGCTCGTCCGCCGTTTCGGTGACATCGACATCGCCGAGGAGGCGGCGAGCGAGGCCCTGGTCGCCGCGCTGGAGAAGTGGCCGGCCTCCGGCGTACCTCCCAACCCGGGAGGGTGGCTCACCACCACGGCCGGCAACCGCGCCATCGACCGGATCCGCCGCGAGAAGCTGCGCGACACGAAGCACCGGGCGGCACTGATGAACCACGACGACACGCCTCCGGATCCCACCGGACCGGTCGAGGACGACCGGCTGCGCCTCCTCTTCACCTGCTGCCACCCGGCACTGGCGCCGGAGGCCCGGATCGCGCTGACCCTGCGGCTCCTCGGTGGGCTCACCGTCCCCGAGATCGCCCGGGCCTTCCTCGTGCCCGAGACCACGATGGGCCAACGCATCACCCGCGCCAAGAAGAAGATCTCCGCAGCCAACGTCCCCTACCGGGTGCCCGAGGGCGACGACCTCCCGGAGCGACTCAGCGGGGTGCTGACGGTGCTGTTCCTCGTCTTCAACGAGGGCTACCTCGCCAGCGGCGACGGTGACCCCGTTCGCGTCGAGCTCACCGGCGAGGCGATCCGACTGGTCCGGATCCTGCGCGGGCTGCTCCCCGACCAGCCCGAGGTGGCCGGGCTGCTCGGACTGCTGCTGCTGACCGACGCCAGGCGTGAGTCACGGGTCAGGAACGGGCAGCTCGTCCCCCTTCCCGAGCAGGACCGGGCGGGGTGGGACCGGGACCTGATCGCCGAGGGGCACACACTGGTCCGGGAGTGCCTCGCGATCAACCAACCCGGTCGCTACCAGATCCTCGCCGCGATCAACGCCGTCCACACCGACGCCCCGAGCGCCGCGGACGTCGACTGGGCCCAGGTGGTCGCGCTCTACGACCAGCTGACCCGGCTCGACGACTCACCGATCGTCGCACTCAACCGCGCGGTGGCGATCGCGGAGCTGGACGGCCCCGAGGTGGCCCTGGCCCTGGTGGATCGACTTCCGCTCACCGGCTACCACGCCTGGCACGCGACCCGTGCGGAGCTGCTCCGTCGGCTCGGTCGCAGGGCCGAGGCGAGGGCGGCGTACGACGAAGCGCTCGCCGCGACGCAGAACCGCGCCGAGCGTGCCCACCTGGAAGCGAAGCGCGCCGAGCTGGCCTGAGACCCCCGCACGAGGCCTACGGGGAGGTGCTGGCCGCGTCGCCGACCCGGATCACACCGGTCCTCACCACGTCGGCACAGACGGCCAGGAGCATGTCACGCTCCCGCGTCAACGGCTTGAGCAGTCGACCTTCGGCGCGGGCGCCGTCCTGGTCGAGGTCGACCATCCGGCACCGGGGAAGCCGTTGCACCCCTCGCAGCAGCACGTCACCGAGCGCGATGTCCCGCCCGACCCACTGCTCCTCGACGAACGGCTCGTCGGTGTCCAGGAGGAGGTTCACCCTCAGTCTTCGCGGATCGACACTGATGCCCCAGCGCTCAGCACACCACGCGAGCGTCGCCGTGCCCACCAGGGACACCGCTCCTGAGTCCTGGTGCGGCACCTCCCCCTCCGGGGCGATCCGGACACGCACACCCATCGCCGTGCTCAGCTCCTCGTCGAGACCCGCGTCCCCGACCTGCCACTCACCACCCGGGCCCGCCACCACGACCTCACCGGATGGGGCCGTCGTCGCGGCGTAGGAGAAGACCTGGTCACGCCGGCGGAAGCGGCGGGTGTTCTTGCCCGAGGCGAAGTGGCCGTCGTCGTCCTCGACGGCGAACCAGCGGTCGCCCTTGAGGCCGCGCGCGTCCAGCACGGCAGTCTCGAGCGCCTCGCCACCCATCGACTTGACCGGATAGCGACGCAGCGCTGCGACCGAGATGCCCATGGGTCACAGCCTCCCACTCCGGGGTCGTGCCGGCGGCAGCCTGGGCCCGCCCCCGACCCGAGGTTGCCGCGCCTGCCGCACCTGCCCGGTTCCGCTGACAGCAGAACGCTCGACCGTTCGGGCAGTCAGGTGGCTAACCTCGAGGCATGGGTCACCTGCTGCCGCTGCCAGTGCCGTCCGCTCCCGAGACCATGCCCGTCGAGCCGGAGCCGCTGTGGCGCGAGGTGACCGGTGACCTGCTCCGCGAGCGCCGCCACCAGCGCGGGGAGAAGTTGAGCGAGACGGCCGGCCGAGCCGGCATCTCCACGCAATACCTCTCCGAGATCGAGCGCGGCCGCAAGGACCCGTCCTCGGAGGTGCTCTCGGCGGTGGCCGGTGCCCTCGACCTGACCTTGCGCGACCTGGCCGGTGCCGCCGCCCGCAGGCTGCACGCCGTGCCGCAGCCCCCCCTCGCACTCGCCGCCTGACGGCGACCAGAACGCGTCATCGGCTGCTGATCACCGCGTCCGCCAAGCCGTAGGCGACCGCCTCGTCAGCACGGAAGATCCGGTCTCGATCGGTGTCGCGGCGCAGCGCCGCGACGTCCTGGCCGGTGTGCAGGCTCAGCGCCTGCTCCATCTCCTCGCGCACGCGCAGGATCTCGTCGGCGGCCAGGATCAGGTCGGGGATCGTCCCGCGTCCCTGGCCCGACGGCTGGTGCAGCATCACCCGTGCGTGCGGCAGCACCGAGCGTTGCCCCGGCTCGCCCGCGGCGAGCAGCAGCGCCGTGCTCGAGAAGGCCTGCCCCACACAGGTGGTCGCCACGGGCGCCCGGCAGAACCGGATCGTGTCGTAGAGCGCGAAGGTCGCGGTGATCGATCCGCCGGGCGAGTTGATGTAGAGGTTGATCGGGACGTCCGGGCTCTCGGACTCGAGGTGCAGGATCTGCGCGATGAGAGCGTTCGCGACGCCGTCGTCGATCTCCGTGCCAAGGTAGACGATCCGCTCCTCGAGGAGCCGGCTGTAGACATCCATCACCTTCTCGCCACGCGGCGTGCGGCTGACCACGTTGGGGATCGTGTAGCTGCTCATCGGGTCGCCTCCTGCCGCAGTCCCGTCGTACGACGTGGGAGTGGACGGATCTGGTCGAGGTCGGTGACGAGGTGGTCCACGAAGCCGTAGTCGAGGGCCTCCTCGGCGCTGAACATGTGGTCCCGCAGGGAGTCCTCGAAGACCCGCTCGGGTGTCTTCCCGGTGCGGTCGGCGACGATCCCGAGCACCGTGTCGCGCATGTGGCGCAGGTCGTCGGCCTGCAGCTCGATGTCGACGGCGTTGCCACCGATCCCGGCCGAGCCCTGGTGCAGCAGCACCTTGGCGTGCGGGAGCGCATACCTCTTGCCGTCGGCTCCGCAGCACAGCAGGAACTGTCCGGCGGAGTAGGCCATGCCCAGCACCACCGTGGAGACGTCGTTGGGCACCAGGCGCATGGTGTCGGCGATCGCCAGCATCGCGGTCACCGATCCCCCCGGTGAGTTGATCCAGAGGCTGATGTCGGTGCTCGGGTCGTCGGTCGACAGGAGCACGAGCTGGGCACACAGCAGCGCGCCGATCTCGTCGTCCAGAGGGGAGTCGAGGAGCAGGATGCGCTGGCGGAGCAGGTCCTCCGAGGTGCGCCTGCCCAGGGCCGGGGGTCGGTGTTCTTCGGTCATGGCTCGAGCGTGCCGCGGCAGGCTCGAGCGCAGAAGGGTGTGCTGCCCGGAGCAGAACTGCTCGGGGCAGATGCCGGACCGCCGGCTCCTCCGGTCAGTGCGAGGGCAGTTCCCCGCTCAACCGGCCGTGGCGCTGCGCGCTCGCGGCGTTGAGCCCGGTGATCTCGACGGACGTGCCCCTGCGTTCGTACTTGGTGGTGATGGCGTCGAGGGCCGCCACCGTCGAGGCGTCCCAGACGTGCGAGGCCGACAGGTCGATGACCACCCGGTCGGGGTCGTCGGCGTACGCGAACTGGGTGTAGAGGTCGTTGCTGGAGGCGAAGAACAGCTCCCCGGTGACCCGGTAGACCGCGGTCGGCCCGTCCTCGTCCTCGACCAGCTCACGATGGGTCTCGGTGAGGTGAGCGACGCGACGGGCGAAGAGCGTCATCGCCACGAGGACACCCACGACGACGCCGATGGCCAGGTTGTGGGTCGCGACGGTGAGGACGACGGTCGCGATCATCACGGTGGTCTCGGACTTCGGCATCCGCCGCAGCGTGCGCGGCCGGATCGAGTGCCAGTCGAAGGTGCCGACCGAGACCATGATCATCACGGCGACCAGCGCGGCCATCGGGATCAGCGCGACGACGTCACCGAAGCCGACCACGAGGATCAGCAGGAACACGCCGGCCAGGAAGGTCGAGATGCGGGTGCGCGCACCGGAGGCCTTCACGTTGATCATGGTCTGGCCGATCATCGCGCAGCCGCCCATGCCGCCGAAGAACCCGGTGATCACGTTGGCGGCCCCCTGGCCCCAGGCCTCCCGGGTCTTGTTGGAGTGCGTGTCGGTGATGTCGTCGACCAGCTTGGCGGTCAGCAGCGACTCCAGCAGGCCGACCAGGGCTATCGCCAACGCATAGGGCGCGAGGATCCTGAGCGTCTCCAGCGTCAACGGGACATCGGGGAGGAAGAGTGACGGCAGGCTGTCGGGCAGCTCCCCCTCGTCACCGACGTTCGGCACGTTGACGGCGGCCAGGATGGTGAAGCCGGTCAGCGCGACGATCGCGACCAGTGGTGCCGGGATGACCTTGTTGATCCGGGGGAAGCCGACGATCATCGCGATCCCGGCGGCGATCATCGCGTAGACGGGCCAGGGCACGTCCACCATGTGCGGCACCTGGGCCAGGAAGATGAGGATCGCCAGCGCGTTGACGAAGCCGACCATCACCTGCCGGGGGATGAACCGCATCAGCTTGGCCACACCGGCCAGTCCGAGGGCGACCTGCAGCACACCGGCCAGCAGGACCGTGGCGATGAGGTGGTCCATGCCGTGGTCGCGCATCACCGGTGCGATCACCAGCGCCACCGCTCCGGTGGCGGCAGAGATCATCGCCGGTCGCCCGCCCAGGAAGGAGATCGACACGGCCATCGTGAAGGCGGCGAAGAGGCCCACCCGCGGATCGACGCCGGCGATGATGGAGAACGAGATCGCTTCCGGGATCAGCGCCAGCGCCACGACCAGTCCGCCCAGCACCTCGGTGCGCAGCAGCCGTGGTGAGCGGAAGGCGTTGCGGACCGTGGGCTCGAGTGCAGGTGTTGCGGCGGTCGGTGTGGCAAGGGGCATGGCAGGCTCTCGGTGGGCAGCAGAACGGGCGGTGCGCACCGTGCGTGCGCGCTGGCAGGCAGCGCCAGCGGAAGTCCGAGCAAACCCTACCCTTGCGTAAGGGTTGAGTGGCCATCATCCCGGGAGCGAGAGTGACCACTGTGAGCAGCACCAACGAGCCCGCCGGGCGGTCTGCCGGCACGATGCACATCGGCGAGGTGGCGACGAGGACCGAGCTCTCCCTGCGCTCGTTGCGCCACTGGGACGAGGTCGGACTGCTGCGACCCTCCGGGCGCAGTGAGGGCGGGTTCCGTCTCTACACCGAGGCAGACGTCGAGCGGATCCTGGTCATCCGCCGGATGAAGCCCCTCGGCTTCACCCTCGAGCAGATGCGGTCCGTGATGGTCGACCTCGACCACCTGCACGACGGCTCCGGAGAGTCGCTGGAGCAGGCCCGGGACCGGCTGGGGACGATCGCCCGGGAAGCCGCCGAACGTCGCGCCACGCTGCAACGCCAGCTCGAGATGGCCGACGAGTTCATCGGCCTGCTCAGCGCCGAGATGTAGGCCGTCGTGGCCACCTGCTCGCCGCTCGCGCGAAACGTCCCGGTTGCCGTGGCCGCCCTCGCCCTGGTCACCTCGGCCCTCGTCGGGTGCAGCCCCGACGCCCCGCCCTCTCCGAGCGGGGCGGAGCCGGTCGAGAACGCCACCACCACCCTCATGCAGTACACCCACGACCGGGTCAACCGGGTCCTGGTGGTGAAGATCGAGGCCGGGGACCAGCCCGTCCGGGTGCAGGGAGTGGAGGTGGTCTCAGGGGCATTCAGCGGCACCGGTCCGAGGGAGTACGACGCCACGGTGTCCCCGCACGCAACGCTCGACCTGCGTGTCCCCCTGGGCGACCCGGTGTGCGACCACGACCTGTCCCCCGCCGACGTCTCGGTCGAGTTCCGGGTGCACGGCGACCGGGTCGTCGTGGAGGAGCCGGCCGGAAGCGACACCCTCGCCTCCATCCATCAGCAGGAGTGTGCAGCCAAGACTGCCGTCGAGGAGCTCCCGCTCGTGTGGGGCGCACGCTGGCGGGCCACCGGCGCGGGTGAGGACCTCGTCCTCCACGCGCCGTTGCACGTCGGGCCGGTCTCCTCCGGGACGGCGGCCCGGCTGGTCGCCGTCGAGGGATCCGTGATCTTCGTTCCCGAGACTGACCGGCTGCCGCTGGACCTCGCGGTCGGCGACACCCGGCTGGTCGACGTCCGGTTCCGCCCCAACCGTTGTGACGCCCACGTGTGGGAGACCTCGATGGGCTTCCAGTTCGCCGCGCGGCTGCGGATCACCGGCGTGGCCGAGGACGTGCTCGTCCCCCTCGTTCCCCCGCGCCCGAAACAGCAGCTCTTGACCCGGTCGTGGCAGGAGCAGTGCGACGTCACCCGCTGAGCGGTGAGAACTCAATGAACAGAACCTTCACGCGGCGCCCCTGACGCGGGAGCGTGCGACAGGGACGTGACCCCTGCCACACCTCTCGAACTGGAGCACTCATGGAGATCCTGCACTCAGCGATCGCGATCCTCGGCGCGATCCTCCTCATCATCAGATTCAAGGTCGACCCGGTGATCTCGTTGGTGATCGCCTGCATCTACCTCGGCCTGGCGACCGGGCTCGGCGCCGAGGGCACCGTCGCGGAGATCACCGGCGGCTTCGGCGAGATCATGGCCGAGGTCGGCCTGCTGATCGGCTTCGGCGTCCTGATCGGGGCACTGCTGCACGCGATGGGCACGTTCCGCGACCTCGTCGACATCCTCGCGCGACGCGTCGGGCGGAAGCTGCCCTACGCGATGACCGCCGCCCTCGCGACGATCTTCCCCTCGATCTATGTCGACGTGCAGGTGGTCCTCGCCGCCCCGATGGCCAAGGAGGCCGCCCCGGCCGTCGACAGGCGCCACGGGCTGCCCTGGCTGGCCGGCGCGATGGGCATCGGCATCTTCGCCGGCTACGTCTTCGTGGTCCCCGGCCTCGCCGCCGTCGCGGTGGCCGGGCTCATGGACGTGCCGCTCGGCACCTACCTCCTCTACGGCGCACCGATCGGCCTGGTCACGGCCGTGGTCACGACGTACCTCTTCCGGCTGCTGCTCACCATGGGCTGGTGGAACGCGGAGACCGACGTCGACGAGGACGCCCGGATGGAGGACGGGGAGGTGCACGACGAGGGCACGGACGCACCGATCGCCGAGAGCGCGAACCAGCTCCCGCTGGTCGTCAGGTTGCTCCCGATCCTCGTGCCGCTGGTCCTGATCGCGACCACCGCCATCACCGGCGTGGCCGGGTTCACCCACCCGGTGCTCACCTTCCTCGGGGACGCCAACATCGCGCTGTTCCTCGGCCTGCTCATCGCCTTCCTCATGGTCCGGGCCTCGGTCGGCGCCGACGGCGCGGGCTCGGTCCTGTCCGCGGGATTCCACACCACCGGCGAGATCCTGCTGGTGACCGGCGTCGGCGGGAGCCTCGGTGCGGTCATCTCGGCGAGCGGCATGGACAGGTCCCTCGAGAAGCTGTTCACCGCCAGTGAGAACGCCGCCGTCATCGTCAGCATCCTGCTCGCCTGGGTGATCGCCGCGGTGCTGCACTTCGCCATCGGCTCGGTCTCGGTCGGCGCCATCACCGCCGCCGGGATCATCGGCCCGATCGTGGGGTCACTCGGCGTCGACCCGGTCGTGATCGCCCTGGCCATCGCCTCCGGCGCGATGTTCGCGCTGCACGTCAACAGCAACTTCTTCTGGATGTTCAGCAAGCTGCTGGACCTGTCCACGAAGGGCACGCTGAAGACCCTGACCATGGCCACCTCGCTCGGTGCCGTCGTGTCGCTGCCGCTGGTGATGGTCGCCAGCCTCGTGGCGGCCGCGGTCTGAGCGTCCCACTAGGCTCTCTGCATGGACGAGAGCCGACATCGCCGCCGAGCAGTTCCCGGGGTGGAGCGGGGTGATCGGTCGTGATCGACGCCCAGACCTTCTTCAACCTGGCCCTGGTCGTGCTCTTCGTGCTGGTCGGCGGCGTGTTCGCAGCCACCGAGATGGCCCTGGTGTCGTTGCGGGAGACGCAGGTCAACCAGCTCGAGCAACGCGGCAGCCGGGGGCAGCGCGTGGCCTCCATCGCCCGCGACCCCAACCGGTTCCTGTCGGCGGTGCAGATCGGGGTCACCGTCGCGGGCTTCTTCTCCGCGGCGTACGGCGGGTCGACGCTGGCACCCGACGTGGCGCCGTACCTCACCGACCTGGGCCTGGGTGACGACGCGGCCGACACCGTCGCCCTCGTGGTCATGACGTTGCTGATCGCCTACCTGTCGCTGGTGCTCGGGGAGCTGGTGCCCAAGCGCATCGCCCTCCAGCGTGGCGCCGGGGTGGCCATGGCGACCGGGCCGGTGCTCGACCGGTTCGCGACGATGATGCGCCCGGTCATCTGGCTGCTGTCGGTCTCCACGAATGCGCTGGTGCGGCTCCTCGGCGGCGACCCGGACGCCGCCAGCGACCAGGTGACGCGCGAGGAGCTCCGCGAGATCGTCGCGGGCAACGAGGGGTTGGGGCCGGAGGAGCGACAGATCCTCACCGATGTCTTCGCCGCCGGCAACAACAACCTCAAGGAAGTCATGCGGCCTCGTGCCGACGTGGCCTTCGTCGACGGGTCGATGCCGCTCGACGACGTCGCCGGGTTCGTCGCCGACCAGCCCTACTCGCGCTACCCGGTGACCGGGGCCAACTTCGACGACGTCACCGGCTTCGTCCACGTGCGCGACCTCCTGGGCGTGCGGCCCCCCGGTGCCCGCACGGTCGCCGACGTGCAGCGTGAGGTCGTCCACCTGCCCGGCAGCAACCGGTTGCTCCCCACCATCGTGCCGCTGCGTGAGGCCGGGAGCCACCTGGCGATCGTGATCGACGAGTTCGGCGGCACCGACGGCATCGTCACCCTGGAGGACCTCGTCGAGGAGATCGTCGGAGACATCCGGGACGAGTACGACGACGAGGGCGATGCCCTGCCCGAGCCGACCGGCAGCCTGGAGGACACCGCACTCGTCTCCGGTTCCCTGACCATCGAGGAGCTGGCCGAGCACACCGGTCTGGTGCTGCCGGACGGCGGCTACGAGACCGTGGCCGGCTACCTGCTGGCCCAGCTGGGTCGTGTCGCGGAGGTCGGCGACCAGGTCGAGGTCTCCGACGCCACGCTGCGCGTCACCGGCATCGACGGGCACCGGATCACGCAGGTCGAGCTGACGCCGACCGCGCCGGAGCCAGCGTCCGACGAACCCGACCGGTCGCGACCGCAGCAACCCTGACGGCAGCGCCGCCGACCAGCCCCGGGGTCCGACCTCAGCCGAGGCGGGCGAACTTCACCCACCCACGGATCACGTAGTGGCCCTTGGGGTCGTAGGCCGGCACGGCCAGCTTCGACATGCCCTTCAGCTTCGAGACCCCCGGCGAGCTGGCGAAGAAGTAGTCGAGCTTGCGCTGGTTGTCGGTGGTCACCGCCATGTCACGGCAGACCCGGGTCTTCCCGCACCGCTGGTCACCCTCCCAGAACCGGCCGTCGCCGTTGGCCTTGTAGAAGCGGTCCAGCGGGCGCGATTTCGGGTTGTCGTTGAAGTCGCCGGTCAGCACGACCCGGCGGCCAGCGGTGATCTTGGCGTTGACGATGCCCCGGATCTTGTTGGCCACCTTGATCCGGTTCTGCTCGCCGGTGGGAGCCGCCTTCCCGTTGTAGTCGAGCGGGAAGTGCGACGTGCACACGGTCGTGCGAGCCACGCCGGTGCCGCGCAGGTCGGCGCAGAGCAGCTTGAAGATCCGCTTCTGCTCGTCCTTGCCGCGGGTCAGCAGGGTGTAGACCTTGGTCGCGCCGAAGGCGCGCGTGGAGGCGATGGCGTTCCCCTTGCGACAGCCGTGCGCGCCGCGGTCCCGCATCTGGCTCCAGTGCACGTTGTAGCCCGCGTTGGTCAGGTCCACGATGTGCTTCTTGCACAGCTCCTGGAACGTGATCGCGTCGACGTTGCCCCAGTCGGCGGCGGCCTGCATGGCAGGCCCGGGGCCCAACGCGTCGGTGTTGTGCTGGATCACCTGGATCATGCGGTCGCTGGTCCCGGCCACCGCCGACGTCGGTGAGGCGGTGACCGCCGAGGCGGTCAGCACCAGGAGCGTGCAGAGGAGGAGTGCGCGGAGCTGGGACATCGGGAGTTCCTTGGGGACGGGCCGGCAGGGGCCTGCGGAGACTACCCGCCGCGGACCGGGCCGAAACCGGCCCGGCCCACGCGTCTGCCCGAGGCGCCTGCCCCTAGGACTCGGGCAGGTCGGCGAAGGCCTGCTTCATGTCCTTGTACCAGCCGAGCGACTTCTTCGGGTGCCGCCAACGACCCTTCATCTCCTTGCGGGCCGGCAGGTGTGCCTCGTCGCCGGCCTTCTCGGCGTCCTTGAGGTGCTTGTCCTGCGCGTTGATCACGTCGTCGGCGCTCTCGCCGCGGTGCTCGAGGTCGCAGGGTCCACCCAGCTGGCGGCAGGTCATCGTCTTCATCATGTTCTCCTTCGGTCCTGGTCGTGCTCTCAACAGTGTGACGATCGGCAGCGCCCGGGTGTGACCGCTGCCCGGTACTCAGGTGCGGCGCGCCTCGCCATCACGGCGTACGACGCGCTCCAGGGTCTCCGGCTCGGCCCGGAACGTGATGCCCTGGACCCGGCCGCCGACGACGGTGAAGTCGAAGACCACCATGGCCCGGCCCTTGTGGAACCACGCGGAGCCCGGTTGGTCGCCCACGTAGACCGGCAGCGCAGCCTGGGCGCTGCCGTTGAAGAAGCCGGCCAGCTGGTCGCGTCCGTCCATGCGCTCCGGTGTGCCGGCCCTGATCGCGGCGGCATCGGCGCGCACGGTCGCATCGGGGGCCAGCAGCTCCAGCAGGCGCTCGAAGTCTCCCTCCCGGGCAGCACCCATGAAGGCGTCCACGACCTCCCAGTCGGCGAGCGCATCCTCGGAGCTCGGCTGGCCGATCCGGCCTCGTGCCCGGGAGGCGAGCTTGCGGGCCGCGGCGGGCGTGGTCTCCAGGACCGCAGCAACCGTGGGGAAGTCGAAGCCGAAGCTGTCGTGCAGCACGAAGGCGACCCGCTCTCGCGGCGACAGCCGGTCGAGCACCACCTGCAGGGCAACACCCACGGTGTCCGCCAGCACGATGTCGCCCAGCACGTCGTCGGTCGTCTCTGCCGTGGTCGCCGACTCCAACGCCTCGTCCTCGACGGGGAAGGGCGTCTTCGCCTTCAACCGGTCCAGGCACAGTCGCGTGGTCACGGTCGTCAACCAACCGGCGAGGTTCTCGATCTCGGTCTGGTTGCGGTGCAGCCGCAACCAAGCCTGCTGCACGACGTCCTCCGCCTCGGCGTGGTCGCCCAACACCTGGGCTGCGATCCTGGTCAGTCGCGGCCGCTCCTGCTCGAAGGCCTCGGTCTCGTCCATGGCTCCACCCTTCCACTTCGTCTCGTCATGGTGGTGACGATCGCGCCACCGGAAGTGTGACCGGTCCGGCTCGACGACTGCGGAGGCCACCCCGTCGTTGGTCCTCGCTCTTCCCGACTGACCCGCAGGGACGCTCAGAGCGAGCTGTGGAACCTCTTGAGCCGCAGGCTGTTGCCCACCACCGACACCGACGAGAAGGCCATCGCCGCTCCGGCCAGCATCGGGTTGAGCAGACCCGCCGCGGCGAGCGGGATCGCGGCCACGTTGTAGCCGAAGGCCCAGACGAGGTTGCTCCTGATGATGCCCAGCGTGCTGCGCGAGAGCCGGATCGCATCGGCCGCCACGCGAAGGTCACCGCGGACCAGGGTGAGGTCGCTGGACTCGATGGCCACGTCGGTGCCGGTGCCCATGGCCAGCCCGAGGTCGGCCTGGGCCAGGGCGGCGGCATCGTTGACCCCGTCGCCGATCATGGCCACCACCCTGCCCTCGGTCTGGAGGCGCCTGACCACGTCGACCTTGTCGCTGGGCAGCACCTCGGCGAACACGTCCTCGGCCGCGATGCCGACCTGTCCGGCGACCGTGCGGGCCACCCGCTCGTTGTCGCCGGTCAGCAGGACCGGACGCAGTCCGAGGTCACGCAGCTGCTGGATCGCCTCCGCCGAGGTGTCCTTGACCCGGTCGGCCACCACGAGCACGGCACGGGCCCGACCGTCCCACCCCACGGCCACGGCGGTGAGGCCGCGGTCCGAGGCGTCGTCGAAGGCGCGCTGCAGGTCGTCGGGCAGCTGCTGGGACAACTCGGCCAGCAGCTGTGGGCGACCGACCAGCACGGCGTGGCCGTCGACTTGGCCCTGCACGCCGAGGCCCTCGACGTTCCCGAAGTCCTCGACGGTCCCCAGCTCCCCGGCCGCGCGGGCGCCGTCGGCGACGGCGCGGGCGATCGGGTGCTCGGAGGCGTCCTCGAGCGCTCCGGCCAGCCGCAGGACCTCGGCCTCGGACTCCCCGACGGCGACGTGGGTCTCGGCCAGGCTCATCTCGCCGGTGGTGACGGTGCCGGTCTTGTCGAGGACCACGGTGTCGACCTTGCGGGTCTGCTCGAGCACCTCGGGACCCTTGATCAGCATCCCCAGCTGGGCGCCGCGGCCGGTGCCGACCATGAGGGCGGTCGGCGTGGCCAGGCCCAACGCGCAGGGGCAGGCCACGATGAGCACGGCGACCATCGCGGTCAGGGCGCCGGAGACCCCGGCACCACTGCCGAGCCAGAAGCCGAAGGTGCCCACGGCGACGGCGATCACGACCGGCACGAAGATGCCGGAGATCCGGTCGGCCAACCGCTGCACGGCCGCCTTGCCGGTCTGGGCGTCCTCGACCAGCCTGGCCATCTGGGCCAGCTGGGTGTCGGCACCGACCCGGGTCGCCCGGATCACCAGGCGACCGGACGCGTTGACCGTGGCACCGGCCACGGGGTCGCCGACCGCCACCTCGACCGGCACGGACTCACCGGTGAGCATCGACGCATCGACCGCGGATCGTCCCTCCGTCACCACACCGTCGGTGGCGATCTTCTCGCCCGGACGGGTGACGAACAGGTCGTCGACGGCCAGCTGGGGCACGGGAATCCTGTGCTCGACGCCGTCGCGCAGGATGCTGACGTCACGGGCACCCAGGTCGAGCAACGAGCGCAGGGCGGCGCCCGCGTTCCGCTTCGACCGGTGTTCCAGGTAGCGGCCCAGCAGGATGAAGGTGATGATCCCGGCGGCCGCTTCGAGATAGATGTTGGCGCTGCCACTGCTCCGCTCGATGGTGAGCTCGAACGGGTGCTTCATGCCCGGGGTGCCGGCATCGCCCCAGAACAGGGCCCAGACCGACCAGCCGAACGCGGCCGTCGTACCCATCGTGACCAAGGTGTCCATCGTGGCGGCGCCGTGCTTGAGGTTGACCCAGGTCGCCCGGTGGAACGGGAACGCTCCCCACACCACGACCGGGGCCGCGAGCGTGAGCGAGAGCCACTGCCAGTTGGTGAGCTGCAGCGCCGGCACCATCGCCATCGCGACCACCGGGACCGACAGCAGGGCCGAGACGACCAGGCGGTTGCGCAGCGAGCGCAGGTCGCGCTCTGCCTCCTCCTCGATGGCGTTGGTGGGGGCGGCGTCGTCGGCGCTCGACCGAGGGGGTGGCGGCAGCGTGGCGCCGTATCCGGCGGCCTCGACCGCCGCGACCAGGTCGTCGGGGGTCACCGTGTCACCGAAGGTGACCTTGGCCTTCTCGGTGGCGTAGTTGACGGTGGCACTGACGCCGTCGAGCTTGTTGAGCTTGCGCTCGATCCGGTTGGCGCAGGAGGCACAGGTCATCCCGGTCAGCAGCAGCTCGACGTCGGTGCCGGTCGCGTCGGTGGTCGCGCTCATGCCTGGTCCTCCTCGGAACTCATTGTTGCTCAGTGGTCGTGATCGTGGGTGTCGAGCGCGAGCTGCGCGGTGTGCACCTGTCCGTCGACCTTGAAGTCCAGGAACAGGTGGTAGCGGCCGACGCTCGGCACCTCGGCGCCGAACTCGATGCTCGGCCCCGGCTCGGTGGACCCGTCGCCGGGCTCACCGCTGGGGTGGACGTGCAGGTAGGCCAGGTCTCCCTCGCGAAGTGCGACGAGGTGGCCGTAGGCGCCCAGGTAGGGCTGCAGGTCGGTGACCGGCTCACCATCCTTGGTGATCTCGAGCTCGAGCATCGCGTGCTCTCCCGCGACCAGCTCACCGTCGAGCTCCACGGTGAAGCCGTCGACGCGGTCGGTGTGCGTCGACCGGGGCAGTGCCTGCTGGTCGGGCTTCGCCCGGTCGACCGGACCGGAGACCAGGAGGTCTGCACCCAGGGTCAGCCCCGCGCCACCCGTGGGCACGAAGTCGGCGAAGATCCGCCACGCCCCGGCGTCGAGGTCCAGGTCGACCGACCACGTGCCGTCGTCGGCGTCGAGGACGGGGTGGACGTGCTGGAAGCCGCTGAAGTCCCGACGGACCGCGATCAGGTGGAGCAGCTTCTCGTGCGCCCTCTCGAAGGAGGTGACGGGCTCGCCGTCCGGGCCGACGATCCGGAAGCTGATCTCCTGCTTGCCCGGCGCGAAGCCGGAATCGACGATCTCGAGCGTGTGGCCGTCCTGGGAGACCTGCAGGCCTCCGGGCAGCCCGATCGTCGGGTCGGTCCGGTCCCCGTGGCTGTCACCGTGGTCGTCGCCGTGGGTGGAGTGGCTCGCGGGCTCCTGCTCGACGTCGCCGAGGCCGGTGCGGTCGCCGACGAGCCAGCCGCCGGCGAGGACGACGACCAGCCCGGCGACGTACGTCGCCAGTCGGGTCGCCGCGTTCATGTGAGCTGGTAGCCGGCCTCGCGCACCGCGGCGTCGACCACGTCGCGCGCAACCGGTCGGGCGGAAGTGAAGGTCAGCGCGCCGGACTCCAGGTCGACCGTGACCCCGTGGACGCCGCTGATCCCAGCGACCTCCTCCGTGACGGAGGTGACGCAGTGACCGCAGGTCATTCCGCCGACGGTGTAGGCGTTCTCGCTCATGGCTGCTCCTTCGTTGTGACGTGACCACCACTGTACATATACCCCGTAGGGGTATCAAGAGCAGTCTCCCGTTCGGTGCATCACACGTCGCGGTCGGCGTAGGCTCGCAGCATGAGCATCGTCATCGATCTCGCTCGCCTCACCGCCGCGCTCGCTGACTTCGGCGCCGGCTACCTGGTCACGACCGCGGCCGACGGCCGGGCCAAGGTGGTCACCGTCGACCCGCGCGACGGCGACGGCGACAGCGACGCCGAGGGTGCGATCGTGTTGCCGCCGAGCAAGGGCTCCGCCCGCAACCTCGTCGACAACCCTGCGGCGACGCTGGTGTTCCCGCCCGTGGAGCCGAGGGGCTACACCCTGCTGATCGACGGAACCGCGGTCGGCGGCGACCACGCCATCCGGTTCACGCCGGAGAGCGCTGTGCTTCACCGGCCGGCGTCCCACGGTGACGGACCGCAGCCGCCACCCGGCGCCGGCGAGCCGACCGGCTGCGCGAGCGACTGCCGCCCGGCCTGATCAGGATCCGGCGACCACCGGAACGCCGGCCAGTGCGGCCGAGAGGGCGTCCTCCGACAACGGGTCGTCCTCGAGCCGGCCGGACAGGAACGAGTCGTAGGCACCGAGCTCGAGCAGGCCGTGGCCGGAGAGCAGGATGACGATCACCTTCTCCTCGCCGGACTCCTTGGCCTCCAGCGCCTCACGCCGGGCCTGGGCCAGGGCGTGGGAGGACTCGGGTGCGGGCACGACGCCCTCGGTCCGGGCGAACTCGACCGCCGCCTCGAAGCACTCACCCTGGTGCAGCGCGGTGGCCTCGATCAGCCCCTCGTGCACGGCGTGGCTGACCAGCGGCGCCATGCCGTGGTAGCGCAGCCCGCCGGCGTGGATGGTGGACGGCACGAAGTCGTGGCCCAGCGTGTACATCTTCATCAGCGGAGTGAGTCCCGCGGTGTCGCCGAAGTCGTAGCGGTACTCGCCCCGGGTCAGCGTCGGGCAGGAGGTCGGCTCGACGGCCAGGATGCGCGGGTCCTGGTTGCCGGCCAGCTTCTCGCGCAGGAACGGGAACGCCAGCCCGGCGAAGTTGGAGCCTCCGCCGGCGCAGCCCACCACGAGGTCGGCGCCGGACTCGCCGGCCTTGGCCAGCTGGCGCAGCGTCTCCTCACCGCTGATCGTCTGGTGCAGCAGCACGTGGTTCAGCACCGAGCCGAGGGCATACTTCGCGTTCGGGTCCTGGGCGGCGAGCTCGACCGCCTCCGAGATCGCGATGCCCAACGAGCCCGGGTGGCCCTCCTCGAACGCCCGACCGGACTCGGTCATCCGGCTGGGGGATCGGTGCACCTTCCCGCCGAAGACCTCGATCAGGGTGCGGCGTTGCGGCTTGGTGTCGTAGGACGCCCCGACCTGCCACACCTCACAGGTCATGTCGAACAACGAGCAGGCATAGGACAACGCGGTGCCCCACTGGCCGGCCCCGGTCTCGGTGGTCAACCGGTCGATGCCGTTGATCTTGTTGTAGTAGGCCTGCGGCACCGACGTGTTGACCTTGTGCGAGCCGGCCGGCGAGACCCCTTCGTACTTGTAGTAGATCCGGGCCGGGGTGCCGAGCTTCTGCTCCAGCGTCCGAGCCCGGATCAGCGGCGACGGGCGGTACTGCGCATAGACCTCGCGGACCGGCTCGGGGATCTCGATGAACCGCTCGGCGCTCACTTCCTGGGCGATCAGCTCCGGCGGGAACAGCGCAGCCAGGTCGTCCGGGCCGACCGGTTGGTGGGTGCCCGGATGGAGCGGCGGAGGAGGAGGCGTCGGCAGGTCGGCCACGATGTTGTACCAGTGCGTCGGCATCTCCGACTCGTCCAACAGGAACTTGCGTGGCTCACTCATGGGGCTCCTCCGGTCGCGGGTGCCGTCAACATACCGCTGGCGCGGGGGCGGCGGGGAGGAATCGGCGCTCAGGCCTCGATCGCCTGCGGTGGCGCGACGGCGTACTCCCTCGAGAGCCGCCGGTAGGGCGCCGAGGCCAGCGCCAACACGACCGTGACCAGCATGATCAGCCCTGAGAACAGGAAGACCAGGGCGATGCCGCGGGCGTCTCCCGACCCGAGCAGCCAGCCCCACGTGTGCTGCCCCTCCCCGCCCTCCATGTAGGGGATCAGCCAGAACTCCGCGACCGGGCCGATCAGGAACGCCGAGATCGGACTGGCGGCCAGCTCCACGCTCTGGGCGAACCCGAAGACCCGGCCCTGCATGCGGAACGGCACCACCCGCTGGAGGATCGTCTGCTCGGCGGCCTCCGCTGCGGGGATCATGCACATGAACACGAAGATGCCGGCGACGTAGAGCCAGGCCCACTCACGCAGGGTGAAGGTCATCCCGAGGCCGGCCACCCCGAGGTTGACCAGCAGCAGCGTGCGCACCGGGTTCGTGCCGAGGCCGAGCTTCGCGACGAGCCCTCCGCCGACCACGAAGCCGAGACCGGTGACGCCCAGCACCAGGCCCCACGACTCGACACTGAAGAGAGTCAACCCGTAGGGATCCATCAGTGCGATGTAGACGCCGCTGACCAGGTTGTTGAAGGTCGAGAACAGGATCAGGGCGACCAGGCCGGGCACCTGCCGGATCGCGATGACGGCGCCGCGTACGTCGAAGCGCGAGGCACCCTCCTCCACATCGGGGCGGAGCTCGGGGATGGCGATCGGCACGAGGTGCGCCAGGCTGACGGCGGTCAACGTGATGGCGACGGCAAGGGTCCACCCCATGCCGAGGATGCCGACGGACAGCCCGCTGAAGACGCTGGTGACCATGAAGGCGATCCCCTGCACGGTGCCGACCATGCCGTTGGCCTTGTCGCGATCACCCTCGGGCACCAACAGCGTCACCGTGGTCGACAACGCGATGTTGCGCAGGCTCTCGACGACCCCGCCGACCAGGACCACGGTCACGAACAGCCAGAACCACGGGCCACTCCAGTCGATCAGCCGGTCCTCACCGACGGACAGCCAGAGGCCACCGGCGAGCAGGTAGGTCACCAGGGTGACCAGCGAGGACGCCGCCATCACCTGCTTCTTGCGGTGGCGGTCGACCAACGTGCCGAAGAGCACGCCGAAGCCCGCGCTCAGCAGCATGAAGGCGCCGCCGATGATCGCGGTGGCCATCACCGAGCGCGTCTCGAGATAGGCCCAGAAGGTGAGGGCGAACCACAGGTAGCTCGAGGTCACGTTGGCGACGAGCGTGTTGGCCAGCACCGCGCGGAAGGCCGCCACAGTGGCGGGACCACGCTCCACACCGGGCGGCAGGTGCACCTCGACCTGCGGGGCCGCCGGATCGGCGGGAACGTCATCGATCGGCACGGGTGCGCTCTCCGGGGGTGGGGGCGTGGATGTGGTCATGCAGGGGCTGACCATCGGTCTCGACAGGAATCATCGTCCACCGCACCACGTGCCGACGTTGCGCAGGTGGTCACCCGTCGGCGAGGACTAGGCTGGAGCAGTGAGTGATGTCCTGGACCGAGGCCCGTTCTTCCACGGCACGAAGGCAGACCTGCAGGCGGGCGACCTGCTCACCGCGGGGTTCCGGTCGAACTACCGACCCGACGTGGTGATGAACCACATCTACTTCACCGCACTGGTCGCCGGCGCCGGGCTGGCCGCGGAGCTCGCGCAGGGCGACGGCGAGCCGCGGGTCTACGCCGTGGAGCCGACCGGGGAGTTCGACAACGACCCCAACGTGACCGACAAGAAGTTCCCCGGCAACCCGACCCGGTCCTACCGCAGCGGCGAGCCGCTGCGGATCCTCCGCGAGGTCATCGACTGGCCCCGGCTGACACCCGAGGAGCTCCGGGGATGGCGCGAACGGCTGGCGCTGCTGGCCACCGAGGAACGCGGCGAGATCATCAACTGAGGCGGCCACGCGCCACGGTGAGCGAGCCCCACAACACCGCACCAGTCGAGATCTCCTTCCACAGATTCCGCCTGGCGTACGTCGACCAGGCCGGCCCGGTGTCTGCCTCTCTCAGGCCTGGAGCTTCTTCACGGTTCGGGTGACGTGCTCGCCCTCCTTGTGGAGGAACACGATCTCGCCGTACTCCAGGCGCAACCAGTCCTCGTCGCTGTCGGTGAGTGGCTCGGAGGCGAATACGGCCGCCGAGGCCTCCTCCTCCGTGCAGCTCTCGAAGTCGTACGTCGTCTCGTCGTGCTGGAAGTCGCGGCCCAGCAGCAGGTACATCGGCTCCAGGAGCATGGACAAGGAGAAGTCGTCCGTGCCCGGGCCTGACTTGCGCAGCTCCCGCCAGTCGCCGGCCGGATCGAGCTCGCCCCGGAGTCCGAGGCCCCAGTTGACCCCGATGATCCGATCGGGCGAGACCAGGGCCATCTTGAGCTTGGTGAGACCGGGCAGCCCCAGGACCTCCATCGCCTGAGCCACCAACCGGAGCAGCTCCTCGATCGCCCGCTGGGTGTCCTCATCGCTGTCCCCCTCGAGCAGGGAGAGCAGGAGCACGTAGAGGAACTCCGTGTCCGTCGTGCCCAGCATCTGCTTGAGGTAGTCGTCCTTGCAGTGCTGCAACAGCTCTCTCTGCAGCAGCTGCCAGCCGGGGAGATAACCGTTCTGGGCAACGATCCAGGGAGCACCCTCGAAGGAGAAGGGATGGCAGTTCTCGTCGATCAGGACGGCCTTCGAGTCGTAGGCGGCCGCGCGCACGTGCGCCAGCATCGTGCTGACCTGGAGACTGGGGATGATGCGGCTGGCGTTGTCGTCGTGGAACGCAGCCATCGGGCGGCGGTAGATGAAGGGCTCCTCCGGCTTGAGCAGGCTCTCCCCCCACGCCCCGAATCCCCACCCCGCCAGCTGGAGCTCCGGGTGGCGCTCCGGGTCGAGGGCTTGGTTGATCAGGCTGTTCTCCGGCTTGAGCAGCAGGTTCTCCAGCGCGATCTCGGGTCCGATGTAGGCGAGAACTCGGCACATGCGTCTTCCCTCACTGACGGTGGTCGGGGTGTCGCCCAGCGTAGGACCA
Source organism: Nocardioides sp. JQ2195 (assembly GCF_012272695.1). NCBI lineage: Bacteria > Bacillati > Actinomycetota > Actinomycetes > Propionibacteriales > Nocardioidaceae > Nocardioides > Nocardioides sp. JQ2195. The sequence continues at coordinate 4,015,139 of NZ_CP050902.1, forward strand.
CGGGCCGTGTCGCTCACCTACCAACTGGTAAAGTAACGACCGTGACCGTGCGTCCCGCCAACCGCCCGTCCCAGCGGCCCCAGGTGCTCCACGCCGCGCTCCACGTGCTCCGCAACGGTGACAACCTGTCCCTGGACGCCGTCGCCCGCGCCGCCGGGCTGACCAAGCCCGGGCTGCTCTACCACTTCCCGGACAAGGCCGCGCTGCTGACGGCCGTCCTGCAGCACGTGCTCGACGGCTACGAGGAGTCACTCGTCAGGCTGCTCCCCCGGGCCGACCCTTCGCCACGGGAGAGGATGAACGCCTACCTGACCTGGGCCCTGACCACGCCCCATGACGCAGCCGACCTGGTGATGTTCTCCGACCCCAGGCTCGCCGACGAGATGAACGAGCTGTGGGCTGAACGCATGCGGCACTGGGTGGAGCCTCCCGGCGACCTTCCGGAGGCAGACCGCGCGCGCCTCAACGCGGTGCGACTCCTGGCGGAGGGGTGCTGGTTCGCTGACGCCAGCAACACCCTTCCACTCTCCCCGACCGACCGCGCCGCGGTCCTCGAGCTCGCCCGCACGCTGCTCCGTGGAGATGGTTCATGAACAGGTGGCTGCTCCTCGCCGGGGCTGTCACCAGCGAAGTCTCCGCGTCCCTGGCCCTGAAGGGCGCCCTCGACCAGCGCTGGTTCTACGCCGTCGTCGTTGCGGGCTACCTCAGCGCCTTCGCGCTGCTGGCCGCCGTGCTCAAGAGGGGCATGGGGCTGGGTGTCGCCTACGGGATCTGGGCCGCCGCCGGTGTGGCCAGCACGGCGCTCCTGTCGGCTCTCATCTTCGACGAGCCGCTGACCCCGGTGATGCTGATCGGGCTGGGCGTGATCATCGCCGGGGTGCTGCTGGTCGAGATCGGCTCGCAGCACGCCACCCGGCAGCTCGGGTCGAGCGCCTGATGCAGTGGGTCGCGCTGGTCCTCGCCATCGCCTGCGAAGTGGCGGCCACGATGTCGCTGCGGGTGGCCGCCACCGGTCGGCCGACGTGGTACGTCGGTGTCTCCGCGGGCTACGTCGCAGCGTTCGTCGCGCTGTCCGTCGCCCTGGCCGAGGGCTTGGCCCTCGGTGTCGCCTACGGCATCTGGGCTGCGACGGGAGTCGCCGCCACCGCCGTGCTGTCCAGGCTCGTGTTCGACGAACCCTTCACCCGGTTGATGGCACTGGGCGTCGCACTCATCGTCGGCGGAGTCCTGCTCGTCGAGCTCGGCGCCCGCTGACCACGTCCTCCCCCTGGCCCAGGGCCCGGTCCGCACCCGGCAGGAACGGGATGCACAGGAGCCCGCCCACCAGCACCCCCACGAAGATCGCCAGGAGCGTGTGGTGTTGTGCCAGCACTGCGGAGTGCGCGCCGCTCGTGTCGAGCACCCGGGCCAGCACCGCCACGCCGACGATGCCACCCAGGTAGCGAATGGTCGACCCGATCCCGGCCGCCATGCCGCTCTGCTCCCGGGAGACGGACGCGAGGGCGGCAGTCTGCGACGCGGGGTTCGCCAGTCCGAGACCGACACCCAGGAGCGCGAGTGGGAGGCGGACCTCGTCGGGTGCATCGAGTGATCCCACCAGCAGGAGCCCGGTTCCCACCAAGCAGACGAGCAGGCCCACGAGGGCCACCAACCGGGCGCCGACGCGATCGACCAGGCGCCCGGCCAGCATCGAGGTGGCGACCATCGCCAGCATCATGAAGACCAACAACCTGCCGGTGTGCTGGGCATCGAGGTCGAAGACCGTCTCGAGGACCAGCGGGATCTCGAAGAGCAGTGCGTACATGACCAGGTTGAGCAGGGCGATCAGGAGCGTGCCGGCCGTGAAGGAGGCGCCGCGGAAGAGCTCGAACGCCACCACCGGGTCGCGTGTCCGCCGTTCCCACACCACGAACGGGAGCCACAGCACGACGCTGAGGACCAGGAGCGTGGCCGATGTGGAACTCGTGGCCTCGACGGCCAGGACCCCGGTCGCGACCGCCGCCGTCAGCAGCACGGACCCGAGCCAGTCGAAGCCGGTGCTGCTCGTCGACCTCGAGCCGTGGGGAGCTCCGACGGCGAGCACGGCGGAGAGGGCGAGCACCGGGAGGTTGGCCAGGAAGATCGACTCCCAACCGAAGAACCGGACCAGCTCACCACCGACGATCGGGCCGATGCCCGCCGCCAGCGACATCACCGCACCGAACATCCCGAAGGCCCTGCCGCGCCTGTCCGGGGGGAGTGCGATCCGGATCAGGGCGACTGCTGCCGGCACGACCAGCGCGCCCCCCACGGCCATCAGCACCCGTGAGACGGAGAGCAGCACCAGGGTTGGCGCGAGGAAGCCGAGCAGGGCTCCGACGCCGAGCACCACCTGGCCGAGGGTGAGCACCCGCCACTGCCCGAGCCGGTCACCGAGCTTTCCGCCGGGGCTCTGCAGGGCGATCGCCGCGACCAGGTACGTCGTGACCAGCGCTTGGGTGACCGTGGTCGGGTCGTGGTCCAGCTCCGCCGAGACGTCCGGGACGGCCACCGCGATCATGGTGGAGTTGAGCGGCATCAGGGACGCCGCCAGGCAGGCAGCGACGAGTCCGCGGGAGGTGCTCCGGTCAGCCACCGGTGATGGCCCGGCGTTGCAGGAGGAAGAGCTTCCCTGCGCGGAACGCGAACTCGATGTCGTGCTCGGAGGAGCCGAACACGGTGTCGCAGGCCAGGGCCAGCTGGTTGAGTCCGGCCAGCTCGGGCGCGCCCAGGCAGGGCGTGGAGACCAGGTGAGCGGGCACCGCCACCTCGACCGTTCCGTGCTCGGTGCGCCGCAGCGCGACGTCCTTCTCGCCCGGCACCATCTGCTGAAGCACGCCGGATTCGTCGAGCACGTAGTGGTCGGGGGTGACCGCGCCCGAGACGACGGCTTCGCCCAGCCCCCAGCTCGCCTCGATGACGCGCTCGGCGGCACCGGTGACCGGGTTGCGCGTGAAGAGAACACCGGCGACGTCCGCGTCGACGAGCTGCTGCACCACGACGGCCATCGGGCTGGCGTCGTCCAGTCCGAGCTGTTCCCGGTAGACGCGCGTGCTCGGATCGACACCAGAGGCGTGCACCTGCCGGACCGCCACCGCGATCGCGGCCAGGCCACAGGCACCGAGGACGGTCAGGTGGGCGCCCGCGAAGCTCGCCGCCTCCGAGTCCTCGCCGACGGCGCTCGACCTGACGGCATGCGGCCGGTCCAGCGTGCACTCGCCTGCGAGGGTGCCGAGGAGCTCGACGTCACCGGAGGCCACCGCCTCCACCGCCTGGCACGACAGGGCGAAGCCGCCCGGCACCGGGAGTCCGGCACGCAGGGCAGCAGCGAGCTGCACCGCCTTTCCACCGAAGGCGCCCCCGTCCAACGCGTCGGAGAGGGCGACGATGCTCACGCGAGCAACCGAACCTCACCGGTCGCGCCGTCCACCTGGACACGGGCACCGTCCGGGATCGTGCTCGTTGCGTCGCGGGTTCCGACGATGCCGGGGATGCCGTACTCGCGAGCCACGATCGCTGCGTGGCACAGCTGTCCGCCGCGGTCCGTCACGATCGCGCCGAGCAACGGCAGCACGACGTTGAAGTAGGGCGAGGTCATCCGGGTGACGAGGACGTCACCCTGCTCGATCCGCGAGAAGTCACCGGCGTTGTCGACGAGTCGAGCCGTTCCCTCATAGCTGCCCTTGTTGACCGCGAGCCCGTGGAGGACTGTCGCGGTGTTGGGCTTGTCCGCAGGGACGAACAGGTTCGAGATCATCGTGTCCACGGCAACGGCACTTCGCCGGGCCTGCTTGGGGAGCAGGTGCACCGGCGGTGGCGGCGCGGGCATCGCTCTCAGGAACGGCGGGGCGTCGGCGATGGTGTGCGTCGTACGCCAGAGGAAGCGCTCCTCCACCTCTGCGGCCGACGGGGACGAGCCGCCGCGGAGCAGGTCGGCGACCTCGGCGGCCTCGAGGTCGACCGCGTGCTCGGCGTCGGCCAGCTTCCCGACGCCGGCGAGCCGACGGCCCGCCTCCAACAGAGCTCGACGGGCCAGCCCGGTGGCCCAGCCGTCCGAGTAGTTGCCCCGCTCGTCGCGCAACCGGTTCATCAGCTTCGCCTCTGCGTAGCGGTCATCGAAGTCCGCGAGGAACTCCGCGGGTACGGCGGCCCGCACGGCGCCCAGACCAGACTCCGACTCCGGCGCCGCCGAGGTCCCGGCGACAGCCGCGCGAAGTGCACCCAGCAACAGCTCCGGCATCTCCCCCGCCGTCCTGTCGCCCACGTCGTACCCGACGGATCGATGGCGCACCGCCTCGAGGTAGCCGGAGACCTCCTCACCCGCGGCGGCATCGGCGGCCAGCGCGGCCAGAACCTCGTCGGCGGCACCGCCACCGTGGAGGACGTCCCGGGCCCGATCACTGGCGGTGATCGCCTTGGCCGCACGGTCGAGCTCGTCGCTGGCGAATCCCGTGGAGACCGGAGAGGTGCCTCGGAGCAGCGCCATCAGCTCGCCGGCGGGCACCCCCGACCACTCGGTCGCTCCGGCGAGGAAGTCCCCGGTCACGAAGGTCGAGGTGACGGTGTAGCGGTGGTGGAGGAGTACGGCGTCCTCCATGTGGTCACGACATCGCAGGACGTGGTCGGCGAGCTCGTCGTCGGAGAGCGCGCCGACCTCGACGGCCTGGATCGCGCGGTGCGCGGCGATGGCCGCGGGCTTGTCCACCGTGTCCCACGTCGTCATCTCCTGACGCCAGCGCTTCTCCGCGATCGCGCGCACGTTGGCCTTGATGCGGGCCCGGATCCCGGGATGGAGGCGGCACATCAGCCACAGGATCGGCCCCGGCGGCGGCCCCATCGCCCCTTTCGGAGCAGCGAACGCGGCGGGCTGGGTGAACATGAAGCCGTTCACCACGCCCGGCTCCAGGTGGTCGAGCAGCAGACCGTAGTTCGCGGTTCCCTCCGCGAAGCCCTTGGCGAAGGCGCGGCAGAACCCGGCCTGGATGAACCTCGACATCGGACGGGGGTAGTGGGTGGCTTCCAGCTCCCACGGTCCCTTGCCCGGAGGGTCCCACGTGATCTCGTCCATGTTCGCTCCTGCGGTCAACCTCACCATTGAACGTCCGAGCGCGCCGATCCGACAGGGAGGTGACCGGATCTACCTCAATTGGTGTAGGCCGTCGCTCGGGCGCGTTCCTCGAGCGCATCCGTTGCTGCCGTTCCCGTGCGCCGAAGCGCATCAGTCAGGCCGTTACCTCGAGGAGTCGTGGGTCCACCTGAGCACCCTCGCCCACCCCGGCCTCTGGGGGCCGGTGGGGTGGAGCCTCCTCAGCAGCCGCCGGCGTAGACGTAGCAGCGCAGCTTCGGCTCGGCCCTGACCATCGGCGCGCCGGTGAGGTTGACCAGGGGCAGCGGCGTGCTGGCCAGCCCGAGCAATGCCTGGAGCGGCTGCAGGTAGGTGTCCACGGAGGTCGGGTCGACGTACGGCATGTAGAGCTGGCCGCAGCTCGAGGTGCCGATCCGCGCGGGGTCCGCCGGGCCACGGTGCGTCAACGCATCCATGACCAAGGCATAGGTCGTCGGGTCGATCGTGCCGACGGTGAGGTGCTCGTAGACGTCGGTGGGACAGACGTCCTGGGTGGCCACGTTGGTGATGCGTCCGCGACCGGTCCGCAGCGCCGAGGAGGAGGTGGCGGCGCTGCCGTTGGGCGTCACGACTTCGTCGGTGTGCGTGTAGATCACCGTGTAGGAGATGCCCCTGAAGGTCTCGGCTCGCGAGTTCAGTGCCTTCATGAACCTGGAGTCCTTCTGCTGCTGCCACACCGCCGGCGTGCAGGTGGTGAGCCCCTTGATGCAGCCGGTGATCGCCGTCGTGCCGTGGTTGGAGGGGGCCATCCCGATCACGTCGTCGACCATGGCGCGGGTGTCGGGCCAGAAGCGCAGCGCCCAGCGCATGCTCATGCCGCCCTGGCTGTGACCGAGGACGGCGATCCGGCGACCGGTCCGACGGTGCATCGTCCGGATCGCGTGCACGAGGTGTTCACCGGCGACCTGGATGTCGCCGTACGTGTGGAACGGCATCGTCACCGCACACCAGTAGCGGTGCTGCGCTGTGAACGCGGGCTCGTAGCTCCAGGAGTAGTTCTGCTCCGGCGTCACGCTGGTCGCGGGGTTGAGCAGCACGGGCTGGCGCTTGGCGGCGGGGTTGCCGTGGCACTCGAGGGAGGCCCGCAGGTCGGCGGCCGGTACCCGAAGCCTCGGTCCGGCCTTGCCCAGATGGGCGTACGACGGGGTGGTGCTGGTGGCTGCCGTGGCACTCGTGCCCACGGTGAGCGCGCCGGACACAGCAAGCGCGAGGGTGAGCGAGAGCGAGAGCGCGAGGGCAGAGGCGGCAGCACGGCGGCGAAGGGTCACGTCAAGTTCAACGCCAGCACGCATCCTCCGGTTACGCGTGCATGGCGCGGTCAAGAGATCACGTTCCTGGGGGCCAGGTCCTGACAGCCAGCTCGGCGCGAGGCAGTTCCTCGAGGTCGTGTCAGGGACTGTTGGTCGGTGGCGACCCAGTTGATGGTCGTTGGAAGCACCCGTTGTCGGAGGTTGGTCGGTCTTCTGGTGTGACGTCGATGCTGCCGGTGTTGTCGCGGTAGTAGCGGCGGCCGGCGGGCGAGCACCAGAGGTAGGCGCCGGGTTCGATGATGGTGTAGGTCCAACCCTGGTGGGTCTTCATGCGGTGGTGGCGTCGGCACAGGGCTGCGACGTTGCATTCGCACGAAGCGCCTCCCTCGTGGAACGGGATGGTGTGGTCGTGGTCGCAGCGCTTCGCGGTGCGTGTGCAGAACGGGAACACACAGGTGTGGTCACGGGCATCGATGCGGTGCTTGAGCCGATCGGGGAGTTCGTATTGTTCGACGTTCTCGTGGTCGGCCAGGTCGATGACCGGGGTGACGGTGAGATGGGTGTCTTCACGACCCGCCCAGTCACGGATCTGCTGGACCAGGAGCGGGATACGGCCATTCTCGAACCGGCCGGTGATGGCGGTTCCGTCGATCGCGGCTTGTGAGAGGTGGACGACGAGCGTCATCTTCTTGCTCGGACGACGCCCCGGGGTCATCGTGTCGTTGATCAGGTCGAGGGCTGCAGCAGGGTCGGCGAGGATGCCGATGGCCATCGCGCGTCGCACGTCGTGGGACTCGGGAACGCCGAGGTCACCGAGGATCTTCGAGATCCGGTTGATGGCGTCGTTGAAGTCGAGCACATCCTTCATGTCGCCATCGATGCGCATGTGGGCGATGCCGGTGTGGGAGAAGTTCGTGTCGAGGTCGACTCGTCGCTTGTCGAGCTCTTCGAGTTGTTGTTGCTCGCGTTGTTCGGGGTAGAGGACCAACATGGCTTCGTCGATGAGGCGTTCGATGGTGATCAGCCCGACCTTGTGGGCGATGGGTGCGACGTGTTCATCGACGTGGGCGGCGACGTCGTCGGGATGGCCGATGGTCATCGCAGCGATCCGGCGAGCGCGCCAGGCGGTGATTTCTCCATTCGCCAGGCGTGCCCAGACCAGTGGCAGGCGATGACGCAGCTCCATCGACTCGTGGATCAGCCGGTCGCCGGCCTCGTGGGACAGTCCGATGGCCAACGCGAACTCTGCACCAGCGTCGTAGGCCATCTGGGGCAGGGTCTGCACCCGGAACTCGTCGACCTGGACGACCTCGAAGGCACCCGTGTCGTGAGGGCCGCTGACGGGGTGGGTGGCCGCCCATTCGGTGGCTCGGAGCAGGATCAGCCGTTCGGCGTCGTCGGAGACCTGACGCATCGCCCGGGCATCTTCGAGCACCTCGGCGACGGTCGAGGAGGCGGGTGCGAAGGTGCTGGACATGGTCAGATTTTACTTCGAACGGACGTTCGACGACAAGGGGTTCGGGTGATCTGTGGAGAAGTATTTCCGCAGGTCAGAGGCACTTTCGACCCGGTTTTCGTCCACAGGGTTGTGTCGTTGCAGGTCAGAGGCCGCAGGTTTGCCTGGGCTTTGGCTGGCTCGGCATCTCGAGCGCGCTGGCTCGCTCCGGAAGGATTCTCGATGGCCCTGCCGCCACCGCGCGTTGCCCCCTGAAACTCGGTTGAGATCGAGGTCGGCGACGCCAACGATGGGCGGGTGGAAGACGCCAATGACGACGTCGCCCCCGATGCCAGCCTGGTTGCGCGGTTGTTGCGTGAACAGTTCCCGGAGCTCGCGGGCAAGGACGTGCAGCCCAGCCGGGCCTCGGGCAGCAGCAACTGGGTCTTCCGCGTCGGGGACGAGCACGCCGTACGACTGCCCCGGTCGGACGCCTACGTCGACGACCTGCTGAAGGAAGCAGAGTTCCTCCCCCTTCTCGCGCCGCACCTCAGCACACCCGTGCCCGACGTTCGCTTCATGGCGGAACGGTCCTCACTGTTCCCGCGGCCGTGGACCGTCGTGTCCTGGGTCCCGGGCGAGACCCCGGAGCAGCTCGACCCGGCCGCGCAGGCGCGTGCAGCGCTGGGTCTGGGTCGGTTCGTGGGCCGCCTGCACGCGGCGGACACGTGGGAGTTGCCCGCCGGGGCGGCGCGGTGGGGATATCGGGCGGGCGAACCGGTGACGGACGTGATCGATGGTTGGGCCACCAGTGCAGCCCGCGAGCTGAAGGACCTCTTCGACCCACGCCGGGTGGCGGAGGCCTGGCGGCGGATCCGCGACGTCCCGCCTGCACCCGGACCTGCGTGCTGGGTGCACACGGATCTGTCGGCCGAGAACCTGCTGACCTCCGCCGAGGGGGAACTGGTCGGGGTGGTGGACTTCGGTGGCTTGGGCATCGGCGACCCCGCCGTCGACCTCCTCTATGCCTGGAGCCTGTTCGATGCGCCGGCTCGAGAGGTTCTCCGCACCGAGTCCGGTGCCGACGAGGCCACGTGGCTGCGAGCGCGAGCGTGGGCGTTCGTCGGGCCGGGCCTGCTGACGCTTGCGGACTATCGCGACTCCATGCCCGCTCGCACGGCTCGGCTCACCACGATGGTGGAGGCCGTGGCCGACGAGGTCGGCGTTGCCCTGCGCTAGGGATGGGCGCGAAGGAGATGGCCGGGCCGCGCGTCTTGACGAATGGCCACGCCCTGCAGCTCGGTGAGCGTCATCCGGTGGTCGAGCAGAACGTGGTCAAGGCGGATGTCGATGGCCATCAGACCGTGAACCTCTGGTCGTTCTGCAGACGCACACCTCGCCTGAAGACTCCCGCCAGCAGCAGTAGCAGGGCGCCGAAGACATCCGCGTGAGCTCCGGGCCGCCCGGTTCCATCGATCCCAGCTGCAGGCCACACCCTGATCGCCGGCCACGAGGAAGCTGTAGTCCCAAGCCTTGGGGCTGAGGAACAACCACAGGAACGGCTCCAGCAGCTCCCACAAGATCAGGGTGAGGCCCATGACTCGCAGTCGGCGTACGACCTGGTCGGTGAATGGTGCGTCATGGGAGACGGCACGCAGCAGCAACCAGAGCTGCGAGAGCAGGAAGGCAAGGACGAGCAGGCTGAGCACCGTCATTGTGTAGAGGGAGGCAATGAGGGGGTTCCAGCCCGGGGCGGCGTCGAGGAACAGGCGACCGTCTAGGTCGGCCGACACCGAGTGTCATGACGACGGAGGCCGCGAGCACGGACCAGCTGGCCAGCCTGAAGGCATGGGAGGTGCCGACCGTGGACTGGACTGGCACACGTGGCTCAAGGGGCAATGACCCCCATGCCATAGTCATCTGTCGTGACCACCGACCGACCCGCGCTGCCCGGAGAGATCAAGGTCCTGATCGCCGCGGCCTTCGTGATCGCGGTCGGCTTCGGACTGGTCTCGCCGGTGCTGCCGGCGTACGCACGGTCCTTCGACGTCGGTGTCGCCGCCGCCTCGGTCGTGGTCTCGGCCTTCGCGTTCTTCCGACTGCTGTTCGCCCCCGCCGGCGGCGCCCTCACCACCCGTCTGGGTGAACGCCCGGTCTATCTCACCGGGCTGTTGATCGTGGCGGCCTCGTCGCTGGCGACCGCGTTCGCCCAGTCCTACACGCAGCTGCTGATCTATCGGGGGCTCGGCGGCATCGGCTCGACCATGTTTACCGTCTCGGCGATGTCCCTGCTCGTGCGGATGGCGCCGCCGTCAGCCCGCGGGCGGGTCTCCTCCGCCTACGCCAGCTCGTTCCTGCTCGGCGGCATGCTCGGCCCGGTGCTCGGCGGTCTGCTCGCCGAGTTCGGCCTGCGCGTCCCCTTCATCGTGTACGCCGCCGCGCTGGTCGTGGCCGCGACCGTGGTCGGCGTACGGCTATCCGGGGCGTCCCTGCGCGACCGTGCGCAGGCCTCCACCGCGCCACCGATGCGGGTGCGTGAGGCGATGCACCATCCGGCATACCGCGCGGCGCTCGCGTCGGCCTTCGCCAACGGGTGGTGCAACTTCGGGGTCCGCGTCGCGGTCCTGCCCCAGCTCGCCGTCGCGTTGTACGACGCGCCCTGGGTGGCGGGCGTGGTGCTCGCCCTCGCCGCGGTCGGTACGGCGGTCACGCTGCAAGTGGCCGGCCGACTCGTCGACGGACTCGGCCGACGTCCGGTCGTGATCAGCGGGCTGGTCGTCACCGCGATCGGACTCGGCCTGATCGGGCAGAGCGGGTCATTGGCCGTGCTGTTGGTCCTGTCGGTGCTCTCCGGCGTGGGTTCGGGGCTGGTCAACCCGGGCCAGCAGGCCACGGTGGCCGACGTGATCGGCAACGACCGCAGTGGTGGCACGGTGCTGTCGACCTTCCAGATGTTCCAGGACGGCGGGGCGATCCTGGGTCCGGTGCTGATCGGCCTGATCGCTGACCGAGCCGGGTTCGACTGGGCGTTCGCGGCCACCGGTGCCCTGGCACTGGTGGCGGTGCTGCCGTGGTTGTTCTCCCCGGAGACCCACCAGCGTGACGAGTCGCCGGCCTGATCCGGTCAGTCGATCTTCTCCAGGGCGTCGCCCTTGTGCATCGCGACATGGTCGGTCTTGTCGCTCTTGATCTCGTACTGAGGGTCGTCCGGCGAGCAACGTCTCGTATGACCCTTGTATTCGGTGTCGCTGGTGTGCTTCTTCGTGATGACACCGGAGACGTTGCCGGCCTCGGAATTCCAGCGGACGTGGTCGCCGACGGCGAAGTCCTTGCTCATGAGGGTTCCTCTCATCGGGTTCGGGATTCCACCCTCCCTCAGGCTATGCCGGCGCCGCCACGTAGGCGGGGCTGTTCACCGCCCTACCGCACGCCCCACCGCCCGGACACGCGGGCCCGGCGTCCAACGTGGGCCAAGAGGGTATGGCAGGACGCGAGACGATCAGGCATCCTCCAACGTGTCGATCGGTCAGCGAAGCGCTTCAACACGTACGCCCTGGTGACAGGCTGCATCCGTGCGCGACTGGCGTCAGTCCGTCAACCCAAGAACCCCAAGGAGGGCCGGTATGCGGCGCTCCAGCGCGGCGAACACGAGGCGATCGTCGACCTTGTCGTAGTGATGGGCAATGAGGTTACGCATCCGCGCCAGGGCTACCCAATCGACCGAGCCGTGGGCGTCTTTGAAGTCGCTGGGCAGCTTCTCGGCCACCGTGGCCACTTGGATGAGGATGTGGCGACCGCTGTTGCGAAGCACCCGGCCCTGTGGACTGTCGGCGAGGTAGGAGTCGAGGCCCAGCCCCACGGTGTAGGCGACAGCCTCAGTCAGCCCGTGCCCGGTGACAGCCCCCTGCACTCGCGCGTCAACCAAATCGACGTTGAAGGTGAGCAGGAGTTCCAGCTCGTGCTCCAGGCTCAGCAGGTCGACGATGTCGTGCGCATCGGAGAACTCCACCATCAAGTCGATGTCGGAGTCGCTGTGATCATCTCCGCGGGCCACCGATCCGAAGACCCGAGGCTCGGGCAGGCCGGCGCGTTCGAACAGCTCCCGGACCTGCTGACGCCGCGCTGCCAAGGCCACCGACGGGCGTGTGGTCAGCGCCCGTTCCAAGCGGGCACGTGCCTGGGGCGAGGGATGGCGCCGTCCCGACTCGATGGCTGCGATCAGCGGTTGCTTGACACCTGATCGCTCGGCAAGATCTCGCTGCGACAACCCCAGGATCGCGCGACGCGCCCGCATGAAACTCGCGTAGTCGCCCCGCACGTCATCACTCACCATGATCCAATGGTCACTCAGCGTGTTATCGCGATCCAGTGTGATGACAGCCCTGTGCTCGCCTCGGCGCCAAGCGACGCCAAGTCCTCGCCCACCTCGTCTCCCTGACCCAGTCGATCGGCAGCGAGGTGATCACGCCGTACGGCTCACGACTGGACCTGCTGGCAATCGACGCCGATGGCAATTTCAATCTGTTGGAGCTCAAGCGCGACAAGACCCGCGCGAGGTCGTCGCCCAAGTGCTCGACTATGGCTCGACAGCAGTGTCAGTGAGCCATATCGACGAAGCGGCTGTAGTGGCCCTGGAACGCAACCGTGATGTCACGGGTCTGACCGTTACGGTGCTTGGCCACGATCAGGTCCGCTTCACCCGGGCGAGTGGATTCCTTTTCGTAGACATCCTCGCGGTGCAGCAGGATGACCATGTCCGCATCCTGCTCAAGGCTGTTGTGCAGCGCGATCCCTTCGGCCACGAAGTTGTGTACGCCGAGCACGGTGGCGTCGTACACGGGCTGCTCGCCAAGTGACTTGATGGAAGCGATCGAGTCCCAGTAGACGTCGTTGGTCGCGAGCACTTCGAGGTCTGCGTCGTCCAGGATCCCGGCCACCTTGGAGAGTCGCTCCCGACTGGGTGCGTGCTTCCACATCGTCGATCCGCAGAACTGGGTGCCCATGGCCGACGCGAACTCACGGTGAGTCACCTGCTGTTCGGTCAGGAGTTCCCGGACTCTCCCCCACACCTCCACAGGAACTGTGTCGAGGTTGGTGTTGGAGCGAACGTCACGCAGCTTCTCGGCCAAGGCATCGGCCTTCGCACCTCGCAATCCATGGACGCCGATCTCGTCGCAGAATCGGAGCTGGTTCTCCGCGCCGTACACGAAGAGGTGCCAGCCGTCCCGATATCCAGGCTTGCGCACCCGCTTCACCCGCGTGAAGACGTTGAACCGGCCCAGGAGACGTGCGAGGTCGTCGACCAGTCGGCGGCTGGTGGATGCGTAGTAGACACGTCCCAGATTGTTCTTCGCGTCGTAGCCGATGGAGCCATCGGTCGCCCAGATGTGGCGCAGGAAGAGACCGACCTGCTCCTTCGGCAGACTGAAGACCCACTCCGGGACGAACTTCTCATGGCTGCGCAGACCGAAGAGCGCATCCTCGTCGAGCCAAGCTGCAATCGGATTGCGGCGTCCCCGGGCAAGTCGATAGGGAGCAGGGAGGCGCAGCGTGGTCACGCGCGCAGTTTCGTAGTCATCACGGATCGGCGTGATGCCGAAGCGCCGAGACGCCGCGTCGCCCACGGCCTTGAGATTCGCCTCGTCGATGCTGGCGTAGCGGATCGGCTGGCGCTTCACGAACGAGCCGTCACCGAGCATGTGGGCAAGCAGCACGATCTCGTCCTCGTCGCGAGGGGTGATCTGCAGCGGCGGCGGCACGTGACGAATCGCACCGACCCGCGCTCCCGGAGCCAACTCGCCGAGCGGCATCCACCCGTCGTACGTCAGGAGTGGGTGATTGGCGGTGGCCTTGACCGTGCGCCCGGAGGCGAGGGTGAGCTCGAAGACTTCCTTGGTGCCGCTCGGGAACGCGTGGGTCATCGTGCGCGGCACGAGCTTGAGGCGGTCGTCGAGTGCCCAGACTGGGATGTCCTTGGCGTCCGACTCCATCAGCTCACCGATGGTGACCTCCGCGTTGGTGTCGGCGCGCATGATGCGGGTGTCAGCCGTGACGCACCCCGACTCCCGAAGGTCGGACATCATCGGGCGCTTGTCGGTGCGCTGCTCGGGACCACGGTTGAGCTGCGACAACGCGATGATCGGGAGCTCGAGCTCCTTGGCCAGGAGCTTGATCTGACGCGAGAACTCCGAGACCTCGAGCTGGCGGGACTCGACCTTCTTGCCCGAGCTCATCAGCTGCATGTAGTCGATCACGATCAGGCGCAGGTCGTGGTTCTGCTTGAGCCGCCGCGCCTTCGAGCGGATCTCCATCATCGTCATGTTCGGCGAGTCGTCGATGAACATCGGCGCCGAGGAGACCTCGCCCATCTTGCGCGCCAGCTTCGCCCAGTCGTCGTCGGTCATGTTGCCGTTGCGGATGTGGTTGAGCGGCACCTTCGCCTCGGCCGAGAGCAGGCGCATGGTGATCTCGGAGCGGCCCATCTCGAGGCTGAAGAAGACGCTGGCAAGGCCGTTGTGGATCGACGCCGCGCGACACAGGTCGAGAGCGAGGGTGCTCTTGCCCATGGCAGGACGCGCCGCGATGATGATCATCTGACCCTTGTGCAGACCGTTGGTCAGGTCGTCGAAGTCGGCGAACCCGGTGGGCACGCCATAGATGCCCTCCTCACGGTTTCCGATCGCCTCGATCTCGTCGAGGACACCTTCCATGATGTCGACCAGGGGCGCGTAGTCCTCCGACGAACGCTTGTCGGTGATCTTGTAGACCTCGGCCTGGGCGTTGTCGACCATGTGGTCGACCTGGCCCTCGCCGGCGTACCCCATCTGCACGATCTTGGTGCCGGCGTCGACCATGCGACGCAGGATCGCCTTCTCGCGGACGATCTCGGCGTAGTAACCCGCGTTGGCTGCGATCGGCACGTTGGCCGAGAGCGTGTGGAGGTAGGGTGCCCCGCCGATGCGTTGCAGCTCGCCCCGGCGCTGCAGCTCCGCAGCGACGGTGACCGGGTCGGCCGGCTCGCCGCGACCGAAGAGGTCGATGATCGCGTCGTGGATGATCTCGTGCGCCGGACGGTAGAAGTCGGTGCCTCGCATCACCTCGCTGACGTCGGCGATCGCGTCCTTGGAGAGCAGCATCGAGCCGAGCACGCTCTGCTCGGCGGCGTTGTCCTGCGGAGGGGTGCGGTCGTTGGGTCCCCGCGGCGCCTCGCCCGGCTCGTACGACGAGGGGCCATCGCCCCATTCCGGCTCCGGAGGCAGGTCATTCTGGTGATCAGTCATGCTCATCGCTCACGCTCCCCTTCCGGCCGATTCTGGGCTGGCCAGCACGCTAGATGTGACCACCGACAAGGGGCCCTGAAAGTTGCGGACGTGTGACCGTACGTCGGAAAACTCGGCAAGTGAAAGTGGGTTATCCACAGGGGCTGGGG
Organism: Nocardioides sp. JQ2195; assembly: GCF_012272695.1. NCBI lineage: Bacteria > Bacillati > Actinomycetota > Actinomycetes > Propionibacteriales > Nocardioidaceae > Nocardioides > Nocardioides sp. JQ2195. Next base: position 4,030,396 of record NZ_CP050902.1, read on the forward strand.
ATAACCCACGACTCGCCGTGGACGACACGCCCCGACTTGTGCACAGCCTGGGGAGGCACCTGTGGATTCACGTGAAACCACGCGTCACACATGCCGCCTGACCTGCACAAACGCCTCTCCCACGCTGTGGAGGAAAACTTGTGGGCAACTTTCTTGTTCACCTTCCAGTCACCGGACAGCCGCATGTAACTTTGTCGACATGGCGCCCTGGCGCTTCGACTACCCACAGATACGCACCAGTTACACACAGGCACCACCACTCCCCATCAGGTCATGACCAGAAGCACCGGTGCCTCTTACGGCCGCTAGGGTGTGCGGGTGAGTGCCGACGCCCCCGAGACCCGTGCCCCCAAGGGCGTGGACCGGGAGATCCTGCACCTCGCGGTGCCGGCGTTCCTCGCCCTGATCGCGGAACCGATGTTCCTGCTCGCGGACGCCGCCATCATCGGTCACCTGGGAACCTCCGAGCTGGCCGGTCTCGGCATCGCCGGAGCGGTGATGCAGACCGCGGTCGGCCTGTGCGTCTTCCTCGCCTACGGCACCACCGCATCGGTGGCCCGACAGATCGGTGCCGGGAACCTGCGTGCCGCGATCAGCCAGGGCATCGACGGCATCTGGCTGGCCGTCATCATCGGCGTGGTCACCACGGTCGTCGGCATGTGGAGCACTCCGTGGCTGGTCACGCTCTTCGGCGCCGACGGCACCGTCACCGACCAGGCCAGCGACTACCTGCGCATCGCCTTCCTCGGCACGACGCCGTTGCTCGTCATGCTCGCCGCGACCGGCGTACTCCGCGGCATGCTCGACACGCGCACCCCACTGGTCGCGGCGGTGATCGGCAACCTGCTGAACGTCATCCTCAACTTCGCCTTCGTCTACGGCGCGGGCCCGGTGCCCGCGCTCGGCCTGCGCGGGTCCGCGCTCGGGTCCGTGATCGCGCAGGTGCTGACCGCGCTGATCCTCCTGGTCGTCGTGGTGCGCGGCGCCCGTCGCGAAGGCGCGACGCTGAGCCCTGACCTCCCCGGCATCCGCACCGCGGCCCATGCCGGAATCGCCCTCGTCGTGCGCACCCTCACCCTGCGCGCCGCCCTGCTGGTCACGACGTACGCCGCCGTGCAGGCCGGTGGCGAGACCCCGATCGCCACCCACCAGCTGGCGATGACGATCTGGGGGTTCCTGACCTTCGTCCTCGACGCCGTCGCCATCGCTGCCCAAGCACTGACCGGGCGCTACCTCGGCGCGAGTGATGCCACGGGGACCCGAGACATCACCCGGCGGATGGTCCAGTGGGGGCTCGCCTCCGGGGTGGTCACCGGGCTGGGTCTGGCCGCGCTCAGCCCGGTGCTGGGCCACCTCTTCACCAACGACCGCGACGTCATCCAGCAGCTGGTCCCCGTGCTGCTGATCGCGGCTCTCGCCCAACCGATCGCCGGCTATGTCTTCGTGCTCGACGGTGTGCTCATCGGTGCAGGGGACGGCACCTACCTCGCCTGGGGAGGGCTCGCCGTCCTCATCGTCTACACGCCGTTCGCCCTGCTCGCCGACGACCTGACCTGGCTCTGGGTGGCGTTCGGCTTCGGCTTCATGCTCGGCCGGGCCGTCGTCCTCGGCCTGCGCGCGCGCAGTGACGCGTGGATGCGCCTCGGCGCCGGCTGACCCGTCGCTCGGTTCGGCTCACCGCTCCGCGGATGGGCGCCACCCGGTCCCCGTACGGCGGCACTTGTGCGGTGCTGTGGTCACTTCGCAGGTGACCGATCGCTCGCGAAGTGACATGGACACCGCGTTACTCGCAGGGGTGGGGGCCGAGAGAAGACCCGACGGATAGGGTTCGGCGCGTGAGCGACCAGTCGGCGGAGCGCAGCCGCCCCGAGCGCAACGGGATGACCCCCCTGCAGAAGATGGCCATGGGCCTCGTCATCGTCGCGATCGACACCCTCGGCACCGTCGACATCCTCCCCGACTTCATCGGCTGGGCCATGGTCATCTGGGGGCTGGTCTCGATCCGCCTTCCCGAACGCACCACCCTGCTCACGTCGGCGGCAGTCTGCGCGGTTGTCGCGCTGGCGGTCTGGTTCCCACAGGCCAAGGATCATCTCCAGGACGCCGAGCTCGCCTTGAAGTGGGCGGTCTCGTTGCCGGACCTGCTGTTCATCTTCCTGGCCTCGCGCTCGCTGGCCACCGCCGCCAAGGAGGACCCGGACCCCAAGTTCGCCGGACGGTTCGGCGTGATCATGTGGGCCACCTGCATCGTCGCGGCCATGCCACCCGTCGCCGACGCAGCGAAGAACGACGTGCTGCTCGGCTATGCCGACGTGGCGTTCGTGCTGCTGTGGATCTGGTTCATCTGGAACCTCTTCGCGGCCCACGCCAAGCCGTACGTCGCCGCCCGCGACTGAACAGCCACCCTCGCCGCCCCCCTGCCCGTGCCCCGCAACGTCATCCTGGCCGCGCCCCGCAACGTCATACGAACTGGCTGCCCGAGCGACCCGCACGTATGACGCACGGGGCCCACCCACCACAACGTCATACAACGCAGCAGCGCGAGCAACCGCAACGCATGACGCACCGGGCCCACCCACCACAACGTCATACAACGCAGCAGCGCGAGCAACCGCAACGCATGACGCACCAGGCCCACCCACCGCAACGTCATACAAAGCAGCAGCGCGAGCGACCGCAACGCATGACGCACGGGGGCCACCCACCGCAACGTCATACAAAGCAGCAGCGCGAGCGACCGCAACGCATGACGCACGGGGGCCACCCAGCGCAACGTCATACGAACTGGCTGCCTGAGCGACCCGCACGTATGACGCACCGGGGCCCCCCAGCGCAACGTCATACAAAGCGGCTGCCCGAGCGACCCGCACGTATGACGCACCAGGCCCACCCACGGCGCCGAGCACGGCGGCCACCCCACCGGGCCGGGCACGGCGGCGGCGCATGCGAAGGTCGCAGAGAATGCGGAACGGCCCGCCACCCCGAGGGGCAGCGGGCCGAACCGGTGGAACGTGTGGAGCTGGGTCAGCCGGCGACGACGTTGAGCGCCACCGTGGCGGAGACACCCTCGTAGAGCTTCACCGAAACGGTGTGCGCACCGAGCGACTTGATCGGGTTGGTGACCACGATCGTGCGCTTGTCCACGCTCTCACCGGAGGTCGCGGACAGGGCGTCAGCGATCTCGGCGACGGTGACGGCACCGAAGAGACGGCCACCTTCACCAGCACGGACAGCAACCTGCACGGGCGAGGCCTCGAGCTTGGTCTTGACCTCCGCGGCGTGGTCCTGGTCGCGCACGGCACGCGACGAGCGCGCAGCCTTGATCGAGTCGATCGTCTTCTGGCCACCGCGGGTCCAGCGGACACCGTGGCCACGCGGGATGAGGTAGTTGCGGCCGTAGCCGTCCTTGACCTCAACCACGTCGCCGGGGGCGCCGAGGCCGTCAACTTCCTGAGTCAGGATGAGCTTCATGTTCGCAAATCCTCTCTCAGCGACCGGTGGACGTGTAGGGCAGCAGGGCGAGCTCGCGGGCGTTCTTGACCGCAATCGCAACGTCGCGCTGGTGCTGCACGCAGTTGCCGGTCACCCGACGGGCGCGGATCTTGCCGCGGTCCGAGATGAACTTGCGGAGCAGGGTGGTGTCCTTGTAGTCGACACCGGTCGCCTTCTCCTTGCAGAACTGGCAAACCTTCTTCTTGGGCTTGCGAATCACTGCCTTTGCCATTGTGGTGCTCCTTTCGAGCCCGGCTCACGCCGGAATGGGTACTGGCTGATGAACTTGTTGTGGTGCTGGTGGTCTGAGCGACCGTGGCCCCTGCGGGCCGGGAGCCTTCCTCAGAAGGGAGGCTCTTCGGATGACACACCGGGAGCGGCCCACGGGTCCGAGGGACCCGAGTTGCCGGACGGACCCTGCGACTGCCCCTGGGCCGGCGTGGCCCACGGGTCGTTGGCCGGAGCGCTCTGCTGAGCACCCTGGTTGTAGCCGCCGCCCTGGTTGTAGCCACCGCCACCGCCGCCACCGCGGGATGCCTTGGTGACCTTGGCCGTGGCGTACTTCAGGCTGGGACCGACCTCTTCGACGTCGATCTCGAAGACCGTGCGCTTCTCACCCTCGCGGGTTTCGTAGGTGCGGGCCTTCAGGCGACCCTGGACGACGACACGCATGCCGCGCTGCAGGGACTCGGCAACGTTCTCCGCGGCCTGTCGCCAGACAGAGCAGCTCAGGAACAGCGCGTCGCCGTCCTTCCACTCGTTGCTCTGCTTGTCGAAGGTGCGCGGCGTCGACGCGATCCGGAAGTTCGCCACGGCCGCACCCGACGGGGTGAAGCGCAGCTCCGGGTCGTCAACGAGATTGCCAACCACCGTGATTACGGTCTCGCCTGCCATCTCAGGTCTCCTCTGGATTCAATCGAGTGTGTCGAGGTCCATGGTGTACGTCGGCACCGACACTGTGAAGAGTTGTCCACAGCGGGTTTCGAGACGGCCGCAGAGCGACCTCCTCAACCACCGATGCCGTTGCCGGCGTACGCCGGATCACGCCTTGGCGGCGCGCAGGACCTTGGTGCGAAGAATCGACTCGTTCAGCGAGAGCTGGCGGTCGAACTCCTTGACCGTGGCCGGCTCGGCCTGCAGCGAGATGAGGGCGTAGATGCCTTCGGCGTTCTTCTTGACCTCGTAGGCGAGGCGGCGACGTCCCCAGACGTCGACGGACTCGACGGAGCCGCCATCCTTGCGGATCACGTTGAGGTACTTGTCGAGGGACGGTTCGATCGTCCGCTCTTCGAGGTTCGGGTCGAGGATGACCATCACTTCATATGCACGCATAGCGGTCTCCACCTCCTCTGGACTCAGCGGCCACGGTCTCTCCGTGGCAGGAGGGCTCTGCGAATGTTCTCGGGATGTACCGCTCGGGGGCACAGGGCCACGAGGACAGTGCAGGTTATCAGCGCAGCGCGGATCCGGGGTAATCCGTCGACGTCCACCCCGCACGCGCCGGTCGCCGGAGCACGAGTAGACCGTCACGAAGTGGGTAGGGTGTGCCCCGATGACTTCGATGGGGAACACGCCGCTCGCCGGCCGCTACGTGCTGATCGACCAGATCGGCGCCGGCGGCATGGGCTCCGTGTGGCGCGCCTGGGACCTGAAGAGCCAGACCTTCGTGGCCGCCAAGCTCCTCGGCCAGCACGACAGTGGCATGCTGCTGCGCTTCGTGCGCGAGCAGTCGGTGCGCATCCGCCACCCCCACGTGGTCGCCCCGAGCGGCTGGGCCGCCGAGGACAACCTGGTCATCTTCACCATGGACCTGGTCAAGGGCGGATCGATCCACACCCTGCTCGGTGACCACGGCAGGCTGCCCGAGAGCTACACCGCGGTCGTGCTCGACCAGACTCTCCAGGCGCTCGAGGCCGTGCACGCGGCCGGCGTGGTGCACCGCGACGTCAAGCCGGCCAACCTGCTGCTCGAGCCGACCGGCACCCGTCGTCCCCACGTGCGTCTCGGCGACTTCGGCGTCGCCGCGCTCATCGACGAGGTGCGCCTCACCCGCTTCCCCGGCGCCATCGGCACCGACGGCTACATGGCACCGGAGCAGGCCCACGGGGCGGCGCCGGAGCCGCAGCAGGACCTCTACGCACTCGGCGTGGTCGGCATCCAGATGCTCACCGGCCTCAGTCCGCGTCACCAGAAGGGTGCTCCCGACGGCCCCTACCGGGAGTTCCTCGAGGCGCTCACCCAGGAGGACTCCGAGAAGCGTCCGGCGACAGCGTCCGAGGCGCTGCAGCTGCTGCGCTCGGCCGGCGTGCCCCCCGGTACGCCGTGGCAGAGCGACTCCGAGCCCCCCGAGGTGTTCAACCAGCTCGTCGACGTGGCGCCGCCGCCCCCGTCGTACTACCCGTCCTACACCACGGGCAACGCGATGGGGGCCAGCTTCGCCACGCCCACGCCGTTCCCCCAGCAGTCCTCCCCCTTCGGGCCACCCGGACCGCAGTCGGGCGCCCACTCAGGCGCACGGCCGGACAGCTCCGGCGCCCACGGTGGGGCTCACAGCGGCGCCCACAGCGGGGGCCCTCGCAGCCGACCCAACAGCTACGCCGGCCCGGCCCACCCCGGCCCGGCACATTCCGGCCCGGCGCACCCCGGACCGGCCCACTCCGGAGCAGGATCGAGCGCACCCGCCAGCTCCGGGCACGGTTCAGCGGGCCGGGCGGCGTTCGTCGGCCCGGCGGCCACCGGTGGGACCTACCCGGCGACCATGGCCTCGTCGTCCTCGTCGAGCAGCACCAGTCCCGCGTTGATCGTCGCGATCATCTGCTTCGTGGCTGCGATCGCGATGGCCGGCAGCGCGCTGTGGCTGATGCTCGCCTGATCACCGCCGCCCGGATCACCGCCGCCTGACCACCGCCGCCTGATCACCGCCGCCCGGATCACTGGCGCCGCAGCAGCACGATCCCCACGACGGTCAGCACCGCGGCGGCGACGACCAGCGCCCAGACCAGGCCCCACGACTCGGTTGCCCACACGGTCATGCGCGACTCCTCCTGTGCTTGCCGAGCGCCACGAAGCCTGCCGCAGCCATCACCGCGGAGCCACCGAAGAGTCCCCCGACTGCTCCCCACGACGTGGTGTCAGCCGACGAGGACGAGTCGGACGCCTTCGTCTCGCTCTCCTCGTCAGCCGGCTCCTCCCCGTTCAGGTCCGGGATCGGCTCCGGGTCCTGGGAGTACGGCGAGCGCGGCGGCTTGTCGGTGATCACCTTGACACCGACCGTGATGTCGGCGCCGTTCTTCGGGTTGGCCTTGTCGTCCACGTTGTTCTTGTTCATCCGCAGGAGCACGTAGTAGTTGCCGGGGAAGGCCGCCTTGATCCCGCTCTCCTCACGGTTGCGCCAGGTGATCGACGGGGACACCGCGCCGGCACCCTCGGGACCGCTGTAGGCGAGGTTGAGGTCGGTGAAGTCCGGCGCCTCGACGTCCTTCCCGGCGAAGTGGTCGCCCCAGTAGGACGTCGCGCCGATCGGCGTGATGAGGACGGGCTCGATCGGGACGCTCTGCTCGGTGCGTACGCCGTCGTAGGTCAGGTGGACCTGCATGTGCTGGTTCCAGTCGAGCGGCACCTTGAACAGCGCCGTCCTGCCCGGGTCGACGTGCACGTCCCACCTGCCGCCGGCCAGCTCGGGCGCGGAGGCGAAGTCGGTGCCGAGCTCGACCGTTCCCTTCGCCGGCGGGGCCTTGGCGGACCACTTCGAGGTGATCGCCGGTGGCGGGAGGATCGAGCGGTCGGTGACCGGGGGCTCCTCCCAGACGACCAGCTGCGCCTCTGCGCCGGAGAGATCACCCTCGAGCGGTCCGTTGTGCACGAAGGTGACCTGGTCGCTCTTGCGACAGGCCGCGGAACCGAAGCCACCGCCACCGAGGAATTCGTGGAAGTAGTAGGTGGCCTCCACCGACCAACCCGTGCCGCAGCTCTGGCCCGACTCGTCGGTCGTGGGCCTGACGAAGTAGCTGGTCTCGACCGGCTCGGGGCTGAGCAGGGTCTCGCCGAGCCAGATCGTGGAGTTGTCGATGGTGCGCTCGACGCTCAGGTAGCCCTCCGCGTTGCTCGCCGGCGGGACGAACGGGTGCAGCCCGGGCTCCACCACGGTGGTCGTGTCGTAGGAGTCCCCGAGCACGATCGGCTTCTCGTCAGCCGAGGATTCGTGGGCAGCAGCCGGCGCGAGCAGGCACGCGGCGGCCAGGCCGGCACCGAGGGGCACGGCGAGCCGTCGTGAACGCGTCATGGCCCCCACTTTTCCACATCGCCAGCCGAAGCCCCGACATCCTGTCCATGGTCTGTAGCCTTGGCCACGACGGAAGGGGGAGTCGATGAACGACCCGGGGCACGGCCCAGGCAACGACATCTTCGCGGCTCGGCGCCGCCAGCAGGCCGAGATGTACGGCGACTCCATCGACGTCCTCGCGACCAAGGTGCAACAGCTCATGGGGCTGGGTGTCCCCGACCTCGCCGACATCATCGGTCTCTCGGTGCCGATGCTGCACAAGCTGCTCAACGCCGAGCGCGTCGGCATCGGCAACCAGGTCGCGATGGGCCGACTGACCCGGCTGCAGGAGTTCGCCGACCAGCTGATCAGCGGGGAGGCCGGTCGCGACGAGATCCCGCTGACCCTGGCGCAGATCAAGGCCTCGACCACGCCGGCCCGGCCCAGTCGGGTTACCGCGCTCGCCGGGAAGGAACCGGTCGGGTCGCAGACGAGGAACCCGACCAGCCCACGACGCCCGGTGGTCGCCCCCGGCACCGGTGAGGCTCCTGTGATCACGCCGACGTCGTTGGGCTACGCCCGCTCCGTCGTGGGTCGCCACGTCCTTCCGACCCCGACCTACCGCTGGCCGCTCATCGAGCGCTTCACCCGCACCGAGACCTGGATCAAGCACGAGAACCACTCACCGACCGGCGCCTTCAAGGTGCGGGGTGGGCTGAACTTCCTCGAGCGCCTGCGGGTCTCGGGAATGCCTGCGCCCAGCGGACTCATCTCGGCCACCCGGGGCAACCACGGCCAGAGCCTGGCCTTCGCCGGGTCCAGGTACGGCGTCCCGGTGACGATCGTCGTCCCGGAGGGCAACAATCCCGACCAGGTCGACGCCATGGACGGTCACGGTGCCGAGGTCATCGAGCACGGGGCCGACTTCCAGGCGGCCCGCGAGCACGCCGCCCAGCTGGCCGGCGAGCGCGGCCTGCTGATGGTGCCGCCGTTCCACGCCTGGCTGGTGGAGGGCATCGCGACGTACGCCGCGGAGCTCCACGAGGCGGTCTCGGGCCTGGACACGATCTATGTGCCGGTCGGCATGGGATCCGGCATCTGCGCCAACATCCTGGTGCGCGACCTGCTCGGCCTGCGCACCGAGATCGTCGGCGTGGTCAGCGCCGGCGCCCCGGCGTACGCCCTGTCCTTCGAGGCCGGCCGCCCGGTGTCGACCGACAGCGCCGACACGTTCGTCGACGGGGTGGCGTGCCGGACCCCCGACCCGGTGGCCGTCGAGATCATCAACCGTGGTGCCGCGCGCATCGTGCGGGTCTCCGAGGAGGAGGCCGCCGAGGCGATGGCGCTGACCTACCGCACCACCCACAACCTGGCCGAGCCCGCGGGCTCCCTCGCGTTGGCCGGAATGCTCGCCGACCGCGACCAGCTCGAGGGGCGCCGGATCGCGCTGGTGCAGACCGGCGGGAACTGCGACCTCGACACTCTGACCCGGGTCACCGCCGACATCACCTGACGCGAACGGGCAGTTCTTGTTGCGCGAACGGGCAATCCTTGCTGCGCGAACGGGCAATTGTTGATGCTCGAACTGCGTGTTCTTGACGTGCGTACGCCGTCTCCCGGTGGCCTCCTACGATGGAGCCCATGAGCATCTCTGTCGGAGCCCACGTCGACCAGACCGACCCCATCGCGGAGGCCAAGGCACGCGACACCACGCTGGTGCAGTTCTTCCTCGGCAACCCGCAGAGCTACAAGGGCCCGGTCATCGAGTACGCCGGGGGCGCCGAGGGGCTCAAGGCCGACGCCGAGGCGGCGGGCGTCGACCTCTACGTGCACGCGCCGTACCTGATCAATGTCGCCACCACCAACAACCGGCTGCGGATCCCGAGCCGCAAGCTGCTGCAGTCCCACATGGACGCCGCGGCCTCCATCGGCGCCAAGGGCCTGATCGTGCACGGAGGCCACCTCAAGGATGACGAGGACCCGTCGATCGGCTTCGACAACTGGCGCAAGGCGATCGCCGCGACCGACCTCAAGATCCCGCTGCTGATCGAGAACACCGCCGGCGGGGACAACGCGATGACGCGTTATCTCGAGCGGATCAAGGGCGTGTGGGACGCGATCCAGGGTGAGGAGCAGGCCGACCAGGTCGGTTTCTGCCTCGACACCTGCCACGCCCACGCCGGCGGCAACAGCCTGGAGACGATCGTCGACGACGTGCTGGCGATCACCGGGCGCATCGACCTGGTGCACGCCAACGACTCGCGCGACGACTTCGACTCGGGTGCCGACCGTCACGCCAACTTCGGAGCCGGCCGCATCGAGCCCGACCTGCTGGCCTCGGTCATCCGCGATGCCAAGGCCCCGGCAGTCTGCGAGACCCCGGGCGGTGCCGAGGAACACCTGGCCGACTTCACCTGGCTGCGCGAGCGCCTCTGAGCGGCGTACGCCGACCATGCCGGCCCGACCCCGTCGGCCGGGTTCACGCGCGATCTGCAGTCACCTGGTGACAGTGATCCGCGCGCATCCGCGAGATGGCCGCCGTACGCCGTCAACGATTGCCCGTTCGCGCAACAACAACTGCCCGTTCGCGCAGCAACGATTGCCCGTTCGCGTCACCAGGCGGCGCCGAAGCAGACGAAAGGTGCCACCGCGCTGCCTGACCCCGCACTGCCTGACCCCGCACTGCCTGACCCCGCACTGCCTGACCCCGCACTGCCTGACCCCGCACCGGACGACGCCCCCTTCGCCACCGCGGCAGCAAGCGCAGCGGCCGGGTCGAGACCGGCAGCCAGCCCGGCGTGGAGCTGGGTGAGCACGTCGTGCGCCGCGTCGTCGGCAACCGCTGTCGGCGAGGCGATCACGCAACGCGCCCCGGCATGCAGCCAGGCGGCGGTCATCCCGATCAGCTCCTCACCGAAGCGCACCGACGAGCGGCCGACCTCGCAGGCCGACAGCAGCACCACGGCAGGCACGTTCGGCAGCGCATCGATGTCGTAGCCGAACCAGGGGCCGTCGGCGAGCTCCAGTCCCGAGAACAACGGGTTCTCCGCGGAGTGCCGCCCGTGCGCCGCGACGTGGAGGATGTCGACCTGCCCGGCCAGGGCGGTGACCTCCTTCGCGGTGGCGTCCTCCCCGGTCAGCACCCGGGCACCAGCCCAGCGCCGGGCCACCGCGGTCACCTCCTCGACCGCGCGCGGGACCCGTGGTCCGGCGACCAGCCCCACCCGGGTCAGGCCCAGCGGTTGCCGTCGAGCCCCCAGCCACGCGGTTGCCGAGCCGGCCACGGTGAGAGGCCGGCCGACCAGGCCGGGCAGCAGGCTCCACGGGGTCCCGGCCAACCCACCGGACGGAGTGGCCACCACGCACCGGTCGCCGAGGTGGTCGAGGAGCGGCGCCACGAGCAGGTCGGAGAGCGACTCCAGGCGCGCGGACAGTCCCTGACGCACCACGTCGGCCAAGCCGTCCGGCAGCTTCGACGCGGCCATGTCGAGGTCGGGCAGCAGGCCGGCCAACAGGGTGCGGACCCGCGCGAAGGAGCCCAGCTCGGTGACCCACTCGCCCTCGTCGGTCACCACCAGTCCGACCACCCGGTCGTCGCTGATCACCCACGCGACCAGCGCAGTGTCGGCGCCGAGCCCACGGCGTACGTCGTCCAACGGAGCCGGCTCGGTGACCTCGCCCGAGCCGGGGCTGTGCCAGGCTCGTTCCCGGACCCGACGCCGCAGCTCGGCCTCACGGCGCGGACGCGGCACCTTCACGTCGTCACCCCCGGCTTGCAGCTGCCTCAGCTCGGCGAGGTCGGCAGCGCTCTGGTCGTCGACCGGTGGCCGGACCGGCAGGATCCGGCTGGCCAGCATCCGGCCGCGTTCGGACCACTCGTAGAGCACGGCCGGGTCGTCGGCGTCGACGGCCAGGCCGAGACCGAGCACCGCGAGGCGCCGGCCCTGCCCCACCACGGCGGTCTGCAGGTCGAGGCTGCCGAAGGTGCTCTGCCAGGCATGCAGGTCGGAGACACCCGCACGGACCTGCTGCAGCGCCGAGCTGCGACGGCCCTGTGCGGTGGCCAGCTCGGTGCGTGCCGTGCGCGCCAGCAACCGCACCCCCAACGGCGACGAGCTGCCCAGCCGGACCCGGCGGATCCGTGCACCGGCGTCGTCGAGCAGCCCACGGCGGACGTGCACCCGAGCAGTGTGCAGGCGAACCAGCGCCGCCGCCGAGACCAGGCCCTGGTCGTCGAGGGCATCGGCGATCGAGTCTCCACGCGAGATCAGCGACGGCCCCTTGCGGCCGAGCTCGACCTCGGCGGCCAGGGCGACCGCGTCTGCGCGCACCCGCCACGCGTCGCTGCCCACCCGGTCGTAGAGCCTTCCTGCCAGACGCGCGGAGGCCAGTGCCTCGGCAGGGTCCGCGAGCACCAGGGTCCGGGCCAGCGCCAGCATCGCGTCTCCTCGGCGCTGGTGGAGACGACGGGAGGAGTAGGCGCGGGCAGCCTCGACGAGCGCGGCACGTCCCTCGGTCACCAGCCCGGCCGCGATCAACACCTCGGCACGATCCTGCTCGCAGGTGGCGCGCACGACCGGGCTCTCCTGGGCGAGCACCGCGTAGGCCTGGTTCATGCTCTTCAGAGCGGCTGCCAGCTCACCCACCAGGAGCTGGATGTAGCCCAGGTTGTGGATGGCCATGGCCGCAGAAGAGGCGTCTCCGGCCGCTGTGAACCTGGCTCCGGCCAGCTCGAAGTCGTCCATGGCCTCTCGGGTGCGCCCCTGTTGCAGGTACACACCGCCGCGGTTCAGGTGTGCGCGTCCCAGCGGGAGGTCGTCGGTCAGGGCGCCGATCGCGGACCTGAACCAGGTCAACGCCTCGTCGTTGTCGCCACGCAACATGTGGATCAAGGCGACCTGGCTGTGCACCAGCCCCTGGGTCTCAGCCTCGATCCCGGGCCGGGCGGCGACGTCGCGCAACAGCTCGAGCGCCTGGCGGGACTCACCGGTCTCACTCCGGACCAGGGCCAGGCTCAGGTCGATGCGGGCCAGCAGGTCCACGTCGTCACGGACCATGCCCCGGGCGCGTTCGAGCAGCTGCCTGGCTCGGGAGAACATCCCCCTGTTCATCGCGGCTACGCCGCGCTGATGCAGTTCCTCACTCGAGAGCACGCCCCATCATGGCGTGATCCCCGTGCAGTTCTCCACCACGGCCCACGCGCGCTTCACGGCCGTCTCCGGCGTCACGGTCTCGCCGGGAGCCTCGAGCTCGCCCTGGAGGTTGGCCGCCAGGATCCCGGCGAGCAACGGCGCCGCGAAGGACGTGCCGCTCCAGACCGCGAAGCCACCCCGGAAGTCGTCGGGATCGATCGAGTCGCGGGACCGGCCGTAGGCGGTCGTCGCCGCCATCGACTGGAACCCGCCCTGGAAGCCGGGCATCGTCGACATCACGGCAGCGCCGGGGACGTAGGTCCGGACCCATGGCCCCGCGTTGCTGAACAGGGCATCGGTGCGTTGATTGGGGTTGAGGGCACCGACCGACACGAGGGGTACGACGTCGGCGGCGGCGGCGTAGGGTCCCCGACCGTCGTGCCACGGGGTGAACGCGGCCGGGAAGAGCGGGCGACTGGTGGCGTCGTTCCCGGCCGAGCAGACCACCATCACGCCGCTGCGGCCCAGGTCCTCGAGGATGTCGTGCATGGTCGGGTCGAACAGCGCGTCCTCAGGCGTCTCGTGGTAGTAGCCCATCGACAGGTTGAGCACGTCGATGCGTCGCCCGCCCTCCTCTCCCTCGCGGTGCCGGCGAGCCAGCTCGGCGATCTGCGACAGGGCCAGGACGAGCTCCGACTCGACGATCGGTCCCTCCGACGAGACCACCCGCCAGGCCAGGATGTCGGCATCCGGGCAGGCCTGGTGCACCAGACCGCAGATGAAGGTGCCGTGGCCCGACAGCGTGTCGATGGATCCGTCGAGGGGTCCCACCAGGTCGCCCATGATCTCCGGGTCCGTTGCCTGGTCGGTGTGGCCGATCGGGCGACCGTCCAGCCTCACGTCGGTCTCGACCACTCCGTCGAGCCACGGGTGCGGGGCGCACCCGGTGTCGAGGACGGCCACCACCGGTCGCCGACCGGTCAGCTCCTCGTCGGTGCACCGGTGTGGCTTCGGCCCCACGTAGGCGATCGGTTGACGTCCTCCGCTGCCCGGCAGCCCGTAGGTCGACACCGCGGCCGAGCTGCTGCCACGGGCAGGGTTGCCCTGATGGAACGGGTTCCCCTGATGGAACGGGTTCCCTTGGTGGAACGGGTTGCCCTGGTGGAACGGGTTCGACTCGGTGGATGCCACCGAGATCACGTGGTCGAGCCCCACTCCCCGCAGCCGGTCGATGCCGTACTTCGCCCGCGCCTGTTGCAGCAGGATCCAACCGTCCGGGGCGAGGGCCGCTCGACGCGACGACACCGACAGGCTCACCCGCCTCACCCCGAAGCGCCCGTCGGTCGGCCCCCCGCCGTCGTCCGGGTCGACGTCCCACCCCAGGTCAGCCGCCACGTCGCGCAGCACGTCGAGGGTCTCTGCGTAGTCGTTGGCGAAGGAGATGGTCAGTCGCGGGCCGACGTACACCGTCGACCGGGGCTGCACTCCCTTGACCACCAGGGCCGTGGCCGGGTCGAGCACGCGGCCGTCGACCGGCGCGATCCGCCACTTGGGGGGCGGCTCGGGCTCGCGGTCGAAGGAACGATGCGGCTTGTCGACCTGCTCGGGCTCGTCGGGGCTCTTCGCCTGCATGGGGGGTCCTCAGATCTCGAAGGTCGGGGTGCCGAACGGCTTCAGCGCCCGGTCGTGGGGAGCGAGCTGCAGGCGGATGTGGCCGGCCGGCAGCCCGGTGAACTCGAAGCGGCCGGTGTCGTCGCTGTCCACCTGCCAGCTCCGCCCGTCGTCGGGCACGGTCACCGCCTGCACCCGCAGCGGCCCGGCCGGGGAGACCCAACCGTCCAGCCTGGCCTCACCCCCACCGGTGCCGACGGCCCGCACCAGCAGGTCGACGTCGTCGCTGCTGAAGCGCAATGTGTACGCCGCCGTGCCCCGCGCTCCGACCAGCTCGTCCTGGCGGGAGACCAGCACCATCAGCTCGAGGTCGAGATCGGTGCCCGCGAAGGCGGACTCGGCGGCCACCGCCGCCTGCATGCGCTCGACCATGCCGTCCGGCACCGGGTCCCGACGCTCCCAGACCTCGCGCACGAGGCCGAGGAGGGTGTCCCTGCCCATGTGTCCGTCCGTTCCCTTGATCATGAGAGGGCCTCCGAGTCGGCTCCGATGAGGGCGATCCGTAGCTTCGCCAAGCAGCGACTGCGCGTGGGGCCGATGCTGCCCACGGGCATGTCCAGCGTCTCGGCCACCTGGGTGTAGTTGGGCCGGTTCTCGAACGCGACGATCCGCAGCAGGCGGCGGCAACGCTCCGGGAGACCGTCCACCGCCCGCCACAACCGGTCCTGCTCGTCGGACTCCACGGCCTCGGACTCGGCCGAGCGTTGCCGCGGCAGGTGCACGGCGATGTCCTCGTCGTCGACCGGGATCGACTTCGCCTTCACCTTCGACAACCGCCAGGCCTCGCGCCGGGCCGTGGTGGTCAACCATCCGCCGACCGCGACGGGGTCGTCGATCGCGTCCCGGCGACGTACCAGCGCCAGCCAGGTGGTCTGCACGACGTCCTCGGCGAGGTCCGGAGGCAGGCGATAGGCCCGCACCACGTGCCACAGCACCGGGGTCATCACCTCCACCAGGCCGTGCAGCCCGGCTTCGCCGGTGTCGCCCTCGGACCAGCCACGGAAGCAGGAGGCAGCGTCCGCCCAGACCTGACCGGCCGGGCGCGCCGAGTCACGCGGAGGGGAGCTCATCACCTGCATTGTGGTCACACCAGTACAGGTGTGTCAGCACCTTCTGCAGATACCTCTGCGCCAGAAGTTCTTCCGATCCGTGTATCTGGCCGGCAGCGGGGTACTCCTGAGCCGACGAACGGGGCAACCGGGGACCGGCAGGTGCCGGGGCACACATCGAGTGACGTGGGGGTTCACTCGGCCGTGCCGCCCGGTAGCCTCGGCCGCGTGTCTTCCTCCACCGCCGCCCCGCTGACCGTCCGCACCATCTCGGCCGACGACCACCTGACCTTCCTGCGCGACCAGCGCTCGGCCAGCTTCCTGCAGACGCCCGCCTGGGGACAGGTGAAGGCCGAGTGGCGCCGGGAGTCGATCGGGTGGTTTCGGGACGCCTCGTCCCTCGGTTCCTCGACCCGGGGGTCGGGAGGCGAGGAGATGGTCGGCGCGGCGCTGGTGCTCTACCGCCAGCTGCCCAAGGTGAAGCGCTACCTGGCCTATCTCCCGGAGGGCCCGGTCATCGACTGGTCGGCCCCCAACCTCGCCTGCTGGCTGGCACCGATGGTCACCCACGTGCGCAAGGCCGGGGCGTTCGGCGTACGCATGGGTCCCCCGGTGGTCACCGCCCGCTGGTCGGCCGCCCAGGTCAAGGAGGGCATCGCGGACGACGCCGTACGCCGACTGGGCGAGGTCGCGCCGCTGGAGCGCGACCAGGTCGGCGCGCAGGTGGTCAGCCAGCTCAACGAGCTCGGCTGGAAGCAGCTGGTCGCCGAGGGCGGCTTCGCGGCCGGGCAGCCGCAGTTCAACTTCGTGATCCCGCTGCGCCACGAGGACGGCTCTGCGCGCACCGAGGACGACGTGCTCAAGGGGATGAACCAGCAGTGGCGTCGCAACATCAAGAAGGCCGCCAAGTCGGGGGTCGAGGTCACCCGTGGCGACGTGTCCTCCGCGGCCGACCTGGCGGCGTTCCACGACCTCTACGTGCACACCGCGCAGCGCGACCACTTCACACCGCGACCCCTGTCCTACTTCAGGACCATGTTCGACGCCCTCTCCGGGCAGGGCGAGGGCAACGAGATCCGGCTCTACCTCGCCCGGCACGAGGGTGACCTAGTGGCGGCGACGATCTGGATCCGCGTCGGTGCCCACACCTGGTACTCCTACGGCGCCTCGTCCACCGAGAAGCGTGACGTCCGCGGGTCGAACGCCGCCCAGTGGGCGATGATCCAGGACTCGCTGGCCGCCGGGGCCGACGTCTACGACCTGCGCGGGATCACCGACACCCTCGACGCCGACGACAGCCACGTCGGGCTGATCCAGTTCAAGGTCGGCACCGGTGGCGAGGCCGTCGAGTACGCCGGCGAGTGGGACTTCGCGATCAACCGGGCGATCCACAAGCTCTTCGAGCTCTACATGAGCAGGCGGTGACGCGATGTCCCTGACCCTCTACGTCGACGCGGCCCGGTTCCGCGCCAACCAGCACCGCATCCTGGCCACCCAGCCCGAGGTGGTGCCGGTGGCCAAGGGGAACGGCTACGGCCTGGGCAACGCCCAGCTGGCCGTCGAGGCGCGGCACCTCGGTGTCGACACGCTGGCCGTGGGCACCTACGCCGAGATCGCCGACGTGGAGAACGCGTTCCCCGGGTCGTTGCTGGTGCTCACCCCGTGGCGCTCCTTCGAGGCTCCCGCCGAGCCGAACCCGCGGTTGATCCACACCGTCGGACGCGTCGAGGACCTGGTCGGGCTGCTGCAACGCGACCCCGAGGCCCGCTTCGTCCTGGAGCGGATGACCTCCATGCTCCGCCACGGCTTCCAGCCCCGCGAGCTGCGCGAGGCGGGCGACCTGCTGCGCTCACACCCGCAGGCCCGCTTCGAAGGCGTCGCCTTCCACCTGCCCATGGAGGGTGCCTCCCACCTCTCCGAGGTGCAGCGCCTGATGACCGATGCGGTCGCCGCGGGACTTCCGCCCACCACCATCTGGGTCAGCCACCTCAGCGACTCCGAGCTGGTCCAGCTGGTCCGCACCTGGCCCGACTACACGATCCGACCGCGCATCGGCACCGACCTGTGGCTGGGTGACCGCGGTGCCTTGCAGGTGCGCTCGACCGTGCTCGACGTGCACCACGTCGAGAAGGGCGACCTCTTCGGCTACCGGGGACGTACGGCGCCCAAGGCCGGCACGATCCTCGTCGTCAGCGGAGGCACTGCGCACGGCATCGGTCTCGAGTCACCGACCGGTGCGAGCACGATCAAGGCCCGGGCCGGCGCGATCGCCCGCGGCGGCATGGATGCAGCCGGCTTCGTTCGGTCGCCGTACAGCATCGGCGGCAAGCAGCGGCTCTTCGCCGAGCCGCCCCACATGCAGGCCAGCATGCTGTTCAGCCCGCTCGGTGCTCCGGTGCCCGCGGTGGGCGACGAGATCGACGTGCGGGTCCGCTACACCGCGACGTCGTTCGACCGGGTCGTCATCGCCTGACCCTGCGGCACCCGTCGATGACCACCCGCCGGTCAACGCCGTTCGCAACCCCTCGACGACTCGACTCGACACACGTCGTTGCCTCGACGCCCACGGGCCACATCGCTTCCCGGGCCGCCGATGAGCACGTCCGGCATGAGTCCACCGAGGAGACGATCGTCTCCGCGGCCTCCGCGGATCGGGATGTCCGCGGCATCGCCCATGTAACCGCAGGAGTTCTCCTGGATCCGCAGGTAGGCCAGGGTGTCGTCCCCGCCCCGACCCTTGACCGAGCCCTTGCAGGCGTTCCACCCGATCTCGTCATTCCGCCGTGTCCCGAGGACTCGGGCCCACATGGCAAACACGTGGGTCCGCTCGAAGCCACGCACCGTGGAGGTGGAGCCCGACTTGCCCGGACGCGTCAACCTGAGACTGCCCGCGGCCAGGTCGAGATCGACGGCGCCTTGGTTGTAGCCGTGCCCGAGCCGCAGCAGGTCGTCGCCACGCTGGCCGGAGACCCGCATCGCAGTCCCGTCGCGCAGCCTGTCCGTCCGAAGCTGGAGGACGTCATTCCCGTCGCCAAGGGCCACGTGGTCGAGGGGAACGAGCGTGCTCAGGAACTCGCTCCGGGAGCCTCCGTGGAAGGAGATGCGACTGGAGCGGGCCTGTTGCAACTCGAACCGCTCCAGCGATGTCCACGTGGCGATCAGCGATCCGTCATGGCTGGCACGGCCCAACGAGTTGTCGAAGACCCACGTTCCACGCGGCTGGAGACGCACGACGGTCAGCTGGTCGGTGCCGCTTCCTGCCGTCCAGGCCGCCGGCACGAGCGCCCCGGTGACCTCGATCTCGTCAGCGCCGGCCCCCAGGTCGATGCGGTCGCCGTCCGGTCTCGCAGTGGTGCCACCGGTGAGGACGTAGTCGGCTCCGTCACCCGTGAGGATGCTGTCATGACCTTCGGCCGGGTCGGGCTCGTCCCAGTAACCGGCAGCCTCGACCCAGTCCCGGCCCGGTCCACCCAGGTAGGTGTCCTCCCCCGTGCCGAGGACGGCCGTGGGGACGACACCTCGCGCGGCTGTGGCGTCGACCGTGTCGTCGCCAGCCCCTGCCAGGATCTCGACACGACCAGGGTTGTGGGCATCCGCGATGTTCGTGACGCAGATCAGGTCGTCGCCGGCACCGGCGTGGACCTCGGAAGCGCCCTGGGTGACGATCACATCCACCCCGTCGGTGCCGGACACTGTCTGACCGGCTTGGCCGATGATGGTCGGAACCTCACCCCGGCATGACAACGGTTCAGCCTGCGCGGGGCTCCCGGCGGAGACAGGCGCGAGGATGAGAGCCACCGCAAGGGCGTTCACACCCGCTGCTGCGAGGCGACGATGCAACCCGCTCATGGCCCACCTCACTTCCTCCGTTTCCTCGACTCACCCTAGGAGGCCCGGGGCGAGTGCGTGGCCGAATCGTGAAGTCGCCGGGAGCGTGGAGGCTCGACTCCTTGGTGCCGCACCCGGTCGTGGCGCGGCACCAGGATGTCGCGGACGACGATCGCGACCAGATAGACCTCGCACGCCATCCGGAGCACGATCGCCAGCCAGTAGAAGCCGGCGTGGTCCCCCGAGCCGGGCTGCAGGAAACCGCCGAGATACCACCAGACAGCGCAGAAGTAGAGGAGCTCACCGGACTGCCAGATGATCTGGTCGCGCCACCGCGGACGGGCCAGCACGGCCAGGGGCAGCAGCCAGAGCACGTACTGCGGTGAGTAGACCTTGTTGACCAGCAGGAAGCCGGCCACCACGAGGAAGCCCAGCTGGGCCAGCCGTGGCGTCTGGGGGGCGAGCAGCCCGATCACCAGGACCGCCGCGCACCAACCGATGAAGAAGATCCACGAGGCCTTGTTGATCTCGTGGTCGCTGAAGTCGTGACCGGCTTGGCTGAGCACCAGCCAGAGGCTCCCGAGGTCCGCACCCCGCTCGGAGTTGAAGGTCCAGAAGACCTTCCACTCATCGGGCCCCGAGACGTACGCCGGCGCGTTGGCCAGCACCCAGGCCCCGGCCGCCGCGACGGTCGCGGCGAAGAAGTCGGTCCATGCCCGTCGCCGCAGGCAGATGACCAGCACCCCGCCGAGGAGGAACAGCGGGTAGAGCTTCGTGGCCGTGCCGAGGCCGATCAGGACGCCGGTCAGCACGGGCTTGTCGCGCGACCACGCCCAGAGCGCCCCGGCCACCAACGCCACCGCCAACACGTCCCAGTTGACCAGGCCGTTGAACACCAGCACCGGCGAGAGCGCGTAGGGCAGGGCATCCCACGGCCGTCGCCGGTTCGTGCGGGCGAGGAACCACGCGCCGAGGAGTGCCGCCCCGCCGAGGACCACCGCGGTCACCGCCACGTAGTTGTTGCGTTCCTCCAGCACCTGGGGGTCGCCGTAGAGATCTCCCACCGGCACTTCCGGCCGGTCGCTGATGTCGGGTGAGCCACTCACCCAGTGCGTGACCCAGGCGGTGCCCCAGGCGAAGTAGGAGATGCCGACGGGATACTCCATCACGTCGAACCGGGCCCGGGTCTCCTCGTCGTCGGAGTAGGGCCAGTTCAGCTCGACGAAGCCGCGGCCGACGTACAGGTAGGGCACGTCGGAGTAGCACATCCGGGAGTAGCGGGTGTCGTTGTCGGTCCACTGGGTGTCCCAGCACGGCACCTTCTGCAGCATCCCGAAGACGAACATCACCGCCGTGATGGCGAGCAGCACGCGCACCGGCGTCCACCACCGGTGAGGCGCGGCGTGGTCACCCACGGGGCCGCCGATGCCCTCGCTCAACGCCGCCGCGGCCGGGTCCTCCCGGGACGGCGCGGCGACGTCGTCGGGGTGTGCGCCACTCACCCCCGCGTCACCCGCCGTCGGAAGCTGGCTTCGGGCTCGACTTCGGCTTGGTGGTCGTCGAGTCGGTCGGCTCGGACGGCCCTGTCGGGATGGGATTCGAGGGGCTGTCGCTCGTTGAGGGATCCTCAGTCGGCGGGGGTGTCGTCTTCGATGGCTTCGGCTTCTCCGGCTCCTCGGTCTTGGTCGGCTTCGGCTCGGGCTTCTTGGTCTCCGGCTTCTTGGTCTTCGGGGGCGGCGGGGGCGGGGTGTAGGGGGCGTGGCCCTCGTCGGGCGCCTCCCCGTCGACGAACACCGGCTCCGGGAAGTCCTCGACCTCGAGGCCGTCCATCAGCCGCGACATGATCGCGGTCCAGGTCTGGGTCGGGTAGGTCGCGCCGTAGAACGGCTCGAGGTAGCCCTCGAGGCTCTCGTTGCCCCGGCCACGGACGTACATCACCGCGGTGGACATCTGCGGTGTGTAGCCGACGAACCACGAGGAGGAGACCTCGTCGTCGCCGTTGGTCGCGGTGCCCGTCTTCCCGGCGGCGGGGCGACCCAGGGACTGGGCGTTGGCGCCGGTCCCGGTGGTGACCACCTGCTGCAGCGAGTAGGAGACGTCGGCCGCGACGTCCTCGTCGAGCACGCGCTCGGTGTGCACCTTGTGACGGTAGAGCTGCTTGCCGTCCTGGTCCTCGACCTTCTCGATCACGTAGACCGGCGCGGCCTCACCACCGTTCGCGATCGTGGCGTAGCCGTTGGCCATGTTGATCGGGCTGACCGTGGCGGATCCCAGCGCGATGCCCATGTTGGCCTCGAGCCCCGGCGAGTTGTGCAGGTGGTCCAGGCCGCCGGCGTTCCGCTTCCAGCGCGGGATGCCCATCTTCTGGGACATGTCCAGGATCGCCTCGGGGCCGTTGTCCATCGACTCGGTGAGGTCGGCGAAGGCCGTGTTGATGGACTCCTCGGTGGCGGTCAGCAGGCTGACCGTGCCGTAGTCGTTGCCCTGGCCGTCGGGTCCGACGCCCTCGTTGCGGGGCCCCTTGACGCCGCTCTCGTAGTAGAACGGCGAGTCGCCCTCGAAGGTGTCCTTGAGCGAGAAGCCCTGCTTGATGCCGGCCGCCACCGCGAACGCCTTGAACGTGGAGCCCGGCTGGCCGCCCGCGACGGCCCAGTTGATCTGCGACTTCAGGTAGTCCTGGCCGCCGTAGAAGCTGCGCAGCGCTCCTGTGCCGGGCTCGACGCTGGCAGAGGCGACGTGCAGCTCCGGACGGTCGGCCGGGCGGGCCTCGTTGACGCCCTCCTCGGCGTCCCGCATGGCCTGCTGGTCGAGCGTGGTCGTCACCCGGAGGCCACCACCGTTGATCTGCTGCTCGTCGAAGCCCAGGCGGACGAGCTCCTTCTTGATCAGCTCGAGCATGTGGCCCTTCTGGCCGGCGTACGTCTGCTCGCTCTTGATCTCGGGGAAGTTGGGCAGCCTGCGCGCGGCCCTGTCGGCCTTGTTCGCACTGATCGCCCCGGTCTTGGCCATCGAGCTGAGCACGTAGTCGTAGCGACCCTTGAGATCACGCCTGTTCGACTTGCCGTTCGCCGGGTCGAACCGGGTCGGGTTGTTGATCACCGAGGCGAGCACGGCGCTCTGCCGGAGGGTGAGCTTCTTGGCCGGGACGCCGAAGAACGTCTTGGCGGCAGCGTCGATCCCGTAGGCACCCCGCCCGAAGTAGATGGTGTTGAGGTAGCCCTCGAGGATCTCCTCCTTGCTCTGCTGGCGCTGCAGCTTGAGCGACATGATCGCCTCCTTCACCTTGCGGGTGTAGGAGCGCTCCTGGCTGAGGTAGAGGATCTTCACGTACTGCTGGGTGATCGTGGAGGCACCCTGCCTGGCGTTGCCGCTGGCGTTGCTGAACGCGGCGCGCAGGATGCCCTTCGGGTCGATGCCCTTGTCGGTCCAGAAGCTCTGGTTCTCCGCGGCGACGACGGCCTCCTTGATGGTGCCCGGCATCTCCTTGAGCGGGATCGAGTTGCGGTTCTGCTGGGCGTAGCGCCCCAGCTCGGTCTTGCCGTCGTCGTAGTAGACGTAGGTCGTCTGGGTCTGGAAGTCGGCGTTCGGGTCCGGGACCTCGATCATGTTGTAGAGGACGACGAACGAGATGGCGCCGACCAGGACCAGGACCAGGCCGCTGACGGAGGTCCACTTCAGTGTCTTCTTGAGCCGTCGCTTCACGGTGGAGTCTTGCGGCTTCCCCGTCGACTTCCTCCTGCTCGCCGACGAGGCAGCCTTGCGCTTTCCAGTCACCTGTGGATCTCCGTGGGGGGTGCGTCGTACCGCAGGGGCACGGGTGCGTCATGGACCGATCAGCAAGAGTACGCGGACAGCCCTTGTTCACCCGGATCAGTGACCAGCAACACCCCCGATCGGCAAATATTTAGAACCATGGTCGATATATCGCTACGATAGGTCGGTGGCAAGGCGCGGAGAGACGATCGAGCTGGCAGTCCTCGGACTGCTGCATGAGTCACCCATGCACGGATACGAGCTCCGCAAGCGCCTGAACCTCATGCTCGGGTGGGGCCGGGTGCTGTCCTACGGCTCGCTCTACCCGGCGCTGAAGAAGATGCTGCGGGCCTCGTGGATCGAGGAACGCACCGTCAAGAATCCGGCCGCGGTCACCACCCGGCGTCCGCGGATCGTCTACCAGCTGACCGAGACGGGCGACAAGGAGTTCGTCCGCCTGATGTCGGAGGTGGGTCCCACCGCGTGGGAGGACGACAACTTCGACATCCGGTTCGCCTTCTTCGGGCGCACCGACATGGAGATCCGGCTGCGCGTCCTGGAGGGTCGTCGTACCCGCCTGCAGGAGCGTCTCGAGAAGGTGCAGTCCCAGCTCCAGCTCACCCAGAAGGAGATGGACCAGTACGCCTCCGAGCTGCAGCGCCACGGCGTCGAGTCGGTCGAGCGTGAGGTCCGCTGGCTCTCCGACCTGATCAACGCTGAGCGCAGGCAACAGTCGGTCGAGCCGGTGCCCCGGCCCGAGAAGACCTGAGCCCCGC
Source organism: Nocardioides sp. JQ2195 (assembly GCF_012272695.1). Classification (NCBI taxonomy): domain Bacteria; kingdom Bacillati; phylum Actinomycetota; class Actinomycetes; order Propionibacteriales; family Nocardioidaceae; genus Nocardioides; species Nocardioides sp. JQ2195. Next base: position 4,054,358 of record NZ_CP050902.1, read on the forward strand.
AGCAGTCCGCCACAGCAGTCGTCACAAGATCGTCAAGCACCACCGGCATCAGAACACAGGGCATCACAGCCACAACCAGAGCAGGAAGAGGAAAACCGATGGGTTCGGTACGCGTAGCAATCGTGGGAGTCGGCAACTGCGCCACCTCCTTGGTCCAGGGCGTCGAGTACTACAAGGACGCCGACCCGGAGAGCAGCGTTCCCGGGCTCATGCACGTCAAGTTCGGTGACTACCACGTCTCCGACGTCAAGTTCGTGGCTGCCTTCGATGTCGACGCCAAGAAGGTCGGCTTCGACCTGGCCGAGGCCACCCAGGCCTCCGAGAACAACACCATCAAGATCACCGACGTGCCGCCGACCGGCGTCATCGTCCAGCGTGGCCCGACCCTCGACGGTCTCGGCAAGTACTACCTCCAGACCATCGAGGAGGCCGACGCCGAGCCGGTCGACGTGGTCCAGGTCCTCAAGGACGCCGAGGTCGACGTCCTCGTCTCCTACCTCCCCGTGGGGTCGGAGGAGGCCGACAAGTTCTACGCGCAGTGCGCGATCGACGCCAACGTGGCCTTCGTCAACGCCCTGCCCGTCTTCATCGCCTCCGACCCCGTGTGGGCCAAGAAGTTCGAGGACGCCGGCGTCCCGATCGTCGGTGACGACATCAAGTCGCAGGTCGGCGCCACCATCACCCACCGCGTGATGGCGAAGCTGTTCGAGGACCGTGGCGTCACGCTGGACCGCACCTACCAGCTCAACGTCGGCGGCAACATGGACTTCAAGAACATGCTCGAGCGCGAGCGCCTGGAGTCCAAGAAGGTCTCCAAGACCCAGGCCGTCACCTCCAACCTCACCGGCTCGCTGGCCGGGCTCAAGGACAGCCGCAACGTCCACATCGGTCCCTCCGACTACGTGGCGTGGCTCGACGACCGCAAGTGGGCCTACGTCCGCCTGGAGGGTCGCGCCTTCGGTGACGTCCCGCTGAACCTCGAGTACAAGCTCGAGGTCTGGGACTCCCCCAACAGTGCCGGCATCATCATCGACGCCGTCCGCGCCGCCAAGATCGCCAAGGACCGCGGCCAGGGCGGCCCGGTCATCCCGGCCTCGGCCTACCTGATGAAGTCCCCGCCGGTCCAGATCGAGGACACCGAGGGTCGCGCCCAGCTGGAGAAGTTCATCGCCGGAGAGTGACGCGAACGGGCAACTCTTGCTGCGCGAACGGGCAATTGTTGCGCGCCGAACCGGCAGTTCTTGCTGACTGAGCCGCCGCTCACCCCTGTCTGGGGTGGGCGGCGGTTCTGCATCTGCAGGCTCGGCCCACACCCGGGGCCGGGCAGGCCGGCGTACGGCGAGCAGCGGTGTCGGCATCCGACGTCAGGGCATCAAGAACTGCGTGTTCGGCGCGCAAGAGTTGCCCGTTCGCGCAGCAAGAGTTGCCCGTTCGCGCAGCAGGACGGCGCAGGTGGTCAGGTGAGGAGCTCGGTGAGGACCTCGCCGAACTGGTTGATCGCCCACTCGAGCTCTTCCTCGGTGATCACGATCGGCGGCGCGAGGCGCACGGTCTGGCCGTGGGTGTCCTTGGCCAGGATCCCGCGCTCGAGCAGACGCTGGCAGACCTCACGAGCGGTGGCCACCTCGGGGTCGATGTCGATGCCGGCCCACAGGCCCTGGCACCGCACCTCGGTGACACCCTTGCCCTCGAAGGCGCGCAGGCCGGAGTCGAGGCGCTCACCCAGGGTGCGCGCCCGCTCCTGCATCTCGCCGGTCTCGAGCAGCTCGACGACGGCCAGGCCGACGGCGGCGGCCAACGGGTTGCCACCGAAGGTGGAGCCGTGCTGGCCCGGCTGGAGCACGCCGAGCACGTCCTTGTTGCCGACCACGGCCGAGACCGGCACGATGCCGGCGCCGAGTGCCTTGCCGAGCAGGTAGAGATCGGGCACGACGCCCACGTTGTCGCACTGGAACGTCGCGCCGGTGCGGCCGAGACCCGACTGGATCTCGTCGGCGATGAAGAGCACGTTGTGGGCCGTGGTGATCTCACGAACCCGCGGCAGGTAGTCGGCGGGCGGGATGCCGACGCCGGCCTCCCCCTGGATCGGCTCGATCAGCACCGCGACCGTGTTCTCGTCGATGGCCGCCTCGATCGCGTCTGCGTCGCCGTACGGCACGGTCGTGAAGCCGGGCGTGTAGGGGCCGTAGTTGTCGTGCGCCTCGGGGTCGTCACTGAAGGAGATGATGGTGGTGGTGCGGCCGTGGAAGTTGCCCTCGGCGACGATGATGTTGGCCCGGTCGGCGGCCACCCCCTTCACCTCGTAGCCCCACTTGCGCGCCACCTTGATGCCGGACTCGACGGCCTCGGCACCGGTGTTCATCGGCAGGATCATGTCCTTCTTCGCCAGCCGGGCGAGGGCCTCGGCGAAGGGACCGAGTGCGGCCGAGTGGAAGGCGCGGCTGGTCAGCGTGACCTTGTCGAGCTGGTCCTTGGCGACCTGGGTCAGCTTCGGGTTGGCGTGGCCGAAGTTCACCGCCGAGTAGGCGGCCAGGCAGTCGAGGTAGACCTTGCCGTCGATGTCGGTGACCGTGGCACCGCTGGCCTCGGAGACCACCACCGGAAGGGGGTGGTAGTTGTGCGCGGCGTGGGCCTCCACGACCGCGATCGCGGCCTGCTGTGCCTCACTGACTCCTGCGAGTTCGTCGTGGTTCGTCATGCTGTGACGATAGCCACTTCCCGGGGCATTTTCCTAACGGCCGGAGGACCGGTCGGAGGGCACTCTCACGGGATCAGGTCACCGATCGTGCCGAGCACGCCGCCCTTCTTCTCCGGGGCCGGCGGTGGCCGCCACTCATAGGCCTGTACGACGACGAAACCCGGCCCGTGGAAGACCATCTGCACCGCCTCGCCCGAGCCGCCGCGCAGCATCGAGCCCATGTTCATCGAGTTGTGCGTCGTCGGTGTCAGGCCGGCCGACCAGCACACCGCGGCGTTGCGGTCGACGTGCACCGGTTGCTGCGAGCAGTCGAGCACGATCGGCTTGCCGACCACGTGGACCGCCATCGTGCCGGTGCCGCCGATGGTGGTGTTGAACAGTCCCCCGGTCATCAGCCCGGCGCCCTTGACCCGGTTGATGTCCCACGTGAGTGACGAGTCGAAGGCGAGCAGGTTGCGGAAGTTGACGCTGACGCCCTCGTTCTCGAGGTGCAGCAGGTGGACGTAGCCGGCCTCCTGGGCGAAGAAGACCTCACCCCGCCCCGAGACCCGCATCAGCGAGACGTCCTCACCGGTGACCACCTTCTTGGCCAGCTTGCCCATCGACCCGGCCTTCTCGTGGTGGAAGGCGAGCTGGCCGAGGAAGCTGACCATCGACCCCTTCGGAGCGAGAACGTCGGGGCCCAGGCCGACGCGCAGGGTGCGGTTGTTCTGCAGCGCCCAGCGCTCCTCGCTGCGGACGGGGAAGTGCTCGGCGTCGAAGATCCGGCTCTTCATCAGCGTGCCCCGGTCGCGACCGGCGTCCACTCGAAGGACTGGACCACGACGAACCCCGGGCCGTGGAAGACGTACTGCACGGCTTCGCCCGAGCCACCACGCAGCATCGAGCCCATGTTCATCGAGCTGTTGATGCCCGGGGCCAGGCCGGCCGACCAGCAGACCGCCGAGTTCGGGTCGACGAACACCGGCTGCTGGGAGCAGTCGAAGACCGTCGGCTTGCCGATGCAGGCGACCGCGACGGTGCCCTGCCCGCCGACGGTGGTGTTGAACAGGCCGCCGGTCATCAGCCCAGCGCCCTTGACCCGGTTGATGTCCCAGGTCAGGTTCGCGTCGAAGGCGAGCAGGTTGCGGTAGTTGAGGCTGATGCCTTCGTTCTCCAGCTCGAGCAGGAAGACGTAGCCGGCGTCCGAGGCGAAGTAGACCTCACCCTGCCCGGTGACGCGCATCAGCGAGACGTCCTCGCTGGTGACGATCTTCTTGGCCAGCTTGGCCATCGACCCGGACTTCTCGTGGTGGAACTGCACCTGGCCCGTGTAGGCGACCATGGCGCCCTTGGCAGCAAGGACGTCGGGACCGAGGCCCACGCGCAACATCTGGTCGTTCTGCAGGGTGAACCGCTCGTTGCTCTGGACGCGCAGGTTCGCCTGGTCGAAAAGGTCGCTCTTCATGGCCCAAGCCTACGGCTCACCGCTCGGCGTCGGCCTTGATCCGGCGCAGGGTCTGCCTCATGCCGTCGCGCAGCTCGCTCTGGAAGGTGTCCTGGCCGCCGAGCACCTTGTCGACGAGCACGCTCGAGATCCTGGTGGTGCCGTTGGGTGCCTCCCGGCGCTGGGTCACCCGGGTGCCGGCCGTGGTCGGCTCGAGCTGGAAGGACCAGACCGAGTTGTTGTCAAGGACCTGGAAGGCGAAGTCGGTGTGCGGGGCGAGCCGGACGACCTTCGACCGGGTGGGCCACACCAGGAATCCGCGCCGGTTGATGTTGACGGCCCTGGTGCCCAGGCTGATGCCGTCGCCACGCACGATGGTCTTCACCACCTGCGGGCTCCAGGACGCCATCCGCGGCAGGTCGGTGACCAGCGCCCACACCGCCTCCGGGGTGGCGTCGATCTCGATGGACTCCTCGATCAGGGGCTTGACGTCGCTCATGCCGCGCGACGCTAGCCCAGCAACGAGAACCTGTTCCAGCATGCTCACGGTATGGACCGCCCCGGCCGCCTCAGCTGCGGGAGCCCCACCAGGCCAGCAGTGCGTCGCGCGCGGCCTCCTCCGACTGGGGGCCGTCGTCCATCCGCAGCTCGAGCAGGAACTTGTAGGCCTCGCCCACCTCGCGGCCGGGCGGGATCCCGAGGATCTCCATGATCTGGGTGCCGTCGAGGTCGGGCCGGATGGAGGCCAGCTCCTCCTCCTCGGACAGCCGCTCGATGCGGGCCTCGAGGTCGTCGTACGCCGCCCGCAGCCGGTTTGCCTTGCGCTGGTTGCGGGTGGTGCAGTCGGCCCGGGTCAGGATGTGCAGCCGCTCGAGCTGGTCACCGGCGTCGCGGACGTAGCGACGCACGGCGGAATCGGTCCACTCGCCCTCGCCGTAGCCGTGGAAGCGCAGGTGCAGCTCGACCAGCTTGGAGACCGCTTCGACCTCGTCGTTGGAGAAGCGCAGGGCCTTCATCCGCTTCCTGGTGATCTTGGCGCCGACCACGTCGTGGTGGTGGAACGTGACCACCCCGCCGGCCTCGAAGCGACGCGTCCGCGGCTTGCCGACGTCGTGCATCAGCGCCGCGAACCGTGAGATGAAGTCGGGTCCGCCGAGCCGGGACTCCTGGTCGATCGACTGCTCGAGCACGATCAGCGTGTGCTCGTAGACGTCCTTGTGGCGGTGGTGCTCGTCGCGCTCGAGGGCCAGGGCCGGCAGCTCCGGGAGGACGTACGACGCCAACCCGGTCTCGACCAGCAGCAGCAGCCCCCGCCGTGGGAACGGAGCGCAGATCAGCTTGACCAGCTCGTCGCGCACCCGCTCGGCGGAGATGATCTCGATCCGGCCGGCCATCTCCGTCATCGCGGCGACCACCTCCGGCGCCACGTCGAAGCCGAGCTGCGCCGCGAAGCGAGCCGCCCGCAACATCCGCAGCGGGTCGTCGGAGAAGGAGTCCTCCGGGCGACCCGGGGTGCGCAGCACGCGGGAGGCCAGGTCGACGATGCCCCCGAAGGGATCCTCGAACCCACGGTCGGGCACGGTCAGCGCCATCGAGTTGACGGTGAAGTCACGCCGGCCGAGGTCACCGGCCAAGGAGTCGCCGTAGGCCACCTCCGGCTTGCGGGAGCCGGCGTCGTACGCCTCCGAGCGGTAGGTGGTGATCTCCACCTGCCACTCGCCCTTGCGGCAGCCGATGGTCCCGAAGCTGCGGCCCATGTCCCAGATCGCGTCGGCCCAGCCCTTCAGCAGCTTCTCGGTCACGTCGGGGTGGGCCGAGGTGGTGAAGTCGAGGTCGTTCTGCAACCGGCCCAGCATCGCGTCGCGGACCGGGCCACCGACCAGCGCCAGCTGGTGTCCGGCCCCGGTGAAACGGGCGCCCAGCTCGTCGATGATCGGCGCGATCCGCTGCAGCTCCCGGGTCACGGTCTGCTGCACGTCGCTGACGAGAATCGGGGAAGGGGTGGGACTGGACACGGGAGACAGGGTAGACCTCCAGCGGGCCGATAGAGTCGGCGCCGTGATCCGACCAGTGGCAGCAGCACGCGTCCTGCCAGTGGTGATCGCGCTGACGGTGCTGGGCTCGCTCCTGGGGCCCTGGTCGGTGGCCACCGCGGCCCAGGATCCCGCGTCAGCGGGGCTGGCCTCCGCGGCGTCGGAGCGGCCACGGGCCGAGGCCGACCCGTTGACCCTGACCATCGACTCGCTGTCCCCGGCGGTGATCCCCCGCAAGGGGGCGATCACGATGACCGGCACGGTCACCAACGACTCCCTGGACGTCTGGGAGGACATCAAGGTCTACCCGCGCCTCTCCTACGCCCCCTTCACCACGTCCGAGGAGGTCGAGCTCGCCTCCGAGTCCGACCCACGCCTGCCCTTCGGCGACCGGATCACCACCGAGGGCAACTTCGACTCCCGCACCACGGTGCTGGAGCCCGGGGAGACCCGCACGTGGAGGATCCGGCTGCCCCGGTCCGTGGTCGCCTCCCGCATCAGTGGCTCCGAGGGCAGCTACCAGATCGGGGTGCAGGCCCTGGGCGCCACCGACGACGGACGCCCGGAGAACGCCGTCGGGAGGGCCCGCACCTTCATCCCCCTGATGGGGCCGGGCAACGCCAAGGTCGCCACCTCCGTCGTCGTCCCGATCCGCCGCCCCGTGGCCCGCAACGCCGACGGGTCGCTCGCGGACGAGGCCACCTGGGCCCAGGAGCTGGACACCGACGGACGGTTGGCCAACCTGGCCTCCCTGCTCTCCAGCACCGGAGGTGCGCCGGTGACCATGCTGGTCGACCCGTCGGTCCTCTCCGCGGCGGAGCAGCTCGCCGGGGGCAACGAGCCCCGTGCCCTCGAGGAGACCGAGGAGGACCCGGCCGGATCGTCGGCCGACTCCAACCTCACCATGCCGGCCCAGGAGTGGCTCGACACGGTGGTCTCCGTCGCCGACGACAACCAGGTGCTCGGTCTTCCCTACGGCGACCTCGACGTCGCCGCCGCTGCGACGTACGACGAGTCGCTCCTGCACCGGGCCCGCAAGCTGTCGCAGCGATCCCTGGCCGCGCGCTCGATCCCGTCGACCCCGGCCGTGGTGCCGCCGTCCGGGTTGCTGCCGGTGGACGCGCTGGACGCCATCGACGACAGGACGCTGATGCTGATGTCGTCGGAGGCGGTGCCCGGGGCCACGGACGACATCAACGTCCCGTCCACACTCCAGGTCGGGCGCCACACGATGTCCGTCTACGACCCCGCCCTGATGGTGGTGCAGGAGGGCGAGACGTTGAACGCCCTCGACGCCCGCCAGCGGGTGCTGGCCGAGGCGAGCGTCAGGTCGCTCTCCGGGAGCAAGCAGGCGCTGGTCGCCAACCTGCCCTCCGACTTCGACCCGGGGGCCAACCCGGAGGCGTTCTTCAGCGGGCTCGACCAGCCCTTCATCGACCTCCGCAGGCTCTCCAGGAACACCGCTGGCCCCCGCGTCGAGGCCGACCACCTTGACTACCCCGAGCGCCAGGAGGTCCGCGAGCTCAGCCCGACCCTCCTCACCGCGGCGGACGAGCTGATCACCGCCGGCGCCACCCTCGACGACATCGTCACCAGCAGCGACACCATCGCCAGCCACAGCCTCGCCGAGGCGCTCAGCTACACCTCCTACATGGTGCGCGACGACCAGACCTCGGCGCAGCGGCGCGCCATCGCCGCGCGCGGGTGGCTCCAGGACCGGCTCGACCTGGTCACCATCGACGCCCCGGAGTTCGTGATCCTGTCCGCGGCCAACGGCCCCTTCGCGGTGACCGTGACCAACGGGCTCGACGTGCCGGTCACGGTCGCGATCGTCGCCCACACCCACGATGACCTGGAGATCCTGGCCCCGGGTGAGATCGAGCTCGGCGCGAATGCGTCGCGCACCATCCAGCTCGACGCCGAGGCGCAATCGATCGGGGTGCACCCGGTCGAGCTGCTGGCCACCGACCTCCACGGCAGGCCGGTGGGCAGCTCCGAGCAGATGAGTGTGCGCTCCAACAGCGTCGGCAGGGTGATCTGGGTGATCCTCGGCGTCGGCGTGGGCATCCTGTTCCTGGCCATCCCGGTGCGGTGGATCCGCCGGTACCGCAGGAAGAGGTCGGCCCAGGGCGAGGTGGGCGGTTGAGCACCAGTCAGAAGTCGGTCCTGGGCAGCAGCGCGGTGATGGCCGCCGGGACCATCGTCTCCCGGTTCAGCGGCCTGATCCGCACCTTCCTGCTGGCGGCCGCGCTCGGCACGGCCGGCCACGCCGACCTCTTCAACATCGCCAACACGATCCCCAACATGCTCTACATCCTGTTGGCCGGTGGCGTCTTCAACGCCGTGCTCGTCCCCCAGCTGGTGCGGGCGATGAAGCACGATCCGGACGGCGGCGAGGCCTACACCAACCGGGTCATCACGCTCGCCGGGCTCTTCCTGGCCGGGGTGACGGCGGTGCTCGTCATCGCGGCGCCGTGGGTGATGGCGCTCTACCTCGACAGCGGCCACGCAGGTGACGAGCGCGAGAGCGTGATCGTCTTCGCCCGCTACTGCCTGCCGCAGGTGTTCTTCTACGGCATGTTCGTGCTGGTCGGCCAGGTCCTCAACGCCCGTGGCCGGTTCGGCCCGATGATGTGGGCGCCGATCGCCAACAACGTGATCTCCATGGTGGTGCTGGTCGCCTACCTGCTGGTCTTCGGCCCGTCGGCCGTCGGCGCCTACAGCCCCGGCGAGGAGGCGCTGCTGGGCCTGGGCGCCACCGCAGGCATCGTGGCCCAGTTCCTGATCCTGCTGCCCTACCTGAAGAAGTGCGGCTTCACCTATCGACCGCGCTTCGACTTCCGCGGCAGCGGGCTCGGCCACACCCTGCGCCTGGGCACCTGGACCGTGCTGTTCGTCATCGTCAACCAGATCGCCTACACCGTCGTCGTACGCCTCGCCTCGAGCGGCACCGCCGACGGCTCCGGCGGGACCGGCTACACGATCTACTCCGGCGCGTTCCTGCTGACCATGGTCCCGCACGGCATCATCACGGTGTCGCTGGCCACGGCGGTGCTGCCGTCCCTGTCGCGCAGCGCGGCCGACAGGAACCCGGCCGAGCTGGCCCGCTCGCTGTCCCACACCTTGCGCACCACGCTCGCGTTCATCGTCCCGTTCACCCTGCTGCTCCCGATCCTGTCCCACGACATCTCGCGCGTGGTCTGGGGCTACGGCGCGGCGGCGGACACCTACGACGACTTCGCTCCCACCGTGGCCCTCTTCGCACCGGGCATCCTGTTCTTCACCGTCCACTACCTGATGCTGCGCGGTTTCTACGCCCTCGAGCGCACCCGCACGGTCTTCTGGGTGCAGTGCGTCATCGCCGTGGTCAACATCGTCCTCGCCATCACCCTGGTCAGCACGACGGACGCGGCGTTCACCGCGCCCGCGCTGGCCATCGCGTACGCCGGCGCGTACGGCGTGGGCGCCTGCGGGTCCTACCTCCTGCTGCGCCACGTCCTCGGCGGGTTGCAGACCCCGGCCCTGGCCCGCTTCCTCGTGCGGGTGGTGATCGCCGCACTGGTGGCTGCGTTGGCGGCGTACGCCGTGGCCCGGGGCTACGAAGCCCTGCTCGAGCCCGACAGCCTGGTCGCCTCGGTCGTGTTCCTGGCGCTGGTGGCGGCCGCGGACGGGGTCAGCTTCCTGGTCCTGGCCCGGCTGATGCGCATCCAGGAGGTCAACGAGCTGGTCGCCGCCGTGACTCAGCGGCTTCCCCTCCCACGCCGGGGTTGAGTTCCGGCCTACGATGACCCGAAGGAGCTCATCCAGGGTGCTGGAAGGGGAGGAGGGGGCGTTCGTGCCGACACGTATGGGGCCGGGCGAGGTCATCGTCGACCGCTATCGCCTCATCGACCTCCTCAACGAGGCCCGCGGCGCCCACTTCTGGCTGGCCTGGGACAACATCCTGGCCCGCCACGTCGCCCTCCACCTGATCAACGAGGACGACCCACGCGCCGAGGAGCTGCGCGCGGCGGCCCGACGGTCCGCCACCCTGCTCGACCGGCGGATGCTGCGGGTGCTCGACATCGGCACCTTCGCCGACACCTGCTACGTGGTCAACGAGTGGGGCCAGGGCGTGTCGTTGAACAACATGCTCGCCGAGGGCCCACTGGCGCCGCGTCGCGCGGCCTGGGTGATCGGCGAGGTGAGCGAGATGATCGCGCACGCCCACGCCGCCGGGGTGGCCCACGGCCGACTCGTCCCGGAGAACGTGATGATCGACGACCGGGGGGCGGTCAAGGTGATCGGCTTCGCGGTCGACGCCGCCCTGCACGGCCTCCCCGAGGGGCGCACCACCACCGAGGTGGTCGACCTGGCCGGACTCCTCTACGCCGCGCTGACCGGCAAGTGGCCGGGCATCTCCACCTCCACGGTGAAGCCCGCGCCGCAGGAGCACGGCAGAGCCCTGCGTCCCCGTCAGGTCCGTGCGGGGGTCCCGCGCATCCTCGACACGCTGTGCGACGAGGTGCTCAGTCCCTACCCCGGTCCCCACGACCACGGCTACGACTCGGCCGCCGCGATCGCCGCCACCCTGATGGAGTACGTCGGCGACCCGGCCGCGATGGCCGAGGCGGAGGCCGCGCACACCCGCGGCAACACCCACCCGCGGATCCCGAGGATCGAGGCACTGGTGCTGGCCCCGGACCCGGAGCCGAGCCCCCGGGCCGAGCCCGAGCCCGAGCCGACGCCGGAGCCGACCCCCGAGGCACCCCCGCCCACCCCCACGCCCGCCGAGGAGACCGTGGCCGGCGTTCCCGTCTTCGACGACGACATCGAGGACCTCGCCTGGCTGCAGAAGGATCCCGAGCCGGCACCTCCGCCGCCACCGTTCGAGGAGGCTCCCGAGCGCCCGCTCTTCGCTCCCGAGCCGGCGAACGGCGAGGCCGCCCGTCGCACGCGACCGGGAGCCGACGCCGCCACCGGCTACTGGCCGTGGGAGACCGGCACCGGCTCGGTGCCGCCCTCGTTCGACGCGGAGGAGGACACCGAGGACGACACCGTCCCCGGGCGCAACTGGATGCGGACGGCGTGGATCATCGCCGCGGCCCTGGTGATCCTGGTGGTGTCGATCTATGCCTTCAACCGCGGGCGCAGCACCGACTCCTCCGATCCCGCCGACGACTCCGGCACGGCCTCGCGGACCGACGGCACGATCTCGACGATCAAGGTGGCCGGTGCGCGCGACCTCGATCCGTGGGGCAGTCCTGCGCAGGAGAATCCCGAGGACGTCGGGTTGGCCGTCGACGGTGACCCCGGCACCTCGTGGCAGACCTCGGGCTACCTGCAGGACTTCGGTCCGGACGGCCTCAAGCCCGGGGTCGGCATCGTGCTCGACCTGGGCCGCAACCACCTCGTCCGCAACGTCGTCGTCCGCGTCGGCGCCGACCCGACGGCGATGGACCTCTACGTCACCTCCGGCACCACGGCCCCGACCCGGGTGGACGACCTCACCCCGGTGGCCACCGGTGTCTCGTCGGATCGGCGCGTCCAGCTCAGTCCCGAGGAGGACGTCACCGGCCGCTACGTCGTGGTGTGGTTGACCTCGGTTCCCCACGAGGACAGGTTTCGTGGACGCATCGCCGAGGTACAGGTCCGGGGATGACCCGGACCGACCTGGAGCTGTTGCGCGCGCACGTCGACGGTGATCGTGACGCCTTCGGGGAGCTGTTCGCGCGCCACCGCGACCGGCTCTGGGCGGTGGCGCTGCGCACCATGGGCAACCCCGAGGAGGCGGCCGACGCGCTCCAGGACGGCCTGATCTCCGCGTTCCGCCGGGCCGACGGCTTCCGCGGGGACGCCGCGGTGACGACCTGGCTGCACCGCGTGGTCGTCAATGCCTGCCTCGACCGGATCCGCAGCAACAAGGTGCGCGCCGCGGACGCGTTGCCCGACGACCTCGAGGAGCACGCCGGGCGCGGGGCGCTGAGCACCTCCGACGATGCCGCCACGCCCGAGCAGGCGGCCAGTGACTCCGAGCAGCGGGCGGTGGTGCTGGACGCGCTGCGCACCCTGCCCGAGGAGCAGCGCGCCGCCCTCGTCCTGGTCGACATGGAGGGGTACGGCGTCGCCGAGGCCGCCGAGATCCTCGAGTGTGCGGTCGGGACCATCAAGTCACGCTGCGCTCGGGGGCGGGCCAGGCTGGCGCCCCTGCTGGGCGTCCTGCGCGCACCGGAGGTGACTCCCCCCACGCCGGGGAACCCGCCCGGCCCCTCGGCCGTCCCATCAACGGATCCTTCCCGCGGGCCACCCCGACGACCGGCGTGATGCAGTGTCCCTTCCCACCCGTGACCGCGACCCCAGGAGGTGAGTCCCCGTTGACCGAGCCCGAGCTGAGCGACGCCGAGCAGGAGGCCGTACGCCGCCTGCTGGCCGCCGCGCGCCACGACGAGCCGATGCCGGCCGATGTCGTCGCGCGCCTCGACGGGGTCCTCGCCGAGCTGTCGGCCGAGACCGGTTCTCCCGGCACCGACGAGGTCGTCGCGATCGGCACCGACGAGGTCGTCGCGATCGGCTCCGCGCCGTCACGACGGCCCCGCCGCTGGCCGGCGTACCTGCTCTCCGCGGCGGCGGTCGTGGCGATCGGTTTCGGGGTGAGCCAGATGATTCCCAGCGCGCAGCAGTCCGGCTCCGGCGACGCCGACTCGGGCGTTGCGGAGGACGCCCGGCCCAGCAGCGGCGCGGGCAGTGGGAGCCAGGACTCGGTCCGTCCGCCGTCAGAGGCCCCGAACGCTGCCGAGAGCGCTCCCGGCTACGCCGCCAAGTCGGTCCCGCTGCCCGACATCAAGGGTCTCGAACCACGCCCCCGGACCCAGGAGCTGAAGGACGCCCAGCGATCGGAACGCAGCGCACTCCGCCTGGCGCAGCGGTGCGTGCCCCACGACGTACCCCCTGACAGCCTGGTCCGCCCGGCCAGCTTCCGCGGCAAGGACGCCGTCGTCCTCTACCTGCCGCCGACGCCCTCGGAGCGCCGGGTCGAGGTCTACGTGTGCGGCTCCGACTCGGAGCAGCCGGTGCGTTCCCTCTCGCTGCCGCTCGAGGAATGATCCACCTCTAGGATCGGTTGTGCAGGGACGTACCGTTCCAGCACCCGGGTTTTCCAGCCCCGATCGACGACAGGCCAGGGAGGCCACCGCACCATGAGCAACGACGTCCGCAACGTGATCATCATCGGCTCCGGGCCGACCGGCTACACCGCAGCCGTCTACGCCGCCCGTGCCAACCTGCAGCCCCTGCTCTTCGAGGGGTCCGTGACCGCCGGCGGCGCGCTGATGAACACCACCGAGGTGGAGAACTTCCCCGGCTTCCGGGACGGGATCATGGGCCCGGCACTGATGGACGAGATGCGAGCGCAGGCCGAGCGCTTCGGCGCTGAGCTGATCGCCGACGACGTCGTCTCGGTCGACCTGACCGCGTCGCCCAAGGTGGTGCGCACCGCCGACGGTGAGTTCCTCGCCCGCTCGGTGATCCTCGCCACCGGCTCCGGCTACCGCAAGCTCGACCTGCCCAACGAGTCGGAGCTGTCGGGCCGCGGAGTGTCCTGGTGCGCCACCTGCGACGGCTTCTTCTTCCGCGACCAGCACATCGCCGTGGTCGGCGGCGGGGACTCCGCCGTCGAGGAGGCCACCTTCCTGACCCGCTTCGGCTCGAAGGTGACCCTGATCCACCGACGCGACGAGCTGCGTGCCTCCAAGATCATGCAGGAGCGCGCCCTGGCCGACCCGAAGCTCGACATCGCCTGGAACTCCGAGGTGGCCTCGATCAACGGCACCGACGGCCTCGAGTCCCTGACCCTGCGCGACACCGTGACCGGTGAGGAGCGTCAGCTCGACGTCACCGGCCTGTTCATCGCCGTCGGGCACGACCCGCGCTCGGAGCTGCTGACCGGCCAGGTGGACCTCGACGAGAACGGCTACGTCCTGGTCGACCACCCCTCCACCCGCACCAACATCGAGGGCGTCTTCGCCGCCGGCGACCTGGTCGACCACCACTACCGCCAGGCGATCACCGCTGCCGGCACTGGTTGCTCGGCCGCACTCGACGCCGAGCGCTACATCGCCGACCTCGACCACGCCGCTGCCAGTGCCGAGACGGCAGTCGAGGCCGAGGCCGTCATCGAGGCCGCGCAGACCGCCGGAGCCTGACCGCTGGGCCCGCACGTCGGGCCGACGTCTGCCGCCGCGGGAATGATCGTCGGTGGCTTGCTGTTCCATCAGAGCAACACCAGTCCAAGCTTCCAGCCCGGACAGCCCGGGAACCAGAAAGGGATAACCGTGGGCAACATTGCAGCCGTGACCGACGCCGAGTTCGACGCCGAGGTCCTCAAGTCAGACAAGCCCGTCCTCGTGGACTTCTGGGCCGAGTGGTGCGGCCCGTGCCGCCAGGTCGCCCCGATCCTCGACGAGATCGCCGGAGAGCACGGCGACAAGCTCGGCTTCTTCAAGCTCAACGTCGACGAGAACCCCGTCACCCCGGCGAGCTACCGCGTGACCGGCATCCCCACGATCAACGTCTACCAGAACGGTGAGGTCGTGAAGTCCATCGTCGGCGCCAAGCCCAAGGCTGCGCTGCTCAAGGAGCTCGACCAGTTCATCAACTGAGTCGATCCCGGCCCGGTCCTGATCGGTCCGGTCCTCATCGGCCCAGTCCTGATCGGCCCAGTCCGCTTCGCGCCGGAGGCAGTCCCCCAGGGGCTGCCTTCGGCGCTGGTGATTTCGGACGTACGACGCCCAGCACACGCTCGATCGCCAGCTCCACCTCGTCCTTCCAGGTCAGCATCGACCGGATCTCCATCCGCATCCGCGGATGGACCGGGTGCGTCCGGTGCGTCTTGAACCCGACGCTGGCCAGGAACCCCTGGGGCACCACGCAGTGACCGAACGGTCCGCTCCGGGTGGAGGCAAAGGCCTCGACGGCCTGCACGTCCCCGCGCTTGATCAGGTCCTTGGCCAGGCCCTGGATCAACAGGCGTCCGATGCCGTGCCCGCGCCACTCCGGGTCGACGTACGCCGTGGTCAGCAGCACGGCATCCGGTGAGACCGGCGCCGTGGGGAAGTTGCTCGCCCCCGGGACGTAGCGAGTCGGCGCCCAGACCACGTGTCCGACCGGTTCGTCGTCGACGAGGGCCACCCGCCCGCAGGATCCCCAGTCACGCAGCACCTCCGAGAGCCAGGCCTGCTTCTGCTCGACGCTCTCGTCGTCGTCGAGGCGCTGTCGGCGCACCGGGTCCAGCTCCCAGAACAGGCAGCGTCGACAGCCGCTCGGCAGTCCGTCCAGGTTGTCGAGCGTGAGCGGAACCGTCCTGCGCGACATGGGCTGCCTCGCTTGCTCGTGGGTGTGCGTTCTCAGATGGGGTGCTGGCGGTGCACGATGACCACTGATGCTCCATGCTAGTGCTTCCACCACGTCGAGGAGAGCTCCGTTGCGCGACTTCACCTACCCGCCGATCATTGCCACCGCAAAGGTGGCCTTCCGGGCGCTCGGACTGCGGTTCACCTTCTCCGGTGCCGAGCACGTGCCGCGCAAGGGTGGGGTGTTGCTGGCCTGCAACCACATCGGGTACGCCGACTTCGTCTTCGGCGGTCTCGCGGCGAACCCCTCCGGCCGCAAGGTCCGGTTCATGGCCAAGAAGGAGATCTTCGACCACCCCGTCGGCGGACCCGTGATGCGGTCGATGCACCACATCGAGGTCGACCGGGGCGAGGGCATCCAGTCGTTCCACGACGCGGTGCGCTACCTGAAGGAGGGTGAGGCGGTCGGGATCTTCCCGGAGGCCACGATCTCGCGCTCGTTCCAGATCAAGGAGATCAAGTCCGGTGCCGTCCGGATCGCGGCCGCGGCCGGCGTTCCGCTGCTGCCCGTGATCATGTGGGGCACGCACCGACTGATCACCAAGGACCACCCCAAGGACTTCTCGCGCGGAAAGACCATCGCCTTGGCCGTCGGCGAGCCGATGTTCCCCACGGGCAAGGACCCGGTGTCGGAGACTGCCGAGCTGAAGCGCCGGCTCGAGGCCTTGCTCGACGAGACGATCCGCAGCTATCCCGCGGAGGAGCAGCCCGAGGGCGCGTGGTGGCTTCCCGCTTCCCACGGTGGCTCGGCGCCGACCCCGGAGGAGGCCGAGCGCCTCGACATCGCGGAGAAGAAGGAACGCGCGGCCCGTCGGGCGGCCAAGCGCGCCGCCAAGAAGGGCTGAGCTGGCTCGCCCGTCCCACCGGGCCCTCGCAGCTCCCGCGCGGACCCGGGATTGCGACGTTTATAGACCTAGCGATCTGTCGTCTTGTCGCTTTGTCGACAAAACGACTTGTGGCTAGATCGGCCTGTCGCTACGGTTGCGCGGGTCCATGATGTCCATGATCCGCCGCAGGTCCTCCATGGAGGCGAACTCCACGGTGATCTTGCCCTTGCTGCGGCCAAGGTCGACCTTGACCCGCGTCTCCAGTCGGTCGGAGAGCCGATCGGCCAGCTCGCTCAGGCCGGGGGCGGACGGCTTGCTGCGCTGCGTGCGGGGACCCTTGCCACCGTGGTCACCGACGGCAACGATCTCCTCGAGTCCACGGACGCTGATGCCCTCGGAGACGACCCGCTGGGCGAGCCGGTCCTGGATGTCGGGATTCTCGACCGCGAGCAGCGAACGCGCGTGACCCGCGGAGAGCACCCCGGCGGCCACCCGACGCTGGACAGCCGGCGACAGCTTCAACAGGCGCAGCGTGTTGCTGATCTGGGGGCGGGAACGGCCGATCCTGCTGGCGAGCTCCTCGTGCGTGCACTCGAAGTCCTCCAGCATCTGGCCGTACGCCGCCGCCTCCTCCAGGGGATTGAGCTGCGATCGGTGCAGGTTCTCCAGGAGCGCGTCGCGGAGCATGTCGTTGTCGTCGGTCTGGCGAACGATCGCCGGGATGACGTCGAGCCCGGCCTCCTGCGAGGCGCGCCAACGACGCTCACCCATGATCAGCTCGTAGGCGGGCTCACCCTTCGCGTCATCCTGCGCGAGACGGCGTACGACGACGGGCTGGAGGAGCCCGACCTCGCGGATCGAGTGGACCAGCTCCGCCATCGCCTCCTCCTCGAAGACCTGGCGGGGCTGGCGGGCGTTCGCGGTGATGCTGGTCAGCGGCAGCTCGGCGAAGTAGGCCCCGGCGACCAGCGCGGGCTCCTCGACGGAGTCGGCGGGCGCGACGTCCTGGCCGTCGGCGGCAGCCGAGGGGTCGGCCGCGGGAGCGGACGACGACGTGGACGCCGCCCGATCCGACCCGTTGGTCGGCGTGGCGCCACCCGATCGCAACGGAGTGGCGTAGGAAGAGGAGGACGAGGCGGCATCGGACGCGTGGTCGTCCCTGCGTGCCTCGGGCTCCTCGACCACGGGGCTGGTTGGGATCAGCGCGCCGAGTCCTCGGCCCAACCCGCGTCGCTGCGTCTGCTTCTGGTTCATGGCTTCGCTCCCTTGGTCGCCACCTCGCGCGCGGCCTCGAGATAGCTGAGTGCGCCTGGTGATCCCGGATCGTAGGTCATCACGGTCTGGCCGTAGGACGGGGCCTCCGAGACGCGCACCGAGCGGGGGATCGACGTCTTCAGCACGGTGTCGCCGAAGTGTTCCCGCACCTCGTCCGCCACTCCCGCCGCGAGCCGGGTGCGAGCGTCGTACATCGTGATCAGGATGGTGGAGACCTCGAGACGGTTGTTGAGGTGCTTCTTGACCATCTCCACGGTCTCGAGCAGCTGGCCCAGACCCTCGAGGGCGTAGTACTCGGCCTGGATCGGGATCAGCATCTCCTCGCCGGCGACCAGTGCGTTGAGGGTGAGCAGCCCCAAGGACGGCGGGCAGTCGATCAGCACGTAGTCGAATCGATCCTCGCCGGCCTCCTCGCCCCCGACGAGCGGATGGGCGTTGATCGCCTTGTGCAGGCGGCTCTCGCGGGCCACGGCGGAGACCAGCTCGATCTCCGCGCCCGCCAAGTCGATCGTCGCCGGGACGACGAACAGGTTCTCCAGGTCACCACTCTGCTGGGCGACCTCCTGCAGGGGAGTCCCGTCGACGAGCATGTCGTAGGTGCCCGGGATGCCGCGATGGTGGTCGATCGAGAGCGCGGTGGACGCATTCCCCTGGGGGTCGAGATCGATCAGCAGGACCCGCTGGCCGAGCTGCACCAGCGCGGCCGCCAGGTTCACCGCCGAGGTGGTCTTGCCGACGCCGCCCTTCTGGTTGGCCACCACCATCACGCGAGTGCGAGCCGGTCGACCGACCGAGGAGCGGCCGTACGCCGTACGTCGAGCCAGGATGGAGTGCTCGGTGGCCCGGGCCAGCGGCGTGGTCTCGTCCTGGAAGCCCGGCGTGTTCTCGGCCAGGTCCGCGGCGGTCCGTACGACGAATCCCGGTGCCGATGAGGACGTTTCACGTGAAACCACGGGACGACCTTCCTGTGGATAGTGGTCCTGCTTCTGTGGAGAACCACGCTCAGCAGACGGCAAATTGCCGGTGGATAACTATTTCTCGGGAATGGTGCAAGCGCGGACTGCGCTCAGCGACGACCGCCGCTCCGCTGGCCCTTTCGACCCCCAGCACCCGAGTTCTTCTTCTTGCTCGCGGACGTGGCCGGAGCGACCAAACCTACCCTCCGACCCTCCGCCCATGCCACCCTCACCGCAAAAGTCTCAGGGTCGATCACGCCGGTGCCCAAGGTGAGTGGTTCCGGCTCGGTGCAGTGGAACCGGGAGAGGACGGTCCGAGCCACCTCGATCTCCTCGGAGAGCGACGATCCCTTCATCGCCACCAGCTGACCGTGGTCGGCGACCAGGGGCATCGACCACTCCAGCAGCCGGTCGAGGGGCGCCACGGCACGTGACGTCACGATGTCGAAGGTTCGCGCCCCGTGCAGCACCTCGGCGCGGCCGCGAACCACCTCGACCGTGTCCAGCCCGAGCTCCTCGACCACCTCGGACAGATAGGTCGTCCGTCGCATCAGTGGCTCCACGAGCGTGAGCCGCAGGTCAGGTCGAGCCACGGCGAGCACGAGGCCCGGCAGGCCCGCACCGCTGCCGATGTCACACACCGTAGAGCTCTCAGGGATCGCCTCGGCGAGGACGGCACAGTTCAGCAGGTGACGCTCCCACAGGCGGGGCACCTCCCGTGGACCGATCAGGCCACGCACTGTTCCCGCGTCGGCGAGGCTCGCGGCGTACGCCTCGATCAACGGCAGGCGCTCCGATGAGAAAACCCTCCGGGCCACATCCGGCGTGGCCGGCGGCGCGGAGGGTGTTTCACGTGAAACCACGATCAGGACGTCACATTCACGCCGGGAGAACGACGACGTGGCGGCGAGGCTCGACGCCCTCGGACTCCGAGCGGCATCCGCCCTCGGCGACCGCATCGTGCACCACCTTGCGCTCGAAGGGCGTCATCGGGTCGAGGGAGACCGGTTCGCCGGACTCCTTCACCTGCGCGACCGTCGCCTGGGCCAGCTTCACCAGCGTCGCTCGCTGGTCGGCCCGGTAGCCGCTGACGTCCAGCATCAGGCGAGAGCGCTCACCGGTCTCCCGGTAGACCGCGAGACGGGTCAGCTCCTGCAACGCCTCCAGGACCTCACCGCGCGAACCGACCAGCTGGCTGAGGTCGGCGCCGACGATGGAGACCGCGGCCCGATCGCCCTCGACGTCCATGTCCAGGTCGCCGTCGAGGTCGGCGATGTCCAGCAGCTCCTCGAGGTAGTCGGCCGCAATGTCGCCCTCGTGCTCGAGGCGCTCGACACGAGAGGGGCGGGCCTTCTCCTCGGTCACTTCGTCAGTCACGTGTGGAACTCCTTGGTTCTCGGTTTCGATCAGGAACGATTGTTCGGGGGGTTCTTCTTCTTGGTGTTCCGCTGGCTGCGCGTCTGCTTCTTGGGCTGGACACGGGGCTGGGCCTTCGGCTCCTCCGTCGCGGCAGCCGTCTCGTTGAGACCGTCAACCTGCACCGGGGCACCGCTCTTGAGCGCCTTGCGCTCGGCCTTGTGCTTGTCGCGCTCGGCCTTGGCCTCGGCGGCGGGCGTGCCGGGCACGGGGTTGTTGCGGATCACGTAGAACTGCTGGCCCATCGTCCACAGGTTGGAGACGGTCCAGTAGATCAGGACACCAATCGGGAAGGCGACGCCACCGATCGCGAAGACCACCGGCAGCACGTAGAGCATCATCTTCTGCTGCTGGGCGTAGGGGCCGGTCATCGCCGAGGCGGGCATGTTCTTCGTCATCAGCTGGCGCTGGGTGGTGAACGTGGTCACCAGCATCGCCAGCACGAAGAACAGCGCCAGGACCTGGAGACCGTGGTCGCCGTCGGCCTTCAGGAAGGTGCCGGCGATCGGCACGCCGAACAGCTCGGAGTTGCCGAACTGCTTGGCCAACGTCTCGTTGAGGACACCGTGCGCCTTGCCGTGCTTGGCGGCCTGGTCGAGCAGGCGGAACAGCGCCAGGAAGATCGGCATCTGGAGCAGGATGGGCAGGCAGGACGCGAACGGGTTGGTGCCCGCCTCCTTGTAGAGCGCCATCGTCTCCTGCGCCAGACGCTCACGGTCGTGGCCGTACTTCTTCTGCAGCTCCTTCACCTTCGGCTGCAACAGCTGCATGTTGCGCGAGGACTTGATCTGCTTCACGAACAGCGGGATCAGTGCGGCCCGGATGACCAGCGTCAGGCCGACGATCGACAGCGCCCAGGCCGCCCCGGAAGCCGGGTCCATGAAGGTGCTGAACAGCTTGTGGAAGCCGACCAGCACGACGGAGATCACGTAGTACAGCGGCACCATGATGAAGTGGCCGATGTCGCCGATGAAGGACACTCAGACTCCTTGAAGAGGGCTGTGAGGGGTGGTGGGGTCATCCTCCACCGGGGTGGAACGAGCAGGGGGGACCGGGTCGTAGCCCCCTGCGGACCACGGGTGACAACGGGCCAGGCGGCGTACGGCGAGCCAGCTGCCGCGGATGGACCCGTGTCGGGTCACCGCCTCCAGCGCGTAGGCCGAACAGCTCGGGTGGAAGCGACACACCTGACCGTACAGGGGACTGATCAGCAGTCGGTAGGCCTTCAGGAGCCCGATGAGCAGGTACTTCATGGCGCCACCCGGGCCAGGCAGTGGGTCAGGTCGTCAGCCAGGCGATCGCCGGACGCGTCCGCGGCGGCCGGCAGGGCCCTGACCACGAGCACGCCAGAATCCGGGAGCTGCGCGAGCAACTCCCGGACCAGATGACGTAGACGACGTCGCACTCGATTGCGGGTGACCGCGTTGCCGACTGCCTTGCTCACCACGAATCCGACGCGGGCCGGATCAGTGGTGGGGCCGTCGGCCACCCAGAGGTGGACGACGAGCGTCTTCGAGCCGGCGCGGCGGCCCTTGCGAGAAGCGTTCCGGAAGTCGTCACCCGAGGTGAGGCGGTTCTCCCGGGGCAGCAAGGCCGCGCAGATTCAGCAGCAGGCTCAGACAGCGAGCTTGCCGCGGCCCTTGCGACGACGCGAGGACAGGATGGCGCGGCCGGCGCGGGTCCGCATGCGCAGGCGGAAACCGTGCACCTTGTGACGGCGGCGGTTGTTCGGCTGGTAGGTACGCTTGCTCACGAGCTTTATCTCCCCTGGAGGATGGGTTCAGGACAGTTGGTCCGGCTGGTCTGCACCGCCGATGCCCAACACGACGGGCAGCTCTGTTTCGGCTGGCACCGCCCACCCACGCAAGGCCGGCCAGACGGATCTGGCCGGACAGTCGTGGACATGCGGCACCGGTCGACACCGGGGGTGACCAAGCAACGGTACGCGTTGCTCGAAGAGGGGGTCAAACCCAGCCGCCCACAACCTGTGGATGACGGGTTGATCCGGGGGCCCTGCCCTTGTTACGTTCAGGACCACCGAGGCTCCCCGACACCCCCGCACGGCCAACTCCGGAACCGCCGAGTGACCCCCGTCACAGAGTCCCGAAAATGCCCTCTGACCAGCAGGAACTGTGAAGAATGCGGGCGGTGGGCCAAGCCTGTGAGAGCGTTGTCCACAGCGACGGTCCGATCCTCACAGCCTGTGGACAAAGCTGTGGAGAAATTGTTTCAGGAAACGGACAGGCGTTGACCTCGGTGGTCATGTGTGACGCAATCG